>NZ_CP134196.1:1474948-2949897 GCF_031585635.1 Paraburkholderia sp. FT54 | reverse complement strand
TGCAGGCCGGTCTGGGGAGGGGAGATTCGAAATGTCATCACGTATCGACAAGTCTTCGCTGGTGTTCGACAGCATTGAAAACGACGAGCACAACCGATGCGTGGACCTGTTCCAGCGTTCAGACAGTACGTACGGATTCGAAGAGTTTCGTCGCGATGTCGAAGACGGCGGAGCCTGGACGCCGGTCCAATACTATTCGGGCGCTGTGTTTGCTTCGAAGGACGAAGCGCTCGACGCCGCAGTCAAGGCAGTCGTCTGGCTTGCCGATAGTGTGACTCATAGGGATGAGTGACTCCGGGATGGTGAGGAATTCCAGGAGATGACATCAGCGTGCTCAACGGTGAAGCTTTCCAGGAGATAGATGGCTCAAACTCGCCGAGAGGTGAGCCGTTCCAGGAGATCACCCGGCAAAGGTGAGCGATTCCAGGAGGTGAGTCAACGGCGCGCTGAGTCCGCACTTGAGATAAGGTGAGAAATTCCAGGGAGTTCCATTCATAGCGTCAACGATGAAGCAGCTGGCGCTCAAGCGCCTCACCTTGAAGCCTATCGGTGCAACGCCGTGCCGCCCATCTGCATACATCCTCTTCTTCCTGCGATCGCGTGATCGTCGCGGGCTCGCAGAAGCGGACAACATGTCGCTAGCAACAGACCGCACAAGGTGTTGGGTGGAGATTGGGAGCAAGGCTGAAAGCGGACAGGTGAGAAGATTCGGGAGTCGGCCAGGTGAGAATATGGCTACCTGTGCGCGCACTTTAAATACAAAGGTGAGGGAATTCGGGAGCCACGGTAACGGGTTCACAACCCCTCATTCGTCCTGCGAGCTTGACTTTGATTTCCTGGGAAACTAGTATTCGTTCACGGTATTTTCGGTGCTTCCGTCGAACAAACGCTCAACTCTGTAGGAGATCACCACGCGCGCCAAGCTCGATGAAGCAAGCCGTCGCGTTGCCGACGACTGCGCGCAGCGTTCCCACAACGGCACGATCGACTTCGGCTCCGTCGTGCGCGCGCTCGGTGAAGCTGGCGTGGAATCGTATTTCACCGATTACCGTCGCGGTGAGCATACGTACTATGCGCCGGGCGGGGAGACGCATGTGATCACCTTGCCGCTGCCGGACGTTGCCATCGCGGACGCGTTCGATGCCGACGCCGTGAACCTGGCCGTGCGCGGCGCGCAGAGCGGCGCCGTCAACTACGCCGAGTTCGTGCGCCGAACCCTGGCCGCCGGATGCGTCGGCTATTTCGTCTGGATCGCGGGACGTCAGGTGCAGTATTTCGGCCGACGCGGCGAAGTTCACGTCGAGCGCTTTCCTCAATGACGCCCCACGCTTTCACCAAGGAAATCAAGGCCGCGCTCGCTCCGCACGCCGACGCGGAGCGAGCGCTCGCCATGCGCGCCTATATGCGCCACCAGTTCGACTTTATTGGCGTGCCGACGCCGTTGCGGCGGCAAGCGGCAACGCCGGTTTTCAGGCGGCTGCCGGTGGAAAACGCCGATCACCTGCTGGCGTGCGCCAATCTCTTATGGACGATGCCGGCCCGCGAATACCAGTACGTCGCGACGGATCTACTGGCGCGCAACTGGAAGACGCTGGCATTGGCCGACATCGCGCATCTGCTGACCATCGCGCAGCATGCTTCGTGGTGGGATTCGGTCGATCCGCTAGCGGCCGTGGTCGGCGACGTGTTGAAAGCGGCGCGAGTCGGGACGCCGCAGGCGCAGGCCACGATGGACGCCGCGCTTCAGCACGAATCGCTGTGGGTGCGGCGCATCGCGATGATTCATCAACTCGGCTGGCGCGAACATACGGACGAAGATCGCCTCTTCGCCTACGCACGTTCGCTGGCCGGCGAAAGCGACTTCTTCATCCGCAAGGCGATCGGCTGGGCGTTGCGAGACTACGCGCGGCACGCGCCCGAAGCGGTGAGCGGTTTTCTGTCGGCGTCGCGGAACCTTATCTCGCCGCTCACCTTGCGCGAGGCGTCGAAGCATCTTCCGGCGATTCGGTGACGCCTTCGAACGCACGCGTCTTAATCACCACCGTGCGCCAGCGCAACACGCGCTTTGTCTTCCGGGCTGTCCGCAACAAAATACTTCTTCGCCCACGATCCATCTGGCGCGAGCATCAAGCGCTCATGCGTGCCGTCGTTCTTTTGCCGTATTGCCAACGCACGTGCCCGATAGTGCTCATAGAGCCGCAGAAATTCCGCGAGATAGGTGCCGGCGATGCGCCGGTCGCGAATCTCCAGCAGGTTCTCGTCGTTGAAGTGTTCCGAGTTGTTGCTCATATTCGCCGAGCCCGTGTAGACGACCGGATTGGCGCCCTCCGCATCGATGACGAGGAACTTGTGGTGAATGATGACGGGCGCGTAGCTCGGCGCGTGTTCGCCCGGGAAAAGCCGCAACTCGGGTTCGAAGCCTGCCGGCACGGTCGCCGGTGAAAAATACTCCGCGTCGATTACGTCGTGCTTGTCGCGGCCGCGGTGATACAGCTCCATGTTGGCGAGCGCGGTCGTCGAGACGATTTGTCCGTTTTTCTCCGCCTCTTCCGCCGTTTCCGCTGACTTGGGGCTGATGTGGTTGACGAGGCCGAACATCATCCGGCCTTTGTCGCCGGCCGCGAAACATGCATCGCGCAGCGGCGCGTCGGTCGGCATGAAGAGGCAGAACACCACGGAGTGTTTCGCTTCGTTGATGGCGTCGACGATCGTGTCGATCTGCATACGCGAGTCTTTCGCTTCAGGCGAAAAACAGACCCGTACTTTCGCGCTCCCGATCTGAATCGACTCCGACCAGCCCGGCGTGAGCTTCGCCGTCGCAGCGATGGCTGGATTGCCTGCCAGCGCCTTGGCGCGCTCGCTGTACAAGGTGGCCAGTTCCGGCGAGTCGAACAGATGGAGCACGTTCGCCTGCTCCGTGATGCCTTCGGTGGTGAAGTTGGCCGAGCCGGTCAGTACGCGCGCCGGTGACGCATCGCCATTGCCGCTGTCCACCACGATGAACTTGTCATGCATGATGTGCGTCTTGTCGCGCGGCGCGAACGTGGCGACGTCGGCGAGCTGGTCGACGGCGGGTTGATTCGGCGACGGTGCCGGCGGCTTGCCCTTCTGCAAGACTTCGTGCGAGTCGTAGACAATGGCGAGCGATGCTTTGCCCTGCTTCTTGCCGAAAGCCTCGAAGGCGGGAATCGCCCAGAGCGGATCGGTCAGGTGGTACACCGCCGACGCAGCACGATGCGCATGATCGAGCGTGAGCGCGAAAACTTCCTGCAGATCGTTCGCAAGCCATGTGCGCAGGCGCAATGCCTGCTCCGGCGACGGCGCCGCATTCGGCGCGAGATGCAGCGCGGCGACTTTGCGCGCGAACGCCTGCGAGCTGACCACGGCGCGGTTGAACCACGAGCCGACGTTCGCTTCCACATGCGCGGGCAACGTCAGCTTGCATTCGCCCCTTTGCGCGTCGAGCAATTGTGGCGCCTCCGGCGTGCCGACCACCGGATAGATGAGATAGGTGAACGACTTCTCACGATCCGCTTCGTCGATCCGCGCATCCCACCACATGAATTTCTGAATGGGCGCCTCATTCGACGGCGCGTCCCTCTGCGTGTCCGGCACCGCGCCTTTGAAGGTCAACCGGTTGGGCAGCCAGCTGCTGGCTTCGCGTTCGTGTCCATCCGCGGCGAGAAACCCCGGCGTCCGTTTGATGGCGAAACCGAGGAAGTCTTCGCGCGTGCCACCTTCGGCCCAATCGAAAGCGAGTAGCACGAGTGTTGGGGACAGATAGCTGCGGACGCTGACATTCATCATTAGGCTCCACCATGTCGAATGGAGCTTTAGTCTGGTCGCGCAGTTTGTTGAATTGGTGACAAGACGAAAAATCTAAAAAGGTACTGACTAACGACGATTTCTCCAGGAACTTTAGAAACTAATTTAACGCGTTGAATGCATTCTAAAAGCCTGCAGTCATCGCTTAGTAATATGCGTGCGCAATACTGCGCAGCGCTGCAAGTCAGACCACAGTTCGCATAAAACGCGCGGCTCCTATCGAGGGCTGACGCGAAGGCCAGGCCTCGGGGGTTCAAATGACTATTCGTCATCGCATCACGCTATTGGTTGTTCTGATGTTCGTCGCCTTATCGGCGATCGGCGGCTACGCTGTCTACCAGACGCGCGGCAGCGCAGCCGAGGTGCGCAAGGTGACGGAAGGCGTTGTGCCGAGCGCGCTCGCTTCCGCCGACCTCGTGTCGCAAGTCAAGGATGTGCAGCTCGCCGCGATGACGCTGGTCTACGCGCCCGACGCCAACATGGTCGCCCAGGCACAGGACGAACTGAAGAAGAAGCGGGTCTCGCTGCAACAGGCGCTCGCTCTGCAAGCTCAAGATGCCGCGAGCCACGCCCAGAAGGGTCTCGTCTCGCAAGCCAACGACAGTCTCGAGAATTATTTCTCCGCGATCGCCGAGACGGCCAAAATGAAGGCCGATGGCAAGAACGAACTCGCGCAGGCGTATCTGTTCGCCAACGTCGCGCAGTATCGCGATGAACTCGAAGGGATCGTCGAAACTTTGCGCGTCGAGAAGAATCGCGAGAAAGACGAGGCGATCAGCGCGCTGAACACCACGCTCTCGACCACGACCACGGCAATCGCCGTCGTTACGGGCATCGCGATCGTTCTGCTGACCTCCATCGGCTCGCTGCTCTACCGCCAGATCACGCGCCCGCTCAGCCGCATGCAGGCGATGATGAGCGAGATCGCTTCGAGCCAGGATTTCACGCGGCGCGTGCCGGTCGGCCGGCTGGACGAGATCGGCCATTCGATCGTCGCCTTCAACGGCATGATCGAGAAGATTCAGGAGAGCTCGGCGCAACTCAAGCAGAAAACCGCCGACATTCAGGCGATGTTGCAGAACATGCCGCAAGGCATTCTCACCGTGATCGACGGCGCCGTGATCCACGCGGAGTACTCGGCGTATCTGGAAGACATCTTCGAAACGAAGGATATTGCCGGGCGCGGTCTGATGGATCTGGTGTTCGCGGATACGGATCTCGGCTCGGACGCGCTCTCGCAAGTCGACGCAGCCGCGAATGCGTGTCTGGGCGAAGACTGCATCAACTTCGCGTTCAATCAGCATCTGCTGGTCGGCGAGATTTCCAGGCGCATGCCCGACGGCCGCGTGAAGATTCTCGACCTGAGCTGGTCGGCGATTACCGATGAAAGCGACGTGATCGTGCGCCTGATGCTTTGCGTGCGCGACGTCACCGAATTGCGCAAGCTCGCGGCGCAAGCCAGCGAACAGCGCCGCCGCCTCGACATGATCGGCGAGATTCTCGCGGTCAGCGAGGAGAAGTTCCACCACTTCATCGAGAGCTCGACCGGCTTTGTCAGCGAGAACGAGCGGATCATCCGTAAGCATTCGGAGGCGGATCACGCGGCGATCGCCGAGCTGTTCCGCAACATGCATACCATCAAGGGCAATGCGCGGACCTATAACCTGCAGCATCTGACCAACGTCGTGCACGAAACCGAGCAGAGCTATCATGAACTGCGCCAACCGGACGCGGATCGCTCGTGGGATCAGGAGCATCTGATGCGCGAACTGACGCGCGTGCGCGAAGCCATCGAAAGCTACGCGAAGATCAACGAACAGAGTCTTGGCCGCAAGGGCAAAGGCCAGACGAACGACGCCGCCAACTCGGGCCACTATGTAATGGTCGCCAGGGAACATATCCAGCATACGCTGAGCATGCTGGAGCAAACCAACGCTGGCGAACTGCACGAACTTCAGTCGATGCACGATGCGCTGCGCCGCACGCTTCGCGCCCTGGGCAGCGAAAGCGTGCGCGACGCGCTCTCCGGCGTGCTGGACTCGTTGCCGTCGCTCGCGAATGAATTGGGCAAGCCCGCGCCGAACGTGCATATCGACGACAACGGCTACCGTCTGCGCGCTCAGGTGGGCGGCACGCTGAACGATGTGTTCATGCATCTGCTGCGCAATTCGATGGACCACGGTATCGAAACCGCCGAGGCGCGCAGCGCCCACGGCAAAGCGCCGACCGGCACGATCAGCATCGAGGTCGGTGTGGACAACGGCGCGCTGCAGATCACGCTGAGCGACGATGGCCGCGGCCTCGCGCTCGAACGCATTCGCGGCATCGCCATGGAACGCGGCTGGATCAGCCACGACAAGGCGCTGAGCGACGAAGCCATCGCCGATTTCATTTTCCGGCCGGGCTTCTCGACCGCGGAAACGGTCACGGAGCTGTCGGGCCGCGGCGTCGGCATGGACGCGGTGCGCGATTTCCTCAAGCGCGCGAACGGCAGCATCGAACTGCGCTTTACCGACGATCAGAAGGGCGCGGCGTTCCGTCAGTTCCAGACGATCGTCTGCCTGCCGGATAGCGTCGCCGTCGATACGCTCGGCATGCAAGCGCGTGGCGAAGCCGGTGCACTGCAACTCGACGCGATGCAGGGCTGAGCGCCGCATCGGCGTAAGTTGCGACGAAATTCGAAGGGAACGGCTGTGATTCAACAGTATGTATTGGCGGTGGCAGCAGGCAGCGCGGTGACCGCGCTGCTGGCATTTGCCGCGCACAGGGTGCATAGCGCGAAGCTGACGGCACGGCTGCGCGCTGAAGCGCAAGCCCACATCTCCAGGCTCGAGGCGCAGCGCGCCGATCACGGCGCGGCCATTCGCGAGCGAGAGCAGGCAGCGCATGAACTCCATGCCTTGACCGCGCAGTTGCGTGAGGAACTCGCGCAGCAGTCAGCCAGCGCCGACGAGCTGCGCGCGGCACTGGAAGCGGCCGCCGAGGACAAAGACCATTTGGCGCATCAGGCCGGGCGGATCGCCGGCGAGGCTGAGCGTCTGAAGAGTCTCGGCGCGACATTCGAGCGCTGGCACGAACAGATGATTTCGCTGATGACGCAAAATCACGACATGCACGCGAAGAATCAGGAGCTGTCGTCGATTGTGCGGCATGTGGTGATCGTATCGCTGAACGCGTCGATCGAAGCCGCGCGTGCGGGGCCGGCCGGCCGCGGCTTCGCGGTGGTGGCGAGCGAAGTGCGCGCGCTCGCCGCGCGTTCGGAAGAGTTATCGAAGAGCTATCGCGACAGCCTGCATCGCAACGATCTGACCACGACTTCCACGTTTCAGGACATTCAGGCGGGCGGCAAGATGATCGCAGCGTCGCTCGCCAGCGTCGAGTCGCTAGCCAATCAGCTTCATTCGAAGCTGCACGAGGTGGCGGTGTGATTTCGGCCCACGCCAAGGACAGCTTCGAGCGCATTTTCCGCAAGGCCGCGCAGGCGCGCTTACCGCTGGATTCAGGCGATCTGTGCGAGATCGCGCCGATAGCCGACGCCAGTGTCGGCGTATCCAAAGACACGCAAGTGGTCGTGCTGACCATTTCGTCGATTGTGTTCAGACTGCTGCTGATTCTTCACTTCAACGAAGACGACAGCACACGCGGCTATTACCTGAAAGACGCCGCCGACGAGCGGCCCTTCCAGGAAGCCTTTCTGGAAATTTGCAACCTGTGTTGCGGGGCGATGAATCAGGAGTTGCTGCGCTATTTTCCCGACCTCGGCATGTCGACGCCTTACGTGCTGAACGCGCGTTGCCTGCCGCATCTGCATGAATTGAAGCCGGCTCTGCTGTCGTCGTATTCGGTCACGCTCGACGGCAGCGTGCGGCTTGCCGCGACGGTGTGCGTGTGCGCGCATGCGCCGCTCGACTTCGTCGCCGATACGAGTGTGGTCGAAGAAACCAGCGGCGAACTGGAGTTGTTCTGACCGTGAAATGTATAGCCGCTGTGAGCAGGAACGCGACATGAACATGAACAAGCCGGTCAGCAAGGTGCTGGTGCTGGACGACTGCCCGGCGCACAAGGAAGCGCTGAAGCGCTTTTGCGACGAGAACAATCTGGTCGGCGTGAAGGTCGGCAAGAACCGCCTGCAATCGGTGCTGCGCTCGAACATCGATCTGGGCGCGGTGCTGTTTGCCGAGCGTTACGGTGGCTCGCCGGAGGCGAGTGCCGAGATCGCGATCAGGATCAACGCGGTGCGTCCCGAGTTGCCGATCATCATGCGTCGGGACGACGACCCAGGCATGGACGGTTTGCCGGAGAGCTTGCGACGTGTGATCTGCGCGGCGTACGTCGCGCACGATATGGCGCCGCTGCGCCAGGTGATCGACGACTACATCTTCAGCCTGGACTATCCGAACGCACTGGTGCGCGGCATCGCCGACATGACGCAAGCGATTCTCGGCGACGTGTTCAAGGAACTCACCATCACGTGCGACACGCCATATATCGTGCGTGACCGCATCATCTTCGGCGAGGTGTTCAGCCTGATTCCGCTGGAAAGCGCATGGTGCCGCGGCTACATGATGATGCAGGCCGAAGAGACGCCGATTCTCGAACTGCTCGATCGTTACAAGATGATCGACAACGCGCGACACGGCGAAGCGGATTTCCGCGACCTGAACAGCGTGCTCGGCGAAGTGACGAACCTGATCTGGGGTTCCTTCAAGAACCGCTATGTCGGCGATGCGGACGCCTGGGCGCGCAGCCAGGTGCAGGTGCCGCTGCTCGTGAATCACAAGCACAAGTACATCTCGTTCGGCAGCGGCAATCCGCAACTGTGCTTCACGTATTGGTTGAAGGACCCGCAGTCGAACCGTGCGGTCAAATTGCATCAACGTTTTGTGTTCAGCCTGAGCTGGTCGCCGGAAGACTTCAAGGAAGTCGCGGACGACGTCGGCGCAATGGTCGAGGCGGGCGAACTGGATCTGTTCTGAATGTTGTCATAGGAAAAAACATGTCGAAAATTCTGGTGGTGGATGATTCGAGCACGGTGCGCGACGAAGTGGCGGGCTTTCTGAAGAAGAACGGTCTGGACGTCGACACGGCGGTGGACGGCAAGGACGGCCTCGCCAAGCTGAAGGCCAGCCCCGGCATCAAGCTGGTGATCAGCGACGTCAACATGCCGAATATGGATGGCCTGACGATGGTCGAGAAGATTCGCGGCGAACTCGCGAACAAGACCGTCAACGTCATCATGCTGACAACCGAGAGCAGCCCGGCAATGAAGGAGCGCGGTAAGGCGGCGGGCGTGAAGGGGTGGATCGTCAAGCCGTTCAAGGGCGACGCGGTGCTGGAAACGTTCCGCAAACTGGCGGGCTAGGCGCCTGTGCGCGGCAAGCGCACGCAAAGGTGAGAGTTTTCGGGAGCTGCGCGCGGGCGGGTTTTTGAGTCGGTTCCGCGGTCACCGCGGCTGTCGAAACACGCGGTATACGCGTAAAAACCGGCCGGAGCGTTGATCGAGGCCGGGGTTCCGAACGCGCTCGCTGTTCAAAGGTGAGAATATTCGGGACCCTGCGGGAATTCACGAGACGGTCACCACAAAGCCTGGTTTGTCGCGGCGGGCGCGCTTTCCCTGCTCACGAGCCGCGGATTGGAAACGGTGAGTGGCAAACTCGATCCGCACTCACCAGGCCGCTCTGTATCGACCGATGGGGTCGCAATGACCCGCATACATCGATCACAACATCCATCGCTCGCGCGAATCGCGCATCTGCGTCACGTGCAAAGGCCCGCACGCGCACGGCCGCTTACCTGGGTATGCAAATTACTCCGCCGCTTTTAAAGGTGAGGGTTTGCGGGAGTGGCGTGTTCCGGTGCACCCATACCACGCCCAGCATGGCTTTGCGGCCTGCCCCCAAGCGCGAAAGGTGAGCGTTTTCGGGAGCGTTCCGACGCGTTACTTGCGCTGAACCCCAAGCGCTCCGTGCCAAAGGTGAGGTTTTTCAGGAGCGGTCAATCACGCGATGACCGTGCGCACGCGCGTGCAACTCAACGAGAAACTGCGCGGCAACACCGTGCTGCATCAAGGGCGCAGCCTGGATGTGTGGATCTGGCGGTTGCGCCGGTTGATCGAAATCGATCTTTCCGAGCCGCGCTACGTGCAAACCGTATGGGGACGCGGCTATGTGTTCGTGCCGCACGGCGAACTCGGTGCGGCCGAGCGCGGCATGATGGTCGCGCCCGGCGTGTAAATCAGCGGCAAGTCAGGCTAAAGGTGAGGGTTTTCGGGAGCGCTCGACGCGCTCCGTTGTTGCCGTCACGCCGGCTTCGCGATCTCGCGAATGTCGGCGACCGGCGTTTGGCCGAATGCATCGCTCAATGCGTAATCGAGCAACTGCGTCGCGCATTGTTCAGGGCTCGACAGTTGGCCGTTGCGCTTGAGGTCTTCGAATCTCTCACGCATGGGGAACTGTTCGACGCCGCTGCTGCGAATCTCCGCCTGCATATTCGTATCGATCACGCCCGGTGCCAGACTGCAAATACGCAACGCGCGATTTGCGTCGAGCGCGACAGCGCGCGCGTGATGATCGAGCGCGGCCTTCGTCGCGCAGTAGATGCTCCAGCCGGGATACGCGTTGCGCGCCGCGCCGCTGGAAATGTGCACGATGCGGCGATCGGTTGCGTCGACGGCGGCTGCGGCGAGCGCGCTGGCCAACATCAGCGGCGTGGCGACATTCAGGCTAACCGCATTCGCGATGACCGCGACGTCTTGTCCTTCAATCGGACCGATGGGCTGGACCGTGCCCGCGTTGTTGATCAGCAGAACGGTTTGCGCGCCACTGACGAATTCACGCAGTGCATCGGTCGCGATCCATTGCGCGACGCGCGCGGTGTCGGCCAGTTCCAGTTCGATTTCTTCGAGCAGCGCCGGGAAGCGTGCTTTCAATGCGGCGTGACGCGAGCGGGACAAACCCAGCACGGAGGTCCCGCGAGCCAGAAGTTGTTCGGCGAGCGCCGCGCCCACACCGCGCGTGTGGCCGGTGACGATCGCACGGATCGGAGAAGAGGTGGTCATGTCGGTCCTTGAATCGTTGGCTTGGAAAGGCCGCTATTTTCTCACGCGATATTTTTCCGCGTGCGACGCCGCTTCGCTTCACGCCGACCGGAACCGCTCGCGATACTGCATCGGCGTTGCCCCGATTCGTTTGGTGAAGACAATGCGCATGCGGTCCGCCGTGCCGAAGCCGCAGTCGTACGCAATCGCCTTGAGCGCCGCACCGCTGCTTTCGAGCAGCTTGCGCGCCGCATCCACGCGGGCGCGCTCGACGAATTCATGCGGCGTTACGCCGGTCTCCTGCACGAACACGCGCGCGAAATTGCGTGCGCTCATGCCCGCGACGTCTGCCAGTTGCTTGACCGTGAAGCTCTCCTGAATCCGTTCCATGACGTGCGTCTGGACTTTGGCGACTGGGGAGGTGTCGTCAGCGGGCGCTGTCAGGTAAGGGCTGAATTGCGATTGGCCGCCTTGCCGCTGCGCGAACACCACCAGACGTTTAGCGACGGCGAGCGCCGTGTGCGGACCGTGATCCTCAGCGACCAAAGCAAGCGACAGATCGATGCCCGCAGTCACGCCGGCCGACGTGACGAGCTGTCCGTCGCGCAGATAGATGCGGTCGAAGTCGACGCGCGCCTTTGGAAATTGCGCCGCCAGTTGTGCTGCATGCTGCCAATGCGTCGTGACATGGCGGTCATCGAGCAGGCCCGCATGACCGAGTGCGAACGCGCCGGTGCAAATCGAACCGTAACGGCCGCACTGGGTGGCGACGTTCGTCAACCAGTCCAGCACGGGCGCATCAGGTGCGGTATCGGGTAGCGCAGGGCCGCCCGCGACCAACGCAAGATTGAACGGACTACGCGCCGTGTCGAAGGTGGCGTCGGCGACCAGCATCATGCCGTTGGACGCGCGCAGCGGTGCCGATGCGGCGCTGAGCAGCGTCACATCGTAACGATCCGCGGGCGCGATGAAGCGGTTGGCTTCGGAAAATACATCGACCGGACCGGCAACGTCGAGCGCCTGCACGCCGGGAAAGATCGCGATCGCGACGGTGGGCATCGGAAGACTTCCTTTGACGAGGGACGGAATCCGCAGGGGCACGGCACCTATTTTTTGCATCTGGCGTCAGAATAGGCGCATCGCACAACAACGCGGCACTCCGCCATGGTAATCAAAAACCTTCTCCGAAGGCTCGACCTCACCACGCTGCAACTCTTCCTCGCTGTCTACGAGGAAGGTACGCTCACGCGAGCCGCCGAGCGGGAGGCGATTGCGGTCTCCGCCGCGAGCAAGCGTCTGCTCGAACTCGAACAGGCGGTCGGCGCCACGCTATTCCAACGCAACGCGCGCGGCATGACGCTCACCCCGGCGGGGGAAACGCTGCTGCATCATGCGCGCCGCGTGATGCGCGACATCGAAAACATCGGCATCGAACTGGCCGGTCATGCAAGCGGCGTGCGCGGCTATGTGCGCATGATGGCCAACCTGTCGGCGATCGTCGAATTCCTGCCGGAGGATTTGCGCGCGTTCCAGTTGCAGCACGAGCGCGTCAAGCTCGATCTGGAAGAGCGGCCGAGCGGCGGCGTGGTGGAAGCCGTCGACGACAGCCTCGTCGATCTCGGCATCTGTTCCGGCGACGCCGATACGCGCGATCTGCATGTCGAACACTACCGGCACGATTCGCTGGTGCTCGTGATGCGCGACGATCATCCGTTGGCAGCGCGTAAAAGCGTCGCCTTCGTCGAAACGCTGGACGGCGATCACGTCGGCCTGCACGCCGCGAGTTCGATCAATGCCCGCACGCATCTCGCCGCGCGTCAGGCGGGCAAGCCGCTGCGGCTGCGCATCCATGTGCCCGGCTTCGACGCGGTCTGCCGGATGGTGCAGGCCGGCATGGGCGTCGGCGTGCTGCCGCTCAAGGTGTATCAACTGATGGGTCGTCCGCTGGGTCTCGTCGGCGCGCCGCTCGAAGACGACTGGTCGGCGCGCAGCCTCGTGCTGGTGGTGCGCGACGTCGATGCATTGTCGCCGGTGAGCCGCCTCCTGTTCGACCATCTGCGCACAATCGAAGCCACGGAAGCCCCGCCCACCACCGCTTGACGCGCAGCGTTCGCCGTTCACGAACGGTCATTGGCGAATTGCGGTTGGACGCCGCGACCGCGCTCCTCCTAAGCTGTCTCTCAACACGAAACCAGCTTCGGAGACAGCACAATGGGTGGACCTCTTCAGGGTATCCGCGTCATCGAGATCGGAACCCTCATTGCCGCGCCGTTTGCCGCGCGCCTCATGGCCGAGTTCGGCGCCGACGTCATCAAGATCGAAGCGCCCGAGACCGGCGATCCCCTCCGCAAATGGCGCAAGCTGCATGAGGGCACCTCGCTCTGGTGGTATCTGCAGTCGCGCAACAAGAAATCCATCTGCGTGAATCTGAAGTCGGCGGACGGTGTCGAGATCGTCAAACGGCTCGCGGCCGACGCCGACGTCGTGATCGAGAACCTCCGTCCCGGCGCGCTCGAAAAGCTCGGCCTCGGCTGGGACGTGCTGCACGCCATCAATCCGAAACTGACGATGGTCCGCATTTCCGGCTACGGCCAGAGCGGTCCGTATCGCGATCGGCCGGGCTTCGGCGCGATCGGCGAAGCGATGGGCGGCATCCGCTACACGACTGGCGACGTGGACGGCGCGCCGGCGCGCGTCGGCGTGAGTCTCGGCGACTCGCTCGCTTCGCTGCATGGCGTGATCGGCGCGCTGATGTCGCTGCTGCGCGTGAAGACGGGGCAGGGCGAAGGCCAGGTGGTCGATGTCTCGCTGGTCGAGAGCGTGTTCAATCTGATGGAAAGCCTCGTGCCTGAATACGATCTGCTCGGCCACGTGCGCGAGCGCAGCGGCGGCGCCTTGCCGGGCATCGCACCGTCGAACACGTATCGCACCGAAGACGAAGGCTTCGTCGTGATCGCCGGCAACAGCGATCCGATTTTCAAGCGCCTCATGCAGGTGATCGGCCGCCCCGATCTCGCCGACGATCCCGCCTTGGCGCGTAACGACGGTCGCGTTCAACACTGCGCGATGCTCGATCAGGCCATCACCGAGTGGACCTCGCACCACTCCACCGACGACGTGCTGGCAGCGCTCGAACGCGCTGAAGTGCCGTCGGGGCGCATCTATTCGGTGGCCGACATCGTCGCCGATCCGCACTACCAGGCGCGCGACATGTTGTTGCAGGCGCAACTGCCGGGCGGCGCGTCGGTGAGGATGCCGGGGATCGTGCCGAAGCTCTCGGACACACCGGGCGAAGTGCGCTGGCAAGGGCCGGCGCTCGGCGAGCATACCGGCAGCGTGCTCAGCGAACTCGGATTCGCCAACGAAGATATCGAGCGGCTGCGCCGCGAAGGAGCGGTGCAATGACGCGCATTTTGAACATCCCGCACTACGACAAACTGATCGTGCAGGAAGTCGCACCGCGCGACGGCTTGCAGATCGAATCCACCTGGGTCGACACGCCCGACAAGATTGCGCTGATCAATGCGCTATCCACCGCGGGCTTCACGCGGATCGAGGCCGGCTCGTTCGTTTCGCCGAAAGCCATTCCGGCGCTGCGTGACGGCGAGGCCGTGTTTCAGCAGATCGAGCGGCAACCCGGCGTGATCTACGTCGCCTTGATCCCGAATCTGAAGGGCGCCGAACGCGCGCTGGCTTCGCGAGCCGACGAACTGAACCTGGTGATGTCCGCGAGTCGGACCCACAACCGCGCCAACATGCGGATGAGTTGCGAGTCGTCGCTGGCGGCGTTCGGCGATATCGTGCGGCACGTGAAGGGCTCGGGCGTGCTGTTGAACGCGTCGGTGGCGACCGCGTTCGGCTGTCCGTTCGAAGGAAAGATCGACGAAGACCGCGTGATCAGCATTGTCGATACATATCGTGAGATGGGTATCGAGGGCGTCACGCTCGCCGACACGACTGGCATGGCGAACCCGCGACAGGTGGCGCGGCTGGTCACGCGCGTGCTCGAACGGCTGCCGGCGACCGCGCTCACGCTTCACTTTCACAACACGCGCGGTTTGGGTCTTGCCAATGTGCTGGCGGCATACGAAGTCGGCGCGCGCCGCTTCGACGCCGCGCTGGGCGGCCTCGGCGGCTGTCCGTTCGCGCCGGGCGCATCCGGCAACATCTGCACGGAAGATCTCGTGAACATGTGCGACGAAATGGGCATTCCCACCGGGATCGATCTGCAAAAGCTGATCGCGCTGTCGCGCGGCTTGCCGGCGTTGCTTGGCCACGACGTGCCGGGGCAACTGGCGAAGGCGGGCCGTAACTGCGACCTGCATCCCGTACCCGAATACGTTCTGCAAATCTGACACTTCCCTAATCGATTAAACGACCGGACGGCTTCGCCGAATCCGGCATTGGAGACGAACATGAGTGACCTGGGCGCAGTCGCAACCGGCAACCGCGAGCACAGCGCGAATGATGCTTCGGCCATCATCCGCAAAGTGGCGTGGCGGTTGATGCCGCTGATCATGATCTGCTATCTGTTTGCGTTTTTTGACCGTATCAACATCAGCTTCGCGAAGTTCCAGTTACAAAGCGACCTAGGCTTGTCCGACACCGCATACGGTCTTGGTGCGAGCCTGTTCGTAATCGGCTACGTGCTGTTCGAAGTTCCGAGCAATCTGTTTCTGTACAAGGTCGGCGCGCGGCGCTGGATTGCGCGGATCATGATCTCGTGGGGACTGGCGACGGCCGCGATGGTGTTCGTCAGTAATGAATGGCAGTTCTACGGGCTGCGTTTTATTATCGGCGCAATGGAAGCGGGCTTCGCGCCGGGCGTGCTGTATTACCTGACGCTGTGGTTTCCGCCGAGTTATCGCGGGCGTATCACGTCGATGCTGTTTCTGGCTTCCGCGTTTTCCGGTTTGGTCGGCGCGCCGCTTGCAGGGCTCGTGATCGGACACATGAACGGCGTGCTCGGCATGCCGGGCTGGCACTGGTTGTTTCTGCTCGGCGGGCTGCCGTGCATCGTGCTTGGCTATCTGGTGCTGAAACTGCTGAAGGATCGTATCGAGGACGCGGGCTGGCTGTCGCCGGCAGAAAAGTCCTTTCTGTCGGGGCAAATTGCGCAGCAAAGCCGTCATCCGGACACCGGGCATTCGTTGATGGGGGCAATCAGGACACCGGGCTTTCTCACGCTGGGACTGGTGTACTTTCTGATTCAAGTGGCGTCGTATGGCTTGAATTTCTGGGCGCCGCATCTGATTCACGTGGCGGGCACGAACAACCCGACGATGATCGGTTTGCTGACGGCGGTGCCTTATATTGCGGGCGCAATCTGCATGGTGGTGGTGGGGCGCTTGTCCGACGCGAGCGGCGAACGGCGCAAATTCGTGTTCGGCTTGCTCGTGATGTCGGCGATCGGCTTCTTTGCCGCGGGCTTCTTCGACAAGCAGACGGCGTTGCTGGTCGTCGCGCTGGCTGTGATGGGCGCGGGCGTGGTCGCGTCGATCCCGGCGTTCTGGGCGCTGCCGCCGAAGCTCGTCACCGGTGCCGGTGCCGCCGGTGGGATTGCCTTGATCAACACGCTCGGGCAGCTCGGCGGCATTGTGAGCCCGATCATGGTGGGGCGTGTGAGAGACCTGACCGGCAGTACGACGCCGGCCTTGTATGTGATCGGCGCGATGAGCCTGGTTTGCGCGCTGATCGTGTTGTACGGATTGCCTGACTCGTTGCGGCGCAAGGAAGCCGCGCGGTAAAGGGCGATCAGGCGCGATCGGTCAGCCTCTGCTATGCAACGCGGCGGTTTCCTGCAGGTCCAGATCGTGTTCGAGAGCGCTCAGCAGGTCATCGTGAAGCAAGCCTGTTCGATGCAGATGCAATAGCTCGACGCGCGCCGCGGAAACCGCGGCCAGCACGACATCGAAGTGCGCGATGCGTTCTTTCTCGGGAAAGGCGGCTTCGTCTTGATAGGCTTCGGTAATGCGCGCGCGATAGCTGTACTGTTCCAGCAAACGAGGATGAATCACGCTGCCATCCGGCCCGTGCACGAGCGGCTGGATGGCGGCGAGCTGCGCGGCTTCGAGCCGTGCCCACGCCTGTGGCTCGGTCAGATGCCGCGCGTTTCGTTCGGACTCCTGGTCGGGATTGACCCATTGAATCAGCGATCCGATCGTCGTGCCTTGACCGAGCACCGTCACCAGAATCACGGCGAATGAGGCGACGAGGATCAGATCGCGGCCGGGCATCGTCTCAGGCAAGGAGAGTGCGATAGCCAGCGTGACCACACCACGCATGCCGGCCCAACTCGTGACGGTGGCCGAGCGCCAGTCGGGCGTGCCGCCCGCGCGGCCCATCAATTTGCACACCAGCGCTTTCAACCATTCCACCGTGAAGACCCACACGAATCGCGATAGCACCACCGCCGCGAGCACCGCGCCGACGGCCGGCGCGAACGCGATCAACGCGTCGCCGACACCGCCTAGCCGCACGATCACGCCGCGCAGCGACAGTCCGATCAGAATGAACACCAGCGCTTCCATCAGGAAGATCACGACCTGCCAGAAGGCCGTGCCGCGCATGCGTACCGCCGCCGAGAATACTTCGTGCTGATGCCAGCCGAGCATCATCCCGCAACTCACGGTCGCGATTACGCCCGACACGTCCAGCGTGTCGCCGACGATGTAGCTGATCCAGGCCGAAAGTGTCGATGCGGTGATGATGAGGTATGTGTCGTCGAGATAGCGCAGCAGTTTGACGACCACGAAGCCGATCGCCACGCCCACCGCTACCCCGCCTAACGCGAGCACGGCAAAACGTCCCATCGCATGCTGCGCGCTGAAGGTGCCGGTCAGCGCGGCTGCGACGGCGAAGCGGAACAGCACGAGGCCGGCCGCATCGTTAAGGAGGCTTTCGCCTTCGAGAAGCACCATCAGGCGGCGCGGTAGCGCGACACGTTCGAGCACCGCCTTCGCGGCGACGGCATCGGGCGGCGAGACGATCGCACCCAACGCGAAGCACGCGCCCCACGGCAGAGCGGGCACGACCCAATGCACGACGAGACCGACCGTCAGCGTGGTGAACGCGACGGCGCCGATCGCGAGCAGCAGGATGCCGCCGAGATTGCCCTTGAATTCGTCCCACACGGAGAAGTACGCGCCGTCCATGAGGAGCGGCGGCAGGAACACGATCAGGACCAGTTCAGGATCAAGATTGAAGCGTGGCAGTCCGGGCACGAAGGCCATTGCGGCGCCGCCGACCAGCAGCGCGGCAGCCGGCGGCAGACGCAGCCGCTTGGCGAGCAGTTCGAGACCGATGATCGCGACGAGCGACAGCAGGACGACTTTGAAGCCCATGACGGACGACATATTCGGCCTCGGCAAATGGCTGGGGAACTACTTTTTATCACACGGCGGGTGGGGTGCCTGTGGTTGTGACGGGACGGGATAGGTGTGTGGCATCAAGCACTTGGGTGGGCTGTGCGCAGGTTGTCCACAGGCTTGCGAACAAAATCTGTGGATAAATTCATCCCGCGATGCACAAGGTCTACAAACATCTGTTCTGTTTGAATTCAACAACTTGGTTGTTGGCACACGGCCTCCGGTTGCCCGTATGATTGGCACACCGCAGGTGTTTTGTGGGGAATATCGTGGGAGAAATCGTTCGCAAACGCGTCAGATCACGTTTGTTGTACCGCGAGGCGTCAGCGGGCGGGTAGCGCGTGAAGTCATCCATGAGCATTTGACCTTCGGCTGTCGCTTCGAGCACGACTGCTGTGGCCATATGCAGGGCACGGCACGCGACATTCGCCGCACCCACGGCAGGTGCTTCACCGCGACGCATTACATGTATCGCAACGTGTGAATCAGAAATCACGGGGATGTGATTTCTCAGATCACTCCCGCCAACAAACAGGAGAAGAAATAAATGGCACTTGTTAAACGCACCATCGAGATTTTCATAGTGACGGAAAGCACCCTGTTCGAACGTTGCGTCTGACAGGCGGATGACAAGCGTCGAGTTGTTTTCCTATGCCATGTATAGGTGCAGATGGATCTCAGGATGCCTTGCGCAAGGCAAGTGTAATTTTAGGAGTTTTCGGATTTTCTGATCATTGTGACCCCGATAGGGTGCTTGGGCTTGAACCAAGTACAACCAATAGGGACAACTATGAAAAGAAACAGAACTACAGAGAGTCTAGCGGGAATGGTGGGCCGCCAGCTAGCCGCATTCATGCTGCTCATGGTCGCGTTTGGCGCAAACGCGGCTGATTGCAACGCGGTGTGGGCGGCTACCGGGGCGAAACAAGGCTCGCCCACCTGCCGCTGGGATGCTTATGCCGGCGTACCTGGTGGCATGCAGTACTACAACTGCGTTAGCTTGCCGCTTATCGACGCGTGGTGTGCGACACCGCCGGCTGATCAGCCGGAAGCGAGTTGTCCGGTTGCTGACCCGGTTCTTCCCGGCAGTGGAGCCGTCACGTTGACCGAGGCCGATTTTGTCAGCGGTGATGACATTCCAATGCTGTTCACACGGACTTACCGTTCGAAGTCGCTAACGGTGTCCGCCGCTGCGATGGGGCCGGTCTGGTTCCATAGTTGGCAACGTAGCCTAGGTCTGGCAAATGCAAATAATGGCAGTACGTCCACCGTGCTGGCGTATCGCGAGAACGGTGAGCCAGTTACGTTTAACTGGTCAGCCGGCACTTGGCGTACGGCGGGCTTTACGGGTCTTGCGCTGGTACAGAATGGGTCCACCTGGGCACTGACAGACCTTAAGACTGATACCGTCGAATCGTACTCGGCCCAAGGCGTATTGCTTTCAGAAAGCACGAGGACGGGATTTATTCGCACGCTGAGCTATGACGGTTCAGGGCTGCTGACCGCAATCACGCAGCACGCAGCGGGAACGGACGCGAACAAGGACGTCACGCTTCGGCTTGACTACGACGATAAGCGCCGTTTGTCGCGTCTCAATAATCCGCTGGGTGGTCTGACTCAGTACGGATACGACGTTAACGGAAACCTTCTTTCGGTCACTTGGCCAGATGGGTATGTGCACCGCTATGTCTACGACGACACGCGTTTCAAGAACGCACTGACGGGCGAGGTTGACGAGTCGGGCAATCGCATTGCGACCTGGAATTACGATGCAGAAGGTCGTGCGACGGCTGTCAGCCATCCCGATTCAGCTCGCAACGTACAGTTCAGTTACGGTGCGGGGACAACTTCAGTCATCGCTAGCAAGCGGACAACGGCGCTGAATTTCTCTTCTGTCGGCGGCATGCTGCGGCCAACGTCGAGCAGTTCTGCTGATGGCGTCATCGGTCTGACGTGGGACGCATCCGGCAATTTGCTAAAGGATACCGGTGCAAACGGCGATACTGAGTACGGCTACGACGGCGCGGGGAGACCTGTTCGAATAACAGCCTATAGCAAGTCGGGCACGTCGATCACCACGATCCGGTACGCCGACGCGACGAGCCTGCATCCGCTGACCATAGCATCTCCCGGCGTAATCCAGTCGTTCGTCTACGATGCGCAAGGCAACACGACAGGTATGAGCGAAACGCCCACCTCAGACGGCACGGGGGCGAACGGGTTCGATGCGGCAAAATCTGGCGGCACAACGCGCGCATACGGCATGGTGTATGACGCGTATAACCGGCTCTCATTCGTGCAGATGTACGAGGGAGAGCAGTTGGTTGGGCAGTACAAAGTCAATCGCGATGCGACCGGGAATGTCTATGCGATCGTCGTCCAGCAGAATATTCCGCAAGCCACGGAAATGGCCTCTCGCGATGCCGCTCACCGAGTTGAATTTGGGTTCAACCCGACGGGCGATTTCAATCTGCACTACGATCGACGTGGTCGTATTGATAACTTTAAATTTAATGAATACGCGAGCCCGGCAAACGGTGGAGTGAGGCGAGTTTTCAAGGTCAAGTTTGGCTATTCGCCAAATGGCCATGTCGTTTCACGAACGGGCACCGTCGCAAAGAATGGCAGCATCCTTGATATGGGTGACGGTACCGATGTCCCGATTACCAGCGACGAGGTTGACACGTGGATCGATAACTATAATTTTGGTGAGTCCCCAGTAGGGCCACCTGCCAATCTCCAGAGCACGCCCCGGTTGCTTGGTGACAATTTCCTGGGCACATCGACCGTATGCAGTGGTTGCCATTTTTCGGCTGGCCTGCCCGACGGCATACTTCGCGGGATCGTATTTGTTTGGCGACTGGTGCAGAAACCGGCTGTCCGCTATGCCATCGGCCAGGGTGCTGCAAAGGCTCGTGAAAAGATCGAGCGCATCAAGGAGATGTGCAAACCGGTCGTTAAGGAGGAAGTCGAAGTAGACTGGGGCAGGAACGATAACCAGCTCTATCACACCTTTCGTTACCTTCAGGAGAAAAATATCCCTGTGCAGCCCGTCAAGGATGCTATTACCGCGGACTTGGAAGAGGCTGTAGCAGCTCTGCCAATGCAGGAGGGTCGCACCCGAACCGTAGAAGTGGATGGCATTGCCATAGACTATGTTGCGTATAAAACGGGGGACAACTCGGTTCGAGTTGGTTCCATTCGACCTCCGCGCCAATGACCGTGATGGATACATATATGGAACGAAACCTGGAGCCTCACGAGCGCAGACTGCTTGGGTTCATTCTGGATGTGAATAAGCCGCTTTATCCGGATCAATCAAGTCGCTGGTTAGCTCAACTTGAGCATTGTACGGTCCACGAAGTTAACGTACCTTATTGCTTGAGGATCAGTCATGTGGGTATTGCTCTCAAGCCTGAAGGGCGCAGCCGCACCCTAAGATATGAGCTTGTTGGCCTTGACGAGGGCATACCGGTGCTTATCTACGTGGTCACTGAAGAAGCGGAGGACGGATTCGTTCTTGACATTTTTTCAGTTGATCGTCTCGATGGCGAGCCAGTGGTCAATTATCCTGAAGCGGGCGATGGGTTGATGATTGTGGACGGTAACAGCCGCGTTGGTGGCGCGGACCTTCGCCACATCTATGGGGGGGGTAATTCTTAGTCAGCCCTTATTGTTGGATCTCGCTGCATAACAACTGTCTGGCCCGGACATAATTCACCTTAGAATGTTCGGGACCAGCACGGTTGATCCTGCGGTACGGCGGCGCTAATCAACGAGAAACCGGCAGATCGCATGCCGGCGTAGCGCGTTTCCAGCGCATCCGCCCACAAAGCCCCAACCCATGCTCACGCATGAACCGCAGGCCGATACTTCCATCGCATCAATCACTTGGCTGGGATGTAAGAAGGTTGTCCACAGGCTTGCCAACATTTTAGGTGGACAAGTCTCCGGCGTTGACGCGGACGAACAGGCCACACTGGCACCGAAGGCAAACACTGCTTAGGCGCCTTCCTTCGGCGCAACTCAAGTCTTCAATGGCGACGCCGCCACCTCTTCCCGCGACTGCACCTGCAAAACCGCATCACGCTTATCAAGCAGATGCTGCCGAAGAATCGCACTCAGCTTCTTACCATCCCGCGCTTCAAGCGCCTTCAGCATCTCGTCGTGGTCATGAATCGCGCTATCCCATTTGGGAGTCTGGAAATTCGACCGAAACCTAAGCGCCTGCAAGCGACGATTCACCGCGACATAAGTCTGCCGCAGCGCTGAATTCCTGGCCGCCTCATTGATCTTGTCGTGAATCGCCTGATTGCGGCTGTAGTACCCGGCCAGATCGTTCTGCGTACGACACGCGAGCATCGCGTAATGCAACGCCTTGATCTCAGCGAGTTCAGCCGCCGTCATCCGCTCTGCCGCCAGCTCGCCGGAAAAAGCCTCGAGACCGCTCATCAGTTCGAAGGTCTCGCGCAACTCGGCTTCCGACATCTTCGACACCGACGCGCCACGATTCGGCGAAATCTCGATCAGCCCTTCAGCGGCCAGCACCTTCAGCGCCTCGCGCAGCGGCGTGCGCGAAATGCCGAGCGTTTCGCACAGCTCGCGCTCGTTCAGTTTCTTGCCCGGCTCGAGCACGCCCTCGACGATAAAGCGGCGAATGTGCTCCACCACCGTGTCGTGCAAGCGCTGCCGCTCGACCTTCGGCATCAGCGGGGATGTGGCGATGCCCGCCTCGAATTCCGAATTTTGCATACAAAAGCCCTCAACACCTCATTAGCTCAGATTTTATAGGAAGCTGAAAGATTAGTTAATAGTGCGGGTAAACACCGGCGTCAGCGGCCAATTTTCGCCTTGGGGTCGCCGCGGTTCATCTGATATAGTTTTTTGAATGCAAAATTCAATCGGAGGAGCCCAATGCTCAAGTTAGACTTTCACCCCGCTGGCCGTCACTTTTTGCAGATCCCGGGTCCGAGCCCGGTGCCCGACCGTATCCTCCGGGCGATGAGTTACCCGACCATCGATCACCGCGGCCCGGAGTTCGGCGAACTCGGTCTGAAAGTGCTCGACGGCATCAAGAAAATCTTCAAGACGCAGCAACCCGTGGTGATTTACCCGGCCTCGGGCACGGGAGCCTGGGAGGCGGCGCTGTCGAACACGTTGAGCCCCGGCGACCACGTGCTGATGTTCGAAACCGGCCACTTCGCCACGCTGTGGAAAAAGATGGCGGAAAGCCTCGGGCTGAAGCCGGAATTCCTCGGCCTGCCGGGTATTGAAGGCTGGCGTCGCGGCGTGCAGCCGCAAATGATCGAGGAGCGCCTGCGCGCCGACACGCAACACGCGATCAAGGCGGTGTGCGTGGTGCACAACGAAACCTCCACGGGCGTGACGTCCGACATTGCCGCCGTGCGCCGCGCGATCGATGCCGCGGGTCACCCGGCCTTGCTGCTGGTCGACACGATCTCGGGCCTCGCCTGCGCCGACTACCGTCACGACGAGTGGGGCGTCGACGTCACCGTCTCGGGCTCGCAAAAAGGCTTGATGCTGCCGCCGGGCATCAGCTTCAACGCGATCTCGCCGAAAGCCATGGCCGCCAGCAAGCAGGCAAAACTGCCACGCAGCTTCTGGGACTGGGCTGACATCGTCGAGATGAACAAGACCGGCTACTGGCCGTACACGCCGAACACGAACCTGCTTTACGGACTTAACGAAGCACTCGAGATGATTCTCGGCGAAGGGCTCGACAACGTGTTCGCCCGTCACGAACGTCTTGCCGAAGCGACCCGCCGCGCGGTGCGTGCGTGGGGCCTGGAGATTCAGTGCGCGGATCCGTCGGTGTATAGCCCAGTGCTGACAGGCGTGATGATGCCCGACGGCATCGACGCCGACGCGGTGCGCAAGGTGATCTACGAACGCTTCGACATGTCGCTCGGCACGGGCCTCGGCAAGATGAAAGGCCGCATGTTCCGCATCGGCCATCTGGGCGACTGCAACGACCTGATGCTGCTGGCCACGCTGGCCGGCTGCGAAATGGGCCTGCGGCTCGCGGGTGTGCCGCTCAAGGAAAGCGGCATGCCTGCCGCTATGGAGTGGTTGAGCCAGCCGACGAAGGCGTCGGGTCTGAAAGCCGCCGCCTGAGTACGCCCTGAAGAAAGTGCCCTTGAGGCACCGGGCGCAAGCAACGACTCGCAGAGAAGGGAAGGCGGCGAGCACTTCCCTCACGAAGCCGCGCGCAGAACGCGGCCCCGAACAAATGCGATGGTCCCGCGGCGCGAACGGCTGCCGGGCAACGACGCAGCGCGCCATCTCAGGCGCGCCGTCGACACATGCAATGGAGAGAGACGATGAAGCGGTTTCGTGTAACCAGTGCGACCAGTATCGTTCTAGTGATGCTATGCATCATGTACTTCATCACCTACCTCGACCGCGTCAACGTCAGCACCGCGGCTGCGGGTTTCGGCAAGGAATTCCATCTCTCGCATACGGAAGTCGGCCTGGTGTTCTCGGCCTTCGCATATCCGTATCTGATCTTTCAGATCATCGGCGGATGGGTCAGTGATCGCTTCGGCGCCAAACGCACGCTGATTTTTTGCGGCGCCATCTGGGGCGTCGCGACCTTATTGACGGGTTTTGCAGGCGGCCTGGTTTCGCTGCTGGCCGCGCGCGTGCTGCTCGGTTTCGGCGAAGGCGCGACGTTTCCCGCCGCGACCTCCGCGATGGCGCGCTGGGTCGCCAAAGAAAAACGCGGCTTCGCGCAGGGCATCACGCATGCGGCGTCGCGGATCGGCAATGCAGTGGCGCCCGGCCTGATCGTGCTGGTCATGGCGACCTGGGGCTGGCGCGAATCGTTCTATATCTGCGGCGTTTTCAGCCTGGTGTGGGTCGCCGTGTGGGCCATCACCTTCACCGAACATCCGAAAGATCATCCGCGTATCACGAACGACGAGCTCTCCGTGTTGCCCGCGCCAAAAACGAAAGTCGCCGGCGTGCCGTGGGGCAAACTGTTTCGCCGCATGTGGCCGGTCACGATCGTGTACTTCTGCTACGGCTGGACGCTATGGCTATTCTTGAGCTGGATTCCGCAATACTTTCTGCACAGCTATCACCTGCAACTCCAGAAGTCGGCGATCTTCGCTTCAGTAGTGTTCTTCGCCGGCGTGATTGGCGACACGCTCGGCGGCATCGTGACCGACTGGATCTTCACGCGTACCAGCAGTCTGAAGCGCGCACGTAGCTGGATGGTGTCGGTCTGCATGTTCTTCTGCCTGCTCTCGCTCATTCCGCTCATGTTCACACACAGCTTATATGTGTCCATGGCGTGTCTGGCATCCGGCTTCTTCTTTGCCGAAATGACGATCGGTCCGATGTGGGCGATTCCGATGGACATCGCGCCGGAATACTCGGGCACGGCGAGCGGCATGATGAATACCGGCTCGGCTCTGGCCGCGATCATCTCGCCGGTGGTCGGCGGTTTCCTGATCGACTACTTCGGTAGCTGGGAGTTGCCGTTCGTCGGCAGCATGCTGTTGATGGCGATCGGCGTGGTACTCGCGTTCCGCATGCAGCCGGAAAGCAAATTCGCGCTCAACGCGGCCGACAAAGCGCACGTTCCCACGGGCATGGGCGTTTGAGCGCACTGCACCGTTCCCTCTCTCTTTGCCCTTGATGACATGACGACAGCACTTAGCCGGCTTCTCGCCGACGCCCGTCGCAACCACGCCACGCTCGACACGTTGCCGCCGCAGCACATACCCGTCGATGCCGTCGCGGCGTACGCGATCCAGCACGAAATCCTGGACGCATGCGGCGCGCGGATCGCCGGCTGGAAGATCGGCGCGAAGTCCGAAAGCGGCCCGATCCAGGGCGCGCCGTTACCCGACCTCGACTTGCATGCCGACGGCGCGCGTTTGTCGCGCGAAGTCTTCGCGCCGTTGGGGCTCGAACTGGAAATTGCGTTTCGCTTTGGGCGCCGCTTCGATGCTTCCACCGCGCCGTATAGCGAAGCTGAAGTGATGGCGGGCATCGGCTCGTTCGGCGCGACCATTGAAATCGTGGCGAGCCGCTACGCCGGATGGCCCGCCGTCGACAAGCTCGCGCAACTCGCGGACTTGCAGAACCACGGCGCGCTGATCGTGGGCGAATTCACGCCGTATCGCGAGGACTTTCCGTTCGTGGCGCCGTCGCTGCATTTCAGTTTCGATGGACGCGATGTGGTTCAAACCACGCCCGCCAATCCGGCCGGCGATCCGCGGCGCCTGCTGACGTGGCTCGTGAATCACGCCACATCGCGCGGCATCGCCGTGACGCCGGAGATGGTCGTCACGGCCGGTTCGTACACCGGCATGTTCTTTCCGCAAACGGCGGGCACGGCGAGCGGGCGCATTGAAGGACTCACGCCGGTCAACCTCACGCTGTACTAGCCGGTTCCCCTGTTTTTGCCATAGGCCGACGATATGACGAACCCCACTTCCGCATTACTCGTCAAGCCGATCCACCTCGTTCCGTCCGCCGCGCGCCTGACGAGTCCGCTCGCGCAGCATCTGCGCAAATCACTGCGCGGCGACGTGCTGTTCGATGCGGCGAGCCGGGGCCGTTATGCGACCGACGCGTCCATTTACCAGATCACGCCGATCGGCGTGGTGGTGCCACGCGATCAGGACGATCTGCGCATCGCGCTGGAAATCGCGCGCAGCGAGAAAGTGCCGCTGCTCGCGCGCGGCGCGGGTACGAGCCAGTGCGGCCAGACGGTCGGCGAAGCGCTGGTGATCGACACGAGCAAGTGGTTGAACAACATCGTCGCCTTCGATGCCGACGCGCGCACGGTAACGGTCGAGCCGGGCGTCGTGCTCGACCACTTGAACGCATGGCTCAAGCCGCACGGTCTCTGGTTTCCGGTGGATGTTTCGACGGCCGCGCAGTGCACGATCGGCGGCATGGCGGGCAATAATTCGTGCGGCTCGCGCTCGATCGAATACGGCAACATGGTGCACAACGTCGAGGCGATCGACGCGATTCTCGCTGACGGCAGCGAGGCGCGTTTCGCGTCGTTGCGCGAGGCGCCGCAAGGCGCACGCTTGCAGCAGATACTCGCGGGCGTGAAGCAGATCGCCGAACGAGAGCGCGACGAGATCGTGGCGCGTGTGCCAAAGGTCTTGCGCCGCGTGGCGGGCTACAACCTCGACGTGTTCGATTGCCAGAATCCGCGCGCTTATACCGACGACGGCGTCGCGAATCTCGCGCATCTGCTGGTCGGCTCGGAAGGCACGCTCGCGTTCAGCCGGCAATTGACGCTCAGGCTCGCGCCGCTGCCCGCGCATAAAATGCTCGGCGTGGTCAACTTCCCGACCTTCTGGCAGTCGATGGATCTCACGCAGCACATCGTCAAGCTGAAGCCGGTGGCGGTGGAACTGGTCGATCGCACGATGATCGATCTGGCGATGAGCAATCCGGCGTTTCGTCCGGTGATCGGCAAGGCGCTGGTGGGCGAGCCGCAAGCCATTTTGCTGGTGGAGTTCGCGGGCGAGGACCGCGACGCGCAACTCGCATCGCTCAAGCAACTCAGCGAATTGATGGCCGATCTCGGCTTGCCCGATTCGGTCGTCGAGATGCCGGACGCGAACGAACAGAAAGCATTGTGGGAAGTGCGCAAGGCGGGACTCAATATCATGATGAGCATGAAGGGCGACGGCAAGCCGGTGTCCTTCATTGAAGATTGCGCGGTGCCGCTCGAACATCTGGCCGAATACACGAGCCGCCTGACCGAAGTGTTCCATCGGCACGGCACGGAGGGCACGTGGTACGCGCATGCGAGCGTCGGCACGCTGCACGTGCGGCCGATTCTCGACATGCGGCGCGACGGCGCGCTCAAGATGCGCGCGATCGCTGATGAAGCGGCGGCGCTCGTGCGCGAATACAAGGGTGCCTACTCGGGCGAACACGGCGACGGATTGTGCCGCGGCGAATGGGTCGCGTGGCAATACGGGCCGCGCCTGAATCAGGCGTTCAGCGAAATCAAGGCGCTGTTCGATCCGGACAACCGCTTCAATCCCGACAAGATCGTGCGTCCGCCGAAGATGGACGACACGCGCAATTTCCGCTTCGCGCCGGGCTACAAGGAACATCGCATTGAAACGGCGCTCGACTGGTCGGCATGGAATGTCGAACGCGATCCGCTGACCGGACAGGAGACCTCGCCGGGCAGTGGCAACGATCTGTCCGGCGGTCTCGCGAAGGCCGTCGAGATGTGCAATAACAACGGCCACTGCCGCAAGTTCGACGCGGGCACCATGTGCCCGAGCTATCGCGTGACGAAGGATGAACAGCACGTCACACGCGGACGCGCGAACACATTGCGCCTTGCGATTTCCGGTCAACTCGGTGAAGCAGGACTCGCGAGCGACGACGTGAAGGAGACGCTCGATCTGTGCGTGTCGTGCAAGGGCTGCAAGCGCGATTGCCCGACGGGCGTCGATATGGCGAAGTTCAAGATCGAGGCGCGGGCGGCGCGCGTCAAATGTCACGGGCTGCGTCTGCGTGACAAGCTGGTGGCCTTCATGCCGCGTTATGCGTCGACGGCGAGCCGCATGTCGGGCTTGATGGCGCTGGCCGACAACGTGCCGCTGCTGTCGGCGTGGTTCAAGCGGTCCGTGGGCTTCGCGCCCGAACGGAGCTTGCCGCGCTTCAGGAAGTCATTTTTGGCTGATGCGGTGTCATCGCGCAAAGCAGCGCAAGGTGCCGCGCTCAAAGAAGTGCTGCTGTTCGTCGATACGTTCAACAACAACATGGAGCCGGAAAACGCGCGCGCTGCGCAGCAAGTGCTGGAGGCGGCGGGTTACACGGTGCACTTCAACGCGCGTCAGGGCGAGCGGCCCGTGTGTTGCGGCCGCACGTTCCTCGCGGCAGGTCTCGTCGATGAAGCGAAGCAGGAAGCGCGGCGCATGCTCGATCTGTTCAAGCCGTTCGTGGAGCGCGGCGTGGCGATTGTCGGGTTGGAGCCGTCGTGCTTGTTGTCGTTGCGCGACGAGTTTCTGCACTACGGCTTCGGCGAAGAAGCGCAGCGGCTCTCGAAGCAGGCGTTTCTATTCGAAGAGTTTCTGGTGCGGGAGGACAAGGCTGGACGTTTGCAGCTCGCGCTGAAGCCGTTGGCCCAACAGCAGGCGCTGGTGCATGGGCATTGCCATCAAAAGGCCTTCGACGCCTTCACACCCGTGCAGACCGTATTGAAGTGGATTCCTGAATTAAAGGTATCGACGGTGGAGTCGTCGTGCTGCGGGATGGCGGGCAGTTTCGGCTATGAGGCCGAGCACTACGCGACGTCCCAGGCCATGGCGGAACTCTCGCTGCTGCCGGCGGTGCGCAAGATGGACGGCAACACGCTCATGGTCGCGGACGGCACGAGTTGCCGGCATCAGATCCACGACGGCGCGGGCGTCGACGCGATTCACGTGGCACGCGTGCTGGCGATGGCGCTGCAGTGAAGCCGAGCGCGCCGGCCCTCGCTCAGGCGGCGATAGCCTGCCGATACGCAGTCGGCGCCACGCCCACGCTCTCGCGGAAACGGTGACTGAAATGACTGGCGTTAGCGTAGCCGCACTGTTCGGCGACCTGCGCGAGCGGCAGCGCCGTGGTGCGCAATAGCGTGCGGGCGCGTTCGAGCCGCTGCTGCGCGATCCACGCGGCGGGCGGCAGTCCGAACGACGTGCGGAACATGCGCGCAAGATGAAATTCCGACAACGCCGCTATGCCGGCAAGCTCGCCGAGCGTGAGCGTCTGCGAGAGATGACTGTCGATATAGTCGCGCAGCCGCCTGCGAGTCGCGACCGACAAACCGCCTTTGAGCGACGCATCCGTGCGGCGCACGCCTTGCGCGCGCAACAGCAGACTCAGCACCTGATGCGCAGTCTCATTGGTACGCAGCAAGCCGTCCGGGTCCTGCCAGTCTTCATTCGCCAGCGATTGACACAACGCGGCGATGCGGGCGTCTTCGAAATACGTGCGATCGGCGAGCGTCAGTTCGCGCGGCTCGAGATCGAGTTCCTGAACGGCGCGCTGCGTGAAATGCTCCGGCAGGAAGTACAGGTGCATGAAATGCATGTGGCCGCGCACCCACCAGCGTGATTCGTGATCGCCTGGCAGCGCGCAGAGCCGCGACGGCGCGCCGTAATGCCCCGGCATCTTCTGACGCTCGGTGCGATAGCCGCCGTCCAGATAGCACGACAGAGTGTGATGGCCCGGCCGCTCGTAGACGGTCTCGGCTTCTTCCGTGTCGCGCGTCCAGACGGCGATGGCCAGCCGGTCGCCGAGCCACGCGAAGCGGTCCAGATTCGCGTTGGCGCTGCTCAGCGTGTGACACACCGACTGAAGGCCGAACGGCGTTTCAGTGGAGTGGATCGCGGGTGCGGACGGTCTGGTGTTCATGAAGCAGGCGAAATACTTGTCATGGCTGAATGAGCGTGAGTATACGGCCGCTCACGCGCGGCGGCTCGCTACTCCGGAAAAGTGCGCAATCCTGGACAAGTGCGGCCAGCAGGGCTGCGGCATAGTGGGCTTCCGTATTTGCTGCTGCAGGCTTGACCATGAATTTGTTCCTATATGCCGCCACCGTGTTGATTTGGGGCACCACGTGGATCGCAATCAAATGGCAATTGGGGGCGGTGCCGCCACCGGTATCCATTGCCTGGCGTTTCTGGATCGCGGCGCTCGTGCTGTTCGCGCTGCTGCGTATCATGCGCCGGCCGATCTTGCCGCCGCGCGCCGCGTGGCGACTCCTGGTCGCACAAGGGTTGGCGCTCTTCTGCCTGAACTTTCTGTGTTTCTACTACGCCGAACAGGTGGTGCCGAGTGGACTCGTGGCGGTGGTGTTTTCCACCGCGCCGCTGCTGAATTCGATCAACGGCCGCCTGTTCATGGGCCGGCCGTTGCAACCCACGGCGATTGCCGGGGCGGCGTTGGGGCTCGTCGGTATCGTATGTTTGTTCGTTCAGCAGATGACGGGACATCTCAACGACCACGCCGCGTGGTTCGGGCTCGGGATCGCGTTTCTCGGAACCCTATGCTTTTCGGCCGGCAACCTGTTGTCGAGCCGGATGCAGTCGATGGGCCTGCACCCGTTCGCCACGAATAGCTGGGCGATGCTGATCGGCGCCGGCGTCTTGACGGTGGGAAGCGCATTGGCGGGCTTCTCGTTCGCCGTCGAGCCGTCCGCGCGTTATCTCGGCGCGCTCGCCTATCTCGCGATCTTCGGCTCGGTGATCGGCTTTACGGCGTACCTGATGCTGGTCGGGCGCATCGGACCCGAGCGGGCTGCTTATTGCACGGTGTTGTTTCCGATCGTGGCGCTGGCGGTGTCGACGGTATTCGAAGACTATCAGTGGTCAGCGCTGGCCGTGGTCGGACTGTTGCTAGTGGTGGCCGGCAATCTGGTGGCGTTCGATCTCACGCGACGCATCTTCGTGCGGCGGGCGCGGACTTCCTGACGAGCATTCTCCCGCGCGAGGCGGCGCCCTAATCCGCTGCCGTCCACTCTGGCCGCTTTCCGAGGCGGTCGAACAGTTCGAGGATCGTCGTCTTCACTTTCTGCACGGCGTTGCTCAGCAACGCCGTGTCGTGCCAGCACAGCGACAGGTCGCGCGAAAACAGTCGGTGGTCGACTTTGGCGAGCTTGAGCTTGCGTTCATCGAGTTCCACGTGAGCTGCCGTCCACGGCAAGATCGTCACGCCGAGCTTCGCCATCACCGCGGCGAACAATAGCGCGGTCGAACTGGCTTCGAACAGAATCTCGCACGGCTGCCCGGCCTCGCGCAGCGCCCATTCGACCCGGCTGCGAATCGTGTTCGGCGCGCTCGGCAGGATCAGCGGCATGCGCGCCAGCTCGGCGATCGGCACGGGCTCGTGCGGCATCGGAAATTCCGGCCACGCAATCAGATAGAGCGCTTCGGTCAGCAGCTTCTGCGAAGTGACGCCGCGTGTTTCGACTGCGTCGACCACGACGGCCAGCTCTACCCGTCCACCACCGATCAGATTGCCGAGGTCCGCGCTCGGCGCTTCGATCAATTCCAGCGCAATGCCCGGATAACGATCGCGAATCGTGCGCGCGAGTGGAATGGCGACCATGCGCGCCGTACTCGACGGCATGGCGACCGACACTTTCCCCTGTGGCAACTCCGCGTCCTGGCGCAGCAATTCACGCGTGCCGTCGGCTTGCCTCAGCAAGTCCACGGCGTGCCGGTAGAGCGTCTGCCCCGCGGCCGTGGGCGCGACGCCATGCACGCTGCGCTCGAGCAGTTGCATGCCCAGATCGGTTTCCAGATTGCGCATCTGCTGGCTGATCGCGGGCTGCGCGATATGCAGCGCCTCGCCCGCCCGCGTGACGTTGCCGCACTCCACCACCTTCACGAAATACCGTAGTTGCCGCAGATCCATGCGCGTCGCTCGCTCCTTCATCCCATAAGGAAATCCGATTGAGCTAGAGAAATATCATATTTTTCGATTATCGAGCACGTTCTTATACTCAAGCCACAAAAAACCGAAGCGTGCCCCGGACTGAACGGTGCGGCGCCGCTTCAAAACGGCCGGCGCAGGTCGGCCAGGAGACGGGCATGTCCAAAGTGATTGCTGCATCGACGCCGGCGCTCGAGCCCCGGCGCACACCCCTGACCCGCGAGCAGATCGGCGGCTTCTGGGCGGTTTACTCGGGGTGGGTGATGGACGGCGTGGATTCGGTGATCTACGCGCTGGTGCTGATGCCGGCGCTCGCCGAACTGCTGCCCGCCTCGGGCATTGCCGCCACGCCCGGCAACCTCGGCATGTACGGTTCGATCCTGTTTGCGCTGTTTCTGATCGGCTGGGGACTGTCGTTCATCTGGGGGCCGCTCGCCGACCGCTTCGGGCGGGTGAAGACGCTGGCCGCGAGCATCCTCATCTATTCGGTATTCACGGGCGCCGCGGCGTTCGCGCACAACGTCTGGGAGCTGGCCGCGTTCCGGTTGATCGCCGGCATCGGCGTGGGCGGCGAATGGGCGCTGGCCGGCACCTATGTGGCCGAGAGCTGGCCGGAGGATCGCCGCAAGATGGGCGCAGGCTATCTGCAGACGGGTTACTACGTGGGATTCTTTCTCGCCGCCTTGCTGAACTACACCGTCGGCGCGACATACGGCTGGCGCGCCATGTTTCTGTGCGGCCTCGCGCCGGCATTGCTCGCGATTTTCACGGTGCTCAAGGTGAAGGAGCCGGGGCAGTGGCGCAAGGCCACGCACGGTGCCGGGCAAGCGAGTGCGCCGCCCGCGCGGGCTCGCCGGCCGCTGCTGGAGATCTTCGCGCCGGCCTACCGGCGCCGCACGTTGACCAGCGCGAGCCTCGTGGGTGTCGCGATCATCGGCCTGTGGGCGGGTTCGGTCTACGAAGCCAGCGCGGTCGTGACACTGGCGACGCGCGCCGGCATTGACCGCGTCGGCGCCGTGCATCTCGCATCGATCGGGGCGGCGGTGCTCTCCGTGGGGACGATTCTCGGTTGCCTCGCCGCTCCCTGGCTGGCGGAACGGCTCGGGCGGCGGCTCGCGCTCGCCGCGTACTTCGCCGGCATGGCGGTGTCGATCGTGTTCGCGTTCGGCTGGGTCTTCTATCTGCCGAACGGACTCAACCTCTTCATGGGGTCGCTGCTGTTCCTCGGGTTTTTCGGCGGCAACTTCGCGATTTTCTCGCTGTGGCTACCCGAGCAATACCCGACGCGGATTCGCGCCACCGCCTTCGCCTTCAATGCGTCGGTGGGCCGCCTGCTCGGCGCCGGCGTGAACTTTCTGCTGGCCGCCGCGATTCACTGGCAAGGGTCGCTCGGATTGCCGGTCGCGTGGACCGCGGCGGCCTTCGTGATCGGCCTGCTGATTCTGCCGTTCGCTGTCGAGACGCGTCATCAGACGTTGCCGGAATAGCGCACCACTACTCATCTGTCGCCTGTCGTTATCAATTCGCTGGAGAACCGGATGCAAGCGTTACAAGGAATCAAGGTCGTCGAGCTGAGCCGTGCGCTGTCGGGGCCATTCTGTTCGATGGTGCTCGCCGATCTCGGTGCGGATGTCGTCAAGGTCGAACCGGGCCCGGGCGGCGACATGAGCCGAACCTGGGGGCCGTTCGACCGTGGCGTGAGTACCTATTATCTGTCCTGCAACCGCAACAAGCGTGGCGTGTGCATCGACTTTCGCCATCCTGAAGGACTGGCCGCGATTCACCGTCTGATCGACGATGCGGATGTGGTGATCGAGAACTTCAAGCCGGGCACCGTCGACAGCATGGGGCTCGGTTACGACGTGCTGAGCGCGCGCAATCCGCGTCTCGTGATGGGCAGCATCAACGCGTTCGGCTCGGATGGTCCAATGAGCGGCTGGCCGGGTTTCGATCAGATCGCGCAGGGCTATTCCGGCCTGATGAGCCTGACCGGTTTCGCCGATGGCGACCCCACGCGCACCGGCACCGCTATCGGCGATCTGAGTTCGGGCATGTGGCTTGCCATGGCGATTCTGTCCGCGCTGCTGGAACGTGAACGAACCGGGCGCGGCCAGCATGTGAGCACGTCGTTGCTCGCGAGTCTGGTGGGCTTGCTGAGCGTGCATGGTCAGCGTTATCTGAGCCTTGGCGACGTGCCGCGCCGCACCGGCAACGCGCATTCGGTGATCGCGCCGTACGGCGTGTTCGAGACCGCGGACGGCCCGCTCAACCTCGCGCCGATCACGTCCGACATGTGGCTGCGCTTGTGCCAGTTGCTCGGTCTGGCCGCCTTGCCTGACGACCCGCGCTTCGCGACCAATGAAGCACGCGTCGCGCATCGAGATGAATTGAAGGCGGTGCTGGAAGCGCGTTTGAAGACACGAGGCAAGCGGGAGTGGACCGAGATGTTTATCGGCGCCGGGCTGCCGGCCGGTCCGATCAATACGCTCGACGAAGTGTTCGACGACCCGCAGGTCCAGCACAGTCGACTCGTCGAGACGCTCGAGCATCCGACGCTCGGCGCGCTGCGTCAGGTTGTGACGCCGGTGTCGAGTTCCGCTGCTGCGGACGGATCCGCGCGGCAGACGAGCCGTCATGCGCCGCCGGGCCTTGGCGAACATACCGTCGACGTCTTGCGCGAGGCGGGTTTCGATGCCGCGCAGATCGACGCGTTGCTTGCGGCCAAGGCCGTGCATCAACAGGGCGGCTATCATTCGCTGGAGAATGCCTTGGAACGCGCTGCGGGAGTTACGCAATGAGCACGATGCACACACCGTCATTTACGGTGACAGTCGATATCATCGATGAACGGATCGCCCGGTTGACGTTCAGTCATCCTACGCGAAGAAATGCGCTCAGCGCTGAGCTGTTAGAGGCGCTCGACGCGCGCCTCATCGAGCTCGCTGCGCGGCGCATACCGGTCGTGATATTGGGCAGCGGAGTCGGACAGGACGTCTGGAGCGCGGGCCACGATCTCGGCGAACTGGCGCGCGACCGCGATCCGATCGCCTACGGCAAGCCGCTCGAACAGGCGTTGCGCCGGGTGCGCGCGTATCCGGGCGTGGTGATCGCAATGGTGTCGGGTTCGGCGTGGGGCGGCGCGGTGGATCTGGTGATGAGTTGCGACCTGGTCGTCGCCGACGAAAGCGCGCGTTTCGCGATGACGCCTGCGAATATCGGCTTGCCCTATACGACGAGCGGTTTGCTGCGCTTCTTCAACAACGTGCCGATTCACGTGTTGAAGGAGATGTTCTTCACCGCACAGCCGCTCGATGCGGCGCGTGCCGAGCGGTTCGGTGTGGTCAACCGGCTGGTCGACAGCGACAGGCTGGAGGCAACGGCGCTCGACATGGCGCGCGGCATTGCCGGCAAGGCGCCGCTTGCGATTCAGGCCGTGAAGGAGCAATTGCGAATACTCGAGGACCTGCAGCCGATGCCAGTGCAGGCGATGGAGCAGATTGCGGAGCTGCGTCGGCGGGCGTGCGAGAGTGCTGACTTTAGCGAAGGGTTGGCGGCGTTTTCGGAGCGGCGGGCGGCGGTGTTTGGCGGGAAATGACGCCGGTTGCCGATGCGCCGCTTCCTCAAACGCGATGATTCGGATGGGACCCCGGCGCACCAACAAGCGTTTGAGGTGAGCGTTTTCGGGAGATCAAAAGCGGTCGGGGAAACCACAGGTGAGCTTCTTCGGGAGTGGCGAAATCAAGCAGAAATCAAAGCCCAGCGCCCTCTCCACCACCTCCACATTAACCACATGGGTAGACGAACCCGTCGAACGCCCGTATAATCCACGCACCCTAACCGCGAAATCGCAGCTGAATAAGCAAAGTTAGAAGGGGTTCGATGCAAATTGGAAGCACTTGTGTCGCACCCTGTTGCCGGTGAAAAACCGGTATCCCTGAGGGGCGCCAAACCCCTGTCGGACAAGCAGCTCAGCGCTGCTGTGCAACTTCATCGATGGATCTGGCACCAGTTTTGCTGACTGGTCCGCCACCGAAGGCGAAACCACATCGCCTTCGCGCCGGGAAAAACGAACCCCCGGCACCACTCGGTTCACCTCGCGGTATCTGCCGCGTCCCGAACTTCCCATTCGCAGCGTCGTCACGACGCCTGTGCGGCGCGGCCATTTCTGCGCGTCGCTCGAACAAGGAGGCGCATCTTCATGATTCAACGTCCTGCCAGACTGATCGGCAGTCTTGTCGCTATCGGTGTTGTCGTCGCGTTGCTGTGCCGCGCGATCGATCCCAGCGCATTGCATCAATACGCGCCTGATCTCGTCTACTACACCAAGCGACACCTGGTGCTCGTCGGCTATTCCATGGCGCTCGCGCTGCTGGTCGGCATTCCCGCTGGCGTATTGCTGAGCCGTCCATCGTTCGCGCGTCACGCCGAACGTTTCATGCAGATCTTCAACATCGGCAACACGATTCCCTCGCTGGCCGTGCTGGCGATCGCACTCGGCATCTTCGGCATCGGCGATATTCCGGCGCTCGTCGCACTGTTTCTCGCGTCGTTGCTGCCGATCACCCGCAATGCCTATGAAGGCATGAAGAACGTCTCGCCCGCGCTGCGAGAGGCGGCGCGCGGTCTCGGCATGACGGGCTGGCAGTCGTTGTTGCGCGTGGAGTTGCCTAACGCCATGCCGATCATCATCGGTGGCGTGCGCACGGCGCTCGCGATCAACGTGGGCAGCGCGCCGCTCGCTTATCTTATCGGCGCGGACAGTCTCGGCACGCTGATCTTTCCCGGCATCTATCTGAACAACCAGCAGCAGCTTTTGCTCGGCGCGGCAGCCACCGCGATTCTCGCGCTGGTGCTGGACGGCATCGTCTCGGCCGGCAGCCGCTACCTGCTCGCGCGACGCGGGGTGACGGCATGACGAATCTGTTCAAACGCAGCCGCTGGATTGCCGCCGGCGCATTGCTCCTTACGAGCCTTCAGGCCGGCGCGGCGACGCTCGTGCTCGGCGGAAAAAATTTCACCGAGCAATACGTTCTTGCCGAAATCACGTCGCAATATCTGCGCGCGAAGGGCTACACGATCGACGCCCGCACCGGTCTCGGCAGCACGCTGTTGCGCAGCGCGCAGGAGAACGGCCAGGTCGATATCACGTGGGAATACACCGGCACCGCCGCAATCGTCTACAACAAGATCACCGAAAAGCTCGATCCGAAGACGATGTACGAGCGCGTGAAAACGCTCGACGCGAAACGTGGTTTGGTTTGGCTCAATTGTTCGCCGCTGAACAACACGTACGCGCTCGGTCTTCCGCAGCAGTTGGCGCAGCAAACCGGCATCCGCACGATTTCGCAACTCGCCGCGAAGATGGCGACGGAGCCGAAAAAGAAGCACGTGTTCGCCATGGATGCCGAATTCGCCAATCGTCCGGACGGGCTGAAGCCGCTCGAAGCCGCCTACGGCATGCAGTTCAGCCGCGCGGAAACGCGTCAGATGGATCCAGGCCTCGTCTACACGGCGTTGCATAACAACCAGGTGCCAATCGGACTGATCTACACGACCGACGGCCGCGTGAAGGGCTTCAACATCGTGCCGCTCGAAGACGATCGCCACTACTTCCCCGCGTACAACGCCACGCCCGTGGTGCGCAAGACGACGCTCGACCAGAATCCGCAACTCGCGCCGCAACTGAACGCATTGTCCGACGCGCTGAACAACGACACGATGCTGGAGATGAACAAGCAGGTCGACATTGACGGCAAGCCGGTGCGCGAAGTCGCGGCGGAATTCCTGCGCACGCACAAGCTGCCTTGAGCGGAGATCCTATTGATGAATGTATTCGACTATCTATTGGCCAACTGGCCTGAACTGCTGCAACTCACCGCACAACACGTGTGGCTGGTGGGAATCGCAGTGGGCTGCGCGATTGCCGTCGGCGTACCCTTGGGTATCCTGATCAATCGGCACGAGTGGCTCGCGGCGCCGCTGCTGAGCGTGGCGACGGTGGTGCTGACCTTGCCGTCCATCGCGCTGTTCGGCTTGATGATTCCGGTGTTCTCGCGCTTCGGCCAAGGCATCGGCGCGGTGCCGGCGATCACCGCCGTGTTCCTCTATTCGCTGCTGCCGATCATGCGCAACACCTACCTCGCGCTGCGCAACGTCGACGCCGGCATCAAGGAAGCGGGCATCGGTATCGGCATGACGGTGTGGCAACGCCTGCGCCTCGTCGATTTGCCGCTCTCCGTGCCGGTGATTCTCGGCGGCGTGCGCACGGCGGTGGTGATGAACATCGGCGTGATGACGATCGCCGCGGTGATCGGCGCGGGCGGTCTGGGCACGCTGATCATCCGCGCAATCGGCCAGAGCAACATGATGAAACTGTTGGTGGGCGCCGTGCTCGTGAGCGTGCTCGCGATCGTCGCCGACCTGCTGCTGCAAGCGCTGCAACGCTTGCTCACCCCGAAGGGAGTACAAAAGACATGATCGAACTCGACAAACTGACCAAGACGTTTACGCAGAAGGACGGCCAGCAGGTGAAGGCGGTCGACTCGGTGAGCCTGACCGTCGGCGAAGGCGAAATCTGCGTGTTTCTGGGCCCGTCGGGCTGCGGCAAGACCACCACGCTGAAGATGATCAACCGTCTGATCGCGCCGACTTCGGGCCGCGTGCTGATCAACGGCGAGGACACCTCGGGTCTGAACGAAGTCGAATTGCGCCGTCACATCGGCTACGTAATCCAGCAGATCGGCCTGTTTCCGAACATGACGATCGAGGAGAACATCACGGTCGTGCCGCGCCTGCTCGGCTGGGACAAGAAGCGTTGCCGCGAACGGGCCACTGAATTGATGTCGATGGTCGCGCTCGATCCGAAGCAGTATCTGAAGCGCTATCCGCGTGAACTGTCGGGTGGTCAGCAGCAGCGTATTGGCGTGATTCGCGCGTTGGCCGCCGATCCGCCGGTGCTGCTGATGGACGAGCCGTTCGGCGCGGTCGACCCGATCAACCGAGAGTCGATTCAGAACGAGTTCTTCCAGATGCAGCGTCAGTTGAACAAGACGGTGATCATGGTGAGCCACGACATCGACGAGGCGATCAAGCTCGGTGACCGCGTCGCCGTGTTCCGCCGTGGTCAACTGGTGCAATACGATCATCCGGATACGTTGCTGGCGCATCCGCGCGACGAGTTCGTCGGCGCGTTTGTCGGTCAGGACAGCACGTTGAAGCGCCTCTTGCTGGTGAAGGCCGGCGATGCCGCCACCCAGCCGGAAACCGCGCACGCCGATATGCCGGTCGCGCGTGCGTTCCAGATGATGGACGACAGCGACAACCGCTATCTGACCATCGTCGACGACAAGCAGCAGGCGCTCGGCTATGTGACGCGCCGCGCGGCGCGCGCGGCTCAGGGCGTGTGCGGCGACCATCTGACCGCGTTCAAGGCGACGGTCAGTGCGGACGAGCATCTGCGCATCGTGCTGTCGAAGATGTACCAGTTCAATTCGTCATGGATGCCGGTGCTGGATAGCGACGGCCGTTACGTCGGCGAAGTCACGCAGGATTCGATCGCGGACTATCTGAGCTCGGGCCGCTCGCGCCGGCAGACGGGTCAGCCGGCGATCGTGTCGCCAGCCGTCGCCGCGGCGGAAGCAGCGGCAGTGCAGGCTGCAGCAGTTCAACACGCGTGAAATCGGCAGGCTAGTCAAGCTGCGCCAATACGGCGCCGTGAGTCGAATCGAGCACCGGCCACGGCGGCGAATCGGATCGGGGCGCCGCAGCCGATTTCACCATTCCGGCTGCGCTTTCGACTACCTCGACGAGCCAGTCGGCCAAAGCGCGCACGCGCGGCGAGAATCTGGTCACGCCAATGGCGAGCAGGCTCATGCCCGCATAAATGCCGCCGATGCGCGTGCGAATCGAATTTGAGCCGCTCGGCAACAAGCGCGCGAAGGCGATTCGGTTGAGCACGAGGGGCATGTACTGGCCGGCGCACGTCGCTGCGCTTATCGCATCGCGTGAATAGCAAATAGCACTGTATTCGTGCGCGCGCTTATGCGCTTCGAATTGTTGGAACCATTCGACATTTAAAGCGGATTTTTTATCAATATATTTCCGCTTTTTCTATGCGAGGATAAAACGCCAACGTTTACGTATGCGCGATTGCCCATCGATCCGCATGCCTGCGAATGCGCGCCGGACATAGCGGTCGCGCGTGCTTCGCACCTCGCAAGGAAATACCGTCGTGACATTGTTCTCTCGCCTGAGCGTGACAGTTGTTGCCTTCCATTGTCTTATTCCGCTGAATGCGTCCGCGCAATCGCAACTCAATTACACTACCTCCTGGATCGGCAATAGTTTTGGTTTCGGCGACGGCAAATGGATGCAGCAGGATATCCAGGCCATCAGCGTCGGCGCTGACGGCACCGTTTACACCAATGCGCCATGGGATGAAAGCGGCAGTGAAATCGCCGCCTACCGCGCGGGCGACAAGATCGCTGTCGCCGGTTCCACGCATGGCTGGGGCGCGGCCGGTGGGGACGCCGTCGCGGTGAATCACACGTACCTGTATGCGGCAATGTCGATCGGCAACGAGAACAACGCCCTGGTCGGCGCGGATTATCCGGCCGCCAACCTGACCTGGTACGGCGTCACGCGCCGCTCGCTCGCCAATCTGGCGACCGGCGCGGCGTTCAGCGGCGGCATCGGCAATAGCGCCAATGCGACGAAGAACAGTTTTCTGCCGCTCGAGACGGTTGCGACCGGCAACGACGCTGGCATTCGCGGCATGGCCGCCACCGACAGCGAACTCTACGTGGCCGATACCTACGCCAACCGGATCGTCGTGTTCGACGCGAATTCGATGCAGCGCTTGCGCTCGTGGAACGTGACGTCGCCGGGACGCATTGCGGTGGATACCGACTCGACGCTGTGGGTGATGAGCGGCGTCTCTTCTGGAACCCTAACCATTCAGCACTACGCCGCAAATGGCACCGCGCTCGCCGGCACATTGCCACTGCCCGCGGGTGCGGTGCCGGCTGACATCGCGGTTACGCCGGCAGGGCAAATCCTCGTCGCGGACAATGGACCGTCGCAACAGATCCTCGTCTTCAACAAGGACGCCAACGGTCGACCGCAGGCCGCCCCGGCGATCGGCACGCGCAACGGCATCTTTCACGCGGTCAAGGGCGTGCCGGGTAACTGGCGCTTCAACGGCATGACGGGCATCGGCGTCGATCCCGCGGGCAATCTGTATGTCGCGCAGAATGGCGAAGGACCGCGGCCGGTCGGATCGGCATCGGTTGGACAGGGCGCGGTGCTCGAAAGCTACGTGTATAGTTCACACGCCCTCAATTGGCGCCTGTACGGCCTGACGTTCGTCGATAGCGCCGCCTTCGATCCCGCCACACCGAATTCCGTCTACACAGGCTCGAAGCGCTTCACGCTGGATTACAGCCAACCCGTCGGCCACGAATGGTCGTACGCGGGTTTCACGCTCGATCGTTTCGACTATCCGGACGATCCCGCGTTTCATGAGCCGCGCGGCGTGCGGGGCGAGCCGATGGTGCGCAGAATCAACGGCCAGCCGTTTCTCTACACGCTCGATCCGGGCGCGCACTACCTGAACGTCTATCGCTTCGACGCCGCGCACGGTGAAGTGGCGATTCCCTCCGGCCTGCTCGCGCAAAATCCGCTGCCAGGCACGTGGCCCGCGGCGCAGCCTACGTATGGCGAATGGCTGTGGCGCGACAGCAATGGCAACGGCAGCGTCGACACCAGCGAGATCAGCAGCAATCCCTCGACCGGCAGCACCGTCGGCAACGGTTTCTGGTGGGTCGACACGCCGGGCAATGTGTGGCTTGCCACACCGTTGAGCGGCATCCGCGAAATGCCGTTGCAGGGTCTCGACTCCGTGGGTAATCCGATCTACACGTACGCCAGCTCGACGATGTTCGCGATGCCGCAACCGTTCACGCGGATTGCGCGGATCGTGTATATCGCGGCGACCGACACCATGTACATCTCCGGTTTCACCAGCGCGATTCCGTGGGATGCGCCGCATTGGAAAGAGGCGGGGCCGGTGCTCGCGCGCTATGACAACTGGAGTTCCGGCACGCCGACGCAGCAGTACACCATTTCGCTGCCCTGGAACACACAGAGCAATCCGCAAACGACGACCGTGGGCGTCGCGGTGGCAGGCAACTACATCTTCGTGGCTGAGTTGTACACGCAGAAGGTGGATGTGTACGACGCGCGCACCGGCCAGGCCGTCGGCTATATGACGCCGGGTGCGAGCGTCGGCAACACGAGTGGGTGGGTCGACGTGTATCTTGGTATCAGCGCGGTGCAACGCGACAATGGCGAGTACGTCGTCCTGCTCGAAGACGATGCCCGCGCGAAAATTCTGATGTATCGATGGATGCCTTAACGCAGATCGCGTTCGCCCCGTTCACGAATGGACGGCAACGCACGATCGGTATATAACAATATGAAAGGATGGCTTGTTCACCGCTGCATTAACAGGAGTGACGTTTCATCATGACGCAAGACGTAACGCCTAAGCCACCCACGGGCGACCGGCCCGATCTGGAAAACCTCGACGCGGCGCTCAGTCACGTGGATCAGCAGGTATCGTCGGGCAGCATTGCGTCCGGCGCCGCGAAGGGCATTCTGTATAGCCTGATCGAAACGCTCGGCACGTTCGTCGGCGATCCCGATCTGCCGGAGCATGCACGTTCGGGTTATGAGGGACTGCTGGAAGCGGCTCGCGAGCTACGCGCGAGGTTGGATCACTGAAGGCGATGGCGCGTTGCCCGTGCGCGGCGCGATTCACATCGGTATGCATACCGATGTCGAGCGGCCGTTGCTCCTCTGTGGTGTGACGGCGTCACGCGGTTGCGATTCGTCATCGCAATTGGCCGCTGCATTTCGGCGCCGCCGCTGTCTATGATAAAAAGGCGCACTGTCTCTAACATTGCGCCTTTTTATGCTCTCTGCGTCTGCTATCGCGCTGCTGGCCGTCGGCATTATCGTCGTGCTGATTACACCCGGCCCAACCAATACGCTGCTTGCGGCGGCCGGTTTGCGCCATGGTGTGCGGCGTTCGCTGCCGCTGATTGCCGCCGAACTGGGCGGCTATCTCGTCTCGATCTCGGTGTGGGGGCATTTCCTCGTCCGGGCGGCGCATGTGCTGCCCTGGTTGCCCTCGCTGTTGCGCGTGGCGGCCGGCTTGTACATCGCGTATCTCGCCGTCGACATGTGGCGCGCGGCAGTCGCCTTGCCCGACTCGGCACAACGCGCGAGTGGCATGCGCACGTTGTTCGTGGCCACGCTGCTCAATCCGAAGGGCTTGCTGTTCGCTGGTACGATTTTTCCGGCTATCGCTTTCGCGCACCTGCCCGCCTACGCCTTCTCGATGCTGATATTCGCGTGCCTGCTCGTGCCGATCGCGCTCGCGTGGATTGCGTTCGGCGCGGCGCTCGGCAGCGGCAGGCTCACCTGGCTCAATCCGGTGAAGATGCAGCGCGGCGCTTCGATCGTGCTCGGTGTATTTTCCTTGTCGCTCGCATGGGCGGCGCTGCATTGAGTGTGCAGCGCTGAGCCGGATTTCAGGCGGCCACGCTGTCTCTCAAGGGGGCGTCGTCGGCGCTTAGCGCGTCGCGCCATTCAGGCGGCGCGGAGGTGATCTGCAGTTGCGGCGTGCCGTGCCAATCCGCGCAGCGTTGCAACGCGCGCCGCAGATCGCCGGCGAGACGGGCGCTCAGACGCACGCCCGGTTCAATGTGCAGCGACTTCAGTTCGAACACACCTTGGGTCCGGTGCGCTTTCGCATCCACACGGCCGACCAGACGGCCGCGGCTCAGCAGCGGCAACACGAAGTAACCATATTTGCGCTTCGCCGCCGGCGTATAGCATTCGATCGCGTAGTCGAAGTCGAACAGCGCCGCGGCACGCTTTCGGTCCCACACCACCGGATCGAACGGCGACAACACGGTGGTGACCGTCGACGTGAGCTTGCCGCTCGCGGCATCGTCGAGTATGGCGGCGAAGTCTTGATGCATGTACGTATCCTGCTTCCAGCCTTCCACGCGCACCGGGATCAGTTCGCCCTGATCGGCGAGCGCATGCAGTTCGTCGCGATACGGACGACGCGGCAGCCGGTAGTAATCGGCCACCCAATCTGCGCGCGCGATACCGAGCGCACGGCAGGTGCGGCGTAGCACGGATTCGGTTACCGAGTGCGCGGGCGGCAGATGGCGCGCGTCGTCCCAATCCGGCAGAACGCGCTCGGTCAGATCGTAGACGCGGTGAAAATTGCGCCGCTCGGCCACCATCAATTGCCCGATCGCGAACAGCACCTCCAGATGGCGTTTCTCCGGCTTCCAGTCCCACCAGCCGTTGCCCTTGCCCGCCTCGCGGGCAAAATCCGCGGAACGCACCGGACCCGTCGCGCGAATGTGCGCGAGCAGCTTCTCAATGTCCTTGCGATGCTTCTTGTGCCACTCGGCCGCGTATTTCCAGCCCATGCCGCTCGGATCGAGCATGCGATGGCGCAGCAGGCCATAGTCGTCGATCGGCACGAAACAGGCTTCATGCGACCAGTATTCGAATAGCTTGCCTTCGGCGAGATGCTCGTCGAGCCATTGCTGCGGATAAGCGCCGAGCCGGCTGAACAACACGAGATAGGGACTGCGCGCGACCACGTGAATCGTGTCGATCTGCAATTGCGCCATGCGGCGGATCGTGTCGAGCACGTCGGCCTTGACGGCCTTGCGGCGCGGCGGCGTCAGCAATCCTTGCGCGGCCAGATGCAGGGTACGGGCGGCGGAAAGAGGAAGAGTCTCCACGCGGGCGTCGATCAGTGAGTGACTGCGAAGGGCGGGCACGAGGCCCGGCTTGGATCAGCAGCCGCTACTGTAGCGTGAAGCGCCCAAACGTGCCTTTACCACTCGCGGCCGTGATGCCGATCCCAGCCGCGATGACGGCCGTGATCGTGGTGCCAGTGGCGGCCGCGATAGTAGTCGTCCCGGTAGCCGTAACCGTAGACCGGTTGGGGCGCGTACACGACCGGCGGCGGCGCATAGACCGGCGGCGCTGCGTACACCGGTCCCGGCGTGTTGACGAACACGCCGACATCCACCCGCGCCGAGGCGGCAGTCGATGCGCAGGCGGCGGCAACGCCGAAGGCGGCGAAAATGATCGCGCGTTGGAACATGCGTGTCTCCCATGCAAGATTGCGTCGAAAGAGCCGGCCATTCACTGTCGAATGGCTGACGACAATCTTACGAGACAGAAAGGCGAGCAGGTGCAACCAGTTGAACGTGTGTGTAACAGCAGGTTACCCGCCGGCGGTTGCAAGGCCGGCGGGCGGTTTGTGGAGCATTCAGGCGCTCAGCGGGACCGCTTCTCCCGCCGACACCGCCAGCAGTTGATGGATCTGCGCGACCACGGCCGCGCCTTCGCCGACGGCCGCCGCCACCCGTTTGGTCGAGCCGGCGCGTGCATCGCCGATCGCGTACACGCCCTCGACCGTCGTCGCGAGATCGCAGACCGATGCGCCGTCGGCGCTGGTGCCGGTCAACACGAAGCCTTTCTCGTCGAGTTCCACGCCGCAGGTGCGCAGCCAGTCGGTATTCGGGTCCGCACCGGTGAAAAGGAACAGATGGCGCGTGTCAAAATGATCGGTGCCGTCCGGCAACGGCTTTTTCAGGGCGACGGACGACAAACCGCTTTCGTCGGCATCCAGCCGGCCGATTTCCGAATTCGGATGCACGAACACATTCGGCAGCGAGCGGATCCGGTCGATCAGATAGCGCGACATGGTGGCTTCGAAACCGCTGCGCCGGATCAGCACATGAACCTTGGCCGCATGCGTCGCCAGATAGACGATCGCCTGACCGGCCGAGTTGCCGCCGCCCACCAGCACGACTTCCTGGCGCTTGCACAGCTTGGCTTCGACCGGCGACGCCCAGTAGTAGACGCCGCGTCCCTCGAAGCGGTCGAGTCCTTCGAGCGCCGGGCGCCGATAAACCGCGCCGCTTGCAATCACAATGGCGCGCGCCGTGATATGCCCGCCACACTTCAGTTCCAGCCGATGCGGCCGTTCCGCGCAATGCAGCGCCTTCACATTGACCGGAATCGCCACGTGCGCGCCGAATTTCTGCGCCTGCACGAACGCCCGGCCCGCCAGCGCCTGACCGGAGATGCCGGTCGGGAAGCCCAGATAGTTCTCGATCCGCGAACTGGCGCCGGCCTGGCCGCCCGGCGCACGGCTGTCGAGCACGATTACCGACAGGCCTTCGGAGGCCGCGTACACCGCAGTGGCGAGCCCAGCCGGTCCAGCGCCGACGATCGCGACGTCGTACACGTGCGCATCGTCGAGATCGGGCAGCAAGCCGAGGCACGTGGCGAGTTCCGGCATGCTCGGATGACGCAGCACCGAGCCGTCCGGGCAGATCACCAGCGGCATGTCTTCTTTTTGCGCGGCGAATTGCTCGATCAGACGCAGCGCGTCTTCGTCGCGTTCGTCTATCACGGAATGCGGATGGCCGTTGCGCGACAGGAAGCCTTGCAACATGACGAGCCGCGCGTCGCTGCTGTTGCCGATCAGAATCGGCCCGCCCGCGCCCTTTTCGATCAGCGACACGCGCCGCAGGATCAGTGCGCGCATGATGCGCTCGCCGAGTTCCGCTTCGGCGACGATCAGCGCGCGCAGCCGATCCGGCGGAATCAACAACGCTTCCACCGAACCCAGCGCCATGCCGTTGACGAGCGCCGGCCGTCCCGACAATTGACCGACTTCGGCAAGGAAATGCCCGGCGCCATGTTCGTTGATCAGCACTTCGCGCCCGATGCCGTCGCGTTGATACACCTTCACGCGCCCTTCGAGCACCACGAACATGCCGGGACCGGTGAGGCCGGTCTCGAACAACAGTTCACCGGCTTTCCAGTGGCCAATCTCGCCGAACTTGCGCAAACGGCCGATTTCCGCGCAGGTGAGCGCGGGGAACATCTGATGCATGCGCGTCGAGAGCGACGAAAACGGTGCGTCGGCGACGACGTCTGGTTGTGGCATTTCCGGTTGCTGCACTTCAGGTTCTTGAATCGAAAGCATTAAACCGCTCCTTCTGTGTTCATTGATGGATCGAACGAGGAGCGAAGCGGCGCGGCGCCCGAAGGCGCGAATCCAGGTGCGCTGCTTGCGCTATACGGCCTTCGGCGCGATGTCGTCGACCGCCACCTCGGGCGGTGGCATGTTGGGCAGCGAATCCACCGGCTTGCCCGAGTCGCGCCAGGCTTCCATGCCACCGCGCAACGGCAGCACGTCGGAGAAGCCGGCTTCGTTCAATTGCTTGGCCATCCATGCCGCGGAAATCTCATTCGGGCAGGAACAGTAAATCACCACCTTTTGATCGTGCGGATAGGTCGCGACGATCTCGTCGAGTTGCCGCTCATCGGCGAATTGCGAGCCCGGAATCACGAACGGATCGAGCTTGCGCTTCTCATGCGAACGGATGTCGAACAGCACCGGCGTGTTGCCGGCCTTCACGAGCGAGGCCAGTTCGTCGACTTCGATGCGCGCCGACGCGAGCTTCGAAATCAGCTGGCGCCGGCGGATCCAACGATACGCGGCATACGCCAGCAGCAGGCCGACGGCGACCAGCGCGGCCGTGCGGCCAAGGCGCCCGGCGAACGCGAACAGCATGTCGATCTGCCTCGCGAACAGCGCGCCGATGATCAGGCCGGTGCCGGACCACAATGCGGCGCCGATGCTGTCGTAAGTGAGGAACGTGCGGTAGCGCGTGCCCATGGCGCCCGCCATCGGGATCGACACGATCGACAGTCCCGGCACGAACTTGGCCACGGCCAGCACGCGCACGCCCCAGCGGCCGAAAAAGCGTTCTGTCTTCTTCACGCACGTGTCACGCGAGAGCGAGAGCCGGCAAATCGTTTTCAGCGTATTGCCGCCGTACATACGGCCGGCGAAATACCACGCGCTGTCGCCGATCAACGTGGCGAAAATCGACAGGATAAGCACGGGCGCCAACTGCGTGCCCACGGAACCGGGATGCATGGCCGCCATCGCCCCGAACAGCACGAGCGACGGCATTGCCGGGACCGGCAGCCCGATCGAGGCGGCGAGCACGTTCACGAACACGAGCGCCGGCCCATATTGCTCGACGAGATCATGTAGCATCGGCTTAAATCCGCAGCCCTTTCGGACGCGGCGCAGGTAGGGAATGCAAAGGAGAATGCAAGAATTATGGACGCATTTTCAAGACGTGCAAACGCCCTGAAAAGATGTCCTTTAGTTGGGTATGGGAAGCGCTATCTCAAGCACACTGAATGACTTGAAAGACGCATTAGCAGCGCGACTCGAACAAAACGAAAAAGATGAGAATGTCGCGCGGCGTGCTGAAGCGGAAATAATGCCCGATTGACGTCCGCGGAAGCCCGCTCAGCAAGCGGGTGATACCGACGCGTCACGCGGCATTTGCAGTCGACGTGCAATGCCGCGTGACGTATTTCATTGACGATGATTGTGCTGTTCGCCAGGCAATTCGGCGCCGTGTGCGCGAATCGCGGCAATCAGTTCGGCTGGCGTAATTTCGTAGCGCACTTCGCGGTGTATGCCTGGCTTGCGCTCGTCGACTTCGATCAAAAGAATGCCTTTGCCGTCTTCTGTCGATTCGAGGCGCAGCGAACGGAGTTCGCGCGCCGTTGCGTCGTCGTATTCGGTGAGCAGGGCCATTGACCCGGAAGACCCGGTAGTGCGCATCGAAGTTGTCCTTGTTCCGTTGTTGATCGAACCATTGTACGGGCACGATAGCGCGGCGTCTGTCGCGCCGCCGTCACGCTTCGCGTGGTTACCCGCGTGGTCGGCCGTTCGTCCGCCTGCGTGCCGTAGGCCGCCAAGCGCGTTGACTGGCGCGGTCCGCCGGGCAACGCACGTCGTGACGTCCCGCCGTGACAATCAGTTTAACGCGACTCTCGGCTACGACGGATGCATTTTTCGTGCCCCGTGACGGTGCGATTCTTCCCCCCGACTGTCATGCTGTTGACGCGCGCCCCGGTTAGGGAAAATGGACCGGGCGCGGCGTGGTTCGCGCGTCGCGCATCGTGTCCAGATCGCTGAGTTCGGCAACGCGCAGCGGTGCGTCGGCGGAAAGGAAAAACTCGTCGAGCTGCGGCGGGGCGGCCGCCGTGCCGCTCAGCATCGCGTGAACTTGCCCGCGATGGTGAATCTGATGGACGAAAACATGCGGCAATACGCTGCCGACCTGCTCGCGTTGTACCCCGATCGACGGACCGCGGTCGATCTGGACCTCGCGTTGCAGATCGTCGTCGGTGAGCGATTCGCAGAAGGCGAGCAGTTGCTGGTCGCTCCGCGCTTGTGCATCCCACAGGTCGGCTGCGCGCGGATAGGGCATTTCGTTATCGAAAATGGTGAGGCCTGCGCCGCCGCCGATCAGCGCGTCGAAGTAATAACGGTCCACCAGAAGGATGTGATTCAACGTGAGCTGCAACGACGGGAAGTAACTCACTCTGCGTTCGGCGAACGCTTCGTCGGTCAAGGCGAGGCAGGCGCGGTAGAGGCGCAGATTCGACCATGCGTTGTTGCGCGCCATGGCGGTGAGGTGCGAAGACAGCGGATTGGCACGCGGCGAGTCGGAAGGGGTCACGTCGGCCTCCGATGGCGGGAATTGGGCACGTGGGTGCGCATGCGCGTCGTCAAGCGAGCGCGTGGCGTGAGAATGGAAGCCCTGCCTATCTAGCGTAGCATCGCTTCGCGCGAGGCGATCGGCACGTGGCGAATCGACGAAGGCGTGCTCCCGTATTCCCTCACCGTTCGTCTTATCCGCTGCACCGGCAGCAGCGAATGATCAAAGGTCGAACCTCAAGAATCCTCAACAGCGCACGCACCGGCGTCGTCCGCAAAAAAATAGGCCCGTCCACGGAGGGGGCGGGCCGCTCAACGCCGTTGTTACTCGGGTCAGCCTGCCCCTTCAAACAACTGGGCGCTGACCGTGCCATCGTGCTGCGTCAATACCGGACTGTCGAGGTGGGAGTAACGCCGATCTATCAGATCAATGCAGCGTCTTCCTGCTCGACATCGCGGACGATGACTGGCGCACGGTGTCGTTTGATCCCAAGCACCGCCGTTTGCGCTGCATCGGCGCTGAACGCCTGACGCTTCTTGCCGGCGGCGCGTTGCGCCTGTGCTGCGTCGGCGACGGTGAACAGACGCACGGCTTCGTCCAGCACGTCCGCCTGTTCCGCCAGACGCTGCGCGGTTGCCGCCGCCTGCTCGACGAGCGCCGCATTCTGCTGGGTGGCGCCGTCCAGATGCGAGACCGCCTGATTGACCTGGCGAATGCCTTCCGCCTGTTCGCTGCTCGCATTCGCCACGTCGACGATGATCGACGACACGCGGCCCACCGCCTCGTCGATCACGCGCATCTGCGACGTTGTACGGGCAACCAGTTCGGTGCCCGCCGCGACTTCGGTTGCGCTCGCTTCGACCACCGACTTGATTTCCTTCGACGACGCCGCGCAGCGTTGCGCCAGCATGCGCACTTCGCCCGCGACGACCGCGAACGAGCGGCCCGCTTCGCCCGCGCGCGCCGCTTCGACGGCGGCATTCAACGCAAGGATATTGGTCTGGAACGCGATGCCGTCGATCACGCCGGTAATGTCGGCGATACGCCGAGATGCCGCGGTGATGCCCGCCATGGTCTGCTCGACCTGGCCCGCAATCTTGCCGCCGACCGCGGCCGCCGCCTGAGCGTCCCGCGCCAGATCGAGTGCGCGCACGGTGGCGTCGGCGTTGGCTTGCACCGTGGTGGTCAGCTCTTCCATCGTGGCGGCGGTCTCTTCAAGCGACGCTGCCTGCAACTCCGTGCGTCTCGCGAGATCGACATTGCCGCTGGAAATTTCGCGCGCATTGTCGAGCATGCCGGTGATCTGGGCGCGCACGTCGTAGACGATCGCCGCAAGATTCGCCCTCAACTGATTCAGTGCTTGCAGCACGTCGCCGAGGTCGTCGTGGCGCACGATCTGCAGATCGGCGGTCAGGTCGCCCGCGGCGAGACGCGTGGCGAATCCCGACATGTCGCGGATCGGAGCGGCGAGTTGGCGCGTCAGCACCTGCCACGACACGATACTGACTGCCGTGGTGACGCCGAACGCCATCCAGAACGGCACAGGCGGCGCGCCTTGCCATGCCGCGAGGCCGGTCAGCAGCAGCGCGAGCGGCGTGATCGCGTAGCCGATCGCCGCGCGTGTCGCGACGGGCAGGCGCATCAGCGCCTGCAAGCGCCCCAGCACACCGGTGCGCACCACCACGCCGCGGCGCAACCGCACGCCACGCGACTCGCCGCCGCGCATGCGTGCGTACAGCGCTTCGGCGGCGCGCACCGCGGCGCGTTCCGGTTTCACGCGCACGCTCAAGTAGCCGACCACGGCGCCTTTCTCGACCACCGGCGTGACGTTGGCATGGACCCAGTAGTGATCGCCGTTCTGGCGGCGATTTTTCACGAGCGCTGTCCAGGGGCGCCCGTCGCGGATCGTTGCCCACATGTCGGCGAACGCTTCGCGTGGCATGTCCGGATGGCGGATCAGGTTGTGCGGCTGGCCAATCAGTTCGTCGCGCGCAAAGCCCGAGACGGTGATGAAGGCCGGATTGCAGTACTGGATGCGACCGGTCAGGTCGGTCGCGGAAACAAGCATGTGTGACGAAGGGATTTCGTACTCGTGCCCGGTGACAGGCTGGTTGTTGCGCATGGCTTCCTTGCTGGTGCCAGCCCACGCGTGGGCGCGGTGCTTACATGGTTGCAAGGAATAACGGCAATTAACCCCGCAGTCTTGAGGGTTTCCCAGTAAACCACTCAGGTTTAGTCTCGACCAGGCCGTTAATACAGGGTTGTTTGACGAGCGCTGAAAGGCCGTGTGAAACAGTGCCGGATGCGTCGCGCGATGTCTTCAAAAGGACTACACTGCGCCCGTATAAGGGCTGCAGACGCATCTCGCCCCTCGATTCGCCGCGGTCTGCCTGCGCGAATCCGCTACCCACGCGCGCTGATGCAGAAGATTCTCGACCGTACTCAGGAGTCGCTGGCGCAGGCCTTTGCCACGCTCGCCCAGAGCGCGAAGCGCCAACAGCGGCTTTATCTCGCGACCGTCGGCTCGCTGATGCTGATCGTGGTGATCTTTGCGCTCGTGCTGGTTGCCGTCGCGGGACTCCAGCAACTCGACTATCACCGTACCCTCGTATCGCAGAATGCCGCCCAGATCTCCCTGCTCGTGCATCAGGAGGAGTCGTTCCTGCGGCGCGCCGAGTTGACGCTCGCTCATAACGACGGCCAGGCCGGCGCACGGAGCGCGCCCGATACCATACAGCAAGCGATCGTGAAGAACGGTGTCGCGCGCTTCCAGATAGACGATTCAGATTTCGACATGGCGGTCGGCGAAGCCACGCGCAACGCGTGGGGCCCGCAACTGGGCCAAAACCTCGGACGCCTCTACGAATCGGCGCGATCGACGCTCGTGACTCAGCAGGCTTTTGAATTGCGGCAACAGGCGATGCTGATCGGATTGAACGAAGACTACGCGGTGATTCTGCGTACGCTGGCGGAACCGCTCGCGGGCCAGACCGGCAGGGCCGATCAGGCCGCTACGCCTGTGCCGCAACCGACGATCGTCAACGTGCTGCGCGAGACGCTCGAGCGCCAGTTCGAGGCGCAAACCGGCAAGCGCGTGCCGAGCAAAGGCGAGCGCGTCTGGCTGGGACCGTACCGTGATCCGCTGCAGAACCGTCCGGTGATTTCCGCGGTGAGTGCCTACTATGACGGCGACACGCCGATCTCCCTGATCAGCATGAACATTCCGGTGGACGCGCTCGTGTCGCGTATCGCGCCACCCGACCGCGAGGGCGTGAATCTGCTCATGAGGGCGGACGGCCGCATTGCCGTGTTGTCGGCGCCGCTCGACGGCTCGATCGCCCGGCTGCTGCGTCAGACGGTAGCAGCTACGCCAACCCACGCCTTTCATTACGGCCGCGAGGGCGCATTTTTTTACGAGCCATTGGGGCCAGGCGTCGGCTTCCTGGTCGGCTACATACCGTGGAGCGCGCTGGCCGTCGCACTCGGCTGGCAACTGGCGGTGATTGGCTGCCTGACGGCGCTCTTCCTGCTGGCTATCGCTCTGATGGCGCGCTATTTCGGCTTGCGACTCTTACGCAATTCGTTTGCGGAAACGTCACGCGCGCTGCAAAGCGAAACCCTCAACCACATTCTCGTCAGCGCGACACCCGTCGGGTTGTGCATTGTCCGGCAGAGCGACTATTCGATCCTGACGGCCAACGCGCTTGCGACTGAGTTGCTCGATATCGAGGCCGATGGTAGTCGGCTCCCGCCGCATATCGTGGGCGAGTTCGTGGCTCAGGCGCCGGATCAGACGTCGGCCGCGGCGTTCACGGGGGTGGCTGCGTTCGTCGCGCCCGCGCAGCCGCTGAAGACGCCGCCGGCTCAGTCTCTGTCTCGCTCGGCAACCGAGCACCGAGCAGGCCCGCAAACCGCGTTGCCATCAGAGAGGGACGGCGACGCGCCGGCCCTGTTTCTGCAATTCATCTATGCGCCCGCTCGTTACGCCAGTGAGAATGTGCTGTTCTGCGCGATACTCGACGTCACCGCGCAGACCATGCTTGAACAACAACTGCGGCACGCACAGCAGACATCGGAAGCGCTGATGCGTGCGCGTACGAATTTCTTCGCCGCAATGAGCCACGAAATTCGCACGCCTTTGAACGCGCTGCTCGGCAATCTCGAACTGTTCGCCCGTACGCCAGGTCTCGAGGCGCATTCGCAACGGCTCGCGACATTGGACCTTGCGGCAGGCGCGCTGCGCCGCGTGGTCAACGACATTCTCGATTTTTCGAAGATCGACGCAGGCGAGATGTTGCTGGTCAAGGAACCCTTTCGCCTGATCGACGATTTCGAAAACATCGCCCTTTCCTATGCATCGATGCACGGTGACCGCTCGATCAGTTACCACGCCCTCTTTTCTCCGACCCTCGACCAGATCTTGATCGGCGATCGCATGCGCATAGGGCAGATCGTCAACAACCTGCTGAGCAATGCATTCAAGTTCACCTCGATCGGCAGGATCACGTTATATGCCGACGTGACAGACGATTCAGCGGGCCGGGCGATACTGAACTGCCGAGTCTCGGATTCGGGCGCAGGCATTAGCCAGGAAACGCTGGCGCTGCTTTTCAAGCCGTTCGCGCAGGGCGAACAGGGGGCTTCGCGCGGCAACGCCGGCACGGGTCTCGGCCTCGCGATCTGTGCGCGCTTATGCGAGTTGATGGGCGGCCAGATTTCCGCGGAAAGTGTACCCAACGTCGGCAGTGCATTTCGCGTATCAATCCCTCTTGAGAAGCCCCCCGCCGATCCGCGCGTGTCAGCAGCGGTCCCCGAGCAGCGCGGGACGGTGCTCGTCTTATTCATGGAAGCGGAAGGCGGCGAGTTGCTGGACCGCTGGCTTCAGCGCGCGGGCTGGGCGGCCCACCTGGTGTTCTCGTCTGCCGCCGCGCAGGCGTGGTTGCGCGTGAACCGCCCGGATGTATTGGTCGTCTCCGGCGAATACGATTTCGAGGTGATTGCCACGTTGCGTGCGCTGCAACCGGTCGGCGCCGTGTGGATCACGCATGACGGCCCGCATCGTGCCGAGGCGCGCGGCGACGGTGTGCTCGAAGTGAGTGAATTCAGCCGGACTGCGATTCTGTCTGCCGTCGAACTGGCGCACGAGGGCGGGTCCGCGGCTGCGGCGCCGGTTTCCGCGAGCGCGGCAACGGATTCGATGGGAGCTCATCCCACGTTGCGTGGACTCCCGGTCCTGGTCGCGGAAGACAATCCCCTGATCCAGACTTTGATCGCCGAACAACTGGTCGAATTGGGGTGCGTGCCCACCATCGCCCACGACGGCAAGCACGCGCTGAAACTGTTCGAGCAAACAGATTTCGAGGTGGTGCTGACCGACATTCATATGCCCGAGATGGACGGTTACGCACTGCTGGCCGCGCTGCGCGAGTTGCATGCTGCCGTGCGGGTGTTGGCCTTTAGCGCCGTGTCCGAGAATGAGAGTGCGCACATCTGGCGCGAGCGTGGCTTTAGCGGCTATGTGGCCAAGCCAGCGTCGTTGAGCCAATTGCAAGCCGCGTTGCTGGAGGTGGCGCCGGCATCGGCGCAGGCGGCTGCCGGGACAGCCGCGCCAGCCCAACCCATGGCGCCCGTTGCCAATGCGGGCAGCACGCTCAGCGCGGACGACAAGGCACGCTACGCGGCGATGCTCAAGGAGCATTTGCAAAAAGATCTGCCGAGACTGCTTGCGATCGTCGAAGAGGAAGACGTGCAGGCATTGGCCGGCTGGGCGCATAGCGCGAGCGGCGCGTTCGTCGTGGTGCAGGAGCCGCGGTTCGTCGAGCAATGCCGGCGATTGCAACGGCTATGCAACGAAAGCGAACGCTGGACCACCGAGATGGACGAACTCGCGATTTCGCTGCACGAAGCCTTATGCGATCACTACGGACTCGACGAGGCGTCGGCGCATTGATTAGCCGCCGTGCCGCTTTGCCGCCTCAGCCCGGCCGTTTGACAATGAAGTCGATCTCGACCAGCGCGTCGCGCGCCAACGCGGTGACGCCGATGCAGGTTCGCGCGGGCAGCGCATCGGCGGGGAAATAGGCGCGGTAGATCTCGTTCATCGGCGCGTAATCGCGCTTGAACTCGGTCAGGAAGATCCGTACGGCCACCACGTTTGACAGGCCGAGGCCCAGCCCCTGGAGAACCAGCACGAGATTGTCCATCACGCGTTTGGTTTGGGCGACCACCCCTTCGGGGAGTGGCGCGCTGTCGTCGGTGGGAGAGGTCGGCATCTGGCCGGTCAGGAAGACCCAGCCGTCGGCCTCGGCAGCATGCGAGAACGGGCCGACCGGCGTGGGTGCTGAGGGAATCATCCAGAAAGAAGGTGCTGAACTCATGGCAGGGTGTGCTGGGCAAGATCGGATGTCGGGATGACAAGGTAACCGATCAAAAGTCAGGATGCCGGCGCGTTGCCGGCATCGTGCCCAGTTCCCGTCCGATCAGACCAAACCAGTCGCGTAATAGACCGCGATCACAAAGAAAACCGCCATCGTCTTGATGACAGTCACCGCGAAAATATCGCGATACGACTGGCGATGCGTCAAGCCCGTGACCGCCAGCAGCGTGATCACCGCGCCGTTGTGCGGCAGCGTGTCCATACCGCCGCTCGCCATGGCGACAACCCGGTGCAGCACTTCCATCGGAATATGCGCCGCTTCCGCGCCCTTGATGAACGTGTCGGACATGGCCGCGAGCGCAATGCTCATGCCGCCCGACGCCGAACCCGTGATACCGGCCAGCGAACTCACCGACACGGCTGCATTGACGAGCGGATTGGGAATGCTCTTCAATGCGTCGCTGACCACCAGAAAGCCCGGCAGCGCTGCGATCACACCGCCAAAACCGTATTCCGACGCCGTATTCAGCGAAGCCAGCAGCGCGCCCCCCACCGCCGCCTTGGTGCCGATCGCGAAGCGCTCGCGCACACGGTTGAACGCCGTCACGACGACCATGACGATACCGAGCAGCAGGGCGCCTTCCACGGCCCAGATGGCGACCACGGCCTTGATCGTGGTCGTGACCGGTGCGTGGATGCCCGGCAGGATGTCCGGCGCCACGGTGTACGTCGCGCCGTACCAGTTCGGAATCCAGCGGGTCAGCAGGAAGTTCGCGACGCCGACCAGAACCAGCGGCGCAACCGCCAGCAGCGGATGCGGCAGTTGCTTCGACTCCACGCGCTCCGGCTCGTTGACGAGTTCCGTGCCGTAACCTTCGCCGGTCGCCATCGCCGAGCGGCGGCGCCATTCCAGGTAGGTCAGGCCGACCACGATGATGAACAGCGAACCGATCACGCCGAGTGCGGGCGCGGCCCACGAGGTCGTCTTGAAGAAGGTGGTCGGGATGATGTTCTGGATCTGCGGCGTGCCGGGCAGCGAATCCATGGTGAACGAAAACGCGCCGAGCGCGATCGCGCCGGGCATCAGGCGCTTCGGAATATTGCTCTGGCGGTACAGCTCGGCGGCGAACGGATAGACCGCGAACACCACCACGAACAGCGAGACGCCGCCGTAGGTGAGCAGCGCGCACACCGCAACGATCACCGCATTGGCGCGCGAGCGGCCAATATAGCGGATCGCGGCGGCCACGATCGACTCCGAGAAGCCCGACAGTTCGATGACCTTACCGAACACGGCGCCCAACAGGAACACCGGGAAGTAGAGCTTCACGAAACCGACCATCTTCTCCATGAAGATGCCGGTGAACACCGGTGCGACGGCGGCCGGGTCGGTCAACAGAACGGCGCCGAGCGCCGCGATCGGCGCAAATAGAATGACGCTGTAGCCGCGATAGGCCGCAAACATCAGAAACGCCAGCGCGGCGAGGACGATAACAAAGGACATTGAGTCTCCAAAGCTTGGTTGTTCTACATGGTCGCCGTCGCGAGGGCGCGACGGCACGGCGCCGGCAATTGCAGGTTCCGTGCCACGCATGCGGAAACGGCCCGCTGCTTGATTTCGCAGGCCGAAGTTCGAAACGCGGCGCGGCCGATTGTACCCAAACGTCTCAAAAATGGGACGCAAATTGGCTGGAGTTAGGCCAAACCGAGGTTAAACCCTTATGCCGTAAGCTTGCTGGCGATCTCGTCGATGAGATAAGCTTGTCTACGAAATGAGACAAGCATAATAAAACGATAGCCGGAGACAGCGACAGCATGATGAACGACTGGGCGGGTGTCCCTGCCACCTACGGCGACGTACTGCGCCGGGCGATGGATTCGCTCTTCCGCACATTCGAGAATTTCAGCGAAGGCACGTTTATCGTCGACGCCGACGCCCGCGTAGTCTGGATCAACAAGCGCTATGCGGCGCGCTTCGGTTTTTCGGACCCGGAGCAGGCTATCGGCCGCGATTGCGAAGCCGTGATCCCCAACAGCTTGATGCGCGAGGTCGTGAAAACCGGCAAACCGATTCTGCTCGATATTCTGGAAACGGACCGCGAACCGCTCGTCGTCACGCGTTTGCCGCTGAAGGACGACGCGGGTGCCACGGTAGGCGCCGTGGGCTTCGCGCTCTTCGATGAACTGAAGGCGCTGACGCCGCTCTTTTCCCACTACTCGCGCGTGCAGGAAGAGTTGATCGCGACGCGCCAGTCGCTCGCGCAGGCGCGGCGGGCCAAATATACGTTCGGCAGTTTCGTCGGCACGAGCGCGGCCAGTCTCGAAGTGAAGCGCCAGGCGCGGCGCGCAGCGCAGCTCGAATCGCCGGTGCTGCTGCTCGGCGAAACCGGTACCGGTAAGGAGTTGCTCGCGCATGCCATCCACGGCGGCTCGGCGCGGGCGAATCAGCCGCTCGTGACGGTCAACGTCGCGGCGATTCCCGACACCTTGCTCGAAGTCGAATTCTTCGGCGCCGCGCCAGGCGCCTACACCGGCGCGGACCGCAAGGGGCGTGTCGGCAAGTTCGAACTGGCGAACGGCGGCACGCTGTTTCTCGACGAAATCGGCGACATGCCGCTGCCTTTGCAGGGCAAGCTGCTGCGGGTGTTGCAGGACAAGGAGTTCGAACCGCTGGGCTCGAACCGGATCGTGCGCGCCGATGTCCGGATCATCGCGGCGACGTCGGCGGATTTGCCCGCGCTGGTCGCGGCGGGGCGCTTTCGCGCGGACCTGTTCTATCGGCTGAACGTGCTGACGATCCATGCGCCGCCGTTGCGCGAGCGAACCTCCGACATCGAGGCGCTGGCCTACGCCATGCTCGAGGATCTGTCGACGCAGGCACGCGGCGGCAGTCACTTCGAATTGCAGGACGACGCGCTGCGGCTGCTGTGTCTGCACGGCTGGCCGGGCAACGTGCGCGAGCTGCGTAACACGCTGGAGCGCGCCGTGATGCTCTCCGACAGCGAGCGGATCGATGCGCGGGCGCTGGCGCCGTTTATCGGCTCGGCGCACGGCGGCGGGCATCGTCCGAATGTAGCCTTACCGGAGGCGCTTTCCCCGGCGCACGCTGCAGGCGCGCAGACCGGCGCACCTGAACCGGCGTCCTGGAGTGATGCGATGGCGGCCTTCGAAAAGCGCTTCCTGAGCGACGCCTTGCGTGCCAACGGCGGCCGCGTGATCGACACGGCGAACCAGATCGGCATGGGCCGCGCGACGCTCTATAAAAAGATCGCGGCATACGGCATCGACGTGTGACCACGTTCGACGATAGCGATTGACGCAGCGTAATTGCCGCGTGGCACAATCGCGAGATCGAAAAACAAGACGTGATCGGGGTTTCAAATGAAACGCAATCTCTCCTTTTTTGCGCGCCGGGCCGGCGCCACGCTGGCGGCCGGCGCTATGGTCGCGCTAAGCGCTTGCAGCAGCAGCGCGCCGCTGTTTCTGTCGGATGGCCGCGCGACCACGCTGGTTCAGTGCCCCGCCGGTTCCGACTCCTGCTCGCAGCAGGCCAGCGCAGGTTGCGGCGGCGCATTCGACGTCGTGCGGCAGTCGACTGAGAACGGCACACTCAACCTGATTTACGCCTGCCGGGCAAAATAACGGGCCGCCGGCACAGGGCCGGCGCGACTCATACGCGTCAAACACCCTTCCTTCTGCCCGCCTCTCGATAACGAGGGCGGGCGTCTCGATCGCCACATCGAATTCATCCGCGTCAGTCAATTTGGTTCGCGCGGCACGTCAAGCTCGTCACGACAAGCGTATGGCCGTCATAAAGACCTGCGTCTAATGCCGGTTCTGTCCACGTCTATCATGCGCAATGGATATTAATGCTGCGCTTCATATTATCTTTCTTGTCGCCGGCCATAATTAAAACGCCGCGATTTCCGCCGTTTTGCCAAGTCAGTGCGGCACCTAACGGACCGCGAAGTTCAGGCGCCGTATTCTCTTGTCAGTGACTCAAGATTCAGGCAGCAAGCAGGTTTTGCCGGTTCAGTCGTCGAGATTAAAAGGTGGCAGGAAGGATTTTCCGTTTAGACAAACCGGGAGTAATTGCGGCACGCTTCATGCTTCGATTTACGCATTGAAAATAGTTCAACGAGTAATCCGGGGAAAGCAATGAATCATCACCAACTCGAAAAAGATATCGAGCATCTTGAACACGTAATCTCGCATATTTCCGCTGAAGACCGCATCCCGCTGTCCTATTGGCGAAATCGCATCGACTCCGTTTCCGGCGCCGTCCTGGTGCCAGCCCAGGCGAGCCGCGTCAAACGGCTCAATGCCGCACTCTCGGCGCTGGAGCAGCGGCAGAAAGCCTGAACGCCCGCCGCGGTGGAAGGCTGTGACGTACGCTTCGATCGGCGCACGTTTTCTGCAAAAATAAGGGAACGTAACGGCCACGCCGGCGGCCGGCTGTAGCGCCTTGTCTTGACGCAAGCCACGTCATCTGCAGCGAACACGCTTGCGGCGCGCAGGCGCATTTCGTCCACCGACGGCGGATGGAACGCGCTCGCGAGGCATGGGCCAGCGGGCCGCCGTCCCCATCCACTGACTCAGGACAAACATGCAACCAGCAGGATTTTCCGCGTCTCGGCTGACGGCGCTGACCAACGGCATGCAAGGCTATGTGGAACGCGGCGATGTGGCGGGCGTGGTGTCGATGGTATGGCGGCGCGGCGAGATCGGCTATTTCGAGCCGCTCGGCTTGCGCGATGAAGCGGCGCAGTTGCCGATGGAGCGCGACACGCTGTTCCGCATTGCCTCCATGACGAAGCCGGTGACCAGCGCCGCGATCCTGATGCTGATCGAAGAGGATCGGCTCGCCCTCGACACGCCAATTTCCCTCTGGTTGCCGGAACTGTCCGCGCCGCGCGTGCTGCGCGATCCCACCGGCCCGCTCGACGAAACCGACCCCGCCAGAGCGTCGCTCACCGTACTGGATCTGCTGACGCACCGCGCCGGCTTCGCGTATCACTTCACCGCGACCGGGCCGCTGGCCGAGGCTTATGCAGCCGCTTTCAACGGTTTCGAAGCGCGCATGGATGGCGACGCCTGGCTCGCCCGCATTGCGGGTTTGCCGCTGATGTTTCAGCCAGGCTCACGCTGGCACTACGGCATCGCGACCGACGTGCTCGGCGTGCTGATCGAACGCGTCAGCGGCATGCCGCTCGGCGAGTTTTTCCGGACGCGGATTTTCGAGCCCCTCGGCATGCGCGATACCGCTTTCTGGGTGCCTGACGCGCAACTTGCCCGCCTGGCCACGGCTTATGGCGTCGAACAGGGTACGCGGCGGCGCGTGGTCGAGGATCACCCGTCATCGAGCCGGTGGGCGAATCCGAACCGATTCCAGAGCGGCGGCGGCGGCCTGGTTTCGACAGCGCAAGACTATCTGCAATTCGCGCAACTGCTGCTCGGCCGCGGACGGGTCGGCACGACGCGTCTGCTGTCGCATCGCTCAGTCGATCTGATGCGCTCCAATTTCCTGACGCGCGACCAACGTCGTGTGCCGGCCTTCGGTCATGTGCTGTGGGCAGGCCAGGGGTTCGGCCTCGGCTTGTCCGTCGTCGACGATCCGGCGCAGCAACTGTCGCTCGGCTATCGCTCGATGGGCTCGTTCGGCTGGCCGGGCGCGTACGGCACGAGCTGGTTCGCCGATCCGGTGGAAGACCTGATCGGTCTGATGCTGATTCAAAGGCGCTCCATCGAACCGTTCTCAATGGCAGTGGACTTCGAACGTCGCGTGTACGATGCAATTGACGATTGAGTGAACCGGTCGCGGCGTCCGAGCCGGCGTCTTTTAAGCGCGTTACCCGCTCGCGGTGTCGGGCCTCTCTATCCGGCAATTTATTCGTCTGATAGTGTCCGCACTTCAGTTCTCGTCAAAATGATCGGAGCACCCGTCATGGCCTCGTACAAGCAGTTGACTGCCCAGCTCGAAAAACTCCACAAGGAAGTCGCGGCCGCCCGCGAGAAGGAAATTGCGCAGGCGATCGCCGAGATCAAGCAGAAGGTGGCCGAATACGACCTGACTGCTGAAGAACTGGGATTTACGAGCAAGCGCACCGTGGGCCGCAAAACGGTCCCGGTCGCCAAATATCGCAACCCGAAAACCGGCGAGACCTGGAGCGGCCGCGGCCGCTCGCCCGCCTGGCTCGCGGGAAAGAATCGCGAGCGCTTTCTGATCGAAGGTTGAGCCGCGTGAGTGCGTGAGGTGTCCGCGCGTTGTGCGCCGGATTGTCTAAATGTCTAAAGTGATGTCGCCTGCGGTTTTTTACGCACCGTCAAGCAGGTCCCGAAAACGCTCACCTTTCGCGTGAACCTGGCGCGTAAGTCGTGGGCTCGGCTGTGCGACGCGCGTCGGGCTGAGTTGCTTCGATAAGCCTGGTTTTATTGAATCACGCACCTTGCGGCAAGCTTGCCGCCGCAAGCCTCCGTCACAGACCTCCCTCCTTTGAAACCCGCGCCAGCCTTTGCTGGCGTGGCGTTCCCAGGCTCTGCGAAGAATCGCTGCGGCCGTCACTCGAGTCTCTTTCAGTTGCGGCCGTCGCGTTCGACGCGCTGCAGACTTTCTCTGTGCAGGTGTGCGACCGAAAGACGACACGCTCACCTTTTGCTGCGATTCAAGGGTGCGCCGGCGAGAGTCCCGAAAACCCTCACCTTTGCGTTTCCCGACACGCGCAGGCCAACGCGCTACGGACTAACCCGGAGTTGAGTTGCACTCATACCCCGGATCAAAACTCATCGATACATGGTCGCGGATACCGAACGTCACAATCGGCTATCCACTCAACCTCGACGGAAAGACCATGAGCGCATCGACGGACAAACAACTCTTTATCGGCGAAGGATTCGAAGGCCCCGGCGTCAATCTCGCGCACATCAACGTACTGGTCGGCCCGCGCAACGGTCCGGCAGGGCAGGCTTTCGCCACCGCATTGGCGACGCCTTCGGCGGGCCACGCGCCGTTCGTCGTCATCGCGCGTCCGGGCGTGCCGACCAAGCCGCTCACGCTCTACGTGAACAAGGCGCCGATTGGCAGCGACTTCCACGGCAACGCAACGTGGGGCGCCTCGCAAGCCGGCATAGCGAAGGCGGTGGCCGAGTCGTTGGAGAACGGCACGCTGCCGCCCGAAGCGGAAAACGATTGGGTGGTGGTGTCGGCGAACTGGATCAATCCGTCCACCGACGACCTCGACGCCGTCTTCGAGAACAACTACCGCGCGTGCAAGAACGCGCTCCTCGCGGCGATGAAGGGCCTGCCGCATCGCGATGAAGTGTTCGCCGCCGCGCGCGGCGTATCGAACCCGTTCTACACGCCGAAGCAACGTTAATGGCATGCAGCGCGGTTCCGCGCGCGTGCTGGAACGCGCAGCCAACCGTCCGCGCTGCTGGATCCGATCAGGAAGGAGACACGCACTATGGAATACATTCGCCTCGGCCAATCTGGCCTGAAGGTTTCGCGTCTGTGCCTCGGCACGATGAACATGGGCACGCCGCAATGGAAACCGTGGATTTTCGACGAAGCGCAAAGCGAGCCGATTGTCCGTCATGCGCTCGAAGCGGGCGTCAACTTCATCGATCTCGCCGATTTTTATTCGACCGGCGTGGGCGAAGAAGTGGTGGGACGCATTTTGAAGCGTATTGCGCGCCGCGAGGAAATCGTCGTGACGACCAAGGTCGGTTATGACATGGGCGCGTATCAGAACGCGGGCGGTCATTCGCGCAAGCACATCATGGACGGCATTGACGGCTCGCTCGCGCGTCTCGGCATGGATTACGTCGACATCTACATGCTGCATTTCTTCGACGTGAATACGCCGGTGGAAGAAACCATGGGTGCGCTCAACGATATCGTGCGCGCCGGCAAGGCCCGCTATATCGGCGTATCGACCATGTACACGTGGCAGTTCGCCAAGATCATGCAGGTCTGCGAGCGCAATGGCTGGCACAAGCCGATCAATATGCAATTGCAGTTGAACCTGGCGTACCGCGAGGAAGAGCGCGAAATGATTCCGTATTGCCAGGATCAGGGCGTCGGCGTGTCCGTGTTCAGTCCGCTGGCGCGCGGGCTGCTGACGTGCGATCCGAATTCGACGCGCAATCAGACCGACTTCTTCACCGCGCAAATGTACGGCGATAGGGCTTCGTGTGAGATCGCTGCGTCGGTGGCGCGCGTGGCCGCGCGGCGTGGCGTTTCCGCCGCGCAAATTGCGCAGGCGTGGGTGCTGAATCACGGTGGCGTCGCGAGCATGCTGGTCGGCGCGGATACGCCGGCGCAGTTCGACAGCGCGCTCGCCGCGCTCGGCACGACGCTCTCAGCGGATGAACTGTTCGAGCTCGAACGCAACTACACGCCGTGCGATCTGATCAACGACTACACCGCCGGCAAGCGAATCGCGCGTGAACCGCGGCTCGCGCAAGGCGTCTTCGTCGACACGCTGGAGAAGGCCGCATGAACGAATTTCTCCGCACCGGGCATTACATTGGCGGCGAGTGGTACGAAAGCGCCGACACGTACGCCGTGTTGAATCCCGCGACCGGCGAGGTGATCGCGCAAGTGGCCAAAGGTGGCGCTGCGGAAACCGCGCAGGCCATCGCGGCGGCCGAGCGCGCGTTTCCCGCATGGCGTTCGCTGACCGCAAAGGAACGCAGCGCGCGCGTCAAACGCTGGGGCGAGTTGATGCTCGAGAAGCGTGACGCGCTCGCCGAACTGCTGACGCTGGAGCAAGGCAAGCCGCTTGCCGAGGCGCGCGGCGAAGTCGGCTATGCGGCCAGCTTCTTCGAATGGTTCGCGGAAGAAGCGAAGCGCGCTTACGGCGACGTGATCCCGAGTCCGAATCCAACCGCGAAGATCATTGTGACGCGCGAACCGGTCGGCGTGGTCGCGGCGATCACGCCGTGGAATTTTCCGCTTGCCATGATCACGCGCAAGGCCGGTCCCGCGCTCGCGGCCGGCTGCACGATGGTGCTCAAGCCATCGGAAGAAACGCCGTTGTCCGCGTTCGCTTTGGCGGTGCTGGCCGGGAAAGCGGGCATTCCGCCCGGCGTGTTCAATATCGTTTCCGGCGATGCTGTCGCGATCGGCGGCGCGCTCACCGAATCCGACGTGGTGCGCAAGCTGTCGTTCACCGGTTCGACGCGCGTCGGCAAGCTGCTGGCGAAGCAATCGGCGGACACGTTGAAAAAATTGTCGCTCGAGCTCGGCGGCAACGCGCCCTTCATCGTATTCGACGACGCGGATCTCGACGCCGCCGTGCAAGGCGCGATAGCTTCGAAATTCCGCAACACCGGGCAGACGTGTGTGTGCGTGAACCGCTTCTACGTACAGGACGGCATCTACGAAGCGTTCACGTTGGCGCTGACGCAAGCGGTGCGCAAAATGCGCGTGGGCAACGCGTTGCAAGGCGAGGTCGAACAGGGTCCGCTGATCAATCGGGCTGCGCTCGAGAAGGTCGAGACGCACGTGGCCGACGCCTTGGCAAAGGGCGCGAAGATCTTGACCGGCGGCAGGCCGCACACACTCGGTGGCACTTTCTATGAACCGACCGTTCTGGTTGACGCCTCCAGTTCGATGCTGATCGCCGAGGAAGAAACCTTCGGCCCGGTGGCTGCGTGCTTCCGCTTCAAGAGCGAAGCGGAAGCCATCGACGCGGCCAACGATACGCCGTTCGGCCTATCGGCGTATTTCTACACGCGCGATCTGGCCCGCGCATGGCGCGTCGGCGAAGCGCTGGAAAGCGGCATGGTCGGCATCAACGAAGGGATTCTGTCCACGGAAGTCGCGCCGTTCGGCGGCGTCAAGCAGTCAGGGCTGGGTCGCGAAGGCTCGAAGTATGGGCTCGATGAATACACCGAACTGAAGTACATGATGATGGGCGGCCTCGGACGCTGATCTTCACACCGCGCGTCCGTCATGCGGCATGCACACGTATGCCGCACAGGCGGACGACGCAATCGGGCGTGACCGGCAACATGCCTGTCACGTCCGGCGATCCATACTAACGAAGGAGACAGCGTGAGCAATCAGGATATGCAGGCGGCCACTCTCGGCCTCGCCCCCACTTTGCCAGCGGCAGCGGCATCCGCGCACGGCCCCATACCTCTCGACGACGTTCCGCTGAACGCCTTTCACGTCAAGATCGCCGGGTTGACGTTCGGCGCGCACTTCACTGAAGGTTTCGCGCTCGGCACGATCGGCTATGCGCTCGCGTCGCTGAATCGGCAGATGCCGCTCGACGCGTTCTGGATGGGCATGATCGGCAGTTCCGCGTTGATGGGCATTTTCATCGGCAGTCTGGTGTTTGGCTGGCTGTCGGATCGTCTCGGGCGTCAGAAGATTTTTCTGTTGAGCTTTCTGATCATCACGGCGGCCGCGTTCGCGCAGTTCTATGTGCGCTCGCCGCTCGAACTGTGTTTGCTGCGTGTGTTGATCGGCTTCGGCATGGGCGGCGATTTTGCGGTGGGACATGCGATCCTCGCGGAATTCTCGCCGCGCAAACATCGCGGCACCTTGCTCGGGTCGTTCAGCGTGGTGTGGACGATCGGCTACGTGGTGGCGAATGTGCTCGGCATGCATTACGCCGAGGCCTCGCCGGATGCATGGCGCTGGCTGCTGGCGTCGGCGGGTGTGCCGGCGTTGATCGTACTCGTGTTGCGCATGGGCACCCCCGAGTCGCCGCGCTGGCTGCATGGCAAAGGCCGCACGGCGGAAGCGAAGTCGATCGTGCTGAAGCACTTCGGCGCGAACGTCACGCTGGATGGCGGTGACGACGAGCACGCGCAATCGACGGGCGGTTTCGTCCGGCTGTTCAAGCCGGATCTGATTCGCCGCACGATCTTCAATTGCGCGTTCTTCGTATGTCTCGTCATTCCTTATTTTGCCGTTTATACGTTTTTGCCGACCATTCTGAAGGCGATTCATTTGAACAATGATTCGAGCGCGGACTTTCTGCTGAACGGATTCCTTGTGCTCGGCGCGCTGATCGGCATCTGGCTGACCATCAAATTGCCGCGTCGCGTATTCCTGATCGGCTCGTTCGCCGTGACGTGCGTTTCGCTGATTGCTTTGAGTGTGCTGCCGGAGTCGGCAACGCTCGGCACGATCGTCGCGTTTGCGATTTTCACGCTCACCATGTCGGCGTTCTCGAATCTGGTCGGCGTGTTTCCGCCAGAGTGTTTTCCGACCGAGGTGCGTGCGTGCGGTGTCGGGCTCGCGATTGCGTGCAGCCGTCTTGGCTCGGCGGTCGGGACGTTTCTGCTGCCGCTCGGCATCGTGCATCTGGGTTTCCACATCACGATGATGGTCCTCGCCGCCGTGTTGCTGGTCGGCATGGTGGTGTCGATCGCGTGGGCGCCGGAAACCAGGCATCTGACACTGAACGAAGCCAGCGGCGCGTAACCGCGGGAGTACGACGAGAAAACCCGTCGCATCGGCAACGATGCGGCGGGTCTTTTGCTTTGGACCGAAGTTCGAGGCCGATCGGAATTCTGCTCGCCATGCGGCTCGGTGCGCGCCTGCCGGTGAAGTCTAGGAGTGTTCTTAATCCACAGCGTCCGCCCGTCGCAAAAAGTCCTGTTGAATCCCGCAAAGCTATACCAGAGGCGGCAAAGTGGCCGCGTCGTGCTCTTACTGTTATCTCATTAATTTAAGACTGGTCTGAACGACTGCCGGGCCGTGCTTTTTTAAGATTCTATTCATGGTGATCAACGCTTCGGTGGATGCCAAGACGAAGTCAAGCGAAAGCAGCGATAACCTGGGCGGTTCGACGTGAAGATACGAAGTGGCCGCTGAATTCGAAACCATCTAATTGATTGAATCTCAGGAGCATGAAATGAAACAACGCATGATTTCCGCACTCGTCGTGACCGCCATCGGCGTAGTCGCCCTGTTGTCGGTGAAGGCCCACGCCGCGGACGGCACCATTACGTTCACCGGCAGCGTCTCCGACACGACTTGCTCGATCAACGGCGTGACCTCCGGCAGCCCGGCCGACATCGCCGTCACGCTGCCGCCGGTTCCCGCTGGCGCATTGGCATCGGCAGGCGCGACCGCCGGCACGACCAACTCCGGCGCCATCCAGATGCAGTTGACTGGCTGCTCTGGCGCGGCAACCAAGGCAGTCGCACGCTTCGAAAACGGTTCGACGGTCGATCAGTCGAACGGTTACCTGGTGAATCAGTCGGTGGCAGCGCCTGCGCAAAACGTCGAAATCCGCTTGCTGAACGCGAATTTGCAACCGATCAACATTCTTAGCGGCAGCAACAACGACGTCGCCACCAACGGCGCGCCGATTGCCGCGGGCAACGCGACGGTGAACTACTTCGCACAGTACTATGCGACCGGCAAGGCTCAGGCGGGCGCGGTGACGTCGTCGATTCAATACACGATGCAATATCAATAAGTAGTAGAAAAAGGCGTTTGTTGCGGCAAACGCCTTTTTAATGGACTAATTTTGAGATTAGTCACTATCAAGCTTGAAAGAAGAGGAGCGGTGATGAAAGCGATGCGTCGATGGATGGCGGTGGCGGGTCTGGCGGGTGCGTTGTTCGCGGGCGCGGCGCACGCGAGCGTCACGATTGGCGGCACACGGGTCGTGTACCCGCTGGATCAGCGCGAAGTCACGGTCAAGCTCGAGAACGATAGCCGCAACCCGTCGCTCGTGCAGGTGTGGATGGACGACGGCAACGCCGATGCGAAGCCCGGCGAGACCAAGGTGCCGTTCGTGATCACGCCGCCGATCTTCCGGATGGACCCGCAGAAGTCGCAGACGTTGCGTGTGATGTACAGCGGCGAAGCGTTACCGCAGGACCGCGAGTCCGTCTACTGGCTGAACGTGCTGGATATTCCGCCCAAAGCCGCGAGCACGCCCGACGCCAATACCCTTCAGTTCGCGTACCGCACGCGAATCAAGGTGTTCGTGCGGCCGCCGAAGCTGCCTGGCCGGCCCGAGGACGCGCCTCGTCAACTCGACTGGAAGGTCGTACCCGCGTCGGACGGCAAGGGGCAGGCGTTGGCGGTATCCAATCCGAGCGCCTACCACGTGTCGTTCAGCGCGATCGATGTGACGGCGAACGGCCGCACGTACAAGAACGACCGCGGTGGCATGGTGGCGCCGCACGGCACGCAGATCATTCCCGTGCCGCAGATGACCGGCGTGCAGGCGAGTGCCAAGGTCCACTACACTGCCATCAGCGATTTTGGCGGCCCCATCGAGGGCGATGCGACGCTGAGCCAATAGCGCGAGGCCCGTTCCTCGCGTCCTCACAGGGCGGCTGCACGCTGCCCACCCCTTCCAGTTCAACTCCGTCCGTATCGCGCAGGCCGCGATACGCCGCGCCCCGCACGCCTTCATTCGCCTATCTCGTAATTCAGACCCGTCCTAGATATTGCTATCTCGTAAATCCATAACATCGACTTGTACCTCATCAAGAGGCCGAAGTTTTCTGCAAGCGGTGTTACGGTCATGAAATCCTCGCGTCAAATTCAATCGAGTTCTCACTCCAACGGCGATTGCGGTTCGTTCGGCCTCAAGCCGGTCACTGCCGTCGTGCTTTCGGTATTTGCAGTGTTGGGCTATATGGCGCAGGAAAACGTCAGCGCAAAGGAAGCAGCGCAGGTAGCCAGTGCCGTTACGTTCGACACGACTTTCTTGCAGACCGATGCGAAACAGACCGTCGATGTCTCGCGCTTTGCGCGTGGCAACATCGTGTCGCCAGGCGTGTACTCGGTCGACGTGTTGGTCAACGATGTGCGCGTAGCACACGACAACGTGCGCTTCGTCGCGACGCGCGATGGCGAAAGCGCGCGTGCATGTTTCGATCGCAAAATGCTCGAAGGCTATGGCATCGACTTCGCGAAGGTCGACGCCGAGCACAACGAAGGCGCGACGAAGTCCGCAGCGAGCGACTGCATCGACGTTGCCGTGGCAGTGCCGGAAGCAAGTATCGAGTTCGACTTCACCGAACAGAAGGTTGCGATCACGGTTCCGCAGAAATACATGCGCAACTCTGCGCGCGGTTATGTGCCGCCCGAGTTGTGGGAGAGCGGCGTGAATGCCGGCTTCGTCAGCTACAACGCTAACGCATATCAGTCGAGCAATGGCGGTGTGCATTCGACACAGGAGTATCTCGGCCTGAACGCCGGCGTGAACATCGGCGCGTGGCACTTCCGCCATCAGTCGTCGGTATCGGCGATGACGGGCCAGGCGACGCAATTCGACAACATCGCCACCTACGTACAGCACGACGTCGCGATGCTACGCTCGCAAGTGACGCTCGGCGACGCGCAAACGACGGGTGACGTGTTCGACAGCGTGTCGTTTCGCGGCGCGCAGATCGCTACCGACGACCGCATGCTGCCCGAATCGCTGCGCGGTTACGCACCGGTCGTACGCGGCACGGCGGATTCGAATGCGCGCGTGACGGTGCGTCAGAATGGTCAGGTGATCTACGAGACGAGCGTGTCGCCGGGTCCGTTCGAGATCAAGGATCTCTATGCAACCGGTTACGGCGGTAATCTCGACGTGACCGTCACCGAAGCGGACGGCCGCACGAAGAACTTCACGGTACCGTACGCAGCGGTCGCGCAATCATTGCGCCCCGGCACGACGCGTTTTGCGGTGACGGCTGGCCAGTTGCGCGACGACTCGCTGCAGACGAGGCCCGGCTTCACACAGTTCACGATGCAGCGCGGCCTCACGAATCTGGTCACGTTGTACGGCGGCGCGATCGCGTCGAGCGGGTACGTGGCGGCGAACACGGGCGCGGCGTTCAACACGAAGTACGGCGCGGTTGCCGCCGACATCACGGCCGCACGCACCGAAGTGCCGGGTCACGAATCGCTGCATGGCAACAGCCTGCATATCGGCTACAGTAAGTTCATTGACCCGACGGGGACGAATATTTCGGTGGGCGCTTACCGTTACTCGGACGTGGGTTATCTGAACCTCGCCGACGCGTCGTCGTTGCGCGACCTCGCGCAGCACGGCGGGGACGTGAATGCCGCCGACCGTCAACGCGGCCGTTTGCAACTGACGGTGAACCAGAACCTGAGCAACAACCACGGTTCGGTGTTCTTGACGGCGTCGTCGCAGCATTACTGGGACCGGCCCGGTAGCGACGTGTTCTATCAGGCTGGCTATTCGAATGGCTTCAAGTTCGGCACCTACAGTGTGACAGCGGGCCGCACGCGCGGCTCGGACGGCACATTGTCCAACGAGATCATGCTCAGCACGACGATTCCGCTCGGCCACACGCCGCATGCGCCGGTGCTGACGACGAACCTGAACGCGGGCAGCGGCACAGCGACGATGCAGGCGAATATCGGCGGATCGGCGGGCGACCAGAACCAGTACTCGTACAACGCGTACGGGACGGCGGGGCAGGGTTCGTCATCGGGTGCGAATGTGAACGGCGGTGTGAGCGGCGTTTATCGTGCGCCTTATGCGCAGATGACGGCGTCGGCTAGTGCGGGAACCAACTCGACGCAGGTCTCGGCTGGTGTGAGCGGCTCGATCGTCGCGCATCCGGGTGGCGTGACGTTCTCCCAGACCGTGGGCGATACGTTCGGCATCGTTGAAGCGGCGGGCGCGGCGGGCGCGAGGGTGTCGAGCGCGATGGGGGTGAAGGTCGATCGTCGTGGTTATGCGGTGGTGCCTTACCTGACGCCGTATAGTATGAACACGGTGGATATCGATCCGAAGGGCTCGTCTAGCGAAGTTGAGTTCGAGTCCACTTCAGAACATGCGGTGCCGCGGTTGGGCTCGGTGCTTATGCTCAAGTACAAGACGGTGACGGGGCGCGCGGCTCTGATTCGGGCGCCGCAACTCGGTGGCGAAGCGCTGCCGTTCGGAGCGGATGTGGTTGACAACAACGGGCACAACGTTGGAGTCGTTGCACAGGATAGCCGGATTTTTGCGCGTGGACTGGATGACAAAGGCTCGTTGTTCGTGAAGTGGGGTTCAAGTTCGGCAGAGCAGTGCAGGATTGACTACGTGTTGCCGAAGAAGGTCGATGACAAAGAGGCAGCATACGCTTCAGTGCAAGGGCATTGCATTGATGATATTCGGGCGGCCCGTGTGGGTAGCGAGTCCGACGTGCTCGCCGTAGCGAATTGAATTGGAGAAGAAAATGGCTGAATTCAAAATTGGATTGAGCAATTCCTCCTTCAGCGCGACGCTCTTTCGCCGAACTGCGGGCCGGCCAGGTGGAATCATTCGCAATTTGTCAGTTTTGCGATTCCTCGCGGCTATTGTGCTGACTTTGGTAGGAGCGATTTTTTCACCGTCCGCTTACGCAAACATTGCATGCGAAGCTGGCAATATTTCGTTGACGCTTTCGGCGGGCACTATCACTGTGCCAGTCGGCACGTCGATCGGACAGACACTCGGTAGCCTTGCGCCAAGCACGTTCCAGATGACCTGCCACTTTGTGAATCGCGTGAACACTGTGACCTCGGCGACTAATTACGCCAATATGGCGACGACGCAGCTTGCGCCGGGATTCACGGATGTCTACCAGACCAATATCGCCGGCATCGGCGTGCGCTATACCTTCGATTCGATTCAATGTAACGCCACCGGCGTAGTTATGATCAATGGAAATGCGCAGGTCGGTTGTTCGTTCAGTGGTCCGATAGATGGTCCATACATGGCAGCGAATATAACGGTCACGCCCGCGCTGGTTGTTACGGGGGCGATTGCTGCTGGCACGGTGGCGCTTTCAACCGTGCCATCGGTATCGATCACGTATACATCGAGTGATCAGGACACGTCATGGGGCAAGGGTTCGCTTTACACGGGGGCGGCAACTGGCTTGCTAGTCCACGCTACCTGCTCAGTCACTCAATCCAGCCTGTCCGTCTCACTGCCCACGGCTAACACCCACGCATTTTCCGCTGGGATTGGTAGTGTTGCCGCTCCACAATCATTCCAGTTATCGCTCGCTTGTGCCACGGGCGCGAAGGTGTCGATCACGCTGACCGACAGCGTCAATCCGTCGAACCGGACCAATACGCTGACGTTGACGACCGATTCGACTGCGCAAGGAATTGGTGTTCAAGTGCTGAACAGCACCGGGTCGCCCGTATCCTTTGGTCCGGATTCCGCTGCTCCCGGCAATACCAATCAGTGGCTGATTGGTGACTCGCCGAACGGCTCGTTGGTTGTGCCTATGCAAGCGCGATACATCAGGACGGGCGCAGTCTCGCCAGGGTCAGTCAAGGCGCTGGCGACCTTCACGATGTCGTATCAATAGCTCGAATCGGGATTCCGCTTATTGGTTCAGTTGCTTCTGATCGAGTGCGTTTCAATACGCCGGCGCCCATGACGTGTATCATTCGTTCCCTGCGCTGTTCTGCGCTGGCGATTCCCGTATTGTCGAACGCTCGTTCGTGACCTGTTTCCGATGCGGCCGGATTGCCACTGTGATGCGGGTCGTCGGCCCAATTCCCGCAGCTCGACGCCGCCGCGCAAGGCGTGGCACGCCGGCAGCCACAAGCCGCCGGGAACCGCCCGAACCCCTATCCGTGACCGCCAGACCCGATGTCAGTCTCCGAACTCAAACGCCGCCGCACGTTCGCGGTCATTTCCCACCCGGACGCGGGCAAGACCACGCTCACGGAAAAGCTGCTGCTGTTCTCGGGCGCGATTCAGATCGCCGGTACCGTGAAGGGCCGCAAGAGCAACCGTTACGCGACGTCCGACTGGATGGAGATCGAAAAGCAGCGGGGCATTTCGGTGGCGAGCTCGGTGATGCAGTTCGAGTACGGCGACGCCGTCATCAATCTGCTCGACACGCCGGGTCACGAAGACTTCTCTGAAGATACGTACCGCGTGCTGACGGCGGTCGACGCGGCCGTGATGGTGATCGACGGCGCGAACGGCGTCGAAGCGCAAACGCTCAAGCTGCTCGAAGTCTGCCGCAGCCGCAAGACGCCGATCGTCACCTTCATCAACAAGCTCGACCGCGAAGTGCGCGAGCCGCTCGAACTGCTCGACGAAATCGAGCAGCACCTGGGCGTCGCCGCCGTGCCGTTCACGTGGCCGATCGGCATGGGCAAGGAATTCCAGGGCGTCTACGACATCCAGCGCGATCAGGTGCGCCTGTTCCGCGCGGGGCAGGACAAAGCGGGCGGCGAAGTCGAAACGCTGCAGGCGCTCAGCGACGAGGAAGGCGAACGCCGCTTCGGCCATAGCTGGGTCAAGGCGAAGGAAGAGATCGATCTGATCACCGGCGCGACGCCTGATTTCGACCGCGAGCAGTTCCTGGCTGGCCAGCAGTCGCCGGTGCTGTTCGGCTCGGCGATCAACAACTTCGGCGTGAAGGAAATTCTCGACGCGCTGGTCGACCTCGCGCCGCCGCCGTCCATGCGCATGACGGTGCAGCGTCCGGTCATGCCGGACGAGCCGAAGTTCACTGGCGTCGTGTTCAAGGTGCAGGCCAATATGGACCTGGCGCACCGTGACCGCGTGGCGTTCATCCGCGTGTGTTCGGGACGTTTCGAGCGCGGCATGGCCGTCAAGGTCACGCGTTCGAACAAGACGTTCCGCGCCAACAACGTGGTGACGTTCCTGTCGCAGCGTCGTGAGACAGTGAGCGAGGCGTATCCGGGCGACATCATCGGTATTCCGAATCATGGCACGCTGAGTCTCGGCGATACGCTGACTGAGGGCGAACAGTTGCAATTCGTCGGCCTGCCGTTCTTCGCACCGGAAATTTTCCAGACGGTGGAAGTGGTGGATCCGATGCGCGCCAAGCAACTCGGCGAGGCGCTCAAGCAACTCGGCGAGGAAGGCGCGATTCAAGTGTTTCGTCCTGAAGTGGGCGGCCTGATGATTCTCGGCGCGGTCGGACAACTGCAGTTCGAAGTCGTGTCGCACCGGTTGTCGACGGAATACAAGGTCGACGTGCGCATGGCGCCGGCGCGTTACCGCATGTCGCGCTGGGTGACCTGCGACGATGCGGCCGAATTGCGCCGCTTTACCGATTCGTACGCGGCACGGATCGCGCTCGACGCGTCGGACGCGCCAACCTATCTAGCCTCGCACGTGTCGGAGATCGAAGTCGCGCAAAAGGCGTGGCCGAAGATCGTGTTCAACGAATTGCGCGAGCACTCGGGCGCGCCGTTCAAGAGGGCGATGTAACGCCACCGCGCCGGTATCGAGCGCAAAGCGAGTCAAGTCAAGGCAAGGCAAATCAGAAGGCCCCGTCAAAAGATGGGGCCTTTTGCATTGCCGCCCATACGGCTGCCGACAGAATCGTCAACGCTCACCCCAGCTTTAACACCTCTTCCCGCATCCACCCTGCCAGCGCCTGCACATGTTCGAGCCCCAGATGTCGCTGGGGAATATCGAGCCAGTATCCGAACGGCCCGCTCACTTCGACATCGGAAAACTGCGCGAGACTGCTGTCCGCCAGTTCCTCGACAATCATGTTCCGATCGACGATCGCCAGCCCCGCACCTTTGCTCGCCGCGCGAATCGCCTGTTCCAGCGTCGAGAACTCGATGCCGTTGTCCGCGTAACGCGCGGGCATGCCCGCCTTCGCTAGCCAGTTCGGCCACAGTTCGAGCCGAGCGTCGTTGTGCAGCACATGCAGCGCGGGCATGCGTTCGAGCAGCGCGTCGAGCGGTTGACCGAGCAGGCGCGGCGCGCCCACGAGTACGTGGCGCTCCATTATCAGCAATTCGGAATGCGCGTCCGGCAACGCCCGGCGGCCGAAGCGAATCTGGCAGTGAAAGTCGCCATGCGCCTCAGTGCGAACGGATAGTTCGACGTCTGGCAATTCCACCGCGAGCGAACCCAGCCGCGGCGAAAACCACTGCGTGGCGAAAGTGGGCGGCAGGGCGAGCACGAGGCGCCGCCGCCCTTTGGCTGCGGTGATTTGACGAAAGCCGCGCTCGATCGTGTCGAAGGCTTCGGACAGGCACGGCAGCAACTGCAGGCCCGCCTGCGTCAGACGGATGCCCTTGTGGTCGCGCTCGAACAGTTTCGCGCCCAGCGATTCTTCGAGCAGCTTGATTTGCCGGCTTACCGCGCCTTGTGTCACGCACAGCGCAACGGCTGCGCGATTGAAGCTCATATGACGGGCTGTCTCTTCGAAGAACCGCAACGCGATCAGCGATGGCAAGCGCCGCATAGATCACCTTCTGTTAGCCATTGGCAGCCTGAAGATTGTCGCATTGGCGCCTCCCGTTTTGCTTAATCTCGATAAGAAATATCCGCGACAGGCCCTGAGCCGTCGGCCACGACTGGGTGCATGAGTGGCGCTTGATGAGAAGCGCCGCCGCGCGCGCCAAACTTCACCTATGCTGACGGAGATGCGCCCGGTCGCGAGGCCGGCCCGCCTTCCCCGTCTTCGGAGCGCCCGTGACCGTTCGCAATCTCGACGCCTTGTTTCGACCCAAATCCGTTGCCGTGATCGGCGCTTCCGAGCGGCCCGGCAGCACCGGCGCGATGGTGTGGGCGCGCGTGCTGGAAGGGGGCTTCGACGGCCCGCTCTGGCCGGTCAATACGAAGTACGCAATGCTCGGCGGCCATGCCGTGGTCGGGGACACGGGCGATTTGCCGGAAGCGCCGACCGTCGCCCTGATCTGCACGCCGCCGGCGACGTGGCCGGGCATCATCCATAAGCTCGGTGGCTTGGGCACGCGCGCGGCGATCATCGTCGGCGAGGTGCGTTGCGATGACGACCGGCTCGCGCTGCGGCACGCGCTCTCGGCGGCGCGCCCGAACCTGCTGCGGATCGTCGGGCCGGGCAGTCTCGGCGTGGTGTCGCCGGCGCTGCGCGCGCACCTGGGCGCGCCGTCGTGCACGGTGAAGGCGGGCGGCGTGGCGTGGGTGTCGCAGTCGAATGCATTGACCAATGCCGTGCTCGGCTGGGCGCATGCGCGCGGCCTCGGTTTCTCGCATGCCGTGGCGCTCGGCGGCGAAGCGGACGTCGACGCGGGCGACGTGCTCGACTATCTGGCGAGCGACCCCGGCACGCGCGCCATCCTGCTCGAACTGGACAGCGTGCGGGCTGCCCGAAAGTTCATGTCGGCGGCCCGCGCGGCGGCGCGCAACAAGCCGGTGCTGGCACTGCGCTCCGGCCGCGCCGATCCCGCCGACGCGCTCTACACCGCCGCGTTCCGTCGCGCGGGCATGGTGCGCGTCGATGCGCTCGACGACCTGCTCGACGAGATCGAGACGCTCGGCGTCGGCCGCGTGGCGGCGGGGGCCACGGCGACGCTGATTACGAGCGACCGCGGCCTGGCCACGCTCGCTTGTGACGCCTTTGCCGCCGCCGGCGACACGCTTGCGCCGTGGCCGGACGAAGCGTCGGAAGCCTTGAAGCAGACTTTGCCGTACGCGGTCGGCGGCAATCCGCTGCAACTTGGCGACGACGCGCGGCCCGAGCATTTCGGCACCGCCCTCAAGCTGCTGGCGGATCATCGCGGCACGGGCACGGCCTTCGTGGTCCACGCGTCGACGCATGGCGCGCCGGTCGGCGAAGTGGCGCAGGCGTTGATCGCGAACCAGCGTTTCGCGTACCGTGGCCTCCTTGCGTGTTTCTTCGGCGGCGTGGATGCCGCCACGCGCGACGCGCTCCACGCGCAGGGCATCCCGGTGCATACGACGCCGCAGCGCCTCGCGCGCGCCTTCGCGCGGCTGGTCGATTACCGGATGGGCCGCGAACTGCTGATGCAGACGCCAGAGGGTTTGCCGGCGCAGGTCCCCGAAACCATCGACGCAGCCCAAGCTCAGGCATGCGCGGCAGTTGCCGCAGGTGAGCGCCAACTAACCGGGGAAGCGGCGGCGCGGTTTCTGGAGCGTTTTGGTTTGCGCGTGGAGACCGCGCCGTTCGCATCGGACAGCGCGGAGGCGAGCACCCACTCATCCACCAAGCCCGTCGTCGACATCGCCGTCGAACTCCACGACGACGACAACTTCGGGCCCGTCTTCCGCTTCACGGCGCCATCGACCGATGGCGTATCCGAGCCGCTGCGCGTCTACGGCTTGCCGCCGCTCAACCCGATGCTCGCGCGCGATATGGTCACACGTTCGCCGTACGCGCGGCTGGTTGCACCGGAGCCGGCCCTGGCCGCGCTGACGGCGCTCTCGCAAGCCGTGTGCGACGTCAAGGAGCTCGTCGGTCTCGCGCTGACGCTCAGGGTGTACCGGGAGCACGTGATGCTCGTCGATCCGACGCTGAGCGTCGCGGCAACGCGCAGCCGCCTCGCGATCGTGCCTTATCCGCGCCGCTTCGAAGAGACGCTGGACTGGCAAGGTTTCCGGGTGACAGTCCGGCCGATCCGTCCGGAAGACGAGGCCGCGCATCATGACTTCGTCGAAGCGATGACGCCCGAAGATTTGCGCCTGCGGTTTTTCGGCGCCGTAGGCAGCTTCGACCACTCGCAGCTCGCGCGCATGACGCAGATCGACTACGACCGCGAAATGGCGCTGATCGCCACCGTGCAAAGCGAAGAAGGTTTCACGCGGACGCTGGGCGTGGTGCGCGCGGTCGCCGATCCTGACAACGAAACCGCCGAATTCGCGGTGGCGGTGCGCTCGGATCAGAAGGGCCGGCGCCTCGGCCAATTGCTGATGGACCGGATCATCAAGTACGCGCGGGTGCGCGGCATCCACTGGCTGGTCGGCGAGGCGCTGCGCGAAAATACCCCGATGATCGGGCTCGCCAAAGCCAGCGGTTTCACGATTACGCGGACGGAGGATCCGGGTGTGGTCGGCTTCAGGATGGCGTTGGATGAGGCGGCCGAGGCAAGCGCATAAGCGGCGCGCTGGTAGCGCTGAATTGGATGGATCACCGCCGCGTCGTCGGCACAGCAGGCCAGCGACACGGTCGCGGCGGCTACAGGCGGTGATCGAAGCGGCGAGAGGCACTGCCTGCCTCGCGCCGCAAGATGTGTGAAACGTGTGAGTAGCGCAAGCGCGCTCAGGCCGCCAGCTTCGCGGCGGCTTCGTCGACTTGCGTGCGCGTCACCGACAGTTCTTCCAGCCACGCATCCCCATACACCGCACCAGTCTCGCGCTCCAGTCGCGCAATCGTCGCCGCGCAACGGCTCGAGTCCTTCGGCGTCGCGATGAACGACTTCACCGATTCACCCGCCTTGAAAGCATCGAACAACGGCACGCGAATATCGTCCGGCAGCGCACGCGTGGTCCACTGATACGGCTTGCCGTTGAACGTGAATTGCGGCGGCAGCACGCGCTCTTTCTTCGCGGCCGGAATCAGACCGAAGGTGCGCGCAGCGTCGCCGATCTGCTCGGCCGAAAACAGTTCGTCCGGGCTGATGTCGAATTGCTGAATGAATGTCTCGATGCTTTGCATCGCCGCTGCGCGATCGTCGCGGCGCTTTTGCGCATGAGCGACGATGTCGCGCAGCTCGTCGGCTTCTTCAGGCGTGATCGTGAAGCTCGACTGCTTCTGCTGGAGTTCGGAAAAACGCTGGAATTCGGAATCGGTCAGAAGTTTCGCCATTGCTTATCGATGAGCGCGCATGAGCGACCCCATGCGGCGTGATTTTTGAGAGGGTCGCCATTCTAAACCATGTGCGCGAGCGGCCGATTTTCGACAGGCCGCCGCGTGGGTTCGCTTGCCCGCATCGCATGCTAGGCGGCGTTCTCGTGAAACATCGATAACGCCTGGACCGTCTCGCGCAACAGCGCGGTGGCGGCTTCCAGCGTCGGCGCGACGTATTCGTCGATGCGGCGCAAATACGGACAGGTGAGCACCGCAATCGCCTGGCCGGACGGACCCTGGATCGGGAACGTGACGTCGGTCACGCCGAACGTCTGCTGGCTGTCCTTCTGCGAGAAACCCGCCGCGCGAATCCGCTCGCAGGCCTGATCGAGCGCGGCGCGATCGATCGTGACCTCGCCCTTCACCTTGGTGTGTTCGGCCAGCATCTGCTCGCGCTGCTCGACGCTTTGAAACGCCAGCATCACGCGCCCCGAACCCGTGTCGATCAGGCCGACGCGCGAGCCGAGCCGCACCGACATGCCCCACGTGCCCGGCCCATCCACTTGCGCGATCACCAGCAGATTGCCGCGGTCGTACACCACGAGGTGACACGATTGTTCGGCGGCATCGGCAAAACGCTGCATGAGCGGCAGCGCTTCGGAGATCAGACGGTTCATCGGCGGATGACGATGCGCGAGCGCATACAGCTTGAGGCTGAGCGAGTAGCGGTCTCCGGCCGCCGAGCGCACCACGTACTGACGCGCGACCAGCCGTTCGAGCATGCGATACATCTCGCTCGCGTTGCGTCCGAGCAGCTTGGTGATCTCCGCGCGCGTCAGTCCCTCCTTCTGCTCGGCGAGCAGTTCGAGGATGTCGAGGCCTTTGTCGAGCGCCGGGGCGCGGTAGCGGTCGGCGTCGTCTTTGTCGTCTGCGTCCATCGTGAGGGAGATTCCTTGGGCTTTTCTCATTATGTGGCGCGTGAGTGTAAGTGCGTCATGAATCTCGTGGAGTTGGCGAACGTCCAGGGAAAACACGGACGGTTGGTGCAGCGCACATTCCTTGACTTAAAAAAGTCCGTATATGAATAATACGTTCATTGGTGAATGAACATAGCCAATACCCATAAGAATCGATAAGAAAGCGCAGGACGAAGTGCCGGGCTCCGCAGCCGGTTCACGCAATTCCCATAACATGGGGCGGGAGTAAGCGCTAAAGCGCTCACTCCCGTCGACACAGGAGACAACCATGTCGTTCGCGAAAGGGCCGCTCACGGGCCGCCGTTTGTTCCGCAGTTCGCTCTCTGTCGTAGCAGCCGCTGCGTGCCTCGCCGCACTCGGTGTGACAGGCGCCGCGCAAGCCGCCGACACCGGCAAGATCGGCCTCGGTCTGCCGCTGCTGACGTCGCCGTTCTGGCAGTCATACAACAACTATCTGCCCAAATACGCGAAGGAGAGCGGCCTCGACATCCTGGCGCCGGTCAATTCGAACGGCGATCCCGTCCAGCAGATCACGGACATGAACAACCTGCTGAACCTCGGTGCGAAGGGCATCGTGGTCGGCCCGCTGGATTCGGCGGCGATCAGCCGTGCGCTCGACGCCGCAGCGGCGAAGAACGTGCCGGTAGTCGCCGTCGACGTCGCGCCGACGCAAGGCAAAGTCGCGATGGTGGTGCGCGCCGACAATCACGCATATGGCGAGAAGGCGTGCAAATACATCGGCGAGCACGTGAAGTCGGGCAAGGTCGTACAGATCATGGGCGACCTGGCATCGGTCAACGGGCGCGATCGCTCAGAAGCATTCCGTTCCTGCCTGAAGGGTTATCCGGGTTTGTCGCTGCTGGAAATTCCGGCGAGCTGGAAGGGTGACGTCGCGGCCACCGCGCTCGACAGTCTGCTGACCGCCAATCCCGACGTGAAGGCCATTTACATGCAGGCGGGCGGCGTCTATCTGTCGCCGACGCTGCAAACCTTGCGCCGCAAGCAGATGCTGTTTCCCGCCGGCGACGCGAAACACGTCGTGATCGTCAGCAACGACGGCATTCCTCAGGAGTTCGAGGCGATCCGCCGCGGCGATATCGACGCGACCATTTCGCAGCCCGCCGACTCGTACGCGAAATACGGGCTGTTCTACATCAAGGCGGCATTGGCAGGGCAGACCTTCAAGCCGGGCCCGACCAATCACGGCAGCAACATCATCCAGTTGGCGCCGGGCATTCTGGAAGACCAGTTGCCCGCACCGCTCGTGACGAAATCGAACGTCGACGACAAGGCCTTGTGGGGCAACACGGTCAAATGAGCCGTCAAATGAGCGAGCTCGCGCCCTCCGTGCCCGTCGTCGAAGCGATCGATGTCACCAAACGCTTCGGCTCGACGGCCGCGCTGAAAGACGTGAGCATCCGCGTGATGCCCGGCGAGTCGCATGCGCTCGTCGGGCGCAACGGCGCGGGTAAATCGACGCTCGTGTCGATCCTCACCGGCCTGCGCAAGCCGGACACGGGCGAGGTTCGTTTCAGCGGCGCGGCCGCGCCATCGATCGCGGATCGCGACGCATGGCGCGAGCGCGTGGCGTGCGTCTATCAGCATTCGACGATCATCCGTGATCTGAGCGTGGCGGAGAATCTGTTCATCAACCGCCAGCCGTTGCGCGGCGGCGTGATCGATTGGCAAGCCATGTGGCGCGACGCGCGCGCGTTGCTCGATCACTGGAAGATCGACGTGCGCGAAGATGCCCGCGCCGGCGATCTGTCGGTGGAAGCGCGGCAATTGGTGGAGATTGCGCGGGCGCTGTCGTACGGCGCGCGCTTCATCATTCTCGACGAACCAACGGCGCAACTCGACGGCGACGAGATCAAGCGCCTGTTCCGGCGCATCAGCGAGTTGCAGCGCGAGGGCGTGACGTTCCTCTTCATCTCGCATCATCTTCAGGAAGTCTATGAAATCTGCCAGGCCGTGACCGTGCTGCGCGACGCGCGGCATATCGTCAGCGCGCCGGTTTCCGCGTTGCCGCGCGAGCAGTTGATCGAAGCGATGACCGGCGAACGCGGCGGTCTCGCGGTGGCCGATGCGGCGGCACGCGCCGCGTTGTTGGCCGATACGGCGGTGGCGCTGGAAGTCAAAGATCTGGCCGGCGCCGATTATGAAGACGTGTCGTTCACCGTCAAGCGCGGCGAAGTCGTCGGCTTGACCGGCGCGACGAGCAGCGGCCGCACGAGCGTGGCCGAAGCGATTGCCGGCCTGCGCGCCGCCAAACGCGGCACGATCAGCGTGGACGGCGCAACCTTGCCGCCCGGCGATGTGCCCGCGGCGCTCGCGCACGGCATCGGCTGTGTGCCGAAGGATCGCCATCACGAAGGCCTCGTGCTCACACAATCGGTCGCGGAGAACGCTTCGATGACGATCGCGCGTTTGCTCGGCAAATTCGGCATCGCGCCGCCCGCGAAGAAGAACGCGTTCGGCCAGAAGATGATCGACGCGCTCGGCATCGTCGCGCAAGGTCCGGAGCATGTCGTCTCGGGTCTATCCGGCGGCAATCAGCAAAAAGTGGTGATGGCACGCGCGCTCGCCACCAATCCCGACGTACTCGTGCTGATCGATCCCACCGCGGGCGTCGACGTTAAATCGAAGGAAGCGTTGCTCTCCGTCGTGGATCGCGTGCGCGAAGAAGGCAAGGCCGTGCTGGTCGTGTCCGGCGAACTTGACGATCTGCGCACTTGTGACCGCGTGCTGGTCATGTTCCGGGGCCGTGTCGCGGTCGAATTTCCCGCGGGTTGGCAGGACCACGACCTGATTGCATCAGTTGAAGGAGTCAGTCTCCATGAAGAATAGTGTGCCCAGTCCTGCATTCGGCACCACGCAAGCTCAGGTTCAGCCGCAGTTGGCCGCGCAGGCGTCACGCGGCAAACGCGCGCGCTCCGAACTCGCGCGCCTGCGCGAACTGGCGTTGCTGCCCGCGCTCGCTTTGCTGATCGTGATCGGCGCGTTTGTCAGCCCGAGCTTTCTGACCAGGGCGAATCTCATTAGCGTGCTGGGTGCGTCGGCGGCGTTGGCGCTCGTCGTGCTCGCCGAATCGCTGATCGTGCTGACCGGCAAGTTCGACTTGTCGCTCGAATCGACGGTCGGCATCGCGCCCGCCGTGGGTGCGATGCTGGTGATGCCGGCGGCGTCCGCGGGCTTCGGCACGCAATGGCCGGCGGCCGCCGGCTTGCTCGCCATCGTGGCGGTGGGCGCGGTGATCGGCTTGATCAATGGCTTTCTTGTGGTGCGTTTGCGGCTCAATGCGTTCATCGTCACGCTCGCCATGCTGATCGTGTTGCGCGGCATGCTGGTGGGTGCGACCAAGGGCGGCACGTTGTTCGATATGCCGCCGTCGTTCTTCACGCTCGCGACCACCATCGTGCTCGGCTTGCCCTTGTCCGTGTGGCTCGCGGCGGTGGCGTTTGCGATCGCGGCCTTCATGTTGCGCTATCACCGGCTGGGCCGGGCCTTGTATGCCATCGGCGGCAATCCGGAAGCGGCGCGTGCGGCGGGGATTCGCGTGGAGCGCATTACGTGGGGCGTATTCGTGCTCGGGAGCATACTTGCCGCGGTGGGCGGTCTGATCGTGACCGGCTACGTCGGCGCGATCAACGCGAACCAGGGCAACGGCATGATCTTCACGGTGTTCGCGGCGGCGGTGATCGGCGGCATTTCGCTCGACGGCGGCAAGGGCACCATGTTTGGCGCGCTGACCGGCGTGCTGCTGCTCGGCGTCGTGCAGAACCTGTTGACGCTCGCTCAGGTCCCGTCTTTCTGGATTCAGGCGATTTACGGCGCGATCATCCTGGGCTCGCTGATGGTGGCGCGCCTCGCTAGCGGCGAAGGCCAGAACTGATGCGCACGCACCTCGGAGAACTGATTTGACCAGCCACCCATCGCAAACGGACTCAACGGACCAAACGGATCCACGCCTGATCCTGCTCAGCCCCGCCGACAACTGCCTGATTGCGGCAGCGCGTCTGGACGCAGGCATGCAGATCGAGATTGAAGGCGAACGCGTGACGCTCACCAAGACTATCGAACTCGGTCACAAGGTGGCGCGTCATGAACTCGCGAAAGACGACAAGGTGCTGCGCTACGGCGCGGTGATCGGTCACGTGACGGAAGCGGTGGCGCGCGGTGCGCATCTGCATACGCACAATCTCGAAAGCGACTATCTGCCAACGTACACACACGACGCGGGCCACGAATTCGTCCATCACTAACGTGAGCACAATGACGTGGCCTCGCGCCGCTCTGGAACGATCATGACTGACATCTCCGTTGCATCTCCATCTGCCGAATCGCAGCAGCCCATGTTGCAGGGATATCTGCGCCGCGACGGTCGCAAGGGCATCCGCAATGTGGTTGCCGTTGCGTATCTGGTCGAGTGCGCGCATCACGTGGCGCGCGAGATTGTCACGCAGTTTCGCGAACCGCTCGATGCGTTCGACGATCCTTGCGCCGAGCGCGAACCGCCCGTGCACCTGATCGGCTTTCCGGGCTGCTATCCGAACGGCTATGCCGAGAAGATGCTCGAGCGGCTCACCACGCATCCCAATGTGGGCGCGGTGCTATTCGTCTCGCTCGGGTGCGAGAGCATGAACAAGCACTATCTGGTGGACGTGGTGCGCGCGAGCGGCCGTCCCGTCGAAGTGCTGACGATCCAGGAAAAGGGCGGCACGCGCAGCACGATTCAATATGGCGTCGACTGGATTCGCGGTGCGCGCGAACAACTCGCCGCGCAGCAGAAAGTGCCGATGGTGCTGAGCGAACTGGTGATAGGCACCGTATGCGGCGGCTCGGACGGCACGAGCGGCATCACGGCGAATCCGGCTGTGGGCCGTGCATTCGATCATCTGATCGACGCGGGCGCGACGTGCATCTTCGAAGAAACCGGCGAGCTGGTGGGCTGCGAATTCCACATGAAGACGCGCGCGGCACGGCCGGCGCTCGGCGATGAGATCGTGGCCTGCGTCGCGAAGGCGGCGCGCTATTACTCGATTCTCGGCCACGGCAGTTTTGCGGTCGGCAACGCGGACGGCGGCCTCACCACGCAGGAAGAAAAATCGCTGGGCGCGTATGCGAAAAGCGGGGCGTCGCCGATTGTCGGCATTGTCAAACCCGGCGACATTCCGCCGACCGGCGGCCTATACCTGCTCGACGTGGTGCCGGACGGCGAGCCGCGCTTCGGTTTTCCCAACATCAGCGACAACGCGGAAATCGGCGAACTGATCGCCTGCGGCGCACATGTGATTCTGTTCACGACCGGTCGCGGCTCGGTGGTCGGCTCGGCGATCTCGCCGGTGATCAAGGTATGCGCGAATCCCGCGACGTATCGCAATCTCGCGGGCGACATGGACGTCGATGCAGGCCGCATCCTCGAAGGCCGCGGCACGCTCGACGAAGTGGGCCGCGAAGTGTTCGAGCAAACGGTGGCGGTGTCGCGCGGCGCGGCCTCGAAGTCGGAGACGCTCGGTCATCAGGAATTCATCCTGACTTACAAGACGTTCGATCCGGTTGGGCCGGCTTGCTTGCCGTCGAGCGCCGCACCGCGGCATCCGGTCGTCGCAATCGAACCGCATTGAGCGGTTCGATTGCGGTCCTGATGGCCAGCAGTCCGCACGCGCCATGGGCAAATCCTGCTCATGCATGGTAAAACGCATAAAAACTGGAGACGCGCTCAATGACCGCAACGACCGGATCGAAGATTGTGCAACGACGCCGCATCGGCCGCGGGCCGTTGCAGGTGACCGGATTGGGACTCGGCACGGCGCCGCTTGGCGGCCTCTACCGCGATCTGTCCGATGAAGAAGCCCAGGCCACCATCGCCGCCGCGTGGGACGCCGGCGTGCGCTACTTCGACACCGCGCCGCATTACGGCAACACGAAGGCCGAGCATCGTCTGGGCGACGCCTTGCGGCGCTATCCGCGCGGCGATTATCTGCTGTCCACCAAAGTGGGCCGCCGTTTCGTGCCCCGCACCACGCCGTTCGACAACAAGGAAGGCTGGCAAAATCCGCTTCCTTTCGAAGCGATCTACGACTACACGCACGACGGCATTCTGCGTTCGTTCGAAGACAGCCAGCAGCGCCTCGGCATTATCGACATCGACATTCTGCTGGTGCACGATATCGGCCGTGTCACGCACGGCGACAATCATCCCCATTACTGGCGGCAACTGACCGAAGGCGGCGGCTTCCGCGCGTTGGACACGTTGCGCTCGACGGGCGCGATCAAGGCCGTCGGACTCGGCGTCAACGAAGGCGCGGTCATACTCGATGCAATGGCCGAGTTCGATATCGATTGCGCGTTGCTCGCCGGCCGTTATACGCTCCTCGAACAGACCACGCTCGACGACCTGTTGCCGGCCTGTGAAAAACGCGGCGTCAGCATCCTGTTAGGCGGCGCGTTCAACTCGGGCATTCTGGCGCGCGGCGTCGCAGGCGATCTGAAATTTAACTACGGCGAGGCGCCGCCCGAAGTGATCGAGCGCGTCGCGCGGCTGGAAGCGGTGTGCCGCGCGCACGGCGTGCCGCTGGCGGCCGCCGCCTTGCAGTTTCCGTATGCGCATCCGGCGGTCGCCACGGTGTTGACCGGCGCGCGCAGTGCCGACGAATTGCGCGAGAACGCCGCGTCGTTCGAGAAGCCGATCCCCGCGGGCTTGTGGTCCGCGTTGCGCGACGAAGGCTTGCTCGACAGCCGCGCCCCCGCGCCAGAGGATTGAGTTGACGATGCATATCGATGCCCACCAGCACTACTGGGATCCCGCTCGTGGCGATTACGAGTGGCTCACGCCGGAACTGAAGATCCTGTACCGGACGTTCGGCCCAGCGGATCTCGAACCGTTGCGCGAACGCGCGGGCATCGAACGGACGGTGGTGGTGCAGGCGGCGCCGACCATCGACGAAACGCGTTATTTGCTGGATCTGGCGCGCCATGAGCCGTCAATCGCGGGCGTGGTCGGTTGGGTGCCGTTGCTGCTGCCCACGGCGCCGGCTGTGATCGAAGCGCTCGCGCAAGAGCAGAAGTTCAAGGGTGTGCGGCCGATGCTGCAGGATTTGCCGGACGACACGTGGATCGCTAACCCCGATCTCGCGCCCGCCATCGACGCGCTGATCGCCCACGACCTCGCGTTCGACGCGTTGATTTACGCGCGCCACGTCGAGCCTTTCGAAACCTTCGCAACGCGCTTTCCGGCGCTGCGTATCGTGGTCGATCATGGCGCGAAACCGCCCATCCGTTATGGACGCGCGGGCTATCAAAGCTGGGCTGACGCGATCACGCGGCTCGCGCAATTGCCGCACGTGCATTGCAAGCTGTCGGGCCTTGTCACCGAGGCGTCGCCCGGCTGGACCGAGGAAACGCTGCACCCATATGTCGAGCATCTGCTGAAGTCGTTCGGTCCCGCGCGTTTGATGTGGGGCAGCGACTGGCCGGTGCTCGATCTGAACGGCGACTATCTGCTCTGGCATTCGGTGGCGAACACCTTGCTCGCGCCCTTGAGCGACGCCGAGCGCGAAGCGGTTTTCGGCGGCAATGCCGCCGCGTTTTATCGACTGTGATTTCTGAAAGAGACAAGCAAAGCCCATTCAACTGGAGTCGTAGATGACACAAAGACTGGCCGGCAAGACGGCTCTGATCACGGCGGCAGGACAAGGCATCGGACTCGCCACCGCCGAACTCTTCGCACGCGAAGGCGCGCGCGTGATCGCCACGGATATCCGCATCGACGGACTCGCCGGCAAGGCGGTCGAGGCGCGCAAGCTCGACGTGCGCGACGACGCGGCGATCAAGGCGCTGGCCGCCGAACTGGGCGCGGTCGACGTGCTGTTCAACTGCGCGGGCTACGTGCACGCAGGCAACATTCTCGAATGCAGCGAAGAGGATTGGGACTTCGCCTTCGATCTGAACGCGAAGGCGATGTACCGCATGATCCGCGCCTTCCTGCCCGCCATGCTGGATCATGGCGGCGGCTCGATCATCAACATGTCGTCGGCGGCGTCGAGCGTGAAGGGCGTGCCGAATCGATTTGCGTACAGCGCCTCCAAGGCCGCGGTGATCGGGCTGACCAAGTCCGTTGCTGCGGACTTCATCACGCGTGGTGTACGCTGTAACGCGATCTGCCCGGGCACGGTGGCTTCGCCGTCGCTCGAACAGCGGATCGTCGCGCAGGCTCAGGCGCAAGGCGCGACGCTGGACGCCGTGCAGGCGGCCTTTGTCGCGCGTCAGCCGATGGGCCGCATCGGCAAGCCGGAAGAGATTGCCGCGTTGGCGCTGTATCTCGCGTCCGACGAATCGTCGTTCACCACGGGCCATGCGCATGTGATCGACGGCGGCTGGTCGAACTGACGCACACCGATTCACGCTGAACCACGAACCGAACACCACTGAACTGAAAGGAAGTGCCAGGATGAAACTGCTTCGTTATGGGCCGAAAGGCCAGGAAAAGCCGGGCTTGCTCGACGCGCAAGGCAAGATTCGCGATCTGTCGAAAGTGGTCGCCGATATCGACGGCGCCGCGCTGACCGACGAAAGTCTCGCCAAACTGCGTGCGCTCGATCCGGCCTCGCTGCCGCTGGTCGAAGGCAATCCGCGCTTCGGTCCGTGCGTCGGCAAGATCGGCAAGTTCATCTGCATCGGCTTGAATTACGCGGATCACGCGGCTGAATCGAATCTGCCGGTGCCCGCCGAACCGGTCATCTTCAACAAGTGGACGAGCGCGATCAGCGGCCCGAACGACGACGTCGAAATTCCGCGCGGCTCGAAGAAGACGGATTGGGAAGTCGAACTCGGCGTGGTGATCGGCAAGCCGGCGAAATATATCGACGAAGCCAACGCGCTCGACTACGTCGCCGGTTACTGCGTGATCAACGACGTGTCGGAACGCGAATGGCAGATCGAAAAGGGCGGCACATGGGACAAGGGCAAGGGCTTCGACACCTTCGGCCCGATCGGTCCGTGGATGGTCACGCGCGATGAAGTCGCCGATCCGCAGAACCTGAGCTTGTGGCTCGAAGTGGACGGACATCGCTATCAGAACGGCAGCACGAAGACGATGGTGTTCGGCGTCGCGAAACTGGTTTCGTACGTGTCGCAGTGCATGAGCCTGCAACCGGGCGACGTGATTTCGACCGGCACGCCGCCGGGCGTCGGCATGGGTGTCAAGCCGAATCCGGTGTTCCTGAAGCCGGGCCAGACGATTCGTCTGGGTATCGAAGGGCTGGGCGAGCAAACGCAGAAGACGTACGCGGCGGAGTAATTCGCGCTCGCAAGCTTTACGGCATGGAGAAAGGCGGTTCCTGCATCCAGTAGGGGCCGCCTTTTTTGTGCGCCGCCGTCGCTGTCGCTGTCGCTCGGGCGCTCAGTCGCGCTGTTCGGCGAGCAATCGCGTAAGCAGCGCCACTAACTGATCGACATGTGAGTCTTCAGTGCGCCAAGACGACACGCTGATGCGAAACGCGGGCCGGCCTTGCCAGACCGTCTGGCCGAACCACGTTTCGCCCGAAGCCTGCGCTGCTTCGCGAATCGCGACCGTCTGCGCGTCAGTCTTTGCGCGCACCAGCACCTGGTTCAGCACGACACGGTTCAGCACCTCGAACCCCGCGGCACGCAGACCTTCAGCGATTCGTGCAGCCTGCGCGCAATGCCGGTCGACCATCTCCTGCACGCCGCTGCGCCCGAGCGAGCGCAACGCCGCCCAGATCGGAATGCCACGCGCGCGACGCGAGAACTCGAGGTTCACGTTCTTCTGAGCATCATGCGCGCCCGTCAGATAGACCGCGTCGCTGTTCATCGCCGCCGAGAGCGCTGGCGCGTCGCGGCAGATCGCCATGGCGCCGTCATAGGGTGTGTTGAGCCACTTGTGGCCGTCGGTGGTCCAACTGTCTGCGCCGTCGATGCCATCGGTGAGCGCCCGATTCGACGACGCGCGCGCCCATAGACCGAACGCGCCATCCACGTGAACCCATGCGCCGGCCGCCTTGGCGCGGGGAATCAGCTCCGCGAACGGATCAAATTCGCCGGTGTTCACTTCGCCGGCCTGCACGCAGAAGATCGTCATGTCGTCGAGCGGCGGCAACCGCGCGGGGTCGATGCGGCCGTGTGCATCCACGGGCGCGATGATCACGCGCTTCATGCCGAAGCCGAGCACGCGCAGCGCCTTCTTCACCGTGATGTGCGCCATCTCGGAGATCACGACGCGCATCGGCGGCGCGCCATCGAGGCCGTCGTTGTCGAAATCCCAACCCTTGCGCGCGAGCAGCGCGCGCCGTGCGGCCGCGATGCAAACGAGTATGCACGCCGTGGCGCTGGTGCCGAAGCCGATCGCCGCTTCGCGTGGCAGATCGAGCGCGTCGAGCACCCAGCGCGCGGCGACCTTCTCGAGCGTGGCCGCGACCGGCGAGTTGTCGAAGGTCGATGCGCACTGGTCCCACGCGCCCATCAGACGTTCGGCCGCCGCAGCGGCCGGCAGCACCGCGCCAATCACGAAGCCGTAATAGCGCGGATCGTTCGACGCGACAGTGCCAGGCGTTCCGTGTTCGTCGAGCAGGCGCAGCACGTCGGCGGGGGCATGTCCGTGCTGCGGGAAGGCTTCGTCGAAGGCCGCGAGTTGCGCGAGCGCGGCCGCGTCCGGAAACACCCGGCGCTTGCCGATGCCGGCAAGGTAGGCGTGCGCGCGCTGGTCGGCGTCGGCGGCAAGTGCAAGTTCGTCCATGTGTTTCCCTGAAGTATCGATAACGTGACGGCGCGGTCGCCTGAAAAAGATCGCGCGCCTAGAGATTGGCCAGGTCGCGGCCGAGCTTCTGCAACTCGGCGTCGATGCGCTTGTAGTAGGTAAATTTGCCGATCCGTTGCGCACGCACGAGACCCGCATCGGCGAGGATGCGCATGTGACGCGTGACGAAACGTGGACAAGCGCCTTCACGGCGGCGCCATGTGTTTTAGCCTGGCGGTGCGGTGGCGTCAGCTCGCGTGCTCGTGCTCGCCGCTCTCGCTGATCCGGTTGACCGTGCCTTGCGCGACGGCAATCAGCTTTTCGCGGTTGCCTTCCATCACATACACGTTGCATTGGCAGGTCGCCTGATGCTGGCCGGCGTAGACGACCTTCGCGCGCGCGATCAGCGTGCCGTTGATGGCCGGGCGCAGGTAATTGATCTTGTATTCCCCGGTCACGACCTTCGGTCCGAGCAGCAGCGCGCCGGCGAACGTCAGCGCATTGTCGGCGAGATAGCTGATGACGCCGCCATGCACGAAGCCGTGCTGCTGCCGCAGCTCGTCGCGAATCGGCAGGCTCAGTGTGAGTTCGCTGGTGCCCGTATGCATCAACTCTGCGCCCAACAGCATGCTGAACGGCTGGGCATGCAGTGCGCCGCGCGCCCGGTCGAGGAGGTCGGTCATTGTGATTCCTTCGGGCGTGGCCCGTGATGGCAATCTGCACTGGCCTGCGTCGTGCAGTCCCTACCCACTCTAGGAAGCGCGCACGTACCGCGTCAAGGTGAATCGGTAATTTGCGCCGTGCATTGTTGCGCGAAATGATTGAAATGATGAAGTTGGCCGAGGAAAAGGGGACGTAAGACGATCTTTCGCGAAATTGACCTCAAGCGCGGCGCGCTTATGCCGTTAACCCTGACGTAGTTCCCGTCATTCTTTGTCTTCAGGTATTCATGATGTTCAGCAAGATCAAGGTCGCATCCGGCCTGTTGTGTGTTCTGGCCGCGTTCTGCGTTTTCCAGCTTGTCACGGTGGGTTTGGGATTCTGGTCGCTCACGCGTACCCATGACGATGTGGGCGATCTGTCGAACATCGCTTTGAAGCAGGTGGACGCCGTCAACGAAACGACCCAGCATTTGATGGACGCGCGCATCAACCTCTCGCGGGCCGGTACGCGCATGGTGCGCGGCGGTTCGGAGCCGACCGATATCGTGCAGCACGCCCGCGAACAGTTGGAGGCCGCTGACCAGTCGTTCGCGGCCTTCTTGAGCGCGCCGAAGACCAGCGACGAAAACGGCGCTCGCGCCGCCGCGCTCGCCGAGCGCCACAAGAAGCTGCACGACGCGCTCGCGGAACTGGTGCAGTTTCTCGATTCGAACAACATTCAGGCCTTCCTCGATCAGCCGACGCAGTCGTTCCAGGACGCGTATCTCGGCGAGTCGCGTAACTTCGTGCAGTTCGGCAATACCGCGAGCCGTGCGTCGCTCGATTCGATCGATACGCGCATGGCGACCTTCCGCGCGGTCAGCGTCGTGATCCTGCTGGCGCTGGTGGCCGGCACGTTCGCCGTGTACGCGGCACTGCGCCGCGGCGTGGTGGCGCCGCTGGAAGAAGCGGGCCGTCACTTCGACCGTATCGCGCAAGGCCGTCTCGACCAGCCGATCGCCGCGCGCGGCACCAACGAAATTGGCCGCCTGTTCTCGGGTCTCGCGAAAATGCAGGCGAGCGTGGCGCGCACCGTGCAAACCGTGCGCGAATCCGCCGACTCGATTCACCTGGGCGCCGACGAAATCGCGACCGGCAACGCCGATCTGTCGGCTCGCACCGAAAACCAGGCGGCATCGCTCGAAGAGACCGCGTCGAGCATGGAGGAACTGACGGCGACCGTGCGCCAGAACGCCGAGCATGCCCGCGAAGCCAACGCGCTCGCCGAGACCGCGCTCGAAGCGACCTCGCGCGGCAGCGAAGTGGTCAACGAGGTGGTCGACAAGATGCGCGGCATCGCGCAGAGCTCGGACAAGATCGCCGAGATCATTTCGGTGATCGACGGCATTGCGTTCCAGACCAATATTCTCGCGCTCAACGCGGCCGTCGAAGCGGCGCGCGCGGGCGAGCAGGGGCGCGGCTTCGCCGTGGTGGCGGGCGAGGTGCGCGGCCTTGCGCAGCGCAGCGCGCAATCGGCGAAGGAAATCAAGACCTTGATCAGCGAATCGGTCGCCGAGATTCGGGGCGGTTCGACGCTGGTCGAGCACGCCGGCGCAGCGATGAGCAACGTGTCCGCTTCGATTTCGCGTGTCACGCAGATGATGGCGGAGATCAGCGCGTCGTCGCTCGAGCAGAGCACGGGCATCGAGCAGGTCAACCAGGCGGTGGTGCAGATGGATGAGATGACGCAGCAGAACGCGGCGCTCGTCGAACAGGCCGCGGCAGCGGCGGCTTCGCTGCATCAACAGACGCAGCAATTGAAACAAGCCGTTTCCGTGTTCGAAATTTCGGAATCTGTGTTGCGCACGCAACAAATCGACGACGCTCGCGGGCCGGCGGCCGATTTTGCGTTGTCCGGCATGCACACAATTTAAACCGCGTGCGCGCTTAAAAAGAAAGCATCAGACAAAGAAAATGGCCCGCCGAAGCGGGCCATTTTGCATTAGACGCAAGCGCCTAAGGGTGCCTCAACGTACCTGACGGTACTTAGGCCGGCTGGATGTTCGCAGCTTGCTTGCCCTTCGGGCCTTGCTTAACTTCAAACGTCACTTTCTGGTTTTCCTGCAGGGACTTGAAGCCGCTGCCTTGAACTTCCGAAAAGTGCGCGAACAGGTCTTCGCCGCCGTCGTCCGGCGTGATGAAGCCAAAGCCCTTTGCATCGTTAAACCACTTCACAGTACCTGTTGCCATTTTTAATCCAGTAAATGTTGTGTGTTGCATTCGCGACCGCTATTTCTCAACACGAGATCGAGCGCGAAGTAGGAGTTGTATCACGTCTTTATGACGGACGCCAATCAACCAGCATCCGGGTATTCCCCCGTTCCGGCCTTTTCGAGGCCTGGAAAGCAATTGGGAGGCTGGTCCTGCAGGTAGGGTAAACTGCTTGCATTACCCTTCCAGGAAAAACATTGACACATTATTTGCAGGAAGAACTTACCTCGTTCTGGAGTCGTTTGACCCCCTATCTGGCGATATTGGAGTCTAAATCACCTCAAGAAGGCGCCCCGGACCCAGTCGGCCGAATCACGGTCGATACCGAAGACCGCCAGGCTTTCGCCCTTCACACCACCGATCAGAAGCCGCACGGCGACACATCGGACACCCCCACGGGGCAGAGCGCAACTTATATGCGTTTCAAATCTGCCGACAGCGGTTGGAGCCCCTGGCAGCGCGAAGAGTATTGATCGACCGGTTGGTCGGCTTTTGTGTCCGTGCTGCCGTCGTGAGATCGCGGCCGGCGTTCAGGCCGGCAACGCCTCGTAGGCGGTCGCGAGATGATACGGCGTGGTCGACGGCATGTCGGCGCGCGCCACTTCACCCGCCGGCGTCTTGCATTCGAACCACCCCTGTGGACGCAGAAAGCGTTGCTGGAACAGTTCGATTTGCCGCGGCAAAGCGGCGCGCGCCGCCGGGTCGCCGTGGCTCGCCAGCGCCCGCAGATATTCGGTTTGGGCCCAGATCCGCTGGGTCGCGTCCTTGATCCGGCCGGTTTCGTCGAGCGACGCGCACACGCCGCCGGTTTCACGGTCCACGCCATGTTGCTGCGCGAAGCTGAACGCACGCGGCATGGCTTCGGCGAGACCCGAGCCTTCGAACAACGCGCCCGCCTGCCTGACCAGCCAGAACCACTCGAACTGGTGGCCGGGTTCCAGGCGGTTATCGTCCGTGCCGATCGGCAACTCCGCGATGCAGCCCGTGGGTGCATGCACGAAGCGCTGCGCGACTGCGCCGGCGAGGCGCCGCAACGCCGCTTCGAAAGCGTTGTCGTGTGTGGCTTCGCGAGCGGCCAGCCAGGCTTCCGTCAGGTGCATCAAAGGATTCTGGATCGGCGTGCTTGTCACGGCGGCGAAGTCCGCCGTCAACGCGGCGTTGAACAGATCGTCTTCAGCGGCGAAGTTCGACTGGATCAGCGCGGACGTGCGATGCACGATTTCCAGCGCGTCGCGTTTTCCCGAGCGCCGGCCATACTCCGCGCACGCAAACACCACGAACGCGTGCGTGTACAGGTCCTTCGTGCTGTCGAGCGGTGCGCCTTGCGAATCCACGCTGTAGAACCATCCACCGTGGCGCGTGTCCTGAAAGGTATGCGTCAACGCGTCGAACAGCACCTGCGCATGGGCCGCGTCGCCTGCTTGTGAGAACACGAATAGTTGTCGCGCGCACGCCATGGCGCGGTAGCGCTCGGCGGGCAGCGGCTGATGATCCTCGGCGCTAACCGCTTCGTAGGGCAGCTTCAGCGCGGCGTTGAAACCCGGGCCGCGCCAGATCGGCAGCACCACGCCTGTGAAGTGATCGCGCAGGTTGGTTGCGAGTGCGTTAGTGGAAGCGGCGGGAGGGTTCATGCTCTGCATAGTCAATAGGTCAAACACGATATGTCGAAGCGAAACGACCGTGGACCTGGTTCGTAGTGTCATTCTCGAGGCGGCGCAATTGCCGGCAAACCTGCTGGCGAGGCTGGATGCTACCCGCTTTGCAAAGAAGCTACCCAGAACCGGCGCAGCGGCCCGCCGTGCAACCTGCCTGGCGGCGTGCGGCCTAGCATAAAGCAAACGGGGCACGCTGGCACTGCGGCGCCCGTGCGGAAAGTACTTCAAATAATTTCCGATAAGGAGGAAAAACAATGCTCGGGAACCTCGAACTCATCGCCCGTCTGATGCTGGCCGCGGCGCTCGGCAGCGTCATCGGCTTCGAGCGGGAACGGCTTTCGTGGGCTGCGGGGTTACGGACGCACATGCTGGTGTGCGTCGGTTCGGCGCTCATCATGATCGTCTCGGCCTACGGTTTCGCCGAAGTGCTCACCGGCGACCACGTCGTGCTCGATCCTTCGCGGATGGCCGCACAGGTGGTGTCGGGCATCGGCTTTCTCGGCGCGGGCTCGATCCTGCTGCGCGGCGAGATTGTGCGCGGGCTGACGACGGCGGCGAGCCTCTGGTCGGTCGCCGCCATCGGTCTTGCGGTCGGCGGCGGACTGTACACGGCGTCGATTGTGGCGACCATCATCATTCTGATTATTCTGGCCGGCATCAAGCCGCTCGAGCGCCGCTTCATCACGGTCAAGCAACGGCGCCAACTGACGATGATCGTCGAGCGCGGCGCCATGACGTTCCACTCGCTGCACGACGAACTCGGCGCCGCGAGCCCACGCGTCAAACAGTTCGTGATGCAGCAAAGCGAGGACGCGCCCGAATGCGATGAAGTGATGATCACCTTGCATCGCGTGTCGAATACGGAATACGAGGCGATCTGCGGACGCTTGCGTCAGCTGCACGGTGTCAAACAGTTCCGGCAGGATGATGCGGCTTCGTAAAAACGGAAAATCCTCGCCGAATGGCTTCGGCGGGCGCGGGCGGCCATGCGACAATGCGATCTCGAAAAATTCCAACGGCATTGACGAGCGGTGCTCCGCGCCCGCTTTCCGGCGACGGCCGCTTTTTTCTCTATGGCAGATTCCGTAGCATCCACGCAGTCCCGGCCTCAGCGCGCCGCTTCGAAAAAGCGTCGCCAGGCCACCGTCCCGACCGAAACTGAAAACAAGCTGGCGCGCGCTGCGCGCTCGGCACAACGCCTCGCGCAACTGAGCGACGCCTCCCGCGACGACAGCACGCTCGACCTGTTCCCCGACGATCCCACCCGCGCCACGCTGGAAGCGATGAATATCGACATCCGGCAAGGCACGCTGCATGGCTTCGAATTACCCGATGTGGTGCTGGCCGCGGTCGGTGCGATCGATGCCGGCGACAACGCGTCGACGGACGCGCGGTCTGCGCGCCGCGCGCCCCGTGCTGCGAAGTTCAACGACGACCCGGTGCCGGTCAACGCGCAGTTGAGCGGACTCGAAATGGAGCCGTTGGCGGCGACGGCTTCGCCGGCCGGCGAACCAGTGGCTCTGGACGACGCAAAACCGGCGGCCGCGTCTGCCGAAGAGAAATCGGCGCCGCAGGCGCGCGATGCAACGGCACCGCTTACGCCCGCCATGGCGGCAGCGACCGTGGCGCGCAGCGTGACCGCGCTGCGCCAGGCGTCCGAGCTGGAGGCGACGACCGACGCGGCGGCTGCATCGGTCGCTGGCGGTGTCAGGACGCCGCAACGCTTCGCCGCGACGTTTGCCAAGGCGGCGTCGGCGTCGGCGTCGCAGGAAGCGGCTGCGGCCGGCGCCGTGAGGACATTGGATGAAGCTGCATCGTTGGAATCGGGCGCTGCGGCTGCCGAGTCGAAGCCGGGCGCGGAGGCATCGATGAATTCATCGGCGTCCGCACAGGCCAACGCCGCGCTGGCGACGCCCTGGCGCGAAGCCCGACGCGCCGAAGCCGGTGCGGCCGCGCAGCGCGCCGCGCCGGAACTCGATCGTGCCCGGGCAACCGCCTTCGCCGATACAGTCGACGCGCTCTATGGCGTGATCGCGGATCAGCGCCGCGCCGCGACCGACCATTCGCGACGTATGAAATGGATGCTGTCGATCGTAGTGGGCGCGTTGCTGGTGACAGTCGCGATCGGCATCACGCAAACCGTGCTGTTGATGCGCCTCACGCGTGAGACCACCGCGCAGCAGCACCGCATCGAACAGATGATGCAGAACCAGCAGGCGGCGATGGCCAGTTTGCTCGACACGCACATGGCGATGGCGAATGCAGCCATCGCCAATGCCGCTTCCGACGCGGCCGCGGCAGCGCCGGCCGCGCCTCAGCGAGCGGCCGCCACGCCGGCGCATGCCAGGCGTGCCGCGCCAACCCGGCACGCGCATAAGCCGAAAGCAGTCACCTCGCACTGACAGTCAGTGAGCGCCGCGCCGGCGACAAGCCGGCCGCGGCGATCGACTCGCCCGTCGCCGACCGCCCCTCGCTGACCGCCTACTGGCCCACTGGCCCACTGGCCCACTGGCCCACTGGCCGACGGGCCGACGGGCCGACGGGCCGCCGCCGACCGTCGCCACCGGCAGCCAACCGCCAACCGGCCGTTCTCCCGCTGCCCCTTTCTTGCCGGATAGGCGCCGTAAGGCACCGCCCGTTTCCGCCGCGTCCCGACGCAAACCCGGCGTCTCGAACTCTCAAAGTTGTTGCGAAGCTGGACGGGATACGCCAGCGAATCTTCTAACATGAGCCACCCTACCGACTAGCGAGCACAAATATTCCATCGAGGAATTTTTGGGCACCCTTTGCGCGATCAGGGCGTCCACGAGGCACACTCGGCTGTGCGCATCGAGTTTTCAGCGCCCGGCGCCGTCGATGCCCCGGAGGTCAACCCGCGCAGGAGCACGGCGATCCCCAAGCCCGGTGTGCAGCAGAAAAAGCCGGTGCCGACCACGCCCCGCTGAGTCGGACTTTTTTTGACCCTGAAATTAAAAAAACGGGGACGTTGTCATGTCGCAACGCAACATACGAAAAAACCTTGCGACACCGCACCGCACCGAAAAATTGCTGCATTGCACTAGCTTTTGCCTAGGGAAAACCCTATACTTCTTCTTAAGGGAAAACCCTAGCAAATGCAGTAACTAACCGGGAGTCGCCATGAGCTTCATTTTTGCATTGTTCCAAAAGGTCAGCGACCTCTTTGCGTCGCCCCATCTGCCGCTGGATACGGACTACTCGTACGAAGCGCGTAGCCGCGAAGCACAACGCGTGCGCAGAGCACAAGCTACGTTGTTCGGCGTCCAGCTGAGCGACTAAAAGCAAAGTCGTACTGGCCCTGAGCGCGGACCATCGCGCAGGGGCGCGCACTTCGGGTGCGCATCACATTATTGAAGCCACAGTTCGCGAAACGCGTCCCGTGGCTTTTTGTTTTTCGGGCGGTTTGCCGCCGTTTGGGTGCCGTGCCCAATATTTCCCGGGCGAAATGAATGTAACGGAGCCTGTAACACGTCCGCGGGCCGCGCGTGGGTCAAGTTACCGCATATCGCTTTGTACACGGGCCGTGACAGGCAAAAGGCGCTCGGATCATCCGTCCCTATCTGTGAAATGTACGCTTACAAGTCCTCACGTCTTCACGCGGTTTGCGCCGCTAAAGTTGTTCTCAAGCGTACGTCGTCTGGTTCGAGTCTGACATTGCAGATCCAGGTCGATCGAGCACGGACGCTGGCTTGATACAAAACTCTGATGGGAGGTCACTATGAAAACGTTGAACAAGACATCGCGTTCGATTATCGCAACCTTGCTGGCGGGCGGCGCGTTGCTCGCAGCCGGCAGCGCATTGGCTCAGGAACGCGTGGTCGTCGAGAACGGTCCGGGGCCGGCAGTCTACGGTCAGCCGCACATGATGCCGGTGGGCGTGTCGATCAATATCGGCTGGCACGGCGATCGTTACTATGACGGCCATCGCTACTGGGCTCACGACGACTGGATGCGTCACCATCCGCACGACTACGATCCGCACCACCGCGACGACCATCGCCCGCCGCAGCGCTATTAATTCGCGCGTGACGGCGCCGCACGACGCGGCGTCGGCATGAAGTCCACAAAGCCGGTCCTTCCCCGCGGAAGACCGGCTTTGTCACGCTCGGACTTGCGAATCGGCGCGCTGCGCTATCCTTGAACGCTTTATCGACGGCAGCAGGAGAGCGGCTTGAACAAGGCAGTAATAGGCGTGGTGGGCACGGGATTGATGGGCGTCGGCATCGCGACGCAAAGCGCATTGCATGGACACAGGACGATCGTTCACGACGTCGATTCGGCGCGTCTCGCGAGCGTCGCGCCGAAAGCGGAAGCGGTGCTCGACGAATTGATCGACGCCGGGCGCATCGACCACGCCGCCAAACAGGCGGCGCTGGCGCGCATCGAAACGCATGCGGAACTCGACATAATGGCGTCGGCGCGCTTCGTGATCGAGGCGATTCCCGAGGTGCTCGAATTGAAGCATCGTCTGTATGCGGCGCTGACCCAGTTGCTGGCCGGCGACGCGATTCTCGCGAGCAACACCAGCGGTTTTCCTCCTGATCAATTGGTCGCTCCGTTGCGCGCGAAAGAGCGTTTTGTGATCGCGCATTTCTGGAATCCGCCGCACATGATTCCGCTCGTCGAAGTCGTGCCGGGCACGGCGACCGCGCCGGAAGTGACGCAGCAGACCGCAGCGCTGATGAGCGCGATCGGCATGGAGCCCGTTGTGCTGGCGAAGGCGATTCCGGGTTTCGTCGGCAACCGGCTGCAGTTCGCGGTGCTGCGGGAGGCGTTGAATATCGTTCGCTCGGGCGCGGCGACGCCGGACGTGGTCGATCGGGTGATGAAGGCGTCGCTGGGTCGACGCTGGGGGATCGTCGGGCCGCTCGAGGGCGCGGACATGGGCGGGCTCGACACGTTCCTCGATATCGCCTCTCATCTGATGCCGGAACTGGCCAAGGATGAAGACGTGCTGGATCTATTGCGCGAGCAGGTCGACGCAGCGCGTGTCGGCGTGCGTAGCGGTGCGGGCTTCTATGATTGGGACGATGCGCATCTGGCGCAGGTGAAGGAAGGGCGCAAGCGCGTGATTAGTCGCGGTTAGTGAAGGCGGCTGATTCGTGCAAATGGGCGAGGCTTCATGTACAACGTCTTGCGCGATCCAAGCCGCATCGATTCACTTAAATTCATCATTTTCTCCTCGCACGTTCAGACATCTCTGACTAAACAAGACCGAGTTCCTGCATCAGTATTCGAGCAGAGCGTGTCGATGTTGGACCAGTAAGAAGCGAGGCCCGCACAGCCGCAGTGCAGTGGGGCAGACGCTTTTTCTTGCCGAGTCCGACGTGCACGGTGACCGAGGTCGAAGATCCCCACTGTCTGACGGGGCGACAGGATCCATTGTTTGTCGTCCTGCATACGGCCAGTTGTCAGCGCCACATTCATCCTGCTCGCCTGAACCGCTTGCATTGCTTTGGCGATGTAGCAATGTCGTTGGTGACAACGTGCTTTGACGTCGACGGCATCCGGATTCGCCGCATAGCGGACTTTCTCAACACTTGCAAGCTGGCCAATAGTTCATGAATGCCGCCACGTCTTCAACGCCTCCGAGAGTCTGCCCGGTTTGCAATAAACAAGGCTTGCCCATTCTTCCCACGCGTTATGCCATCGCGCGATCCGACAAAGGCAACGCGCCAACTATTTCGCCCCCGTTCGGCGCCAACGTCACGTCAATCGAATTGCCTGTCAACGCCGCGCACTACACGCTGCGCCTGCTGCGCCCCGGCTACCTCTATGTGTTCGATGAACGGCGCTGCGAATGGGCCGGGTATGTCGTCAACGGACAGAGCTACCTATACTCATTCGATATTCATGCCGAAGTGCCACCCATTGTCGAAAACCTGGAGTTCGGCAGTGCTTGTAAGGCCAGGAACGATCCCTACCTCGCTCGTTGCATCGCGGTCAAGGAGGCTGCGCACGCAACCAGGGTATGGCTCGGTTTCAGCGATGTGATGTGGACACCGGCCGTTCTCAAGAAACATGCTTCGTTGGCGTATCGCAACGCGCATATGCAATGCATCGACATCGCGGCTTGGCGAAGCGGCACGATGCAGCCGCATGTGGCGACATTCGATGCATTGAAGCAGGTGGCCGAGTTCGCAGCGGACGGCGCGGCGCTTCAGAGAGAGACGCGCGACGCTGTCCAGAATTTCGTGCCACCGCCTTACCGTCGGCCTGAAGACCTCATTAGAACGGATGCCGCTAGCAAGAAAGCCTTGAGCATGCTTTCACCCATGGCGCAGCAACTGCTGGCCAGCTCGATCGGCAAGGCTCCAACGAGCGGCCCGGTGGCAGCCGCGGCATGGGCATTTTCGCCATTCCGGTTTTGGCTTGCACACAATGAAACACATGCGTTCACGGAGTGGGGAGCCAACGCCGCCAAACCGTGGCGTCCCGCGCTGGTGGGTCTGTTCGACCCGGCCGGTATCGCGATGGAACTGAACGGTCTGGCAATCCAACGCGGTATTGAATTTACGGACGACAAACAGCGCAAGTGGACCTACGAGACCGCCCTGACCATTGACGCACTACGAGAAGCAGTGAAGAACGGCGCGCTCAAGGAAGAAGTGGCAAATAGAACGCTGTCAGCCGAGATTGGCGACGCCCGTCAAATCGCGTTGGTGGGCTATCCAACGCAGCACGATTTTGACGCCCACCAAGACAGACTCGCCAACGCAGGCAATCTCAATGACGACGAGCACACCGCGGTCGAACGAAAAGGCTGGAAGAAGTATGCCGACGAATTCGATGAACCGGGCCAGCTCAAATATGTGTCGACCACCTATCTCTCCGAACTCCGGACTTTCACAGACGCAACGCTGGCGCCACTGGATATACCTTATCTGGCCTGGCTCAAAAGTCAGGCTTTGCAGAGCTATCTGACGCATAACTACGATTCCCACCAAATTGATAGTGGCGAGGCCTATACACACCTCGTCACCGCGTTGATACACGACGCCAGTGGCCGAACTGCCGTTCTCGATTATCTGAGCCAATGCGTCCAGCAGGATCCGCGTCATCCGGATGCGTGGGTGATGCGTGCATTGGCGCTGAATCACGAACCACTGATTGCCGCTTGGACAGACCAGGCACTCGAGAAAGCGACAGCGAAAGACTCTATCTGGAAAGACCTGGCGGAGAAATTTCACGATAAGTTCAAGGACGTGATCATCGAAGGCGCCAGGAGCAACCTCAAAAAGCCATACCTGGACGCCGTTGCGCGTTGCGTCTATCAGTTCAGTGGCGCTGCGATCAGCAACCTGAGCATGGCGTTCGATCGTGTGCTCGCAATCGGCGGCAGCAAGGCTCTTCCCTCCACCTGGCTGATGGCCGTTCTCGGCGCTGTAGCACGGGAGGGCAATGCTGATCTGATCCTGGTGGATTTGCGCGGGCAATGGAGTCGCAAGGACGCTGCGCGCAGCCTGGCCGGCATGCTGGCCAGGCTCTCCGGTGGTGGTGCACAGATGTATCGCAGCGGTGTGCGTGCGGCATTAGACAAGCTGGCTGGCACGGCAAACGAACTGCATCCCTATCACGGTGTGATGCTGGTGGACAAGGCCAAGGCACAGAAGCTGATGGGGCTATCAGGAGCAGCGCGTCAAGCGGCTCTGGCCGACCTGCTTACGCCCGCACAGTTCGACGAGATCATGCAGGACAGCGTTGGCAAGCTGGGCAATATGGAGGTCAAATCAGGCGTCGTGCAGATGGTGCTCTCGGCGATCACCTTGCGTAGTGCGTTCAAGGAGATGATGAAGGCCGACTCCGGGCAGGTACTCGGCAAGACAGTTAACTTTGCCGCTGGGCTGGTGGGGCTGCTCGGCGGGATCGGGCAAACAACGGGCTCGTTACTGGAAAAAACGGCGTGGGGCACGGCTAGGACCGCGCGGCAGCTCAAGTTTATGGCGATTGAAATGGAGACGCGGGCTGGGTGGTTTACCGGCGTGGGGAAGTTAATGGGCGTGGTGGGTGGGGTGGTGGCTGGGGTGTTGGCGATTATTGATGGCATTCAGACGAGGCATAAGCACCCAGTCTTGGGTTACTTAAATGTAGTGCTCGGCGGCATATCAGTGTTGGCCGCCTTTCTGCTGCTGGGCGCGTCGACTGCTGGTATTGGCCTGCTGGTGGGAGTGGCGATTGGGGCCATCATGGTCGTTGTTGCGTGGCTGACGCCGAACGCGCTACAGGACTGGTTGAGTCAGTCGCTGACCTTTGGCAAGAGCAAGCGTTACGAAGGCCCGGTAGCGCAGGCCTTCGCACTACAAACATTGGCGCAAGGGGAGTAACCGTGTTCACCGGCTGGATGCAACCATTCTCCCTGGATCGGGCCTTGACGCCGCAGGAGCGGGCTGAAAGCTTGCCACGTGAGGCGCAGACGAATATAGAAGCAGGCCAGCATGTTGGCCTGATTCGCATCAACTCTGAATATATTGACTGGATTGACCGCCGCTTCCGCTTTCGCGGCATGCTCAACACGTCTCTTGTAACCATGGGGTGCTTGTTCTTCGTGGGGATGGCGTTACTGCTAGCTTGGATAGCGCTGAGTTCCATAACGAAAGAAGGTTCGTACTGGTGGCTCGGTATGTTGGTCTCGGTGTTCTTTCTGGGAGGAGCCTACCTCCTCTACTACCTCATACTTCGCCTGGAATATTTCAGCTACACCCACTACCCAATCCGCTTTAACCGCCTGACCCGGATGGTCCATGTGTTCCGTCACAACGGACCGGGCGGTGTACTGACGGTGCCGTGGGAATCGGTGTTTTTCCATATCGGTCGAGGCACCGATATGAAATTCCTTCGTGATATCCGCGGCGAAGTGCTGAATGGCGATACCGTGGTGGACACGTTCGCGCTGGGCCACGCAGCGGAAAGCGAACCGCCGGTACGAGAGATGTGGGAGTTCGTCAGGCGTTATATGGATCAGGGCCCGGATGCAGTAGCGGACAGTCCGTTCGCAAAATACGTTGCCCTGTCGGTCACGCCCACGCTGAAGAACTGCATGCTCTTTGCGGTGAGCTTCACGAACGCCACCACGCCGTTCAAACGTGTGCTGCTGGCGCCGTTTATCGCGCTGTTCACGGCCACGCGCTGGGTGGTGTTTCACACCTGCAAGCAGCCGGTGTTCCCCGCCGACGTCGAAGCGACCTGTGAGGTCGCGGCAGACGATCCGCACGTCTGGCCGATCCCTGCTTCCACGGGACAGTTCGCTGCCGACATTCCCGGGGTGCTGGAATATGCAGAAGCCAAGGCAAAGCGCCGTTGGGACGCAGAGCGGGCACGCGAGCATTCGTTGCGATAACGTCACGAGAAGCCTCGCAACCTACACATGCCCAGCAGCCCGCGACGCTCTGCGGTATAAATGCCGTCTCGCCCATCCACGAGGCCCCAAAACTTCATGCCCCACTACTTCTACGACCCCGCGACCGGCCATGGCCTCCCGCACGATCCGTTCAAAGCCATCGTCGCCCCGCGTCTGATCGGCTGGATTTCCTCGCGCGACACTGCGGGCACACTGAACCTCGCGCCCTACAGTTTCTTCGGCGCATTCGCCACCTTCCCGGCGATCATTGGTTTCTGCAGCGAAGGCCGCAAAGACAGCGTCGCCAACATCGAAGCCACTGGCGAATTCGTCTGGAATCTGGCCACCAAACCACTCGCCGAGCAGATGAACCGCTCATCGGCGCCAGTTCCGCCGCATGTCGACGAATTCGAACTCGCGGGGCTCACGCCCGCCCCGGGCCGCAACGTGGCCGTGCCGCACGTCGCTGAATCGCCGGCTGCGCTCGAGTGCAAGCTGCTGCAAGTGGTGCGTCTGCATAGCCTCGACGGCACGCCGATGGACAACTATCTGTCGCTCGGCCAGGTGGTCGGCGTCCATATCAACGAGGCCTATCTGAAAGACGGCCTGTTCGACACCCACGCCGCGCAGCCGATCATGCGCGCCGGTTACCGCGCCGACTACGCGGAAATCGGCGATATGTTCCAGATGTTCCGTCCAACCGCCTGAACGCCACGACTACTCGGAAGACATGGAGTACATCGAAATCGTCTCGCCAGCGGATTTCAAATCGATCGAAGTAGAAGGGCCGTGCGCAGTGCCGACAGTGACGCCTTGGAAGACTGTCGCGGTCTAGCGAAAGCGGAAAGCGGCCGCTTGCTTTGGAAGCACGAGCGCAAGCGCTACCTAAGTTAAGCAAGCAGCCGCGCCGCTCGCTCGAACAATAAACTCATTGAGTCGCTGGTGGCCGCCTGCGGGGTGCACGCGACGCCTGCGGCTTGATGGCAGCCGTTGAACCCGCACTCGCAGTGGCGCTGGATCCATCTGCTCCGTCCGTCGCCGCTGCATCCATTTCCACATCGACCACCGCCGTCGCAGCCGGCGCCGCCGCCGTGACCTCGGCAGCCGTAGCGGCAGGCATCGGCTGGATCGTGCGCGCCCGCGAACTCACCAGCACCGCACGCGGTTCGTTGTCGTAGATCACGGCGCGCACGCGCGGATAAATGTGCCGCTCCCAGCGGTGTCCATTGAACACGCCGTAATGTCCAACACCGGTCTGCACGTGATGCGTCTTCAGGTACGGCCGCAGCTTGTCGCACATGTCCTGCGCGGCGAGTGTCTGCCCGACTGCGCAGATATCGTCCTTCTCGCCTTCCACAGTGAGCAACGCCGTGCGGCGAATCTTCGACGGTTCGACAAGACGCCCTTGCACTTCGAGCGCATGCAACGGCAATGCATGACGCTGAAAAATCGTATCGACCGTTTCCAGATAAAAGTCAGCCGTCAGGTCCATCGTCGCGAAGTATTCTTCATAGAACGTGCGAATCGTGTCGGCCTTCGCCGGATCGCCTTTGGCGCGCTCGTAATGCATCGTCTCGAACGAGTCGAGATGACGGTTGAGGTTCATTGCCATGAACGCGGTCAGCTGCATGAAGCCTGGATAGACGCGCCGGTGCGCGCCGGCAAAACCGAACGGCACCGCGCTGATCAGATTCCGCTCGAACCACTCGAGCGGTTTGCTTTTGGCGAGTTCGTTGACGCGCGTCGGGTTGATGCGGGTATCGAGCGGCCCGGCCATCAGCGTCATGCTTGCAGGCTGCGCGGGATGATCGTCGGCGGCCATGAGTGCGACCGCGGCCAGCGCGGCGACGGTCGGCTGGCACACGGCCAGCAGATGCGCGCCGGGCCCGATCGTTTCGGTGAAGTCGATCACGTGCTGCACGAATTCGTCGAAGCCGAAGCGGCCCTGGCTCAAGGGCACATCGCGCGGGTTATGCCAGTCGGTGACGTAGACGTCGTGTTCGGCCAGCATGGTGCGCACGGTCCCGCGCAGCAGCGTCGCGAAGTGGCCGGACATCGGCGCGATCACCAGCACGCGAGGTTGCGGCGCCGACGGCTGGGTCTCCTTACGAAAATGCAACAGTGAACAGAACGGCGTGTGCGCCGCCACTTCCTCGACGACCGTCACGGACTTGCCTTCCGATATCACGCTGTCGATCTCGAACGGCGGCCGCACGGGCGTGAGTCCGGCCAGCGTCAACAGCTCGCAGCCCGCGCGGATCGAGCGTCCATGCGACGTCTCGCCGAACGCGGGCCACGCGTCGAGCGAATGATTCACCAGCGCAGCGCCGTGCCGCATCGGCAGCATCATGTCGGCGAAAGCCTGATATGTAGGATATGCGAACAGGTTCATAACCTTCGCACGAATGCTGAAATGGAAAGGAGCCCAAATAAAGGCAAGTCATGTGCCAAGCTCGCATACGTGCTGGTGCGACCGTGCCCCCACGTTGGCATAGCATTTGCGCGAGTCGGGACAACGGGCCGAAATTGCCGCGCTTTGGTGCGCGCGCGCACGGCAACGTGCACGCATGGCGTCAGGCGTCGACCGAACGCCTCATCTGGAGGAGAATCGTATGGCGAATACCACGCTTACCATCAGCAGCAAGAATTATTCGTCGTGGTCGTTGCGCGGCTGGCTGCTGACCAGGTTCAGCGGTTTGCCTTTCGAAGAGATCGTCATGCCGATCGATGACCCCGCGGCACGCGCTGAACTTCTGCTGCTCTCGCCGTCCATCCTGGTGCCGTGCCTCGTTCACGACGGCATCAAGATCTGGGACACGCTGGCGATTGCGGAATACCTGAACGAACTGAAACCGGACGCGAAACTGCTGCCGGAAGATATTCGCGCCCGCGCGCATTGCCGCTCGATCTGCGGCGAGATGCACTCGGGTTTCGCCTCGCTGCGCTCGGCTCTGCCGATGAACCTCAAAGCGCACTTCCCGGGCTTCAAGGTGTGGGCGCGGGCTCAGTCGGATATCGACCGCATCGTGACGATCTGGGGCGATTGTCTGAAGCAGTACGGCGGGCCGTTTCTGTTCGGCGAGCGCACCGCGGCGGACGCGATGTACGCGCCCGTGGTGACGCGTTTCGTGACCTACGACGTCAAACTCGATCCGGAGATCGTCGAATACGGACAGCGGATCATGGCGCTGCCCGAGATGCAGGAGTGGATCGCCGACGCGCAGCAGGAAGTGGAAGAGATCGACGAACTGGACGTCGAGTTCTGAAGAAGTCGAATGGCCATGCTGCCGCAACCGCGAGCGGCGCGCGCTGCACTAAACAGCACAGCGCCGTGAGGAACTGCGCGTCAATCGCGCCCGCTTTCCAGTTTGAACACGCTGACCACTTGCGCGAGACGCGCGGCCTGATCGCGCAACCCGGCCGCCGCGAGTTCGGCTTCGCCGACAATCGTCGCGTTCTGCTGCGTGGCTTCGCCGATCTGCGTGACCGCAAGATTCACCTGCTCGATGCCGCCCGATTGCTCGCGCGACGCGACGCTGATCTCGCCCATGATCGCGCGCACCTGGCCGACCTGTTGAACGATGCCCTGCATCGTCGAGCTGGCTTCTTCGGCGATCTGGAAACCACTTTGCACGGTCGCCGTGGATGTCGCGATCAGACTCTCGATCTCCTTCACCGAAGCCGCGCTACGTTGCGCCAGCGCGCGCACTTCGGAAGCCACGACCGCGAAGCCCTTGCCGTGCTCGCCCGCTCGCGCGGCTTCCACTGCCGCGTTCAGCGCAAGGATATTGGTCTGGAACGCGATGCCTTCAATCACGCTCGTGATCTCGGCGATCTTCTGCGATGAACGGCTGATCTCGCCCATCGTCGACACCACGCGTTCGACAGCGCGGCCCCCTTCGAGCGCGGCATCGGCGGCACGCGTGACGAGCGTATTGGCCTGCGCGGCGTGGTCGGCGTTCTGCTGCACGGTCGAGGTGATCTCTTCCATGCTGGCCGCCGTTTCCTCCAGGCTGCTCGCCTGCGTAGCGATTCGCGCGGCGATATTGCCGCTGCCGGTGGCGATTTTCTCTGTGCCGTGTGACATATCCGTCGACGCATTGCGCACTTGCGAAACGATGCGCGCGAGACCTTCGCCGATGCCGTCGATCGACTGCATCAGGCGGCCGATTTCATCGGCGCGTGCGCTTGCGCCATTCGCCACGCGCACGCTCAGATCGCCCGAGGCGAAGCGTTCGGATGCCTTGGCGGCTTCGTCGAGCGGGCGGCTCACGAGGCGTCGCACTGCGAACAGGAACACGACCGCGAATACACCGACGAGGGCGAAGCCGAGCAGCAAATATTCGTTGCGAGTGGTGATGACGTCGGCCATCACTTCGTCGCGTGGCGCGACGCCGCCCACCAGCCATTGCCATTCCGGCACGGTAACGAACGACACGAACTTGTCGCGCGCGCCGCGTTCGCCGAGCGTGGTATCGGCTGAGCTGTATTCGAGCTGGCCTTCCTTCATGTCGAGCATTTGCTGATACGGCGCATTGGCGTTGTCGGCGCTCTGGCCGGCGGCTGCCGGATGCACGATCAGCTTGCCGCGACTGCCGCCGTTCGACGCGTCGACGACGAAGTAATAACCGCTGTCGCCGATCTTCAGATTGCGAATGCCGTCCTGGACCGACTGAACTTCCTTGTCCACATTCACGCCGACAAACAGCGCGCCGATCACGCGGCCGCTTGCGTCCGTGATCGGCCGGTACTGCGTGATCAAACGTTTGCCGAAGAGCGCGGCGAGTCCCGTGTAAGGTTGGTTCGCGAGGAGCAGCGCGTAGGCGGGCGCCTTGCGATCGAGCAGCGTGCCGATGGCGCGCGAGCCGTCCTGTTTCTTGAGCGAAGTCGTGACGCGGACGAAGTCGTCGCCGCTGCGCGCGAACACGGTGGCCACCGCGCCGCTGCGTTCGAGAAACAGATCGGGGATGGAAAAGTCCATGTTCAGAACTTTGTCGCCGGCCTTGAGGGTCGGCGTGGCGACGCCGCCGATGTCGACCTTCTGCGTTTCGTCGAGCGTGTAGCCGGTGGGCAGGAAGCTCGCGAACAGCGACATCGAGCGGTCGACCTCGTTCGACAAGGCCTTGTCGAACAGCTTGATCATCGCGGCGATGGAGCGGTCCTTATCGGCGATGCGTTCCAGCACCTGGTCACTGATCTGCTTGCCGGCGGTGCGGGTGAGCGCCCACGTAAACGCGGCGAAAATCAACGTCACCAGCACGCACGAAAGAATCGCGAGCCGCGCGCCGACGCTGGCGCGGCGCAAAGAGAGAAATTGCATGGACGTTCGCAGAGTAGAGGAGGACAAGCGGTGCGTGAGCCATGCGTAGGCATGCCCGGCATCGATGGCTTGTTTACGGCCGCGGCGCCCGCTTTCTTTAGAATTTTGAAAGCGCTTCGTAATTGGCGCTGCTGCCAGCGAGGCGTTTCGGTACGCGGCGCGCTCAGCGCGCCGAACTGCCCTTCGTGCCGCTACAACGCGTTGATCACGACGCCGCTAATAGGCCCCGCGCGTGCACGGCATTTCTCGCCGCCGCGTTCGCTCAGCGCGCCGAACGAGCCTGCGCGCCGCGCCAGGCGCGTAGCAACAACGCATTGGTGACGACGCTCACGCTCGAAAAGGCCATTGCCGCGCCGGCGAGCATTGGGTTCAGCAAACCGAAGGCGGCCAGCGGAATACCGATCAGGTTGTAGACGAACGCCCAGAACAGGTTCTGCTGGATCTTGCGCCAGGTCTTGCGCGAGATGTCGATGGCGTCGGCCACCAGCGCCGGATCGCCGCGCATCAGCGTGATGCCGGCCGCGTGCATGGCGACGTCGGTGCCGGTCGCCATCGCGATGCCGATGTCGGCGGCGGCGAGTGCGGGGGCGTCGTTGATGCCGTCGCCCGCCATCGCCACGATGCCGGCGCTGCGGATCTTCAGATCGCGGATCACACGGGCCTTGTCGTCGGGCAGAACTTCCGCATGGAATTCGTCGATGCCGAGCGCCTTGGCCACGCTCGCCGCGCTGCCGCGGTTGTCGCCGGTGACCAGCACGCTCTTGATGCCCATTTGCGCCAACCGTTCGACGGCCGCGCGTGCCGTCGGTTTGACGGTGTCGCCGAAAGCGATCAAGGCGAGTGCCGCGGGCGCTTCGCGCTGCATGAGCCAGGAAACGGTGTTGCCCGCGGCTTCGAGTTCGTGAGCGCGCGTGGCGAGTTCCGCCGGCAAGTCAATGCCGAGTTCGTTGAGCCAGCGCGTGCTGCCCAGCGCGAGCGTGCGCCCGTCGACGTCCGCTTCGACGCCGCGGCCTGCCACCGCGCGCGCGGCGCTCGCATGCTGCGGCGGGATTTGTCCGGACGCCACCGCGACGCCAGTTTCCGTCGCTGCCGTGCCGCCAGCGGACGCTGCCGCCACACCGCCAGCGTCCGCCGCCGTCACGTCGCCGCTGTTCGTCGCCGCGACTTCATGCGCCTTCAACACCGCCCGCGCTAACGGGTGATCGCTATGACGCTGCACCGCCGCGGCAAGCGCCAGCGCCTCGTCGCGGCTGACGCCGCCAATCGGCTCGAACGCCGTCACCGACGGTTGCCCGAGCGTCAGCGTGCCGGTTTTATCGAACGCGACGATCGTCACGCGATGCGCGGTCTCCAGCGCTTCGGCGTCCTTGATCAGCACGCCGTGCCGCGCCGCGACGCCGGTGCCGGCCATGATGGCCGCCGGCGTGGCCAATCCGAGCGCGCACGGGCAGGCGATCACTAGCACGGCGACCGCGTTCAGAATCGCGGTTTCGCCGCCCGCGCCGGCGATCAGCCAGCCCGCCAGCGTAAGCGCGGCAATCGCCAGAATCGCCGGCACGAAGATTTCGCTGACCCGGTCGACGAGGCGCTGGATCGGCGCCTTCTCGGCCTGCGCGCTTTCCACGAGGCGGATGACTCGCGCGAGCGTCGTTTCCGCGCCGATCGCGGTGGTCGTCACGGCAATCGCGCCTTCGCCGTTGATCGAACCGGCGGTGACCGCGTCGGCCACCTGCTTCGGCACCGGCAGGCTTTCTCCGGTAATCAGCGATTCGTCGATATGCGTGCGGCCTTCGAGCACCGCGCCGTCGACCGGCACGCGTTCGCCGGGACGCACGATCACCACCGTGCCGACCCGCACTTGCGCGAGCGGCACGTCGCGTTCATCGGCGCCGACGCGAATGCGCGCGCGCTCGGGACGCAGCGCGTTGAGCGCGCGGATGGCGTCCGTGGTCTGGCGCTTGGCGCGCGCTTCCAGCCACTTGCCGAAGCGCACCAGCGTGATCACGACCGCCGACGCTTCGAAATACAGATGCATCATGTCGCCCGGATGGGTCGCCAGTTCATAGACGCTGATGCCATACGCCGCCGAGGTGCCGAGCGCCACCAGCAAGTCCATGTTGCCCGCGCCGGCCCGCACGGCGCGATAGGCCGCGCGATAGAAGCGCGCGCCGAACGCGAACTGCACGATCGAGGCAAACGCGAATTGCAGCCACGGCGAGAGCATCGCGTGCAGCCCGAACCATTCGCCGACCATGGGCGCGACGAGCGGCAGCGTCAGCACGGCGGAGGCGAGCACGGTTGCCAGTTCGCGGCGGGTTGGGTCGCGCCTGGCGGCGGCGGGAGTGGCGTGATCAGAAGCCGCCGGTGTGTCGGGCGGCGCGATCAAGGCCGCTTCGTAGCCGGCTTTCTTGACGGCGGCGATCAACGCGTCCGGGGCGGCGGCCGCGCCGTCCAGACTGACGGTTGCGGTTTCGGTCGCCAGATTCACCGACGCGCCGACCACGCCCGGCACTTTCGCGAGAGCCTTTTCGACGCGCATCGCGCATGAGGCACAGGTCATGCCGCCGATCGCCAATTGCGTGGACTGCCGCACCTCGGCCACGAGCGGCGCGGCGTCCGGGGAGGCGCACAGCGTCGCGTCGTAGCCCGCCTTGCGCACGGCGTTGGCGAGCGTATCGGAATCGACGGTGGCATCACTTTCGATTCGCGCTCGCTCAGTGGCGAGATTCACCGACGCACGCGTGACGCCCGGCACTTTGGCGAGCGCTTTCTCGACACGCAGCGCGCATGAGGCGCAAGTCATTCCGCCGATGTCGAGTTCGGCGGTCCGGGCGGCAGAAGTGACAGCGTCCGTGGAGCGCTGTGGATTGGCAAGTTCGGTCATGGTAGGCAAGGCTCGTGGCGGCATCGGGCCGCGTCATGAACCCAGTATTGACCTTCCCATGATGGGAAGGTCAAGGACGAATTGCGGGGTGTACGTCAGCGCGCCGATAGCTCGCCGAAACGCCCGCTCAGAAGGCTGGCGGCGCGTCCAGCATGGCCTGGCCGACGGCCTGCTGTTCGTTGGTCGAGCGCGCCAGCAGGGTTTCGGCCGCGCCGCGGCGGTCGTCCGCAGCCTTGTTCTGGCCGAGCTTCCACTTGCCGACCAGCCGCGTCACCTCGATCTCGATGCCGACGATCGCGCCGAGCATCTGCGTGATGAAATCGGCGGGCGCGTCGCCCATTTTCCACGGCGCCGGTTCGCCGGCTTCCATCTTGCGGGTCAGGCGCGCGACCAGGCCGCGTACGAACGACTCGTCGTCGCGCACGACGATCCGGCCGTGAGCGTGCACCACCATATAGTTATAAGTCGGCACCTGCCGATGCGCCTCGTGCTTGCTCGGATACCAGTTCGGCGAGATATAAGCGGCCGGGCCCTGAAAGATCACGAGCGCTTCCGGGTTCGCGGCGGCCTCCTGCCACACGGGATTCGCGCGAGCGACGTGAGCGCGCAGGATACCGAGCGTTTCACCGGCCGCCGACGGGACTTCGAACTCGAACGGCACATGGTTCGCATCGAGCCCGTTCGGCCCGTGGGTGATCAGCGCGCCGAAAGGCTGCTCGGCGATCAGGCGATGGAGAACCTCTGGGCGGTTCTCTTCGAAATGGGCGGGCATGTACATGAAGCGCTCCGGATACGAGGGGGCGAAAGAGCAGCGATGAAAAAAGCTCGCCCGAGGCACGGGGCGCCAGGACGAACGTAACGAGAAACGTCAACCGTACCGCAAAAGGGCGGCGTGCGCGCGCGACCCGGCGCTATTCATGCCTTTGCGCTTGCTCGGTGAAAGAGGATACGATACAACCCGGTGTTGTCGGCATCGCGAACCGCGGACTGTCTGCGTGGGCTTTGGGAGGCCGCGCAAGCAGGGTTCGCTGCACGCCGGCGTCTCCCTTAGGACCGCACGTTCCGCCACCTGAACGAATGATAAAAAATCGCCGAGTACTGTTTCCGATTCACTGGACCTGCGCATCGCTCGCAGGCCTCGCATTTCTGGCCGGCTGCGCATCGACGCCCTCCGCGACGCAAAAATCCACCGGCTGGATCAAGGACGAAGTCGCCGACTCGTATGTATTCGGCTACCCGCTCGTGCTGATGGGTGTCGCGCGCGACGCGGCGGTCGGCACCGATCCGGGCCAGGCGCCGCTCAATACGCTGCGCCACGCGCAGGCATTGCCGCCGATCGGCGCGTCCGGTCCGATGCAGCCGAGTCTCGATACGTTCGATTCAACCGGCTGGCTGGACGTCGGCAGCGAACCGGTGATCGTGTCGCTGCCCGATTCGCATGGCCGCTATGTCGACGCCCGCGTGCTCGACATGTGGACCAACGTGGTGTGGTCGACCAGTTCGCAGTTCGCCACGCGCGCGGCCGGCATCAAGGCGCAGGTGATCGCCTTCGTCGGTCCAGGTTGGCAGGGTGATTTGCCCAAGGGTGCGAAGCGCGTCGACGTACCGACCCGCAACGCATGGGTGAGCGTGCGTATCCAGTCGAACGGCACGCGCGATCTGACGGCGGTCCGCAAGCTTCAGCGCGCCATTCGCGTGGCGCCGCTGAGCGTCTACGCGGGCGACGCCCGCTCCGCCGCGATCACGCCGCCGCGCAGCAATGTCGCCGCCGCGGGTGCTTCCGGCACGCCGGCCGCGCAAGTCGCCGCGCTCGACGCGAACGGCTTCTTCACCCGGCTCGCACAGGCCTTGCCTGGCAACCCGCCGACGCCGGCCGATCCGCATGCCTTGAAATTCCTCTCGGACCTCGGCGTGACGGCAGGCGAGCCGGTCAAGCTGCCGAATGCGCCGGAAGCCATCGCAGCGGGTCTGGCCGACGGTCATGAGCGCGTCGTCACGCCGCCGTCCAATCTGCTGACCGGCAATGGCTGGAGCTGGTTCGGCGACGGTGTGGGCAACTACGGCCCCGACTACGCGATGCGCGCCTATGCCGCTTACGCGCAACCGGGCATCGGCACGAAAGACGACGAAGTACGCGCGGTCGTCACGCAGGACAGCGACGGTCATGCGCTCAACGGCGCCAACCGCTACGTGATCCAATTCGCGCCGAATCAGTTGCCGCCAGTGCGCGGTTTCTGGTCGATCACCGCCTACACGAAGGACGGCGCGCTTGGCGAAAGCGCACCGGCGCGTCTGGCGGTGGGCGACCGCAATGGCGCACGCCGCAACCGCGACGGCTCGCTCGACGTGACGGTGTCGTCCGCTCGCAGCAGGAGCGGCAACTGGCTGCCGGCGCCGCGCGCCGATCTGCAACTCGTGCTGCGTTTGTACGCGCCCAAGCCGCAAGCTACCGACGGTAGCTGGCAGCCGCCAGCCGTCGTGCGTCAGTGATACCGGCCTACGTGTCGGTGACGTGACAGCGGCGCATCGGTAACCGACCGCGCAACGCACCGAGCAAAACATGCCCGCCGCTTCAACCCGGCGGACATACGACGCTATCGCGCGGAGTAATGTGTAAGCCCCGGCTTACATTTATATCCGACGAAAGATTCACGACTTATACTGCCGCTTGCGGGATTTTCGTTTTCGCGGCGGGCTTGCCGCCGCATTACCCAAAACCGAGCATGGCAAGCCTCAATAAAGCATCACTAGCCTCGTCCATGCAGACCGTGCGCGATGTCGCGCAGTCACGCCGTACCCGGCGTGTCGTTACCGGTCTGCTGATCTTCGTTGTACTGTTTGGTCTGCTGGGCTTCTTCGCGGCGCCGCCGCTGATTCGCCACATCGCCGAGCAACAGCTCAGCAAACAACTCGACCGCCCCGCCACCATCGGCCGCATTGCGCTCAATCCGTACACGCTCAAGCTCGAGGCCGATCGTGTGCATATTGGCGAGCGCGGCGGCGCGGGCGACTTCGTGGATATCTCGCGGCTCATCGTGCAGCCGTCATGGAGTTCGCTGTTTCGCGCGGCGCCGATCATCGACGAAGTGCAGCTCGATTCGCCGCGCTTTCACATTGTTCGCTACGATGCGCAACGCTTCAATTTCACCGACCTGATCGAGAAATTCTCGAAGCAGCCGGCCAAGCCCGATAGCAAACCTACGCTGTTCTCCGTCTCGAACATTCGCCTCGAAAACGGCCAGATCACGTTCGACGACAAGCTGCTCGGCGCGACGCACGTGATCGATCAGTGGAAGCTCGGCATTCCGTTCATCGCCACGCTGCCGTCGAAAACCGATATCTTCGTCGAGCCGTTGCTGCGTGCGCGGATCGACGGCAGTCCGCTTGCCATCGACGGCAGGACCAAGCCGTTTGCCGCGTCGCGGGAGTCGGAAGTGTCGTTGCGCTTCGAGGGTCTCGACGTGCCGCGTCTCATGTCCTACGTGCCGACCAAGCTGCCGGTGATCGTGCAGTCCGGCAAGCTGTCCACCGATCTCAAGCTCAACTTCGTGGTGTCCAACGACGCGCCTTCGCTGCGCGTGGCGGGCACCGTCGATATGAACGACGTGGACGTGCAGGACCAGAGCAAGGCGCCGTTCTTCGCGGCGCGCGCGGTGCATGTAGCCGTCGCGACGCTCGAACCGTTGAAGAGCCTCTATCACTTCGAAGAGATCCGCATCGACGCGCCCACTGCCAATCTCGCGCGCGATAAAGACGGTGTGGTGAGCGTCGAGAAGATGTTCGCGCCCGCGCCGGCATCCGGGGCGACCGCGGCGCGACCGGCCGCGAGCGCGCCGCTTGCGGCATCCGGTTCGAGCGCCACCGAAAAGACGGCGCCGCCGCTGGATCTGTCGATCAAACGCTTCGTGCTCAATGACGGCACGGTGAACGTCCACGACAACGCCGCCTCGCGGCCCGTCGACGTCGGCCTGCAAAAACTGGCCGTGACGTTGACCGATTTCTCGACACTCGCCACAACGCCCGCGCACTACACGCTGAACACCGATTTCAAGAACGCCGGCGGCTCGCTCGGCGTGGCCGGCGCGTTCGGCCTCGTGGCGAAGACGGCGAGCGCGAAGCTGGATGTGAAATCGTTGAAGCTGCCGCTGTTGCAACCGTATATCGACACCGCGACCGTCGCGCAGGTCACGGACGGCGCGCTTTCCGCCACCGCCAATATCGGCGCGAACTGGTCGAAGTCGCCGGTGGCGGTGATGGTCACCGATTCACAACTGGACCTGCAATCGCTGAAAGTCGCGACGCGCGACAGCAAGGATCCGCTGATCTCGCTCGCGCAAGGCAGCGTGAAGCTCAAACAGGTGGACGTGGCGGCGCGCACCGCGGAGATCGCCAGCGTCGACACGACCGGCCTCGCGGTCGACGCGCAGCGTCTGAAAGACGGCAGCATCAACCTCGCCGCGCTTGCCGGCCAGCATGAAGCCGCGTCGCGGCGCACCGCGATCCACGCGGTCAAGAAGGCGCAGGCGGAAGGGCCCGCATGGCACTACAAGCTCGGCGAGCTGACGCTCAAGGACGCCACCGCCAATTTCACCGACAACACCACGCCGCAGCCGGTGAAACTGAACATCGCGCCGCTGCAACTGAAGGTGCAGAACATTAGCGACGACCTGAGCCGCGCGCTGCCGGTCGATCTGCAGGCCACACTGAACAAGAAGGGCACACTCGGCGTCAAGGGCGATGTCACGGCAACGCCGCTCAAGGTGGCCGTCAAGGTCAACGCCAACCGGCTCGACGCGGCGGCCTTCGAACCGTATTTCGGCAGCAAGCTGAATGCGGTGATCGCGAGCGCGCTGCTCAACGCGAGCGGCGACCTCGCGGTGAATCAGGCGAAGTCGCTGAAAGCGACCTACCACGGCGACGTGGCGCTGGTCGAAGTCCGCATGCTCGACAAGGCGACCTCCGATCCATTCGCGGGATGGGGCTCGCTTGCGTTGTCCAACCTGAAAGCCGATTACGATGAGCACGGCACGGTGGTCGACGCGGGGCGCGTCACGTTCACGAAGTTCTACGGACGCGTGCTGCTCGACGCGCAGGGCAAGCTCAACCTCAAGGACGTCGTCGCGCATGAAAGCGGCGCCGCGCAATCGTTGACGCGCGACAAGAGCGGCGCTGAGCCGGTGCCGTTGACGCCGCAAGCAGCGTCGACGGTCGCGGCCGCGTCTGCGCCGGCTTCGTCGGCTGGGTCGGCTGCCACGGTGACGGCTGCCGCGCCGCCGCAAAGCCCGGTCAAGCTGCACTTCGGTCAACTGGTGCTGCAACAGGGCCGCGTGACGTACACGGACAACTTCATCAAGCCGAATTTCACGGCGAACCTGGTCGGCATTCAGGGCACGGTTGGCGCGTTCGGCACGCAGTCGACCACGCCCGCGCCGGTCGACATCGCCGCGAAACTGGCGGCCAATGGCCCGCTGTCGATTCGCGGCACCGTCAATCCGCTGATTGCGAAGCCGGCGCTCGATCTGACCGCGGTCGCGCACGATATCGAACTGACCAATCTCACGCCGTATTCGGCGAAATATGCCGGCTATCCGATCACCAAGGGCAAGCTGAACGTCGATCTGCACTACAAGCTGGCGAACGACCAGCTGGACGCGAACAATCACATTTTCATCGACCAGCTCACGTTCGGCGATCACGTCGACAACGATACGGCGACCAAACTACCCGTGCGTCTCGCGATCTCGTTGTTGAAAAACTCGCGTGGCGAAATCGACGTGAACCTGCCGGTGTCGGGCTCGCTGTCGAATCCCGAGTTCAGTATTGGCGGCCTGATCTGGCATGCCGTGCTCAATCTGCTGCAGAAGGCGGTGACCGCGCCGTTCTCGCTGATCGCCAACGCGTTCGGCGGCAGTGGCGAGGAGTTGGGCTATGTCGAGTTCGAACCCGGCTCGGCGAAACTCACGGACGCCGACACCCAGAAACTCGACACGATCGTGAAGGCGCTGAGCGACAAACCGTCGATCCGCATGGATCTGATCGGCCGCGTCGATCCGGCCGTCGACGAACCCGCGTTGCGTACCGGCTACGTGGACCGCCTCGTCAAGCAGCAGAAGATCAAGGACGTGGTGGGTAACGGCGAGAGTGTCGATCTGTCGACCGTCACCGTCGACCCGAAGGAGTACGACAAGTATCTGAGCAAGGCGTACAAGTCGGCGGACTTCAAGAAGCCGCGCAATTTTGTCGGCTTGACCAAGAGTTTGCCGGACGACGAAATGAAGAGCGCGCTCGCCGCCAACGCACCGATCGACGATGCCAGCCTGCGCCAGCTCGCACAACAGCGGGCGCAGAGCGTGCAGCAGTATCTGGACGGCAAGATCGACAGCAGCCGCGTATTTATCGTCGCGCCGAAGCTGAACGCCGACGGCATCAAGGACAAGGGCGCGACGACGCGAGTCGACTTCGGTTTGAAGTGAGTGCGCGTTCAGGCGGCGCGCGTCGGCGCCTTCAAGGCGGTTTGTTCGATTACGCGCGCGAGCGTGTCGAACGCGGGACCGATCTTGTCGTTCGGCACACACGCATAACCAAGAAGCAGTCCGCGCCGCGCGGGCGTATCGCTGCTGTAATAGCTCGCGAGCGGACGCACGATCACGCCGGCGTCATAAGCCGCGGCCGTCACCGCGCGATCGTTGGCGTGATCCGGCAGGCCGAGCACCAGGTGCAGGCCGGCCTCGTCGCCCATCACCGGCAGTTCGCTGCCGAAACGCGCGGTGATGGCGTCGATCAGAATCTGCCGGCGTTCGCCGTATAGCGCACGCATGCGCCGGACGTGCGACGTGAGGTGCCCGTCCATGATGAAGTCGGTCATCACCGCCTGCTGCATCAATTGACCTTCGCGGTACAACTCGGCCACGCCGGTGCGGAACGTGTCCACCAGATGCTCCGGCGCGATCATGTAGCCGATCCGCAAGCCCGGAAACAGCATCTTCCCCAAACTGCCGACGTAGATCACCTGGCCGGCGTCGTCGAGTCCTTGCAGCGAGGCGAGCGGACGGCTGCCATAGCGGAACTCGCTGTCGTAGTCGTCCTCGATGATCCACACGTTGTGCTGGCGCGCGTATTCGAGCAGCGTGCGGCGGCGCGCGAGGCTCATCACCATGCCGAGCGGATATTGGTGCGACGGCGTGACGAGCGCGAGTCGTGGCGGCTGCTGCAGATCCTGTTCGCGCGGATTCAGGCCTTCGTCGTCCACCGGCACCGGCACGAGGGTAATCCCCGATGACTGCAACACACTGCGCGCGCCCCAATAGCACGGTTCTTCCACCCACGCGCGGTCGCCGACATCGGTCAACAGGCGCACCGCGAGATCGATCGACTGATGGATGCCCGTGGTGATGATGATCTGATCCGGCGTGCAATTCACCGAGCGCGCCACGCGCAGGTAATCCGACAACGCCCGCCGCAGCGGCCGGTAGCCGCCGCCGGGCGCGTAGGTGAGCAGATCGGGATTGGCTTCCTTCCACAAACGCGCCTGCAGCCGGCTCCACGTGCGCGCCGGGAATTCCGCGACGTCGGGCACGCCCGGCATGAACGCGCCCCACTGTTTGGCGGAAACGCCGGCTTTGTCGATCAGACGCCGTCCGCGAGTCGACAGGTCGCCGAGATCGCGCTTTGGCGGCTTGGGAGTTTCCCTGGTCGTACTGTCTTCTTTATCGACGCTCGCCACCGCCGGCTTCCTGCGCATGTTCACGGCGGCCGCGTCCGGACGCGTGTCGGCGACATAGGTGCCGCTGCCGGTGGTCGAGATCACATAGCCTTCGGCGGTCAACTGGTCGTAGACGTGCAGCACCGTGTTGCGCGCAATGCCGAGGTCTTCGGCGAGCGTGCGCGAACTGGGCAGCTTGGTGCCCGGCGGCAGCTGGCCGGTCAGAATGGCCTGCTGCATGAGCCGCAACGTCTGCCGGTAGACCGGTTCGGCGGCCGCGCGGTCGAGCCGCGCGGCGAGCCAATCCGACAAAATCACGGTGTCCAAGTGGTTCTATCCGGAATAATGAAATGGTTCCATATTGTAGAACCGTAACGGTCTATAGTGAGCCACGCAATTGATGCAATCCCGCTGCTTTGCAGGGGGAGCCAGCCGGACAGCAGAGGAGACTTGGACGATGAAAACCGAAGACGTGATCGTCAGCTTTCGAGGTGTGCGCAAGACCTACGACGGCGAAACGCTGGTCGTCAAACAGCTCGATCTGGATATCTATCAGGGCGAATTCCTGACGCTGCTCGGGCCGTCCGGTTCGGGCAAGACCACCTGTCTGATGATGCTGGCGGGTTTCGAATTTCCCACGGGCGGCGAAATCTGGCTGGATGGCACGCTGCTCAATACCGTGCCGCCGCATAAGCGCAACATCGGCATGGTGTTTCAGAACTACGCGCTGTTCCCGCATCTGACGGTGGAGCAGAACGTCGCATATCCGCTGACCGTGCGCAAGATTTCGGCGGATGAGCGCGCGCACCGCACGCATAACGCGCTCAAGATGGTGCGCATGGAGAGCTTCGCGAAGCGCTATCCGGCGCAGCTTTCCGGTGGCCAGCAGCAGCGTATCGCGCTCGCCCGTGCGCTGGTGTTCGAGCCGAAGCTCGTGCTGATGGACGAACCGCTCGGCGCGCTGGACAAACAGTTGCGCGAACACATGCAGTACGAACTTAAATCACTGCACGAGAAACTCGGCGTTACGTTCGTGTACGTCACGCACGATCAGGGCGAGGCGCTGACCATGTCCGATCGTGTTGCCGTGTTCGATAAAGGCATCGTGCAGCAACTCGACACCGTGGATCGTCTGTACGAATCGCCGTGCAATGAGTTCGTGGCGAACTTCATCGGCGACAGCAACAAGCTGCGCGGCACGATCGCGAATGTCGACGGCGAGTATTGCGAATTTCATCTGATCGACGGCACGCGCCTCACCGGCCGCAATATCGGCGGCGCGCGGGCGGGCACGCCGGCGGTCGCGTGCATCCGGCCCGAGCGCATGAAGCTGGCCAATGGCTCGTCGCGGCCGGGCGCCAATGCGCTCGCCGGTGAAGCGCGCGGGCTGATCTATTTCGGCGACCACGTGCGCATGCGTTGCGGTCTGCCGCAACAGGACGAGTGCTTCGTGAAGGTGCCGCTCGGCACCGGCGTGCTCGACACCTTCGCGCCCGGCGCGCCGGTCGCACTCGAGTTCGCACCCGAGCATCTGCGGGTTTTTGCAGGGGCGTGAATGTGTCGAACACTGAAAGTGTTCAATGCAGGCAGGTCGGATCAAGCAGCACATAACAAAGTCGCACTACGTAGCCTGAAGCACACCACCAAAGGAGAGCAACACACCATGAGCAAGATCGGGAAATCGCGCTGCGCCATCGCTGTCGGTGCTGTGGCGCTCGCGCTGGGCGCCGCGCAAGTCAATGCAGCCGAACTGACGGTTGTCAATTTCGGCGGCGCGAATGGCGACGCGCAAAAGGTTGCATTCAACCAGCCGTTCGAAAAAGAGTCCAGCAACAAGGTCACCGCCGTCGAATACAACGGCGAGCAGGCCAAAGTGAAGGCGATGGTCGAGGCCAAGCATGTGAACTGGGATGTGGTGGAAGTCGAATCGGGCGATATCGGCCGTGGTTGTGATGAAGGGCTGTACGAGAAACTCGACTGGTCGAAGATCGGCAAGAAGTCGGATCTGATTCCCGAAGCGCCGCAAACCTGTGGCGTGGGCTTCTTCGTGTGGTCGACGGCACTTGCGTACAACGCCGACAAGCTGAAAACGGCGCCGACCGGCTGGGCCGATTTCTGGGACGTCAAGAAAATCCCGGGCAAGCGCGCAATGCGCAAGGGCGCGCGCTACAACCTCGAATTCGCGTTGATGGCCGACGGCGTGCCGCCGAAGGACGTCTACAAGGTGCTCGCCACCAAGGAAGGCCAGGACCGGGCGTTCAAGAAGCTCGACGAACTGAAGCCGAACATCCAGTGGTGGGAAGCGGGCGCGCAGCCGCCGCAATTCCTCGTCGCGGGCGACGTGGTGATGTCCACCGCGTACAACGGCCGGATCGACGCCGCGCAGAAGGAAGGCAAGAACCTGAAGGTGGTGTGGAACGGCAGCATCTACGACCTCGACTATTGGGCGATTCCGAAGGGCACGCCGAACAAGGCGTTGGCCGAGAAATACATCGCCTATTCGATTTCGTCGAAGCCACAACAGGACTACGCGCACAACATCGCGTACGGTCCGGTGAATGTGGCGGCGATCAAGGCGCTCGATCCGAAGACGCTTGCGAATCTGCCGAACTCGCCGGCTAACGGGAAAAATGCGGTGCTGCAGAACCTGGCGTTCTGGACCGACCATGGCGATGAACTGGAGCAGCGGTTTTCGTCGTGGGCTTCGAAGTAGTTAGCGTTGTGCGGGATGGCGCGGCTGTTATTGGAAGCCGCGCCCTCTGGATGCGAAATGACGCGCGCACGTGCGGTAGCGATGTGCGCGCGGTGATGCGTGGGACCCGAGTCAGCGCTGAAGCGCTGACTCGGGTCGTCAAGGAGACGGTGTGACTACGATGACCATCGCTGCCGATTCGACGCCTGAATCAAGTGGCCGACTCAAGCGCGAGCTGAAGGCTGCCGAATCAAGAAAGCGGGCCATGGCCCTGCTGCTGATCGCGCCGCTCGCGATTTTTCTGCTGCTGATTTTTGTCGTGCCGATCGGCGCGCTGCTCACGCGCGCCGCGCAAAATCCCGAAGTCGTCAACGCGCTGCCCCATACACTGGCGTCGCTGAGCGCGTGGGATCGCAAGACGCCGCCGCCGGATACCGCCTATACCGCGCTGGCTGTCGATCTCGCCGCCATCGCCGACAGCGACGGATTGGGCGCACTCGCGCGACGCCTGAACGTCGAGATTCCCGGTTACCGTTCGCTGGTCGCCAAGTCCGCGCGTGCCATGCCGTTCGTCGACGACAACAGCAAGCCCTTGCAACTGACACCCGCGCAGGTTCATGCGAAATTCGTCGAACTGGACGAACGCTGGAACGACGTCGCGTACTGGCAAGCCATTGCGAAAAATTCCGGCAAGTATTCACCGTTTTATCTGCTGGCCTCGCTGGACCACAAACAGGACGCGTTCGGCCACATCATTCCGACCGATCCGGATCAACAGATTTATCTCGCCGTGTTCAGCCGCACCTTCGTGATCGGCGCGGCGGTGACGTTCTTCGCGCTATTGCTCGGCTATCCGCTCGCCTACTGGATTTCGACACTGTCCGAACGTCGCGCGAATCTGGTGATGATTCTCGTGCTGATTCCGTTCTGGACCTCGATCCTCGTGCGCGTCGCGGCGTGGATCGTGATTCTGCAAAGCGAAGGGCTGGTGAACAAGGCGCTGATAGGCAGCGGGCTGTTGCACGATCCACTGTCGCTGCTGTTCAACCGCACCGGCGTCTACATTTCGATGACGCACATTCTGCTGCCGTTCATGATTCTGCCGCTCTATAGCGTGATGAAGTCGATCCCGCCCACCTATCAGCGCGCCGCGGTCTCGCTCGGCAGCCATCCGTTCGCCGCGTTCTGGCGCGTGTACGTGCCGCAGACCTATCCGGGCATCGGTGCGGGCGCACTGCTGGTGTTCATTCTGGCGATTGGCTACTACATCACGCCGGCCTTGCTCGGCGGTCCGAACGATCAGATGGTCAGCTACTACGTCGCGTATTTCACCAACGTGACGATCAATTGGGGCATGGCGTGCGCGCTCGGCGGTCTGCTGCTCGCCGCGACGCTCGTGCTGTACGTCATTTACGGGCGCTTCACGCGTTCGTCACTGAGCCTCGGCTGAACGGAGTCATTGCGATGAAACTTGCCAAGCCTTTGTTCGCGCCGCATACGTCTTTCGTCGAGCGCGTGTGGTATTTCGCGCTGCGTGCGTTGGCCGTGCTCACGCTGCTGTATCTCATCTTGCCGGTGCTGGCGATCGTGCCGCTGTCGTTTTCGTCGAGCACGTTTCTGGTGTATCCGATTCCGGGCTGGTCGCTGCGCTGGTATCAGAATCTGATCGCGTCCGATGAATGGCGCATGGCCGCCAAGAATAGCTTTATCGTCGCGCCCTCGGCAACGGTGGTCGCAACCGTGCTCGGCACGCTGGCGGCGATCGGACTGACCAAGGCGAACTTTCGCGGCAAAGGGCTGCTCATGGCGGTCCTGATCTCGCCGATGATCGTGCCGGTGGTGGTGGTCGGCGTCGGCATGTACCTGTTTTTTGCGCCGCTTGGTTTGGCCAATACCTACATCGGCCTGATTCTCGCGCATGCGTCGCTCGGTGTGCCCTTTGTCGTGACGACGGTGGCGGCAACGTTGCAGGGTTTCAACTACAACCTGGTTCGGGCGAGTTTGTCGCTAGGCGCGAATCCGGTGAAGACGTTTTTCCGCATTACATTGCCGGTAATCGCGCCGGGCGTGATTTCGGGTGCGCTGTTCGCTTTCGCGACTTCATTCGACGAAGTCGTCGTGACCCTGTTCCTCGCGGGCGCGGATCAAACTACCTTGCCCCGACAGATGTTCACCGGTATCCGCGAAAATATCAGCCCGACCATCGCCGCGCTGGCAACCATTCTGATTGTTTTTTCCACCAGCCTGTTGCTGGCGCTCGAGTGGCTGCGTGGGCGAAATGCGGCGCGGGCGGTCAAGGTTTGAACATCTACGTCGATGGATGACGAATTTTATTCGCAGTGCATGTCAATCAACAAATTTCTGACGTTAATCTAAGACTGCTCCCATTCCCTGCGCTTCAGCGTCTCTTCATACTCGAAGCCCTCAATAAGAAGATGCGCTCGACGCGGGGAATCAATGAAACACCAGCTAACGGTGCTTGTATGCGCGCTCGCCTTGACCGCTTGCGCGGACCACGCCGCGCGTGACCGGCTCGGCGTTGAAGACGCCACCTTGCTGCAAAGCGGTTTCGGCGCCACGCAGGATGAAGCCGCAGGCGCGGTCAACTCACAATGGATCAGCACCTACGCGCCGGCGGCAAGCAGCAGCGCGGCGCTAGCATTTCTGCAGACGCGGCTCGATAAGCTGCCGGGCGACAAGAACGGCTATTTTCACGCCAAGGCACAATGCTGGATCAATGCCGCGCAACAGGCGCGGCAAGCCAACGACCACTGGGGCTTCGTCGAAGAAGCGATCGGTCAGGCGGCCATGATCACCATGAGCCTGGAGAACGGCACACCGTTATCCGCCGCCAATCCCGCGCTGCGCACGGTGTCCACCGTGCGCCCCGATCTGTGGAAAATCGTCAATGCCATCAAGTCGGATTCCGCGGTTGCGCAATGTCCGCAAGCGCAGCCGCCGCTCGCTTGTGCCGAAGTCGAACTGATGCAGGCCGGGCATGACGCATGGCGCCGCGGCTTTTCCAATGCTGAGAAACGCTTGCCCGAAGTGCAGGGCAACTTGCGCCAATCGGCGGAAACAGCGCTGCAATGCGAGCAGGCGTTGAAAACGCCGACGTTGGCTCCGGCGCCGGCACGTGTCCCGGCTTCCGTTCCTGCTGCGGATTCGCCGCGAAAGGTTACGCTAAAAACCGATTCCCTTTTCCAATTCAACGGCGGTGACGACGCCGCCATGTTGCCCGCGGGCAAACGCCAGTTAAATGACGTGGCCATTCGTTTGAAGAAGATTCCCGCCATGCGGCAGCTGAAGATCACCGGCTACGCTGACCGCCTTGGCGACAAGTCGTACAACCTTGGTCTGTCCACGCAACGCGCACACACGGTCGAGCGCTATCTGCGAGCGCGTGGCGTGCGCTTGCCGATGGCCGCGCAGGGCAGGGGCAGTGCGAATCCGCTGGTCGATTGCCGGCAAACGCAGCGCGATCAATTGATGCGATGTCTCGCGCCGAATCGCCGTGTCGAGATCGAACTTGTCGCGGCAGGTTCCTAGTGGGCCTTTACATTGAAAAGTGAGCTTGGGTGCCGGCGACCGGCAACGGCGCGCCCGAGGTCGATCGCGTCGTGTAGTTCGTGTCGTATCTGTATACGCCACGGGCAACTGTGGCGCGCACACAGACGCGTATTGATGCTTGGCGCTAAAAATAATCGCCAAACGTGTGTTAAGGAGGATTGGAAATATGTCAACTATTCTGGTTATCGACGACCATCCCGCATTCCGTATGGTCATCAAAATGCAGCTCGTGCAGTTGCTTGGCGTTGAAAACGTGATCGAGGCCGATAACGGCCAGACCGCTGTCGAGATGGCCAGGCTGCACGCCCCGGAGCTAGCCATACTGGATCTCGACATTCCGCGCATCAGTGGACTCGATGTGATTCCCCGTCTCAAGCTCGTCCATCCGCCGATTCGCGTGATGGTGTTGTCGGGCCACGACCCGGCCATATTCGCGCCGCGCGCGATGCGCTCGGGCGTCCACGGTTTCGTTGGCAAGTCGCAGGAAATGAAGGAGATCATGCGCGGCGTCGAGGCGGTGCTGGCGGGCTATACCGTGTTTCCGGTGACGGCCAGTGGCGGCGGCATGGGACTCGCCAATGGAGTGGGAGGGGAAGAGGCGCGGATCGGGCAGCTGTCGGACAAGGAGCTCGTGATTCTGCAAATGCTCTCGAAAGGTATGTCGAACAAGGCGATAGGGGACGCCTTGTTTATAAGCGACAAAACCGTCAGCACATACAAGGGCCGTATTCAGGAAAAACTCGGTCTTTCGTCTTTGGCAGGACTGATCGAATTCGCGACTTTGCACCGTCTGGTCGACTAGGCTTGCGGGCTATGAATATAGTGAACCTGTCTCATTCTTCTGTGTGCACATGGAGTCAAACGCTTAACGATTTACTGGATACCTCGCCATTGGAGTCGCGCGCCTTCATCCTCAACGAGAGTGCGACGAACCTGCGCGAACTCATCGACGGTGTTATCGCTCTGCTTGTCCCGTTTGCTTCTCGCCGCGATTTGCGGCTGCGCGCGAGCGTCGGTCAATCGGTGACCAAAACGATTCGCGCCGACAGCGCACGGTTAGGCCAGATCATTTTCCATTTGCTAAACCGAACGATCCAGCACAGTGCACAGGGAGAGATTTCGCTCGTCGTGTGGGCACAGTCGTTGAATCCGGGCTTGCAACGTATCTTTATCAACGTAGTTGATGCGGCTGACAAGACGGCGCCCGCCGCACTGCCGCAGCTTTCCGGTCCAGTCACTGATGATCCAAAGGTGGGCAAACGACTCAGCGACGCTGACGCGTATTTGCCACTCTGCCGAAAATTGGCGCAGTGCATGGGTGGCGAGCTTGCCATCGTGAGCACCCCGGTGAAAGGCCCATGCGCGACTTTCAACGCGCCGTTTGCCATTGAACAACGGGAGCTATCTGCGCAAACGGGTACTGGCAACGCACAGGCGGTTCCCTTCTCCAGCGCCGCGCAGCCACGCGATTCCGCTGCAAGTGCTTCCTTTGAGCCCTTCGAAAGTCGCTACCTGGACGCATTGTCCGAAGAGGGCGTCGATGTCCGCGCATTTTTCAACAACTGGCGCCAGGCAATGAACGACGACCTTGAACGCCTCGGCGCGTTGCTTCATGAAGGCGACTTCGATCATCTTCACAGCGTGCTGCATCGGTTGAGCGGAGCAGTGGGTCTCGTCGGCGCAGGCAGTCTGATGGAGGCGTTGCGGCGTGCGAGTTTGTCGCCACTGGCACACAACGCTGGATCGATCGACGCGCTCATGGCGCGCGCGCGGAGCCTCATCACTCAACTTGAAGCAACGTCTCGCGCATACCGGAGCGCCTCACAATGAACCGACCGTTGGCCTTGATCGAGGGCGATCTGGCGCTTCCGAGTCTGCGTCCGTTTGACGCCTTGCCGCCGCCGTTCGGCTCGCGGCGTCGGCAGGCACAGGCCACGGCGCAACGCGAACCACAAGCCCTGTCGCCCACCGCTGCGCAACAGGCAGTCCAGAACGCGTTACAACGCCAGGCGTCACCACCACGTCGCGGCGTGTTTCCACCTGGCGTAAAGTTTCTCTTCTTCTACAAGCGGCCGCGGCAGCGCGACCATTCGCATCAGTTTGAAGAGCAATTGGCGGAGGCCAGGTATTACCTGAACTCGGGCAGGGTGCGGCCGAGTTCTACGCGTTCGGATCATATTCTCGGAGGGGTGATCTTCGCGGGCTGCAGCATCGTGCTGGGCTGGCTGCTGGCCACCTGTACGACGCACGATGCCGACAAGGCGACGACCACGGCTACGGCGCAATCGCCGGTCGAAGTCGCGAGGACGGCTCAACGGAGCGGACCTCAGGCCGCTGGAGCGGCACTGAAGGCGACGGTCCCAGACGCTCCTACGTCGACGGCCGCGACATTGAAGACAACTCCTCCAAATACGCCAACGCCACAGCATGTCGATCACCGCGTGCCGCTTCCGACCGCACACGTGGCCCGACGTCAGGTCGCGCCGAGCGGGCCCACAAAGGCGCATGGCCAGGTCCCAAGCGCACGCTTCAGCAAGCCGCAAATCGACCAACGGCTCACACTGAGTCGCGCGGTCAATCCAGCCACGCAGCCGTCCGTGTCGAAACAACCCGGGTGGCCCGCACGCTCCTCGTCCGCAAACGACACAGCCGAGCGCGCGGCATTGCTCGACTGGGCCGTGCAGCAGCGGCGCGCGAACATCACGACGCGCGCCAGCCTACCGGTCGCGGACGACGCCGACTGGAACGCCCGCATGACCCAGCGTCGGATCATCGACAACCCGGACGCGTTCAAGTCCGACCGTGCCCAAAAATAGCAGTGAAAAATCGCAGCTAAAAAAAAGCCCGACCATCGGTCGGGCTTCAAAGTCGGCTGCGTCCTCCACAGGACGCAGCCCCTGCAAAACAGCTCGCAGTTGCCGTTCAGGCCAGCGAATGCCTTAAGCAGCCAGCAGCGAACGCAGCACGAACGGCAGAATCCCGCCGTGCTTGTAGTAGTCGACTTCGATCGGCGTGTCGATACGCAGCAGCACCTGCACGCGCTTTTCCTTGCCGTCCTTGCCACGAATCACCAGCGTCACTTCCTGTTGCGGCTTGAAGTCCGCGCCCAGGCCTTCGATGTCGTACGTTTCTTCGCCGGTGATGCCGAGCGATTGCACGCTGTCCGAGCCCTTGAACTGCAGCGGCAGAACGCCCATGCCGACCAGGTTCGAACGGTGAATCCGCTCGAAGCTGCGTGCGACCACGACCTTCACGCCCAGCAGTTGCGTACCCTTCGCAGCCCAGTCACGCGACGAGCCCGTGCCGTACTCTTCGCCCGCGAACACGACGGTCGGCGTGCCGGCGTCGATGTACTTCATCGCTGCGTCATAGATCGACAGTTGTTCGCCGCTCGGCTGGTGAATCGTCAGGCCGCCTTCCACGCGCGAACCGTCGGCCTTCGTCGGGATCATCAGGTTCTTGATCCGGACGTTGGCGAACGTGCCGCGCATCATCACGTCGTGGTTGCCGCGGCGCGAGCCGTAGCTGTTGAAGTCGGCCTTCTGCACGCCGTTTTCCTTCAGCCACTTGCCTGCCGGCGAGTCTTCCTTGATCGAGCCAGCCGGGCTGATGTGGTCGGTCGTGACCGAGTCGCCGAAGATGCCGAGCGCGCGCGCGTCCTTGACTGCAGCGATGCTGTCGGCCGGCGTCATCGAGAAGTCCTTACCGAAGAACGGCGGCTCAGCGATGTAGGTCGACTTCGGCCAGTCGTAGACTTGACCTTCTTCGCCTTCGATCTTGCTCCACAAGTCGCCCTTCTTGGTCAGCGACGAATAGTTCTTGCGGAACGCTTCGGCGTCCAGCGCGAACTTGAGCAGATCGTTGACTTCTTCGCTGGTCGGCCAAATGTCGCCCAGGTAGATGTCCTTGCCGCCCTTGCCCTTGCCGACCGGTTCGGTCATCAGGTCGCGCGTGATGTTGCCGGCGATCGCGTAAGCAACGACCAGCGGCGGCGAGGCCAGGAAGTTGGCGCGGATGTTCGGGTGAATCCGCGCTTCGAAGTTACGGTTGCCCGACAGAACCGCTGCCGCGACGATGTCGTTCTTCGTGATCGCTTCGTTCAGTTCCGGCGTCAGATCGCCCGCGTTGCCGATACAGGTCGTGCAACCGTAAGCGGCCAGCGTGAAGCCGAGCTTGTCGAGGTACTTCATCAAGTCGGTCTTCGTCAGGTATTCCGTGACGATACGCGATCCCGGCGCCAGCGAGGTCTTGATGTGCGGCGCGACCGTCAGGCCGGCTTCGACAGCCTTCTTCGCCAGCAGGCCGGCGGCCAGCAGCACGCTCGGGTTCGACGTGTTGGTGCACGAGGTGATCGCGGCGATCAGGATGTCGCCGTTCTTCACGTCCACGCCGTTGCTCGTCGTGTATTGCGCTTCGAGGTCGCCTGCCTTCTTCGCAAAGCCGTTTTCCGCGACCGGCTTCGAGAACAGGTCGCTGAAGGTCGACTTCACATTGCCGATTTCGATACGGTCTTGCGGGCGCTTCGGACCTGCCAGCGACGGCGTCACCGTGCCGAGATCCAGCGTCACGACCTTGGTGTAGTCGATCTGGCCGGCCTTCGGAATGCCGAACAGGCCTTGTGCCTTGAAGTAGTTCTCGAACGCGGAGATTTCCGCGTCCGTGCGGCCCGTGCCCTTGAAGTAGTCGACGGTTTTCTCGTCGACCGGGAAGAAGCCCATGGTCGCGCCGTATTCCGGCGCCATGTTGCCGATCGTCGCGCGGTCCGGCAGCGACAACGACGCGGTGCCTTCGCCGAAGAATTCGACGAACTTGCCGACAACCTTCTCTTTGCGCAGCAGTTCGGTGACGGTCAGGACCAGGTCGGTCGCCGTCAGGCCTTCGCGCAGCTTGCCCTTCAGTTCGACGCCGACCACGTCCGGCGTCAGGAAATACACCGGCTGGCCGAGCATGCCGGCTTCCGCTTCGATACCGCCCACGCCCCAGCCCACCACGCCGATACCGTTGATCATGGTGGTGTGGCTGTCGGTGCCGACCAGCGAATCCGGGTAGTACACCGTGTCCGCGCCTTCCGCCTTCTTGTGCACGCCGCGTGCGAGGTATTCCAGGTTCACCTGGTGAACGATACCGACGCCCGGCGGCACGACCTTGAACGTGTCGAATGCCTGCATGCCCCACTTCATGAACTGGTAGCGCTCGTTGTTGCGCTGGAATTCCAGTTTCATGTTCAGGTCGAGCGCGTTCTTTTCGCGGAAGTGATCGATCTGCACCGAGTGATCGACGACCAGATCGACCGGGACCAGCGGTTCGATCGACTTCGGATCCTTGCCCATGTGTTTCGCGACACCGCGCATGGCTGCGATGTCGGCGAGCAACGGCACGCCGGTAAAGTCTTGCAGCACGACGCGCGACACGACAAACGGGATTTCGTCGACGCGCGAAGCCGTCGGCTTCCAGTTGGCGAGCTGCTCGATATGTTCTTCGGCGATTTTCTTGCCGTCGTAGTTACGCAGCACCGATTCCAGCACGATTCGGATCGAAACCGGCAGGCGGTCGATCTTGATGTTCAGTGCCTTGCCGAGTTGCGGCAGGGAGTAGAACTTGCCTTTGCCGGAACCGCTGTCGAATTCCTTGAGCGTTTTGTGGAGGTTGTGGGCCATGGTGTTTTCCTTGGTTTGATCGCGGAACTACAGTACTTGACTAGATGACGTACAGATCGACGTATTCATTGACCGGCATGGCTTCGAGCCGTGCCTGATCCAGCGACACGTCGAGAATCGCCAGTTGTTGCTTGACCGGAAAGCGGCGCGCGAGGTTGGTCTTGAACTTCTCGACCAGCAACGGAATTCCGTCTTCGCGACGACGCTTATGACCGATCGGGTATTCGACTACGACCTCGTCGAATGTCGATCCGTCGTTGAATTCGATCGTCAGTGCATTGGCGATCGAACGCTTCTCCGGATCGTGGTAATCCTTCGTGAACTGCGCGTCTTCGACGCATTCCATCTTCGCGCGCAGCACATCGAGTCGCGCGTCCTGCGCGATCGAATCTTCATAGTCCGCGGCCGTCAGGCGGCCGTGGATCAGCGGTACGGCGATCATGTACTGAATGCAATGATCGCGGTCGGCCGGATTGTTCAGCGGACCTTTTTTATCGATGATGCGAATCGCGGCTTCGTGCGTGCGGATCGTGATCTTGCGGATGTCGTCCACGCTTCTTCCCGCAGCATTGAGTTGCGCATGCAACTTCATCGCGGCTTCCACTGCGGTTTGCGCATGGAATTCTGCCGGAAAAGAAATCTTGAAGAGCACGTTTTCCATTACGTACGAACCGTACTGCCGCTGGAACTGGAACGCGTTGCCCTTGAAGAGCACGTCGTAAAAGCCCCACGTCTTCGCGGTCAACACCGACGGATAGCCCATCTCGCCGGTCTTCGCGATCAGCGCGAGACGCACGGCGCGCGAGGTCGCATCGCCCGCGGCCCACGACTTGCGCGAGCCGGTATTCGGCGCGTGGCGGTACGTGCGCAGCGCATGCCCATCGACAAACGCCTGCGACACCGCGTTGATGAGCTCCTCGCGCGTGAGACCGAGCAACTGGCCGACCACCGCGGTCGACGCCAGCTTGACCAGCAATACATGATCGAGCCCGACCTTGTTGAAGGAGTTTTCGAGCGCGATACAGCCTTGAATTTCGTGCGCCTTGATCATGGCGATCAACACGTCTTTCATCGCCAGCGGCGCTTTGCCCGCTGCGATGGCGCTGCGCGAGAGCCAGTCGGCCGTCGCCAGAATTCCGCCGAGGTTATCCGACGGATGCCCCCATTCGGCGGCAAGCCAGGTGTCGTTGAAGTCGAGCCAGCGAATCATGGCGCCGATGTTGAAGGCGGCCTGAACGGGATCCAGCTGGAACGACGTGCCAGGCACCTTCGCGCCGTTGGGGACGATCGTGCCCGGCACGATCGGTCCCATCAGCTTGGTGCAGGCCGGGTAGGTGAGCGCCTCGAGTCCGCAGCCGAGCGTATCGATCAGGCAGTGACGCGCGGTTTCCAGCGCGAGCACGCTGTCGATCTGATAGTCCAGAACGTAGTCGACGATATCGGCCAGGACTGGGTCCGGGTCGGGTCGCACGTTGGAAATCGGAGCGGACATCGGAGAGCTTTCCTGATGACGATATTTAGTTGCTGGTCTTGTCGATCGCGTTCGATTGCGTCGGAGCCGGCGCGCCTTGCTGCATGGCTGCCGTCTTGCACTCGTCGGCCAGACGCGAGCTGTCCTTGTCCGAGAACAACATCGCCTTCGTCGGGATCACGACCAGGTCCATACCCGTTGCGGCGTCGTGGAAGCGGTCTGCGCCCGTGGTGGTCGCTTCGCGCGGCAGATTGTAGTTTTTGTTGGCCCAGTGAACCGTGACGATCTGGTCACGCTTCATGTCGCCCTTCAGGTCGAACGACAGACCTTCGTTGCACGACCACTTTTCCGCGCCGTCCGGCACCGGATCGACCTTCGCTTCCTTGGCCGGGTTCGGTTTGCGCTTGATCAGGCGCTTCGGCTGCGGCTTTTTCGGCACAGCCTTGGCAGCCGGCTTCGTGGTGGTCGCCGTTTGCGCGGCGGCGTCGGTCGCGACGGTCAGCATCGTCGTGGACAGGGCGCCAATCACGGCGGCGATCATCAGCTTTTTCATGGAGAAAACCTTTCTATCTAGTTTCAGTTAAACATTCCGCGGGCTACCGGTCCTGGCGACCGCGTGGTTGAACTGCACGCGCTTTGAAAGCGCACAGCGACCGCTATTTTCTCCTATTTAGCGGCAGGTACTTCAAATTCTCAGGTCCGGTGTAGTTCGCGCTCGGGCGGATGATCTTGTTGTCGACGCGCTGCTCGATGATGTGCGCGCTCCAGCCGGCCGTGCGCGAGATCACGAAGAGCGGCGTGAACATCGCCGTGGGCACGCCCATCATGTGATACGAGACCGCGCTGAACCAGTCCAGGTTCGGGAACATCTTCTTCGCGTCCCACATCACCGACTCCAGCCGTTCGGCGATATTGAACAGCTTGCTGTTGCCCGCTTCCTTCGAGAGCTTCTTCGCGATTTCCTTGATGACCTTGTTGCGCGGGTCCGAAATCGTGTACACCGGATGACCGAAACCGATCACCACTTCCTTGTTTTCGACGCGGCGGCGGATGTCCGCTTCCGCTTCGTCCGGCGTCTGGTAGCGCGACTGGATTTCGAACGCAACCTCATTGGCGCCGCCGTGCTTCGGCCCGCGCAGTGCGCCGATCGCGCCGGTGATCGCCGAATAGATGTCCGAGCCCGTGCCCGCGATCACGCGGCCGGTGAACGTCGACGCGTTGAATTCGTGCTCGGCGTACAGGTTCAGCGACACGTGCATCGCGTCGACCCACGCCTTCGACGGCTCCACGCCGTGCAGCAGATGCAGGAAGTGGCCGCCGATCGAATCGTCGTCGGTTTCCACTTCGATGCGCTTGCCGTTGTGCGAGTAGTGATACCAGTAGAGCAGCATCGAGCCGAGCGAGGCCATCAGCTTGTCGGCGATGTCGCGCGCGCCCGGCAGGTTGTGATCGTCTTTCTCCGGCAGCACGGTGCCGAGCACCGATACGCCGGTGCGCATCACGTCCATCGGATGCGCGGCGGCCGGAATCCATTCGAGCGCGGCCTTCACATTCGCGGGCAGGCCGCGCAGCGCTTTCAGCTTGGTCTTGTAGGCGGTGAGTTCAGCCAGGGTCGGCAGTTTTTCATGCACGAGCAGATACGCGATCTCTTCGAACTCGCAGGCGCTCGCGATATCGAGAATGTCATAGCCGCGGTAATGCAGATCGTTGCCGGTCTTGCCGACCGTGCAGAGGGCCGTGTTGCCCGCCGTCACGCCGGACAGGGCGACGGATTTCTTCGGTTTGAAGCCGCTTTGGGGTTCGTTGCCGCCTTGTGCACCGGCGGTTTGCGTCGTCTCGCTCATCTCCCGCAATCTCCTTTGTGCCTGCTCGATGCTTCTGATTGACCCGTGCGTTCAACGCCGCTTGTGCGCAGCGCCAGACGAGGCTGTGCTTCGATTTCATGGCGGCGACCGCATACGCGGCTCACCGCCGGCGCGCCGATTGCCGCATGGACTTTCCCGCTCATGATCCGGCTTGCACGTCAGTGCCCACTTTCGTGAAGAGCGGCGCGGCATCTTCCGGCACGGCGCGACCGGTGGCTTGCGCGCGACGCAGCACCGACCAGTAGTAGCGATAGCTGGCGCGGTCGTGCAGCGTGTCGTGATGGCGCGTCGGGCCCCATTGCGCGGACTGCGCGGCCAGCAGGATTTCGGTGGCTGTGGCGATCTCTTCGTCGCGCGGAGCGAATGCCGCGACGATCGCCTCGATCTGCGCCGGGTGGATGCTCCACATGCGCGTATAGCCGAATTCGTTGCGTGCGCGCGTAGCGTCGTTCGCGACCACGCTCATGTCGCGCACTTCCGTGCTGACGTTATGCGACGGTACTTTGCCGTATGCATGGCAGGCAGCCGAGATTTCCAGCTTGGCACGCCGCACCAGCGGATGATCGAACTGGCCGGGCGAGCGCATGGCGGTATCGGGAATCGCGCCGTCGTGCGCGGAGACGAAGTCCATCAGGCCGAAGCTCAGGGCTTCGACGCCTGGCAGCGCGGCCAGATCGAACACGCGCGTCAGCGCGCCGTGCGTCTCGACCAGCAATTGCACCGGCACCGGTTGCGCGAGGCCGAGTTCACGCCGCGTGGCCTCGATGAACGCGATCATTTCGGCGGCGTCGGGGACGTTGCGGATCTTCGGCAGGGTGATGTAGGCAGGCGCTCGCTTCGCGGCCCGCAGAATGAGACGGACGTCGTCGCGCCAGTGCGCGTGATCGAAGTCGTGAATCCGCACGCCAACTCGGCCGAAGCGGTCGTGCTCGCTGCCCAGCAACGAGGCAACCAGCTCCGCGTGCTGCGCTTCGCGGCCGACCTGCGCGCCGTCTTCGCAATCGAGCGTGATGTCGAACACGGGGCCCAGTTGCTGCTGCAACGCTAACGATTTCAGCATCAGCTTTTCACTGCCGGCGTAGTGATCGCAGGCAGGCAGCACAGCGGGCGGCACTTCGCCGTCAAACAGCACTTCGGCGGGTGTGAGGGCGCGCATCTTCGGCGTCAGGAGCGTGGGTAGTGTTTGGAGAAATCTGATTCGGGCGCGTTCTGCCGGACCATCGCGGTAACTGCGCAAAACGCGTTCGGATCAGATGCGAATGGCTGCATTCGCACGTAAAAAAACCGGAACCCGCGGTGGTGGCGCCGGTGAGCGCCCACCCACTTGTCGCATCGCGCCAGGCTCCCTCGCGGGCGGCCTGGCGTTCTTTCATGAGTTCCGGTTCGTCTGCATCAGGCGCTTAGCCCAGCAGATGTTGAACGCCTTCGCGCTCTTCCAGCAATTCGTTCAGCGTGCCGTCCATCTTTTCGCGCGAGAACGCGTCGATTGCCAGACCTTCGACGCGCTTGTACTCGCCGTTTTCGCACGTGACCGGCACACCGTAGATGATGTCTTCTGGAATGCCGTACGAACCGTCCGACGGGATACCCATGGTGACCCACTTGCCGTTCGTGCCGAGCACCCAGTCACGCACGTGATCGATTGCCGCGTTAGCCGCCGACGCCGCCGACGACAGGCCGCGCGCTTCGATGATCGCCGCGCCGCGCTTGCCGACGGTCGGGATGAACGTGTTGCGGTTCCATTCTTCGTCGTTGATCAGCTTGGTCAGGTCCTGACCTTCTGCCGTTGCAACGCGGAAATCCGGGTACATGGTCGGCGAGTGATTGCCCCACACCGCCAGCTTTTCGATCGACGCGACCGGCTTGCCCGACTTGGCCGCCAGTTGCGACAGCGCGCGGTTGTGGTCCAGACGCAGCATGGCGGTGAAGTTCTTCTTCGGCAGATCCGGCGCCGACTTCATGGCGATGTAGGCGTTCGTGTTGGCCGGGTTGCCGACCACCAGCACCTTCACGTCGCGGCTCGCGACTTCGTTCAGCGCCTTGCCCTGAACCGTGAAGATTTCGGCGTTGGCCGACAGCAGGTCCTTACGCTCCATGCCTTTCGAACGCGGACGCGCGCCGACCAGCAGGGCCACGTCTGCATCTTTGAATGCAACCTTGGGGTCGTCGGTGATCACGACGCCCGACAGTAGCGGGAATGCGCAATCATCCAGTTCCATCACGACGCCTTTGACGGCGCCTTGCGCTTGCGGCAGGTCGAGCAATTGCAGGACCACCGGCTGATCCTTGCCGAGCAGATCGCCATTGGCGATGCGGAACAGCAGGGAGTAAGCGATTTGACCTGCGGCGCCGGTGACGGCAACGCGCTTTGCGGGCTTAGCCATTGAGAAATCTCCAGGACGATGCGTTAGACGCTACGGAAAACGCCATTCTATATGCGCGTTCAGCGAAGCGTTGTGAAACACGGCGGAATTCACTGTCGCGGACTGCCTCGCGATCTGACGAGGCCGAGCGGCGCGTTGCGGCAAGACCGCCATGCCGGAAATCTGTACTGCCGCACGGGAGCGGAATACGAGGCGCCGGGTAGCCGCTGCACGGTGCGGGCTCCTGCAAACAGCGCGTTTCGGCAAGCGTCTGACCAACGAATGGCGGCGAATCGAAACCTGAACTGCGTGGGAACGGCATGGTGCAGAGTGGCTGCCGGCGCGTCGCGGCACTGCATCAAACAGCCGCCGAAAAAACCCGCAAACCCTTGCTCGACAAGGAGTGTAGGAGTCGTCAGACACAAAGTCAACATTATCTTATGTCTTATATAAGACATATCTATTGCGGGGAAAACCCTAGACGCGGCCTAGCCCTTTATGATGAAATGCGCGGATGAATTCGAACCCGGCGAACACCACGAATCCGAGCGGCCAAGGCGCCGCGGGCGAGGGTGTACCCGCTGCCGCCCCAGCCACGTCGCCTACGTTCAGCCCCTTGTATCAGCAGATCAAGGGGCTGATAACGCAGAGCCTGGAAAGCGGCGAATGGAAGCCGGGGGAGATCATACCTAGTGAAGTCGAATTGGCGGCCAGATACAAGGTCAGTCAGGGAACGGTGCGTAAAGCGATCGACGAACTCGCCGCCGACAACCTGCTGGTGCGCCGCCAGGGCAAGGGTACGTTTGTTGCGACGCACAACGAAGACCGCGCCCAGTTTCGCTTCCTCAGATTACTGGCCGACGACGGCGCGGAACACCCGCACGTCAGCCGCCTGCTTGAATGCCGGCGGTTGCGCGCGTCGGCGGACATCGCCCGGCAACTCGATCTGAAGCCGGCCGATCCGGTCGTGTTGATCAAGCGCTTGCTGCAGTTCGACGGCGAAGTCACCGTGCTCGATGAAATCTGGTTGCCCGGCGCCGTGTTTCGCGGCCTCACGCTCGAGCGGCTGTCGGAGTATAAAGGTCCCCTCTACGCGATGTTCGAGACGGAGTTCGGTACCCGCATGATCCGCGCAACGGAGAAGATCCGCGCGGTGGCGGCCGAGCCTTCCGTGGCCGATCTGCTGCATGTGCCCGCGGGGTTTCCGCTGCTATCGGTCGAGCGCGTGTCCTATACATATGGAGACCGGCCTGTTGAAGTGCGCCGTGGTTGGTATGTCACAACCGGGTATTACTATCAGAACGATCTAAGCTGAATCGGGCTGAATAAAGGTGCTGCGTCCCACACGCGCGCCTGTTTGAAGGCGCCTTTATCGCGCGCGCTGTAACGGACCTGACGTGGTTTTCGCTGCAGCGCGATATAAAAAGGCGCTAAAATCGCGGATTAGTGTGACTACATAGTAGGGGTCTAGCATGGCTGAAGCCGTAAAAAAACCGAGGCCGGAATTCCGGAACATCGGTATCGGGCAGATATTGACGGCATACCGTCTCCCGCTAGCGGGGCGAGTGTCGATCTTGCACCGCTTGAGCGGTGGTCTGCTTTTTGTTTTTCTTCCGTTCCTGCTGTACCTCTTCGATCAGAGTCTGACATCGGAACTTAGTTTCGAAGTCTTCAAAGGTTTCCTCTCCAACATCATCGTCAAGCTCATCACGCTCGTTCTCGCGTGGGCCTTCCTGTTTCACTTCTGCGCCGGCGTCCGTCACTTGCTGATGGACACGAACCACAACGCGGTCACGAAGGAAAAAGGCAAGTCGACCTCCATCGTCGTTCTCGTCGTGTCGTCGCTGCTCACCATCGCATTCGCGGCAAAACTGTTCGGAGCATTCTAAAAAATGTCAGCTAATAACCGAATCGGTTCGAAGCGTCTCGTTGTCGGCGCGCATTACGGTCTGCGCGATTGGCTGGCCCAGCGCATTACCGCCGCCATCATGGCGATCTACACGGTGATCCTGCTCGTGTGGTTCTTCGGCGCGCGTGATTTCTCATACGACGGCTGGGCGTCGATCTTCGCCACGCAATGGATGAAGCTCGCCACGTTTGTCACGCTGCTGTCGCTGTTCTATCACGCGTGGGTTGGTATCCGCGACATCTGGATGGACTATGTGAAGCCCGTTGGCGTGCGCCTGTTGCTTCAGGCGCTGACGATCGTCTGGCTGCTCGCATGTGCGGGCTACGCTGCGCAGATTCTCTGGAGAGTGTAAAAGAATGGCTGCAATCAAGAATTCTCTGCCGCGTCGCAAGTTTGACGTGGTTATCGTCGGCGCAGGCGGCTCGGGGATGCGCGCTTCGCTGCAACTCGCGCGCGCCGGTCTGTCGGTCTGCGTGCTGTCCAAGGTGTTCCCGACGCGTTCGCACACGGTCGCTGCTCAAGGCGGCATCGGCGCATCGCTCGGCAACATGAGCGAGGACAACTGGCATTACCACTTCTACGACACGATCAAGGGTTCCGACTGGCTCGGCGACCAGGACGCAATCGAGTTCATGTGCCGCGAAGCACCGAACGCCGTCTACGAACTCGAACACTTCGGCATGCCGTTCGACCGTAACGCAGACGGCACGATCTACCAGCGCCCGTTCGGCGGCCACACCGCGAACTACGGCGAAAAGCCGGTGCAACGCGCTTGCGCGGCGGCTGACCGTACCGGTCACGCGCTGCTGCACACGCTGTATCAGCAAAACGTGGAAGCCAAGACGCAATTCTTCGTCGAATGGATGGCGCTGGACCTGATCCGCGACTCCGAAGGCGACGTGCTCGGCGTGACCGCGCTGGAAATGGAAACCGGCGACGTCTACATTCTCGAAGGCAAGACCACGCTGTTCGCCACGGGCGGCGCGGGCCGGATCTTCGCGGCATCGACCAACGCGTTCATCAACACCGGCGACGGTCTGGGCATGGCGGCGCGTTCGGGCATCGCGCTGCAAGACATGGAATTCTGGCAATTCCACCCGACCGGCGTGGCCGGCGCGGGCGTGCTGATTACCGAAGGCGTGCGCGGCGAAGGCGGCATTCTGCGTAACTCGAACGGCGAGCGTTTCATGGAACGCTACGCGCCTACCTTGAAGGATCTGGCACCGCGCGACTTCGTTTCGCGTTCGATGGACCAGGAAATCAAGGAAGGCCGTGGCGTGGGTCCGAACAAGGATCACGTGCTGCTCGACCTGTCGCACATCGGCGCCGAGACGATCATGAAGCGTCTGCCGTCCATCCGCGAAATCGCGCTGAAGTTCGCGAACGTCGATTGCATTAAAGAACCGATTCCGGTCGTGCCGACCATCCACTATCAGATGGGCGGTATTCCGACGAACATCCACGGCCAGGTCGTGGGCACGTCGAAGGGTCATGAAGAGCCGGTCAACGGTTTCTACGCAGTGGGCGAATGCTCGTGCGTGTCGGTGCATGGTGCGAACCGTCTCGGTACGAACTCGCTGCTCGACCTGGTGGTGTTCGGCCGCGCGGCCGGCAACCACATCGTCAAGCACGTGAAGGAAATCAAGGAGCACAAGCCGCTGCCGGCCGACGCCGCCGATTTCGCGCTGTCGCGTCTGGCGAAGCTCGACAGCTCGTCTTCGGGCGAGTACGCGCAATCGGTCGCGAACGACATCCGCGGCACGATGCAGAAGCACGCCGGCGTGTTCCGTACCTCGGCGCTGCTGGCTGAGGGCGTTGAGCGCATCCGCGAAGTGGCTGACCGCGTCGACAGCATCCACCTGAAGGACAAGTCGAAGGTGTTCAACACGGCGCGCATCGAAGCGCTGGAAGTGGCGAACCTGATCGAAGTGGCACGCGCCACGATGGTTTCCGCCGAAGCGCGTAAGGAAAGCCGTGGCGCGCACGCGCAGAACGACTTCGAACATCGCGACGACGAAAACTGGCTGCGCCATACGCTGTGGTTCAGCGAAGGCGATCGCCTCGACTACAAGCCGGTTCACATGCAACCGCTGACGGTCGAATCGGTTCCGCCGAAAGCGCGGACCTTCTAAGGCACAAGTCAAAGGAATTCAGAAATGGCAAAGCGTACATTTGAAATTTATCGCTACGACCCGGACAAGGACGCAGCGCCGCGCATGCAAACGTACGAGATCGAGATCGACTCGCACGAACGCATGCTGCTCGACGCACTGCTGAAGTTGAAGGCAGTTGACGAGACGCTGTCGTTCCGCCGTTCGTGCCGCGAAGGCGTGTGCGGTTCGGACGCCATGAACATCAACGGCAAGAACGGTCTGGCCTGCCTGCAGAACATGAACGATCTGCCGCAAAAGATCGTGCTGCGTCCGCTGCCAGGACTGCCGGTCATTCGCGACCTGATCGTCGACATGACGCAGTTCTTCAACCAGTATCATTCGATCAAGCCGTACCTGATCAACGACACGCCGCCGCCGGAAAAGGAACGCCTGCAGTCGCCGGAAGAACGCGACGAGCTCGACGGCCTGTACGAATGTATTCTGTGCGCGAGCTGCTCGACTTCATGCCCGAGCTTCTGGTGGAATCCGGACAAGTTCGTCGGCCCGGCCGGCCTGTTGCAAGCCTACCGCTTCATCGCGGATAGCCGCGACGAAGCGACGGGCGAACGCCTCGACAATCTGGAAGATCCGTACCGTCTGTTCCGTTGCCATACCATCATGAATTGCGTCGACGTTTGCCCGAAGGGCCTGAACCCGACCAAGGCAATTGGCAAGATCAAGGAATTGATGGTTCGCCGCGCGGTCTGAGATGGAATCAACATCGCATCAGTCCGACCCTCTCCGCCGCGCGCGCCTTCGCTGGCGTGCGCGGCGGGGCCTGCTGGAAAACGATCTGATCTTTGAGCGTTTTTTCGGCCGATATGAGCATGACCTCAGCGATGCCGACGTGGGTGCACTCACGCGCCTGCTCGAGCTGAGCGATAACGACCTGATGGACTTGCTGCTCGCGCGCAAGGAACCGGAGGGCGACCTTGCCGACCCGGATGTGATCCGGGTGCTGGAGCTGCTGCGGAACGCCTGACCGGCATGACCGGCTTGAGCGCAGCTTGTCCGTTGTTCCAGGCGTGCAATTATCGAAACCCTGTTTCCATACTTCGATTGAGGATGTGCTATGACCCCGTCAGATGTTAAAGCCACGCTATCGTTCAGCGACAATTCGCCGAGCGTTGAAATGCCGATTTACAAGGGCACTCTCGGCCCGGACGTGATCGACATCCGCAAACTGTACGGCCAGACCGGCAAGTTCACGTACGACCCGGGCTTCATGTCGACGGCGGCTTGCAATTCGGCGATCACCTACATCGACGGCGACAAGGGCGAACTGCTGTACCGCGGTTATCCGATCGACAACCTCGCGCAGAACGCCGACTTCCTCGAAACCTGCTATTTGCTGCTGAAGGGCGAACTGCCGAACGCACAGCAGGACGCCGAATTCGTGAAGACGGTCACGAACCACACGATGGTGCATGAGCAAATGCACTTCTTCTTCCGTGGTTTCCGTCGCGACGCGCACCCGATGGCGATTCTGGTCGCCGCGGTCGGCGCGCTGTCCGCGTTCTATCACGACTCGCTCGACATCAACAATCCGCGTCACCGTGAAGTGTCGGCCATTCGCATGATCGCGAAGCTGCCCACGCTGGTCGCCATGGCGTACAAGTACAGCATCGGTCAGCCGTTTGCGTACCCGAAGAACGACCTGTCGTACAGCGCGAACTTCATGCACATGATGTTCTCGAACCCGTGCGAAGAGTACAAGGTCAACGACGTGCTGGTGCGCGCACTGGACCGTATCCTGATCCTGCACGCGGACCACGAGCAGAATGCATCGACTTCCACCGTGCGTCTCGCCGGTTCGTCGGGTGCGAATCCGTTCGCGTGTATCGCAGCGGGTATCGCGTGTCTGTGGGGCCCGGCGCACGGTGGTGCAAACGAAGCCGCGCTGAACATGCTGGAAGAAATCGGCTCGGTCGACAACATTCCTGAGTTCATCAAGCAGGTGAAGGACAAGAACTCGGGCGTGAAGCTGATGGGCTTCGGTCACCGCGTCTACAAGAACTACGATCCGCGTGCGAAGCTGATGCGCGAAACCTGCCACGAAGTGCTGGAAGAGCTGGGCCTGCACGACGACCCGCTGTTCAAGCTGGCCATGGCACTCGAAAAGATCGCGTTGGAAGACGAATACTTCGTGTCGCGCAAGCTGTACCCGAACGTCGACTTCTACTCTGGCATCGTGCAGCGCGCGCTGGGCATCCCGACCTCGATGTTCACGTGTATCTTCGCGATGGCACGTACGGTCGGCTGGATTGCGCAGTGGAACGAAATGATCGCCGATCCGGAGCAGAAGATTGGCCGTCCGCGTCAGCTGTTCATCGGCGACACGCAACGTGAAGCCAAGCCGATCGCGCAACGGTGATCGGATTTGCGTCCGCATAGTTCGCAGGCATTGATTCAGCTGCGAGCTAGCGTGGAATTTGAATGGCAATAATGCCCCGGCGGGTTCTCCTGTTGGGGCATTTTGTTTTTGCCTTCGGTTTCGTGCCTTGCGTACGGAATCGCGCGGCGGTGCAGCAAGCAGCAGGCCGCGTGCGCGCTTGCCGGGTAACGCCAATACAGGTATCGCCACTACCACCCAACTCCCTGTTTTTTATCGGTTTTTTCTCTGATTGAGCGGCCCAGGCGGGCCACTGCGTGGCATAATCGACCGACACGGTCAGCCCGCAGTCACTACTACCCCGCATACCATGGCACAGACTCTCTACGACAAATTGTGGAACACACACGTGGTCCACACGGAAGAAGACGGCACGACGATTCTCTATATCGACCGTCACCTGCTGCACGAAGTCACCAGCCCTCAGGCGTTCGAAGGCCTGAAGCTGGGTGAGCGTCCGGTGTGGCGTATCAGCGCGAACCTGGCGGTCTCGGACCACAACGTGCCGACCACAGACCGCAGCCACGGCATCGCCGATCCGGTGTCCAAGCTGCAAGTCGACACACTCGATTCGAACTGCGACGCCTACGGCATCACGCAGTTCAAGATGAACGATCTGCGTCAGGGCATCGTGCACATCATCGGGCCGGAGCAGGGCGCTACGCTGCCGGGCATGACGATCGTCTGCGGCGACTCGCACACCTCCACGCACGGCGCGTTCGGCGCGCTGGCGCATGGCATCGGCACGTCGGAAGTCGAACACGTGCTGGCCACGCAAACGCTCTTGCAGAAGAAGAGCAAGAACATGCTGGTGAAGGTGGAAGGCGCGCTGCCGCGCGGCTGCACCGCGAAAGACATCGTGCTCGCCATCATCGGCAAGATCGGCACGGCGGGCGGCACCGGCTATGCGATCGAGTTCGGCGGTTCGACGATTCGCTCGCTGTCCATGGAAGGCCGCATGACGGTCTGCAACATGGCGATTGAAGCAGGCGCGCGTGCCGGCATGGTCGCGGTCGACGACACCACCGTCGAATACCTGAAAGGCCGCCCGTTCTCGCCGGAAGGCGTGGAGTGGGATCACGCGGTCGAATACTGGAAGCAGTTCAAGTCGGACGACGGCGCGCACTTCGATCGCGTGGTCGAATTGAACGCCGCCGAGATCGTGCCGCAAGTCACGTGGGGCACGTCGCCGGAAATGGTCACGGCCGTGAACGGCCGCGTGCCGGATCCGGATCGCGAGAAAGACCCGGTCAAGCGCGACGCCATGGAACGCGCGCTGAAATACATGGCGCTCGAACCGAATGCGCCGATCGAGTCGATCAAGCCGGATAAAATCTTCATCGGGTCGTGCACCAACGCGCGCATTGAAGACATTCGCGCCGCGGCTTACGTCGTCAAGAAGCTGGGCCGCCGCGTGGCGCCGAACATCCGCCTGGCCATGGTGGTGCCGGGTTCGGGCCTCGTGAAGGCACAGGCGGAACGTGAGGGCCTCGACAAGGTCTTTACCGACGCGGGCTTCGAATGGCGTGAGCCGGGTTGCTCGATGTGTCTGGCCATGAATGCCGACCGGCTGGATCCGGGCGAGCGTTGTGCGTCCACATCGAATCGTAATTTCGAAGGTCGTCAGGGCGCCGGTGGCCGTACCCACCTCGTGAGCCCCGCGATGGCTGCGGCTGCGGCCATCGAAGGGCATTTCGTCGATATTCGCAAGCTTGGATGAACACGCATGATGAAGAACATCAATCGCACCACTCTATTGCGCCGCTTTGCGCTCGGCACCCTGGCTGGGCTGTTGCTCGGTCTGGCCGGTTGCAACACGGTGCACGGATTCGGCGAGGACATGTCGCACCTCGGCAATTCGATCAGCAACCACGCTGATAAATAAGCGGTTTTTGATTTTGCCGGCCATGCGCCGGGCGGCTTTCTAGCCGCCGCGCGCATCGTCCGGTCTTGAAACAGGTGCAAGCGTCATGGATAAATTCATCGTACACACCGGCGTCGTGGCGCCGCTCGATCGCGAGAACGTCGACACGGACGCGATCATTCCGAAGCAATTCCTGAAGTCGATCAAGCGCACGGGTTTCGGTCCGAACGCGTTCGACGAATGGCGATACCTCGACCACGGCGAGCCGGGTCAGGACAATTCGAAGCGTCCGCTGAATCCGGATTTCGTGCTGAACCAGCCGCGTTATCAGGGCGCTTCGGTGCTGCTCGCACGCAAGAACTTCGGCTGCGGCAGCTCGCGTGAGCACGCGCCGTGGGCGTTGGAGCAATACGGCTTTCGCGCGCTGATCGCGCCGAGTTTCGCCGACATTTTCTATAACAACTGCTTCAAGAACGGCGTGTTGCCGATTGTGCTGACCGAACAGCAAGTCGATCACCTGTTCAATGAGACGTATGCGTTCAACGGCTTCAAGCTGACGGTCGATCTCGAGGCGCAAGTCGTGCGCACGTCGGACGGCGGCACCGAATATCCGTTCGAAGTCGCGGCGTTCCGCAAGTACTGCCTGCTGAACGGTTTCGACGACATCGGCCTCACGTTGCGTCACGCGGACAAGATTCGCCAGTTCGAAGCGGAACGCATGACGAAGCAGCCTTGGCTGAATCACCGCATCGTCGGCTAATGGCGTGAGGGCCGAATGAGGCCCGCTCGCTGATTCAAGAAAAAGTCTCGAAGCAAACATCAAGGAATGCGCATGAAGATCGCAGTGTTGCCGGGCGACGGCATCGGTCCCGAAATCGTCAAGGAAGCCGTCAAGGTCCTGAACGTACTCGGCGAAAAGTTCGAACTCGAAGAGGCGCCGGTTGGCGGCGCGGGCTACGAAGCGAAGGGCCACCCGCTGCCCGATTCGACACTGGCGCTGGCGAAAGAAGCCGACGCGATCCTGTTCGGCGCCGTCGGCGACTGGAAGTACGACTCGCTCGAACGCGCGCTGCGTCCGGAGCAGGCCATTCTGGGTCTGCGCAAGCATCTGCAATTGTTCGCGAACTTCCGTCCGGCGATCTGCTATCCGCAACTCACCGGCGCGTCGTCGTTGAAGGAAGAGATCGTTTCGGGTCTCGACATCCTGATCGTGCGCGAACTGAACGGCGATATCTATTTCGGCGCGCCGCGCGGCGTGCGTTCGTCGCCGGACGGGCTGTTCGAAGGCGCGAAGGAAGGCTTCGACACGATGCGTTATTCCGAGCCCGAAGTGCGCCGCATTGCGCACGTCGCGTTTCAGGCGGCGCAAAAGCGCCAGAAGAAGCTGACGAGCGTGGACAAGGCGAACGTACTAGAGACTTCGCAGTTCTGGCGCGACGTGATGATCGACGTCGCGAAGGAATACGCGGACGTCGAGTTGTCGCACATGTACGTCGACAACGCCGCGATGCAACTCGTGAAGGCGCCGAAGGCATTCGACGTGGTCGTCACCGGCAACATGTTCGGCGACATTCTGTCCGACGAAGCCGCCATGCTGACGGGTTCGATCGGCATGCTGCCGTCGGCCTCGCTCGACAAGAACAACAAGGGCTTGTACGAGCCATCGCACGGTTCGGCACCGGACATCGCGGGCAAGGGCGTGGCCAATCCGCTCGCCACCATTCTGTCGGCGGTCATGATGCTGCGCTATTCGCTGAACAAGGCGGAGCAGGCGGATCGCATCGAAAGCGCCGTGAAAAAGGTGCTCGAACAAGGCTATCGCACCGGCGACATTCTCACGCCGGGTTGCAAGCAGGTCGGCACCGTTGCCATGGGCGACGCGGTCGTCGCAGCGCTGTAAAGCAGACGCACGTTTAAGCGGCAGTCAGGTCGTCAAACGGCCTTTAAAACGCGAATCGGCCTTGAAACAGGCCGATTCGCGCGCAATACGGACGGCAGCGGCAGACATTGACGTCGCCGGATTCCGGTTTTCGTGTATATTGTAGCGATGGCGCACACAGCTCAAATCTCCTCGATTTCGACACTGCACGGCAAAACGGCCCGTGCGGTTGAGCTCGCCATTACCGCCAAAGCTTCCATTAAAACGATTACCCCGAAAACGATCACGAAACGCTGATCGTCCGTCGTGCCCGCTCATCTTCCCCGCGCGGTCACTGCGGGCAAAGATGCGGGGAAGTTTCCACTCGAAGGGTATGAAGTCATGAACGTAGGTCTCGTAGGTTGGCGCGGCATGGTCGGCAGCGTCCTGATGCAACGCATGCAGCAGGAAGGCGATTTCGATCTTATCGAACCGGTGTTTTTCAGCACCAGCAACGCGGGCGGCAACGCGCCGTCGTTCGCCAAAAACGAGACCAAACTCAAAGATGCGACAAGCATCGAAGACCTGAAGAAGTGCGAAGCGATCATCTCCTGCCAGGGCGGCGATTACACCAATGAAGTGTTCCCCAAGCTGCGTGCAGCGGGCTGGAACGGCTACTGGATCGACGCGGCTTCGTCGCTGCGCATGAAGGACGACGCGGTCATCATCCTCGATCCGGTCAACCTCGACGTGATCAAGAACGCGCTGGTCAAGGGCCAGAAAAACTTCATCGGCGGCAATTGCACGGTCAGCCTGATGCTGATGGCGCTCGGCGGCCTGTTCCGCGAAAACCTCGTCGACTGGATGACGGCCATGACGTATCAGGCCGCTTCGGGCGCGGGCGCGCAAAACATGCGCGAGCTGCTGCAGCAAATGGGCACGCTGTACGGTGCGGCCAAAGAAGACCTGGCTGATCCGTCGTCGGCGATTCTCGACATCGACCGCCGCGTGCTCTCTGCGATGAACAGCGACCGCATGCCGACCGACAACTTCGGCGTGCCGCTCGCCGGTTCGCTGATTCCGTGGATCGACAAGGATCTCGGCAACGGCATGTCGAAGGAAGAGTGGAAGGGCGGCGCGGAAACCAACAAGATCCTCGGCAAGCCGGCCATGGGCACGCCGGGTTCGATTCCGGTCGACGGCCTGTGCGTGCGCATCGGCGCAATGCGCTGCCACTCGCAGGCACTGACCATCAAACTGAACAAGGACGTGCCGCTGGACGAGGTGAACAGCATCCTCGCGTCGGGCAACGACTGGGTCAAGGTCGTGCCGAACGAGCGTGAAGCGTCGATGCGCGATCTGTCGCCGGCGGTCGTGACGGGCACGCTGACGGTGCCGGTCGGCCGCGTGCGCAAGCTGGCCATGGGCGGCGAATATCTGTCGGCTTTCACGGTCGGCGATCAGCTGTTGTGGGGCGCTGCGGAGCCGCTTCGTCGCATGCTTCGCATTGTGCTCGACAAGTAAAGTAAACTACGCGCTCACGACGCGTAGAAAACTCAAGAAGCGTCGCGCTTGCGCGGCGCTTTTTTCATTGTGTGCTCCGATTATCTTGTCTCTTTCCAACCGTAAAAAAGGGCTGCGCGCTGACGCGCCAGGAGTCCCGATGAACCTTCGACTCTCATCCCTTCGGGCTATGTTCAATCATCGAAAGGCGGGCCGATCGGCGGCTGCCGCCGCTTTGGCGCTTGCGCTGGCGGCCATTGGCGCGGGTGGCGCGGTCGCCGCGCCGGCCGATGCGCCGAACGCCGCCTCGGTTTCGTACGCGAACGGCGGTCAAGTTGCCGTGCGGCCTGGACAGTCACTGAACGACGTGGCGATCGCCGTCACGCAGTCGCACGACAAGGCGACGCTCGTGCGCGCCTCGCGCGCGCTGTTCGATGCCAACCCGAACGCCTTCATGAACCATGATCCGAGCCGGTTGCGGCTGGGTGCTGTGTTGACGGTGCCGGTGCTGGATGCGTCGGGCGCGCTGGCTGCGTCGGCGGCGGGTGTTGTGCCGGCTGCTTCCGCGGTGGCGCCGGCGTCTGCGTCGACTGGGGCGCCGAATGCGGCGCCGGCGGACACGGCGAGCGGCGTCGCCCAGGTCAATGCGGCGGCGGCAAGCGCCGCGAGCGCTGCGGCGCACGCGGCGACGCCGGCCGCCCCCGCTGTTTCGGCGACCGCGAGTGCGGCTGCCGAGGCAAGCTCAACGACGCCGGGCGGCGCGGCTCCATCAGCGCCGGTTGCGGGATCGCAGGCGGCGGCGTTGCCGGCCAGCGACTCCCATGAGTGGGCCGGTTCGATTCAACCCTCGGCTAGCGAGGCAGCCGAAGCCGCATCGGCGTCGGGTGTAGGAACAACTCCGGCGACGACCGCGGCGCAGTCGGCATCGCAACCGCGTGCGCAGGTTTCGAGCTTGCAGCAATTGCTCGCGCTGAAAAATCGCGTGCTGATGGAGTTGCAGAAGCACGGCATCGGCGGGACGCCGCCTGCTACGGGCACTGCGTCGACCAATATCGCGCAGCCGCCGGCCGGGGCGTCCTCGGCGGCGGCCGTGCCGGGTCACGGCGCGACGCCGGTGGCTTTGACATCGAATGATGCCGGCATGTCGCAGACGGAATTGAGCGTGGCGGCGGCAGTCGGCGCGGCGCTGGTTGTGCTGCTTGCGGCGCTGCGTATGGGCCGGCGTAAGCGCGAGCGTCTGGCGGCGGAAGCCGCGTCAGCGGATGGCAACGCGGCAGTGTCCGCGCAGGCAACGGGCTCGCGAGACGTCGTTTCGACGCGCGAGCAGGTTCTTCCTGTGCGCGGAGCGTCGTCGGGCCCGGACGACAATGCGGCCGTGGGAGATGCGGCGGCACTGGCGGCTGCGGAGCGTGAAGCTGCGGAAGGCGACGCGGCGGCGCGTGAAATGGCGGAACGCGTGGCGGCGGAGCGTGACGCGGAGATTCCGCAGGCGGCTGCGCGGGAGGCGGCGGAGCAAGCGGCGGCCGAAAAGGCAGCGGCAGAGCGTGCGGCGGCAGAACAGGCAGCAGTGGAACGCGCAGCGACGGAACGTGCGGCAGCGGAGCAAGCACAGGCAGAACGCGCAGCAACGGAACAATCCGCGTCCGGCCACGCAACCTTCACCTCCCCCGATCTCGACGCGCGCCAGCACGCCTGGCAGGAGCGCGACACAACGCCCGAACCTCTTCCAGTGCCCCACCACGACGACCTCGACAGCGCGACCACGGCCGCGAGCCTTGCCGCCGCCGCGGAACTCGGCGCCGAGGCCTTGCCGCTGGCGCCGCTCGAACCCGTCGACGAAGCCTCCCTGCAAGACGAAGCCTCCCTGCAAGACGAAGCCTCCCTGCAAGACGAACCCTCCCTGCAAGACGAACCCTCCCTGCAAGACGAACCCGCCCATCGTTTGCACTGGGACGACGTGCCGCCCGCATCGCAGGAACCGTCGATCGAACCGCAGCATCATCTGGACGCGCCGCCGACGGTCGATTTTGCGCAGCACCATGTCGAGCCGCATGCATCGTTGGCGATCGGTCAGCCGTACGGCGACGCATCGGCGCCAGCCATCCCGTTGGCCGATGAGGCGCAGCAAGCGCACAGCCAACCATCGCACGAGCCGCATCAACTGACCCAGACGACATCGTCCGATGCCGCGCCGATCGTCGAGCCTTCACCGTCAGCACAATCCCAGTCCGCCCTGCCGACCGAGTTCCCGCGTGACGCCATCGATGCGTTCGGCAGTCTCGATATGCCGCTACCACCACGCGTCGAGTCGTCCGCGGACAGCGCGCAAGCGCCCGCCTCACTGTCGACCCAGCCGACCGTATCGCCAGAAACCACCGCGCCACAAGCCGTACCGTTGCACCACCCGGACGACGAGCCGCACATCGCCGACGAAATCGCCGCGGGCACCGCGGGCCACGCGGCCGTCGCGGGTCTGGGTGTGGGTTTAGGCGCGGGCCTGGGTGCTTCCGGCTTCGGTGCGTTGAAGCTCGATTTCGACCTCGAGTTGCCGCCGAGCCCCGCCCAGCCGTTGCCAGCGTTCACGCAGGCCGATCTCCGCCGCATCGCCCGCAACAAGCTGGAACTGGCCGCCGAGTACATCGAACTCGGCGATCTGTCCGGCGCACGCTCGCTCATCAACGAAGTGATCGAGACGAACGACCCGGCTACGCGCACCGAGGCCCGCGCGTTGCTCTCGACGCTCGCCCCGTTGTCGTGAAGCGGATTGCTCTAGGCGTCCAGTACGACGGTGCGGCATTCTGCGGCTGGCAGTCGCAACCGCACCGCAACACCGTGCAGGACGAGCTCGAACGGGCGCTGCGCGAGTTCGCGCGGACGCCGGTGCAAACCGTCGTCGCGGGCCGCACGGATACGGGCGTGCACGGACTCGGCCAGGTCGTGCACTTCGACACAGAACTCGATCGCACGGACGTTTCCTGGATTCGCGGCACCAATTCGTTCCTGCCGAAGACGATCTCGGTGCAGTGGGCCAAGCCGATGCCCGACGAATTCCACGCGCGTTTCTCGGCGTTCGAGCGGACTTACTACTACGTGCTGTACGTCCATCCGGTGCGCTCGCCGATGCTGGCGGCGCGAGCCGGCTGGGTTCATGCGGCGCTCGACGTGGACGCGATGCGGGAGGCCACCGCTCATCTGATCGGCGAGCACGATTTTTCCGCGTTCCGTTCGTCGCAGTGTCAGTCGAAAACGCCGATCAAGCATCTGTACCAGATCGACGTGCGGCAGCAGGGTGACTTCGTCCATTTCCGTTTTCGGGCTAACGCGTTTCTGCACCACATGGTGCGCAACCTGATGGGCTGTCTCGTCTACATCGGCCGTGGCCGTCGCCCGGTCGAATGGATGGCCGAGGTGCTCGCGAGCCGCGATCGCGATTTCGCTGCGCCGACCTTCATGCCGGACGGCTTGTATCTGGCGCAGGTGGGCTATCCTGAGCAATTCGCCGTGCCCGCGCCGCAGACGGGCAGCGTGCCTTGGAGTACTGTATGGACCGAGCAGGCGCAAACATGAAAGCAACCGAAACCCTCGCGAACGAAACCCAAGCCGGCGCACGGCAGCAGGCCACGCCGCATCGCACCCGCATCAAACTGTGCGGCTTGTCGAAGCCGCAAGACGTGTTCCACGCGATCGATCTCGGCGCCGACGCGATCGGCCTCGTCTTCTACCCGCCGAGCCCGCGTTCGGTCAGCGTCGCGCAGGCGGTCGAGCTGGTGCACGACGTGCCGCCATTCGTATCCGTGGTCGGCTTGTTCGTCAACGCTACGCCGGACTGGATCCGCGAGGTCGCGAGCAACGTCGGCCTCGCGCTATTGCAGTTTCACGGCGATGAGACTCCGGAGCAGTGCGAATCGCTCGCCGGCTTTGCGGGTTTGCCTTGGTTGCGCGCGTTGCGCGTTGCGGCCGATACTCAGCCCGCCGATTTGGTAAAATCGGCGCTTAGCTATTCAGCAGCCAGCGGCCTTCTGTTCGACACCCATGTCGAAGGATACGGCGGCGGCGGGAAGGTCTTCGATTGGTCACTTATTCCAGCAGAGCTCGCGCGTCGGGCCGTTTTGAGTGGTGGGTTGAACGCGCAAAACGTCAGTGATGCGATCCATCGCGTGCGCCCGTACGCGGTCGATGTCTCAAGCGGCATCGAAACGCCGGGCGCCAAGGGCGTGAAAGATCACGCCCGGATGGCGGCGTTCGTGCGCGCGGTGCGCGCAGCGGACGCCGAATGATTCCGGCGCGGCGGTTGTCTCGAACGAGAGCCGCGCGCCACACTGAGAAGAGTGATCACCATGTATAACTTGCCTGACGAAAGGGGCCATTTCGGCCAATTTGGCGGCGTGTTCGTCGCTGAAACGCTGGTTCACGCGCTCGACGAGCTGCGTGAGGCGTACGATAAATATAAGAAAGACCCGGAATTCGTCGCTGAATACGAGCGCGAACTAAAGTACTTTGTCGGCCGCCCGTCGCCCATTTATCACGCTCAGCGCTGGAGCGAAATGCTCGGCGGCGCGCAGATTTTCTTCAAGCGCGAAGACCTGAATCACACCGGCGCGCACAAGGTCAACAACGTGATCGGGCAGGCACTGCTTGCCAAACGCATGGGCAAACCGCGTGTGATCGCGGAAACCGGCGCCGGTCAGCACGGCGTGGCCACGGCGACTATCGCCGCGCGCTTCGGTATGGAGTGCGTGGTCTATATGGGCGCCGAGGACGTGCGTCGCCAGGCCGCCAACGTGTACCGCATGAAACTCCTCGGCGCGACCGTCGTGCCGGTCGAATCCGGCTCGCGGACCTTGAAGGACGCCCTGAACGAAGCCATGCGCGACTGGGTCACCAACGTCGAAAGCACGTTTTACATCATCGGCACGGTGGCGGGACCGCATCCTTACCCGATGATGGTGCGCGACTTCCAGCGCGTGATCGGCGACGAATGCAAGGTGCAGATGCCTGAACTGGTCGGCCGTCAGCCGGATGCGGTGATTGCATGCGTTGGCGGCGGTTCGAACGCGATGGGCATCTTTTACCCGTATATTGACGACACTTCGGTGAAATTGATCGGCGTCGAAGCTGCCGGTGATGGCATCGAATCCGGCCGGCATGCAGCTTCTCTGATCGGCGGAAGTCCCGGCGTGCTGCACGGCAACCGCACGTATCTGCTTCAGGATGAAAACGGTCAGATCATCGAGACCCATTCGGTGTCGGCGGGCTTGGATTACCCGGGCGTCGGTCCTGAACACGCATGGCTAAAAGAAAGCAAACGCGCGGAATATGTCGGCATCACCGACGAAGAAGCGCTCAAGGCGTTCCACGATTGCTGCCGCATAGAAGGCATCATTCCGGCGCTGGAATCCAGCCATGCACTCGCCTACGCGGCGAAACTCGCGCTGACGCTGCCGAAGGACAAATACCTTCTGGTCAATTTGTCGGGCCGCGGCGACAAGGACATGCATACGGTCGCTGAGCGATCGGGCATCCAGTTCTGAGCGCCGCGACGATGCGTGACGAGTTCGACGAGCCGCAGCCGGCAATAGAAACCACGCCGGCCGCCAATGTACCGGCGGCCGAAGCGCCTGCATCGCTGTTGCCGCAGGTGCCTGCCGGCATTCGGCTGTTGAACCGCGATTTTCTGACCGATGTGGCGAACATTCCCAACGGATCGATCGACCTGATCGTGTGCGATCCGCCTTACGGCCTCGGCAAGGATTATGGCAACGACTCAGATATGCGAACAGGCGAAGACTTTCTCGCCTGGACGCGTGGCTGGCTCGAACTGGCTATTCCGAAGCTCAAGCCGTCGGGTTCGCTCTACATTTTCTGCACGTGGCAGTACGCACCGGAAATCTTCAGTTTCCTGAAGACAAAACTCACGATGATCAACGAAATCATCTGGGACCGGCGTGTACCGAGCATGGGCGGTACAGTGCGCCGGTTCACTTCGGTGCACGACAACATCGGCTTTTTCGCGGTGTCGAAGGATTACTTCTTCGATCTTGATCCCGTCCGCATCCCGTACGATGCCGCCACGAAGAAGGCGCGTTCGCGTAAATTGTTCGAAGGCAGTAAGTGGCTCGAGGTTGGCTATAATCCAAAGGATGTCTGGTCGGTATCGCGGCTGCATCGGCAACATGCCGAGCGCGTCGCGCATCCCACCCAGAAGCCTCTGGAAATCGTCGAGCGGATGGTGCTGGCAAGTTGTCCGAAGGGCGGCCGCGTGCTCGACCCGTTCATGGGCAGCGGCACCACTGCAGTCGCTTGCGCCCGTCAGCAGCGCGAATTCGTCGGCTATGAGATCAATGAAAGTTACTGCGCGATCGCGCGCGAACGCGTCAGCGCGGCTGCCGCTCCGCCCGTAGCGCGTCGGGTCAAAGCCAAAACTCAACGGCAGACTGAAGTGCAATGAACAACGTGCAATAAGCACGCTGCGCAGTAACCCAAATCCGAGAATATTCCATGTCCCGTATCAAGAACACGTTTGCTGCGCTGTCCGCCCAGGGTAAGAAAGGCCTGATTCCGTTCATGACGGCCGGCGACCCGGACCCCGCACGCACGGTCGAATTCATGCATGCGCTCGCCGCCGGCGGCGCGGATGTGATCGAACTCGGCGTGCCGTTTTCCGACCCGATGGCCGATGGCCCGGTGATCCAGCAGTCGTCCGAACGCGCGCTGGCGCATGGCGTATCGCTGCGTCACGTGATCGCAGACGTCAAGCGCTTTCGCGAAACCAACGACACCACGCCGGTGGTGCTAATGGGCTACGCCAACCCGATCGAACGCATGGGCACCGAAGCCTTTGCGAAAGCCGCGAAGGAAGCTGGGGTGGATGGCGTGCTGGTGGTCGATTATCCGCCGGAAGAGTGTGCTAACTTCGCCGAACAGATGCGATCTGCGGGTATCGATCCAATTTTCTTGCTGGCACCCACGTCTACGGACGAGCGCATCGCCGAAGTCGGCAAAATCGCCAGCGGCTACGTCTATTATGTGTCGTTAAAAGGCGTGACCGGAGCGGCAAATCTGGACGTTTCCAGCATCGCGAGTAAAATCCCGGCCATCAAGTCGCGCGTTCCCCTGCCGGTGGGCGTCGGTTTCGGTATCCGCGACGCGCAAACCGCGCGTTTGGTGGCCGAAGTGTCCGATGCCGTCGTGATCGGCAGCCGTATCGTGCAATTGCTCGAACAGGCGGCGCCTGAAGCCGCTGCCGAGACGCTCACGCGTTTCGTCGCTGACGTGCGCGAGGCGCTGGATAGCGTCGCGACTGTCCGATAACAGTTATTTTTGTCTTCTGTAGTGTGAGCGGCGGGCTTGTCCCGCCGTTCGCGCGATCGTAGACCCGAGAAGGATTCAATATGAGCTGGCTCGACAAACTGCTGCCGCCGAAAATCAAACAAACCGACCCGAAGAACCGCAAGGGGATTCCGGAAGGCCTGTGGATCAAGTGCCCGTCGTGCGAAGCCGTGCTGTACCGCAACGACGTTGAGGCCAATCTGCATGTTTGCCCGAAGTGCGACCATCACATGCGCATCGGCGCGCGTGAGCGGCTCGACGGCCTGCTCGATCCGGAAGGCCGCTACGAAATCGGCCAGGAAATCGTCCCGGTCGACGCGCTCAAGTTCAAAGACAGCCGCAAGTACCCGGACCGCCTGAAAGAGGCAATGGACGACACCGACGAAACCGACGCGATGGTCGTCATGGGCGGTGCGATTCATACGCTGCCGGTGGTGGTGGCCTGCTTCGAGTTTTCGTTCATGGGCGGCTCGATGGGTTCGGTGGTCGGCGAGCGCTTCGCGCGCGGCGCGCAGAACGCGCTCGAACAGAAAGTGCCGTTCATCTGCTTTACCGCTTCGGGCGGCGCGCGGATGCAGGAAAGCCTGCTCTCGCTGATGCAGATGGCCAAGACAACGGCCATGCTCACGAAGCTCGCCGAAGCCAAGCTGCCGTTCATCTCCGTGCTGACCGATCCGACCATGGGCGGCGTGTCGGCCAGTTTCGCGTTCCTCGGCGATGTGGTGATCGCGGAGCCGAAGGCGCTGATCGGTTTTGCCGGCCCGCGCGTGATCGAGCAGACCGTGCGCGAGAAACTACCGGAAGGCTTTCAGCGCGCCGAGTTCCTGCTGACGAAGGGCGCGATTGACATGATCGTCGACCGTCGCAAGCTGCGTGAAGAACTCGCGCAATTGATGGCGCTGCTGAGCCATCAGCCGGCTGATGCCGTCGCGTAAGCAGGCACCGCCGTCAACCGTCGTCGCGCTTGCTCAAACGCGGCGGACGTCAGAAAAGCAGTAAAAATAGCGCGCCGCGTGAGTGATCAAGCGGCGCGCTGTCATTTCCGGGATAATCACCGTCTCGCAATGTGGCGCCGGTTGCGGACGAAGCCAGCGCAGGCGAGCGCGGTTTGCGCGCATAAAGTGGCTGCCGGACCAGGCTCTGGCCGCAGCCGCAGCCGCAGCCGCAGCCGCAGCCGCAGCCGAGCGCTCCGCTCCGCGCCCATTCGCAACACTGCCTAATCGATTGACTCGCGATTCACCCGATGACCACATTTCCCACCCTCGACGCGTGGCTCACGCACCTTGAATCCGCGCATCCGGTCGGCATCGACATGGGTCTGGCCCGCATTAGCCAGGTGCGCGACGCGATGCAACTGTCGTTCGCGTGTCCGGTCATCACGGTCGGCGGCACGAACGGCAAGGGTTCCACGTGCGCGATCCTCGAATCGATTCTGTTACGCGCCGGGTTCACGGTCGGCTGTCACACGTCGCCGCATTTGCTGACGTTCAACGAGCGCGCGCGGGTGAACGGCGAAATGGCGAGCGACGCCGATCTGCTGCCGCATTTCCAGGCCGTCGAAGCCGCGCGCCTGAGCCTCGCCGAGCCGGTCACGCTGACCTACTTCGAATTCACGACGCTGGCGATCATGAGTCTGTTCGCTTCGCGCGGACTGGACGCCGTGATTTTCGAAGTCGGCCTGGGCGGCCGCCTCGACGCGGTCAATATCCTCGATACGGATTGCGCGATCATCACCAGCATCGATATCGATCACACGGAGTATCTCGGCGACACGCGCGAGAAAATCGGCTTCGAAAAGGCGGGCATTTTCCGTCCGGGCAAGCCGGCGATCTGCGCGGATCCGGTGCCGCCGCAATCGCTGATCGATTACGCTGAAAAAATCGGTGCCGAACTGTGGCTATTCGGCCGCGATTTCCGCTACGAGGGCCAAGCCGGCAGCGAGCGCCAGCAATGGAGCTACGTCGGCCCGACCATGCGGCGCTCGGCGCTGGCCTACCCGGCGCTGCGCGGAGCGAATCAGTTGATCAACACGTCGGCGGCGCTCGCCGGTCTCGAAGCGCTGCGTGAGCGCTTGCCGGTGTCGGCGCAGGACATCCGCCTCGGGCTCGCCAACGTGGAATTGCCGGGGCGCTTCCAGGTGTTGCCAGGCAAGCCCGCGATTGTGCTGGATGTCGGCCACAATCCGCACGCGGCCGCGGTGCTGGCGCAAAACCTCGGCAACATGGGTTTCTTTCCCTACACCTACGCGGTGTTCGGCGCGATGCGCGACAAGGACATCGCCGGCGTACTGGCACACCTGAGAGGCGAGATCGATCATTGGTGCGTGACCGATTTGCCCACACCGCGGGCGGCTTCGGCGGAAGAACTCGAAGCGGCCTTGCGCGAGCAGGGCGTGGACGAGGGCGCCGACAGCAGCGTGACGCGCTACGCCACGCCGGCAGAGGCTTTCCAAGACGCGCTAAAACGAGCGTCAGAGAATGATAGAATCGTGGTTTTCGGCAGTTTCTATACGGTAGCAGGCGTGATGGCCTACCGTAAATCGCAGCAACACTGAACGGGCGCCAGGCTCGAACCAAGCGATTCATGGGAATTTTCTCGTTCGGCAAGAAAGACGACGCGCCTACCCGGCGCGGCGCAAATACCAGTTCCACCCGGCCCGCCCGTGGCGAGCGCGTGGAGCGGCGAACCCGCCGCACGGAGCGCACCGTCGACGCCGATGCGATGCTGCTCGACCCTACGCTGCCGGAAAAGCAGCGTGCGCGTCGCCGCCTCGTCGGCGCGATCGCGATGGTCGTCGCGGCGGTCGTCATTCTGCCGATGGTGCTGGACTCGCACCCCAAGCCGGTCACAGACGACATCTCCATCGACATTCCGAACCGACCCGCGCCGAAGCTCGCTAAAGCCGAGGTGGACACACAGGCCGGCGTAGCACCCGATAACCCTGCAGCGCCAGACGCGGCACTCGCCGCATCGGGTCTTGCGTCGGCAACGGCAGCAAGGCAAGGCCAGTCCGCCGCCACGAAGCAATCGAGCGCGGAAATGAACGCAGCAGCTTCCGCAGCCAAGCCGGCGGCCAAGCCGCAAGCACCGTCAATCGCGGCCAACACCGCGCCGGCAACGCCAACAGCGCCCGTAGCGCCTGCCAGGCCGGCGGCGAAACCGCCAGTCACGCATAACGCCGCGACCGCCCCGGCGCCGACCGCTCAGGCGCCAAGCTCCGACGACACGAACACGGCCGCCAGCGCGGACGCGAATTCCGGCACGCCGGCTTCGCCGCCGGGCAGCCGTTTCGCCGTGCAGCTCGGCGCCTTCGCGAACGACGCCAACGCGCGCAATTGGGCCGCCAAGTTGAAAGCGGCGGGTGTGCCCGCATATACCGAACATCGAAAGCAGGCTGACGGCTCCACGCTCACGTTGCTGCGTGCCGGCCCGTTCGCCGACCGTGCAGCGGCAAGCGCGGCCATCGCAAAGGTTCGCGAGGCTGGCTTGACGTCGGGCGCGAACAGCGGCGCCGCACAGTAAGCGAGCGATGTTCACTGCCTTCGACTACGCTGTAATGGCGGTGATCGGTTTGTCAGCGCTGCGCGGCACATGGCGCGGGTTTCTGTCGGAGATATTCGGGCTGATCGGCTGGATTGCGGCGTTCTTCATTGCTTGCCGCTTTGTCGGTTACGTCGTGCCGCATATCCCGTCCAGTTGGCCGGGCGGCACGTTGACGCAGTGGCTGCTGGCCTTCGCGCTGGTGGTGGTCGGTGTGGTGCTGGTGGCGAGCGTGCTGAACGCCCTTTTGAGCCGCATCGTGCAGGCAACCGGCTTGAGCGGCGTGGACCGCTCGCTCGGTTTGATGTTCGGCCTCGTGCGCGGGGTCATTCTGGTGCTGATTCTGGTCGCCCTGGCTGGCTTGACCGAACTGCCCCAACAGGAATTCTGGCGCAACGCCTTGCTTCGGCCCTATGCGGTCGAGGGCGTGCACGTAATGAAACCGCTGCTTCCCGAGACGCTTGCTGCTTACGTCCGAGTGTGACGATCAGGCGAGCGGAGCGAGAACTGCAGCAGGACACCGGCGCAAACCGGCTGCCTTTACGTTCGGTCGCGTAGCTTCGCGAACGCCCCGAAGGAAGTCCCTCGGGACACCATCGCAGGCAGCGGCCGCCATGACGAATTTCGTACCTTTGAAGGACATGCCATGTGCGGCATCGTAGGCGTAGTTTCCCACTCTCCGGTCAATCAACTGATCTATGACAGCCTGCTGCTCCTGCAGCACCGCGGTCAGGACGCAGCCGGCATCGCGACAGCGAACGGCAGCAATTTCCACATGCACAAGGCCAACGGCATGGTGCGCGACGTGTTCCGCACGCGCAACATGCGCAGCCTGCCCGGCACGACCGGGATCGGCCAGGTCCGCTATCCGACCGCCGGTTCCGCATCGAGCGAAGAAGAAGCCCAGCCGTTCTACGTGAATGCGCCGTTCGGCATCATCCTCGCGCACAACGGCAATCTGACCAACTGGCAGCAGCTGAAAGATGAGATGTTCCGCATCGATCGCCGCCACATCAACACCAATTCCGACACGGAAGTCATGCTCAACGTGCTCGCGCACGAATTGCAGCTTTCCAGCTCGGGTCTGCAACTCGATCCGGCCGCGCTGTTCAAGGCCGTGTCAGGCGTGCATCGCCGGGTGCGCGGGTCGTACGCGATCGTGTCGCTGATCGCCGGCTACGGTCTGCTGGGCTTCCGTGACCCGTTCGGCATCCGTCCGCTGTGTCTCGGCAAGCAGGAAACGGCGGAAGGCGTCGAGTGGATCCTGGCGTCGGAATCGGTGGCGATCGAAGGTATCGGCTTCGAGTTCGTGCGCGACGTGGCGCCGGGCGAAGCGATCTTCATCGACATCGAAGGCAATCTGCATTCGCAGCAATGCGCCACGAACCCGAGCCTGAACCCCTGCATTTTCGAACTCGTTTACCTCGCGCGTCCGGACTCGGTGCTCGACGGCGTGCCGGTCTACAACGTGCGTCTGCGCATGGGCGATTACCTCGCCGAGAAGATCAAACGCGAGCTGCCCGACGTTCCGATCGACGTCGTGATGCCGATTCCCGATTCGTCCCGTCCGGCCGCGATGCAGGTCGCGAAGAAGCTGGGCGTGGAATACCGCGAAGGCTTCTTCAAGAACCGTTACGTCGGCCGTACCTTCATCATGCCGGGCCAGGCCGTGCGCAAGAAGTCGGTGCGCCAGAAGCTGAACGCCATGGGCATCGAGTTCAAGGGCAAGAACGTACTGATCGTCGACGACTCGATCGTGCGCGGCACCACGTCGCATGAAATCGTGCAGATGGCGCGCGACGCCGGCGCGAACAAGGTGATCTTCGCTTCGGCGGCGCCGCCGGTGAAGTTCCCGAACGTCTACGGCATCGACATGCCGACGCGCGGTGAACTCGTCGCCCACGGCCGCTCGGACGACGAAGTCGCGCGCATGATCGGCGCGGACCACCTCGTCTATCAGGACGTCGACGCGCTCAAGCAGGCAGTGCGCGATATCAACCCGGCGCTGAAGGAATTCGAAGCGTCGTGTTTCGACGGGAACTACGTGACCGGCGACGTCACCACGGAGTACCTCGACCGCATCGAAACCGCGCGTCTCGCACCGTCCTCGCAATCGGACCGCGACGCTGCGAGCGAAGCGATCGACGGCGGCGCGCCGGCTCGTTCGCAATTGCATCTGCAATTGTCGGTGGGTTGAACGACGCAGCTCCCGGCAAGGCACGCTGCACGCCGCGCCGGGAGCGTGTTAGCATGACGGCTTGCGTCGATTTGAACTCAGCTTGCGGACGCGGGGCAACCCGAAACAGCTAAAGCGAATGGTGGAAAAGCCGCATTCATCTACCTCCGCTCCAGCTTTTCCCCGCACATGAAGCCCGCTTATGCCGACGCAAAAGCGGGCTTTTTTGTTGCTGCCGTTCGGCTTGATACGCTCAGCTCATTTGATCTGAGCCGCGTACGCCGAACGCAGCCATGAAACATTGGAAACCAGAACCAACATGGACGACTCCCTGAACTTCGATACGCTGGCAGTCCGCTCGGGCACGGTGCGCAGCGACTTCAACGAACATTCGGAAGCGATTTTCCTGACTTCGAGCTTCGTGTTCGAGAGCGCCGCCGACGCCGCCGAAAAATTCAAGAATTCCGAAGACAACTACACCTACTCGCGCTTCACGAACCCGACCGTCTCGATGTTCCAGGAACGTCTCGCCGCGCTCGAAGGCGGTGAAGCCTGCATGGCGACGGCGTCGGGCATGGCGGCGATCATGTCGGTGGTGATGTCGGCGTTGCAAGCGGGTGACCATCTGGTCAGCTCGCAGGCGCTGTTCGGCTCGACGCTCGGCATGTTCTCGCAGATCTTCAGCAAGTTCGGCATCACGACGACGTTCGTCGATCCCACCAATCTCGACGCGTGGAAAAACGCCGTGCGCCCCGAGACGAAGATGTTCTTCCTCGAGACGCCGTCGAATCCGCTAACCGAAGTCGCCGACATCGAAGCGATCAGCAAGATCGCCAAGGCTGCGAATGCACTGTTCGTGGTCGACAACTGTTTCTGCAGCCCGGCCTTGCAACAACCGCTGAAGCTCGGCGCCGACGTCGTGATGCATTCGGCCACCAAGTTCCTCGACGGTCAGGGCCGCGTGCTCGGCGGCGCGCTGGTCGGCTCGAAGCAGTTCATCATGGAAAAGGTGTTCCCGTTCGTACGCAGCGCCGGGCCGACGTTGTCCGCGTTCAACGCATGGGTGTTGCTCAAGGGCATGGAAACGCTGTCGCTGCGCGTTGAAAAGCAGTCGGCGAATGCGCTTGAAATCGCGCGCTGGCTCGAAACGCATCCGTCTGTGAATCGCGTGTTCTATCCGGGGCTGGAATCGCATCCGCAGCATGCGCTGGCCATGCGTCAGCAGAAGTCGGGCGGCGCGATCCTCTCGTTCGAACTGAAGGGCGACACGCCTGAGCAGATGCGCGCGAACGCATGGCGCGTGATCGACAGCACGAAGATCTGCTCGATCACCGGCAACCTCGGCGATACGCGCACCACGATCACGCATCCGGCGACGACCACGCATGGTCGCGTGACGCCGGAAGCGCGCGCGGCAGCGGGCATCAGCGAAGGCTTGATCCGTCTTGCAGTCGGTCTGGAAAACGCCGGCGATATTCGCGGCGATCTCGAGCGCGGCCTGGCGGGTTGAGCGAGAGTTTGAGCGAACGCTCGAACAAAAACGTGAGGCAGGACAAGCGGGCCGCTCCGTTCAGGCGGCTCGCGCAACGAAGCTCAGTGCAGTCCGGCCGTGCAATAACGCCATGCGGCGAGACTCAGCGCGATGAAGCCTGGCGCCGTGAAAACTTAGTGGCGCAGCGCGCGCCACTGACCGGGCGCCAGCCCGAAACGCCGCGTGAATGCGTGCGTGTAGGCGCTCTGATCGCCGAAGCCGATGTCCAGCGCGATATCGGTCAACGAAAGGCGCGGATCCGCGAGCAGCGTGATTGACGTATCGAGCCGCAGACGCTGCAAGTAACGATGCGGCGTCTCGCCGAAGGCCTCGATAAAAAGCTGATGAAAGCGCCGCATGCCGAAGCCGCAATGCGCGGCGAGATCGGCGATCCGCAAAGGCTCCGACAAATGCGCGCGCAACCAGCGGTCGATCCGCGCAAAGTCGAGACCGGCGCCGGCTGCGAACGTGCCGGCCGTGGTGCCCGCGTCCGCCACTAACGCTGCGCCGAGGCGCGCGGCGGCGTCCCAATGAAAACGTCGTGTGTCCAGATCGTTGCCGAGAGCGCCGCCGGTAGCGTGTGCCGCGATGCGATACACGAGCTGCGTCAGCGAGGTGTCGATCGTCACGGCCCGGGCGCGGTCGAACAGGCGTTCCGGCACGGCCAGCGACGCGGCCGGCAAATCCAGCACCAACTGCCGGTTTTCACCGACGCCAGCGTAATCGTGCCGCGCGCCCGCCGGAATGAGCCAGGCGGAGGTGGCGTCGATCTGTTGCGCGACGCCGTTCACCGCCATCACCATCGCGCCGTCGAGCCCGAGCACGACCTGGTGAAAGTCGTGCACGTCCGACGCTTCGATCGCGCCGTAGCGGCGCAGCGACACGCTAGGAGCGGTGAGGGCAGCGTGGCTCATCGACGGTGCGCAGTGACAGTGCAGCGGAAATCTTAAACGCCGAGCAATTCGACTTCGAACACGAGCGTTGCGTTCGGCGGAATCACGCCGCCCGCGCCGCGCACGCCGTAGCCGAGTTGCGGCGGGATGGTCAGTTTGCGCGTGCCGCCGACCTTCATGCCTTGCACGCCTTCGTCCCAGCCCTTGATGACCATGCCGCCGCCCAGCACGAAAGCGAACGGGTCATTGCGGTCCTTGCTCGAGTCGAACTTCTGGCCATCGGTCAGCCAGCCGGTGTAGTGCACGCTGACGGTCTTGCCGGCCACCGCTTCGGCACCCGTGCCTTCAACGATGTCTTCATACTTCAAGCCGGATTCGGTAGTCACAGTCGACATGTGTCGCTCCTCAGGTCAAAAACGTAAAACCGACATTGTAGGCGTGTTGGCGCCGCATGCCGAGGATTGCCGCGTGGCACGTGGATTGCGTGCCTGTTGGCCGTCCGGCCAGGCTGGTCGCGCCGGACGTCGTGCCTATAATGGGGCTTCTTTCATCATCATGCACCGCCTGAGAGGGCTCGATCGTGACAACGTCTTCAACCGGAGCTGCCGGCGACAAGCCGGTGCTTTCCGGCTTCGCCGTATCCGAACGCACGGCGTATCTGCGTGCGGAAACCGCGCTGTTCATGCGTGACCATGTGCTTTCGCTGGTGTCGCACGACCTGCGCGGTCCGTTGAATGCCATTCACAGCTGGGCGTACGTGCTGGAGCGCAAGCTCGACTCAAACGACCCCAACTCGCAGCGCGCTGTCACTGGCATTCGCAATGGCGTGGACCAGCAGGTCAAGCTGCTCGAGACAGTCGTCGACGCCACGCGCGCCGAAACCAAATCGCTGGCGCTCACCCATGCGTCATTCCCGCTGCATCCGTTGCTCGATGAAACCGTGGACGAAGTCCGCTCAGGCCTCGCTCGCACGCGCGGCGTGGAAGTCACGCTCGACTCGCAACTCGCCACCGAGCAGCTCAACGGCGACCGCGAGCGCCTCGCTGCCGCGCTGTGGCTGATGCTGACCTTCGCGGTCGAAACGAGCGCCGAGGGCGCTACGGTCGCTCTGTCCACGAAAGCCGATACGAGCGCGTGGCACGCCAGCGTCGCGTACGACACGAACAGCGCCGCGTTGGAAGATCCCGCCTTGCCCCATGTGCTCGAAGCGTTTGCCCGCAAGCAGGCGCGCCAGCCGCGCGAAGCGAAACGGATTGCGTGGGTGCTGGCGCTGTGCAAGCGCGTTGCGGAAGCGCATGGCGGCAGTTTCGAGCAAGGCGAAGCGAAGGGCAGCGAAGCAACCGGCAACAACGCGGCCACACTCGCGCTACGCATACCGCTGAGCGCAACAGCAGCCAAGTGAACGGTTCGACTCGGCCACTTCGTTTGCGCGATTCAGATTTCACCGAGCTTTCACCCTCTATACTGACAACTTTTTGTTGCCGGAGCCTTTCGCTTTGATCCAGGTCGTCGCCCTTATCGGTGCCTTGTTTCTCGTTGCCCTCAACGGTTTTTTTGTCGCTGCTGAGTTCGGTCTGGTCAAACTGAGGCAGACGCGCGTGCAAAGCCTGGCCACCAAACATGGCATGCGCGGGCGTCTGCTCGGCAAGGTGCACGGACGCCTCGACGCGTATCTGTCCGCCTGTCAGCTCGGCATTACGCTGGCGTCGCTCGGGCTCGGCTGGATCGGTGAGCCCGCGTTCGCGGAACTGCTCACGCCGCTTTTCAACCTGCTCGGCGTGGAATCGGAGAAACTGATCCACGGCATTTCGCTGTTCTTCGCGTTCTCGTGCATTTCGTTCCTGCATATCGTGGTGGGCGAGCTGGCGCCGAAGTCGCTGGCGATTCGCGAGGCGGAGAAGGTCTCGCTATGGGCCGCCACGCCGTTGTACGGCTTTTACTGGGCCATGTATCCGGCGATCTGGGTGCTCAATACGAGCGCCAACACGGTGCTCAAACTCGCAGGGCTCGACGCCGATCATGGCCACGATTCGCACTACTCCACCGACGAGCTCAAGCTGATCCTGCGCGGCCGCCGCGCCAACGTCGCCACGGAATTGGGTTCGCCGGATGGCGCCTACAGCCAGGACGAGTGGAACACCATCGCGCACTCGCTGGATTTTTCGCGCATGACCGTGTCGGACCTCATGCGTCCAGCCTACGAAATGATCGGCTTGCGGCGCGATCTGCCGTTACGCGAAAACATGCAGGTGGTGGCGCGGCATCGCTTCAGCCGCTATCCACTGTTCGAAGACGCGTCCGGCGAACGCGTGGCCGGCATGATCCATTTGAAGGACCTGCTGCTGGCCCGCCATGCGGGCAGCACGCTCGACGATCTGTCCAGATATGCCCGCCCCGTGCAGTACGTGAAGCCCGAGATGCCGGCGCTCGAACTGTTTCGCCGTTTCCGCAAGGGTGCCCCGCATTTTGCGCTGGTCGGCCACAAACGGGAGAAGCCGATCGGTTTCCTGACGCTCGACAATCTGCTCGGCGCACTGGTCGGCCAGATCCACGACGAGTTCCGTCAGGGCGACGCCGACTGGACGCGTATGGACGACGGCACCCTGATGGGCAAGGGCAGCTTGCCGGTGGTGTCGCTGGAGCGCGCGTTGGGGATCGACATCGACGAAGGCAAGGCCGAATCTGTCGGCGGCCTCGTGATTCAGGCGCTCAACGATCTGCCCACCGAAGGGCAGCGAGTCGAGTTCGACCGCTTCGACGTCGTGGTCAAGAAAATGAAAGGGCCGCGTATCGTGCTCGTGCGGGTCTATCCAAAAACCTTCGATGACGAAGGTGGTTGAGCCGCGATAGCGCAGCCCCTGATTCCGCCTTCCGCTGACCGAGTTCAGTGAAGCGCGCTGCAACCCGCCGCAGGTAGAATTGCCGTCCACACCATTGGGGGCGACATGGGATATCTGTTGGTGCTGTGCGTCGGGTTGCTGGCCGGCACGTTGAGCGGCGTGGTCGGCACCGGCTCGTCGATGATGCTGATGCCTGTGCTCGTCATGCTGTTCGGTCCGCAGCAGGCGGTGCCGATCATGGCGATTGCCGCGATCATGGGCAACTTCGGCAAAGTGCTCGCCTGGTGGCGCGAAATCGATTGGCGGGCATGCGGCGCCTACTGCGTGACCGCCGTGCCGGGCGCGGCGCTGGGTGTGCGGACGCTGCTTGCCTTGCCGCCGCATGCCGTCGAAATTGCGTTGGGTCTGTTCTTCGTCGCAATGGTGCCCACGCGGCGCTGGCTCGCGCGCCGGGACATCAAGTTCTCTTTGTGGCAACTTTCGCTGATCGGCGGCGTGGTGGGTTTTCTCACCGGGATTGTCGTGTCGACCGGACCGATCACGGTGCCCGTGTTCATGTCCTATGGCCTCGTAAAGGGCGCTTTTCTCGCGACCGAAGCGGCGGGCTCCTTGACCGTCTATGCCGCCAAAGTCGCGGTCTTCAATCATTTCGGCGCGTTGCCTTTGCATGTGGTGATCGACGGCTTGATCACCGGCTCCGCGTTGATGATCGGCTCGTTTGCGGCGCGCTCCATCGTGATTCGCATGAGTCCCTCGACCTTCAAACTGGTCGTCGACGGCTTGATGCTGTCTTCGGGGCTTTCGCTATTGTGGGCAGCGGGGCGCTAATCAGGCTCGATCGAACGGCCTAACCGACAGACACCTGAAACACCCGCTGATAATTTCCCCCGAGAATCGCGCCCACTTCTTCGGGGGAAAATCCGGCACGCAGCAGCGCGCTGGCCAGATCGGGCAACTGCTCGTAGCTGCGGAACACGTTCGGTCTTGGAGACCACAGCGCAGCAGTTCCGCGCAATGGCGCCTCACTTCGGAGAGCCCACAAAAAAGGCGGTCAAAGCGCGTACGCTCTAGCCGCCTTCGCCCAGGAGATCCAGAAGATCAACTGCGTGGCACGCCGTCCTCCACTAGCAGTGCGATCGGCATTGCGCCCAACGCATCGCGCAGATACAGCAGGCCGTTTTCATCGACCTTCGGCGCAGCAGGACTCAGCCAGTCGAACAGCGCCCTCGCGGACAGATCGGACGGCATTTCCAGCGCCGTGTCCGCCCATTTCGCGGGATCGACCATCGGCAGATCGTTTTGGTCGCCGAGCAAGCCCGCCGCGAGCCGGCTCGCCACCACCACTGCCCACGCATTGCCATGCCGCCGCGCAAACGCGATCACATTCGACGCGTGCTTACCGCGCACGGCAAGCGGCAGATACGCGCTTTGACTCAGCAATTCCGGCAAATGCGCCCGCAATGCGAGCACGCGCTGCACCACCGCGAGCTTCACGCGTCCATCGCGCCAGTTCGGCAGGAATTCCGACGGCGGGGTCTGCACGAGCCACGCCTCACGTTTGGCGAAATCGACGGGCCGGCGGTTGTCCGGATCGACCAGACTGAAGTCCCACAACTCGGTGCCCTGATAAAGATCTGGAATCCCAGGCGATGCCAGCCGCAACACGGTCTGTTGCAAGCTATTGAGCGCGCCGGCGCGGCCGATTCGTGCGACGAACGCCGACAACTCCTTCAGGAAGCCATCGCGCCGCTGCGGCGCCAGAATGTCGAACAGGAAATCGCGGCAGCCGGCTTCGTACGCTTCGTCAGGCGCGAGCCAGTTGGTTTGCAGTTTGGCTTCGCGCAATGCCTTCAACTGCCATTGCGCGACGCGTTCGGCCAGTTCCTTCACGCCGGCTTCGTCGTCCGGTTGCAGATCGGGCGGCCAGCAGCCCACCAGCGTCTGATAGAGCATCGCTTCGGCGGCGGGGCCGGGCGCCCAGTCGTAACTCGTGTCCTGGCCGACGCTGCTGATCGGCGTGCCGTCGAGCGCACGACGATGCGGCGCATTCAACGTGGACCAGGCGCGCAACGTCGCGCTCCAGTCTTGCGCGATCTCGCTCAACACAGCGAGCCGCGCGCGCACGTCCTCGCCACGTTTGTGATCGTGCGTGGCCGTCGCGAGCATGGCGTGAGGGAAGCGCTGCGAGCGCTCCAGGTTGCCCGCATGAAACTGCTCGACCGATAACGCGAACTCGCCTGGGTCCGAGCCGACTTCATTGCGCGACAACAGCCGGCCATAGCGATAGCACGCCGTGTCCTCGACCGCCTTCGCGGCGACCGGCGCGCTCAACTGTGAAAACAGCGTCTGCGCGGTGCGTCGCGCGGAACCGGCATGGCTCGGCGGCGCGCCGTTCTGGCCTTGCTGCGGCGGCGCACCGGTTCGTCCCGTTGGCGCTTCTTCGGCGGTGCCGCCGAGCCACGCGTTCACGCGATCGAGCGCGACAAGGTCCGCGCGCGAAAGCGTGTGTCTCGCGCCTTCTAAAGCCTGCTCGAAATAAACGTTATCCGCCGCGCTGCGCAAACCGTTCTGCGGATAGATTCGATACACCGGAAAATGCACGACCAGTTCGGTCAGCACACGCCGCAGCGTGGTGAACGTGAAATCGCGCGTGGTCAGCGAATCGCGGGCAATGCGATGCAACGCACGCGCCGCGCGGTCGAGTTCCGCCGAGAGGTTTTCCGCGAGAATCTTGCGGCGCGCAGCCAGGGCTTCGTCGGCAAAGCGCGGGCTGCGTCCGGTCAGTTCGGCCCACGTTTGCGCGAGCGGGTCGGCGCCGGCCGGATCGTGCAGCAGCGCGCCGACGTCGCTCATGAAATCGTAGCCGGTGGTGCCGTCCACGGGCCAATCGTCGCGCAGCGGTTCACCGCGGCCGAGAATCTTCTCGACCACCACATACGGCGCGGTGTCGCGCAGTTCCGTGAGACGCTGCCGCAAACGCTGACAGTATTCACGCGGCTCGGCGAGGCCGTCGACATGATCGATCCGCAGGCCGTCCACCACGCCTTCCTGGTACAGACGGAAAGGCAGCGCATGCACGGCCTCGAACACTTCGGGCCGTTCCACACGCACGCCGGCGAGCGTCGAGATGTCGAAGAAACGCCGCCAGTTCACTTCGTCGGACGCGGTGCGCCACCACGCGAGGCGGAAGTGTTGCCGTTCGATCAGCCGATGCAGGCGATCACGCGCCGCCGGGTCGTCAGGCGCGTACGCCCGCAGCGCGATCTCGATCGGCGAGCCACCGTTTTGCGCGACGAACTCGCGCAGCATGTCACGGCCTTCGGCGGCGCGCGGATGATCGGTGGGCTGCGTCGTGAGCCCGTGGAAGCGCTCGGCGAGGGCGTTGAGATCGGGGCGGTCGGCGCTTTGCAGGATCGACGCGTAATCGGTCGGGCACACCGGAAACACGTGCGGGCCGTAGCCGATATAAAAACGCCCGATGTCGGCGGCGAAATTCAGCGCGATGCGGCCCGCCGCGAGTTCCTCGCCATATGGCGCACCGAGCGTGGGCAGCAGCACCTTGCCGCGCAAGGCCGGGTCGGGCGAATGCCAGTCCACGTCGAAATGGCGCGCATAGGCGCTGTGACGTCCCCATTCGAGGATATCGAGCCACCACGCGTTGCTGGCGCCGCCCACACCCATATGGTTCGGCACCGTGTCGATGATCAGCCCCATGTCATGCGCGCGCAGTTTGTCGACGAGGCGCTTCAGGGCCGCTTCGCCGCCGCATTCGGCGCTGACCTGGGTGTAGTCGACGGTGTCGTAGCCGTGCATCGAACCCGGCTCGGCCGTCGTGATGGGCGACGCGTACACGTGGCTGATGCCGAGCGCGGCGAAGTAGTCGACGTGCTTCGCGGCATCGTCGAAGGTGAAGCCTCGATGGAACTGGAGGCGAAGCGTGGAGCGCGGGACGGTCATGGCGTATCAGGCTCCGAAGAAGCGTTGGAAGAAGGCACTGAAGCGGTCGCGGCGCGGCGCGCGCGATCGACCGCGAGCAGACGGTCGCAGAACGCGTCGTTCTCGAACAGTTCGTCGATCGGCAAGCTCACGCGGCGCCGCCAGTTCGGATGCTCGTCGATCGAGCCGGGCAGATTCGGCTGTTCGACTTGCGCGAGCAGATCCTCGAGCGGAAACGTCACCAGCGGACCGGGCGTGGCGGCGACGAACGCGAGCGCTTCGTCCACGGGCGCACTGCCGGGCGGCGGCGCAACGACGTCGGGCGCGGCCACGCCCGCTTGCTGGAAGGCTCGCCACAACTCGGCGCGATCTTTCGCGCGCTCTTCCTGGGCGGCTTCCTCGGGATCGCGGCCGTCGGCGCGCGCCATCGTCTGGCCGATCTTGTTGCGCCACGTGATGTCGCTGCCTCGCCACCATCCGGCGATGGTCGGCAGATCGTGCGTCGTCGTGGTGCCGACCGCATTGCGGTCCCAGGCGGAAGGCGGCTTGAATCCTTTGCCGTCGGGCGCGGCCTCGAACCACAGCACGCGAATACCGTCGATGCCGTGCTCCTCGAGTCGCTCGCGAAAGCCAGGCGGCACGGTGCCGAGATCTTCGCCGATCACAATCGCGCGATACCGCCACGATTCGAGCGCGATCAAACGCAGCAGGTCTTCGAGCGGGTAGCGCAAATACGCGCCGTTACGCGCGCTTTCGCCTTCGGGCACGAGCCACAGCCGCCGCAAGCCGAGAATGTGATCGATGCGGATGCCGCCGGCATGGGCGAACGCCGCGCGCAGCATGTCGATGAACGCGGAAAAGCCCTGCGTGCGCATGGCGCGCGGCGAGAAGGTGGTGAGTCCCCATGCCTGGCCGGCCTGGTTGAACAGGTCCGGCGGCGCGCCGACCGATACGCCTTGCAGCATGTCGTCGCGATACGACCAGGCGTGACTGCCGGCGCTATCGCATCCCACCGCGAGATCGGCGATCAGGCCGACGGCCATGCCGGCATCGCGCGCCGCGTGCTGCGCGTGCGACAAACCCTTGGCGGCCAGCCATTGCAGAAACAGATGGAAATCGACCTCGTGACGATTGGCTTCGGCGAAGGCTTCGACTTCCGGGCTGCGCGGATCGCGTAACGCTTCGGGCCAGTTGCGCCAATGTCCGTTGCCGCCTTGTTGCGCGAGTTGCGCCGCCTGGAGCGCTTCGAAACGCGCGTGATCTTCGAGCGCGCGTCCGGCGCGTTCGCAGAAGCCGTGAAATTCCAGCGCGCGCGGCGAATTCTGCGCGCGTTCGTGCGTGCAGAAATGCTCGTATAGCTTGCGCAAGACTTTCAGCTTCAGCACGACCGCGTTCGGCCAGTCGATCAACGGCAGGCCTTCGAGTTTCGACCAGGCGTCGCCGGCTTGCGCGGCTTCGATGGCGGCGTGTGCCGCCTCCGCGCCGAACACGGCGGCGGGGTCGATATGGGTGACGTTCAACCACAAACGCGACGACGGCGAATATGGGCTGAAGCGTGCCGGCTCCGCGCTGAACATCGCGTGAGTCGGGCTGACGGCGAGCGCGTGCGCGCCGCGCTTCGCGCTTTCGAGGGCGATTTGCGTGAGCGCCGAATAGTCGCCGATGCCGCCGTCGCCGATACGGCGCAAGCCATACAACTGCGCGGCGACGCCCCACAGCGGCGGCGCAGGCGTGTGGCTGCCACTGCCGCCGCCGTCGTCGTGCAGCGTGCGCCAGGCGTCGGCGACCGTATAGCAGCGCGGCGGCGCCACGGCCAGCGTCACGCGTTGGTCGTTGATCACGAGCGTGTGATAGCCGGGTTCGTCGATCGGTGCGAGCAAGGCCTCTTCGCCTTTGGGCGCGGTGAAGCGGCCGTCGATGATCGAGCCGCTTTCGAGTTCGATCCGGTAATGGCTGCCCGATTTGATCGCCGCGACGGACAAGGCAATGCCCCGGCCGACTTCCGCGGTCATCAGCGGCGGGAGTTTGCGGCCCGACAATTCGGCTTCCAGAACGGCCGCGCTCTGGCGGATTTGCGTGGCGTTGCCACATGGCAAACCCATTCGTTCGAGCAGCGCGGCCAGCGTCTTCTCAGGCACGTGTTGGGTCGTGCGGTGCGCATCCTGCCACTCCACCTCGAAGCCGGCGCGCGAGGCAAGAGTGAGGATCGTGTCGTGAGGGCGTCGGGTAGTCACGCGTGGCGCTCCTGTTGTCCAGCGATGCGGGCATCGTGGCCGATGGCATAGTCGCTGACGTCGCCGGTCACCCACGCGACGAACGCGTATGCCGGCAGCACCTTGACGTCGATCTGTTCGCGCACGCGCGGCGGCGTTTCGAAAATCACTTTGCCAGCGGGAATTTCGTTGCACGCCACGTTCTCTTTCGAGAGATTCAACGCGACCGACAACGTCTCACCGTCACAGAGTTTCCAGCGCGCAATTAGCGCATTGGCGTCGCCGCCGTTCGCCGCGGTCAGCACGGTCACGCCGCACGACTTGCTATGTGGCAGGCGCGGCGTGATCAGCTTGGCGCGCACGGCCAGCGCGGATTTGTAGAAATGCATCCAGTCGAGGCGGTCTTTCGCTTCATCGCTGTCCTGCTTCGGCACTTCGTGCGCCGCCGGCGGCGACGATGCCGCGAACGTCTTCACGTCGTTCGGATCGGGAATCTGCGCGCGGCGTTTCTCATCGGTGAACGACGAGAAGCGTGCGAATTCGCGGCGCCGCCCCTCGCGGACCGCGTCGGCGAGATCGCCGGTGTAGTCGGTGAAAAACAGGAACGGTTGCGTCGAGCCGTATTCCTCGTCCATGAAGAGCAGCGGAATTTGCGGCGACAACAGCAGCAGACCGGTGGCGGCACGCAACGCATCGTCCGAGGTCAGTTTGCGCAGACGCTCGCCGAACGCGCGATTGCCGATCTGATCGTGGTTCTGCAGGAACATCACGAAAGACGTGGGCGGCAGATGCCCGCTCGCTTCGCCGCGCGGCGCGCCGTCGTGAATCGGCGACGGGTCGCCCTGATACGCGAAACCTTCCGACAGCACGCGCGCGAGACGCTGAATCGGCTGATCTTCGTACGCGTGGTAGTAGCCTTCCGATTCGCCGGTCAGCAGCACGTGCAAGGTGTTGTGCGCGTCGTCGTTCCACTGCGCGTCGAAATGCGTTTCCAGCAGGCTCGCGCTGTTGTGCTCGTTTTCCAGCACCAGATGCACATGCCGGCCATGCTGCACTTTCGCGCGAATATGGACGGACAAATCGCGCAGCCACGCATGGTTGTCGATGGCATGCACCGCATCGAAACGCAGCCCGTCGAGCCGGTATTCGTTGATCCAGTAGACGGCGTTATCCGTGAAGAAGTCGCTCACTTCACTGCGCGCGAAATCGATCGCCGGGCCCCACGGCGTGTGCGTGCCTTCGCGGAAAAACGAGCGGGCGTATTCGTGCAGATAATTGCCGTCCGGGCCGAAGTGGTTGTAGACCACATCGAGAAACACCATGAGGCCGAGACCGTGCGCGGCATCGACCAGCGCCTTAAGTTCTTCCGGCCGGCCGTAAGCGGAGTCGGGCGCATACGGCAACACGCCGTCATAGCCCCAATTGTGCTTGCCGGGAAAGTCGTTCAGCGGCATCAACTCGATGGCCGTGACGCCGAGCGCGGCGAGTTCCGGCAGGCGCTTGCGCACGCCCGCATAACCGCCCATTGCGCCGACGTGCAACTCGTACAACACCGTTTCTTCCCAAGGCCGGCCATGCCAGGTCGTGTGCTCCCAACGGTACGCGCGCGGGTCGATGACTTCGCTCGGCCCGTGCACGTCTTGCGGCTGGAAGCGCGACGCCGGATCGGGCACCGCGTGCTCGCCGTCCAGCCGGAAGCGGTACAGCGTGCCCGCGCCGCCGTCGACGCTCGCTTCGAACCAGCCGTTGCCGGCAGGCGTCATGTCGTGCGCGCCTTGGGCGGGTCCGTTTTCGATTTCCACCTGAACGTGCTGGCAGGAAGGCGCCCAAAAGCGAAACCGCGTGCGCGGTTTCGTGCCCGTCGCGCCTAGCAACTGCGCGCCGAACGGCAAACAATGCGCGTGATGATGCGCATGAGGATCAATCGGACTTTCGGACATAATTCGTCACCATTCAGTTTTGCTTCCGGAGCCGCGCATTACGCGTCTCTGGCGCCAGTGTCACCTGACGCACAACGCCGCACCATGAAGCGGCCGCCTGCAGGCTGCCTGGTGGCGGCGTCGCCGCGGCCTAAGTGGTCGGCGACGTATCGCTACTGGGCGGATGCGCACCCGGATCGGGCGGAAGCGCAGTCAGCAGCCGCGGCCCATGCTGCGCGCCGGCCTTCCAGCCGGCCTGCCAGTCCGCTTCGCCTACCGGTTGCGCGGCCAGCATCACCAGGCTATGCGCGGCTACTTCGACCTCGGGAACCGCCAGCCGATGCAGCGCGCTCTCCGGCTCAGCAGTGTCTAACAGCACATGCCATTCCAGGTGCGGTGCGGGCGGTGTAAAACGCAGTATTTCCTCGTTGGCATTGAGCATCATCAACAATACTTCTGTTTCGCCGTTTAAGCCTGGACCCGCGCGGCGCAGCGTGAATGCGCGGCCTTCGGGGTCTTGCCAGGCTTCGATAGTGAGCGGATCGCCGTGTTCGTCGAACCAGCCGACATCGAACAGGCCGGGCAACACTTCGCGGTCGCCGACCAGAAAGCGCGTTTCGCGCAGCAGCGGATGTTGCTTGCGCAGCGCGATCACATGCGCGACGAAAGCGGTCATCTGCTGGCCGTCCGGCGATTCCGCGCGTTCCCAGTCGAGCCATGACATTTCGTTGTCCTGGCAGTACGCGTTGTTGTTGCCGTTCTGCGTGCGCAGCGATTCGTCGCCGGCCAGCACCATCGGCGTGCCGAGCGCCATCAGCAGCGTGGCGATCAGCGAGCGCGCCACGCGTTTGCGCGTGGCGAGAATCGCGGGGTCGTCGCTCGCGCCTTCCACACCCCAATTGCGGCTGCAGTTTTCGTTATGGCCGTCGTTGTTGTCTTCGCGATTGGCTTCGTTGTGCTTCTGCTCGTAGGCGGTGACATCGGCTAACGTAAAACCGTCGTGCGACGTGACAAAATTGACCGATGCCCACGGTTTCCTCGCTCGCCGGTTGAAGAGATCCGCCGAGCCGGTCAACCGCGCGGCAAGGTCGGGCCGCAGGCCGGCGTCGCCGCGCCAGAAGCGTCGCACGGTGTCGCGGAAACGGTCGTTCCATTCGCTGAAGCCCGGCGGATGATTGCCTAGCTGATAACCGCCAGGACCGATATCCCACGGCTCGGAAATCAGCTTGCGTTGCGACAGGATCGGGTCCTGGCGCAACGCGTCGAAGAAGCCGGAGCCGGGATCGAAACCGTGCTGCTCGCGGCCGAGCGTGACGCCGAGATCGAAACGGAAGCCGTCGATATTGAACGCCGTCGACCAATAGCGCAGCGAGTCCATCACCATTTGCAGCACGCGCGGATGCGGCAGATTCACGGTGTTGCCGCAGCCGGTGTCGTTGATATGGTGACGTTCGTCGCCGGGGATCAAGCGGTAATAGCTGGCGTTGTCGAGGCCGCGCCACGACACCGTCGGCCCCATCTCGTTGCCTTCGCAGGTGTGGTTGTAGACCACGTCGAGAATGACTTCGATGCCGGCCGCGTGCAACTGACGCACGGCGATGCGCATTTCGTCGAGCCGGTGCGTGCTGAGATACGACGGCTCCGGTGCGAAAAAGGCCGCCGTGTTGTAACCCCAGTAGTTGCGCAGCCCGCGCTCCACCAGAAAGCGATCGTTGAGAAAGGCATGCACGGGCAGTAATTCCACTGCGGTCACGCCGAGTTTCAGCAGATGCTCGATGAACTCCGGCGAAGCGAGCGCCGCGAACGTGCCGCGTTCGTGCTGACGCAAATCGGCGCGCAGCATCGAGGCGCCGCGCACATGCGTCTCGTAGACAATGGTTTCGCCCCACGGCACGTTCGGGCGCTTATCGTGCGACCAGTCGAACGCCTCGTCGATCACCACGCACTTGGGCATGGCCGGCGCCGAATCGCGCCGGTCGATGGAAAGGTCCGCGCGATTCGAATGCACGCGATAACCGAACAGCGCGTCGGACCAGCGAAACTGTCCGACCAGTTTGCGCGCGTATGGATCGAGCAGCAGCTTGTGCGGATTGAAGCGATGCCCATGCTGCGGCTGATACGGACCATGTGCGCGAAATCCATAAGCGGTGCCCGGATGCGCGTTGGGCAGGTAGCCGTGCCAGACTTCGTCGGTGCATTCGGGTAGCGTGAAACGGCGCATTTCCTTGCGGCCGGTGGGATCGAACAGGCAAAGCTCGATTTTTTGCGCGTTCGCCGAGAACACCGCGAAGTTGACGCCGAGGCCATCCCAGCTGGCGCCGAGCGGATAGGGCGAACCGGGCAGAAGCCGGTCGGGCATTGCATGCGACATGATTCCCCTTCCTTGTTCTGATTTCTGAACGCTATCGTGGGTCTTCATGCAACGAGCGCGCGGCGCGAAAATTTCGCACGCCGCGCGCTCGCTTCACAGCACATCCTTCAATCCGCGCGCAATACGATCGTTGCAAGCGGCGGCAGCGTCAGTGAAGCGGAATGCGGCCAGCCATGGCTCGATTGGGAGTCGGTATGGATCAGCCCGCCGTTGCCCATGTTCGAGCCGCCATACACGCCGGCGTCCGTATTGAGCACTTCCGACCAGCGTCCGCCGCGCGGCATGCCGATCCGATACCCGACTCGCGGCACCGGCGTCATATTGCAGACTACGACGAGTTCGCGGCCGGCGCCATCGGTGCGGCGATAGGCGAATACGCTGTTGCCGCTGTCGTCGCCGATCAGCCATTCGAAGCCGCCCGGCTCGCAATCGAGCAGATACAGCGCGGGCTCGTCGCTGTATAGCCGGTTCAGGTCGCGCACCAGCTTCTGCACGCCGTGGTGATTCGGATCGTCGAGCAGATGCCAATGCGGCGACGTGTCGTGATCGAACTCCGCGAGCTGGCCGAATTCGCCGCCCATGAACAGCAGCTTCTTGCCCGGATGCGTCCACATGAAACCGTAGTAAGCACGCAGATTGGCGAATTTCTGCCACCTGTCGCCGGGCATCTTGCCGAGCAATGAGCCCTTGCCGTGCACCACTTCGTCGTGCGAGAGCGGCAGCACGAAGCGCTCCGAGTACGCGTACACCATCCCGAACGTCAGCATGTGGTGATGGTATTGGCGGTAGACTGGATCTTCTTCCATGTAGTGCAGCGTGTCGTGCATCCACCCCATGTTCCACTTGAACTGGAAACCGAGGCCGCCGTCTTCGACACGCGCCGTCACGCCCGGCCATGCGGTCGATTCCTCGGCGATCGTGATCGCGCCCGGCACGCCCGGCACGTAGCCGACTTCGTGATTCAGGCGCTTCAGGAACGCAATCGATTCGAGGTTTTCGCGGCCGCCGTAAATGTTCGGCACCCACTCGTCGGCGGCGCGCGAATAGTCGCGGTATAGCATCGAGGCGACCGCGTCCACGCGCAGACCGTCGACGTGGTAGCGCTTCAACCACGCCAGCCCCGAGGCGACCAGGAACGCGCTCACCTCGTTGCGGCCGAGGTTGTAGATCATTGTGTTCCAGTCCTGGTGATAGCCTTCGCGCGGGTCGGCATGCTCGTAGAGCGGCGTTCCGTCGAAGTCGATCAGACCGTGCGCGTCGTTCGGAAAGTGCGCGGGGACCCAGTCGAGAATCACGCCGAGCCCGGCTTCGTGCGCCTTGTCGACGAACCGCGCAAACTGTTCGGGTTTGCCGAAGCGCGCCGACGGCGCGAACTGCCCGAGCGGCTGATAGCCCCACGATCCACCGAACGGATGCTCGGCAATCGGCATGAACTCCACATGCGTGAAGCCCATGCTTTTGACGTACGGAATCATCCGTTCCGCGAGTTCATCCCAATCGAGTCCGCGCTGACCCTGTTCCGCGACACGCAGCCAGGACTCGGCATGCGCTTCGTAGATCGAGATCGGCGAGCGCGGGGTCTGTTTGCCGGCGCGCGACTGGATCCATTCGTGATCGGTCCACGGAAACTGCTCGATCTCGTCGACGTGCGCCACGATCGACGCGGTGCCCGGCGGCTTCTCCGTTTGCATCGCGCACGGATCGGCCTTGAGGGGCAGCGGATGGCCGTCGAGCGACAGCAACTCGTATTTGTAGCGCGTGCCCGGACCGACACGCGGCACGAACAATTCCCACACGCCGGCCTGATGCCGCAGCCGCATCGGATGACGGCGGCCGTCCCACGCATTGAAATCGCCCACCACCGAAACGCGCCGCGCGTTCGGCGCCCATACGGCGAAGCGCACTCCCGGCACGCCGTGGAATTCCATCGGGTGGGCGCCGAGGCATTCGAGCACCGCGTACGGATCGCCGCCGGCGAGCCGGCCGAGCGGCTCGTCGCCGAGAACGGGACCGAACGAATACGTGTCCTCGATTTCCTGCACCACGCCATGCCAGTCGATGCGCAAACGGTATGGCGCCGCGGTGGTGACGCGGCCGGCAAAGAGGCCCGGCCGCAATTGTTCGAGCTCACCGAGCAACGCACCGTCGGCGCGCGCAATCACGCTGACGTGCGTGGCGTTCGGCAACAGCGCGCGCACCACGGGCCCCGCGTTCGTCTGATGCAGCCCGAGCTGCGAAAAAGGATCGGGGTGGCGCGCTTCGACTAGCGCGTCGATCTCGAGCGGTTGGAGGCCTACGGCCGGATCATGCTCACTCATAGTCGCCCTCGGCCGGATTAGGCGGTGTGGCGGCGCCTGGCGCCTGGGTTGAGGAATCGTGGCCTTGCTGCGCGCCGGTGTCGCCGAGCAAACGGCTGGTGAGCGCGGCGAGGCCGCGTACCGGCAAGCTGAGCCACGTCGGGCGGTTGGCCGCTTCGTAACGGATTTCGTAGGCGGCTTTTTCGATCAGGAACAGATCCAGCAAGGCCTGTTCGGCTTCGGGCGCGACGAGCGGCGTCGACGCCTGCGCGGCAGCCGCGCGGTACTCGCTGAGGAATGTTTCGGTGGCATACGCGCGGAAACGGTCGAACAGCGTGCGCTTGCGATCGGCGGTCTGTTGCGGCGCGGCTTCCGTGGTGGACTGCGCGGCCGCGCTCGCATACGACAGCGAGCGCATCAAGCCGGCCACGTCACGCAGCGGGCTCGACTTCTGACGACGCTCTTCCAGCGTCCGTGCCGGCTCGCCTTCGAAGTCGATCAGATACGCGTCGCCCTGCGCGACCAGCACCTGGCCGAGATGGAAGTCGCCATGAACGCGAATGCGCAGCGCGCCCGTGTCGACGGAAACCAGCTTGTCCACGGCGGCCACCAGTTTCTTGCGACGGTCGATCAGGCTTTGCGCCAGCGCCTTCGTTTCCGGATCGCTCATCTGCTCGATGCGCGGCGCGAGCAGATCGAGCGCGCTGGCGAGCATTGCCTGCGTGCCGTCCACCCATGCCTTTACCTGCTCCGCGCTGGCGGGTTCCGGCGCGAACGCCGGATCGTCCGTCGGCGAGGCGAGCGCCACGTGCAGTTCGCCCAGCCGTCTGCCGATGATGCCGGCCAACGTGCTGTAGCCTTCCATCAGGATTGCCTCGTTGGCACGGTCCGGCGCCGTTTGCGTTTCGGTATCGACGGCGATGGCGAGTTCGTCCACCGAGCGGCGCAGATAGTCGAGCGACCAGTTCCACGCGTCGCCCTGATTCTCGACATAGCCTTGCAGGATGCAGAGCGTGTGCGGCACGCCTTCAGGATCGACGCGCACTACTTCGCCGTACAGCGGCGCGGTGTTCGCATAGCCCAGTTGCGTCAGGTAGCGGCTGATCTCGGCTTCCGGATGGATGCCGCTCACAAGGCGGCGCACCAGTTTCAGCACGACCGCATCGGCGATGATCAACGAGCTGTTGCTTTGCTCGGCCGCGAGCCAGCGGATCTCCGGCCGTTCGCCGAGTCCTTCGAGTTCGGCGAAACGCTCGGTCGGCAGGAACTTGATTTCGCTCTTCTGCACGGTCGGTACGACGGCGCGTTCGCGCAGCTTGCGCATCACGCCGTGAGCGAAGATCGGCAGGGCGAATGCGTCCGTCAGATGGCCGACGTTGCGGCCGCGTCGCACGCGTGCCAATGCTAGTTGCTTGAACAGCGGGAAAGTGGTTTCGCCGCCCCACGTGATCGCGATCGGCACCACGTAGCGCTCGGTGTGATTGCCCACGTCCGCTTCGATTTCGGTGAAGGCGAAGCCACCGTTCGGAATCGTGGTCAACGCCGCGAGCCGCACCGCGTTAAGCTTTTCATCCTTCGACGCGAACCAGCGGCGCCGGCTCAGCCACGAAGGCAGCACTTCCGATTCGAGCAGACGCACGTTCTCCGGGGTCGGTCCGACCTGGCCTTCGCGAATCACGATCGTGACGAATTCCGGCAGCGGTTCCGAATGCGCCTGCGCCCACGTCGGACGCTGGCCGCCCTCGCACAGCAGGAACCACAGAAAGCCGTACGGCGGGAACGTCAACAGATAGGTCAGTTGGCCGATGGCCGGGAACACGGAATCGGCGGTCATTTCGATCGGCACCGCACCGTTGAACTCGGACAGATCGAGCTCCACCGCTTGCGGAGCGCGCGACAGATTCGCCACGCACAGAATCGGCGGCTCGCCTGGCATTTCGCGCAGATACGCAAGGATCTTGCGGTTTTCCGGCTTCAGGAAACGGATCGTGCCGCGCCCGAAAGTCTGCTTCGCGCGGCGCGTGGCGAGCATGCGCCGGGTCCAGTTCAGCAGCGAATGCGGGTCGCGGCTTTGCGCTTCCACGTTCACGGCGTCGAAGCCGTACAGCGAGCCCATGACCGGCGGCAGCACCAGTTGCTCAGGGTCGGCGCGCGAGAAACCGCCGTTGCGATCCGACGACCACTGCATCGGCGTGCGCACACCGTCGCGGTCGCCGAGGTGGATGTTGTCGCCCATGCCGAGTTCGTCGCCGTAATAGATCACGGGCGTGCCAGGCATGGAGAGCAGCAGCGAATTGATCAGCTCGATACGGCGGCGGTCGCGCTCCATCAGCGGCGCGAGGCGGCGGCGAATGCCGAGATTGAGCCGCGCGCGGCGATCGCTCGCGTAGGTGTTCCACAGATAGTCGCGCTCGGAATCCGTGACCATCTCGAGCGTCAGCTCATCGTGATTGCGCAGGAAAATTGCCCACTGGTTCGTTTCGGCGAGGTCCGGCGTTTGCCTCATGATGTCGGTGATCGGGAAGCGATCTTCGCTCGCTATCGACATGTAGATACGCGGCATCAGCGGGAAGTGGAATGCCATGTGGCATTCGTCTTCATCGCCGAAATATTCCTTCACGTCTTCCGGCCACTGGTTGGCTTCGGCGAGCAGCATCCGGTTCGGATACTCGGCGTCGATGGTGGCGCGAATCTTCTTGAGCACCGCGTGCGTTTCCGGCAGGTTCTCGTTGTTGGTGCCCTCGCGTTCGACCAGATACGGCACCGCGTCGAGCCGCAGCCCATCGATGCCCATATCGAGCCAGAAACGCATGACCTGCAGCACCTCTCGCAGCACGGCCGGATTGTCGAAATTCAGATCGGGCTGATGCGAGTAGAAGCGGTGCCAGTAATACGCGCCCGCCACGGGATCGTGCGTCCAGTTGGACGGCTCCGAGTCGATGAAGATGATCCGCGTTTCCTGGTACTTCTGATCGGTGTTGGACCAGACGTAGTAGTTGCGGTGGTTCGAGCCCGGCTTCGCGCGGCGCGCGCGCTGAAACCACGGATGCTGATCCGACGTGTGGTTGATCACCAGCTCCGTAATCACGCGAATGCCGCGCGCGTGCGCTTCCTGAATGAAGCGCTTCACGTCGGCAATCTGACCGTAGTCGGGGTGCACGCTGCGGTAATCGGCGATGTCGTAGCCGTCGTCGCGCCGCGGCGACGGATAGAACGGCAGCAGCCAGATCGCGTTCACACCGAGTTCGGCGATGTAGTCGAGCTTCGCGATCAGCCCGGGAAAGTCGCCGACGCCGTCGTTGTTCGCGTCGAAGAACGACTTGATGTGCACCTGATAGATGATCGCGTCTTTGTACCAGAGCGGATCGTCGCTCAAGGCTGCGGGCCTGCCACGCCGATGCGCACGCGCTTTCGCGGCGCTGCCGGTGGCTGTGTTCATGTTGGCCTGCGACGTGGGTTGGGCTGGATCGTCACGCTTCATGTCGCACCTTCCGTTGGGGTTGGGTTGCCAGCGTCTGCGTGATAGTCGCTGTCGGCTTCATCCGGCCGTTCGGCGGGCAGGCCGCCGAGCGGCGCGATGCGCCAGATCGAGAACGGCTGGCCCGACCCGAGCTGGACGTGCTGCCAGCGGCCGTGCCATTCGAAGCGCGCGCCGGTCATCTGGTCGGTGACTTCCAGCGGGCCATGATCGTGCAGATTCCATTTCTGGAAAGTCTCCCACGACAATTCGATATCCGCGCCCTGTTCGTTGAACGGGTCGAGATTGATCGCGACAAGAATGACGTTGTCGCGTGATTCGGTTGCTTTCTCGAAGAACAGGATATGGTCGTTGTGCGCGGGCAGGAACGTGAGGCCGAGATGCGTTTGCAGCGCCGGGTTGGCACGGCGAATCCGGTTCAGCGCGCTGATCTCGCCGACGATATTGCCGGGCCGGCTCCAGTCCCACGCGCGCAACTGGTATTTCTCGGAGTTGAGATATTCCTCGCTGTTCGGCAGCGCGGCGGCTTCGCATAGCTCGAAACCGCTGTACACGCCCCACAGACCGGCCAGCGTCGAGGCAAGCGCGGCGCGAATCAGAAAGCCCGTGCGTCCCTGCGACTGCAAATGCCGCGGGTTGATGTCCGGCGTATTGACGAAGAAGTTCGGCCGGTAGGAATCACGCGCTCCAGTTTGCGTGAGCTCGGTCAGGTACTCGATGAAATCGCGCTTCGATTCCCGCCACGTGAAGTATGTGTACGACTGTGAGAAACCGATCTTGCCGAGCCGGTTCATCATGCGCGGCCGCGTGAAGGCTTCGGCGAGGAAGATCGTGTCGGGATAGCGCGCGCGGATATCGCCAATCACCCATTCCCAGAACGGCAGCGGCTTGGTGTGCGGATTGTCGATGCGGAAAATATGCACGCCCGCTTCGATCCAGAACAGGAAGACGTCGCGCAGCGCGAGCCACAAATCGGGCTTGGCGTCGTGCGCATAGAAGTCGGGATTGACGATGTCCTGATACTTCTTCGGCGGATTTTCCGCGTAGCGCAGCGTGCCGTCCGGGCGCCACGCGAACCACGTCGGGTGCTCCTTGAGCCATGGGTGATCCGGCGAACACTGCACCGCGAAATCGAGCGCGATTTCGAGGCCGTGCGCGTGCGCGGCGGCGAGCATGGCCTTGAAGTCGTCGAGTGTGCCGAGTTGCGGATGCACGGCGGTGTGGCCGCCTTCGACCCCGCCGATCGCATACGGGCTGCCGACGTCGCCCGGCTGCGCGTTCAACGTGTTGTTGCGGCCCTTGCGATTCGCCACGCCGATGGGGTGAATCGGCGGGAAATACAGCACGTCAAAACCCATGTCGCGAATGCGCGGCAGTTTCGTCGTGACATCGGCGAAGGTGCCGTGGCGCGATTCGTCGTCGCTCATCGAACGCGGGAAGATCTCGTACCAGCTGGCGAAGCGCGCGGCCGTGCGGTCGGCGTCGATCTTGTAGATGACCGGATCGCGGCTCAGGAACGGCCGGTGGCGCGCGGCGGTCATCGCCTTAGCGGTGGTCGGCGCGAGCAGCAGCGCGAGCTTCGTCTCCGCGTCGGCCTTGGTGAAGACCTTGACGATATGTTCGAGCGGTTCGGTGACCGCGCCTTCGGCGGTTTCCACTTCGGCGAGCACCAGCGCGAACAGATGCGACGCTTCGTCGAGTTCGAGTTCGACGGTTTGTCCCGCCTTCAGTTTTTTCTGTACGTGTTCGACCAGCGAAGCGAAGTCGTCGCGCCACGCGATCACGGTGAATTCGTGACGGCCCATGCGTTCGAGCGGAATGCGCGCTTTCCAGATATCGAGGCCGGCGGGTTGCGCCGGTTCCATCAACACTTCGTGCCATGCGGTTTCGTCGGCGGCGCGCCAGATCACGGCGGCGGCGATCTTGTCGTGACCTTCGGCGAAGATCGCGGCGGTGATTTCGGCGCGTTCGCCCACGCTGCGCTTGGCCGCGAAGCGACCATTATCGACCGACGGCGTCACGCTCTCGATCGCCACGCGCGGCGCGCTGAGCGCCTCGATCACGCTCTTGCGGCCGCTGCGCTTGCTATTCGCTTTGTCGATGGGCGGCGCGAGACGGATCGGCTTCTCCGTGACCGCGCGGAACAGGCGGACCGCGCCGGGCGCGAGAGTGAACGGCGTGAGCGTGGCCGGCAAGGCGCTGCCGGGCGCATCGAGCGGCACGAAGCGCGTGAAGTTGCCCGGCACGCCCGCGAGGAAGCGGGCAGGGTCCACGCGTAGCGGCGCGCCGATGTCGGGATTGATTGCGATCAGGATCGCTTCGTCGGCATCGCGCAGGTCGGGCTGGTCGGCGCGCAGCAATACCGCCGCGGGTGCGCCGGGTCCGCTGAGCGGGCGCAATTCACCGTTGGCGTGCAGCGTCTTCGTATTGCGCGCCACCTGGTTTGCGTGCGTGATGCGTTCCGAGAGATCGAATTGCCTGGCTTGGGCAGCGAGGGCGAACTGCGAAGCGTCGCCGCGCGTCTGCAACATCGGCTCGGTGATGCCGTATTCAAAACCCATCGGCATCATCCAGCCCGTGCCGATGGCAGCCGACGTGAGCAGCGCGCGCCGGTACGCCCGCTCGACGATAGCGGCGTCGTGCGCATCGCTCAACTCGGCGGCGAGGCGGGTGCCGTAAGGCGCTTCGGGAAACGCGATGGGCGCGCCGATGCGCGCGAGCGCGGCATGCTCCTCGACCATCCAGCTTGCGCGAAAGTCCCACCAGCGCACCGACGAAAACACGCTGTCGAAGCCGGCGCCTTGCAGGCCGAGCAGATCGTCGCGGGCCAAGCCGGGTGTGGCGGCGAGAAAACGCACCTGAGGATGCCGCGCGCGCACCGCATCGCTCAATTGCCGCCAGACGGCGCCCGGCACGCGATGCGGCGAGTCGAACCGGAAGCCGCCCACGCCGGCGTCGGCAAGCGCCAGCAATTGTTGTGTCCACCAGCCGACCAGCGCGGCACTGCTGCCGGCGTCGTTGAAGTTGGCATACGCGACGTTGTCTTCGCGATGCACATGGCGCGGATCGAGCCGCGCCTCTTCAGATTCGAATGGCTGGAACCAGTCGGCATGTTCGGCGTACAGCGCGCCATCGGCGGCCATCCGGTCGATCACCAGATCGACTAGCAAGGTCAGGCCGTTCTGCCCGGCGGCGTCCGCGAGCGTGCGTATCGCCTCGGTGGCGGGCTGCTGGGACTCGAAGACCGGATGCAGGCGGGCGTGGTTGCCGACCACTTGTCCGTGGCCGGCTCGTCCAGGCTCGAAGAGGCTGCCGATCAGCGCGTGATCGAAGCCCAGCGCGGCTGCATGCGCGAACTGCGCAGGCCATGCATCGAGTGGCCCAACCAGAAGTGAATGAAAAAAGTAAATCCGCGGCGCGTACCCGTTTGGAGATTCCATCGGTCGTTTCCAGATTTGTCCTGCTGCGGTGTGGATGCAATTGGCATGCGATCACAGCGCTCATTGGGCTTCCAGAGCCGGATACCGCGCGATGCAAAAGCGAGGGCGCGTACTGGTCAATGTAGTGCAAAGATCGTCACGCCGCTGGCCAGTAAAGGGTGCTTTGACGCCAGGCGTCGCTAGCACGGGGCTGGCCAGATCGATTGGGAAAACGCAGCAAACGCTGTGCCAGTGCGGCGCGGCCGGGCGCGATGGGTGGGTGTGCGTGCGCCCCGCATTGGGCGTCGCAGGATGTTGCGATGGCGGGCGCGAGGCGCTGACGCGCGGGCACCGACGGCCGCCGTGTGTAAAACGGGCGGGCGTCGTCCGGGAATTACACGCGGCGCGTCAGGGGCGCGGCGGTGCCCGCAAAAGGCGGAGTCTTATCCGGCGGGGGCGTTTGAAAGAGGGCTCGTATCGGCGACGGTTACGAGCCGAGCAAGCCCGCCGCGATGTTCACGCACAAGCCCAGCACGGCGACGTTGAAGTAGAACGACAGGACGGATTGCGCGAGCGCGGCGCGGCGAATCGAACGCGAGCGCAGTACCACGTCCGACGTTTGCGAAGCCACGGCTATGGTGAACGAGAAATACAGGAAGTCCCAGTAGTCCGGCTGGAGCGCCTGGTCGGGAAACAGCAGAGGCGTTTCCTTTGCGTCGGCGTCGTAGTAAAGCCGCGCGTAGTGCAACGTGAAGATGGTCGGGATCAGGAACCATGCGCCGAACATCGTGAGCCCCGTCAGCGCGTAGTGCCAGACGGTGGTAGCGCCGGCTGTTCCCTTGGCGGAGGCCAATTCCAGCACGATCGCCGCAATACTCGCAATGGTCGCCACGCAGATCACCATGAGCACCACGCCCGCGTTCTCGTCGTCGCGACGGGCGAATTCGCGCACGCGGCCTTCGTCGGCAACGGCCATGTGCACCCAGATCATCACCAGATAACTCCAGATGGCCGCGTCCCAGCCGGCCAGCACGCGGACCATCGGGCGCGTATGCTCGGGCACGGCGAGCGCGGCGGCAACGCCGAGCGCAAGGCCGACCAGCATGCGCGGTCGATTGCGAAGAACCTGTGGATAGTATTTTGTCAGCATGGAATGTACGGTGTAGGGCTTTCGGTGCCGCGGATTCTACCCGCGCCTGGGCCCTCATTTGTCGAATGGCCGGGTCACAGGCTATAGTCTTCCGCAACGCCCTTGCGTGCCCCTTTCAGTTGAAAGGCGATTGGCAGGCGGCGGGTTTTTTTCCCCGCGAATGCCATGCAGCGCATGCGGTTTCATATGGATGTCATCAGCGCCAACGCGCTTGCATCGGGCGGGCGCGGGCTCACGAAAGACCGCTTAAGCGGCGCTTGGACCAGGTTTGGGGTAGAGATCGACGCCAAAGTCGCGCGGCAAGTTGAGAATGACTGACCATCTGGAGTCCCCATGACAGATGTCCCCGACAACAATGATGCGCACCACGAAGTGACGCATCCAGCAGAGTGGTCGTCGTCAGTATCGCTTTCCGCCTCGCGCAGAGCGTGGGTGCTCGGCGCATGTGCCGCGGCCGCGGCGCTCGCGTTTGCCGGCGCCGGCCGCTCGCTTTCATGGATCGCTCCGGCGTTTGCCGATACGCCCGCGGGCGGCGGGCTCGACGCCTTCCTCGCACTCTCGCAGCGCCTCACCGGCCGTACGGGCTTCGACGCCCCGCTCGGCAAACGCGTCTACGACGCCCTCGCCAAATCGGACAGTCAGTTTACGCAGAACGTCGCCGCGCTCAACACATGGCTGCAAGGCCATGGCGGCGTGCCGTCCGATACCGTCACGCAGGCATTGCAAGTCGACCAGCCCGCGCTCGCGAAATCCGTGAGCGCGATCATGCGCGCGTGGTATCTCGGCCTCGTCGGCGACATGCCGCATGTGGACGTGGTCGCTTATGAAAAGGCGTTGATGTTCGAGCCTGTGCAGGACGTGTTGACGATTCCGTCGTATTGCCGGGACGTGCCGTTCTACTGGACGAAGAAACCGCTAAGCGCCGCCTGACGACGTTCCTCTCGCGCGTGCCGCATCGTTCGATCGAATCATTCGACGCAGCGCCGGCACGCGAATACTGCAAGCGACGATAAGCCAGCACACCATCGTGCATGGGACCAGGGTTCGCGCTTTAGCGCGTTACCCTGGTCGACATAGAAGAGGGTAACAATGGCAAACTCGAATTCCGCCGACATCGTCGTGGTCGGTTCGGGCGTGGCGGGCGGACTGGTCGCGCATCAGATGGCGCTGGCCGGCGCGTCGGTGATTCTGCTCGAAGCCGGGCCGCGCATTCCGCGTTGGCAGATCGTCGAGAACTTCCGCAACTCGCCGGTCAAGTCGGACTTCGCGACGCCTTATCCATCGACGCCTTACGCGCCGCATCCCGAGTACGCGCCCGCCAACAATTACCTCATCCAGAAAGGCGACTATCCGTATGGCTCGCAGTACCTGCGTCTGGTGGGCGGCACGACCTGGCACTGGGCGGCGGCCGCATGGCGGCTGTTGCCCTCGGACTTCCAGTTGCACAAGCTGTACGGCGTGGGACGCGACTGGCCTTATCCGTATGAAACGCTGGAGCCGTGGTATTCGGCGGCTGAGGTTCAGCTCGGCGTATCGGGTCCCGACAGTTCAACCGATCTCGGCTCGCCGCGCTCGAAGCCGTATCCGATGAGCCAGCTTCCGCTCTCGTACATGGATCAGCGTTTCAGCGACGTGCTCAATGCGCAAGGCTTCAAGGTCGTGCCCGAGCCGGTGGCGCGCAACAGCCGTCCGTACGACGCACGGCCCACCTGCTGCGGCAACAACAACTGCATGCCGATCTGCCCGATCGCCGCGATGTACAACGGCGTCGTGCATGCGGAGAAAGCCGAACAGGCCGGCGCGAAACTGCTTGCCGAAGCGGTGGTGTACCGCGTCGAAGCGGACAACAAAGGGCTGATCACCGCGGTCCACTACAAGGATCCGAACGGCAACAGCACGCGCGTGACCGGCAAGCTGTTCGTGCTCGCCGCGAACGGCATCGAAACGCCGAAGCTGATGCTGATGTCGACGTCCGATAAATTCCCGCATGGTGTCGGCAACAGTTCCGACCAGGTGGGCCGCAATCTGATGGACCATCCAGGCACGGGCGTCACGTTCCTCGCCAATGAAGCGCTCTGGCCCGGACGCGGACCGATGGAGATGACCTCCATCGTCAACTTCCGCGATGGCGCGTTCCGTTCGGACTACGCCGCGAAAAAGCTGCATCTCTCGAACGGTGTGCCCACCATGGCCGTGACCGCCAACCTGCTGGGAAACGGCCTGACCGGCGCCGAACTCGACCGGCAGATACGCGACCGCGCGGCGCGCACGCTCAATATCAACAGCTTCCATGAGCATCTGGCGGAGCCGCAGAACCGCGTGGTGCCTTCGGCGGATCACAAGGATTCACTCGGCATTCCGCAGCCGGAAATCTACTACTCGATCAACGACTACGTGAAGAAAAGCGCAGCCAATACGCACGAAGTGTATGCGCAGATCGCCGCGCTGTTCGGTGGGGCCGAGGTCACCTTCAGCGACACCTTCGCGCCGAACAATCACATCATGGGCACCACGATCATGGGCAGCGATCCGGCGGATTCGGTCGTCGACGCGGATTGCCGCACGCACGATCACTCCAATCTGTTCATCGCCAGCAGCGGCGTGATGCCGAGCGCGGGCTCAGTGAATTGCACGCTGACGATCGCCGCCTTGTCGCTGAAGCTGGCCGACAAGCTCAAGCGTGAAATCTGAGCCTGAACGGAGCGCCACCATGACGAAGAACACCTCTCGCGTGCAGCCGCTCGAGGCGCTTGCGCGGAATGCCCGCCGCCGTCACCTCAGGGTCGCGACGCTGGCCGCGATTTTTTCGCTATTCACGCTGTATGTTGCCTGGTTTGAGGCGCACGGCCCCGACACGCAACGTACCGATGAACTGCCGATCACGCAGGCCCGCGCCAACGACGCCGCGCAGGCGATCGACGGCGCGGCCCTGCCGGCGACGGCGGTCGGCAGCGACCTGGTCAAGCGCGGCGAATACCTCGCGCGCGCCGGCGATTGCGTGGCGTGCCATACGGCGGACAAAGCACGGCCCTTCGCGGGCGGGTTGCTGATCGACACGCCGTTCGGCACCATCGTGACGCCGAACATCACGCCCGATCCGGACACCGGCATCCGCCAATGGAGCGACGCCGATTTTCTGCGCGCCATGCATGAGGGCATCGGCAAAGGCGGCGAGCGCTTGTATCCGGCTTTCCCATACGCGGAGTACACCAAGGTCACGGATCAGGACGTGCTGGCGATTCGCGCGTACCTGAACACGCTCGCACCGATCCACTACACGCCGCCGGGCAACAGCCTGAAATTCCCGTTCAATCAGCGTTGGCTGATGGTGTTCTGGAACCTGTTCAATTTCACCGAGGGCCGCTTCGTTCCCGATCCCAAGCAAAGCGCCGAGTGGAATCGCGGCGCGTATCTGGTGCAAGGGCTCGCGCATTGCGAGGAATGCCACACGCCGCGCAATTTCACCCAGGGCCTGAAGTCGAGTTCACGTTTCTCCGGCGCGATGCAGGGCGGCTGGCATGCGTACAACATCACGTCCGGCAAGAACAGCGGCGTGGGCAGTTGGAGCGACGATGAGCTGGCGTCGTATCTGTCGACCGGCGCGGCGCAGGGCCGCGCCAACGCGGCCGGTCCGATGGCCGAGGTGGTGACTGACAGCACGCAATATCTGACGCGTGAGGATCTCGGCTCGATCGTCGCTTATCTGCGCGGGGTGCCGCCGATCAGCGGCGGCGAAGCGCGCCCGCGCGACCAGTGGGGCAACCCCGCCGAGGACGTCACGGCGCTGCGCGGCACCACCATCCATGCCGTGAACGGTGCGCAACTGTTCGTCGCCAATTGCGCGAGCTGCCATAACTGGACGGGCCAAGGCGTGGGCGCGAGCGCGCCGGGGGCGTATCCGTCGCTGATTCACAACTCCGTGGTGGGCGCGAGCGACGCCAACAATCTGGCGATGGTGATCCTGCACGGCGTCAGGCGTACGACGAAACAGGCGGACGTATTGATGCCCGCATTCGCCAACCAGCTCACGGACGACCAGGTGGCCGCGATCACCAACTATGTGACCAGACAGTTCGGCAATCCGCAGTCGACCGTGTCCGTCGATCAGATTTCCAAATTGCGAACTCAGCAATAGTGACGCGCAGACGGCATGTTTCCGGTAAGGCCTGCCGAAAATAGGTCGTTTTTGCGTTGATTTGCGTCATTCTCGCCCTCCGCGGCGCCAGGTTACGATAGGCAGCGCGCATACGCATCGCGGTTGCGGCATTATCATTGACCCATGGCTTCCGTACTCGTCAATTCCGTCCAGCATCACCCGGCTAACCGGAGCGGTCGCGACTTCGTGGTCGGCGATCTGCATGGTTGCGTCGATGCATTGCGCTATCTGCTGCGCGTGATCACGTTCGACCCGGCGCGGGACCGGCTCTTCTCGGTCGGCGATCTGGTGGATCGCGGCGAGAACTCCGAATTGGCTTTGGCGCTGCTCGACAAGCCGTGGTTTTTCGCCGTGCTCGGCAATCACGAAGACACGCTGTGCGCCGTCGCCGACGGACGCTTGCGGCGTCAGTGGTGGTACGGAATCGGCGGCATCTGGGCGGCGCAATTATCCGACGAGCGCTTGCAGCACTACGCGGAAATCTTGCGCGGGTTGCCGCTTGCGCGCGTGGTCGGCAGCGGCAAGGAGCGCTTCAATGTTCTGCATGCCGAATTCTTCGGCTCGGACGCGGAACTCGACGCGGGGAATTTCTCCGAAGAGACCCGCCAGCGTTTGCTGTGGGGCCGCGACCTGGCGTTGGGCAACGACGATCCGCAGCGGCAGCGCGGCCTCTCCCTGACCTATTGCGGCCACACGCCGATGCGCGACATCAAGCAGGTCGGCTCGCAGGTGTTCATCGACACCGGCGCGTTCGGGCCGGGCGGCAAGCTCACGATCGTGGAGCCGCTGGCCTTGCGGCGCTGGTCCGTCTCGACCGAAGAGGCCCGCGCGGAAGGCGCGGCGGCGCTGGCGCTGCCTTGACGGCGGAGCGCGCAGGCCACGCGCGTTCCATTCAGGCCTCGCGATCAGCCGACCTGGCTGAGTTCGAACACCATATCCACGCTTGTGCCGTTCCAGTTGTATTCCAGATACGCCGCGTGATGGCAGTCGCGCAGCAGCGTTGTTTTGAACGCGGCGAGGCACTCGCCGCCGTCATCCCGCACCGACGGATACACGATGCCCGGCGCACCGGCCTCGCGGACGGCCCGACCGAGGGATTGTCCGGCCAGGTAGTCATCCGGCGACAGCACCGCGAGATCCACCGACGTGTCGTCGCGAATGTCCACTACGTTGCCTTGCGCGACGACCGTGTATAGACGCATCTGCTGGCGCATGGGCGGCTCGGCCGTCGCTTCCAGAAATTTCCCGGTGTGATAACGCGTTTCGGCGATCGCGGTGGCGCGTGAGCGGGCGCAATAGAACACGCCGTAGGTGCCGTCGGAGAAGCGGCTGCCGAGCGGATTCAGATGCGTCAATGCGGCCATGATCGGTCCGTAGCCCGGTCCGAAGCGGCGCTCTTCGCGCGGCACCAGATCGAGTTCGCCGACTTCGGTGCGCAGACGGTCGTTGGTCATGGCTTCGAGCGCGTACAGGGCGTCGAAATCTTCCGGCGAGGCGACCCGGTCGAACAGATTGACAGCGGGAAAGCGCGTCGGAATCACGCGATACGCGGGCGACCAATCGAATGGCGCCGTGCGCCAGCGGTCCTGCCAATGCGGTTGTGTCACGCCCAGCCGCCTCGCATCGCGTCGAGATATTGGCGCACGGCCACGAGGTCGCTGATGTTGCCCGCCAGCATGCGGTCCAGCGCGCGGCGGCCGCCGAACGGCGGCGCGCTGTTGGGGCGTTTGATCCAGGCGTCGGCGGTGCTGGCTTGCGGCAGCAGGATTTGCAGCGCCTTGTAGATGCCGAGCATGAGCGACAGGCGTTCTAGCGTGTCGCGCCCGAGGCGGGCCGTTTCAGGCGCCTGTTTCCACTTGAAGTAGGTGGAGCGGCCCGGCGAGCCGAGCAGCACGATCTGCTCTTCCGCGCTTAGGTCCCAGTCGCGCGCAATGTTGAAGAACGCGCGCAGACCCGCCGCGGACATTTCCGTTAGCGTGGGTTCCGAAACCGGCCGGCTAATCGGCGCTTCGGGTTGGGTGGCGCGGGCAGCGTGAGCCATGAGCGGGTAAGTCCTAATTTGTACTTGAAATTGATATTAGTCTAAATATGGATTTTTGCAAGAGAATATAATCCTGGCTCGTCAGGGAAGTCGAAAGATCGGGAGAAGCAGGAGATGGGCGTTCGAGCAGTTGCAGCAGTCGCGGCGCTTGCCGTGTGGTGTATGTCGGGCGCGGCCGTGGCCGCGGGTTATGTCGAAGTGTGGAACCCGCCCGAGGCGAGCGGGCATGTCGCGAAGCAGGCCCGGAAAAAAGGCGGGTCGGCCGAGATCAAGTCTACCGCCGGTTCGAAAGTCGCCTCGAAGTCCGCTTCAAAGCACGTCGCGGGCGCTCAGCACGCGGCGCCGCGCGTTGCATCGACGGCGGGACACAGCAACAAGCCAGTAGCGCAGGGCAGCGTGAAGAAGGTGGCGGTCAAGGCCACGACGAAAAGCGGGATCAACGCAACGGGTGCAAGCAAGGCGCCCTCGAAAACGGCCGTGATGGCACAGAGTAAAAAGCCGCACGCGCAACGCGTCCAGACGAAACCGGCGCAGGGCAAGGTGGTGCGCGCGAACCTGGTGGTCCCGGCCCGTCAGGCTCACCCGCAATCGGCCACGGTCGCGGCGAAACCAGCGGCGACCCACGTCAATGTGCCGGCCCCGTCCGCAAACGTTAGCGCCAATCCGGCGAACGCCACGAGCAATCCCGCTACCGCCAGCAGCGGCTCGCTGCCGCCAATTCTCCACTAGTCCAGAACTCAGGCCGCGCGTTTGCGTTTCGGCTTGCTGCCCGGCGGGCCTTGGCGCTGTGCGTCCAACTTTCCACTATGCGCGGCGGCCGGACCTTCCAGGCGTGCGAGTACAACTCGACGTCGGTGGGTTGCTTTGGCGGCGGGTCGATCAGGCCGATCGGATCGCCGCGCTCGACGGCATCACACCATGCGCGGGTCAGGGCCACGAGTTGTTTTGTCATTGCATCGCCAACCCATTCGTCACCAGCCGCAACGTCTCCATCGACCGTTCGTCTCTCACCCGCGAATGCAGGGTCACGCGCGATTCCGGCAGTGACGGCAAGCCCAGCCGCGCGCCGACGTCGATCAGGCCGCGTGGCGCCACGCGCCGCGCCAGCGGCGACACCGCCAGTCCCGCCGCCACGGCCGCACCGACGGCCGCCACGCCGCCGCCGACGAATACTTCCTGCCAGCCGATGCCCGCCTGCGCGAGCGTTCGCAGCGCCACGTCGCGCACGTTGCACGGCGGACTCAGCAGCGCCAGCGCCAACGGCTCGCCGACCCGCGGCAACCACGCCGGCGTCGCGAGCCAACCGAGCGGTTCGCTGAACAGCACCTGCGCGTCGTTGCGCGGCGGTTCGTCGGCGCCATAGCGGACGATCACCGCGTCGAGGCGGCGTTCGTCGAATTGCGCGAGCAGCGCGGCCGACATGCCCAGATGCAATTCGATCACCAGACCTGGATCGTGCGCGTTGAGCCTGCCGAGCAGGAGCGCCAGGTCCGGCCCCGCGACATGCTCGCTGAGCCCCAACGCGAGCCGCCGGCGCTCGACCGACAGCGAACCCAGCGCGCGTTCGTGCGCGTTCAGCAGGTCGCGCGCGGCGCTGAGGAACGCGTTGCCGTCCGCGGAAAGGCGCACGACACGCGGCGTGCGCTCCAGCAGCTGCTTGCCCAGATGGGCCTCCAGCCGCTTGAGCTTCAGACTGACGGCCGATTGCGTCGTATCGAGCGCATCCGCGGCACGCGTGAAACTGTGCAGGTCTGCGACCAGAACGAACGCCCGGACCGCATCGAGATCGAGAACTTTCATTTTCGATGGATATAGATGAAATCGTCAATGATGTCTGTTTATTATGACTCGGCGCGCCTAAGCTGTGTTTACCCAATCAACGCAACCAAGGAGTTTCATCATGCCGCTCACACGAATCGCATTGCGCGCAGGCAAGCCCGCTGAATACCGGAAGGCGCTGACGGAGAGCATCCAGCGTTCGCTGGTGGACACCTTCAACGTGCCGAAGGACGACATCTTCATGCTGATCACTGAGCACGAGGCCGGGAATTTTGTGTACGACAACCAGTATCTGAACGTCGAGCGAAGCGACGATCTGGTGATGATTCAGATCACGCTGAACAACACGCGCACGCTCGAGATGAAAAAGGCGCTGTACAAGCGTATGGCGGACGAACTGGCTGAATCGCCGGGGCTCCGGCGCGAGGACGTGTTGATCAACCTCGTCGAGGTGCTGAAGGAGAACTGGTCGTTCGGCAACGGGATCGCGCAGTACGCGCTGTGAGTGCAGCGGTCATGTCGTGACGCGAGCTTTTCTAGGCGTGAAAAGGGGCGGCGGGCGGCGCGGGTCTGCGTCGCTATAATGATTCGTCGTCCTTTCCTCGGTCATCGACCGCTCCTCGCCATGACTTCCGACCGCACCGATCCTCCCCGCGAAACGCTCGAACTCGGCGGCTCCGTCTGGTTTCAGGCAGGCGCGCAGACGCTCGGCGGCGCGTCGCGGATCGCGCTATTGGCGGCGATTGGCGAGACCGGCTCGATCACCAGCGCGGCCAAAGCCGTCGGCATCAGCTACAAAGGCGCGTGGGATGCCGTCGACATCATGAACAACCTTGCCGGCGAGCCGCTCGTGGTGCGCCTGACCGGCGGCAAAGGCGGTGGCGGCACCACGCTGACGCCGCGCGCCGTCAAACTGATCGAGACGTTTCGCGCGGTGGAACGCGAGCATCGGCGCTTTCTCGAACGCGCGGGCGCAGCGATCGAAGGATTCGCGACGGACTGGGATCTGATCGGCCGCATCGGCGTGAAGACGAGCGCGCGCAATCAGCTCTATGGCACGGTGTCGGCGATCACGCGCGGCACCGTCAACGACGAAATCACCCTGGCGCTTCCCGGCGGCCACGTGATTGTCTCGGTCATCACGCATGAAAGCACCGAGACGCTGGGCCTTGTGGAGGGCGCGGCGGCGTTCGCGTTGATCAAGGCGTCGTGGGTCGTGCTGCTTGTCGACAACGCAAGCGGCGCGCCGCTCAAACTCTCGGCGCGCAACCAGTTGCGCGGCACGGTGCAAAGCGTGAAGCTCGGCGCGGTGAATGCCGAAGTGTCGCTGGTGCTGGATGGCGGCTCGGTGATCACCGCGGTCGTCACCAATGAAAGCGTCGACACACTCGGCCTCGTGGAAGGCGGGAGCGCCGTCGCGGCGTTCAAGGCGTCGAGCGTGATTCTCGGTGTGAAGGACTGAACGCGCGAAACGCTCGCGTTCGAGTCAGGGTTGGGTGTGCGCGTAGCCGGCGAACGGATGATCCTCGCGCACGCAGCCGTCGCTGACCTGCACGACCTGATCGCCGAAGGCGGCGACATCGTCGGGGTCGTGCGTGATCAAGACCATCGGAATATCGAGCCGCGTTTGCAGCTCGGATAGCTCGCGGCGCATGCGCTGGCGCAAAGCGCTGTCGAGCGCTGAAAAGGGCTCGTCCAGCAACAGCACCTGAGGTTGCGCGACGAGCGCTCGCGCCAGCGCCACGCGCTGCTTTTGTCCGCCGGAAAGCTGCACCGGATGATTGCCCGCCACACTCGTCAATTCGAGCGCATCGAGCCAGTAATCGATCTGCGGATGCGCGATCCGCGCGCGCGGATTGAGCCAGCCCTGCTGCAAGCCGAAGCCGATGTTCTGCCGCACGTTCAGATGCGGAAATAGCGCGTAGTCCTGAAACAGATAGGCGATCTTGCGCGCTTGCGGTTTCAGATCGACGCCGCGCGCGCTGTCGAATAGCGCGTTGCCATGCAGCGTGATCGTGCCTTCGTCGGGACGCAGCAGGCCGGCGATAGCCTGCAACGTCAGACTTTTGCCCGCGCCGGACGGCCCGAACAACACGACACGTTGCGAAGTCGCCTTGAACGCGACATCGAGCGTAAAGCGGCGTTCGGCGCTCTGGAAGGTCTTGCGGATGTCGACGGCGAGCAGCATATCAACTGGACTTCAACAGCGTGTGCTGCGGCACGAGCCGCCCCGCGAGCAGCAGGATCACGACGCACGTCACCGAGGTCACGAGCACGAGGAAATTCGCGGTGCTGTCGTCACCGGCCTGCACGGCTGAATAGACTGCCACCGACAGCGTCTGCGTGCGTCCCGGCAGATTGCCCGCGATCATCAGCGTCGCGCCGAATTCGCCGAGCGCTCGCGCGAACGCCAGCAGACCGCCGGCGAGAATGCCGCGCGCGGCGAGCGGCAGCGTCACGCGGAAGAACACGGCTGTTTCGCTCACGCCGAGCGTGCGCGCGGCCCGCTCGAGTTGCGGATCGACGGCCTCGAAGGCGGCGCGCGCCGATTTCAGTACGAGCGGAAACGCCACGACCGTCGAGGCGATCACCGCGCCCTGCCAGGTGAACACCAACTGAATATCTAGGCGGTCGAGCCAGCCGCCGATCACGCCGCGCCGTCCGAGCAGGACGAGCAGATAATAGCCGAGCACCGTGGGCGGCATGACGAGCGGCAGCATCAGCAGCGAATCGATCACGTCGCGCGCGCCGGAGCGCCAGCGCGACAAACCGAAGCCCGCGGCGACGCCGAATACCAGATTGAGCGCGGTGGCCCAGCCCGCCACTTTCAGCGACAGCAGGAGCGGAATCCAGGCCTGTTGCATGAGCGTGCGTCGTCCCGGTGAAGTTAGTGCGCGGGCCTGAAGCCGTACTTGGCGAGCACGGCCTGGCCGGCCGGCGACAGCACGAAGTTCATGAACGCTTGCGCGTCCGCTGCGTGGCGGCTGCCTTCCACTTGCGCGATCGGATAAGTGATCGGCGTTTGCGTCGGCACGTTCAGCGCGACCTTGACCTTGTCGGGCATGACGGCGGCGTCGGTGCTGAACACGAAGCCGGCGTCGACTTCGCCACGCGACACGTAGTCGAGGCTTTGACGTACGTTCGACGCCAGCACGGCCTTCGCACTCACGGCGTCCCATACGCCCGCGGCCTGCAGCGCGCCCTGCGTGTAACGGCCGACCGGCACGGAAGCCGGATCGCCGTACGCGACGCGCTTCACGTTCGTCGACGTCAGATCGTTCAGGTCGGTCGGCGCGAAATGGCTGTCCGTCGGCACGATCAGCACCAGCGAATTGGCGGCGAAGTCGCGGCGCGTGGCCGGCACGATCACTTTTTCGGCGGCGGCCTTGTCCATGGCCTTTTGATCCGCGGACGCGAACACGTCGGCGGGCGCGCCTTTGACGATTTGCTGCATCAGCACGTCGGAGGCGCCGAAGTTCAGCAGCACCCTGGTGCCCGGATGCTGCTGCTCAAACACCTCGCTGACCGCTTTGAATGCGTTGGTCAGGCTGGCGGCAGCGGAGACCACCAGTTCGTCGGCGCGCGCATTGGCGCTGATGACGACGGAGACGGCGCTGACGACGAACAGCGCTTGCTTCAGAACGCGGCGAGAGAGTGTCATGGAGGCTTGGAAGTCCGGCATGAACCGGATCGGCGGGTTAAAACGCTATCGTAATATATGAAAGGTTATAACGGTGGCCCATGACAATCATTCAGCCGTGCGCATGAAGCGGCTTGTCGAACAACGGGGGATGATTCAGGCGTCGGACGACTGCGGCGGCGCCAGCGTGTTGAGCGTTTGCGACAGCGGCGCCGCGGCCGGACGGACGTCGCGCACCGCCTTCCACTTCGCGCGAATGAACGGTCTGTCATGACCAGACACTTTCAGCGCGATATGCGTGACCCAGCGCTGCGTCGGCACGTGCACGCCGTGCGCCAGCACCGCGAGGACCATCATGCTGACGGCGACAGGCAGCGCCGACAGCCGGCCCGGCTCCGCATGCCACGCGAGACGGACGAACACCAGCGCGGCCAGGGCGCCGGTCAAACAGCCGGTAATGGCTTCAGAAGGCGAATGAGCACTCAGCGCGACCCGTGACAAACCCACTGCGATCCCTGCGGCAAGGCCGAGCAGCACCCCGGCTAGACGGATGGCCGGCCGTGCCGGCAACAGCATGAGGAACAGCACAACCGGATAGACGGCGGTGGACAGCATGGCGTGGCCACTGACGCCGGTGAAGTCCAGCTCTCGCACGCCGACACCCCAACCGAGGAACGCCAGTTTCGTCACGGTCACCACGCCGATGGCCGCGCCGAGCAGCAGCAGCCAGCCCGCCGCCATGCGCCACGTGTAGCCGACCGCCAGCCACAGCGCGATGGCGAACGCGAGCGGCAGCGTCATGCCGGCGCCGCCGAGGCTGGTGATCGAATACCAAAGGTGGGCAGGTAAATCGGGCATGGCAAGAGGCGCGACCAGGGCCGCGTAGAATCGGGTTGGTTGGGGTTAACGCACAGGCGGCGCAAATCGTCGACTCGGCCGGCGCGGCATAGTCTCGTGCGGCAACGAAGCAACCGCCAGTATAGACGCGTGCTACAAGGCGGTCGCGCCGCGCGCGTAGCTTTTTGCCGCTTAACGTTAGCTCGCGAACAAGCGGTAAAGATTCGGCCGACAAATCGCAAACAAACAGCGGACGAGCCTTGCAGGGCTTTGACGCCAGCCTCGCAACAAGGTTCGCCTTGCGAAAACTTCGGTCTCGGACAGCATCCGCGAGGTTCCAGCATCGCATGAAGATTGGTGTTATTGTGCATTGCACAACAAAGCACCGTTCTACCGGACGGACCCTGTCCCTTTTTGCGAGGTTATCCGCCAATGGCAAAAAGTCTATCGAAAATCTGGCTGCGCGGTCTCAAGCGCCTGCTCGCGATCCAAACCGAGCACGCTCGCAAAACCACCAAGCGCACCACGACGCGACCGGCCCGGCCCGCCACCAGCAAGCCGTCCACCAAAGTTCGTCCGCTCAAGCCGGCCGCCGCGGTGCGTGCGCCCGCCAAACGTGACGTGCCGCGCCCCGCTGCCCGCGAGTCGCGTGTGCGTCCGCGCGCGTCAGCGTGGGCGAGCGGCTCGTGGACGCGCTCGTTCCACTCCGCACCTGCCGCGCCCGGCCGGCTGGTCAATCATCTCCAGTACGGCTTGTATGTCCCGTCGGGCCATGCGCTCGAGGCCATGCCGCTGGTGGTGATGCTGCACGGCTGCACGCAGTCGATCGATGAATTCGCAGAAGGCACGAGGATGAACGTGCTGGCCGACCGTTTCGGTTTTGCCGTGGTTTATCCGGAACAGTCGAAACACGTGCACTCGCACCGCTGCTGGCATTGGTACGACGCCGGCGAAAGCGCCGGCGGCGCCGAAGCGCGCGCCGTGGTTTCGCTGGTGGGGGCGCTGGTCGCGCAGCATGGTTTCGACAGCGAGCGCGTATACGTCGCCGGAATCTCCGCTGGCGCCGGCCTCACGGCGCTTCTGGCCGTCAACTATCCGGACCATTTCGCGGCAGTTGCGTTGCATTCCGGCCCCGCTTTCGGCGAGGCGCGTTCGGGCGTCGCGGCGATGGACGTGATGCGGCGCGGCGCGCGCCGCGAACCGGCCGAGCTAGTCGACGAAACCGCCGATGTGGCTCGTTACCCCGGCATGCCCGCCATCATCATCCACGGCGACGCGGACCACGTGGTTTCGCCGGTCAACGCGGATCAGCTGGCGGTGCAGTTTCTCCGCCTGAACCGCATCGTCGACCAGAACGGCGCGCGTAAATCCGGTGAAGTCCGCGAAGAACGCAAGGGCGGCATGGTCATGCGCGATTACCTGCGCGGCGGACGGCGGGTGGTACGGCTGTGCCGCGTGCAAGGGTTGGCTCATGCCTGGAGCGGCGGCGACGACGCGGTGCCGTTTCATTCCGCCAAAGGTCCGGACGCCAGTGCGATGGTGTGGGAATTTTTCAAACATCAGCGCCGCACGGACACGGGCCGCATCGCGGAAGCCGACGCCACAGCGGCCTCAGCAGGCGCTCGGTGACGTCTGCGCAACACTTCGAAAATGAGTGCTGGCGTGTTCCTAGGGTTTTCCCTATAATACTGGTTATCCCTTAGGCGTTAACGCCTAAATTCATAGTCGAGGTTGACCATGTATCTGCTTAGCCGGCTGTTTCTGTTTCTGACCAAATCGCCCGATCAACTCGCAAAGGAACGCGCTGACGCTTTCCTCGCCGAAGCAACCGATCTGTACGATCTGGAATTCCGTATGCGCAAGCTGGATCGCGAGGCGAATGTCCGCCAACCGTCGTGGATGAGCCAGCACTGAGGCGCGCGTGTCAAAGCATCGGCGCGGATTGCGACGCCGGTGTTCGGGGTGAGGCGCCCAAGCTGTCGCAAATCGTCGCAAGCGCTCAGACAGCCGGATTCATTTGCCACAACGCGTGATTCAACACCGCGGCGAACGCCACCCAAGCGACATAGGGCATCAATAGTCCGCCTGCCCAGCGGTCCCGTCGCCAGAATGCGCCTGTCAGCGCGACGATCAATATCAGTAGTATCAGAATATCCGTCAGCGCCACGCCCGGCCGATGCAGGCCGAAAAAAAGCCACATCCAGGCTGCGTTGAACAGCAGCTGCACCAGCCATAAAACGATCGCTGCGCTCAGGCCGTCGCGTTTCCATACGCGCCAGGCGGCAATCGCCATCAGCACATAAAGCAGCGACCAGGCCGGCGGGAACACCCAGTCCGGCGGATTGAACGCGGGCTTTTGCAGCGCCACATACCAGGCGTCAGGCAGAAACCGGCTCGCGACGAACGCGGCTGCGAACGCCAGAACAAGAAATACCAGCAGTGACGGCAATCGGCGCATTCGCAAGGCTCCTTCAAACATCTGAATCGAAGCAAAACGACGTAAGCGGGCACTCACTTGCCGAATCGGGCCAGCGTGCGCGCTCGCGCTTCGGCATGGTCGACGATCGGTGCCGGATAGTCTTTGCCCAATACCACGCCGAATTCCGCGAGCCGGTCCGCTCCCGCCAACCACGGCGCATGAATCCATTTCGACGGCAGCTTCGCGAGCTGGGGCAAATAGTGTTTGATAAAGCGTCCTTCGGCGTCGAATTTTTCGGACTGCGTGATCGGATTGAAGATACGGAAATAAGGCTGCGCGTCGCATCCCGTCGATGCCGCCCACTGCCAGCCACCGTTATTCGCCGAGAAGTCGAAGTCGTTCAACTGTTCGGCGAAGTAACGCTCACCGAGCCGCCAGTCCACGCCCAGATCCTTCACAAGAAAACTCGCCGTCACCATCCGCAAGCGGTTGTGCATATAGCCGGTGCGGTTCAGCTGCAGCATGGCGGCGTCGACGAGCGGGTAGCCCGTGCGACCGTCGCACCACGCGGCGAACGCCTCGTCCGCTTCCGGACCGTGCTCCCAGCGCAGCCGGTCGTATTCTTCCTTGAACGACGCGCCGTTCGCCAGCCGCGGATGATGCGCCAGGATCATGAAGTAGAAGTCCCGCCAGATCAGTTCCGACAGCCATGTCGCCGAGCCTTGGCCGTCGGGTTGCAGCGACATCTCGTGGGCGAGGCGCGCGAGCGTGCGGATCGACACCGTGCCGAAGCGCAGATGCATCGACAGATAGCTTGGGCCCTTGGCAGCGGGGAAGTCGCGCCGCTCCTTATAGCTGTCGATGCGCGTCGCGAAGTCGTCGAGCAGACGCTGCGCGCCGCTCATGCCGGTGGGTAGCTCCAGTTCGGCGAGGTTGCTCGGCGCGAACCCGAGCTGGTCGAGCGTCGGTAACGGGCGATCCTGTTTCGACGGCGGCGCGGCCAGATGCTTCGTGTAGGTTTGCACGGGATACGGCTTCAAATCGAAGGCCGTCAGTTGCTTGAGCCATGCGGTCTTGTACGGCGTGAACACCGTGAACGGCTTGTTCTGGCCGGTGAGCACTTCGTCGCGCTCGAAAATCACCTGATCCTTGAACGTCAGCCACTGATGTCCGGCTCCAGCGAGCCGCTCGCGGACTGTCTCGTCGCGCTCGATTGCGACCGGTTCGTAGTCGTGATTCGCGAAGACCGCGTCCACTCCGAGTTCGTCGGCGAGCTTCGGCACCAGTTCGGCGGGTTCGCCATACAGCACGATCAGGCCGCCGCCGTTGGCGCGCAACGCCTCGTCCAGTTCGCCGAGCGCCGCAAGAATGAACTCGATGCGGCGATCCTGCGGTTGCGTGTCCGGATGACGAGCGTGCCACGCGTCGACCAGCGGCTGAAGGATCGTCGTGTCGAACACGAATGCGCACCACACGCGCTCGCAATGCTTGAGCGCGTAGTAGAGCGCGGCGTTGTCCGTGCTGCGCAGGTCGCGGCGAAACCAGACCAGACCGGTGTCGAAGGTGTCGCTCAATCGTCGGACGCGTGTCATCGGGAACGTGGATCGTGAAAACTAAGGTGGATGGCTGGGCTGTCACTGGCGCGCAAGCGCCACAAGCGGCGGCACGGACTTGTGCCGCACATCGCATGCCGCGTCCCCAAATGGGACAGCGCCCGCCCCTATTGTGCGGGGTGCGGGCGCTGTCGCTGGCAGGCGGCGCGGTTTTCCGCGCCGCTCGAGCAATTCTTTAGCGATGCATCGAGTCCGTCGCTCAGGCGATTTGCAAGCGGACGTCGACGTTGTTACGCGTGGCGTTCGAGTACGGGCAGACCTGATGCGCTGCGTCGACCAGTTCCTTCGCCGCGCCGGCATCCAGACCCGGTAGCGAGACGCGCAGATCGATGTCGAGCGCGAAGCCGCCCTTGTCGTTGGGGCCGATGCCGACTTCCGCGGTGACTTGCGTGTCCGCCGGCAAAGTCTGCTTCTTCTGGCCGGCGACAAACTTCATGGCGCTCAGGAAACACGCCGAGTAGCCGGCTGCGAAGAGTTGTTCCGGATTCGTACCCGCTGCGCCGGTGCCGCCCAGTTCACGCGGTGCTGCCAGCTTGACGTCCAATGCATTGTCCGACGATACAGCACGGCCGTCGCGGCCACCGGTGCTCGTTGCGCTTGCCTTGTAGAGGATGTTCATGGTGATGCTCCTTTGTCTGGGTTGTCAGGATCTGCAAATTTGCCGCTCTTTGCCGGCCCGCCGTTCTGGCGGCGTGCTATCGCAGCGGCATGTGATTAAGATAGTACACAAATAATTTGTGTGCAAATGAATTTTCGTATCGTAACGATAGCGCGCGTTTTGCAACGAAACGCCTAGTGGTCCATGTAATCGTTGAGGGTGGCGCGCAGGCGAGTCAGGTCGTCGCGCAAACGCAGCAGAAATTCGGGCGTCTGCTGGGTCGCGCACAAGATTTCCGCGGGCACCTCGCGGGCCTGCCGCTTGAGCGCCGAGCCGGCCTTGGTGAGCCGGATATACACGAGACGTTCGTCGTCGACGCCGCGCACTCGTTCCAGCAGCCCTTGTGCCTCCAGGCGCTTGAGCAGCGGCGTGACCGTCGCCGAATCGAGGTTCAGACGCGCGGCCATGTCCTTGACCGCGACGTCGTCGCTCTCCCACAGCACCAGCATGGCCAGGTATTGCGGATATGTCAGGCCCAGCTTATCCAGCAGCGGCTTGTACGCCTTAGTCATGGCAAGCGAGGTGGAGTAGAGGGCGAAGCAGAGTTGCTCGTCGAGCGTGAAGGGTAAAGCGGGCCGTTGGGTCATGATGCATCTCGTATAAAAAGAGCGTGCAAATGGATTGCGCGCAAACCATTGTGCCGCAAATCGGCGCAGGTTGACGAGTGCAGTCGGAGATTCAGGAAACGGCGAAGGCACGCGCCGCCGCGACGGTGGTGCGGTGCGGGCGCCAGAACAGCGCCCGCGCCTGAACGGAATTCAAGCTGCTGGCGTGGTCGGCAAGTCCGGTGTTTCGGGCGTTTGCACGCCGAAGCAGCCGCGATAGGTCGCGTAGAACGAGCAATACAGCATGGTCGTGACGATCATCGTGGCGGGCATCAGGATCGCGAACGCGAAGTCGCCCGCGCCCAGCGCCTGCATCAGCGCCGACAAGCCGAGCGACACCGTCAACGCCACCGCGAACCACAGCGCGCCGAACACGATAAACGCGCCGCGGTTGCGCCAGCAACTGACGAGGCTGAAGAACATCGCCTTGACGGGCGGCACGTCATGCCACGCGGCGAGAATCGGCGAGAACCAGAAAATCATCGCCACCGGAATGTAGACCGCGAGGGCTGTAATCACCGCCAGCGGGATATTGCTGTTGGCGATTGCGTCCTGATCCATCGCGGCGGCGCCGAGCATGACCTTCAGCAGCATGCCGCCGTCGGCGAGCGCCGAAGCGGCCAGTACCAGCGCCATTGCGACGACGTAGAGCGCCCCGAGCACCAGCAACCGCTTGGCGACCACCGGGCCGTACGAGTGAAAGCCGTCCACCAGAATGGTCGGGAACACCGGCTTGCCGGCGATGGTGTTGCGGCACGCCGCCATGAAGCCGACCGCGACGCCCGGAATGAAGGCCAGCGGCAACACGCCGCCGACCACCGGAATCTGCGACACGAGCGTCATTACCAGCAGATAGGTGAAGAACAGCGTCAGGAACGCGAGCGGGTTCTTGCGGAACAGCCAGATACCCTGCCGGAACCACACATAGCCGGCTTTCGCGGGGACTTCGATCAGTTGCATGAGGTATGGATGCCTGGAAGTGCAACGCCGGTTAGGCGTTCGCGCAGAATGCGCTCGAAATGGCCGGGATCGTGCGGTTTGAGCAGTTCGGCCGCGCGCGGCAAATGAAAATCATACAGGCGCGAGACCCAGAAGCGGTATGCGCCCGCTCGCAGCATGTCGCCCCAATGGCGGTTTTCTTCGGCCGTGAAGGGGCGCACGGTCTGGTAGGCGCGCAGCATGGCTTCGGTGCGCGCGTGGTCGAGTTTGCCGGTGGCGAGGTCGACGCACCAGTCGTTGACCGTCACCGCCACGTCGAACAGCCACTTGTCGCAGCCGGCGAAATAGAAGTCGAAGAAACCGCCGAGGCGCACTTCGTGGCCTGTCTCCGGCGCAGCGTGCGCGAACATGGCGTTGTCGCGGAACAGATCGGCGTGGCACGGGCCTTCGGGCAGCGCGGCGTAATCGGTCGACGCGAAGAAGGCTTTCTGATGCGCCAGTTCGGACGACAGCAACTCGCGTTGCTCGCCTTCCAGAAACGGCAGGATGGTGGGTACGGTTTCCTGCCACCACGGCAAGCTGCGCAGATTCGGCTGATAGCCCGTGTAGTCGCGTCCTGCCAGGTGCATGCGCGCCAGCATTTGTCCGACTTCGATGCAGTGTTCGACGCCCGGCGTCAGTTCCGGCGCGCCCTCGAGCTTGGTCACGATGGCGGCGGGCTTGCCATGCAAGGTGCCGAACAGCGCGCCGTCTTCGCGCGGCATGGGGTCCGGCACCGGCACGCGATGCGCGGCCAGGTGACGCATGAGGTTGAGATAGAACGGCAGTTGTTCCGCCGTCAGCTTTTCGAAAATCGTGAGGACGTATTCGCCGCGCGTCGTCGTCAGAAAAAAGTTGCTGTTCTCAATACCGGAGGAAATGCCGCGAAATTCGACGACGTCGCCGAGATCGTAGTGGCTCATCCATTCTGCAAGTTGGGGTTCGGTGACAGCGGTGAAGACAGCCATGCGGGAAACGTCAGATCAGGTTGGTCGGGCTGGCGCGGTGCGGCCAGTGCGATGTGCGGCAAATGCAGTTATCGAAAACGCGTTCTTTCGGAGCCGTGAAGCGCTTCGGCCTTCCAACGCCTTACCGCCAGGGTGAAACCCGGCAAGCAGGCTGAGGCCCGGGATGGCGCCCTGCGGGCGCTCGGATCGGGGCGGCGGCCCACGCCGGGCGCCGCCCCGGCATGCATCAATAGGTCAGGTGCACCGACGGCAAACGCGTGCTGGCACGGCCGTTGTCTCGCACGGAGGGCGACGTGTCGAGCGGCGCGCTCATTTGATAGCGCGTGCCGAGGTTGGAATGCACGTTGATTTCGACGGGCTTGCCTTTGTCGCGATATTCGGTGATTTCGGTGCCGTTGGCGCTGCGTTCGTAGAAGCTCGGCGTGCGCGGGACGTTGATTTCGACCTTCGAACTGACCTCGGCGGCTGGACGATTGATCTTGTCCAGGTCAGGCAGACCGGCCCGTTCATTGGCGGACTGGGGCGCGCCGGGGGCCGGCGTGTCGTCGACAGGCTGGGCAGCCATCGCGGCGTTGCCAAAGGCGAGGACCAGTGCAACGGCGACGGGAAGGAGCGGCTTCATGGTGATTCTCCAATATGGTGCCCCGATTCTAGCAAATCCCACCTGGTCCTCGGGCGCGATCGCCTTATTTTGCGCCGCTTTCGCGCGGCGTGCGCGCAATCTTGCGAGCGGTGTGGCAGCGTGTGTTGCAGCGCCGCCAGGCGATTTGGCGAGCAACGGTTCCGTGGTAATGTGGCCTCATCAATCGAGGCGACTGAAGATGAACAACGATACCAATCAACGCGCGGTGCAGACTCCCGCCAACAGCTTCCCAACCGAATCGTTCGATGACGCTACCGAGGCCGTCACCCGCCTCTCGGCGATCTACGAAGCGAACACTTCGTTTCTGCGCGACGCCTTCGCGCGCTATCGCCGCAACGAATTATTCGAACGCCGGGTACGCGCCTGCTATCCCTTCGTGCGCGTGTGCACCGAGGTCAACACGCATATCGACTCGCGCCGTTCGTATGGCTTCGTCGCGGGTCCGGGCGTGTTCGAGACGACCGTCACGCGGCCCGATCTGTTCGGCAACTACTATCGCGAGCAACTGCGCCTGCTGGCTAAAAACCATCACGTGCAGATCGAAGTCGGCGTGTCGGACCAGCCGATTCCGATTCATTTCGCTTTCGCCGAAGGCATCCACCTCGAAGGCGATCTGGATCGCGAGCGCCTGTTCCTGATGCGCGACGTGTTCGACACCCCGGACCTGGCGCTGCTCGATGACCGCATCGTCAACGGCACGTATGAGCCGCTGCCGGGCGAGCCGCATCCGCTTGCGCTGTTCACGGCGGCGCGGGTGGATTTCTCGCTGCATCGGCTGAAGCACTATACGGCGACCTCGCCCACGCATTGCCAGAACTACGTGCTGTACACGAACTACCAGTTCTATATCGACGAATTCGTCAAACTCGGCCGCACGATGATGGCCCATTCCGACGACGAAGAACTGCGCGCCTATCGTAGCGAATACACGTCGTTCGTCGAGCCCGGCGACGTGGTCACATACAACGAGAATCTCGGTGAACAGGATCAGGAAGGCACCGCGCCGCCGCGTCTGCCGCAGATGCCCGCGTATCACCTGAAACGCGCGGATGGCAGCGGCATCACGATGATCAATATCGGCGTCGGACCGTCTAACGCGAAGACCATCACCGATCACATCGCGGTGCTGCGTCCGCATGCGTGGATCATGCTCGGCCATTGCGCGGGCCTGCGCAATACGCAGCGTCTCGGCGACTATGTGCTGGCGCACGGCTATGTGCGCGAGGATCACGTGCTCGACGACGACCTGCCGCTGTGGGTGCCGATTCCGGCGCTTGCTGAAGTGCAGGTGGCGCTGGAGCGCGCGGTCGCGCAGGTCACGCAACTGGACGGCGTCGAACTGAAGCGCGTGATGCGCACGGGCACGGTGGCGAGTGTGGACAACCGCAACTGGGAGTTGCGCGATCATCGCGAGCCGGTGCAGCGGCTCTCGCAAAGCCGCGCGGTCGCGCTCGACATGGAGAGCGCGACGATCGCCGCGAACGGCTTCCGTTTCCGCGTGCCTTACGGCACTTTGCTGTGCGTGTCGGACAAGCCCTTGCATGGCGAACTGAAGCTGCCCGGCATGGCGGATCAGTTCTATCGCGCGCAGGTCGATCAGCATCTGCAGATCGGCGTGAAGGCGATGGAGCTATTGCGGATGAACGGGCTGCATCGCTTGCACAGCCGCAAGCTGCGCAGCTTTGCGGAAGTGGCGTTTCAGTAAGCGCGTTTTCGACAGGCAAGAGCGGGCGCCGCCTCGGCTCGCCTTGCTCGATCAGGTCAAAGCTGCCCGAAGCCAGTCAGTCCAATCAAGCTGCCGACCGCCAGAAGCCACAGCGGATGAATGCGCGTCGTCATCGCCATGACAGTGGTGAACCCGGTGATCGCCCACGCGATTGCCGTCATGTTCGACGCTTCGGCAATCAGCGCCGCGCTCGCCGCGACGATGCCGGCCGTCACCGGCGCCAGCCCCAGCTGCGCGTAGCGACGCCACGGACGGTGCTTGAACCGCTCCCACGCATGCACCGCGAAGATCGTTACTAGCGACGACGGCCCGAACTTCGCCACCGACGTCACCAGCATGCCCGCCCAACCGGCCACGTGCCATCCGATCAGCGTGACGATCATCAGATTCGGCCCCGGCGCGGCTTGCGCGAGCGCGAACAGCGCGCTGAATTCGCTGGCCGGCATCCAGTGATGCACGTCCACCACCTGGCGCTGCATCTCCGGAAGAATCGTATTGCCGCCGCCAAACGCAAGCAGCGAAAGCTGACTGAAAATAACGGCGAGGGCGATGAGCGTCTCGTTCATCGCGTGCTCCTCGACGCGAGATAGATGCTGAGCGGCGTCAGCACCAGCATGGTGGGCAGCAGCGGCAGCCGCATGATCGCAATCGCCATGAAGCCGAGCGCGGCGATGAGCGCGGCCATCGGACTATGCCGCAGCGGCAGCAGGATTTTCGCGGCCATCGAGATCAACAGGCCGGCCGCGGCGGCGGCGAGACCGGCAAACAGATGGCGAATGTGCGGGTCGTTCTGCGTGTGCTCGTACAACACGCCGAGGCCGATCACCACCAGCGACGGTCCCGCGATCAGTCCGAGCAAGCCGGCTAGCGCGCCCGGCACGCCGCGAAAGCGCATGCCCATCGCCACCGAGAGATTGATCACGTTGCCGCCCGGCAAAAACTGGCAGAGGCCCAGCAGGTCGGTGAATTCGTCGGCGCTCAGCCAGCGGCGTTGCTCGACTAGTGCGCGCCGCGCCAGCGGCAGTGCGCCGCCGAAGGAGATCAGCCCGAGGCTGAGAAAGCCGCCGAAGATTTCCCGCAATGTGGGCGTAGGCGCCAGCGCGGGCGAGGTGAGATCGTGGTCCATATCGGTTAGCTTCCAGTTCAAGCTCAGGAGGTTAGCGCTGAACCTGGCGTCGAGCAAAACGATTTTTGAGCGTCGCTCTTGTGATCTGGAGTCACGAGCGCAAGCCGATCAAACCGAAGAAATGCAAACGGGCAGCCTCGAAGCTGCCCGTTTGCGTGCGCGTGTTCGTCGCGTTGCGTTGCTTTTACTTCGCGCAGGAGCGCGAAGCGGCAGCCTCACAGATAGAACATCCGGTCTTCGTCCGACTTGGTTGGCTGTGGCTCGGTTTCTTCGCGGTCTTCATAGAACTTCAGCACCGCTTCGAGCACCTGGTCCGGGTCGTCGATGACCTGCATGAGATCCATGTCGGTCGGATTGATCAGGCCCATGGGCGTGAGCGAGTTCTTGAACCACGCAAGCAGACCTTCCCAGAACTCGGCACCCACCAGAATGATCGGCACATGGCGCGACTTCTTGGTCTGGATCAGCGTGAGTACTTCGGCGAGTTCGTCCAGCGTGCCGAAGCCGCCGGGCATCACGATCACCGCGTCCGAGTTCTTCACGAACGTGACCTTGCGCGTGAAGAAATGGCGGAAGCGCAACGAGATGTCTTGCCACTGATTGCCCGATTGCTCGTGCGGCAATTCGATGTTCAGGCCGACCGAAGGCGCCTTGCCCGCATGGGCGCCCCTGTTGGCCGCTTCCATGATGCCCGGGCCGCCGCCCGAGATCACGGCGAAGCCGGCGTCCGAGAGCTTGCGCGCGATTTGCGTGGCCAGTTTGTAGTAGGGCGAGTTCGGCTTCAGGCGCGCTGAACCGTAAATGCTGACAGCCGGACGAATCTCCGAGAGGTACTCGGTCGCCTCGATAAACTCTGCCATAATCGTGAACATCTGCCACGATGCGCGGGCCTTTTTGGCCGTTGCGCGCTCTTGATCTGCGAGTGATCGCAGACTCGGAATCACTTTTCTCTTAGTCATAATGCCTGAAGAACGAAGCCTTGAAGGTAAGACCCTGCTATTGGTCGACGGTTCGAGTTATCTGTACCGGGCCTACCATGCGATGCCGGATCTGCGCAGCCCCGACGGTGGTCCTACGGGTGCGCTCTACGGGATGATCAACATGCTGCGGCGCATGCGCAAGGAAGTCACAGCAGAGTATAGCGCGTGCGTGTTCGACGCCAAGGGCAAAACGTTTCGCGACGACTGGTATCCCGACTATAAGGCGAATCGTCCGTCCATGCCGGACGATCTCTCGCGCCAGATCGAGCCGATTCATGTGGCCGTGCGCGCGCTCGGCTGGCCGTTGCTGATGATAGAAGGCGTCGAGGCCGACGACGTGATCGGTACGCTCAGCACCGAAGCGGAAAAGCGTGGCATGAATGTGATCGTGTCGACGGGTGACAAGGATCTGGCGCAGCTTGTGTCGGATCATGTCACCCTCATCAATACGATGACTAACGAAACGCTCGACCGCGCCGGCGTGCTCGCCAAGTTCGGCGTGCCGCCGGAGCGCATTATCGACTACCTGTCGTTGATCGGCGATACCGTCGACAACGTACCCGGCGTCGAGAAATGCGGGCCGAAGACAGCGATCAAATGGCTGACGCAATTCGAGTCGCTGGATGGCATCGTCGCACATGCTGACGAAATTAAAGGTGCGGTAGGAGACAATTTGCGCAGAGCGCTCGATTTTCTGCCAATGGCGAAGAAACTCGTCACGGTCGAGCGCAACTGCGATATGACCGACCATATCGTGTCGATCGAGGAAAGCCTGCAAAGCCGCCCGGAGTCGCGCGAGGAGTTGCGCGAGGTGTTCACGCGCCACGGCTTCAAGACGTGGCTGCGCGAAGTGGAAATCGCGGACGCCGTGGAAGGTCCGGAAACGGATGTGGCGCCGGCTTTGTCGGTGGATCACGAGCGGCACTACGACACCGTGCAGACGTGGGAGCAATTCGACGCGTGGCTCGAGAAGATCAACGCGGCCGGGTTGACCTCGTTCGATACGGAAACCACGTCGCTCGATCCCATGACCGCGCAGATCGTGGGGCTGTCGTTGTCGGTGGAAGCCGGCCGGGCGGCGTATGTGCCGCTCGCGCATCGCGGCCCGGACGCGCCCGTGCAATTGCCGCGCGACGAAGTCCTCGCGAAGCTCAAGCCGTGGCTGGAAAGCGCCGAACACAAGAAGGTCGGCCAGCATCTCAAGTACGACGAGCAGGTGCTGGCGAATTACGGCATTGAAATGCGCGGCGTCGAACACGACACGCTGCTGGAATCGTACGTGGTCGAATCGCATCGCACGCACGACATGGACAGCCTCGCTCTGCGCCATCTCGGCGTGAAGACGATCAAGTACGAAGAGGTCGCGGGCAAGGGCGCGGGGCAGATCGGTTTCGACGAAGTCGCCTTGGACAAGGCCGCCGAATACGCGGCGGAAGACGCCGACATCACCTTGCGGCTGCACCAGGCGCTGTATCCGCAAGTGACCGCGGAGAAGACACTCGAGTACGTCTATCGCGCGATCGAACTGCCGACCTCGCGTGTGCTGCGCAAGATGGAACGCACCGGCGTGCTGATCGACGCGGAGAAGCTGCGCCAGCAAAGCAGCGAAATCGCCACGCGTCTGATCCAGCTGGAAAGCGAAGCGTATGTGCTGGCCGGCGGCGAATTCAATCTGGGCTCACCGAAGCAGATCGGGCAGATCTTCTTCGAGAAGCTCGAGCTGCCGGTGGTCAAGAAGACGCCGAGCGGCGCGCCATCCACCGACGAAGAGGTGCTGCAAAAGCTCGCCGAAGACTATCCGCTGCCGAAGATCCTGCTCGAACACCGTGGCTTGTCGAAGTTGAAGTCGACGTACACGGACAAATTGCCGCGCATGGTTAACGCCGCAACTGGCCGCGTGCATACTAACTATGCTCAAGCTGTGGCAGTCACGGGGCGGCTCGCGTCGAACGATCCGAACTTGCAGAACATTCCCGTGCGCACCGGCGAAGGCCGCCGTATTCGCGAAGCGTTTATTGCACCGCCTGGACACAAGCTGGTCTCCGCGGATTATTCGCAGATCGAGTTGCGGATCATGGCGCACATTTCCGGCGACGAATCGTTGCTGCGATCGTTCTCGCAGGGCGAAGACATCCACCGCGCCACCGCGGCGGAGATCTTCAGCGTGACGCCGCTCGAAGTGTCGAACGATCAACGGCGCGTGGCCAAGGTCATCAACTTTGGTTTGATCTACGGTATGAGTTCGTTCGGTCTTGCTTCGAACCTCGGCATCACGCGCGACGCAGCCAAGCTTTATATCGACCGCTATTTCGCGCGCTATCCGGGGGTGGCGCGTTATATGGACGAAACGCGTGTGAGCGCGAAGGCCACGGGTTACGTCGAGACGGTGTTTGGCCGCCGCCTGTGGCTGCCGGAGATCAACGGCGGCAATGGTCCGCGTCGTCAAGCCGCCGAGCGCGCCGCGATCAACGCGCCGATGCAAGGCACGGCCGCCGACCTGATCAAGCTCTCGATGATCGCGGTGCAGGATTGGATCGAAGCGTCGAAGATCGGCACGCGCATGATCATGCAGGTGCACGACGAACTGATTCTCGAAGTACCGGACGCGGAATTGTCCGACGTACGCAAGCGCTTGCCCGAGTTGATGTGCGGAGTCGCCGATCTGAAAGTGCCGCTCGTCGCGGAAGTGGGCGCCGGCCTGAACTGGGAAGAAGCGCATTGACGTGCGTATGACGGGAGGCGGTATCGTCGTGTGTACGTCACACATGCGTACTGACGGCTTGTGACAATCCGTGCAGCTCGCGGACAATGAATTAAAGAAGGCGCTCAGGTGAAATCTCATGGGCGCCGCGCAACGCACAACCCATCGGCAAACACGGAGAGTTCCATGCATCGTTTTATCGTCGTTGGCGGAGGCGCGGGGGGATTGGAGCTGGCGACGCGTCTGGGTGATCGCTATGCACCCCACAAGAACAAGAGCGGAGTGCGCGCTCAGGTCACGCTCGTCGACCGCAATCCGACTCATATCTGGAAGCCGCTGCTGCATGAAGTGGCGGCCGGCAGCATGGACCCGTTCACGCAGGAACTCGAATATGCCGCTCAAGCGCGCTGGCATGGCTTCGAATTTCAACAGGGCGAACTGACGGGGCTGGACCGCGCGAACAAGCGCCTCACGCTCGGCATCGTGCTCGACGACGACGGCGCCGAACTGCTGCCCGAACGCCAGCTCGAATACGACACGCTGATCATCGCGATCGGCAGCACGACCGCCTTCTTCGGCGTCAAAGGCGCGCCTGAATTTTCCCTCGCACTCGATACGGTCAGCCAGGCCGAGCGTTTCCGCAAACGCCTGATTGCGGCATGCATGCGCGCCGAGCATCAGGTGCATGAACCCGTCGAATCGACACTGGGCGTCGCGTCTAGCGGCGAGCCGCGCATTCAGGTGGCGATCGTCGGAGGTGGCGCGACGGGCGTGGAACTGTCGGCGGAATTGCGCAACACGGCGCAAGTCCTGTCCGCATACGGCCTGCATAAGCTCGATCCGCGGCACGACGTCGGCATCGTGTTGATCGAAGCGGGGCCGCGCATTCTGCCGGCTTTGCAGGAACGAGTCTCGACCGCCACGGCCGAACTGCTTACCAAGCTCGGCGTGAAGCTGATGATCGGCGAAACCGTGGCCGAAGTCGCGCCCGGCATGATCCGCACCGCGAGCGGCAAAACCGTGCGCGCCGATTTGACGGTGTGGGCGGCGGGCATCAAGGCGCCGCCGATTCTGAGCGAGCTCGACGGCCTGCCGGTCAATCGGCTGGGCCAACTCATCGTGCGTCGCACGCTGCAAACCGAGACCGACGACAACGTCTTCGCGCTCGGCGATTGCGCCGCCTGTCCGTGGCCGGGCAACGAGCGCAACGTGCCGCCGCGCGCGCAGGCTGCTCACCAGCAGGCGAGCTTCCTGATGAAGACGCTGGCGGCGCGGCTCGAAAACAAGCCGTTGCCGGAGTTCACTTATCGCGACTTCGGGTCGCTGGTGTCGCTCGGGCATTTCAGCGCCGTTGGTAATCTGATGGGCGGGGTGATCGGCGGCAATATGCTGATCGAAGGGCTGTTCGCGCGCTTCATGTACATGTCGCTGTACCGGCTGCATATCGCCGCGCTGCACGGCTACGCGCGCATGGTGCTGGATACCTTCGCGCACTGGTTGCGCCGCACCACGCTGCCGCGGGTCAAGCTGCACTGACGCGCGCGGCCGGCTCGGGAACGTTGCATGTGCAACAGAATGCGCGTCAGGCGTATCCTGTTGCCTCCAACGTTCAACCGAGGAGTGCCGCATGCTGAAACCCGACGTCGACAGCCTGGTCCCGCACGTCCCCTTCAACCGCCGTACCTTCATCAAGGCCGCGCTCGGCACCGGCTTCGCCGCCGCCGTGCTGCCGGTTTCCGCACAAACCATTCATACCGATACTGACGGCCTCGAAGCCGGCGAAATCGCGGTGCGCTCCGGCGACACGCTGGTGCCCGCGTATCGCGCGCAGCCGAGGGGCAAGACGCACTTGCCGGTGATCATCGTCGTGCACGAGATTTTCGGCGTGCACGAGCATATCGCTGACGTGTGTCGGCGCTTCGCCAAGCTAGGTTATCTCGCGATCGCGCCGAATCTGTTTGAGCGGCAAGGCGATCCGACCGGTCATGCGAGCATGCAGCAGATCAGCGCGCTGGTGGTCAGCAAGGTGCCGGACGAACAGGTGATGGGCGATCTCGATGCCACCGTCGCCTGGGCTGGCGAACACGGTGGCGATCTGAACCGGCTCGGGGTGAACGGCTTCTGCTGGGGCGGCCGGATTGCGTGGCTATACGCCGAACATAACCCGCGATTGAAGGCCGCCGCCGCCTGGTATGGACGGGTGACGGGCGCAACGAACGCGATGATGCCGGCGAATCCGCTCGACCAGGTCGCGCAGCTTCATGCGCCGGTGCTGGGGCTTTACGGGTTGCAGGATCAGAGCATCCCGCAGGACACGCTCGAACAGATGAAGCAGGCCATCGCGCAAGGGCCGCAAGCGGGCCGTGGTTCGCGGTTCGTCGTGTATGACGATGCGGGCCACGCGTTTTTCGCGGATTACCGGCCGAGCTACAGGAAGGCCGATGCCGAGGATGGCTGGCGCCGCGTGCTGGTGTGGTTCAAGCAGCACGGGGTGGCATAAGGCCGCGGTTTGAGGCGTCCGCATTCCCTCGCTGCGATAAAAAAGGCCGTTGCCGCTTTCGGGCGGCAGCGGCCTTTTTGCTAACGACGCGCTGCGGCGTTCGATGCGGCGCTCAAGGATTCGGACCCGTGGCGATGGGCCGCTTCGGGTCGGAACTCCACTCGCTCCACGATCCCGCATACAACGCCGCGCCATGCAGGCCCGCGACTTCCATCGCGAGTGCATTCACGCATGCCGTGACGCCCGAGCCACACTGCAGCACCACGTGCTCCGGCGGCGTGTCGGCGAGCAGCGCGTGGAATTCCTCGCGCAACGTATGAGCAGGCTTGAAGCGGCCGTCGACGGTGAGGTTGTCTTTGAAGAAGCGGTTGAGTGCGCCGGGAATGTGGCCGCCGACGCGATCCAGCGTCTCGTTCTCGCCGCGATAGCGGTCGGCCGCGCGCGCGTCGACCACCACGTGTTCCTTGGAGCTCAGATTGCGCTCGACCGTCTGCGCGTCGACCGTGACGGACAGCGGCGCGCCGGCCTTGAAGTCGCCAGTGTTCTGGGCCGGCGCGTCCTGCGTCAGCGGATGACCGCCGGCTTCCCATGCCTGCAGGCCGCCGTCGAGCAGCGCGACCGCGTCGTGACCGAGCCAGCGCAGCAGCCACCATGCACGGGCGGCGTACATGCCGCCTTGCGCGTCATACGCGACGACTTGCTGGCCTTGCTTCAGCCCGCGCGACTCCAGCGTCTCCACCAGCCGCGCACGATCGGGCAGCGGATGGCGGCCGTTGTGACCGTTCTTCGGCCCCGACAGATCGCGATCGAGATGCAGGTAATGCGCGCCCGGCAGATGCCCGGCCAGGTAAGCTTTTTCGCCCGCTTCGGTGTCGGCCAGATCGAACCGGCAATCGATGACGAACACGCTGCCCGGCGCGGCGGCAAGCCGTTCCGCGAGATTGGCCGCGGAAATCAGAGTGGTGTAATGAGTGTGGGGCATGACGTCTCCTGTCGACCCGAGTTGGCGCTTTAGCGCTTACTCGGGTCCCATGCAAAGCGGTCGACCCGAGTTGGCGCTTTAGCGCTTACTCGGGTCCCATGCAAAGCGGTCGACCCGAGTTGGCACTTTAGCGCCTTACCCTAGTCCCATGTAAAGCTCGATGCTCGCGATGGCGGCTCCGTTCGGCGGCTTGGCGACGCCAACGGATGGCCGAGCTATCTTCTAAGTCTAAACAAAAAAAACGGGCCGAAGCCCGTCTTTCCACGCGTTGATGCTGCCTGAAGCCATCTGATCAAGCGCCGATCAGATCGTACCGAGTTCGCGCCGCAGGAATTCGTGGAAGTGCTGCATGCCGTCTTCCATCGGGCTCTGATACGGGCCGACCTGCGATTCGCCACGATTCATCAGCGCGCGGCGGCCGGCGTCCATGCGTTCCGCGATCTCGTCGTCTTCGCGGGCCGTTTCCATGTAGGCGGCGCGCTCGGCTTCGACGAACTCACGCTCGAACAGCGCGATTTCCTCAGGGTAATAGAACTCCACCACGTTGGTGGTTTTCTGCGGACCGCGCGGAATCAGCCACGACACCACCAGCACGTGCGGATACCACTCGATCATGATGCCCGGGTAGTACACCATCCAGATCGCGCCGAATTCCGGTGGATTGCCACCGCGAAAGCGCAGCACCTCGTCGTGCCACTTGCGGTAGGTGGGGCTGCCAGGCTGTTCCAGATCCTTGTGCACGCCGACCGTCTGCACGCTATACCACTCGCCGAACTCCCACGTCAGGTCGTCGCAATTGACGAAGCTGCCGAGGCCCGGATGGAACGGCGCGACGTGATAGTCCTCCAGATAGACCTCGATAAAGGTCTTCCAGTTGTAGTTGCACTCGTGCACTTCGACGTGATCGAACATGAAGCCCGAAAAATCGAAGTGTTCCTTGGGGCCGAGGCGCGCCAGATCGCGCGCGACATCGCGCCTTTGCGCTTCGAACAGCAGGCCTTGCCAGTTCTGCAGCGACGTGGCGCCGAGATTCAGGCAGGGGTTATCCGCAAAATGGGGCGCACCGAGGAGCTGGCCGTTCAGGTCGTACGTCCAGCGATGCAGGGGGCAGACGATGTTCTCCGTCTGGCCGCGGCCGTTGAGCATGATGGCTTGCCGGTGGCGGCACACGTTCGACAGCAGTTCGACTTGCGACTGCTGGTTACGGACGAGCACACGCCCTTCGCTCTCGCTAGGCAAAGCAAAATAATTCCCCGCCTCGGGCACCATGAGATCGTGGCCGATGTAACGAGGACCTTTCTTGAAAAGGGTGTCGATTTCGCGCGTTAGAAGCGCTTCGTCAAAGTAAGCCGTGACTGGCAGCTGGCTGTGGACAGACCGCAACTGCAATGCATTGCTCAGATTGGACATTCCCACTCCCGTGAAGACGTGAAAGCAGTGAACAACCCAACCATCGAAGATTCGATTTAGGGAGCCCGCGATTATACCCGTTTCCCCTTGCTTGGGGCACTTAAGTGCCTGATTTGGGTCAAAAATCTCAGGAAAGTTCGACTTTTTCGCCGCAGACCGATCGGTTTTTTTCTGCGAGACTGCTAGGACGGCGCGGAGCGGGAAGGCGGGCGTAGGGCGGCGGGCGGCTCGGAAATATCGCTTTTGCCGTAGAATGTCCGACTTGTTTTAATTTTGCGACTATTCATGGCGAAGACCGCTTCGAAGGATACTGCAGCCACGCCAGCCGAAGGCGTCGACACCACGCCGCTGCCCGAGAACTACGAAGCCGCCCAGGCGGAGCTGGAAGGGCTGGTTGCACGCATGGAAAGCGGCAATCTCAGCCTCGAGGAGTCGCTCACCGCCTACCGGCGTGGCGCGGCGCTCGTGGCGTTTTGCCAGCAGCAGCTCGAGAAGGTCGAGCAGCAGGTGCGCGTGCTCGACGGCGAGACGCTCAAGCCGCTGCCCATGAATACCGCAGGCACAGCCGCTACTGAAAGCGGGGACGACCTATGACATTCGAACAATGGATGCGCTCGGTACTGGAGCGCGTCGAAACGGCACTGGAACATTACCTGCCGACCGAGGCAAGCGAGCCCGCCACGCTGCATGAAGCCATGCGCTACGCGTTGCTGGGCGGCGGCAAGCGGGTTCGCCCGCTGCTGTGTCACGCGGCCGGCGAGCTGACCGGCGCGCGCGCCGAGTGCCTGGATGCGGCGGCGGCGGCACTGGAAATGATCCACGTGTACTCGCTCGTCCACGACGACATGCCGTGCATGGACGACGACGCGCTGCGTCGCGGCAAGCCTACCGTACACGTCAAATATGACGAAGCGACGGCATTGCTGGTCGGCGACGCGTTGCAATCGCAAGCGTTCGTCGCGCTGACGTCGGACGTTCTGGCCCCGGCGCAGCAGGCCGCGCTCGTGCGCGAACTGGCGCTGGCGAGCGGCTCGATCGGCATGTGCGGCGGACAGGCCATCGATCTAGCGAGCGTCGGCCACACGCTGACGCGTACGCAGCTCGAAACCATGCACCGCATGAAAACCGGCGCCTTGCTGCGCGCCGCGGTGCGCATGGGTGCGCTGGCGGGCGAAACGCCGGACGCGGACGCCATGCGTTCGCTCGACGCGTATTCGGCCGCTGTCGGCCTCGCGTTTCAGGTCGTCGACGATATTCTCGACGTGACGACCGATTCGGCGACGCTTGGCAAAACCGCAGGTAAAGACGCGAAGGACGGCAAGCCGACCTACGTGTCGATTATTGGGCTCGACGCGTCGCGTTCGCTCGCAGCGCAGTTGCGCAGCGACGCCCACGCCGCGCTGGCGCCGTTCGGCGCACGCGCGCAGCGTCTTGCCGAATTGGCCGACCTGGTGGTGAACCGGGTTAGCTGAACGCGAAAGCCCGCCGCCGCGCGCCTCCGTTATGAGGCGTATGTATGAAGTGCGGGCGCGTAAGTTTTCCTACAATGGAACGACGATGTACGACTTGCTGAAAACCATTGACGACCCGGCAGCCCTGCGCCGCCTCGATCGCCGCCAATTGCAACCGCTTGCCGACGAGTTGCGTGCTTTCGTGCTCGACAGCGTATCGCAGACGGGCGGCCATCTTTCGTCCAACCTCGGCACGGTCGAGTTGACCATTGCTCTGCACTATGTGTTCGACACGCCGCACGACCGGATCGTCTGGGACGTCGGCCATCAAACCTATCCGCACAAGATCCTGACGGGCCGCCGCGACCAGATGCACACGCTGCGTCAGCTGGGCGGCATCTCAGGCTTCCCGAAGCGTGACGAGTCGGAATACGACACCTTCGGCACGGCGCACTCCAGCACGTCGATCTCCGCCGCGCTCGGCATGGCGGTCGCAAGCAAGCTGCAGGGCGACAACCGTATGGGCATCGCCGTGATCGGCGACGGCGCAATGACGGCCGGCATGGCGTTCGAGGCGATGAACAACGCCGGCGTCGAAGACGACGTGCCGCTGCTGGTCATCCTGAACGACAACGACATGTCGATTTCGCCGCCGGTCGGCGCGCTGAATCGCCATCTGGCGCGCCTGATGTCCGGCCGCTTCTACGCCGCCGCGCGTGCCGGTGTCGAGCGCGTGCTGCGCGTCGCGCCGCCCATGCTCGACCTCGCCCGCAAGCTCGAAGAGCACGCCAAGGGCATGATCGTGCCGGCCACGCTGTTCGAAGAGTTTGGCTTCAACTACATCGGCCCGATCGACGGGCATGATCTCGATTCGCTGATCCCGACGCTGCAGAACATCAAGGAACTGCGCGGTCCGCAATTCCTGCATGTCGTGACGAAGAAGGGCCAAGGCTACAAGCTGGCCGAAGCCGATCCGGTGCTGTACCACGGCCCCGGCAAGTTCAATCCGGCTGAAGGCATCAAGCCCGCGGCCACGCCCTCGAAGAAGACCTACACGCAAGTGTTCGGCGAATGGCTGTGCGACGCGGCCGAGCTGGATGCACGTGTGGTCGGCATCACGCCCGCCATGCGCGAAGGCTCGGGCATGGTCGAGTTCGAGAAGCGCTTCCCGGACCGTTACTTCGACGTCGGCATCGCCGAGCAGCACGCGGTGACGTTTGCCGGCGGTCTGGCCGCCGAAGGTATGAAGCCGGTGGTCGCGATCTACTCGACCTTCCTGCAACGTGCTTACGATCAGCTGATTCACGACGTCGCGCTGCAGAACCTGCCGGTGGTGTTCGCTATCGACCGCGCGGGTCTGGTCGGCGCGGACGGCGCGACGCACGCGGGGGCTTACGACCTGGCGTTCCTGCGCTGCATCCCGAACATGACGGTGATGGCCGCGTCGGACGAAAACGAATGCCGCCAGATGCTGTACACGGCGTTACAGCAGCCGAACCCGACGGCGGTGCGCTACCCGCGTGGCGCCGGCACGGGCGTCGCGACCGTCAAGCAGATGGCGGCGTTGCCGCTTGGCAAGGGCGAGATTCGTCGCCAAACGTCGCAGCCGGCAGGCAAGCGTATTGCGATTCTGGCGTTCGGCACGATGGTGGCGCCGTCGCTGGCAGCCGCCGAGCAACTGGACGCAACGGTCGCGAACATGCGCTTCGTGAAGCCGCTCGACGCCGATCTGGTCCGTCAGTTGGCCGAAACGCACGACGCCATCGTCACGGTCGAAGAAGGCTGCGTGATGGGCGGCGCGGGCTCGGCTTGCGTCGAAGCCCTGCTCGAAAGTGGGGTTATGCGACCCGTACTACAATTGGGCCTCCCCGATCGGTTCATCGATCACGGGGATCCGGCCAAGCTGCTCGCTGCGTGTGGTCTCGACGCCGCGGGTATCACCAAGTCGATCCGCGAGCGCTTCCTGTCGAGCGGCGCGGTCGGCGGCCAGTCGTCGGTGAAGCGCGTCGCGTAAAGCGTCGCCGCTCGCGGTGCGGTCGCCGTGCCATGGCGGCCATAAGCAATCTCCAACTTGAATCGGTGGGCCTTCGGGCCCATCTTCCAACGCCGGCAGGGGCCGGCGTTCGCCGCTGCGCGCCATGGATCCGCGCGGCCGCTGGGAGTCGCCGAACCTGTCGCTTCGCGACAGCCCTCGCGAGGGAATCCCCAAGGGGAATTCCTTCGGGGCGAAAACTCGGGGCGGTCCGGCGTTTCCTGAAAGGACAAGAAATGAATCAGATGAATCCCGCCTTTGTGATGCCCGACGTGCAAAGCACGCCCGACACTCGTCAGATCCCGATTCAACGGGTCGGCGTGAAGGCCGTGCGCCATCCGCTGACGGTGCGCACGCAAGGCGGCGAGGTCCAGCCGACGGTCGGCACGTGGAACCTCGACGTACATTTGCCGGCTGACCAGAAGGGCACGCACATGTCGCGTTTTGTCGCGTTGCTCGAAGAGAACAAGGCGCCGCTGGAACCGGCCACATTCCGCACCATGCTCGCCGCGATGCTCGAAAAGCTCGAAGCCGACGCCGGCCGCATCGAGGTGTCGTTCCCTTACTTCGTCAACAAGATCGCGCCGGTGTCGGGCGTGCAAAGCCTGCTCGACTACGAAGTCACGTTGACGGGTGAAACTCGCCACGGCACGACGCGGCTGTTCCTTCAGGTGCTGGTGCCGGTGACGAGCCTGTGCCCGTGCTCGAAGAAGATCTCGCAGTACGGCGCGCATAACCAGCGCTCGCACGTCACGATCAACGCCGAACTGGCCGGCGATGTTGCCGTGGAAGAACTGATCCGTATCGCCGAAGAAGAAGCCTCGTGCGAACTGTGGGGCTTGCTCAAGCGCCCGGATGAGAAGTTTGTCACTGAGCGGGCTTATGAAAATCCGAAGTTCGTCGAAGACCTCGTGCGCGACGTCGCGCAACGTCTGAACGCGGACGAGCGGATCGTCGCTTATGTGCTCGAGGCCGAGAACTTCGAGTCGATTCACAATCACAGCGCGTACGCGGTGATCGAACGGGACAAACGGGTGGCTTGATAAGCGCGTTTGCCGATTGCATGAAAAAAGCCGCTTCGTTTGAGAGCGGCTTTTTTTTGCGGCAAGAACGTTGCGAGGCTCAGCGTGCGAGCGACGTCAAATCCCAACGCGGCTTCACCGTAAACGCGTAGTCTTTGGCCGACTGATCCGGCCAACGTTGCAGTCGCAAGGCGCCGGCCAGTGCGATCATCGCGCCGTTGTCCGTGCACAGCGACAAGTCCGGATAGTGCACATAGAAATTGCGCTTTTTCGCCGCAGCGGACAGCGCCTCGCGCAATTGCCGGTTCGCACCGACACCGCCCGCAACGACCAGCCGATTGAGCTTCGTTTTCTTGAGCGCGGCCAGCGACTTCGCCGCCAGCACCTCGACTGCCGCATCCACGAAACCGCGCGCCAGATCCGCTTTCGCCTGCTCGCAGATGTTCGCGCCGCCGAGCTTCTTGGCGTGCGTGAGGACAGCGGTCTTCAAGCCGCTGAAGCTGAAATCGAGGTCGCCGGAATGCAACATGGGACGCGGCAGGACCACCGCGCCGGGCGTGCCGAATTCGGCCATGCGCGAGACTTCCGGGCCGCCCGGGTAACCCAGGCCGAGCAGCTTGGCGGTTTTGTCGAAGGCTTCGCCGGCGGCGTCGTCCAGCGTTTCGCCGAGCGTCTCGTAGACGCCCACGTCCGTCACGCGCATCAACTGCGTATGACCGCCGGACACCAGCAGCGCCACAAACGGAAACGGCGGCGGCTCATCCACCAGCAGCGGCGACAGCAGATGCCCTTCGAGATGATGAATGCCGATGGTCGGCTTATCCCACGCCATGGCCAGCGAATTGGCGACGCTCGCGCCGACCAGCAGCGCGCCCGCGAGGCCCGGGCCTTGCGTGTAGGCGATTGCGTCGATGTCGCCGCGAGCCGTGCCGGCGCGTTCCATCACCTCTTCGAGCAACGGCAGCGCACGCCGGATATGATCGCGCGACGCCAGTTCCGGCACCACGCCGCCGTATTCCCGATGCATCGCAATTTGCGAATGCAGCGCGTGCGCGAGCAGTCCGCGCTGCGTGTCGTAGAGCGCGAGACCGGTTTCGTCGCAGGAGCTTTCGATGCCGAGAACGAGCATGATGGGTGGGCTTGAGCGGACGCTGAAGTGACAAAACTCCGGCGCCCGAAAGTGAAAAGACAAGCCTGAAAGTATAGCAGTGCGCGCGAGTGGCCGTAGACGCGCGGGTACAATGCGGCCCCATGGAATCCTTCGATATCGCAGTGATCGGCGCGGGCGCGGCCGGCATGATGTGCGCGGCCGTGGCTGGTCAACTCGGCCGCCGCGTGGTGCTGATCGACCACTCGCAGCGTCTCGCGGAGAAAATCCGCATCTCCGGCGGCGGCCGCTGCAACTTCACGAATCTGTATGCCGGCCCGGCCAACTACCTGTCGGCCAACCCGCATTTTTGCCGCTCGGCGCTCGCGCGTTACACGCCGCGAGACTTCATGGCGCTGCTCAAGCGCCATCACGTGACGTGGCACGAGAAGCACAAAGGCCAGTTGTTCTGCGACCAGTCGAGCGACGCGGTCATCAACGTGCTGAAGAACGAGTGCGACTCGGGCCGTGTGACATGGCGCGCGCCGCTGTCGGTCGAGCAGGTGCGGCAGGATCCGGAAGCGCGGTTCACGCTGGATACGCAGTCGGGGCCGATCGCCGCGCGCGCGCTCGTGGTCGCGACCGGTGGACTGTCGATTCCCAAAATCGGCGCCACGGATTTCGCTTACCGTCTGGCCAAGCAGTTCGGTCACAAGCTGATCGACACGCGTCCGGCACTGGTCCCGTTGACCTTCGCCGCAACCGACTGGGAGCCGTTCGCGGCGCTATCCGGCGTCTCGCTGGAAGTGCAACTGGCAACCGGCAACAAGAAGACCGGCGCCGAGTTCAGCGAGGACCTGCTGCTCACCCACCGTGGACTTTCCGGCCCGGGTGTGCTGCAGATTTCCAGCTACTGGCAGCCCGGTGAGCCGATTCACATCAACCTCTTGCCGGGGCAGGACGCCACGACCGCCTTGCTCGAAGCGAAAACCGGCACGAAGCGCCAGATTGCCAATCTGTTGTCGGAGTGGGTGCCGCAGCGGCTCGCTCATGTGTGGCTGGAAACCCATCAGATTCCTGCCGAAGCCCGTGTGGCCGATTTGCCCGACAAAACCCTGCGCCGTGTCGGCGAGGCTTTGTCGCGCTGGACGCTCACCCCCAACGGCACGGAAGGCTATCGCAAAGCCGAAGTGACACGCGGCGGCATCGACACGCGCGACCTGTCGTCATCGACGATGATGAGCGCGCGCGCGCCGGGCTTGTATTTCATCGGCGAAGCGGTTGATGTGACAGGTTGGCTCGGCGGCTACAACTTTCAATGGGCGTGGGCCTCTGGCGTGGCGGCCGGCCAGGCGGCCGCTGAGTACGCCAGAGGGGCTTGACGGCGCTCTGGCTTTGTGAGAAAGCTCTGCTATACTCCTGAACCTTTACAAAGTTCCGTTATTGAAAAATGACGACCATCCGCGTAAAAGACAACGAGCCGTTTGAAGTTGCCATGCGCCGGTTCAAGCGCACCATGGAGAAAAACGGCTTGCTGACGGAACTTCGCGCTCGCGAGTTTTACGAAAAGCCTACGGCTGAGCGAAAGCGCAAGAAGGCGGCTGCGGTGAAGCGTCATTTCAAGCATCTGCGTGGCCAGATGCTGCCAAAGAAGTTCTACTGATTCTGGCGTTGCCGCGGTTCCCGTCGAACGGAGCGGCGACATTCAACCGGTGATGGCGCGACAGGTGCCGTCACGGAAAACACGGCCCTTCGGGCCAGCCGGCAGGGTCGCAACCACAACGCACAGTGTGCCAACCCGCTTGAGGAAGCAGTCCCAAGCGGGTATTCGTGTTGATGCACGTGCTGAGGTGGTTTGGCGTGGCCGATTTTCAAATTCCAACGCATTCAGGTGAGTGATGAGTCTCAAGGACCAGATCAACGACGATATGAAAGCCGCCATGCGGGCACGTGAGACCGAGCGCCTCGGCACGGTCCGTCTGCTGCTCGCCGCGATCAAGCAGCGCGAAGTCGACGAGCGCGTCACACTCGACGACACCGCGATCACCGCTGTCATCGACAAGATGATCAAGCAGCGCAAGGACTCGATTAGCCAGTTCGAAGCCGCGGGCCGCACCGATCTGGCCGACAAGGAAAAGGGCGAACTGGCGATCTTGTCTGCTTATATGCCGGAACAGATGTCCGAGGCGGAGATCGTTGCCGAAGTCCAGGCCGCGGTGGCGCAAACCGGCGCTGCAGGCCCGCAGGACATGGGCAAGGTGATGGGCGTGCTCAAGCCGAAGCTGGCCGGCCGTGCCGACATGACCGCTGTCTCGGCGCAGGTCAAAGCTGCGCTCGCGAAGTAATTCCCGTATTTTCCGCGCTGTGCGTGCCGTTTTCCGACGGTGTGCGCGGCGTTGAGCTTTTTAGGCAGCGTCAATTACTGTGATTCCACCGTCATTCCTGCAGGACCTGCTCAACCGCGTCGATATCGTCGACGTGGTCGGTCGGTATGTGCAGTTGAAAAAGGGCGGCGCGAACTTCATGGGGCTGTGCCCGTTCCACAACGAGAAAAGCCCTTCGTTTACGGTTAGTCCGACTAAACAGTTTTATCACTGCTTCGGCTGCGGCGCGCATGGTACGGCCATCGGTTTCCTGATGGAACACGTCGGTTCGTCGTTTCCGGAGGCGGTCAACGAACTGGCGCAGTCGGTCGGCTTGACGGTGCCGAACGAGCCGTCGCCCGGATATGGCGGCGGAGGTTCCGGCGGCGGCTATGCGCCGGCGGCATCCAAGGCGGTCACCACCGCGCTGTCCGATGTCATGCAGACTGCGTGCGACTTTTACCGCAAGCAACTGCGCGCGGCGCCGGTCGCCATCCAGTATTTGAAGAAACGCGGCTTGACCGGTGAGATCGCGGCCCGTTTCGGGCTCGGCTACGCGCCGGACGGCTGGCAGAACCTCGAAGCGGCATTTCCGAACTACCGCGACGATTCGCTGGTCGAATCGGGTTTGGTGATCGTCAGCGAAAAGTCCGACGCTCAGGGCCAGAACCGGCGGTACGACCGCTTTCGCGAACGGGTCATGTTCCCGATACGCAATGTGAAGGGGCAGGTGATCGGCTTCGGCGGCCGCGTGCTGGACGGCGGCGAGCCGAAATATTTGAATTCGCCCGAAACGCCATTATTTAACAAGGGCAGCGAGCTGTATGGGCTGTTCGAGGCGCGTCTGGCGATCCGCGAACAGCACTACGTGCTGGTCGTCGAAGGCTACATGGACGTGGTCGCGCTGGCGCAATTGGGGTTCCAGAACGCGGTCGCCACGCTCGGTACGGCCTGCACGCCGATTCATGTGCAGAAACTGATGCGCCAGACCGACACGGTCATCTTCAGTTTCGACGGCGATTCGGCCGGCCGGCGCGCCGCGCGCCGGGCGCTGGACGCCTGTTTGCCGCACGCGGCGGACAACCGCACCATCCGGTTCCTGTTTTTGCCGTCCGAGCACGATCCGGACAGCTATGTGCGGGAATTCGGCACCGAGGCCTTCGCCGAACAGGTCGAACGGGCCATGCCGCTGTCGCAGTTCATGTTGAACGAGGTGCTGACCGGCAAGGAGCTGGATCAGCCGGAAGGCAAGGCCCGCGCGCTATTCGACGCCAAGCCGCTGCTGCAGGCGCTGCCGGCCAACGCGCTGCGCGCGCAGATCATGCATATGTTCGCCGACCGGCTCGACGTGCCGTTCGACGAAGTCGCCGCGCTGTGCGAGGTCGATTCGCGGATCGCGGCGGCGGCCCGTGCTGCGCCGGCCCGCAAAGACCGGCGCAGTGTGACCGGGATCGAGGAAAAAACGCTGCGCAATCTGGTGATGTATCCGCGCACGGTGTCCGTGCTGGACGAAGAGGCCGAACAGGCGCTTCTCACGGTCACGCGGCACGGTGAACTGTTCGAGGAAGTGACGACGCACGCGCGTGCGCTGGGCGATTCGGCGGAGTTTCAGTTGTTGTCCGACCTATTGCGAAACGGCGCGAACGCCCCAACTTTCGAGGAAATCTTTCGCAAAATTCTAGACTATGATGAAAACGTCCGGGATTTGCTGCTGAAGGACCCGGAAGATGCGACCGTCATCGAGGAGCGGCGCGAGCAGGAACGGATCGTTGGAGAGGAACTGAAGGCGGCGATCCTGAAGATGCGGTACGACGCTTACTGCGATCGTCTCGAGCAGCTTTCCCGGCAATCCCGGCACACGCCGGAGGAGTTTGCGGAGCTGTCGGAGCTCAATCGCAAGCGGGCTGACATGAAGCGCCAGCTCGGGCTGTAGGCGGAGCGCAGGAAGCCTGAGTGCTATAATAAAAGGTTTCCAGCAGATTGTTTTTCAAGGGTTTTCCTAGCAAAGGCGAAAAGGCGATGCGATGGCAAAGACTACGGGCGCGAACACGGGCGGAAGGAAAGCGACAGGCACGAGCTCCAGGGAGCCGACCACGAAGGTCACCGAGGCCAGGTTAGTTTCTTCCGCGAGAAAAGCGTCTGCGGTCAGCGTTGCACCGGTTGCCGGGAAGAAGTCCTCGACCACTTCGGCTGCGCGAGCGGAGCCGGTCAGGGCGGTGAAAGCTGTAGCAGTGCCGGCCACGAAGGGGTCGGGTGTCAGAAGCGCAAGGGAAGCGGCTGCCGCGCAGGACGATGCGGTAGTGCGCGAGGTTCCAGTATCCACGGTTCAACCGGCTGGCGTCCACCAGCCGCGAGTCGAGACTACAGCCGGTACGGCGAACTCCATGACGAAAAAGCTGAACGAAGTACCCGTCGATGACGACGCAACCCAAAGCGAAGAAAACCCCGCGGCTGCTGCTCCGGCCAAGGTGGAAAAGGCCAAGGCTCGCGACCGTCGTGCAAAGGAAAAAGCGCTGCTGAAAGACGCCTTCGCGTCGTCGCAGCCTGGCACAGTCGAGGAACTCGAGGAGCGCCGCTCCAAACTGCGCGCGCTGATCAAGCTCGGCAAGGAGCGCGGCTTCCTGACGTACGCTGAAATCAACGACCACCTGCCGGACAACTTCACCGAGACCGAGGCGATCGAAGGCATCATCAGTACGTTCAACGACATGGGCGTGGCTGTGTACGAGCAGGCGCCCGACGCTGAAACGCTGCTGCTGAACGACAACGCGCCGGCGGCTTCGTCTGACGACGAAGTGGAAGAGGAAGCGGAAGTTGCGCTGTCCACCGTCGACTCGGAATTCGGCCGCACTACCGACCCGGTCCGCATGTACATGCGTGAAATGGGCACGGTCGAACTGCTCACGCGCGAAGGCGAAATCGAAATCGCCAAGCGGATCGAAGACGGCCTGAAGCACATGGTGATGGCCATCTCCGCATGCCCGACCACGATCGCCGACATCCTGGCGATGGCTGAGCGCGTCGCGAACGAGGAAATTCGTATCGACGAACTGGTCGACGGCCTGATCGACGCCAACGCGGAAGACGCGGACGGCTTCTCCGCGCAAGAAGCGGAAGCGATCGAGAGCGAAGACGAGGAAGTCGAAGAAGACTCAGAAGAGGACGAGGAAGAAGACGACGGCACGGCGCAAGCCACGGCCAACGCGGCGCAGATGGAAGCGCTCAAGCGTGCGTCGCTCGAAAAATTCGCGATGATCAGCGAATGGTTCGACAAGATGCGTCGCGCGTTCGAGAAGGAAGGCTACAAGTCCAAGTCGTATCTGAAGGCGCAGGAAACGATCCAGAACGAGCTGATGACCATCCGCTTTACCGCGCGCACTGTCGAGCGTCTGTGCGACACGTTACGTGCGCAGGTGGACGAAGTGCGTCAGGTCGAGCGTCAGATCCTGCACACGGTGGTCGACAAGTGCGGCATGCCGCGTGCGGAATTCATCGCGCGTTTCCCCGGTAGCGAAACGGATCTCGAGTGGTCCGACAAGATCGTCGGTGAAGGTCACGCGTATAGCGCGATCCTCACGCGGAACATTCCGGCCATTCGCGAACAGCAGCAACGTCTGCTGGATCTGCAAGCGCGCGTCGTGCTGCCGCTGAAGGATCTGAAGGAAACCAACCGTCAGATGGCGGCGGGTGAACTGAAGGCGCGTCAGGCGAAGCGCGAAATGACCGAGGCGAACTTGCGTCTGGTGATCTCGATCGCGAAGAAGTACACCAACCGTGGTCTGCAGTTCCTCGACCTGATTCAGGAAGGCAACATCGGCCTGATGAAGGCGGTGGACAAGTTCGAATACCGTCGTGGCTACAAGTTCTCCACGTATGCAACGTGGTGGATCCGTCAGGCCATTACGCGTTCGATCGCCGACCAGGCGCGCACGATCCGGATTCCGGTTCACATGATCGAAACGATCAACAAGATGAACCGCATCTCGCGTCAGATTCTGCAGGAAACCGGTCTCGAGCCGGATCCGGCAACGCTGGCCGAGAAGATGGAAATGCCGGAAGACAAGATCCGCAAGATCATGAAGATCGCGAAGGAGCCGATCTCGATGGAAACGCCGATCGGTGACGACGACGATTCGCATCTGGGCGACTTCATCGAAGACAACAACACGGTTGCGCCGGCCGACGCCGCTTTGCATGCCAGCATGCGCGATGTCGTGAAGGACGTGCTCGACTCGCTGACGCCGCGCGAAGCGAAGGTGCTGCGCATGCGTTTCGGTATCGAGATGAGCACCGATCACACGCTCGAAGAAGTCGGCAAGCAGTTCGACGTAACGCGTGAACGGATCCGTCAGATCGAGGCGAAGGCGCTGCGCAAGCTGCGTCACCCGAGCCGTTCGGACAAGTTGAAGTCGTTCCTCGAAGGGAATTGATCGCGGGCTGGCGTTCGTTGCAATGATGTAGCGGTTTGAAGGGGCATCGTGGTTGCTTCGCCATAGCGAAGCGGTTGCGAGGCCCCTTTTTCGTGTAGTATGTCGGCCAATCGACGAATAGGCCCGGCCTTCATGACCGGGTCTTTTTCTTGGGCCGGACGCCGTGCTGGTTGCAGGCAGCGGACTCATAATCCGCCTCCGAAAGGACACCGTGGGTTCGACTCCCACCCGGCCCACCAAGATGGTTAGAAAGGGTTCCGATAATCTCGGAACCCTTTTTGTTTTTACGGCCTGAAAAAGCCGGGTATTGGGCGTGGCAATATGCCACTTCCGCTGCGCTATTAATCCGGGCAAGGCGGATTTCTATCCGGTTGTGTGAAGGACGTTCATCGCCGCACTGGCGGATTCCCAAGCGTTTCAAGATTGATGCTTGCAAGTTTAAGCAAGCGTATTAAGCGGCGCGTTTCACGTCCCAGCAATATCGTCATTGCTCCTGCCGTTGCCGGCGCAAACTCCGTTCGATTTAATCTTTGGTCTGCGCGATTCGCGTCGTCATTTCCTGGCTTTCGTTTGGCGGTCCGGCGCACAGACTCCGTCGTGCTGGCGGCGCTAAGCTGGGCACCAATCGGCCCGAAGTCCGCTCGGTGAGAGTGGGCACGTCGTTTGCGTGAGCTCGGCTTCCAGACCGTATCAAATAACGAGAACGACTATGCGACCCGACCAAACCGCTACTGAGTTTGCTCAGACTCAACCCTTGCTGGCCACACGTGTCGACGGCGTCGCCGAGAGCGCGCCGCAACGACCGGTCAGCGCGTTGGCGCGCGTCACTTTTTGTTTTGCGTGGCTGTTCGGGCTGGAGCCGTTCCTCACCGGGTCGGGCGACGAGATGCCGCGTTCGCGGTTCGATCGCCATTAATGGCTCGCCGTAGCGCGGCGCACGGCCTGCGCGAATGAACGTTGAAAGTTTCGCCGGGCATCAGGGCAATTTCTACAGTTGGACATCCAACCGACACGGCCGCGCCGAGTTCAAACGTTTCGATCGTAGCGATCGAACCTCAGGAATAGCCGTTGCGCCCTGAGTGTTGGGAGACATTCCCATCCTCAGGATGCTCATCATGCAAACCGATCCGACCATCGACCCCGTCGCCGATCCTGCCAACCAGCCACTCGACGAACCCGGCGAGCAACCGCGCCCATTGCCCGGCGTGCCGCCCGAAACCGATCCACTCGCGCCGGGCGCGTCTCCCGAGGACGAGGACGCGCTGCGGCGATCGCAAGACAGGCCGTAGCGGCGCGCTCGCCGGGAACCAGGGAAAATCCGTGTGAAAAAACGCACGGCCGTGCCGTTAAATGAACGCGGAAGGCTGTTCGACGTTGGCCGTCCGCTTTCGGCACGGGTTTTGTCACGCGGCGGTCGGCGCCGCATTTCACCTCCGGGCAGCGCCCGTGCTGAAGGCTTCCCTTCGACGCACGCGGCTTGCGAAGACGCACTTCGAATGCGGGGCACGCATCAGGAATTCCATCAGACCGGCTGACGACCGATTGTTATCGAACGGCGCACCCGCTGTGAAAGTACGCCGCCACTCGTCTGCTCGCCGGTCATGGCGGTACACAACCTGCACAGCCTGAACGACGCGGTAGGGCCCTCAGCGCCATCAGGCCGCTCTAGCGAGTGGCACCAAAGCAAAAGCGCGCCATTAAATCCATTTTTCTAAACAGAAGGAGTTGATAGCCCAGTTCAATAACATCGATTAATTCGCTTTCGGTCAAAGACGACTGTACTCGTTCAGTTAAGTTCCCGCTTTTCTAAAATAAATTTATATCGGCCTGATAACGCAAACTAATTGCTTCATTTTTGAGCAATTCCGCATCTCTGATTTTTTATCGTTCCGACCCGATTACGTCAGGGATATTAAAATGCTGTTGCATACACACAACTGAGAATATTGAGAAATTGCAAATTAGTTATGACCAGAGCAGGTGCGACACCTGCCTGATTATGCGATAAACGTCGGAAATACAAGGACTTAATGTCTGTGGCATTCGGATTGTTGCTGATTTCGAAAAATCCTGTTGCGTGAATTGCCCGCGTCGCTACCAGGGTGTCCCCCTACACTCACGCTTCGTTTCAAGGGTGCCCGGCTGATCCGAAACGGGTCAGTGAACAGGGCGGCATCGAGTGCAAGGCACGCGTTGCCGAGGCAGGTCCCGCTCCCCGCGTAAATTCATCGAACAGGAGTCCCACGCATGAAAAAGAGTCTCATCGTCGTTGCGGTTGCCGCATCGTTCGCTTCCGTCGCTCACGCACAAAGCAGCGTGACCCTGTATGGTCTGCTGGACGCGGGCCTGACGTACACGAGCAACGTCAACCACAATTCCAAGTGGGCAGCTGGTAGCGGCGGCATCAACCAAAGCATGTTCGGTCTGCGTGGTTCGGAAGACCTGGGCGGCGGTCTGAAGGCAATCTTCACGTTGGAAAGCGGCTTCAACATCAACAACGGCAAGTTCGCTAACAACAACGGCATGTTCAACCGTCAAGCGTTTGTCGGTCTGTCGAGCGCGCAATTCGGTACGGTCACGCTGGGTCGTCAATACGACGCAGCTCAAGACTACCTGGCACCGCTGACCGCAACGGGCAGCTGGGGCGGTACGTACTTCGCGCACCCGTTCAACAACGACAACCTGAACACGAACGGCGGTTACGCAGTCAACAACTCGGTCAAGTACTCGAGCGCTAACTACGCTGGCTTCACGTTCGGCGGCACGTACGGCTTCTCGAACCAGGCTGGCGCATTCGCAAACAACCGCGAATACAGCTTCGGTGCTGCATACCAGTGGCAAGGTCTGCACCTGGGCGCTGCTTACGCACAGCAAAACAATCCGGGCGCAGGTAACACGGGTGCTTCGGATGGTTCGTACGTCAACGCGCTGGCAGGCAACGTCGGCAACTTCCGTCAACGCGAATTCGGCGCTGCTGGTTCGTACTCTTTCGGCCCGGCTACCGTCGGTCTGGCTTGGACGCAATCGCGTTCGGACAACTTCACGGTTGGCCAGCAATCGCTGCGCGCTAACAACTACGAAGTCAACGGCAAGTACAACGTGACCCCGGCTCTGGGCCTGGGCGTTGCTTACACGTTCACGGACGGCAAGGGCTACGGCGTTGGCGCGAACGGTGGTTCGGAGTCGGTGCGCTATCACCAGATCGGCCTGCAGGCTGACTACTCGCTGTCGCGTCGTACGGACGTCTACGCTCAAGCCGTGTACCAGCACGCAATGGGCGACGGCGGTGTCGCTTCGATCTACAGCGGCGACAACACGCAACTGCCGTCGTCGTCGAAGAACCAGACGGCTGCTACGGTCGGTCTGCGTCACCGCTTCTAAGCTTCAGCAGAAGCTGGTTGTTGTACGAAAAGGTGCCGTTCGCGGCACCTTTTTTTATGCACGCGCGATTCGATAGCCGGTACCCGGGTGAATGCCGGATGCCGCGTGCTTCGCAGGACCCAGGGCGTGCTAGCTAATATCGTGTTCACGCTGTTCGAGACCGATGCGATCCTGCAGCGCCCCATTACGCGCCGAAATGGCGCGCACGCCGCTTAGGTCGCGCCGTTTGCGACGACAAACAAAAAGGCTGACACCGGGAATCCGGTGTCAGCCTTTTTGTTCAATCGCTCAGGAACCGCAGGTCTGGAAAGAAAGACCGTGCCTCGATCAGGCAGGTTGTTCGACCTTGAAAACGGCAACGGCATGCCGCAGCTGTTCGGTCTGCTCATCGAGCGAACCGGCAGCGGCGGCGGCCTGCTCGACGAGTGCGGCATTGCGCTGGGTCACATCGTCCATCTGGCGGATCGCGAGATTCACTTCGCCGATACCTGAACTCTGCTCCTTCGAAGCCGCCGAGATCTCGTTCATGATGGCCGTGACGCGGCGCACCGCGTCCACGACCTCGCCGATCGTGCTGCCCGCCTTGCCCGCGAGCGTCGAGCCTTCGCCCACTTGCGCGACCGATTGATCGATCAGCACCTTGATCTCCTTGGCCGCGGTCGCGCTGCGTTGCGCCAGATTGCGCACCTCGCCCGCCACCACCGCGAAGCCGCGGCCTTCTTCGCCGGCGCGCGCGGCTTCCACTGCGGCGTTCAGCGCCAGAATATTGGTCTGGAATGCAATGCCCTCGATCACGCTGATGATCTCGCCGATCTTGCGCGAACTATCGGTGATGCCCGCCATTTTCTCGACTACGTCGTTGACCACCTGACCGCCGCGCGCGGCGATGTTCGACGCGTCGCTGGCCAGTTCGGACGCGGTCGCCGCATTGTCGGCGTTCTGCGTGACGGTCTTGGTGAGTTCGTCCATGCTGGCGGCGGTCTGCTGCAGCGAAGCGGCCTGTTCCTCAGTGCGGCTCGACAGGTCCAGATTGCCCGCGGCGATTTCCTTCGAAGCGACGGTGATCGTCTCCGCTGAGGTCTTGATCCGCCCGACGGTGGACGCGAGTTGGTTGCGCATTTCACGCAGCGAAAACAGCAGGCTCGACGTATCGTCGCGGCGCAAGTCGAAGCGAGTGGCCAGGTCACCGCGCGCGATCTGCATCGCAATCGCGGCCGCCGCGGAAGGCTCGCCGCCAATCGAGCGCGACACGCTGCGCACCACCCGAGATGCAACGAACGACACGAGCGCGCCGAGGACCACCAGCATGCCGGCCGAGCGCGCGAGCGTTGTGTAGAACTGCGCCTGAATGTCGTCCATGTAGGCGCCGGCGATGAAGTCCCAGCCCCATGGACCGAAGCGCTTCACATAGCCGAGCTTTTCGCTTGGTGCCGTTTCGCCGGGCTTCGGCCACCAGTAGCGCAAGTACCCGGCGCCGCCTGCCGAGCCGCCGGCCTGGGCGATGTCGTGATACAGCGCGTTGCCTTTGGCGTCGCGGAAGCCGCTCATGTCCTTGCCGTTCAGCTTCGGGCTCATTGGATGGTCGATCATGACCGAATCGCTGCGCACGATCGACACGTAGCCGGAGGCACCGTAACGTTGGGCGTTGACGCGGGCAATGGCTTGTTGCTTCGCTTCGTCGACGGAGAGCTTGCCGGCGTCGGCCTGTTTCGCATAGTCCGCGACGATCGATGCCGCCATATCGGTGACGTCGGCCAGGTCGGCGCGCCGTGCGTCCATCTGAGCGTTACGTGCCTCGTACGCGTTCACAACGGTCACGATCAGGAGCGCGACCCAGCACAGCAACAACGGCACCCACAATTTCTGTTTCAGTGTCAGGCGGTTCATTATCGGTTTCGACAATACGTTGAGTTCGGAATAGGAAGGGGCTGCATTTTGCGCTGCATTCCTCCCATAACGGCGCGTACGGCGCTTTCTTTATCCGGTTGCTCAAAAAACAGGCTAACGGCCGCGCGCCGGCGGCTGTTGAAATATGGCGGGGCGAAAGGGGACGGCGGAGTGTGGAGGCTAGATCTGTTCCAGGCCGAATGCGCCCAGGCGTTCCAGGTCGAGCACGTCAATCTGGTTGTACGAGAGGCGCAAAATCTGCAGCCGTTCGAGGTTTTGCAGCGCCTGATTGATCCGCTGACGCGAAACGCCTGCCAACAGGCCGACTTCTTCCTGTGAAATGGCGAGCGTGCGACCCGTGTCGGGATAAAGGTCCGCGTTAAACAATTGCGCCAGCGATTGCGCGACGCGCGCGTCGACATCAAGCAGCCGGCTGTTCTGGATCGACGCGATGAATTCGCCCATGCGGTTATTCAGTTGCCGGATCACGAAGCCCGTGAACGGCAGGCTCGACTCCAGCAGCGCGTGGAACGTCTCCGAGGGCACGAACATGACCAGTGAAGGCTGGATCGCCGCCACATCGTATTTGCGCAGTTCGCGCTTGATCACGCTGCCTTCGCCGAACCAGCCACCGCGCGGCACGCCGGACAGCGTGCAACTGCGTCCCGAAGGGCTGTAAATGGCAAGTTTGATGAGGCCGGAGTGCACGCCGATCCAGTAGTCCGACGGCTCCTGGCGGCGCGCAATCCACGCCCCGCCTTCCCTACGCTCCGCGTGCGAGCTGGCGAGCACCATGGCCTGATGCTCGGCGGCGAGCGCGCGAAACCACGCGCAAGTGGCGAACAGGCTCGGCAGTTCGGCGCGCGCGACCCGTTCCGGCCTGTGCGGGCGGGCGTCGGCGGGGACGGTGAGCGGAGCGTCGTTCATGGCGGCTTGCGGTTTTGAGTGGATGTCCATGCAGAAGCGCCAGGGCGCGCCACTCTGTCATTTGAATGACAGACAGTTCACCATGACAATTGTTAGCCTAGTTCATCAATCAGAATAATCGACGGCGCGGCCCGCGCCTCTGGAGACGATGCGATGAAGCACATGTTCGAAGCAGGCCTCGAGCGCCGTGAGGCCAACTATGTCCCGCTAACGCCAATCGATTTCATCGTGCGCGCAGCGGAAGTCTACGGTGAGCGGCTGGCGGTCGTCCATGGGAAGATTCGCCGCAACTGGCGCGAAACTTTCGAACGCGCCCGGCGTCTGGCCAGCGCATTGCAGCGGGTCGGCATTCAGCGTGGCGATACGGTCGCGGCCCTGCTGCCCAATATTCCTCCGATGATAGAAGCGCATTTCGGTGTGCCCATGGCCGGCGCCGTGCTCAATACACTGAATACGCGGCTCGATGTGTCGTCGCTGCTGTTCATGCTGCGGCATGGCGAGGCGAAGGCGCTGATCGTCGATACCGAATACGGCGAGTTCGCGCATCGCGCCGCGCTCGAATTCCCGGACCTGCGCGTGATCAGCGTGGCTGACGCGATGCCCGCCGATCCGGCCCAATTCATCCGCTCGATTGACTATGAGGCGTTCCTGCAATCCGGCGACCCCGAATTCGCGTGGACCTTGCCGGTTGACGAATGGGACGCCATTGCGCTGAACTACACCTCGGGCACGACCGGCGATCCGAAGGGCGTGGTCTATCACCATCGCGGCGCGTATCTGAACGCGCTCAGCAATATCCTCGAATGGGATATGCCCAAGCACGCGGTCTACCTGTGGACCTTGCCGCTATTCCACTGCAACGGCTGGTGTTTTCCGTGGACGGTGGCCGCGCGTGCCGGCGTCAATGTCTGTTTGCGCAAATTCGATGCGAAGACAGTGTTCGACCTGATTCGCCGCGAAGGCATCACGCACTATTGCGGCGCGCCGATCGTGCAGAGCGCGCTCGCGAATGCGCCGGCCGAATGGCGCGATGGCATCGAGCACCGCGTGTCGACGATGGTGGCGGGCGCGGCGCCCGCGCCGGCGGTGATCGCGAAGATGAAGGAGATCGGTTTCGATCTCACGCACGTGTACGGGCTCACGGAAACCTACGGGCCTGCCGCGGTCTGCGCGAAACAGGAGGAGTGGGATACGCTCGACGACAGCGCGCGCGCCGAACTGAACGCGCGGCAGGGCGTGCGCTATCACCTGCAGGCAGCGGTGACCGTGCTCGACCCGGACACGCTAGCACCCGTGCCCGACGACGGCGAGACGATCGGCGAGATCATGTTCCGCGGCAACATCTGCATGAAGGGTTACCTGAAGAACGAGCGCGCGACGGAAGCGACCTTCCAGGGCGGCTGGTTCCATACCGGCGATCTCGGCGTGCGAATGCCCGACGGCTATATCCGCATTCGCGATCGCAGCAAGGACATCATCATTTCTGGCGGCGAGAACATCTCGAGCATCGAGGTCGAAGACACGCTGTATCGTCACCCTGCGGTGTCTGTTGCCGCCGTGGTGGCCATGGCGGATCCGAAGTGGGGCGAGGTGCCGTGCGCCTTCGTCGAGCTCAAGGAGGGTGCTCAGGTGAGCGCGGAAGAGATCATTGCGCACTGCCGGCTCTTTCTTGCGGGATACAAGTTGCCGAAAGCGGTGCGCTTTGGCGAATTGCCGAAGACGTCGACGGGGAAAATTCAGAAGTTCGAACTGCGCGCGCGCATCAAGGCCGAAGAAAAGCAATGATGCGGTCGCGCATGTGATGGTGTGGCGTGCCGAACGGCACGCCAATGCCACTGGTTCGTGCCGTGGATCACGTGCGCGTCACCACGCAGGATCGCACACCGGTCGCGAGCTTAGCCGCGCGTATCGACCCAGTGGCGTGCCCAGCGTGCCGAGTGCTGCAAAGCCTGTTCTTCGTTCGTGAAGTAATCGAGCGAATAGAACTGGTAGCGCCCTTCGGTGCGCGCGCTGTCGGCGCGTTCAAGCAGCAGATTGGATGAAAAAGTGCCATCGGGCAAACGGTGCGCCGAGGGTTTGACGGCATAGCCGTTGTAGTGATGAATATGTTTGTTTTGCATTTTATATTTTAATGATGTTCGAGTGCGCGCCTGCCTTGCGGACCCTTGTACGAGTCCCACGGACGAGCTGATTCAAGCCATTGCGAGCCGGATCCTGACGCAGTCGGAAAGCGAAAAATGGGCGTTGAAGCCGGAGGGGAGAATGAGGTGCAACGAGGCGTTTGGCGCTCAGGCAAGCTGCTTGAATGACATGCAGCTCAAAGCGATACGCGCCAACTGTGGGAGAAAAAGCTCCGCGAGGATGTCGCTGCAGCCCGATGTCCGTTGCCGGACACCGAGCCCTTCAAACTTACAGCGGCTTGATGTTAGCCGCTTGCAGACCCTTCGGGCCTTGCTTCGTTTCGAAGCTCACCTTCTGATTCTCAGCCAGCGTCTTGAAGCCGTCGCCGCTGATTTCGGAGAAGTGTGCGAACAGGTCGTCGCCGCCCTTGTCCGGAGTGATGAAGCCAAAGCCTTTGCTGTCGTTGAACCACTTAACGGTACCGGTATCCATGAAGAATCCTTGAAGTAAAAAAATAGAAAGATGTGCTCTGTGCGAGAGCGTGTGAAGCGTCAAGGAGGGAGAGGACAACGAATACCGCTGAGGAGCGAGACATTGATGAACAGCAATCGAACTTCTTGAACTTCGGACGCCACAGTAACCGCCGGGGTGTGTCAACGTCAACACTTATCTTGTAACTGTTTCGCCTGGTGCCGCGAACGGCGTGTGCTGGCGCTTGCCGACAGGACTCTGGTTCCCGGCCTGCCGCGGGGCACGGCAAGCCGTTGGAGCGCCAACTCGTTTCAGATGCCCACTTTGTGTGCCGTCAGGATCAGGCGTAATCCGAGCGCAGCGACTGCGCTTGCGGCGACGCGGTCGACCCAAGCTTTCCATTGCAGGTAGATTTCGCGCGGCCGCTTGCTCGAAAAGCACAGCGCGACGACGGTGTACCAGCCGGCTTCGATAGCGAAGATCGCAGGGGGCAACGCAAAGTAGCACCACAGCGGCGGATGTTGCGGCAGCAGCGCCGCGAAGATACTGCCGTAATAGACGGCTGTCTTCGGATTGCTGAGTTGTGTGCTTAAGCCGATCCAGAAAGATTTACGGGCGTTGGCCGAGACCGCTTGCGCGGCATCGAAGGCGAGCGGTTTGGCGGCGCCGCGCCAGATTTTCGAGGCGAGGTAGACCAGATAGAGCCCGCCTGCCACTTTCAGGCCGACGTAGAGCCATTCGACACTCGCGAGCAAGGTGTAAAGGCCGAGTAACGCGATGCCGCTAAAGAACACGCCGCCGACTCCCATGCCGATTGCGGTGGCAAGACCATCGCCGCGCGACAAGCCGATCGCATTGCGGGCGACGATGACGAAACTCGGTCCCGGACTCATGGCGCCTAAAAGGAGCGCGGCGAGGATGGTGATGATGGCGGTTGAAGCGGTCATGGTCGAGTGTCTCCTATTCGCTAACGCTTTAGTCAGTGAAACATAACATGAGAGAGCGGGCTTTGCTTTTTTGCCTTTGCTGCCCGCTCATTTCTTGCCGATGCGTATTGCCGCTTCTGCTCGCAGTCCGGATAACCCAATGGGAATCGAAAAGCACTGCATCGCGGACTAACAATTCATTGCTGCAAGTAAAAGAAATTGGATGCTAGAATCGCTTTCCATACGCAGAAGCAGCCCCGAATCACGGGGCGAGACACGAGCGCAGTTCGATCCGGTTGCAGACGAATTCCCCATAATCCAAGATTTGATGGGCATGATTTCCAGGTGCGAGTTCTCCCGCATCGGGAGAGGCATCGCGAGTTCGATTCGCACTCGAGCCATCTGAATCACGCATAGGCTTCGCGTTGTTTAGCGAAGCCTTTGTTTTCTAACGCGAGCATTATTAGCCGCGACACCGGTAAGTTATGAAAGAGCTTGGAGAACAACGGCAGCTCGACTTCGACGGGAATGCGCGTGAGCGCCTGATCGCATGGATCCGCCGACGCATGGACGAATACGGCATTTCGATAGAAGCGCTCGCCGAATCGATCGAAACCGATGCGGCCGCGACTCGCGCCGTGATGTATCGCGACGCCTACGGCAATACGTGGGACGGTCACGGCGATAAACCTGACTGGCTCGCGCGCGCGATTTACGCTGGACAGAACATCGATCATTTTCGTTGCTAAGCGCGGTGCTTGTCGTTCGTGCGCTGCGGCTACACGCTGAAATCGCGTGCCTCGGCTTCGCGCCAGATCCGTCTGCGTCGTCGACGAACGAACGCATGCCATGCTCACCGGAAAACAGTTTGACCGAATCAGTCCGATTGCTTCGGTATCCAAACTGATGACGGTGATCGTGTCGCTCGATACAACGCATGGCGCGCCCGGGCGCGCATGATCACGTTGCAGACGTATTGAGAATCGGCCGCTAACTGCGTTGCTCGCCGCGGTAAGCCATATTAATCAGACAAGAAGGCCCGCGAAAAGACCAAAAAAAAGCCCGCGCAAGGCGGGCTCAACTACTCGGAGTTTCGCGATCCAGTCGCTAGAAGGATCTAGCGCAGTGTATGTGAAAGCAATATGAAAGTGTAGAAAAACCGCATCAAAGATCGAAAAAAACGGTTTCCTTATCGCCTTGCATGTGGATATCGAAACGGTAAACGTTCGCCACATTCGGCTCGCGGCGCGCGATCAGCGTGTCGCGCCGGTCCGCTGGAACCGCCGCCAGCACGGAGTCTTTCTCGTTCGCCGCGGCTTCGTCCTCGAAATAGACGCGCGTGAACGTGTGCAGCAGCATGCCGCGCATGGTCAGGATCACATTCAGATGCGGCGCTTCGTCCGAACTGACGCGCCCCGGTTTCACTGTTTCCACAACGAAGCGTTTGTGCGGATCCGTGCCGGTGCCCACACGCGCAAAACCGCGAAAGCCCGTCTTCAGGATTTCCTCACGCGACTCCGGGAAGTGCCCATTCGCGTCCACCTGCGAGACTTCGAGCATGGCGTCGCCGACCACCTTGCCGTCACCATCGAACACCTGGCCAACGATCGTGATGTGCTCGCCGGCCGCTTCGCGGTCAGCCAGAACCGGCGTAAACAGGCTTTTGAAGTCGAAATCGTATTGCTGCGGGCACAGACCGTACGCGAAGTAAGGTCCGACCGTTTGGGAAGGCGTTTGTTTGAGGGTGGTCATGGCTTAGCGCTCCATCGGAGTTTCGTTACGGCCGCGCAGCACGATGTCGAAGTCGTAGCCGAGCGCATAGGCCTCTTGCGTGGTGTCGAGCGAGAAATCCGCGATCAGGCGGTCACGCGCGTGCTCGGGCGTGCCCTGGAAGATCGGGTCGAACGCCAGCAGCGGGTCGCCGGGGAAGTACATCTGCGTGACGAGGCGCGAGCCGAAATGTTCGCCGAAGAGCGAGAAGTGGATATGGTTCGGACGCCAGGCATTCGGATGGTTGCCCCACGGATACGCGCCCGGCTTGATCGTGAGGAAACGGTAACGGCCTTCGTTGTCGGTGATGCAGCGGCCGGCGCCGAGAAAATTCGGGTCGAGCGGCGCATCGTGCTGGTCGGCCTTGTGCACATAGCGGCCTGCGGCATTGGCTTGCCAGATTTCGACCAGCGTGTTGCGCACCGGGCGATTGCCTTCGTCGAGTACACGGCCCGTCACGATGATTCGCTCGCCAAGCGGCTCGCCATTACGCGCGGCGTTGCGTGTCAGGTCGTGGTCGAGCGCGCCGAGGTCGTCGGTGCCGTAGACCGGCACACGCTGGTCACGCAGCTTTTCCTTCAGCGGAATCAGCGGACGCGTCGGACCGCGTTTGACCGACGAACCGTAGCCGGGGTAGACGTAAGCGGGATGCGATGTGAAGTCACGCGCGCTGAGAAAGGAATCGTCCATCAGTGTCTCCTTCGAGGAATTTTGGGATACGGCGTTATGGAAAGACTTTATCCAACCTGAGAGGTTATGCAAAATGACGTTTTCGCCCTTTTCGTATAACCTGCCGTTATGCAACGCAGCCTCGCGGATAGCCGCGTCAAATTCCGTCATCTCCAGTGCTTTCTGGCCGTTGCGCAGTTCGGCAGTGTCCAGCGGGCGGCCGACAGCCTGTCGATCACGCAGCCCGCGGTCTCCAAGACCGTCGCCGAACTCGAAGCGATTCTCGGCGTGAAGCTGTTCGAGCGCGGCCGCCACGGCGCCGTGCCGACCCGCGAGGGGCAACTCTTCATGCCGCACGCGAGCGCCTGCGTCAGCGCGTTGCGTCAGGGTGTCGATCTGCTGGCGCGCGCGGAAGGCGCGGCTGCGGCCACGCTGGAAATCGGCATTCTGCCGACCGTTGCAGCGGCGCTGATACCGCCGGTGCTGAAGCAGTTCGCCGCGCTGTGGCCGCGCGTGATCGTGCGCTTGGCGACTGGCGCGAACCCGGAGTTGCTCGAGCGCCTCAAAGCGGGCGCGATCGAATTTGCGATCGGACGTCTGGCCGATCCCGAGCGGATGGTCGGGCTCAGTTTCGAGCAACTGTTCAGCGAGCCGCTGATCGCGGTGGTGCGCGCAGGGCATCCGCTGGCGGCGGGTGCGGGTTTGCCGGCTACCTCGCTCGAGGATTTTCCGGTTGTGTTGCCGCCGTTCGGCACTTTGATCAGGCAATCGGCGGACAGTCTGTTGAGCGCGTGGGGCGTACCGCCGTTGTCGGCGTTCGTCGAGGTATTGTCGGTTTCGACGGGCCGCGCATTGACGCTTGAGAACGGCGCGGTGTGGTTCGTCCCGCTGAGCGCGGTCGAATATGAGTTGGCGCACAGCATGCTGGTCCGTTTGCCGTTGCCCTTTGCCGGCACCGGCGAGCCGGTTGGATTGATCCGACGCTCGGACACGCAGCCGTCGCCGGTCGGACGGGCGTTTATCGAGGCGGTGCGCGAGGTCGCGCAGCAGCGCATGGCGGCGAGTGCGGATAAGGCGGCGGCCAGGTCGGCGGGAAAATGGGCGCGGAAACGGAGCCGCAAATAGGGCGTGCGCTGTTCACTCATGATGTTGGTTGGCGCGAGGCATGCGGGCGCGCCATCGTGTGAACCATTCGGTACAAAATGAAGGTTGCGGACGCCCTGTTACCCGGTGTACAAACACGGTGCAAAAGCCGTCGGCGGCGATGCTGTGGCACACCGCGCAGCCGGTGTCACACTACGGGTGGCCGTCGGCTTGCACCGAACACCAGAAACACAGGAAACAGCGTCGAACGACTGTAAAGGAGATTGCCATGCCCAGCGACTTGCCCACTCCAGACGCCGCGCTGCGTGCCGTGTCGGCGCCCGAGCACAATCCGCTCGGCACCGCCGGCCTCGAATTCGTGGAGTTTGCCGCGCGCGAGCCGCAGGCGCTCGGTGAAACCTTCACCAAGCTCGGTTTCAAGGCGATTGCGCGGCATATCAGCAAGGACGTCACGCTCTATCGCCAGGGCGAGATGCAGTTCCTCATCAACGCCGAGCCGGATTCGTTCGCCGCGCGCTATGCCGAGGAATACGGCGCGGGCATTTGCGCGATCGGTATTCGCGTGGCGGACGCGCAGCGCGCCTTCGACCGCGCGATCGAACTCGGCGCATGGGCGTTCGAAGGCGAGAAGATCGGCACGGGCGAGTTGCTGATTCCGGCCATCCAGGGCATTGGCGACTCGCATATCTATTTCGTCGACCGTTGGCGCGGCCGTGGCGGCCAGCGTGGCGGCCTCGGCGACATCTCGATCTTCGATATCGACTTCCGGCCCATCGAAATCGACACGGCGCACGCCGACTTGAGCCACGCTGGCACCGGCCTCGTCGCGGTCGATCATCTGACGCAAACAGTCGGTGAAGGCCGGATGCAGGAATGGCTCGACTTCTATCGCGACTTGCTCAATTTCCGTGAGATTCACGAGTTGCACGCCAATTGGCACGTATCGGCGGAATCGCGCGTGATGGTGTCGCCGTGCGGCGCGATCCGCGTGCCTTTATATGAGGAAGGGACGAGCCGGACCAACCTGATGCACGAGTATTTGCCGGATCACCCAGGCGAAGGTGTGCAGCATATCGCCCTCGCGACCGACGACATCTTCGGGTGCGTCGAGCAGTTGCTTGCGAACGGCGTCGAATTCGTCGAGCCGCCGCTGCGCTACTACGAGCAACTTGACACGCGCCTGCCGGGCCACGGGCTCGATGTCGCGCGGCTCAAGCGCACGCACGTGCTGGTGGATGGCGAGATCGGCCCGGACGGCGTTCCGCTGCTGTTCTTCCAGACTTTCGTGCGGCGCCGCGCCGGCGAAATATTCTTCGAGATCGTTCAGCGTCAGGGCCACCATGGCTTCGGCGAAGGCAATCTGAGCGCACTGGCCAAAGCGCGCGAACAGGCCGGCGTTTGACGCCTGAAATGATGCCGGCTCAATCCATGTCGGCTCGGCCGGCGATCAGGGGATTCACCGCGCCGTAGGCCGCGGCTTCGTGCAGCAGCCATTCGCGGAAACTCGCCAGCGGCTTGCCGTGACTCAACTCGGTTGGATAGACGAGGTAATACGCCGAGTCGGCGACGGCGGGCGCGTCGAGCGGAATCATGAGCCCAAGCTGATCGAGTTGCGCATCGACGAAAAAGCGCGGCACCAGCGCGATGCCGAGACCGGCCGCGGCCGCGCTGATCAGCATGGTGTGGAGTTCGTAGCGCACGCCCTGCATGGTCCGGTTATCGTCGACGCCCATGCCGGCGAACCATGACGCCCAGCCGTCCGGCCTGGTGGTGGAGTGCAGCAGCGGATAGTCCAGCAGATCGGCGGCGCTTTGAACGGGCCGCTTCAGCAGACCCGCCGCGCAAACCGGCACGACCTCTTCGCGAAACAGAAAGTCCGCCGACGTACCCGGCCATGTGGGCTTGCCGTAATGAATCGCGGCCTCGAAATGAGTCTCGGCGAACGGAAACGTGCCGGTTCGCACGCCCATGTTCACGCGCACGTCCGGAAACTGCGCATTGAATGCCGCAAGCCGCGGAATCAGCCATTGCGACGCGAACGTCGGCAGCACGGCCAGTTCCAGATAACCGCCGCCGCTGCCGTGCGCGATGATGGACAGCGTGTCGCGATCGAGTTGTTCCAGCGAGCGCCGCACTTGCGCGCCATAGACCTTGCCCGCCTTCGTCAGCACTACGCGCTGTTTGACCCGCACGAACAGCCGCACGCCGAGGTTGCCCTCCAGCGTATTGATCTGTCGTGACACCGCGCTCTCGGTCAGGAAGAGTTCGCGCGCCGCATGCGTGAAGCTCTCGTGCCGCGCGGCAGCTTCGAAAGCGAGCAGCGCGCCCATATTGGGGATCTTGAACTTTCGCACGTTGATTCCAGAAACGCATCAAGTGGCGATTTTATCTTGCTTTACGGCAGACCGGCCGATTTGAATAATCACGCCTTTGACATTGCCGCGCTGCGCCTTGCATCGCCATCCGCACCACCCTCGAGGACGTGAAACAACGCCCTTTTAGAGCCACGTAAAGAACCGTTATGCGAAACATCAAGAATGCGAATGTCGAACAACTGCTGCTGACGCTGCTTGGCGCCGACAAAACCACACGGCTCTTCGCGACGCTGAATCATCCGCGCATTCTGGACGAATGGGAGGACGGCATCGTCACGCGCGCTGAGCTTGCGCAGGCCATGAACATGGCGCTTTTCGAGGATCTGCTGGCGCGCTCGGCGAATGGCCGCCAATACACGGAAGAGACGATCGCGGCGGGCGGCAGCGTGTACTTCGATCATGGCGCGTTGCGCACGGTGCGCTGGCCGCACAACGGCGCGCTGCCGGCGGGCGAAGCCGCGTTCGCACGCATTCTGCGTCCGCTCGGTTTCAGCATCAACGGCCGCTATCCGCTCGATCGCCTCGGCATGACCGGTCGCGCGTGGGCACACGACGACGCGCCCGATGAGATCGCGCAGTTCTTCGTCAGCGAATTGCATCCCGAGCGGTTCTCGGCGGCGTTTCAGCTAGCCGTGACCAACGTGATCGGCGCCTCGCGCGATCCGTTGACGCCGCGCGCCGTCGGCCAGTTGTGGGAACTCGAGCGCGACGGCGTGCTGCCGCTCGACGCCGCTCATGAACTGTTGCCGGTGATCGTCGGCGCGTTTGCGCGCCAGCACGACACGCCACGCGCAGCCGATTACGAAGTATTGTTGAAGGAATCGGCGGAGATGGCGTGGATCGCCACCGAAGGCAACGCGTTCAATCACGCCACCGACCGCGTCGCGGACGTCTTTCAACTCTCTGACGACGAGAAGGCCAAAGGTCGTCCGATGAAGCCGGAAGTGGAGTGCTCGCGCTCGGGCCGCGTGTTTCAGACTGCGTATCGCGCGGACCTCGTGCTGCGCGAGTTCCGCGCGGCCGACGGCGGCATCGTGACGCGCGAAGTGCCGGGCTCGTTCTACGAGTTCATCACGCGCAAGCGGACTTTCGATCAGGACGCGCGCCGTTGGGAAACGGACCTGCGTTTCGACGCGGGCAACGCACAGGGCATCTTCAAGATGACTGCGAGCCAGGCTGCCTGAGCGCGACGTGGCGGCGCAGGCACGAGAGACAGGGAGCGCAGTGGGAACGTCATTTGATGAAGAACATGGCGCGGGCGTCGATGCGTTGGAGGATGCTGATCGTCGCGCGTTGAAGAAGGCGCCGCGCGTCGCCACGCCTTTCACCGGCAGCGCCGCTGTGATGCGGGCGCTCGAAGCCGATTTGCGCGAGCACGTGCGCGGCGAAGTGCGCTTCGATTCGGGTTCGAAAGCGCTGTATGCGGCCGATGCATCGAACTATCGACAAGTGCCGCTCGCCGTCGTCGTGCCTGCGGATGTCGACGATCTGTTGGCCGCGCTCGCCGCCTGCCGCCGCAACGACGTGCCGTTTCTCGCGCGCGGCGGCGGCACGTCGCAGAACGGCCAATGCGTGAACGTCGCGGTGGTGGCCGACGCGAGCAAGTATGTGAATCGTGTCGTGTCGGTCGATCCGCTCGCGCGTGTCGCGCTGGTCGAGCCGGGCGTGGTCTGCGACACCCTGCGCGACGCCGCCGAACAGCACGGCCTCACCTTCGCGCCCGACCCGGCGACGCACAGCCGCTGCACGCTCGGCGGCATGATCGCCAATAACTCGTGCGGCGCGCATTCGGTGATGGCCGGCAAGACGGTCGAAAACGTCGAAGCGCTGGAAATCGCGACCTTCGACGGCGCGCGTTTCTGGGTGGGTCCGACATCCGACCAGGAACTCGAGCACATCATCGCGGCGGGCGGCCGCCAAGGCGAAATCTACGCTGCACTGAAGCAACTGCGCGACACCTACGCCGAGCAGATTCGAGCGAAATTCCCGCAGATCAAACGGCGTGTGTCGGGCTTCAATCTCGATCAGCTGCTGCCGGAAAACGGCTTCAACGTTGCACGTGCATTGGTCGGCACCGAGGGAACCTGCGCGCTCACCTTGCAGGCGAAAGTGCGCCTCGTGAAGAGTCCGGCGAAGCGCGTGATCGTCGTGGTCGGCTTCACGGATATCTACACGGCGGCCGATGCCGTGCCGCATTTCATGCGCTGCGGGCCAATCGCCATCGAAGGACTCGACCGCGCGATCATTCGCGGCTTGCAGGCGCGCGGTTTGAAGAAGGACGAGATCGCGTTGCTGCCCGAAGGCGATGCGTGGGTCGTGCTCGAATTCGGCGCGGACACGCAAGAGGCGGTGATGCTTGAAGCGCAAGCCGCGGCGGCATATTTTTCCTCGGGCGAAGCAGGGCCGAATGTCTCGGCGATGCTGGTCGAAGATCGCGCGTTGCAGGCGAAGGTGTGGTCGATTCGTGAGACAGGCGCGTCGGCGGTGGCGTTGTCAGTCGATTCCGGCACGCCGGACCCGGTGGTCGGTTGGGAAGATGCGGCGGTCGATCCGCTACGGCTCGGCGGCTATCTGCGCGCGTTTCAGTCGCTGGTGGATCGCTACGGCTACGAGACGAGCCTCTACGGTCATTTCGGCGACGGCTGCGTGCACGCACGCATTACCTTCGACCTGCGCAGCGCGGAGGGTGTAGCAATGTGGCGCAAGTTTCTGCGCGAAGCGGCCGAACTGGTGGTCGAATTCGGCGGCTCGCTCTCGGGCGAACACGGCGACGGCCAGGCCAAGGCCGAGTTTCTGCCGATCATGTACGGCCCCGAACTGATGCAGGCGATGGAGCAGTTCAAGGCGATCTGGGATCCGGCGAATCGTCTGAATCCGGGCAAGGTCGTGCACGCGTACCGCGTCGATGAGAACCTGCGCATGGGCCCCGCCTACAAGCCGGTCACGCTGCAAACCAGGCTGACGTTTGCCAGCCAGGAAGGCGACGGCTTTCAGCGCGAGATCGAGCGATGCATCGGCATGGGCAAGTGCCGCTCGCTCGAAGGCGGCACCATGTGCCCGAGTTATCGCGCGACACGTGAAGAGAAATATTCGACGCGAGGCCGCGCGCATCTCTTCTGGGAAATGCTGCAGGGCGACGTGATCGCCGGTGGTTGGCAGAGCCGCGAAGTGAAGGATGCGCTCGACACATGCCTCGCGTGCAAGGGCTGCAAGTCCGATTGCCCGACGCATACGGACATGGCGTCGTACAAGGCGGAATTTCTTTCGCATTACTACGAGACGAATCGTCGGCCACGGCAGGCGCTGTTCATGGGACGCATCGGCGAATGGGCGCCGTGGGCGGCGCGCTTTCCGCGTCTGACGAACTTCATGACGTCGGCGCCGGGTTTGTCTTCGTTTGGCAAGTGGATGGCCGGCGTCGCGCAAGCGCGCGAACTACCCCGGTTCGCGGATGCCACGTACAGGCAAATCGCACGGCGTTCGCCGCAAACTGCGCGCGATGCCAGCGGCGATGTGAAGAAAGTCATCCTGTGGGTGGATACGTTCAACGATCACTTCACGCCCGAGATCGCGCAGGCCGCTGCCGATGTTCTACAGCAATTGGGCTGGCACGTCGTGTTACCGAAAAATCGTTTGTGCTGCGGGCGTCCGCTGTATGACTTCGGCCTGCTCGAACGCGCGCGAGAACTGCTCACGCACATTCTCGACGACCTCGCGGACGATATCGCCGCCGGCGTGCCGCTCGTGGGACTCGAACCAGGTTGCCTGTCGGTGTTCAAGGACGAACTGCTGAAGCAACTGCCCGGCCATGCATTGGCGAAGAAGCTGTCGGCGCAAACTTTTTTGTTCTCCGATTTCGTCGCGCGTGAGCCGTTCGATTGGCCGACGCTTGGCGCCGACGTGATCGTGCATGGACATTGTCATCAGAAGGCGCTGTTCGGCATGCAGGGCGATGCCGCGCTATTGAACAAGCTCGGCGTGAAATGGAGACTGCTCGACACGGGATGCTGCGGCATGGCGGGATCGTTCGGCTTCAACACGGAGCACCACGCGCTGTCCGCGAAGATCGGCGAAGACAGGCTATTTCCCGCGGTGCGCGCAGCGGCGACGGAGACGATCGTGCTGACCAATGGCTTCAGTTGCCGTGAACAGATCGCGCAGGGTACGGGGCGTCACGCAATGCATATTGCGCAACTCGCGCAGCGGGCGTTGGCGGCGCGCTAGGCCCGTTCATGCGGGTTGATGCGCCTGCGTTACTTCCTGGTCGATTCGATGGTAGCCGGCGCTTGCGGAATGTCTGCGCTCGTGGCCATCCACAACACCTCGGCGTCCTCTTCGCTCGTGGAGACCGCCGCGTGACCGGTGCGGCTGTCGAAGTAGAGGCTGTCGCCGGCGTTCAGATGCGTTGGCGCATACAACTCCGAATACAGGCATACGCTGCCGCTGATCACATACAGAAACTCCTCGCCTTCGTGACGGCCCCAGTCGTCGAAGGCGTCGAGCGTGTGCGCCGAAATGCGGATGCGAAACGGCAGCATCGCTTTGTGCGCGAGGTCGGTGGCGAGCAGTTCCATCTGGTAGCCACGATACGCGTGGCGCTGCCCTTCGTTTTTGCGAGTGAGCGCGCGACGGCCGCTGGCGCTGACTTTCGGCGTCGAGCCGAACAGCTCGCCGATTTCGATCTTCAAGCCAAGGACGATTTTCTGCAGGACGTCGAAAGTGGGGGACATCAGGCCGTTTTCGACCTTGGAGAGCGTCGAGCGGGACACGCCGCACAGGCGGCTGGCGGTTTCCAGCGTCAGGTCCTGGGCCTGGCGGGCGGCGCGGACGCGGCGGCCGAGGTCGGTGGTGGACGGATCGGCGGTTTTGGCGAGATGGGTGTCCATGGGGCTTGATGCTTCGAATGCGCGCTTTGGAGGAGACGGGGTTGTTTCCGATAATAACATTTAGGGCGACGGGTACGTTTTCGCAGGCAGGGTCGGGTGTTGGCGGCGGGGGGCGTCGGTGGCGCTTTCAGCGGTCGCGCTTGGCTTGAGCGACGGGGCGGATTGGCAGGATCGAAGCGTGTGGATGTCCGCGCGTTTTTCTCATTGGAAACTTTAGTCTTCGGCGTATGACGGCAGCGACGCTGCTTTGGCCGGCCCAATGATTAACTTAGGTTGCAAGTCTTGTTTTATATGCCGAGCCTGATAATCGCATCGGCTTTGGAAGGAAGGCCTCCTTTGAACTAGCCCAAACGTGGGCAACTTGAACGACCTGCAACTGATGCGAGGTTCTCGCCAGCGTGCTGCGCGAAGAGTTTGCTGGTGGACTCGCCGGTTCCCCTCATGCGCGAGCGATCCGCGACGATATAGCTGTCTTATGGTCCTTTGTTCCATGCATTCGAGAAGACCGTTAGGCCCTAATATCCGTGCGCATCCTGTTAGCTGTCATTTGGCTTGAATCCCGAACGTCGCCGGACGTCCGCAGACGTAGTAACGTATTGAAAATTTAACCTTTCGCCCCGTTACATTGATTCTTGAGGCGCATATGTCCACGGACGCAGACACGTTCACCGATGAACAGATCGCGGCAATCGCCGATCGCATGGTCGAAGAAGGCAGAAGAGTGTCGCCAGTGACAATCTGGAAAGAGGTTCGCGGGGGGTCGCTGGTAGCGATAGTCGCGGCCTTGCAACGCTGGCGCGAAGCGCGGCAGGCCGAAACGCCGCAAGTGCAGGCCCAGCCCGGATTGCCGGAGGGCCTCGCCGAAACTGTGATCAGTGCCGCGGATCGGATTTGGGCGGCGTCCCAACACGATGCGGAGAAGGCGTTCAGTCAGCGTCTCGCGGCGGTGAACCAGGACCTCGAAGCGGCCCTCGCGGAACGGGACGAAGCGCTCGCCGAGTATCAAAAGACGATTGATGAAATCGAAACGGGGCGCAATCGTCTTGGCGCCCTGACGGACGCGTTGAGTGCCTCGGAAAGTGCCGCCCTACGCCTTGAAGCGGAACTCGCGACCGCCACCGGCCGCGCTGAAGCGGCTGAAACTCACGCCGAGGAACTGGTGCAGCGTGCGTCCGCGCATGACGCCGATCTGGAGGCTATGAAGGCCTCGCTCGACGAGGAACGGCTCGCGCGCGAAGAGTTGGCCACCGCTCTCGCGGGCAAAAACGACGAAGTCGCTCAGGTCATTCAGGAGCGCGATCAGGCGCGCCACGAGATTGCAACGTTGAGCGATGCCTGTCAGGCAAAGACAGAAGAAGCGACGCGATGGTCGCAAGAGGCAAGCGCGGCCACGTCGCGTGCTGGAGCGGCGGAGGCACGCATCGAGGAATTCGTGCAGCGTGCGACGGTGGACCAGGCCAATCTGAAAGCGTCGAACGCGTTGCTCGATGAGGAACGCAAGGCGCGCGCAGAGTTGGTCGCGGTTGTCTCGAGCAAGAGCGATGAGGTGACGCGAGTCACGCAGGCGTGTGATCAGGCTCAGCAGGAGATCGCCACCTTGCGCGACGCCTACGAGGCGAAGTCGCAAGAAGTCGCACAATGGTCGCAGGAGGCAAGCGCCGCTTCGTCACGTGCGCAAGCCGCAGAGGCGCGCGTGGAGGAACTCGCGCAGCGGGTGTCGTCGCAAGATGCCAGCCTCGAAGCCGCAAAGGTATCGCTTGCTGAAGAACGCAAAGCACGCGAGGAACTGGCTTCGATCGTTTCCGTCACGAACGATGAAATGACGCGGGTCGCCCAGGAGCGCGACCTTGCGCTGCAGGAGATCACGTCGCTGCGCTACGCTTATGAGGCCAAGTCGCAAGAGGAGAGTGCTGCTTCGTCACGTGCGCAAACCGCAGAGGCGCGCGTGCAAGAACTCACGCAGCGTGTGTCGTCGCAAGATGCCAGCCTGGGAGCCACGCAGGCGTCGCTCGCAGAGGAACGCAAGGCACGCGCGGAGTTGGCTTCGGTCGTCTCCAGCAAGAACGACGAATTGACGCGAGTCACTCAGGAGCGCGACCAGGCGCTGCAGCAAGTCGCAACGTTGGACGTCGCTTATCAGGCTAGCTCGCAAGAGGCGACACGCTGGTCACAGGAAGCGAACGCGGCGACCTCACGCGCGCAAACAGCGGAGGCACGTGTAGAAGAACTCGAGCAGCGCGCATCGGTGGATCACGCTAATCTGACAGCGACGCACGCGTTGCTGGAGGAAGAACGCAAAGCACGCGAAGAGTTGACCGCGGTTGCCTCAGCCAGGAATGATGATGTGACGCGAGTCACTCAGGAGCACGATCAGACGCGACAGCAGTTCGCCACATTGCGCGACGCCCATCGGGCGAAGTCAGAAGAAGCGACGCGACTGTCCGATGAGTTGAGCGCGGCCACGTCGCGCGCGCAAGCAGCCGAAGCACGCGTGGCAGAACTCGTGCAGCGTGCGGCGTCGCAAGCTGCCGACCAGCAAGCCATGACGGCTCTGCTCGACGAAGAACGCAAGGCACGAGCGGAGTTGGCCGCGGCGATATCAGGCAAGGACGACGAAATAGCGCGAGCCACTGAGGAACGCGATCAAGCCCAGCAGCAGATCGCGACATTGAAGAGCGCCCATCAAGCCAGGCAGGAAGAGGCGACACGCATGTCGGCGGAGCTGGACGCGGCCTCGTTGCACGCAAAAGCCGCCGAGGCGCAGGCAAACGAAAACCTCGCCCGCTTAAACGCGCTGGAAGCTGAACTGGAGCAGGCACGCGCCGCGTTGACAGCAGAGCGCGAGAACGCCGTGGCGCGGGCCGACGAATCGTCGGCTCATCTCACCGAATTGCAGCGCGTCATGCGCGAACTGGAAGAGACGCGGGAGCAGGTCAGCGCCGTGACCGAGGCGAAGACACTGGCCAGCGCCAACCTGGCTCGACTGTCGCAGGATGCGGTCGCCGTGAGGGAGCGAGCAGAGGTCGCCGAACGTCATGTCGCGCAGTTGGAGCAGCGCGTCGCGGCGCAAGCCGCAGCCATTGCGCAACACACTCAGCGCGCCCAGCAGTCAGCAGGCGGAGCCGACGAACCTGACGGCGCGGAGGAAGTCGCGGCGTTGCAACGTCAAGTGTCGGCGCAAGCCAAAGCCCATGCAAAGGCCATGGGCGAGCTTCGCGCGACGGCCGAACAATGGGTCGCGCACGCCAAGGACCTCAAACAGCGGTTGGGTCTCGCAAGCGAGAAAATCTTGTTCATCGACGCACGCAGCACCGGCGAGGTGGCGCTCGTGAGGCGGCTTTCATCCGAGCTCGAGCGGCTCAAGCCGGATCACGAATTGATCTCCAGGGAGATGCAGCAAAAACTGATCGCTGCCACGATGACGCATCAACTCGCGCAGAAGGGCTACCGTTACGACCCGGCGACGGCGGTCATGTCGAAGGTCGCGACCTGACATGTGCCGCCCGGTCGGACGCGTGGTGGAGAAAGGCACGCGCCTGCGACGCGTGCCCCATGAATCCGACGCTTAAGGCGCGACTGGTTTGCCCGACGCGTCCTTCACCTTCTGTTTCCATTGCGAGCGGATTTCAGCCGTCACGGATTCCGGCAGCGAAATGTAGTCGAGATCGTCGGCCGCCTTGCTGCCGTTCTTGAACGCCCAATCAAAGAACTTCAGCGTTTCGGCGCCTTGCGGCGCTTTGTCCTGCGTTGTATGTAACAGCACGAACGTCGCGCCGACCACGGGCCACGCGTTCTTGCCCGGCTCGTTCGTCAGGATCTGGTAGAACGATTTCGACCAGTCCGCGCCTGCTGCGGCTGCCTTGAAGCTGTCGGTGGTCGGCTCGACCACCGTACCCGCCGCATTTTTCAGCGCGGCATAGGTCATGTGGTTCTGCTTCGCATAGGCCCACTCGACATAGCCGATCGCGCCCGGCAGACGCTGCACGAAGGCCGCAACGCCGTCGTTACCTTTGCCGCCCGTGCCCGTCGGCCAATTCACCGTCGCGCCTTCGCCCACTTTCGACTTCCAGTCCGGGCTCACCTTGGACAGGTAGTTTGTCCAGATGAAACTCGTACCCGAACCATCGGCACGGCGAACCACTGCGATGTCCGTATCCGGCAGCTTGATTTTCGGGTTCAGCGCGACGATCGCCGGATCGTTCCACTTCTTGATCTTGCCAAGATAGATGCCGCCGAGCACTTCACCCGACAACACCAGTTCGCCAGGCTTCACACCCGGCACGTTGATTGCCGGCACCACACCGCCAACCACCGTCGGGAACTGGAACAGCCCGTTCTTGGCCAGTTCGTCGTCTTTCATCGGAGCGTCCGAGCCGGCGAAATCCACGGTCTTCGCGATGATCTGCTTGATGCCGCCCGACGAACCGATGCCCTGATAGTTGACCTTGCCGCCGCCCGTCTTTTGATAAGCGTCGGCCCATTTCGTATAGATCGGCGCGGCAAAGGTGCTGCCCGCGCCGGTGATATCGGCGGCGTGTGCCGCGCTGGCACACAGCGCGCACGCAATCAGCGTAAGTTGCTTGAGATTCATGGCAAGACTCCTCATGGCGATGCTGTCGCCTTCAATGGGCTGCAACTTAAGGGTGAAATATGACGTTCTTGTGACTACTCAAATTAATTGATCAGGTTGTCGAACCTTAAGCGTTCGCTAAGTCGACGTCGTGAAAACTGGCGGGTTAACCTTCTTTTGATCGGCCGCGATATGCTCAGGCCTTTGATTCCATTTCAATCTGTGCGGTGCCTGAGGTTGGAATCGCATGGCGATCGCCAAGGTTCTGATTGTCGGCCGGCAAATTGCCGGATAGGCCAATCCCGGACGGGAAGCAAACGCTGAATGACCTATGAAATCTGATCTGCTACTGCAAACCTACGGCGCGGATTCGTCCGGCATGGTCTGCGGCTTTGTCTTTTCTTCGACTCGCGCGGGAAGATCCATCGACGCCGATGAAGTCGTCGAATGGCTCCAGGTCCACGACGCAAACGGCCCAGCGAGGGAAGGCAGCGAGTTTCTCTGGCTCCACTTCAATCTGGCGCATAGTGCCAGTGAGCGTTGGATGCGGGCCCAGCTCGATTTGCCCGAGACTTTCTTCGACGCATTGCGTGAAGGCTCGCACTCCACGCGTATCGAACATGCGGACGGCGCGCTACGCGCGGTCGTGAACGACGTCATGTTCAATCTCGAGTTCATTCCCTCGGAGATCGCGACCCTGTGGATCTACGCGAATCAGCGGATCATCGTGACCGCGCGCCTCAAGCCGCTGCGTTCGGTGGACCGATTGCGCGCATCTGTTCGGGAAGGCGAGGTATTCAGGTCTCCAGCGGAATTGCTGGTTCATCTGATGCGCGACCAGGCGGATCTGCTCGTGCAGATCGTCCGGCGAACCAGCGCTGACGTCGACCGGATCGAGGACCGCTTCCTGTCGCAGCGGCCGACGCAGAACCGGATCGATCTGGGCGCGATGCGCCGTATGCTGACGCGCTTGCAGCGCATGCGGGCGCCGGAGCCCGGCGCGATCTTTCGTCTGTTGGCAAGGCCGCCGCGCTGGCTGCATTCAGAGGACGTACAGGACCTGCGTGAATCAACGGAAGAATTTTCCGTGGTGCTCTCGGACGTGGCTGGGTTGATCGAACGGGTCAGACTGCTGCAGGAGGAAATCATTTCCCGGCTTGAAGAGCAGAACAACCGCACGCTGTTTACGCTGACGCTGGTGACGGTGCTGGCTATGCCGATCAATATCGTCGCGGGCTTTTTCGGCATGAATGTGGGGGGCATTCCGCTTGCTGAAAACCGTCACGGCTTTTGGGTGATGGTGTTACTCGTCGCCGGATTCACGGGACTCGCGGGATGGTGGGCATTTCGTCGGCGCAAGGAACGATAGGGCACGGGACGTTGCATCAGACCTGATCGTCAGTGGCTGTGCATGCCATATCGTCAGTTCATGTCAAAGCCGGGTCGCTCGGCCGCGAGCTTCTCGCTGAGTGCGCGTAACTGTACATCGACGCGTTGCATGTGCTGGCCTTGGCAATGCCTCAGATACGCGATTGCATTGTCTACAACGTCGCGCTCGCCGAGCCGAACCGCATGCGCCAACAGTAGCGCTTCGCTCGAAACAATATCGTTGAGATTTCCTAGTTCGTCCTGCAATTGTGTGAGCTCTACGACGCCGATCTCGTGCCCGCTATCGAGCAGAGGTGCGAAAAACTCCAGCAGATAGCGCAACTTCTTCCCGGCGATTCGGACCTCGTGAAACTCGGCGTATCCGGCGTCCCGCATGCTAAGCACACGCTTCAATCGTTTTCGCAGCGCGTTCTTCGCCGTTGAAACACGGCTCGCGGCGAATACCGCAAGCGGCTCTTCGCATGAGCAGGCATCGAGTTGCAGCATCACGCCCGCTATCCGCTGCGTCAGCATCGACTCGACGTTCGCTGCGGCGATGGTTGCGCGGCTATGCAACAGCGCATCGCCGCGCAATAGATCGACCCTTTCGATGAGCGCTGCAAAAGAGTGCGGCACCGTCGGATCTTCGACCAGTAAGCGTTTCAGGATATCCCAGTCACGCGTCTGTCCGGCGGAATCGGCTAGCGCCTTGAATTCGCGCCGCTGCCATCTTGCCTGCGATCTGTCGATAAGCGGAGCGTAAGCCCACCAAAGCGTACGCAGACGGCGCAGCACGACACGCAGTTTGTGCGGACTCTCCGGATCCGCATTCACGCATAAGGTGCCGATGCGTTGCGCCACTTGCGTGGCCATTGGCGCGACCAGCGTCGAAAAAGCCAACGCCGCCGACATGTCCGGCGAAACCGTTCCGCCTCGCTTGCCGGAATTGTCCGAGGTCCGCTCTTGTGCCGATGCCGTTGCGGCGTCACGCGTGTGGGGTGTGGAGTTCATCGGCTCAAGTTACGTAAGTCGCCAAAGCGCACGGAAGTGAGGTGAACGTAAGACGCGTATCAGGTAGCTTAGCAAACCGCGATACGAATCCTACAACATAGAAATTTTTGGGGCATTGAAACCGTGCTCGAAGCGGCTTCTCACCTGACTATCCAACGGACCTTCGCTTGAAGGGAGAGGTCATGCTGTTCAGGATGGCGAAGCAGAATCGCGAGTCGTTTTCCATGCGGCGTTGATAGAGCGATTCAATTTGCCTATCGACCTTCGTCGTCCTGTAATAAGGAAAGTTGGTTTTTTCAGCGCTGCGCTTGCGCGATTTTCAGTTGGCACACCGCAGCGCGACGGCAAACTGGTGGAAATAGAAAGTGTAAAAGAGTCCGCCAGAAAATAGTTTCTTCACGCCACGCGTCGTTACCGGCGAGCTTCACCTCATGAGCTTCGACAACAATTCCGAGTGAGGTCTTTCGTGAGCTATAAACAAACACTGTTGGCGGGTGTGGCCGGCGCTTTTTTGACGGTCGCGGCGTACAGCGCCGACATCACCGGTGCCGGCAGCACCTTTGCAGCGCCGATCTATACGAAATGGGCCACCGCATACCAGCGCGCGGGCGGCGGCACGGTGAGCTATCGCGGTGTCGGGTCGACGGAAGGGCTAAAGGAAATCATGGTCAGCCAGATCGATTTCGCCGGGTCGGACGCGCCGCTGAGCGACGACGAGCTTGCGAAGCATGGCCTGCTGCAGTTTCCAACGGTGATCGGCGGCGTCGTGCCGGTCGTCAATCTTCCCGGCATCAAGCCCGGTGAGTTGATTCTCTCCGGGCGTGTGCTGGGGGATATCTACCTGGGCAAGATCATTAGCTGGAATGCCCCGGCCATCGCCGCCATCAATCCCACGATCAAGCTGCCCGACACGCCCATCGCTGTGGTCCGTCGGCTTGACGGTTCGGGCACCACGCTGATCTGGACGCACTATCTCGCGCAGGTCAACCCTGAGTGGAAGAGCAGAGTCGGCGAGGGGACTTCAGTGCGCTGGCCGCGCGGAATAGGCGGACGAGGCAACGAAGGGGTCGCGACCTTCGTACAACATCTGCCGGGCGCGATCGGCTACGTTGCGTGGGATTTCACGAAGCAGAATCACATGTCGTACGCGGCCATGCAAACTGCCTCGGGTGCCGCGGTTCGACCTGGACAGGAGACATTCAAGGCTGCCGCCGCGAGCGCCGATTGGTCGAAATCGCTCTTTCCGATCCTGACCAACGAACCGGGCACGAACGCGTGGCCGGTTGTCGGTGCCACGTATATATTGCTTCACAGCACACAGGACAAACCGGAGCGCGGCGAGGAAACACTGAGATTCCTGGACTGGGCGCTGACGAACGGCGACCAGGCCGCGGAGGACCTGGATTATATCCCGCTGCCGCCGGCGGTGGCGAGCGAGATTCGCACGCAATTGCACGCGAGGGTAAAGAGTCCGTTGGGTAGAACAGTCGCGGGCGAATGACGTGGCAGTTTCTCCGATCAAACAGCCACGCGCTGACGAGTCCGCGCCCACTGCGCGAGCGCGGCGCACGCCACCAGCAACGAGCCGGTGACGAAAAACACGGCATGCAAGCCGAGATGGACGGCGATCACGCCGCCGATAATCGGACCGACGACCTGTCCGCTGAATTGTGCCGATTGCAGGTAACCGAGCATCTGACCGGTCTTGTGCTCTTGCACCGCATGCCGGGCCAGTTTTGCGATCGAAGGCAGAAGGCCGGCGAGCGTCATGCCCATCAGCGCGCGTAATCCGGCCAGTTGCCACCACGCGTGCACGAACGCCTGCGGAATCATCACCAGACCGGTCGACACGAGGCAAGCGACGATCACGTTCCAGCCGCCGATCCGATCGGCCAACGCGCCCAGGCGCGCGGCCGTCAGCATGCTGCCGAAAGCCGAACAGGCCATCACCATACCCGCCACGCGCGCCAGACGAAGCGACGGCACGCCGAGACTGCCGACATAGACCGTGATGACCGGCTCGATCGACATGTTGGCGAGCAGCACCATCATCGCTGTGACCAGCAACGCGGCGATCACCGGAGAGTTGTTGCGATGCGTGCTGGCCGGCGCAGGCTCGGCGGGACGTGATCTGGAATGGGCGGCCGGGTTGAAATCTTCCTTGACGACGAAAATCGTGAGCAACGCGGCAACCGCGATCATGGCGCCGCCGGCAAAGAACGTGCCGCGAATGCCGAGCCAGCCCGGCAAAAAACCGCCGACGAGCGGCCCGATCAGGTTGCCGGCGAGCGCGCCCGTCGACAGCACACCGAGCGCCCAGCCTGCCCGCTCCTTCGGTGCCTGCGTGCCGACCATCACCGTCGACGCCGACGAGTAGCCGCCCACGAGGCCCGCGATCAGGCGCAGGGCGACGAGTTGATGGACGTTGTGCGCAAGCCCGATCAACGACATCACCACCGCCATGCCGACGGCCGCGCGCACCAGCATCGGCTTGCGGCCGTAACGATCGGCAAGGCGCCCCCACAATGGCGCGGTGATCGCGGTTCCAAGAAACGTGGCGCCGAACGCGATTCCCGACCACTGGATGACGGCGGACTGCGTTGGCACGCCGAGTTGCTGGACGTAGATGGGCAAAAACGGCAGCAGCATGCTCAGGCTGACGAGCGTCGTGAACGAGCCGAATACGCATACCGCCAGATTGCGTCGCCAGTAACGTTCATGTCGCGCCGAGTAATCGAGGCCGTGCGCTGCCTGACCGGACGGCAGGGAAAGTTGTGGAGGAGTGTTCATATCGTCTTCCCGGCAAATAGATGCGAGCGCGGCTGGCTAGCCTGCGTCGGTATGCTGCCGGTTGCTCAGCCCACGTGCCGGGCGGCCGGAACTCGCGGCGGTTGCTTCGAACCGAAGCGGAGCGCCACGAACAGATCCACCGCCAGAGCAAGCGCCAAAGACACCGCGCCGATCACGAACAACGTCGCGTAATTGCCGCCGTCGTGCGCGAACAGAAACGACAAGGCGTAGGCCGCGGCAGCCTGCAAGACGGCGAAACTGGTGGTCGCCGCGCTCCAGGCGCCCTTCTGGGCAGCCGGATGATGCGTGAGCAATTCATTGACCTTGCCGAGCACGAGCGCCACGATCCCCGGCACGAATGCGCCGACTATGACGCTCGACACGATCAGTGCCGCTGGGCCTCGCACGACGGCCGGCAACGCGACCGCCGCGATCTGCAGGACATAGGCCACGCGCAGTGCCGGTCCGAACCCGCTGCGGTCAGCCAGATGGCCGCTCAACAGCGGGCCTACGATCGCGCCGAGTCCGAACAGCACCCAGTATTGCGCGCCGGCATCGACGCCCTTGCCGAGGCCGCGCGCCACGAAATCGACCAGAAAGATCATGTGCGGAACGAGTCCCACGGCGTTCAACGCATACTCGGCGTAGAGCGCGCGCAGCGACGCAGCCGGATAAGTCTGGTCATGCGCTGTGCGATGCGTCTTTGGTTGCACGGCGGATTCGCCTCGTCCGGGCCACCCGTTCCATGCGACGGCGGTCAGTGCGAGGGAGATCGCGGCGAGTCCCAGCCACGTTTGTGTCAGGCCCTGACGCAGCAGAATCGGCACGATCGTCCCGGATGCCACGATGCCCAGACCGATACCGCTGAAGATCGCGCCGCTCGCAAAGCCCCTGCGCGATGGAATCACATGCGCGAGGACTGTCGGCGCGGCCAGCACCATCAGCGCGCCGCCGGCCAGGCCGGATGCGAAGCGCCAGACGAAGAACCAGAGAAACGAAACCGGAAAGGCGCACGCGACGAACGCGAGGGTCGCGAGCAACATCATCGCGCGCAGTACGAACGTGGCGTCGAAGCGCCGCGCCAGCCAGTCGCCTGCCAGTGCGCCCGCCAGATAGCCGCCGAGATTGGCCGCGCCGAGATACGCCGCGGTCGATGCCGGAAACCAGTGCGCGCCGACGATCGCCGGCAATAACGGGGTATAGGCAAAGCGCGCGAGACCAATGCCGACAAGGCTCGCGCTGGCTCCTGCCAGCGTGCCGCGCCAGACATTGAATGACGGCGCGCCAGGTCCGTTGACGACTGCACGTTGCATGACTATCTCCACTGTTCGGTTACGCGCCGACTCGTCCAACTGGTGGGCTCGACACGATAGGTACGAGAGTCACGGCTCGCAATGCCTCTTATCAGGATTGCGCACTGAATGCGGAATGCCTTGCAACGTGGCATGCAATGCCTGGAGCGTCGACGTTATTGCCGCCGTTCGCGCGCCGGAACCTGCCCGTTGCGATGGGTGCCGATTCGAGTTGAGCGTAGCGTCGGCCGCGTCGGTGAATTCGCCGGAGCGACCGCAGGTTGCGCCAGGAGACCTCGATGGAGCAAGTCTAGATTGAACCGATTGAAGAGAGAATCCACGCCGCACGGCAGACATTCTTCCGCGAGGCGATTCAATTTTGCGTCGTGATCCGCTGGGACTGCGCGAAATGCCGGCGCAGTCGCGGCGCCGCGAAATCGACGAACGCGCGCACCTTCGGCACCGCGAGGCGCCCGTGCGGCGTCAGCAGGTGGACCGGCAGCGGGGCGGGCTCGTTGTCGCTCAGGACGATCTTGAGCGAGCCGTCCTTGACCTGTTCGGCGACGTGGTAGGAAAACATGCGCGTGACGCCGTGTCCCGCGACCGCCGATGCCACAGCCGCCTGAATGCTGTTGACGATGAAGCGAGGCGTGAACTGCACGACTCGCGGAATCGTCGAGCCGTCCGACGGCGGGAAGCTCCACGAATCCAGCCCGAAGTGGGTCATGGAGATGATCTGATGCTGGGCAAGATCGGCAGGCTCGGTGATTGGAGGGTGTTTCGCCAGGTAGCGGGGCGACGCGGCAACGACCCGCCGCACTTCGCCGACGGGAATCGCCACCAGCGTCGAATCGGGCAGATGGGCGATGCGCAGCGCCAGATCCATCCCTTCGTCAATGAGGCTCACCGGGCGGTCGAGCATATTCAAGCGGACCGAGACAGCCGGATAGCGGTCGACGAAATCGTCGATGATCGGCTGCAGCATGTCCTGGCCGGCGGCCACCGGAGCCGTGATCGTGAGCAGCCCGCGCGGTGCGGAACGCTCGCCGGCAATCGACAGATCGGCCTCCTCGAGGTCAGTCAGAATGCGGCGGCAGGCGGCGGCATATCGTTCGCCGGCTTCGCTCAGTTTGATCGTCCGCGTCGTGCGATGCAGCAGCGCCGTGCCGACATGTTCTTCGAGGAACGCAATGGCGCGGCTAACCGCAGCGGGCGAGCGGCCGAGCCGGCGGCTCGCGCCGGCCAGGCTCCCTTCGTCGAGCGTGGCGACGAATACCTTCATTGCGTCGATGCGGTCCATGCTGCCTGATCCGGTGTGGTTGAAACGCGATCTGGCAGAGTCTACAGCGATGGACCGAAGGGGAGTGAAGCAGGGGCGCTCGAGCGGCCGATGCGCTTACGCGCCGGCGGACGCCTCCAGCTCTGCAAGCCGCTTGCGCAGCAGGCGATCCTCCTGGAAGCGGCTGGTTTCGTCGCGGATCACGGCGACGATGCCCGTGAGTTCGTTCTGCGGCGAATGCAGCAACGCGACCGTAAAGGCAATCGACAGCGAGCGCCCGTCCTTGTGCACGGCGGGGACGCGCAGCACGTCGTTGCCGTAGCGGGTTTCGCCCGTTGCCATGGTCTTCTGGTAGCCGTCCCAATGGCGGCCGCGCAGACGTTCCGGGATGATCAGGTCCAGCGAATTGCCGAGCGCCTCGCTTTGCGCGAAGCCGAACATGCGTTCAGCCGCGGGATTCCAGAAGGTGATGCTGCCGCGGGCGTCTGAAATGATGATCGCGTCGCCGATTGCATTGGCAAGTTGCTGGAAGTCGATGGCGTTTTGCATAGCGCTGCCCCGAATGTAAAAACAGAGAATGCTTGAATGGAAATGAGATGCGGCGTCACCAAGGACGCCGCATCCGCAAGCGCAGGCATGTAACCGGGCTTGCCTGGCACCATTAGACCGCTTTCACTTCGCGCAGATTAAAAATGTCCTGCTGGCTGTAGCCGAGGCTCGCGAGCACTTCGTCGGTGTGTTCGCCGAGCAGCGGCGACGCGGTGACTTCCGGCTTCAGATCCGAAAACTTGATCGGGCTGCCGACAGTCAGATACGTGCCGCGTTTCTTGTGCGGCACTTCGACGATCGTGCCGCTCGCGCGCAACGACGGATCGTTCGCCAGCTCTTTCATGGTCAGCACCGGCGCGCACGGAATGTCGAACTTGCGCAGGATATCGACCGCTTCGAACTTGGTCTTGTCGGCAAGCCAGCCTTCGATCGTGTTGAAGATGTCGAAGATATGCGGTTGACGTGCTTCCGCCGTCTTGTAGGCCGGGTCATCGATCCACTCGGGCTTGCCGAGCGCCTTGCAGATCGGCTCCCACGCGTGGCCCTGGATCGTGAAGTAGATGTATGCGTTCGGATCCGTTTCCCAGCCCTTGCATTTGAGCACCCAGCCCGGTTGGCCGCCGCCGCCCGCATTACCGCCGCGCGGCACGACATCGCTGAATTCGCCGTGCGGATACTGCGGATATTCCTCGAGGTAGCCGACACGTTCCAGGCGTTGCTGGTCGCGCAGTTTCACACGGCACAGATTCAGCACGCTGTCCTGCATCGACACCGCGACTTTCTGGCCCTTGCCGGTTTTGTCGCGTCCCAACAGTGCGGTCAGAATGCCGATGGCCAGATGCATGCCGGTATTGCTGTCGCCGAGCGCAGCCGCGCTGATGGTCGGCGGGCCGTCCCAGAAGCCGGTGGTGGAGGCCGCGCCGCCCGCGCATTGCGCGACGTTTTCGTAGACCTTCAGGTCGTCGTAGTGGTGGCCGTCGCTGAAGCCCTTCACCGAAGCGACGATCATCTTCGGGTTGAGTTCGTTCAGCCGTTCCCACGAAAAACCCATCCGGTCCAACGCGCCCGGGCCGAAATTCTCGACCAGCACGTCCGATTCGCGGATCAGCTTTTCGAGCACCTCCTTGCCTTCGGGTTTTTTCGTGTCCAGCGTGAGTGACTTCTTGTTGCTGTTGAGCATCGTGAAGTACAACGCGTCGGCATCGGGGATATCGCGTAACTGATTGCGCGTCACGTCGCCGGAACCCGGCCGCTCAACCTTGATGACGTCCGCGCCGAACCAGGCGAGCAACTGCGTACAGGCAGGGCCGGCTTGAACGTGGGTGAAGTCGATGATCCTGATGCCTTCGAGAGGTTTGGTCATGTTGAAATCTCCGTGGTTGCCCAGATTACTTTTTCATTGCCGCGCTTTGCGGATTCAGATTGGTCAATCGACCGCTTTCGGTGCCGGCCGCTTCGTCGATGACGGCATTGATCAAGCTCGGCTTGCCCGATGCGATCGATTCGAGCAGCGCCTTCGTCAATTCTTCCGGCGTGGTCGCGTGATAGCCGACGCCGCCGAATGCCTCGATCATCTTGTCGTAGCGCGCGTTCTTCACGAACACGGTCGGCGCGACGTCCTTGCCGCCAGTCGGGTTCACGTCGGTGCCGCGATACACGCCGTTGTTGTTGAAGACGATCGTGCAAACCGGCAAGTCGTAACGGCAGATGGTTTCGAGCTCCATGCCGCTGAAGCCGAACGCGCTATCGCCTTCGATCGCGACGACCGGTTTGCCGCTCGTCACCGCCGCGCCGATCGCGAAGCCCATGCCGATGCCCATGATTCCCCACGTGCCCGAGTCGAAGCGTTTGCGCGGCTCGTACATGTCGATGATGCTGCGCGCGTAGTCGAGCGTGTTCGCGCCTTCGTTGACGACGTTGATGTCGGGGCGCGTCTTCAGCACGTCGCGGATCGCGCGCAACGCGCTGTGGAAATTCATCGGCGACGGGTTCTTGTCGAGCGTCGCGGCCATCTTGGCGAGGTTCTTGTTCTTGCGCTCGGCGATCGCGCCGGTCCACTCGGCGCCCGGCTTCGTGTAGCTGGCATCGATGCCTTCACGCAGGGCCGCCACGCACGAGCCGATATCGCCGATCACCGGCGCGGCAATCGCGACGTTGCTGTCGATTTCGGTCGGCGAGATGTCGATCTGGACGAACTTCTTCGGCTCCGCGCCCCACGTCTTGCCCTTGCCATGCGAGAGCAGCCAGTTCAGCCGCGCGCCGATCAGCACGACGACGTCGGCTTCCTGCAGCACGAACGAACGCGCCGCCGACGCCGATTGCTCGTGCGTGTCGGGCAGCAGGCCCTTGGCCATCGACATCGGCAGATACGGAATGCCGCTTTGTTCGACGAACGCGCGAATCTCGGCGTCAGCCTGCGCATACGCCGCGCCCTTGCCGAGCAGGATCAGTGGGCGCTTCGCGCCCTTCAGCACGTCAATCGCGCGCTTGACCGATTCCGGCGCGGGCAACTGACGCGGCGCGGCATCGATCACGCGCACCAGCGATTGCTGCGCCTTCACGGCGTCTATCGTTTGCGCGAGCAGCTTGGCGGGCAAATCCAGATACACGCCGCCGGGGCGGCCCGACACTGCGGCCCGGATGGCCCGCGCCACGCCGATGCCGATATCTTCCGCATGCAGCACACGATAGGCGGCCTTGGCATACGGCTTGGCTGCATTCAGCTGATCCATCTCTTCGTAATCGCCTTGCTGCAGGTCGACGATTTCGCGCTCGCTCGACCCGCTGATCAGGATCATCGGGAAGCAGTTGGTGGTCGCATTGGCGAGCGCGGTGAGTCCGTTCAGAAAGCCCGGCGCCGAGACCGTCAGGCAGATCCCCGGCTTCTTCGTCATGTAGCCGGCAACGGCCGCTGCATTGCCTGCGTGCTGCTCATGCCGAAAGCCGATGAAACGCATCCCTTCCGCTTGGGCAAGCCGCGCCAGGTCGGTGATCGGGATGCCGACGAGGCCAAAGATGGTGTTGATGTCGTTCAGTTTCAGCGCGTCGATGACGAGATGGAATCCGTCGGTCGTCTCGGTCGCCTGTTGTGTCGACGTATCGTCTGTTGTGGGCTGGTCGGCTTCTGCCATGACATCTCTCCTTGGTGGCGGGGCGTTGTGTGGTTTGTTACGAGCGGTGCGCTCACGTGGTCAGTCAATCAGGCGAGCCGCCGGACGACGGTTGCAGCCTTGCCTCAGCCATGACCACGTTGGCCGGCGCGCCTGAGTTTTCGATCCAGCGCTTTCTCATGGGGGCGAGGACGAACTTCGCGGATACGGCTGCCGCGATCGACACCACGGCGGCCGAGATGAACACCGTGCTCCATCCGCCGTTCGCCGACAGCACCGATGCAAGTGGTACCAGCATCGATGCGGTGCCCTTCGCGGTGTAAAGCGTGCCTGCGTTGGCGGCGGCGTATTTGCTGCCGAACGTGTCCGCGCAGGTCGCCGGGAAGATCGAGAAGATTTCGCCCCAGCACAGGAACACGGCGGCCGCGAAGAACATGAAGGCGTACGGGTTATGGCCGAACTGCATGAGTCCCAGCAGTGCGACGCCTTCGCCGAGAAAGATCATGAACATCGTGTTTTCCCGGCCGATGCGGTCCGACAGAAAGCCGCACAAGGGACGGGTAAAGCCGTTGCACAGGTTGTCGATCGACAGCGTCATCGTGAGCAGCGGCAGCGTGATGCCCATCAGATTCACGGGCAGCTTGGCAAAGCCGTATTCCTTCGCAATCGGCCCGAGCTGCGCGGTCGCGATGATGCCGCCGGCCGCAACGAACACGAACATCAGATACAGCACCCAGAAGAGCGGCGAACGGATCATCTCGCCGGGCGTGTAGTCGATCTTGCTAGCGACGATGCGTTTAGGGACGACAGCGGTTGCCGGCGGCTTCGGCCGGATCAGCATGGTGGCGAGCAGCAGAATGCAGACGCCCTGGAAAATGCCGAAGAACATGAACGTGTGCTGGTAGCCCGAACGCTGAATCATGTCGGCAATTGGAATGACCGTGATAGCCGCGCCGGCGCCAAAGCCCGCCGCGGTCAAACCGGCCGCCAGGCCGCGTTTGTCCGGAAACCATTTGAGCGCCGTGCCGACGCAGGTGCCGTACACGCAGCCCGCGCCGATCCCAGCGATGACTGCCGCGACGTATAGCGCGGTGAGACTGCTTGCATGCGCGTCGATGATCCAGCCGAGCGCCGCGCACAGCGAACCGCCGATCACGACGGGGCGCGGCCCGAACTTGTCGACGAGCCAGCCTTCGACGGGCACGAGCCAGGTTTCGGTGACGATGAAGATCGTGAATGCGGTCTGGATCGCCGCTTGTCCCCAATGATGGGCGTTGTCCATCGGTACGACGAACAGTGTCCATGCGTATTGCAGGTTCGCGACGAGCCCCATGCACACAATGCCGATCGCGAGTTGCACCCAGCGGTGATGCGTGAATGCAATGCGGCCTTTTTCCGATACACCGGAATGTCCCATGTCTCCGTCTCCTGTATATTCCGTCGCGCTCAAGCGGCGCGTTGGACTTACGTGATCGAACCGCTTTATCGCCGCAAAGTTTGCGGGCAACGAGGCGCCAATGGTCGGCCAGAGGGAACTGCACTAACGAAAACCCTTACCGTCGAACACAGAGCCGGGCGAAGAGGGAACAGGTCGTGCAGCACGTCTGAGGGGGATGCTGCGCGAGAACTGTAATAAGTAAAAGTTAAAACATTTTATGGTTTGCATTAGGCATTCCTAATGGATGAGCTGTCACCCTTGACCATGGCTTGATTGGCGGCGACGACCCCCTTGTTCAGGCGCGCGAATAGGGTTGCTGTGGCGACTTGGGGTAAACCAATATATAAACAAAGCACTATCGTTTTTCGAAAAAACTTTAACTATCGTTTATTTATAGGCTCTTCTACTCTTTGGTCGTGCCACCTGCTGATGGAGATGACCATGAACCCCTTGCAATTCGACGCTGGCGACAGCGCGCACCATGTTGAAATCCAGGCGCAACTGTGCGCCTATAACGCCGCTTTCGACGAGCTCGGCCTGCGCTTTCGTTGGGATGCGCAGACGCTGGCGTTGCTGGCCATGATCGAAGGCGAACAGGCGCAGATTGCCGCTTATATAGAAGCGCATCATGCGCACCTGTTGAAAGCCTACAGCGCCGAGTTTTTGAGCCAGGCCATTCTGGAGAAGAAACGTGCGCGTTATCCGGCGCCGTTGCCGCGACGTATCGAAAGCGCGCCGCGTCAGAGTCGCGTCGTTCATCAATCAGAGATGGGCAACAGGCGCGAACGCATGTCGTATGAGGTGGATCTGCCTGCGCTGGCCGGTGTATAGATGCGGCGGACGGCATGCGCGCCAGCTTGCGCATGCCGTGGGACCGCGTCACTCCTGTTGCGGGAGCTGCGGCCGTTCATTGAGCCGCGTTGGATGGTAGCGGCCGTGAGCCCACAACCGGTACGCTGAAGCACGACCAGATTCCAACCAGGGTCGACATTTTCACCGGCCGCGCGCGATACGGTGCCGAGGTGCCGAGAATCGCCATCGTCTCGATCAAGGCGGGGTTCACCCGACCCCATGCGATGGCGTAAGCCTGCTAGCGTCCTATAGCGGCAACGATTGGTCAATAGAGAGGTGTGCTCTATTGATCAATAACCACTCCCATCAGATACTCGAAGCAACGTCCCTACGCTCGCAAGATCACGCCCACGCCGGCGATGCGAGTGGATTTCGCCGCCTACGTCCGGTGCATGCGCGGGACGGTTTAAAAAGTCGAGCGGGGCCGCCGTATTCTGATAGATGGCGTGCCGGCAAGTCCCGCAAATGGCGGGCGAGGCACGCGTGAGACTAGAGGAGGCCTAAAATGGCGCATGCGGATCTGGCGATACTTGGGGGCGTCGGGATTCTCGCGCTGGCCTGCCTGCTCGTGTGCGGTATTTACCTGTACTGGAGCAGCGACAGATACCGCGACCGGCAGCAGCGTTTGGAGGCGCAAATCAGCGGAGCCCAGGCGGCGGAGCAAAACGACGAACAGTTTTCGGAACCGGGGGCAACCATGGGCACGCAACTGAGCCATCGCTGCAAGACCTCGCTGTATCGGGCGGTATTCAACAACTCGCACGACGACAGCATTGTGTTCCTGCTTGCCAGTAGCCGCGACGACGCGCGAAAACGGGCGACCGGCGCGCTGGCTGCCATCCACGGCATGACGGCCCATGCTGTCACTCTCTCCAACCTCGCCTCGTTCTGCGAGTTGGTCGACGTCGGTGTCAGCGAGGATGAAGAGTTGCGGATATTCGAAATGGCCTGGAAAGGTGCCGATGTCAGCGCGTGGGCCGAACATCCGCTTTTTCTGACCGATGATCCCAGCCTGATAGGCAAATGGGCCGAACTGTACGCCGACCTAGCGCGGGAGTTGGCTGTCAGTGCGATCGACAGGGCGCGAGACTAACGACCGGATCCGCTGTTGCGGCTCGCCAATCGAAGACGGCCGCGAGGCCGTCCCGGATTGGCTTGTGCCACGCACCCCATCAAAAGCTGCCGGAGAATCAAGCGAGACAACGAAACCGCGCTTGTCGTCCTTTACTTCCACGTTTCTATTGACGAAGCCCGACATCACGCGCGTCGAGCGGACAACCGCAATTCCCTTTTGCGCCGCCCCGGTCGAGGGCGGCCAGCGCCTCCTTCGATGCATCGCCATCACCCTCGCCCGCCAGCACGATGCTTTTCGCTCCATCGGAGATAGCATGGTCGATCTGCGCTCCATCTATGTTGCTGTGCGCAGAGACGATTTCTGCGCGTGGCAGGTGGCCGTTCGCCGGCAAGCCCAAGGTGTCGCGTGATCTACGCCGACGGGATATCACTGACACTTCAGTAGGCGTGTCCGATTCTTGCTTGAAGAGAATGCTTATCGGAAGGGCGACGCGCGGGTAGGCCGCAACGTGGCCACAGTTCTTCGACTGGTCAGGGAGGCGTTGTGACGCGAGGAATAAATGACACGGTACGCGCTGTAATTCTTGCCGTGGCGATCTCACTCCTTCCGGCCTGCGGCGGGCACGGAAACGGAAACGGTTCGAGTAGCGGCAGCACAGCCACGCCGGCAGGCGGCATCAATCTGCAAATCGTCTCGTTTGGCGACAGTCTGTCGGACGTCGGGACCTACGCTCCGATCGCGAGCGTGGTTGGCGGCGGGCGCTTCACCACGAATCCCGGACAAGTGTGGAGTCAGGACGTCGCGCAGTACTACGGCGACACGCTGAAGGCCGCGTACACGATCGACATCACGCATAAACTCAATGCGCAGGGCGGCCTCGGTTATGCGGAAGGCGGCGCCACGGTAGCGACGCCGGCAAACCAGTCCGATTTTCTGACCGCAGTGATCGGCAACGTCGAAATGCCTGTGAATCAGCAGGTTTCGAGTTACCTGGCCGCACACGGCAGCTTTAACTCCAATCAACTGGTGCTCGTCTGGGCGGGCGCGAACGACGTGCTTCGTGCCGGGCCGCTGCCGGCTGCGGCGCCGACCGTGGAGACGGCGGCCAACACCCTCGCTCAGATTGTCGGCCAGATCGTCCAGAACGGCGGCGCGCACGTCGTGGTGGTCAATCTTCCGAATGCCGGACTCTCGCCGCAGGGCATTGCGTCGTCCGATGGCGGGGCAAACCTGACCCAGTTATCGCAACTGTTCAACGATACCCTGAACACCGCGTTGCAGACCGGTGGCCTGCAATCGAAAGTCATCCAGATCGATGCCTATACGTGGTTGAACGGAATCATCGCGAACTTCCAGGCCAATGGCTTCACCGTATCGAACACCAGTCAGGCCTGCGACCCCAAGAAAACGCCCAATGACACGGCCTTGCTGTGCTCGCCGCCCACCTACGTGACCTCGAACGCGGACCAGACGTACATGTTCGCCGACGAACTCCATCCGACAACGCATCTGCATTCGCTGTTCGCCCAGTTCGTGGAGCAACAACTCGTCAAAAGCGGCCTGGGTCACTGAGCGGCCGGGACGGTGGACGGTACCCCGAAATGGCCGATCGCGTCGATATTGCCATCGCGCACCGCGGCGCGCACACGCGACTCGATCGCGCTTCAATTACATGACGACCGATCACGAGTCGAGTAAGCTTAGGAGCATCGTACCCGCTCACTTCCGCACTCCGGAGAAACAACTTCTTCGTTGAGTGACGGCCTGGCGAGGAGTGCCGCATGCTGACGCTTTATTCCTACCCCGACCTGTTTGGCGTCGCCGACAACAATCCCTTCGGTCTCAAGGTATTCGCATTCATGCGTCTGTGCGGGATGGACTTCGAGCATCGCCACATCCTCGATACGAGCCTCGCGCCGCGTGGACAGTTGCCGTATCTGGTCGATGGCGAAGAAACAATCGGCGATAGCGACCGGATCATCGCCCATCTAAAGAGTCGATACGACCTGCGGATCGACAACACGCTTTCGCTAGGGCAATTGAATCTCGGCTTCCTGGTCCAAAGAACGCTGGATGACCTGTACTGGACAATGAGCTTTTCACGCTGGCGCGACGATCGTTTCTGGCCATTATTTCGCGACGCCATTCTTGCAGCACACGCAGACGTAACCGCGAGCGATCTCGAAGCCGCGCGCGAATACAACCGGTTGCGGTATCACTATCAGGGCATTGGCCGCTATGAACCGGAGCAGGTCTACGCGAGAGGTATCGACGATCTGCGTGTGGTGGCGGACCTGCTCGGCAACGACGGATTTGTTTTTGGGCCCGAGCCTACCACCGTCGATGCGGCGATCTATGGCTTTGTCGCGAACATCTACTTCTACCAGATCGACACGCCGTTGAAGCAGTACGTGCTCTCGCGTCCTACGCTCGTTCGCCATTGCGAGGCCATCCATGAGCGGATCAACGTTAGGGTTTATTGATTCGCCGGAGCGCTTACATACGGCGCCGACCTGATTCATCGGCAATGCGTTGACGCCGTAAAACGCATCGGGAGCGAGAGACAATGGACACTCAACCGATCGAAACCGACTATCTCGTCATTGGCGCCGGCGCGACCGCCATGGCTTTCGTCGACACGCTGCTCGGCGAGACCGGAGCCCACGTGGTGATGATCGACAGACACCATCGTCCAGGCGGTCACTGGAACAACGCCTATCCATTCGTCGGTCTGCACCAGCCGTCCGCGTTTTACGGTGTGAATTCGCGCGAGCTGAGCACCTGGACCAAGGACGAGACGGGCCTGAACAAAGGCATGTACGAGTTGGCGAGCGGCGCGGAAGTGCTAAGCCATTTCGACCAGGTGATGCGGCAGCGCTTCTTGCCCTCGGGCCGCGTTCAATGGTTTCCGATGAGCGATCACAGCGCGCGCCCTGACGGCACACATCGCTTCAAGTCGTTGTTGAATGGCGATGAGCGGCAGGTGATCGCGCGCAAAAAACTCGTGAACGCTACCCATGCGCGGACAGAGGTGCCTTCAACGCATCGTCCGAAGTACACGGTTGCGCCGGACGTGAAGTGCATACCGTTGAACCGGCTGCCCGACATTCAACGTGCGCATGCTTGCTATACGGTGGTGGGTGCCGGCAAGACCGGAATGGATGCCTGCCTCTGGCTGCTGCAAAACGGAGTGGCCCCGTCGCGTATCCGCTGGATCATGCCGCGCGATGCGTGGCTGCTGGATCGCGCCAACACGCAGCCCGGCGCGGAGAATCTGGAGCGGACGATCGGCGGCACGATTGGTCAGTTCGAAGCCATCACCGAGGCGACTTCGATACCTGATCTGTTTGCCAGGCTGGAACAGCGCGGCCTGCTCTTGCGCATCGACAAGACAGTCGAACCCCGCATGTATCGATGCGCCATCATTTCTCAAGCGGAACTGGAACAACTCCGGCGCATCGAAGACATCGTGCGTCTCGGTCACCTGCAATCCGTGCAGTCGACGCGGATCATGCTCGATCGAGGCTCGCTACCCGCCGACCCCGACACGCTCTACATCGACTGCTCCGCCGGCGCGATCCAGATGCCACCGGCGCTGCCCGTGTTCGACGGCGACCAGATCAATCTGCTGATGGTGCGCTGGTGCCAACCGGTGTTCAGTGCCGCGCTGATTGCGTATGTCGAGAGCCACGTCATTGACCCGGTCGAGAAGAACACGCTGTGCCGCCTCGTGCCCAGCCCCGAGCATCCGGTCGACTGGTTGCGCATGTGGGCCGTGACCCTTGCCAACATGGCGAGCTGGCGGCAGAACGCGGGCTTGAACGCGTGGCTGTCGCAATGCCGGCTGAACAGCCAGAACGCGATCATGCGCGGCATGCGGCCCGACGACACCGCCAAGCTCGCCTTGTTGCTGGAGAGCGGGGCCAAGGCCGCGGCGGCCGCCGCCAGGCTGCCCACGTTGCTTGCCACTTTAAACTGAACCTCACGGAGCGGACCTTGCACGAACTTCGCCTCGAGACACTGCAGGTGGGCGCACTGCGCATGCGTGTGGCCAGCCAGGGCAGCGGCCGGCTAGTGCTGCTATGTCACGGTTTTCCGGAGTCGTGGCACTCCTGGCGACACCAGTTGACGGCGCTTGCCGCCGCGGGTTTCCGCGCCATTGCGCCCGATATGCGCGGCTACGGCGGCACTGATGCGCCGCCGGATGCGGAGTCGTACACGATGCTGCATCTCGTCGGTGACATGGTCGAACTCACCAACGTGCTCGGCGAGAGCGAGGCGGTGATCGTCGGCCACGATTGGGGCGCGCCGGTGGCCTGGAGCGCGGCGATGTTGCGGCCGGATCTGTTTCGTGCCGTCGTCGGTATGAGCGTGCCGTTTCATCCGCCTACGCGGGAAGACTTGCTCAGTGCATTGGATCGACAAGGAATACGAACATTCTACATGCAGTATTTCCAGACGCCTGGCGTGGCTGAGAGCGAGTTCGAGGCCGACCCCGAAGCCGCGATTCGACGCATGACTTTCAGCATGTCGGGTGACGGGCCCGAGCGCGTCGTGGCGGGAATATTGGCGCCCGGCGCAGGCTTTCTCGACAACACGGCGGACCCCGAGACGCTGCCAGGCTGGCTCACCAGCGAAGAGATCGCTTATGTGGCCGGCGAGTTCGCGCGCACCGGCTTTAGAGGGGGCCTGAACTGGTACCGCGGCATGCGCCGCTCGTCGGAACTGATGGCCGCATGGCGAGGAGCCGTGATCCGCCAGCCCTCGATGTTCGTGGCCGGCGCGAGAGACGATGTTCTTAAGTTTCCGGGCGTGCAGGCCCGTATCGAGAATCTGGCGCGCGTGCTACCTGGATTGCGTGGCTGCCACATTCTCGATGGGGCGGGTCATTGGATTCAGTGCGAGCGTTCAGCCGAAGTGAACGAATTGCTCGTTGCGTTCTTGAATGGGCTCTAGCAAGGCGTCGTTGACATCGGATAGCGGCGAATCAGAACCTGACGCGTAAGCCCGCGGTAACCGCTAACTGATAGCTGGAGTTGGAGCCAGTCGGACCTCCCGCGTTGTCGATCGCCGCGGTCAGCGCGTCACCCATGGCCTTTTGATAGACGGCGGCTACATAGACCGTGGTACGTTTGCTAAGCAGGTACTGGACCGCTGCGTTTATTTGTGTCCAACGAGGGTGCGTCCCATCCGTAATGTTCTTTATGGACGGAATTCCATGGACCTCTCCGTCGCTATAAATGAGTGCTACGCCGGCGAGCACGGCCGGGGAGATCTGGTATCTGGCGTTGATTTCGTAGTTCGAGAGAGAAAAGCTCGAATGGTCGACGTACCTTAACTTCGCGAAGGTGTACACGAATCCAATCGTCGCGGCGTCCCACTGATACGCGGCGCCTGCTCCCGTGACGTCCTGCGTCTGCACTGGGCGTGTATAGAAGATATCGGTGGGGCTTGTGTAGTCGCCGACAATGGCCCCTGTCGTGTTACTGCCTCCCGTATTTCCGGCCGACGGGTTTGATAGATGAAAGTGACCGACTCCTAGCGTCAACGCTTGCGAGGCGTAACTCGCCCCGACGCTCCACGCGCTATTGTTCGAGAAGCCGTTTCCCGACGAGCTTGCGGCCTGATTGCTGAAAGCGTACAGCCCTCCGAACGTCAATCCGCGATATGTCGGGCTGGTGTACTTGATCGAGTTGTTGATGCGGAATGTAGTGTAGAGATTGTCGATGTCACCGATATGGGCACCGTATTGCGTAGCCCATTGTCTGGACGACACGAGTGGTCCGACAAAGTCGACGACTGAATCGTACTGTCTGCCGAATGTCACCGAACCCAGCTTCTGATTGGTCAACCCGACAAACGCTTGACGGCCGAATAGCCGCGAACCTTGCAGTTGCGTACCGTTGATTACGCTGAAGCCGTTTTCGAGCACGAAGATAGCGGAATTGCCGCTACCCAGATCCTCGGTCCCTCTAAGTCCCCAACGGGAAGGTACACCAACACCGGTCGTTGCCTGTATCTTCCGGGCGCCGACGGCTCCGGGTTGGCTGGCCACATTGTTCACGTAGCTAACGCCAGCGTCGACCACACCGTAGAGCGTTACGCTGCTTTGTGCATGGACATACACGGTAGCCAGACTGCCGCACGCCAGAATAATTGAGCGACCAAGGTTCATGCTATCTCCTCTGCAATTTTATATTAATACGCAATACTGAATAAAGACGGAATGTTTCTTCTCGCGCCCATAGCAAGAACTTGCTACTTCGGAAATCTTTAAGGAGCTTGTGATGCGTGATTGCCGCCGGATACGAGTGGTGGCGGCGGCCGTTCACTCATTCATATCACCGAGCGTTCACGTAACGCAGCGATCCGTTCTTCGGCGTAGTCGAGCTCGCCGCGCAGAACGTCGTGCGTATGTTCACCAAGCCGGGGTGGGTGGGTGAGCGCCTGCGGAGGCGTGCCGCTCATCCTGATCGGGTTGCGCACCAGCTTCACCGTGCCGCCGCACGGATGCAGCAAATCGACTTGCATTTCACGCGCCACCACCTGCTCGTTTTCGAACACTTCAGCCAGATCGTTGATTGGTCCGCACGGTACGCCCGCGGCTTCGAGCGCCGCGATCCATTCCTGTTTGCCGCGGCTACGCACCATCTCCGCGAGAATCGGCACCAGCACGTCGCGATTTTTCACGCGTGCGGGATTGGTCGAGAAGCGCTCGTCGTCAGCCAGTTCCGTGCGGCTGCCGGCTTCGACGAATTTTCGAAACTGCCCGTCGTTGCCGGCTGCGACGATGATCCAGCCGTCGCGAGTCTGGAACGTCTGGTAGGGCACGATATTCGGATGCGCATTGCCCCAGCGAACCGGCGCCTCTCCGCTCGCGAGGAAATTCGCATTGACGTTTGCCAGCATGGCGACTTGCACGTCGAGCAGCGCCATGTCGATGTATTGTCCTTCGCCGGTACGGTCGCGATGCGCGAGCGCCGTCAATACTGCAACGGTCGCGTACATGCCGGTCATCAGGTCCGTAATTGCGACGCCGGCTTTTTGCGGTCCACCGCCCGGCGATCCGTCGCGCTCGCCAGTGATGCTCATGAAGCCGCCCAGCCCCTGGATGATGAAGTCGTAGCCTGAGCGTTGTGCGTAGGGTCCTGTCTGCCCAAATCCCGTCACGGAGCAGTAGACGATGTCGGGCCGCACCGCCTTCAAAGAGGCGTAGTCAAGGCCATACTTTTTCAACTGGCCGACCTTGTAGTTTTCCAGCACGACATCGCTTTGCGCGGCCAGTTCACGGATGATCTGCTGGCCTTCGGCCGTGGCAATGTCGACGGTGACCGAGCGCTTGTTGCGGTTGGCGGCCAGATAGTACGCGGCCTCGCGTGTATCTGCGCCGTCCGGCGTTTTCAGATACGGCGGTCCCCATTGGCGCGTGTCGTCGCCGACCTTGGGTCGTTCGATCTTGATGACGTCGGCGCCGAAGTCAGCGAGCGTTTGCGCGCACCACGGGCCGGCGAGCACACGGGTGAGGTCCAGCACACGGATATGATTGAGCGCGCCCATCATGAGTTGCCGCCTTGACGATGGGCCGGAGCAGCGACTCGGTTTCTTGAAGCGGCCAATGGCAACGCCACGACGAGCACGACTGCTGACAATGCCTGCACGCAGGCCGCAGTGACAAAGCCGCTCGTATAAGTACCGGTCGCCTCGCGTATGTACCCCGTGAGCCACGGTGTCAGAAAGCCCGCAAGGTTCGCGAACGAGCTGATGAACGCTACCCCGACCGCTGCCGCATTCGACTTCAGGAACCGTACGGGAATCTGCCAGAACAACGAGATCCCCGCGCCTGTGCCGGCGAGAGCGAAGACGAGTGTCGTAAAGGTGGCGGCGCGGTTGCTGTGCCAGACGAATATCAGCAGGATCAGGCTCGCGACGCTCACGATCGACGCGATCGCACAATGGTAGCGAACGTCGCTATGCCGGCTCGCGAACGAACAGAATGCAATATTGCCGATGGCGCCGAGTACGCACATTGCAGCAATGGCATTGCCGATGGCGGTGTATCCACCGAATCCGGCATCGTGCAGGATGGTCGGAATGAAGAAGCTCAGGGCCGTGTTGGCGGTGAGAATGCAGAAATAGGCGGCGAACAGAACCCAGACAACGGGATTGGCAAGCAGTGGCCCATGGTGGTCCGCGCCTGCGGACGACCGTTGCCTGTCACGAGCCAGATCGGTCTGGATGAGTTCTCGTTCCTCCGGAGACAGCCAGGAGGCGGTCGCCGGGCTATCGGAAAGGACAAACGGAACGAGGCAGCCGAGCAGCAGGGTGGGCGCGGCCTGAACCAGAAACATCCAGCGCCATCCTTGCAGCGACAGGAGGCCGCTCATATGTTGCAGGATGAATCCTCCCGTCAGGCCGACGGCGACCGTCGAACAGATCGCGGCCGAGTGAAAAATGCTGAAGTTACGGGTTCTACGTTGTGCTGGAAACCAGAGATTCAGATAGAGGATCACACCGGGGTAGAAGCCGGCTTCGAAAGCGCCTAACAAGAACCGCAGGAAGTAGAAGACGGGAGGGCTGTTCACCAGTGTCATGGCGAGACTCGTCGCGCCCCAGCCGATTGCAATGGCGGCGATCGTCTTCCGTGCGCCCAGTCTTTGCTGAATCAATGTGCTCGGTATGCCGAACACGACGTACCCTAGAAAGAACAATCCCGCGCCAAAACCGTACACGATTTCGCTGAAGTGAAGATCCGACAGCATCTGCAGCTTCGCGAACGCGACGTTGGCCCGATCGACCCACGCGAGCATCCACAGCAGGAAGAGGATCGGAACGATTCTCCATTCCGAAGCCGAATACGCGCGTCGTAATGCCATTTCGGACGCGTCGCCCAAGGCGTTCGCATCGGCGTCGTAGAGCGAATTCATGAAGTGTCTCCTTGGTGACATGCCCGGATCTGATCGCCCGGTGTCGTGACGGTGTTAGGGCAGAAGCGGGCGGCGTCTCGCGCCCCCCGCCAGGGTGTAACAACAAGCGCTACGAAACCACTCGCGCGGGGATGACCTTCCCACGGTTTTCACCAAAGCCAATTCGCGCAAAGCCGGTCCGCTCGCACCAGCCTTTCATGACGACCGTGTCGCCGTCCTCGAGAAAGCCGCGTGTTTCGCCATTGCCGAGTGCGACGGGTGTCCTGCCGCCGACGGTGAGTTCGATCAATGCGCCGGCCTCGGCGGCGGTTGGGCCCGAGATCGTGCCGCTGCCCAACAGATCGCCGCTGCGAAGGTTGCAGCCGCCCACCGCGTGATGCGCGACCATCTGAGCCACGCTCCAGTATTGATGGCGGAAGCTGGTACGCGACAGACGGGTGGCCGGAGCTTCGCTCGTGCGCTGTCGTTCGGACTCCAGCCAGACTTCGAGCTGGATGTCGAGGCCGCCTTCGCGTTGATTGGCCGGTGCGTCGAGATAGGGCAATGGTTGAGGCTGATCGGCAGGCCGCGTCCACTCATGCCGGAATGGTGCGAGGGCGTCCATCGTCACGATCCAGGGGGAAATTGTGGTGGCAAAATTCTTCGCGAGAAACGGGCCCAACGGCGTGGATTCCCACATCTGTATGTCGCGGGCGGACCAGTCGTTCAGCAGACAGAGGCCGAACACGTGTTCTTCGGCCTGATTGATGGAAATTGGCTCGCCCCGCGAGTTGCCGACGCCGATAAAAATTCCCAGTTCAAGTTCGTAGTCGAGTCGCTCACACGCCGCAAGCTCCGGCGTGCCTCGACCCGCGACGAGGCGTTGCCCGAGCGGGCGCCGGACCTGCTCACCGGATAGTCCGATGCTTGAGACACGGCCGTGATACGCGACGGGCATCCATTGAAAATTCGGCGACAGTGACGCGTCAGGTCGCAACAACTTGACGATGTTGCGCGCGTGATCGATCGACGTGTAGAAGTCGGTATAGTCGCCAATGGATGCGGGCAGGCTGTATTCAACGTCGGTCTGCTCGACGAGGCACCGTTCCAGCACGTGCCGATCCGCGACGCCCGGCGCGCCGGCTACGGATGCCTCGAAGAGTGTGAAAACAGCAAGCCGCAGAGCGCGCCACGCCTGCGAACCCATGCTGAAAAACGTGTTGAGAGAAGCTTGGCTGCAGGCGCGCGCGGCTTGCATGGCCAGGCCGTCGAGGCATTGTTCGCGAACGAGCGCGGCGAGGTCGATGACCCGGTCGCCGAGCGCAATGCCTCCGCGAAACTGCTCGGCGCTTTTCTTGCGGCGGAAGATCGCGTAGGGAAGGTTCTGCAGCGGAAAGTCGCTGGCAGGATGGTTGGCGGACGCCAACCAGCTCCTCGCGCTGACGTCGTGAGTGCGATCAAGGTTCATCGAATTCACCCCGCAGACTCCGGCGGCTCAGCAGCACGCGGCGTTGGCGCAGTTCCTGGATCAAGGCCGGATCGATGTTGCGCTCGGCGAGCAACTCGGCGTTGTGCTCGCCCTGGAAGGCGGGAATGCCCGGCGGCGGCAAGGTCGCGCCGCTGAAGCGCCACGGCGAGCCAGGCATGCGCATCGTACCTCCCGAGCGATCGTCGACGTTCACGATTGCCCCCCAATCCTGCGCCCATTCGGATTCCGCGAGATCGTTCGTGCTGCGGACCACGCCGACGGCGAGACCTGCCTCGCTGACCTGGGCCTGAAGTTCGTCCAGGTCGGTGAATGTGAGTACCCAGGCACGCACTTCACTCAGCAACGCGGCGATGTTCTGGCGGCGCAGCGGCGCGGTCGCAAAGCGTGGATCGAGCAGCAGATCAGTCCGACGCATCATCGAGCAGAAGCGGACAAACATCGGCGTGTAAATGGGACTCGCCGCGATGGTCAACTGACGTCCGTCCGGCAGCTGGTAGATATGGGACTCGGGCGCGCTCAGTGCGGGTGGTTCGCCTTGGGTATCGATTCCCGAAAGCTGTGCGCCAGCGCGTTCGTTCACCGCGAGCATGGTCGCGGCCATCGAGACGTCGACGTGCTGTCCTTCGCCTGTGCGATGGCGATGCTGAACCGCCGCGAGTACGGCAATCACGGCATGCAGACCGGTGTATACGTCCGCGTGACTGCACGCATCATTCTTGAGTTCGGTGAGCGATTCGCCGTAGTGGTTCTGCAGGATATCCGTCAGTCCCGTTTCCGCCTGGACTGTCGGCGCAAAAGCGGGGCGGTTTCGCCATGGTCCGGTTTGCCCGTAGCCGCTAATGGACACGTACACGACGGCCGGATTGATCTTGCGCACCTGCTCGTAGCCGAGTCCGAAGCGCGTGAGCGTGCCCGGGCGGAAATTTTCAACGATGATGTCCGCGTCGCGGCACATGTCGACCACGATTTCGCGCGCCTCAGCCCAGTTCAAATCAAGGCTGAGGTTGCGTTTGCCCGCATTCTGCTGCGCATAGTAGACCGACATGCCATCGATGTGCGGCACGCCTCCGCGGCCGGAGTCGCCGCCCGGCGGTTCGATCTTTGTCACATCGGCGCCAAGGTCGCGCAATGTCTTCGTACACAGCGGACCCGCCAGCACCCGTGTGAAGTCGATGACTTTCAGGCCCTCCAGTGGAGCGTTCATGATCAGTTCCCCTCAAATACCGCAGAACCCGGACCGGTCTTCGCGAAAGCCTGCAGGCCACGCTTGTGATCGGCGCTTGCCCACATCGTGTTACTGGCTTCGGTCTGATGGGCGTCGGCGCCGGCGATCCCATGGCGCGCCGACAGATTCGCCAGTCGTTTGATGCCCGTCAGTGCGACCGTGGGGCCTGCCGCAAGCTGACGCGCCCAGGACATCGACACGGCTGGCAACTCGGCCTCGGCGGTGACGAGGTTGATAGCACCCCAACGTTCGAGCGCCGCGGGGTCGTGACGTCGACCGAACATCGCCATTTCCTTTGCCCGCGCCGGGCCGACGCGCTGCGTCATCCGCTGTACGCCGCCTAGCAGCGGCAATAGCCCCAGGGAAGCTTCTGCCATGCCGAAGAACGCCGTGTCGGCAGCGACAATCATGTCGCAGGTCAGTGCGAGTTCGACGCCGCCGCCGAGCGCGCCGCCATGAACTGCCGCCACCGAAGGAAGGCCGATGTTTTCGAGCGCGTCCAGCAAAGACTCGAACCCCGCCTGGTCGCGCCGTCGTCCACCACCGGTGAAGCCGGCCACATCCGCTCCGGCGCAAAAATGACGCATACCGCTGCGCAAAAGGATCGATCGGCATCCTTCTTCAACAGCCTTGTTGTAGGCACTGAGCAAATCCGTCAGAAACCTGTCGTCGATCAGGTTGTGAGGAGGCTTCGCCATTGTGACGACGCCCACTGCGCCGTCTTTCTCGAACAGAACCGTGGTCATGTTTTATCCTGCACGTTGGGCCCGGCGACAATCGCCGGGCAATGTTGATTGCCAAACACGTTAGTGATACTTAGCGATTCAAATGATCGCTGAGATGAAGCTATTGGACATGGGCGGTATGCTCCTCCGTACATTGCTCAAACGGCCATCTGCGGATCGCTCCCGTCCGTCGTATGTCCTGACAGGTGGCGTGACAGAAGCCCCGCGCTCTTTGACGTTCAGCTAGTCCGTGAGACAATGATAACAGCGTTAACTTTGACGCCAATCAGGGTATTCCCGACGCAAGATGCAGGCGCCATTGACTGGCGCGTGCGTTGGAATACCAGGCTTGCGGGAACTGGCTAAGCGAGGTCCGTTGCGTGCTTCAAGGCCAGATATCTATAATTTTCAACTTGTCTGAACATTTTTCTTTGGCGGCGTCGTGAACTCAAAATTGTCCTCTGAAGTGGCCGTGCCATATCACCATGGAAACTTGCGCAATGCGCTGATCGCCGAGGGGCGTCGTGCTTTGGAGGAGATCGGCGTCCACGAGCTTAGTCTGAGATATCTCGCGCGAGCCGTGGGTGTCTCCGAGGCGGCGCCGTCTCGCCATTTCGCGGGCAAGGAAGGCCTGCTTGCTGCCATCGCGGCGGATGGATTTCGCGACCTTGCGGCACTGCGCCGCGCGATAAGCGCGTCCGACGACACTGCGATGTCCAAGGCATATCGGATGATGCGGGTCTACGTGGAGTTTGCTCAGCGCCACAAGGGACTGTTTGAATTGATGATTGGTCCGCGGATTGTTGCGCGCGATTCTTATCCGGAACTCAACGAGGAGAGCGGACAATCCTTCAGGCTTTTTGCTTCGGCGGTCGAGACATTTGCGTTGGAAAAACAGTGGGAGCAGCAGTCACTGACGCTCGTTACGCATGCCGCCTGGAGCGTGGAGCACGGACTCGCCACGCTAATCCTCTCGGATCGTGTGCCGCGCTCGGATATTCCGGTTTCGATCGACCAGATGGTCGAGTTCTCAATCGGCATGTTTCTCAGCGCGGTCGCTGCCGGCGCATCGCGCCTCGAAGAGGTCGCCGGTCAACTCCAGCACTCGCCTTGAGCAGGCAAGGCACTGCGACTGCCGCAGTGAGAATAGCTCTGGCCGGAGTTGTTGGAGGCGTTGCGACTCCGCCGCGCCTCAGAATGCCGCCCGTTCACTGATTGCTGATCCTTCAGCGCTACGTTGCCGAACGGCCGCCCAGATATTGCGCGAGGAAGGTTTCCATCGCTTCGTAGAACTCGAACTGATTTTCTTCGTTCCGGAAGCCGTGTCCTTCGTTGTCTTTGAGCATGTACTTGACGTCGATCCCTCGCTCGCGCAGCGCGTTCACGATCTGGTCGCTTTCGGCTTGCTTGACTCGTGGATCGTTTGCGCCTTGCGCGACAAATAGCGGCGTGACGATCCGATCCGCAAAGAAGAGCGGCGATGCATCGTGCAGCGCTTGCTTGCCCGCTTCCGTTTGCGGGTTGCCGATCATCTCGTACATCATGTCAAGCATCGGCTTCCAATACGGTGGCAACGATTCGAGCAACGTGAACAGATTCGAGACGCCGACATAGTCGACCGCGGCCGCATAGCGCTCGGGTGTGAATGCCACGCCGGCGAGCACCGCGTAGCCACCGTAGCTCGCGCCGTAGATGCCCACGCGTGCGGGATCGGCCAGACCTTGCCCGACGAGCCAGTCGATGCCGTCGTCGATGTCGTTTTGCATCGACTTGCCCCATTGGCCGAAGCTCGCCTCCCAGAACGCGCGTCCATAGCCCGTCGATCCCCGGAAGTTCAGCTGCAAGACTGCATATCCTCGATTGGCGAGCAATTGCGCTTCGGAATTGAATCCCCACGAATCGCGCACCCAAGGCCCGCCGTGCGGATTGACGATCAATGGGAGCGAGCGTTTCAGATTCTGCCCGCGTTCGATGCCCGCGGGCAATGTCAAATAACCGTTGATCTGCAGACCGTCGCGCGCGGCGAAGCGGATGGGTTCCATGCGCGCCATGTCCGCGGCGTCGAGCCAGGGCATGAGCTCGGTGAGCCTCGAAAGATGACGGCTGGCGATATCGTATGTCCAGATCGAGCCCGGCGAAAGGTCGCTCGAAGCATGCACGATCGCGCGCGACTCGTCGCGTGTGATGCTCGTGATCGAGATTTCCTGGCCGGGCAACTGACGGCCCAGGTCTTCGTGGATCGAGCGAGCCCACTCGTCGAAGAAGTGCCGATGCAAGCGGTCATCGACGTACCACGCGGCAGTCAATACGCGCCGATGTTTCGAAAAAGCCATGCCGCTCACGTCCACATGTTCGGCTTCGAACAGCAGCTCGCCCTCATGGGCAGTTTGCGGGTCGAACTCGCAGATGGCCGTCTTGTCCCGGCCGCGATTGGAGAGCACGTATAAACGCTGATCGTCGAATGTGAAGAACAGCGGTGACACCGTTTCGCGAAAGTTCGTCGTGAGGATCGGGCGGAAGGCTTCGGTCTCCGCATCGCGATAGAGCAAGGTCGTGTTGACGCCGTCGGAGGCCGTTGCGACGCGCAGGCGCCCGGCGTGATCGGTCATCCAGCCCATGACGTTGCCGGGGTTCTCAGCGATCGAGGTGAATTCGCCCGTGACGACGTCGACGCGAAACACGTCGAACACCTGCGGATCGCGCCGGTTCATCTGAATCAGGATATGGCGGTCATCGTCCCGGAGATCGTCGACGATGCTCGCTTTCACGCCATCGAACGGCGTCAGGTCGAACGGCTCGCCGCCGTCGATCGGCACAGACAGCACGTGAAAGTTCTCGTCGCCGCCAAAGTCCTTGACGAACAGGATGCGGTCGTTTCCTTTCCAGGCGTGCCCAGGTACGTCGCGTTCGGACTCGTTGGTCAGCGCCCGCGCGTCGCCGAGCGGCGAGCCGTCGAGGCCGATTTCCTGAACGAAGATATTCTGGCGGCCCGCGTGTCGAGTCAAAAACGAAAGATGCCGGCCATCTGGCGAAATCGTGAACTGGTGTTTCTCGGGCCTGCGGAAAAAGTCGCGTACCGAATAGAGCTTGACGGTCCGGTCAGCGGTTTCCTGATTGTCGACGGCACTCATGCAGTTCTCCCCAAAACCCGCATTTGACCATGAGCCTGGATTCGGCGTTGCCTCGTGAGCGAGACGGGACCGCCGATATCGCGTTCCCGACTTGTCCGTTAAGCGCGAACAGGCAATCCCTCAGACTGATTACCATTCTGTTACGCTGACATCCAGATTACGATATGCGTGAAATAAAATATTAAGAGAAAGCAATTGTTATCGAGTCAGTAAACGTCAACGAACTTAATTGTCGACCGATTGTATGGTTAACACCGATTTAAACGTAAACGAACAAAAAGGAACATCGAATCTGTTGTTTTGATTTCCTTTCAGAAAAGAGGGCACGCTTTGCCGTGTGCCCCGCACGCAGAAGCAGGCACCCGCGGTACCGGAGACGCACTAGAACAAAGGAGAGCAATTTGGTCTTGGAACTGGAGCGGGTGACAGTCGTTTCGGGCGCTCACACCCACCTGTACGGCGTCGATCTGCGGCTTGTCCCCGGCGCGATCAACGTGCTGCTTGGACCGACACAAGCCGGCAAGACCACCCTGATGCGCGTGATGGCCGGACTCGACCGCCCGGCTTCGGGCCGGGTGCTCGCCGACGGCAACGACGTGACCGGCCTCAGCGTCCGGCAGCGCAACCTCGCGATGGTCTACCAGCAGTTCATCAACTATCCGGCCATGACGGTGTTCGACAACATCGCGTCACCGCTGAAGCTGCAAAAAACGGCCGCCGACGAAGTCAAAAGGCGCGTTCACGAAGTCGCCGCCAAACTCCATATCGATCACCTGCTGCCACGGCGTCCAGGCGAACTGTCCGGCGGCCAGCAGCAGCGCTGCGCGCTGGCGCGGGCGCTGGTCAAGCGGTCGTCGCTGGTGTTGCTGGACGAACCGCTCGTCAATCTCGACTACAAGCTGCGCGAGGAATTGCGCGTGGAACTGGCGACGCTGTTTGCGGACGGCAAAACCACCGTCGTCTACGCGACGACCGAACCGCTCGAAGCACTGCTGCTCGGCGGCTATACGGCGATCGTCGACAAAGGGCGCGTGCTGCAACACGGCCCGACGCTCGATGTGTACAACGCGCCCGCCAATATCGACGTCGCCGCCGTCTTCAACGATCCGCCGATGAACATGCTCGCCAGCGATCTCACCCCCGACGGCACCGCGCGCCTGCCGATCGGCATCGATGTGCCGCTCGGACGGGCCAGCGCGCGTGCTGTTAGCGGCAACGAAACATTCCGCATTGGCGTGCGGCCCGGCCATCTGCGACTCGCGCCGCGAACGCCGCGCTCCGTCGCGGTGCCGTGCCGGCTCGAACTGGCCGAATTGAGCGGCTCTGAAACCTACCTGCATCTGCACACGCGGCAAGGCGGCATCGATCTGGTCGCGCAACTGCAGGGCGTGCATCAGATCGATCTCGGTACGGAGCTCGATGTGTACATCGACCCCGACGAACTGTTCGTGTTCGGCGCGGACACGACGCTGGTGTCCGGCCCGGAGGCGGCTCATGGCGCGCATTGAGTTCCAGAATCTCGCGCACGCTTATGCACCCAACCCCGCCACGCTCGACGACTACGCGTTGCAGCCGATGAGCATGGTCTGGGAAGACGGCGGCGCGTATGCGTTGCTCGGGCCGTCCGGTTGCGGCAAGTCCACGTTGCTCAACATCGTGTCCGGGCTCGTGAGGCCGTCGGAAGGGAAGGTGTTGTTCGACGGAAGCGACATCACGGACAAGAGCCCGCGCGAGCGCAACATTGCGCAGGTGTTCCAGTTCCCGGTGATCTACGACACGATGAGCGTGTTCGACAACCTCGCGTTCCCACTGCGCAACCGGAAAATGTCGGCGCGTGACGTCAAACAGCGCGTTCACGAAGTGGCAGAGATTCTCGACATGACGCGTGAATTGCCGCGCAAGGCGAACAATCTGTCGGCGGATGCGAAGCAGAAAATCTCGCTTGGGCGCGGGCTGGTGCGCAAGGACGTCGCCGCGATCCTGTTCGATGAACCTCTGACCGTCATCGATCCGCATATGAAGTGGATCCTCCGCCGTCAGTTGAAGAAGATTCATCAGCAACTGAAGCTGACGCTGATCTACGTGACGCACGATCAGGTCGAGGCGCTGACCTTCGCGGATGAAGTCGTCGTAATGACGAACGGCCGCGTCGTGCAGAAAGGCGATCCGGGCGCGCTGTTTCTGCGGCCCGATCATGCGTTCGTCGGCTATTTCATCGGCAGTCCGGGGATGAATCTCTGCCCGATCGAACTGAACGCCGACGGTATCAAGATCGGCACGCAGCATTTACGACTCGACCCGCCTACGCTCGATACGCTGAAACATGCCGCCGGCACGCTGACGCTCGGCATTCGCCCGGAGTTCGTGCGTGTGGTGAGCGATGGCGAACCCGGCGCCGTGAAAGCGCACCTGCTGCGTGTGCAGCAACTCGGCAATTACCAGCTGGTCACGGCTCAATGCGACGGCCATGTCTTCAGGGCCAAGGTCGAACCGCATCTGCGTGTCGACGAAGGGGCGGTCTGGTTGAAGCTCGCCACGGCGGAAACCGTCTTCTTCAGCAACGATGAAAGGATCACGCGATGAACAAGCCCGTCAACCAGAAGGCTTGGCTGCTGGTCGTACCGGTGTTCATCTGCGTTGCGTTTTCCGCCATCTTGCCGCTCATGACGGTGGTCAATTATTCGGTGCAGGACATTATCAGCCCGACGCAGCATGTGTTCGTCGGCACCGAGTGGTTTCGCGCCATCATCAACGACGACGACCTGCGTGGCGCGCTCGGGCGGCAGGTCATCTTCTCCGCCTGCGTGCTGCTGTTCGAGATCCCGCTCGGCGTCGGCCTTGCACTGGCCATGCCCGCGTCCGGATGGCGTGCATCGGCGTCGCTGGTCGTGCTGGCCATGCCGCTGCTGATTCCCTGGAATGTGGTCGGCACGATCTGGCAGATTTTCGGGCGGCCGGACATCGGTCTACTCGGTTATGCACTCAATCACGCGGGCATTGAATATAACTACACGGCCAGTCCCAGCGACGCGTGGATTACGGTGCTCGTGATGGACATCTGGCATTGGACGCCGCTTGTCGCGCTGCTCTGCTATGCAGGCCTGCGTGCGATTCCGGACGCGTTCTATCAGGCCGCCGAAATCGACGGCGCAAGCCGCTTCGCGGTATTCCGCTATATCGAGCTGCCGAAGATGCGCGGCGTGTTGATGATCGCCGTGCTGCTGCGCTTCATGGACAGCTTCATGATCTACACCGAGCCGTTCGTGCTGACGGGCGGCGGTCCTGGCGATTCGACCACGTTCCTGTCGCAGTACCTGACGCAAAAAGCGGTCGGGCAATTCGACCTCGGCCCGGCGGCGGCGTTTTCGTTGATCTACTTCCTGATCATCCTGTTGCTGTGTTTCATTCTCTATAACTGGATGGAGCGAGTCGGCAAGGGCGGCCCGGCCACTACGGGAGACGACTATGCGCAGTAACTGCTGGATGCGCGTGGTCGTGCTGACGGTGTACATCCTGTTCGCGCTGATTCCGCTCTACTGGATGCTGTCGATCTCGCTGCGCACGAACGAAGAGACGATGTCGGCGTTCGCGATCTGGCCGCATCACGTGACGCTCGACAACTACAAGGTCATCTTCACCGACTCGTCCTGGTACTGGGGCTACATCAACTCGATCATCTACGTGCTGATGAACACGGTGATGTCGGTGCTGGTCGCGCTGCCTGCCGCGTACGCGTTCTCGCGCTATCGCTTTCTCGGCGACAAACACATGTTTTTCTGGCTGCTCACCAACCGGATGACGCCTCCCGCGGTGTTCCTGCTGCCGTTCTTCCAGCTGTATTCGAGCGTGGGCTTGATGGACACGTATATCGCGGTCGCGCTCGCGCACATGCTGTTCAACGTGCCGCTCGCGGTGTGGATTCTCGAAGGTTTCATGTCGGGCGTGCCACGCGAAATCGACGAAACGGCCTACATCGACGGCTATACGTTCCCGGCGTTCTTCATCAGGATTTTCCTGCCGCTGATCAAGTCGGGAGTGGGCGTGACCGCGTTCTTCTGCTTCATGTTCAGCTGGGTCGAACTCCTGCTCGCGCGCACGCTCACCACCGTCAACGCCAAGCCGATTGCCGCCGTGATGACGCGCACCGTATCGGCGGCGGGGATGGATTGGGGCGTGCTGTCGGCGGCGGGCGTGCTGACCATCGTGCCCGGCGCGCTCGTCATCTATTTCGTGCGGAACTACATCGCGAAGGGCTTTGCGATGGGGAGAGTCTGATGCTCACGTGGATGTACTGGACACCGGAAGTGGCGGTCTTTTTCGGCTGCGTCGTGGTGATGCTGGCGGGCATGACCGTGTGGGAAATCCGCTCGCCCACGGTCGAACGCAAAGGCTTCCTGCCGATCGGCACCACGCGTGGCGACCGGCTCTTTATCGGGTTGCTGATTGCTGCGTACATCAATCTCGCGTGGATCGGCATCAGCGCGGAACACGCGAGCGCGTGGCCCGGTTTCGCGGCATCGATGCTCGTACTGCTGATCGTCATGTGGAAAGGATGAACAGCGTTGCGTCCTGAAGGTTTGCGTATCTGGACAGACCGGTTCCGTTGATGCCCCGGGCGGACCTCGGCAGTTGATCCAAGGGGTGCGGAGACACAGGAGAAAGCCATGCAACAGAGGAGACGAATCGTCACGCTCGCCGTGGCAGGCGTCATCGCGACTGGCTTCACGAGCCACGCGGCGATCGCCGGTATGCCCGAAGCGCAGAAGTGGGTGGACAGCGAATTTCAACCGAGCACGCTATCGAAGCAGCAGCAGATGGACGAAATGAAGTGGTTCGTCGATACCGCTGCGACGCTGAAGTCATCCGGCGTCAAAGAGGTGCATGTGGTGTCCGAAACACTCGACACGCATATGTACGAATCGAAAACGCTCGCCAAGGCGTTCACCGAAATCACCGGCATTTCAGTCAAGCACGACATCATCCAGGAAGGCGACGTCGTCGAAAAACTGCAGACCTCGATGCAGTCCGGGCAGAGCATTTACGACGGCTGGATTTCCGACTCCGACCTGATCGGTACGCATTATCGCTACGGCGTGATCATGCCGTTGTCCGACTATATGGCCGGCGAAGGCAAGCAGTACACGAACCCCGGTCTCGACATCAAGGACTTTATCGGCACCAGTTTCACGACCGCGCCGGACAAGAAGCTCTATCAGTTGCCCGACCAGCAGTTCGCGAACCTGTATTGGTTCCGCGCCGACTGGTTCGCGCGCAAGGACCTGCAGGACAAGTTCAAGGCGAAGTACGGCTACGATCTCGGCGTGCCGGTGAACTGGTCCGCGTATGAGGACATCGCCGAATTCTTCACGAACGACGTCAAGAACATCGACGGCGAAAAAGTCTATGGGCACATGGACTACGGCAAGAAAGACCCGTCGCTGGGATGGCGCTTTACCGATGCGTGGCTGTCGATGGCGGGTGAAGCCGACAAGGGCATTCCGAACGGCATGCCGGTCGACGAATGGGGCGTGCGCGTCACGCCGGACGGCTGCCATGCAGTGGGCGCGTCGGTCTCGCGCGGTGGCGGCACGAACAGTCCGGCCGCGGTGTTCGCGACCACCAAGTACATCGACTGGCTGAAGAAGTTCGCTCCGCCCGAAGCCTCGGGGATGACCTTCAACGAAGCAGGCCCGGTGCCGGCGCAAGGCAAGATCGCGCAGCAGATCTTCTGGTACAGCGCGTTCACTGCGTCGATGCTGAAACCCGGCAACGTGACCAACGCGGACGGCACGCCGAAGTGGCGGATGGCGCCGTCGCCGCACGGTCCGTACTGGAAGGACGGCATGCAGAACGGCTACCAGGACGTGGGTTCGTGGACTTTCTTCAAGTCGACGCCGCCGAACCAGCGTGCCGCCGCATGGCTCTACGCGCAGTTCGTCACATCCAAAACCGTTTCGCTGAAGAAGTCGATTACCGGTCTCACGTTCATCCGCGATTCCGATATCCATAGCGATTACTTCACGAAGAACGCGGACAAGTACGGCGGGCTCATCGAGTTCTATCGAAGCCCGGCGCGCGTCGCCTGGACGCCGACCGGCAACAATGTGCCGGATTATCCGAAGATGGCGCAACTGTGGTGGAAGAACGTCGCGACGGCCGTCGCCGGCGAAAAGACGCCGCAAGCCGCGATGGACAATCTGGCGAAGGAAATGGACCAGGTGCTGGCCCGTTTGCAGCGCGCGGGGATGAAGGTTTGCGCGCCGGAGTTGAATCCGGAAAGCGCTCCGGACAAATGGCTGTCGGATCAGCACGCACCGTGGAAGAAGCTGGCAAACGAAAAACCGAAAGGCGAAACGGTCAAGTACGACCAGCTGCTGACTGCGTGGAAACAGGGGAAGGTGCGGTAAGGGTGGCGATGCGGTAACGCAAGAAGGTTCGATGCGGGCGGCCTGTTCAGGTCGCCCGCATCGTTTTGATCGCCGCTGCCGTACACCTCAACGCTTCGACCAGGGCGCCATCGCCTCGAACACACCGTCACGTCTTACTAGCGCGTGTAAAAGAGCCGCCGCCAGATGAAGCACGATCAGCGCAAAGAAACACAGCGCGAGTGTCCTGTGCCCGTTCCACAGCAACGTGTGCAATCCATTGCTATGCGGCAGGATGGACGGCAAATGCATTCCGAACACCACGACCGGATAGTTCGCTGCCGACAGCATGCCCCAGCCGATCAGCGGAAGCGCGATCATCAGTATGTAAAACGCGAGATGCGAGAGGCGCGCGGCGAGTTTCATCGGTTCCGGCATCGACGCAGGCAGCGGCGGCGCGCCGCGCGTCAACCTCAGCACCAGGCGGATCAGCGCCAGCACGAGTATCACGATACCCAGCGGCTTGTGGATGGACACCAGCGTAAGATAATCCGGGCGAACGGTGGACACCATCCCGACACCGATGAACAGCATCGCCAGAATGCAAACTGCCATGAGCCAGTGAAGCGCGCGTTGCAGCGGTGTGAAGCGAGCGTGGGTCGGGGTCGTCATGGCGTGGCTCCTCCCGCCGGATGGCGCGGATAGTCCTTATCCTCGGCGGTCCGCCGGTTGAACGATACGGAATAGGCGGCTGAGCGCGCGGCCGGAAACGGATCGTCCGAGACGTGCATGCCCGATGGCAGGACGGTCGGATCGAAGTTGAGATCGCGACACGGTCCGTTGGCCTCGGGTTCTATCGCACTGACCACCAACGTACCCGCGTCTACCTTGCGTCGATCTTCCGGCCACGCTTTGCTGGGGTCGGCGGTCGGGTCACCGGGATTGGCAACGGTGACGACCAGTGTCCAGCGTTGCGGTGCGCTCTGCACCCGCTGCGTGATATCGGCGGCGAGGAAGTCGGCGCCTTTTTGCTTCAACTGGTCGGGGGATACCGCTTCGGGCTGCGCGGTGGGCACGAAGGACCAGCGCACCGCCTGGTCCTGTCCTGCGGCATTGGTGAAGATGAAGCTATTGAGACTGTTGTACCGATCCTGCGCATAAGACGCCGTCCACGGCGCGCTGCCGGCCCACTCTCCAAAATGGCCGAACTCCGGGTGCGCGGCGGCAAAATTCTTCATGGCATCCGGATCGCTCGTGTTGGCCGAGGCCTGAAGCAGACCGTAGAAGGCCTGCGGCGTGGCGACCGGAAAGAACGGCGCGTCGATCATCGCCGTGCGCCATTCACTTCCGTCCGGCGCGACGATGCGCAGGCTGAGGCCCCGCACCTGAACCGTCGCGTCTGGCGCTTTGGGGTCCGCCGTAGCGAGGTTGAACCGTCCCGTGACCGGATACGAGCCGGGCGCGAACATCGGCGCCTTGGACAGCGCCGTCGCCGCGCCATTCGATTCGAAGCTGCCGGTAAAGCAGATGCCCTTGGCGTGATTGCGCCGGAAGCCGAGCGCCGCGCCGCCCGGCGGCGCCAGACCGTTGACGATCTTTGCCGGCGTAACGCGCCCAGGCGAGAGCCAGCCGGCCGTAAAGGCGAAGGCCGCGACCAGCGCGGCCACGACGACTGCGATCAGGACCAGCGAACGGAGGGTGGAGGCGTTGGAAGTGGGTCTGTCGGCCATCGTTCTCTCCCGAGCAATGATTCGGCTGAGTACAAATCTAGCAGGGTAGGGACAATAGTGCCATTGGTTGGCGGAGTGTGCCTGGTGGCCGGCGGGCGTTGCGACGTGCCGCGGTGAGTGACTATGTGTCGGTTCGCTCATCGTCGCGATTGTTTTTTGGACTACGATTACGACGCCCAGACAGCGCTTCCGTTGGGCAGCCTATCCTGAGCGAGACCGGCTACTGGCTAAACTACGGTTTCCAGGCAGTGGTGTGTCAATGGCGAATACCCTGAACCACATTAACGCGGCAGCCCGGAAAATCCACTGACCATGAAAGGGAAGGAGGGACCTCATGCCGAGCCTTGAGCGAGTGCGACCGGCTACGCTAATCGACTTTGTCTGGCGCATCGTACTTCGCTTCGGATTCCGATTCGTTCGCGCCTGGTGGCATCTTCGACGGCCTCGCCATGAGGGCGCGCTAGTAGCAATCTACGTCGGGCGGGCGCTGTTGCTTGTGAAAGCATCGTACCGTGCCGAGTGGAATTTTCCCGGCGGCAGCGTTCGGCCCGGTGAAGCGCCTGTTGCAGCGGCGCAGCGCGAAATGGAGGAAGAGATTGGTCTGTCGTCGTACACATTGGTCCCCGCGGGCAGCGCCTGCGGTATTTGGGACGGGCGAAGAGACCAGGTGCATTTCTTTGAGCTGCACCTCGATCGCATGCCCGAGTTGCGGCTTGATAATCGTGAGATTGTCGCCGCGCATCTGGCATCGCCGGAGGAAATGCACGACATCGCGCTGACAGAGGCGGTTACTGCGTATCTCGGCAGAGATCTCCGCTGTTAGCTGGCCAGTTTCCTTTCGGGGCCTCTCGACGGGTCGTACCGACATTCTCACTGCGCCATAGCGGCCATTTGCAGCAATGCAATTCCGCCAGCGCGAATAACAGCTTGGGCCAATCAATCGCCGGATGTTTCAGACGCCAGAGCGGCGGCGCGTCGGCACCACATCCGCCCGCTCGCTCAAGACCACTGCCTGGAAGTTCTCCAAATCGACACAATCCGCTCACACGCAAAAAATGACAAGCGTCCCCTCAAGAACTGCAGCGCGCGGCCGATATTGCGAGAAGAGCGCCTACGGTTTGAATGTTCCGCTGGCCCAGCCGGACAGGTGTATGCTGGCCAGTCCGCAAAAAAATGGCATTTCATTAGCCCCATTCAAATTGACCAAATAGCAGGATCACGTCACCGGCGTCATCGTCGGGAAAATTGAATGTGGTACTCAAGTCATCTTCGTACGACGGAGACACCGTGATTCGACATTGCCTCGGGGGTTTGCTACTGGCGCTAAGCTGCATGGGTAGCGCCATGGCCGCTGGTCCCGAATGTTCGCGTTCGTTTACGCTTGCTTTACACGATCACGGCCTGCTCTATTCCGTCGACACGGACACCGGGATCGACAAGGACTTCGCTGACGAGCTGATTCGCCGCAGCGGGTGCCAGATCAGAGTCAGCCTGATGTCGCGGGCCCGGATCTGGAAGCTGATTGAATCCGGCGGACTGGATTTCAGCCTGTCGGGCATTGCCAACGACGAGCGTAACGAGTACGCGGACTTCGCCTGGTATTTCAGCAACAAGTACTATCTGTTGGTGCGCAACGACGCCGGAATCCATCGTTTGGCCGATTTCGAGCACAACGACCAGTTTCAGCTCGGCGTGATCCGCAGCTTCCGCTATAGCGAGTCGGCCAACCGGCTGGTCGACAAGCTGTCGGCCGAAAACCGTGTCAGCCAGGCGGGCGGTCTGGATCCGCTGTATCAGGCGCTGATTCTCCGGCGCATTCAAGGCATGATCATCGAGCCTTTCGATTACCCCGCAATCGATGAAAAGAAAATCCGCGACGTGACCACCATCGTGGAATTCGACGACCCTGCCGTCCGTCACGGCCTCATCATGTCGAAGAAGGCGCTGTCGCCGGCCGAGCGGGAAAAGTGGCGTGCCCTCGTGAATGAGATGCGCGCCGACGGCACCGTTCGGCGCATCTTCGAGAAGTATTTCAAACCTGACCTCGCCGAGTCGATGGTCGATTTCAAAACGCAGCCGTGAACTGGTCGCGCCTTGTCCTGCTGCCGCTACTGGTCCTGTCCGCTGCGCTCAGCGTGACGTGGATGCTGTGGGACCATGAGCGGCAGGCCGCCCGTCATGAACTGCTGTCCCAGTTCAACTTTTCGCTGGGCGACGCGGTCAGCCGCATCGAGCAGCGCATGGGCACGTATGAACTCTTGCTGCGCGGCGTGCAGAGCCTGTTCGCCGCTACCGGAGAAATCGACCGCGATCAGTTCCGTGACTACGTCAGCACGCTCAATCTCGACGCCAACTTCTCCGGTATCCAGGCCATCGGCATCGTCGCGTGGGTGCCGGGGACGGAGAAGGTCGAGCATATCGCGGCCATCCGCCGGCAGGGGTTGCCTGACTACGCGATCGAGCCCAAAGGCTCGCGCGAGAACTACGCGCCGATCATCCAGCGCGAGCCGTCCATCGGCATCAATCGCGCGGCGGCCGGTTTCGATGCATGGGCCGACCCCGTGCGGCGGCGCGCCATGGAGCAGGCGCGCGACTCCGGCATGGCGACCCTGTCCGGGAAAGTCCGCCTGTCGGTGGACGCCGGCAATGCTCGCCCCGGATTCATCATGTACCTGCCGATCTACGCACGAGGCCAACCGCAAGACAGCGTCGCCCAGCGCCGCGCGCACCTGATCGGCTGGGTCTACGCGTCGTTCCGCATGCACGATGTGATCGCCAGCCTGTACGGCGAGCAGCCTCCCGGGCTCACCATCGCCATTTACGATGGCGTCGAAACGTCGTCCGCCGCGCTTTTGCACAAGACGCCCGAGGCGCCCGGTCATCATCGGGCTGCGGACATGTCGGCCAACGAATATCTGGTGGTCGGCGGACATGACTGGACACTGTCGATGAGTGCCCAGGACGACTTCAAGGCTCGCTTCGGCCGTAACGCCGCGCTCCCGATTGCGAGTACCGGCACGGGCCTCAGCCTGCTGCTGGCGCTGCTCACCTGGCTAATGATGACCGGCCGCGGCCGCGCGATGCGGCTTGCCTCGGCAATGACAAAAGAGTTGCGCGAGAACGAAGAGAAATTCCGCGCGATTGCCGACTGTACGGTCAACTGGGAGATCTGGTGGGGACCCGACGGCAACCCGCGCTGGATCAACTCGGCGGTGGAGGCGTACATCGGATATACCGTCGACGAGTGCATGGCGATGCCGGACTTCGCCGGCACCGTGATTTGTCCGGAGGACATTCCCCGCGTTGCACCCGAGTTCCAGAAAGCGCTACAAGGCCTGCGCGGCGATGACCTCGAGTTTCGCTGCGTTCGCAAAGACGGCTCACTCATGTGGCTGTCCGCCTCGTGGGTTCCGATTACCGATTCCAAAGGCGAGTTCATCGGCTTTCGCACGAGCGGCCGCGACATTACCGAGCGCAAACAGGTCGAGGCAGAACTTCGAATTGCCGCTGTCGCATTCGACTCGATGGAACCGATGATGATCACCGACGCGAGCGCCACCATTCTGCGCGTGAACTCGGCGTTCACCGAATGCACCGGTTACACGGCCGAGGAAATCGTGGGTCAGACACCGAGCGTGCTTCAATCGGGCCTTCACGACGCCGCATTCTTCCAGAGTATGTGGGAAGCGATTCATCGTGCGGGCGGCTGGCAAGGGGAAATCTGGGATCGCCGCAAGAACGGCGAGATGTACCCGAAATGGCTCACGATCTCCGCCGTGATGAGCGAGGACGGAATCGTCAGCCACTATGTCGGCACACATCACGACATTACCGAACGCAAGATCGCGGAAGAGCGAATCAAGGAATTGGCGTTCTTCGACGCGCTGACCCGCTTGCCCAATCGCACCCTGCTGCTGGATCGCTTGAGGCAGGCGATCACGGCCAGCGCCCGGAACGAAGCTTGCGGTGCTTTGCTGTTTATCGACCTGGATCACTTCAAGACGCTGAACGATACCTTGGGCCACGACAAAGGTGATCTGCTGCTTCAGCAAGTGGCGCAGCGTCTGGCAGACAGCGTGCTCGAGAGCGACACTGTGGCACGAGTGGGGGGCGACGAGTTCGTGGTGGTGCTCGGAAACCTGCACAAGAATCGGCAGGAGGCGGCCAACCAGACGGAGGCCGTGGGCGAAAGAATCCTCGCCGTGCTGGGCAGTCCGTATCAGCTTGGCAAGATCGAATACCGCACAAGCGCGAGCATCGGCGCCACCGTGTTCAGAGGGCATCAGGCCTCGATCGACGAACTCCTCAAGCAGGCCGACCTCGCGATGTACAAGTCCAAGGAAAGAGGACGCAATGCCGTGCGCTTCTTCGATCCGGACATGCAGACCGTCGTGGTGCAGCGAGCTGCGCTAGAGGCGGGCTTGCGCAATGCCATCGAGGACAATCAGTTCCTGCTCCACTACCAGGCGCAGGTCGACGGCAGCCGCGTAACGGGCGCGGAGGCACTGGTGCGCTGGCAGCATCCGCAGCGGGGTGTCGTACCTCCTGCTGAGTTCATTCCGCTGGCAGAAGAAACCGGACTGATCCTTGCGTTGGGAAGCTGGGTTTTGGAAGCCGCCTGCGCGCAACTGGCGCAATGGGCAGCGCGACCCGATATGGCGCATCTCACGATTGCGGTCAATGTCAGCGTCCAGCAGTTCCGCGAAGCCGACTTCGTGGACAACGTGTTGACGATCATCGGTCGAACCGGCGCACGGCCCGACAGGTTGAAACTGGAGTTGACGGAGAGTGTGCTGGTCGACAACGTGCAGGACATCATCGAGAAGATGAGCGCGCTGAAAGCGAAAGGCATCGTCTTCGCACTAGACGATTTTGGCATTGGCTATTCGTCGCTGTCCTATTTGAAGCGGCTGCCTTTGGATCAGTTGAAAATCGACCGCTCATTTGTGCGAGACGTTCTTGTCGATCCCAACGACGCCGTGATTGCCAGGACCATCGTGGCCCTTGCGCGCAGCCTCGGCTTGGGTGTGATCGCAGAAGGTGTCGAAACCGGGGCTCAGCGAGATTTCCTCGCCGCAGCGGGGTGTTACGCGTATCAGGGCTACTATTTCTGCCGGCCGCTTCCCCTCGAGGATTTTGAAGCGATGTTGAGCAGAGTCGAGACCCGTCAGTGCGTGGCTGAGTGAGCACGAGATAAGTGGCATGTCGTCCGTCGCGCGCATTATTCGCCGCTGATCCTGCACGATCCGGATTTCCTGGCCGCGAGTAGCGCAACGCTGCCGCAAGCGCTCGTAGAAACACATCTTCGGCGTTTGGCCGATCCATACACGTCGTGCGGTTTTCCCCCCCAAATACCTCGGCGTGTTCCTACAAGCGCTTGCGGCAACCGTCTACGAAAAGAACTCGAACGATAAGATTGCGGCGACAGAGCTAGCGGCTCCCGCATTGTTTTCGTATTGACGAAATCTCAACCGAAGCATGTAAGAACCTCGCTCTGCGACGTCGAGATTCTGTCACCAACCGTATAACGAATTTATAAAACCGGGGGGCGTCTATCGTTAATTCGGCATATCGGAGCGCGGCGAGAAGCCGATGCAACCCGGTGCTATCTGTGGGGTATGTCTCGCTGTTCCGCTCAATCTGCATGCCTTCTTTATCAAGAAGCTCGCGCTTTATACAAGGGCTTTAGGTACAGGTCGATATCATCGCTCCGCTTGATGCCACTGCTTTACAGCCAGGCGTCATTCTTGGGAGAAAAATCATGTTTGATATTGGAAAAGAGTATTCTCGGGAAGACATTCATCGGGTGACAGGAGGATGCAAACAGGCATTCTTGCCCGTGAAGGGCGGAAAGGTCGTTGCCGCGCGATTGCGTCAGGATCTCAACCCGTATGCCCCGGATGTGATCGTGTGCGATGGCAGCGCCGCCGCACGTGCGGCCGGCCGAACGCTCGCGCGACAGACCGACCCGCTGCCTGTTTTTGTACGCACGGCAACTGACCGATTCCGTTACATGGGCGAGTACGTCACCGAGGCATCGTTTACTGCTCCGGTCGACTATGCGAAGTACGTGGAGAACACTGGCTTCACGCTTGGTCAGATTTCGCGTGTGATCAAGATGAAACGCCGTTGATCTCGACGGACTCTTCAATTCATCATCGTCCCTTCACCGGTTGGGTTGTTGCTCGCGCCCAACCGGCAATCATCAATGACGTGTCCTGAATGCGCGTGCCGTACCCATGTCGTGCGACGCGATACGTTTTACAGATAGCTGCAGACGTAGTCGAGCGTTTCGATCACGTCGATATCGAAGCGGCTTTTGCCGGGCACCGAGAACGACTCGCCCGCGCTATATGTCTTCCACTCGTCACTGCCTGCGAGGCGGATGCGGCATTGTCCGGCCTGCACCTCCATGAGTTCCGGCGCGTCGGTGCCAAAGTTGAGCGCGCCGGGCAGGATCACACCAAGCGTTTTGCGCGTGCCGTCGGCGAAGAGAACGGTGTGAGAGACACACTTGCCGTCGAAGTAGACGTTGGCTCGTTTAACAATGGAAACCTGATCGAATTGCGTTGCGGCCGTCATGGCAATCTTCCTTTTGGTTGTCGTGAATGGATGCATTTGCGTGGACTTCAGGTCGCGCGCAAACCCGCCATGATACAGGCGGCCGACGGCGTCAGCCGTCGATTGGCCCGAACGAGGTGAAGCTCAGCGGGCGCCCGCCAACCACCGTCTAGCCGATGATCTTCAGATGTTCAGCCAGGATGGTGCTGCCAATGCCGACCAGCACCACGCCACCCGCCAGTTCCGCACGCCTGCCAGCCACATGGCCGATCACACGGCCGAGCATCACGCCGATCGTGACCATCGCCATGGTGGCGAGGCCGATCGCGGCAGCAGTGGAATAGATGTTGACGTCGACGAAGGCAAGGCCCGCGCCGACTGCCATGGCGTCGATACTCGTGGCAAAGCCGGTTAGCGCCAGCAACCAGAACGAATGAGTCGACTGCTTGGTCTCTTCGATTTCCCTGGTGCTAAAGCTATTGAGAACCATGCGGGCGCCGAGGACCAACAACAGCGCGAACGCGATCCAGTGATCCCATGCGGAGACGTATTGGGCTGCAGCTTTGCCGAGGAACCATCCGACCAGGGGTGTCAGGGCTTCGATGGCGCCGAAGATGAGCCCCGTCCTGACAGCCTCACGCCAGTGAGGACGATTGAGCGTGGCGCCTTTGCCGATTGCAGCCGCAAAGGCGTCGGTGGACATGGCGAAAGCAAGGAACAGCGTTGCGACAGGATTCATGAGAAGTGGGCTCGAGGTCGGGCGGAAAACCACGACACACCGCCGCGCCCGACCGGTCGCGTGGTGTGTCGATGGTCTTGCCAACCAAAGGGCTACCTGCACCACGGTCTGCGCGACCGAGAATGTTGACGCAGGCGCTTCTGGGTAGAAGCCGGCTACTCCCCAAAGACAGGTGCGAGCATACCATGTCGAAAGGTTTATGTAATGCGGGCCGGGCCTCGCATGTCTGCGCAGGAAATAAATCTGCCGCCACTTCACGTATCGGTAGCGTGGCAAACGGCCGATGGTATATGTTGAATTAGTGGCACACCGTCCTTCAGAAAAGAGACAGGTCGCGTTCGCGGACGACAGGTACGCAAAACATCAGAACATACGAATGCGTGTTCGGCATCAGAGCAATGGGACGCGCGTTCCTCGTACGAAAGTTGCTTCCGCGATGCTGACTGTTGCGTGGGACGCAGGCGACTCCTCAAAAAACGAGGCCTGATAAAAGCATGAATCGGTTCCGCACGTGCACTGGCCTATGCCCTATGTTGCACCGCGAGAACGCGAAACTGGAGTGAGACATGAGCCAGTCAGTATCCGCCGCGCCCGATGTGGGCCATTCCGGCGGGCGCGGGCATCACCGGCCGGCGACGCCTGCACTCGCGCTTGTCGCATTGGGTGTGGTGTATGGCGACATCGGCACCAGCCCGCTGTACACGCTGCAGACGGTATTCGATCCGGTCAACGGACTATCGCTCAACGCGATGAATGTGGTCGGCATCGTGTCGCTGATCGTCTGGTCTCTGATCGTCGTCGTCTCGCTCAAATACGTCACGTTGATTCTGCGCGCGAACAATCACGGCGAGGGCGGGATTATGGCGCTGCTGGCGTTGGCTGCATCGTCCGTTGTTGCGCGCCCGCGATTGCGCCATACGTTGCTGGGCGTCGGCATCATGGGTGCGGCGCTCTTTTACGGCGACAGCGTGATCACGCCGGCGATCTCGGTGCTGAGCGCGGTCGAAGGGCTCGAAGTCGCCGCGCCGTTTCTCAAGACCTGCGTGATTCCCGTGACGCTGGTTGCGTTGGTCACGCTGTTCCTGATGCAGAAGCGCGGCACGGCCGGTATAGGCATTGTGTTCGGACCGGTGATGGTGCTCTGGTTCATCGTGCTTGCCGTCGTGGGCGTCATCAACATGATGCGAGCGCCCGCGATTCTCGTTGCGCTTAATCCGCTCACGGGGCTGGCGTTCTGCCTGCATCATCGGTGGTTGGCGTTCGTTGCGCTGGGTGCGGTCGTTTTGTCGTTGACCGGCGCCGAAGCGTTGTATGCCGATATGGGACATTTCGGCGCGAGGCCGATCCGGCTGACGTGGTTCGGCCTCGTGTTTCCCGCGCTCGCGCTGAACTATCTGGGGCAAGGCGCGTTGCTGCTTGCCGATCCCGGCGCGCTGCAAAATCCGTTCTACAGACTGTTTCCGCAATGGGCGCTGTATCCGATGATCGTGCTGTCGACGGTCGCGACCGTGATCGCGTCGCAGGCCGTTATCTCGGGTACGTATTCGATGACGAAGCAGGCGATGCAACTCGGCTTTCTGCCGCGCATGAACGTCGTCTATACGTCGGAAAGAGAGATGGGGCAAATCTACGTGCCAGGCATCAATTGGACGTTATTGGCTGCAGTGGTGGCCGCTGTGCTCGGCTTCGGTTCATCCACGGCGCTCGGCTCCGCGTATGGTATCGCCGTCACCGGCACGATGCTGATCACCACCATCCTGACGTTCTTCGTCATTCGCTATGCGTGGCACTACAACTGGCTGCTATGCGTGTTCGCGACCGGCTTCTTCTTCGTGATCGACGCAGCGTTCTTCTCCGCCAACCTGCTGAAGCTCATGCAGGGCGGCTGGTTCCCGCTTCTGGTCGGGCTGATCATCTACACGATCATGGCCACCTGGGGACGAGGCTGGGAAATGATGCGCGCCGAAGCGCGCGTGAGAGCCGGGGCGACGCCGCTCAAGCCCTATCTGGCCACGCTTCTGGCCGGCTCGCCGATGCGATGCGGTGGCACCGCGATCTTTCTGTCGCCCGATCCTGACGGCGTGCCGCATTCGTTGATCAACAACCTGATGCATAACCGCGTGCTGCACAAACGCGTTGTTTTCGTGACGGTGAACAACGAGGAGATACCGTGGGTGCCTGCGAGCGAGCGCGTGAGTGTGCATCCGCTAGACTCGGATTGCTACCAGGTGACAATCACGTATGGTTTCATGGATGAGGTCGACCTGCCGAGAGCGCTTGAGATTTGCAAGTCGTATGGTTTGACATTCGAGCCGACGGAGACTTCTTACTTCCTTAGCCGTGCGACCCTGGTGCCTACTCGTGATAGCGGCATGGCGATGTGGCGAGAGCGTTTATTCTCGGTCATGTTGCACAACGTGGGCAACGTTGCGGCTTATCTGAAGCTGCCGGCCAATCGAGTGATCGAGTTGGGGGCGCGGGTGGAGATTTGAGGATTACCTAAGAACGGGAGCGAAAGCTTCGTCAGCGAGCGAGAGAGAATCAAATATTCACTTTGCTTTTAATTGGGAATACACTGAATTTGCTATTTCCCTTTACCTTACGCCGTTAGTCTTCAGTAACAGATGTTTTTGTCGTGCTCCGCGAGCCGAAGCGAACCGAGTCGGCTCGTGCCCAATACCATTTGAACGGGACGACTCATCATGGCTGATACGAGCTACATGGCACGAAAATCCGTCGCCGATATTGTGGGAAGCGCCGACGCGGAAGAAGGCCACGCACTATCGAAGTCACTCGGCGCCACCAGTATCACGGCGATGGGCATCGGCGCCATCATCGGCGCCGGTATCTTCGTTCTGACCGGCACTGCCGCAGCGCAATTCGCCGGCCCGAGCATCGTTCTGTCGTTCGTACTCGGTGGCATTGCGTGCGCGTTCGTCGGCCTCTGCTATTCGGAACTGGCCGCGATGTTGCCCGTATGCGGCAGCAGTTACACCTATACGTATGCCACGCTCGGTGAAATTTTCGCGTGGATCATCGGCTGGGACTTGATCCTCGAATACGCGATGGGCGCCGCCACGGTCGCGGTCGGATGGTCCGGTTATATCGTGAGCTTGCTGCATAACGTGGGGATCAATATCCCGCCCGTTCTGGCCACCGCGCCCGGCACCGTCATCAAGCTAGCCGATGGCACCACCGCGACGGGCATCGTCAACCTGCCCGCGATAGTGATCATCGCCATTCTTACCACCATGCTCGTGCTCGGTACGAAGGAATCGGCGCGGCTGAACAACGTCATGGTGGCGGTCAAGCTGACCGTGGTGGTGGCTTTTATCGCACTCGGCGTGTTTTTCATCAAGCCCGCGAACTGGCATCCGTTTATTCCCGCGAATACTGGTGAGTTCGGAAACTTCGGCATGAGCGGGATTTTGCGTGGCTCGGCCGTGGTGTTCTTCGCATTCATTGGTTTCGATGCGGTCTCCACCGCTGCACAGGAAGCGAAGAAACCGCAACGGGACATGCCGATCGGCATTCTGGGGTCGCTGATCATTTGCACTATTCTGTACATCCTCGTCGCGGGGGTGCTCACCGGGCTCGTACCTTATGCTGAGCTGAATGTTCCTGATCCGATCGCCAAGGGGGTGGATGCAATTGGCCTGAACTGGTTCTCGATTCTGATCAAGATTGGCGCGCTGACAGGACTGACTACCGTGATCCTCGTGCTGTTGTACGGGCAGAGCCGCATCTTCTTCACGATGTCGACGGATGGTTTGTTACCGCCTCTTTTCGCGCGAGTTCATCCGCGTCTTCAGACGCCTCATTTGAGCCAGATTCTGATTGGGTCGGTCGTCGCGATCGTGGCGGCGCTTACACCGATCAGCGTGTTGGGGGAGATGGTTAGTATCGGCACTCTGTTCGCTTTCATTCTGGTGTGCGGCGCTGTGATTTATTTGCGACGCAGTGACTCGGAAGCTTCACGTCCTTTCAGGGTTCCTGGCGTACCGGTCGTACCGATTCTGGGGATTCTGTTTTGCCTGTTGCTGATGGCGGGGCTGCCGCTCGTCACGTGGGTGCGGCTTGTTGTGTGGCTAGTGATCGGGATGACTATTTATATTTCTTATGGCCGGAATCATTCGAGGTTGAGGTTTCCCGAGCGGCATTGAGAGAGCGGTCGCGCCGTGTTTTGGCGCTACTGCGAGTATTTCTCACATATCGATGAAAAACGCTCGTTTGGCGGCTCTGGTATGCCTTCTTAAACTGGGAGTGTGAGGTGTGGCCGTGACGAAGTGATGGCGCGGCGCGGCTGCTCCTGGTTTAGGAGGAGGTTTGTCGTGGATATGACTTTGTTTGAGATTCCGGCGGTGGTGATTGTTTTGAGTATCGTTGGTGTCGTGGTGGTCAGGGCGTTTGCCTCGTCGCGCTTCGATGGTATCGATATTTTTATGCGGCGGGATAAGACGAAAGAGACGTGACGCTGCCAGCGGCAGCGCAAGCGCACAGCGAAGCTAAGAGGAATGAATAAGCGAGCGCTATAAGCCGTCGCGCGCTGGCAAGCGAACCTGCGGCGCACGAACAGGCAAATGAGTGGCAGGCGTACTACTGACCTTGCAGATACGGATTGCCAGCGGGAACGTCGGACCCGGTTTCCGACGAGCCAGCGCTGGACGGACCATATCCCGTCGCGCCACTGTTCTGCGCGGCAACACGTGCTTCGGCCGCTTGAATGTCAGCGGGGTAAGTGGAGTCGGTTGCGACCGCGGGGTTATAGCCGGCCTGTTCGATCTGCTTCAATTGCGCCTTGACCTCGGCGCGCGTGAGCGGTTGCTCGGATTGTGCGAACGATGCCACCGGCGCCGCGAACACCACAACCAGCGCCACGGCTTTGATAAGCGATTTCATGATCACTCCCTCCGAGAATAATTTATTGGGCGCCGCAGCAATCTTCGGCGCCATGCACGGATTTTAGGAAGGGTGCGGTCCAGGGGAAACCACTGATACGGTAATTCAGTGTTGCTACAAACAATAAGTCGGCTTGATGTAATCTCGACCGTAATATACGAAGAACCGCCTCACACGCCTTGGCGTACATCGACACGATACGCGGTCACCTGGCGATACTTGCTGCCGGCTCGCACGATCACCTCGTCCTGCTCAGCCGTATTGACCTGGTTCGGAAAGCCGCCCGCTTCAAGACACAAGCCGGCATGCGCTTGATACGCAATGCCGCCGCGTCCAATGTCGCCCTTTAACCAGTTGCCGCTATAAAACTGTAAGCCGCGTTGATCGGTCGACACGGTCAATTCGCGTCCGCTGCCGGGATCGTAGGCGCAGGCAACCTGACGCATCGGAGCCGTGGTGCCGTTTGTCCCGGCGTCGGGTGCATCGCGCAGCACGTAGCAATGATCGAAACCGCCGGCCGTGGCCAACTGCGCGTGCGGCCAGTCCAGTCGCGCGCCGATCGGCGCGCTTTGCCGGAAATCGAACGCATTGCCGGCCACCTCGGCCAGTTTGCGCGGAATCATGGCGGCATCGACTTCAAAGAACCGGTCGGCATCGATCGACAACACGTGGCCGCGAATGTCGGCGCCCGGCCGGCCCGTGAGATTGAAGTACGGGTGGCTCGTCAGATTGAGCGGCGTCGCGGCATCCGTGATCGCTTCATAGGCGATGGTCAGCGTGCCGTCGTCGTCGAGCGAGTAGCGCACTTGCGTGGTCACGTTGCCGGGAAAACCGGCGTCGCCTTCGGGTGACTCCAGCCGCATGAGCAACGCGCCGTTGTCCTCGCTCACGTCCCACAGCGCGCGATGAAACCCCACCGTGCCGCCATGCAGCAGGTTCGCGCCTTCATTGCGGTCGAGCGCGTATTCGATGCCGTCGAGCGTGAAGCGCGCATCGGCAATACGGTTCGCCCAGCGGCCTATCAGTCCGCCCATGTAAGTGGTGGCCGCCACATATTCAGCGGGCGTGTCGTGGCCGAGCAGGATATCGCCAAGCACGCCGGCGCGATCCGGCGCATGCCAAGAGACCAGCGTCGCGCCCAGATCGCTGATGGCGACTTTCATACCGTGCGCGTTACGCAGCGTGAAGAGTCGGACGGAATCGCCGCCGCGCAAAGTACCCCACGGCTCAGAAGAAAGTTGTGCGATGCTGATCATGTCGTCAGTGGGAAAAAAGAGAATAGGCATGCTCAGCCTGGCGCCGGCGTCGAATTCACCCGCTCCTGGTATTCGCGCGGCGTACAGCCGAGTTCCCGGCGAAACACCGCGTACATGTATTGCAGCGACGTAAAGCCGCAACGGATAGCCACTTCCGCGCTCGACGCATCGCGTTTGGCCAGCAGTGCTTTCGCGACATCGAGTTTATGGCGCAGGATTTCCTGATGCACCGTGCACTGCCGTTCGCGCCGAAAGTACTCTTCGAGCGACGAGCGCGACACGCCCACATAGTCGGCAACCTGTTCCGTGCGAATGCCTTGGCACGCGTACTGACGGATGAAGTGCCGCGCCCGCATCACATACGGACTCGCAAGCGGTTGATGCTTTGTCGATTCGAGCACGTTGATGCCGACCGGCGGCACCAGAATGCGCCGCCCCGGAAAACGCGCACCATGTAGCATCTGATGCAAAAGGTGAGCGGCGGTGCGGCCCATTTCCTCAGTACCCTGAATCACTGAAGAGAGCGGAATACGCGTCAACGTGCGCGTCAGCGGATCGTTGTCGATGCCGATGATCGCGACTTCTTCAGGAACGGGAATGCCGGCGATCAAACATGCCTGGAGCAGATGCCGCGCACGCGCATCGGTCACGGCGATGACGCCGACCGGCTTCGGCAAATCCCGCAGCCACGCAGTGAGCTGTTCGATCGCCTGGTTCCATGAGGGCGCGCTGGTCGAAAGGCCGCGATACATCTCGCTGTCGATCTGCGCGTCGCTATGTCCGTCCGCGCTGCGCAAATGCGCGAACGCAAGTTCGCGCTGTTGCGCCCAGCGGTTCTCCTGCGCTTGCGGCAGGCTGTACAACGCGAAGTGCTCGAGACCCGCGCCGATCAGATGCGTATAGGCGAGCGAGACGAGCTTGCTGTTGTCGGTGGCGATATAGGGTAAATCCGGAGGATAGTGCGCCGGATCTTCGAACGACGAACCCACGGCGACCACCGGCAACGGACAATCGCGCAGCGCTTCGCCCACGGCAGGATCGTCGAAATCCGCGATGATGCCGTCGCCGTCGAAGCGTTCGATGCCCGTCAGCCGGCAGCGAAAATCTTCTTCGAGGAACAGGTCCCACGCCACGCGCGTGGACAGCAGGTAGTTGCCGATGCCGGTGATGATCTCGCGGTCATAGACCTTGTTCGCGTTGAACAGCAGCGCGATCCGATGGGTCGTCTGTGGTGTTTGCGGACGGGTCATGGCGGTGAGCGGCGCGCGGGCCAATGACCCGTCACGCCTTCGTCTCCTGGTGGATGCTTAATTTGAACGGCACCGGTTTTAAGCGTCTGGTTATTCTAGGCTCCGAATCGCGCGCCGGTGCGAAACAAAATCGCGGGCGGTAAGAAACATCAAGCACGCTGCGCAATTTCGCAATTGCCGATGCAACTGGCAAGCGGCAGCATGGCGTCACCTTGTCACTCGGCGCGGCGACGTCGCACGAGTTGCGGTGCACCATAAACTGGAGACGCTGATGTCTTACTTCGAACACATTCCCGAGATCCGCTACGAAGGCCCTCAGTCGGATAACCCGCTTGCGTACCGCCACTACGATAAAAGCAAAAAGGTGCTCGGCAAGACTCTCGAAGAACATCTGCGCGTTGCCGTGTGCTACTGGCATACGTTCGTCTGGCCGGGCGTGGATATTTTCGGGCAGGGAACGTTTCGGCGTCCCTGGCAGCAAGCCGGCGACGCGATGGAGCGGGCGCAACAAAAGGCGGATTCTGCGTTCGAGTTCTTCTCGAAGCTTGGCACGCCGTACTACACGTTCCACGATACCGACGTCTCGCCAGAAGGCGCGAGCTTGAAGGAATACAGCGAAAACTTCCTGCGCATCTCCGACTATCTGGCGCACAAGCAGGAGAGCACCGGCGTCAAGCTGTTGTGGGGCACGGCCAACCTGTTCTCGCATCCACGTTACGCGGCCGGTGCGGCGACCAGCCCCGATCCGGAGGTGTTCGCGTTTGCGGCAACGCAGGTGCGCCACGCGCTCGACGCGACGCAGCGCCTTGGCGGCGATAACTATGTATTGTGGGGCGGACGCGAAGGTTACGACACGCTGCTCAATACGGATCTCGTGCGTGAACGCGATCAACTCGCCCGCTTTCTGCATCTGGTCGTCGACCACGCGCACAAGATTGGATTCAAAGGCGCGCTGCTGATCGAACCTAAACCGCAGGAACCAACCAAGCATCAATACGATTACGACGTTGCGACCGTCCACGGCTTCCTGTTGCAACACGGACTAGAGAAAGAGATTCGGGTCAACATCGAGGCCAATCATGCGACGCTCGCGGGGCATTCGTTTCATCACGAGATCGCCACGGCTTACGCGCTGGGTATTTTCGGCAGCGTCGACGCGAATCGCGGCGATCCGCAAAACGGCTGGGATACGGACCAGTTCCCAAATAGTGTGGAAGAACTGACGCTCGCCTTCTACGAAATTCTCAAACACGGCGGCTTCACGACCGGTGGCATGAACTTCGATTCGAAAGTGCGGCGCCAAAGTGTCGATCCGGAAGACCTGTTCTACGGCCACATCGGCGCGATCGATAACCTCGCGGTCGCTGTCGAGCGCGCGGCAGTGCTGATCGAAAACGACCGTCTCGATCAGTTCAAACGTCAACGCTACGCGGGCTGGGATGCGGAGTTCGGCCGCAAGATTCTTTCCGGTGACTATTCGCTCTCCACGCTGGCGGCGGATGCGCTGGCGCGCGGTCTGAATCCGCAGCACGCCAGCGGCCATCAGGAGCTGATGGAAAACATCGTGAACCAGGCAATTTACAGCGGACGCTGATCAACGTCCCAGGAAGCAACGCATCAGAAAGTAGCCACATCACACAAAAAATCGCGCGGCCACGTCGACCGCGCGAAACAGGAAGCTTTGGGTTGTCGCTTGTCCGGTCTCGCGGCTCGCAGCGCAGACCGTCCAATCCGGTATTCCGGCTATCAGAAGAAGGAGACAGAGATGAAATTCGCAACGCGTCGTACCGTATTGAGTTCGCTCGTATGTGGAGCGGTGCTCGCCAGCCTGTCGCTTGCCGCGCCGCTCGCGCATGCAAGCAAGGATCATCCGGAAATTGGCTTCTGTATCGACGACCTGCGCGTCGAGCGCTGGTCGCGCGATCGTGACTATTTCGTCGCCGCAGCAGAAAAACTCGGCGCGAAGGTGTCGGTGCAATCGGCCGATGCGAGCGAAGAGCGGCAGATCTCCCAGATCGAAAATCTGATCTCGCGAGGAGTCGATGTCATCGTGATCGTGCCGTTCAATTCGAAGACGCTCGGCAATGTAGTCGCCGAAGCGAAGAAAGCGGGCATCAAGGTCGTCTCGTATGACCGCCTGATCCTCGATGCGGACGTGGACGCCTATATCTCGTTCGACAACGAAAAGGTCGGCGAATTGCAGGCGCAAGGCGTCTACAACGCGCAGCCGAAGGGCAACTACTTCCTGCTAGGCGGCGCGCCGACCGACAACAACGCCAAGATGCTGCGCGAAGGCCAGCTCAAGGTACTGAAGCCCGCCATGGACAAGGGCGACATCAAAGTGGTCGGTCAGCAGTGGGTGCCGGAATGGAGCGCTTCCACGGCGCTGCGCATTGTTGAAGATGCGCTGACGGCGAATAACAACAAGATCGACGCGATCGTCGCGTCGAATGACGGCACCGCGGGTGGCGCGATCCAGGCGCTCGCCGCGCAACACATGGCGGGCAAGGTGCCGGTGTCGGGCCAGGACGCGGACCTCGCGGCCGTGAAGCGCGTGATTGCCGGCACGCAGACCATGACCGTCTACAAACCGCTGAAACTGATTGCCGGCGAAGCCGCCAAGCTCTCCGTGGCGTTGGCGAAGGGTGACAAGCCCGCCTATAACGCGCAATACGACAACGGCAAGAAGAAGGTCGACACGGTGCTCCTGCAACCCACGTTGCTCACCAAGAGCAATGTCGATGTAGTCGTCAAGGACGGCTTCTATACCCAGGCCCAGCTCGCGAGCCAATGAGCGTAACGTGTGCGCGGCGGACCTCGATGCGTGTCATGCGTATCGGCGCCGCTGCGCGCCTTGCAGCGAGGCATAGCGAATGACGCAAGCTCTCATGACGATGCGTGGCATCGTCAAGGCGTTTTCCGGCGTGAAGGCGCTCGACAGCATCGACCTCACGGTCGCGCCGGGCGAGTGCGTGGGCCTGTGCGGCGAGAACGGCGCGGGCAAATCGACGCTGATGAAAGTGCTGTCCGGCGTATATCCGTGGGGCACATGGGACGGCGAAATCACCTGGGAAGGCGAGCCGCTGAAAGCCGCCAGCGTGCGCGACACCGAACGCGCCGGCATCATCATCATTCACCAGGAGTTGATGCTGGTGCCGGAGTTGTCGGTGGCGGAGAACATCTTTCTCGGCAATGAAATCACGCTGCCCGGCGGCCGCATGAATTACGCCGCAATGTATCAGCGCGCCGACGAATTGCTGCGCGAGCTCGGCATCAGCGGAATCAATGCCGCGCAGCCAGTGATGAACTATGGCGGCGGCCATCAGCAGTTGATCGAGATCGCGAAGGCGCTGAACAAGCGCGCCAAGCTGCTGATTCTCGACGAACCCTCTTCTTCATTGACCTCTTCGGAGATCCGCATTCTGCTCGACATCGTGCGCGATCTGAAGCGGCGCGGCGTGGCTTGCGTATACATCTCTCACAAGCTCGATGAAGTGGCGGCCGTGTGCGACACGATCAGCGTGATTCGCGACGGCCGTCATGTCGCGACCGAGCCGATGCACGCGCTCACCACCGACCGCATTATTTCATTGATGGTGGGCCGCGAAATCAAGAACCTGTTTCCGCGCGAGCCGCATCCGATTGGCGACGTGATCTTCGAAGCGCGCCACGTCACCTGTTTCGACGTGACCAATCCGCGTCGCAAGCGGGTGAACGATGTGTCGTTCTCACTGCGGCATGGAGAGATTCTCGGTGTGGCCGGACTCGTCGGCGCGGGGCGTACGGAATTGATGCAGGCGATCTTCGGCGCGTATCCCGGCGCGAGCGAGGCGACCGTCGTAATGGACGGCAAGCCGCTCAAGATTCGCGCACCCGTTGACGCGATTCGCGCGGGCATCGGCATGGTGCCGGAAGATCGCAAACGCCACGGCATCGTGCCGGGGCTGAGCGTCGGCCACAACATCACACTGGCGGTGTTGCAGCGCTTTGCTTCGGGTGGGCGGATCGACTCCGCAGCGGAACTCGATACGATTCACACCGAGATGAAGCGGCTCTCGGTGCGCGCCGCGCATCCCATGTTGTCGATTGCGAGTCTGTCGGGCGGCAATCAGCAAAAGGCCGTGCTCACGCGCATGTTGCTGACCGATCCGAAAGTCCTGATTCTCGACGAACCCACGCGCGGCGTCGACGTCGGCGCGAAGTTCGAAATCTACAAGCTGATTTTTCAACTGGCGCAGCGCGGCATGTCGATCGTGATGGTGTCCTCCGAATTGCCCGAAGTGCTCGGCATTAGCGATCGCGTGCTGGTGATCGGTGAAGGCGAGTTGCGAGGCGATTTCGTCAACGACGGCCTCACGCAGGAGGACATTCTCAGCGCCGCGATCCGTCCCGTGCAGCGATCCCCGAACCCAACCGCAGCGAGTGCCGCATGACGCCCGACGTTACTTCCCAACGCGCCGACGAAGCCGCGCCGCGAGGCGCATTCGGCGGTCCGCAGCGCATTCAGCAACTGTTCGCGCGCTACAAGATTCTCGCGTTGCTGATCGCCGTGGCCGCGATCTGGATTTTCTTTTCGGTGCTCACGCACGGCGCGTTCGTCACGCCGCGCAATCTGTCGAATCTGCTGCGGCAGATGTCGATTACCGGCATGCTGGCGTGCGGCATGGTGTTTGTGATCATCGCCGGCGAGATCGACCTGTCGGTGGGATCGTTGCTCGGTTTGCTCGGCGGCGTGGCGGCGATACTCGACGTCAACCGTCACTGGCCAATCGGCGTCACGTTGCCCGTGGTGATGCTGCTCGGCGTGCTAGTGGGCATGTTCAACGGATGGTGGTCGACTTACCGGCGCGTGCCGTCGTTCATTGTCGGACTCGGCGGCATGCTCGCGTATCGGGGCATTTTGCTCGGCGTGACAGGCGGTTCGACGATCGCGCCGGTGTCGGACAGTTTCGTGTTCGTCGGCCAAGGTTATTTGCCGCGGCTCGCGGGCGATACGCTCGCGGTGGTGCTGTTTCTGCTGTTGGCGTTTCTGACGATACGGCAGCGGCGTAACCGCGAGCGCTATCAATTGCGCGTCGTGCCGTTCTGGCAGGACGTGGTCAAGGTGGTCGGCGCGGGTGTCATTCTCGCGGGCTTCGTCGCCACGCTCGATCGATACGGCGGTATTCCGGTGCCGGTTCTGTTACTGCTCGCGCTGTTGGGTATCTTCACGTGGATCGCCACGCAGACCGTGTTCGGCCGACGTATCTACGCGGTCGGTTCGAACCTCGAAGCGACCCGGCTTTCCGGCGTCAACACCAACCGCGTGAAACTGGCGATCTTCGCGCTGATGGGGTTGATGTGCGCATTCGGCGGAATCGTCAATACGGCGCGACTGGCCGCGGGTTCACCTTCGGCGGGATCGATGGGCGAGCTCGATGCGATTGCCGCGTGCTTTATCGGTGGAACCTCGATGCGCGGCGGTTCCGGCACGGTGTACGGCGCGCTGATTGGCGCACTCGTAATGGCCAGCCTCGACAACGGCATGTCGATGCTCGACGTCGACGCGTATTGGCAGATGATCGTGAAGGGCAGCATTCTCGTGCTGGCCGTGTGGATCGATGTGGTGTCGGGGTCGAACCGGCGGTGAGGTGAAACGCGGGGAGGTGCCGCGGCGCGAGGCCGGCGCATCTCATCGCCCACTCCATTTAATGAAACACCCCACGACTTGCCCCCATTCCCGTCATCCGCCCCACCCCCCGCCCCAAGCCCCCCGGCCTTAAAAAGCCACATTTAAGTCCCACATCCACTCCCCCGTCTTATTACTATTCCGAGGAACAACGCCAGGCGCCGACCCGCGCTTTCACAGCTTCTGAGCCATCGTGCAAGCTGATCGAACCATGCCATGTTGAAACGCAGAACCTTTCTGCTCGGCGGCGCCGGCGCTGTCGGTGCGTTGCTGGTCGGCTGGTCGGTGTTGCCGCCGGGGCAGCGTTTGACCACCTCCATGCCGCTGCCGGCGCAAGGCTCGCAAGTGGCGCTGAACGGCTGGGTCAAGATCGCCGCCGACAACAGCGTGACGATCGTGATGTGCAAGGCGGAAATGGGGCAGGGCATCCACACCGGCCTCGCGATGCTGCTCGCCGAAGAGCTGGACGCCGACTGGTCGCGGGTGCGGGTCGAAGACTCGCCCATCGACAAGATCTACAACAGCGTGCAGAACATCATCGACGACTTGCCGTTTCGCCCCGATAGCGACAGCACCATCAAGCGCGCCACTGTCTGGATGACCCGCAAGCTGGTGCGCGAGGCCGGCACGATGATGACGGGCGGCTCATCGAGCATCAACGATCTGTGGACGCCGATGCGCGAAGCCGGCGCCTCGGCCCGCGCCATGCTGATCGGCGCAGCGGCGGCGCAATGGAAAGTGCCGGCCGGTGAATGCCGCGCTGAAGGCGGTCAGGTGCTGCATCCTTCGGGGCATAAGGCGAGCTTCGGCGAATTGTCGTCGATGGCCGCGCAGCAGGCGCTGCCGCGCAAGGTGGCGCTGAAAGATCCCGCCGACTTCAAGCTGATCGGCAAGCCGCTGCGCCGTATCGAAGCGGCATCGAAGATCAACGGCACCGCGCGCTTCGGCATCGACGCGCTGCCGGACGGCCTGCTCTATGCGAGCGTCGAGATGTGTCCGACGCTGGGCGGTTCGGTGGCAAAGTTCGACGCAACGGCCGCCAGCAAAATGCCGGGCTTCATCAAGGCGTTCGCCGTCGCGCCGTACAACGGCGGAACCGGCGGCGTCGCGGTGATCGCGGACAACCCGTTTCGCGCGATGAACGCGGTCACCGCTATCGACGTGGATTGGCATGACGGCCCGGCGGCGAAGCTCTCGAACGCGGACGTGGACCGCCGCCTCGCGCAAGCACTCGACGACAGCGACGGCCACGCGTACTACCATCTGGGCGACATCGATGCCGCCATGAGCCGCGCGGCGCGCACCGTCAGCGCGGAGTATCGCGCGCCGTATCTCGCGCATGGCGCGGTCGAACCGCTCAACTGCACTGTGCAGGTCGCGGACGGCGCGGCCACGGTTTGGGTCTCCACGCAAATGCCCGCGCTCGCGCGGCATCACGTGGCGAAAGTGCTGGACCTCGACGCCGACAAGGTCGACGTGCAAACGCTCCTGCTCGGCGGTGCGTTCGGGCGGCGTCTGGAACTCGATTTCATCGCTCAGGCCGCGGCGATTGCGCGCGAGGGCGGCGGTCGTCCAGTGCAAACCCTCTGGTCGCGGGCCCAGGATTTCACGCATGACTTCTATCGTCCGGCGTGCACGTCGCGGCTGAAGGCCGGTTTCGATAATGACGGCAAGCTGGTGGCGTGGCAGGCCACGTCGGCGAGTCAGGCGATCGTGCCGGAAGCGCTCGCCCGCTACTACGGCGCGCCGCGCCTTCTCATCGACAAGACCACTTGCGAAGGCGCGTTCGATCAGCCCTACGAATGGCCCGCCGCGCGCGTCGCGCACAAGATCGTCGAATTGCCGGTGCCGGTCGGGTTCTGGCGGTCGGTAGGCCACTCGCACCAGGCGTTTTTCACCGAGGGCTTTACCGACGAACTCGCGGTGGCGACCAACAAGGATCCGATTGCGTTTCGCGCCGCGCTGCTCGCGCAGCATCCGCGGCATCTGGCGGTGTTAAAGCGCGTCGCGGCTCTGTCGGGCTGGGAGCATCCGTTGACGCACGCCGCCGACGGCGCGCCGCGCGCGCGTGGCGTCGCGCTGCACGAGGCGTTCGGCAGCGTGGTTGCGCAGGTCGCGGAGGTGTCGATCGGGCCTGGTAAGAAGATTCGCGTGCATAGGGTGGTCTGCGTGATCGATTGCGGCGTGCCGGTGAATCCGAATCTGATCCGTCAGCAGATGGAGAGCGCAGTCGTCTTCGGTCTTTCCACCGCGTTGCAGGACGAGATCACGCTCATCGACGGCCAGGTGCAGCAGAAAAACTTTCTGGATTTTCCGGTGGTGCGGATCGACGATTGTCCGGTGATCGATACGGACATCATGCCGAGCCAGATGCATCCGCAAGGCGTGGGCGAGGCGGGTGTGCCGCCGGTCGCGCCGGCGGTGGCCAATGCGGTGTTCAGGCTGACCGGCCAGCGTTTGCGCTCGCTGCCGTTGAAGCTCGCGTGAAGCACACCGAATTAAAAACTCAGGGACTCAGGACGAAGGAGACAGCTGATGGGATCGCTGAACATCAACGGCCGGGCGGTGGCGGTGCAAGCCGAGCCGGATATGCCGCTTCTGTGGGTGCTGCGTTGCGAACTCGGCATGACCGGCACCAAGTTCGGCTGCGGCGTGGGTATTTGCGGCGCGTGCACGATCCATGTGGATGGCGACCCGTGCTTCGCGTGTCAGACGCTCATGTCGACCCTGCACACGCAGAAGATCACGACCATTGAAGGATTGCAGGGCCCCGAAGCACAAGCATTGAAGGCCGCATGGATCGATCTCGACGTGGTGCAGTGCGGCTATTGCCAGAGCGCGCAACTGATGGCGGCCTGCGCGTTGCTCAAGCACAATCCCAAACCCACCGACGCCGACATCGACACGGCGATGTCGCACATCGTGTGCCGTTGCGGCACGTATCCACGGGTACGGGCGGCCATTCACCAGGCGGCGGCAAAGCGCCGCCCCGCGTAATGCCGCCGACGTGTTGCGCGCTAACGGAGAGCCAGCCGCGCGTGCTCAACCTGCCAGCAGTTCCACCACAGCGACGACCGCCGTAAAAATGCCGATGCAGCCGCCGAGCGTGGCGACGTTTTTCATGAATTGCAACATACATGTCCCCGTAATCATTGGTTGGTGACATGTATTTAACCTTAAATGAAAGACAAAAGAAAGCTAATAAAAATAATTCGTAAGGTCTCGGAGTTGAGTGACTTAAGGCGCTTTCGCGGCAGCCGTCGGTGTTGCCTTGACCGGCACCGTAACCGTCGGCTTTGAGCCGCCGCCGGTCGCGTTCTGCGGATCAACTTCCCACCCGCCACCCAGCGCGAGGAACAGGTTGACCTGATCGATGGCCACCTGGCCGTCCGCCGCCGCCGCTTGCGACTTGGTCGACGTGAGCGTGCGCGTCGCATCCAGATCCGAAATGAACGACTCACGCCCCGCGAGATACAGCCGGTGCGTTTCATCCGCCGACTCGCTCGCCGACTTGACCGCCGCACGCAGCGCGTCGGCGCGGGCGTAATCCGACGCATAGGTCGCGAGACTGGTTTCCGTTTCGCGCAGCGCGGTCAGCACGACGCCGTCAAATTTCGCCAACGCCACCTGGCTCGACGCCTGCGCTTCACGCACACGGCCGCGCGCGCCGTTTGCGGGGAAGGTCCAGCTGATCAGCGGACCGAAGCCCCAGCGAGCCGTGGGCGACGTGCCGAGGTCTTCGAGAATGCCGGTCAAACCCGCCGACGCACCGATGCTCACTGTCGGATACAGCGCCCCGGTGGCGACGCCGATACGCGCCGTGGATGCCGCCAGTTGCCGCTCGGCCTCGCGCACATCCGGGCGGCGCTTGAGCAGCGCGGCGCCGTCGCCGACCGGAATCGGCTGACGGATTTGCGGCAGCCTGTCGCAAGCGAGCACGGCCGGCGGCAGGTCGGACGGCGCGCGCGCGAGCAGCGCTGCGAGCCGGTACTGCGCGATCTTGCGGCGCGCCGTATAGCGCGGAATATCCGCCGACAACGTATCGACCTGGGTCTGCCCGCGCGTCACGTCCGGCTGATTACCGCGACCTGCGTCGCGCAGACGGCGCGATACGTCCACACGCTGTTTCTGCAAGGCCAGCGACTGTTGCGCGATCCTGAGTTCCTCGGCGGCCGAACATTGCTCGACGTAAGAGCGCACCACGTCGGCCACCACGGTGATGCGCGCGAGTTCGCCGGCGGCCTGCACCGACTCGGTGTCCGCTTGCGCCGCTTCCACGCCGCGCCGCAGCTTGCCGAACAGATCGATTTCATACGAGACGCTGATACCGATGTCGCCTTCATTGAAGACCGGCAGTTTCTCGGTGAGCAGGTATTGCTCGGCGGATTCCTGCGCGCGTTCGATCAGCACCGAACTCTTGCCGGAAAATCCGCCTTGTGCCTGCGCGACGCCCAGCGCTTCACGCGAGCGCGCGAGATTTGCCGCGGCGACGCGCAAGTCGGTGTTCGATTGCAGCGCTTCGTCGACAAGTCCGTTCAGCACCGGATCGTCGTATAGCTTCCACCACACGGGCGGAACGTTCTGACGCGTCGTCAGGGGCGTGTCGGCGCCTTCGATCGGCGCATTGGCGAGCGGTGCGTTGACGATCGCCTGTTGCGGCAGCGAGTAGTTCGGACCGACGTTCATGCAGCCGTTCAGCGCAACCGCCAACGGCAACAGCGGCAGCAACGGCAATAAGGGCAGGGCGCGCGACAGCTTCATTGCGAGGCGCCCGAAATGGCCGCAGCCGACGCCGGTTGTGCGCCCGAGCCAGACGGAACAGCGGACGTGGCAGACGTAGCCGACGCCGCCACCGCACCCGAGGCCGCCGCAGCCGGACGCTTCTTCGCGCCAGGCGCCAGATCGCGCACCGAGACGGTCGCGGTGCGTCCCGCGATCATGCGGAAATCCGCAGGCACTTCGTCGAGCGCGACACGCACCGGAATCCGTTGCGCAAGCCGCACCCAACTGAACGCCGGGTTCACGTTCGGCAGCAGATTCGAGCCTTGCGTGCGATCACGATCCTCGATCGCCGCGACGATGCTCTGCACGTGTCCGCGCAACACGGTCGGCTCGCCCATCACCGTGATATCGACTGGCTGGCCGATGTCGATGCCACCCAGCTTGGTTTCCTCGAAATACCCATCAACGCGGAACGAATGCATGTCGACCACCGAAACCACCGCTCGCCCCGCCGCGACATATTCGCCGACGCGCGGCGCGCGGTCGTTCAGATAACCGTCGACCGGACTCATGATCGTGGCGCGTTGCAGATTCAGCTTCGCGGTGTCGATGGCCACGTTCGCATCGGCGAGCGCGGCTTCACCTTGCTCGACGCGCGAGCGGCTTTCTTCCGAGACCTCCGCGGCGACCAGGTTGCCGAGCTTGCGGTTACGCGCATCTTCGCGGCGTGCCTGATCGAGCGTGGCGCGGCGTTGTTGCGCGGTGGCCTGCGCCTGGCGCAGCGCGAGCGTATAGCGGGCCTGATCGATGACGAACAGCACCTGGCCTTGCTTGACCTGCTGGTTGTCCACCACCTCGACCGACGAGATCAGCCCCGAGATATCCGGCGCGACCTGGATCACGTCGGCGCGCACATGTCCGTCGCGGGTCCATGGCGCGAACATGTAGTAGCCGACCAGTTTCCACAGCACGAGGGCCGCGGCGACGACGACGATCAAGGTCAGCAGAATTTGACCGACGGAGAACCAGGTTTTTTTCACGTTATTAGTCTGTGCGAAACGACAACGACAAGGCCCAGCACCAGCACATAGATGCCGAGATCGAAGATGGAGCGATGCCAGACGAAGCGGTAGAAGCCGACGCGCGCGAGCACCGTGCGAATGACCAGGTTGATCAGATACGCGATCAACATCAGCACGAGCACGGCCGGCACGAACACGCCGAAGATATCGATTTCGCCGATCATCGCGGGAAGTGGAAAAGGGTGGAGAGGACTGGAGAACGGTGAGGGACGGGGTCCATCAGGCAGCGGCCTCCGGTGCGGGCGGCGTCGGCGCCATGAGCGTGGCCGGAAACAGCGAGAGACGCAAGCCGACCAGCGCGTGCAGCGCTTCGCGCAACCGGCGCGCCGACGTTTGCGAGGTCGCGCTCGGCGCGGCGGCGTTGGCGAGCCCCTGTGCGGTCACGCGCGCCACCGCGGCGTCGATCGACAACATCAGACTGTCGGGCACCGGCTCGCGCTTGCGGCGATTGACGCAGCTTTCATAGTACTGACGCACGTCGTCGAGCACGTGATCGATCGCGGCCGGCGCTTCGCCGCCCAGCTTGTGGGTCAGGCGGCGCAGATCGAGCGCGTTGAAGGCGATGCGCAGATCGCGAAAGCTTTCGATCGACGGATGGCGATAGTCGTCGGTCGCGGCGAGGCGCGGGATCAGCTGCATCAGGCGGTCGAGCATGCGCGCGGCGAGATTGCGCGGATCGTGGATCGGCCGGGTGGACGCCGTCAGCGCCACGTCGGCCCAGCTCGAACGCAACAGACGCGCCGCCGCGAGTTCGGCGCCGAACGGCCGCGTCACACGTGTCCACAGATACGCGTAGAGCAAGCCGGCGAGGCCCGCCAGATTGCTGTTCATGAACACCAGAAAATTGGCGTCGTACGCGTCCTGAATGCTGATGAAGGTGGCCGTGTTCACCGCGACCAGCACCGTGGCCAGGTTGAACTGCGGGCGCGGGATCAGCGTGCCGACGAAAATGAACGGCGCGGCGAACATGATCACCAGCATGGGAAAGTCGTGTACGTGCGGCAGCACCACGAACAGATAGACGCCCGCTGCCACCACGCTGATCGCGGTTGCCACGAAGAAGCGGAACACGAACGGCGCGGGCTCGTCGAGCGCGGCGAAGAAACAGCACGCCACGGCTGCGAGCGTGACTGCGCTCGCACCGTCGTTCCAGCCTGAGCCGATCCACAAACTGCATGCGAGTATCACGGCCGCCGCGGCCGAGCCGGTCGAGAACAGCATGATGCCGCGATCGTAGAAGCGCTCGGTGCCGCCCAGCCGCCAATGACGGAAGCGCGGACGCCACGAGCCTTCTTCGCGCGTGATGATGATGCGCAGCGAGCGGCAGTCCTGCCAGACGTCGATCACCTGTTTCATCCGCCACAGCGCGTTCGAGAGCAGCGCGGCGTCCCAGCTCGCGAGCGCGGACGGCGGCGGCTGCATCGCCGCGATGCGCTCGCGCAAGGCGTCGGCCGTCGGGTCGGGGTGATAGCCCGCGCTCACGGTGGGCATCGGCTCCTCGAACCATTTGATGACATCGGCGAGCAGTTTTTCCAGACCCTCGGGCCATGTCTGGCGGCCGCTGTTGTAGAGCGCGATCAGCGGATCGGCGAGCGACGACATGATCGGCAGCAGCAACTCCATGCGGCCGCGCAGTTCATGCGTGCGCGCCAGCACGTCGGGCCGCGTGTGATCGTAGGCCAGCTGGCTCAGCAGCAATTCCAGACCATTGATGGTGGCCGCGATGCGCTGCCGGGCGCCTGAAATCGCCGAGCCGGCAATGCGCCCGGATAGCGTTTCGGTGGCATAGAACGCGGCGTCGCGAAACCACGCGTCGGTGCGCTCGATAATGGTGGGCGCAAGCCGGCTTGGAAACAGTGCACTGCCGACTATGCTCGCGCAGACGATGCCAAGCGTGATCTCCTCGGTACGGCTGACGGCGAGATCGAACACGCCGCCGGGATTGTTCACCGAGGGCAGCGCGATGATCGGCATCGTATAGCCGGCCAGCAGGAACACATAGCTGCGCGCGGTGCGGTCGGACACCGCCAGATACAGGAGCGTGCCGGTCCATAGCGCGACGATCACGCTGAACAGATACGGCGATTCGACGAAGGGCGGTACGAGCAGCACCGCCGCCGAGGCGCCGAGCATGGTGCCGAGCGCGCGATAGAGCGCCTTGGAGCGGGTCGCGCCGACAAACGGGTTCGACACGATGTAGACGGTCGCCATCGCCCAATAGGGACGCGGCAGTTCGAGCGCGAGGCCGATGTAGAGCGCGATCATCGCCGCGGCAAACGTCTTGACGGAAAACAGCCAGTCGCGAAGGGAAGGGTAGACCATAAACCGTTACGCCGGATCGCCGGCGCCGTGCGGCGCGGCGGTGTCTGCTTTGCCTTTGTTTGACTTGTTCGCCTTGGCCGCTTTGCGGGGTTGGCTGGCGGCCTGCGCCCGTTCGCGCGAGACGCGTTGGCCGCGTCTGTCATTGTCCGGATCGCCGCTGGGCTCCCTGTTCTGATCGGCGCGTTCGCCGGCGTCGGCCGTGAATGCGGCCAGCACGCGCAAGGTCGCTTCGAGATCGCTGCGCGAGACGCCTTTCAACGCTTGCGCGCGCAACGTGACTAATTCCTCTTCCATTTTCGCGGTGACGGCGCGGCCTTCTTCGGTGAGCACGACCGTGTTCGCGCGCCGGTCTTCGGGGTCTTCGTCGCGGCGCATCAGACCCGCGGCGCACAGTTGATCGAGCAGCCGCACGAGCGAGGGCCCTTCGATGCCGATGTGATTGGCGAGCGTGACCTGGCGCACCGCCGCGCCGAGCCGGCTGGCGGTCAGGAGCGGCGTGGCGCACGCCTCGGAGACATTGAAGGCCGCCAGCACGCCATGGGTCGTGCGCCGCCATTTTCGGGCTGCGACGACCAATGTGCTGCTGACTGTCCGGCGCAAGGTATCGAGATTCGACATGGCCGGTATTGTATTTCCAAAAGATTCGATAGCAAACTATTGAATTGGAATTTTTTGTGACGGCGGGATTTGACCGCGTGCGTTGAAATGCGTCGAGAGCCGCGACTCAAACGTCGCTCAAGCCGCGAGCCCGAGCCTTACCGTGCGCGCCAGATCATCGAGCTGAAACGGCTTGCGCAAAATCGTGCAGCGCTTCACCGCCAGCCCGGAAATGTCCACGTCCGCGTATCCCGTTGCGAGGATCACCGGCAAGTCCTCGCGCATCTTGCGCGCCTCGGCGATCACGTCGATACCGTTCATGCCGGGCATCGCGAAGTCCACCATCAGCAGGTCCGGATTGTCGATCTGCAAACGGTTCAGGCCCGCGCGTCCATCGGCGGCTTCGGTCACGGTGTAGCCGAGCATCCTCAGCGACTCGACCAGCATGGCGCGCACCTCGCTGTCGTCTTCGACCACCAGGACCCGCTTTTCGCCGACCACGTTCGCTTCGGCATCGAACGCCGCTTCGGTCTGCGGCGCCACGCGCTCGCGCAACGGCAGCCAGATCTCCACGGTGGTGCCCACGCCTTCCTCGCTGAACAAACGCGCGGTGCCGCCGGCCTGCCTCGCAATCCCGTAGACCTGGCTCAAGCCGAGCCCCGTTCCCTTGCCGATCGGCTTGGTGGTGAAGAACGGATCGAACACGCGCGGCACCACATCCGGCGGCACGCCCGAGCCGGTATCGGCGACTTCGACCACCACGTAGCGGCCGTCCGCGAGCGTCTGATCGGGCGCCTCGCGCTCCTTCACGCGAATGCCGAGCTGGCCGCCGCCCGGCATGGCATCGCGCGCGTTGATGGCGAGATTGAGAACGGCCAGTTCGAGCTGGTTGGCGTCGGCCTGGGTCCACATCTCTTCGCCGTCGAACTCGTTGGTATAACGGATGCTCGAACCGAGCGACACCGTGATGATGTCGCGCATGCCTTGCAGCAACGCCACCACGTCCACCGCTTTCAGATCGAGGTTGCTGTTGCGCGAGAAAGTGAGCAACTGTCCCGTCAGTTTCGCGCCGCGTTCGGTCGCGCGTTTGACGGTGGCGGCCATGCCGCGCATGCGCTCGTCGCTACTCACGCGCGCGATCAGCTCCGCGTTGACCATGATGACGTTCAGCAGATTGTTGAAGTCGTGCGCGATACCACCGGTGAGTTGCCCGAGCGCTTCCATCTTCTGCGACTGGACCAGCACGGCCTGTACTTTGGCGCGCTCGTGAATTTCCATCATCAGCCGGTTGTTGGCGGAGGCGAGTTCGTGCGTGCGTTCGGCGATGCGGCTTTCCAGCGAATCGTTCAACTGCACCAGCGCCTCTTGTGCTTCGATCCGCTCGGCCAGATGGCGGCGTGACTCATACTGCCGTGCGCGCGCCCGCAGCGACGACGCCACCGCGCGCCGCAGCGTTTCCGAATTCAACGGACGTTCGAGCACGACCACGTTGCCGAGCCGTTCGAGCACTTCCAGTCCGCGCTCGGAGCGATGTCCGAGGCGTGAAGCGGCGAGCAGAATGAACGGAAAGTCGGACCACGCCGGCTGTTGTTCGAGCCAGGTGAACAACCGGACCGCGTTGTTGCCGGCGAGTGCTTCCTCGGCGATCAGTGCGCTGCCTGCACCGGCGTCCAGTGCCGCGGTGAGCGCGTCGGCATCCCGGCAAGCCACGCAGACGCGCTTATCTTTATGCAGCACTTCGGCAATCACATCGGCGTCGCGGCCAAACGGCGCCAGGATAAGGACGCGTTGCTCCATGACCTACTGCCCGGACGTATCGATGACGCGGTTCGTCGCACCGAGCAGCGCGGTGCTGCCGCGATACGCCGGCAGTCCGGAGAGCACACCCTCGAAGTCGCGCAGCGCCTCGCCCACTTCCACGCCTTTGCTGCCGAGCCGGAACTGGCGGATCGAGCGCTCGTGGGAATTGGCGCGGCTTTTCACGGCCGTCACGGCGGTGAGCACTTCGCCGTGGTGTTCGAAATAGCGGAACAGCACGACCACGTCGCTCAGATAGCTGATGTCGATATCGTTCTGCACCTCGCCGATGATGCCGTGCTGTCCCAGCACGAGCATCGTGACGATGCCTTGCTGGTTCAGGTAGCCAAGCAGTTCATGCATTTGCAGCAGCAGATAGCGCTCACCGGGCATCGCCTGCAGATAAGCGTTCAGGCTGTCGATCGCGACGTACTTGACGTCTCTCTTCTCGACCGACTGGCGCACGTCGCTGGCGAATTCGCCGGGCGAGATTTCTGCCGGATCGATCTGGCGCAGCGTCAGCAGGCCGCTCTCGACGTGCGGCGCCAGATGCATGCCGAGCGTCGAGCAGCGGATCATCAGCGTGGTGAGCGTCTCGTCGAACACGTAGTAGACGCAGCGCTCGCCGCGCTCGAGCGCCGCGACCAGGCACGACACCACCGTAGTGGTCTTGCCGACGCCCGATGGGCCGATCATCAGCGCATTGGTGCCGGGAATCAGGCCGCCGCCGAGCAACGCGTCGAGTTCCGGCGTGCCGGTACTGACCACTGCGGTATCGAACTTCGCGTGGTGTTCGGCCGCGACGAGGCGCGGATACACGTGGATGCCACCGGTGTCGAGCGTGAAGTCGTGATAACCCTCGCGGAATTTGATGCCGCGCATCTTGGCGATGCGCGTGCGCCGCCGGTTGCCGCCGTAGTCGTGCACGAGATTGTCGAGGCTGATCACGCCGTGCGCGATGCTGTGCAACTGCACGTCGCCAGGGGCGGACGTATTGTCGTCGAGGAGCAGCACCGTGCATTCACGGGTGGCGAAATAGCGCTTGAGCGCGAGAATCTGCCGCCGGTAACGCAGCGGGTTCTGCGACAGCAGACGCAACTCGGAGAGGCTGTCGAGCACGATGCGTGAGGGTTTGAGTTCGTCGACCTGCTGGATCACATTGCGCACCGTCTCGCCGAGTTCGACCTCGGCAGGGTGGAGCACGGTCTGCTCGTACTGCGGGTCGAGGCCTTCGTCGGAAAGCAACTCGAGAATCGTGAACCTGCTGATGTCCCAGCCATGGCTGTCGGCTACCGCGATCAATTCGGAGCGGGTTTCGGACAGCGTGATGTACAAGCCTCCCTGTCCTTCCTCGGCACCCTTGAGTAAGAATTGCAAGGCCAGGGTGGTTTTACCTGTACCGGGCGCACCTTCTACAAGGTACATGCGGTGCGGTGTGAGACCGCCTCCCAGGATGTCGTCGATTCCGTCGATGCCTGAAGAAAGGCGGCCCGGCTCGGTGGCGGCGTGTCTATTTGACATGGCGTAGCGTTTCGTGTCGATGAAGTGGCTGGTGGTGGTTCAGCCGGTACGGCGAGAACGCAATTTGTGTGCCCATCGACGCGGAGGTCAGCCGCCGGCGCGCTCCTTCACCAGTTGAATGAAGCGGATGGCCGCGCTATTGTGCAAGGCCGTGGGATAGGCGAGGTGCAGCGGCGCGCTGAGTTTCGAGGGGTTCGCGAGCGTGCAATACACGGTGCCCACCTGGTCGTAACGCTGCATGGAAGCGGGCACCAGCGTCACACCCAGGCCCGCTGCAACGAGGTTGATGCCCGACACCATGCGCGGCACTTCACGGGCAATCCGCGGCACGAAGCCGGCTTGCCGGCACGCGGCGAGGATGTCGGCATACATGCCCGGTGCGCCTGGCCTGCGCACCAGAATGAAGTTTTCCTGCGCCAGCGCTTTCAGCGACACTTGCGGCCGCTTTTTGCCCTTGAGTAACGGATGACCGACCGGCAGCACCACGACCATCGGCTCGTCGAGCAGCAACTCGAACGCGACGCCTTCGCGCGCGTCGACCGGCTTGCGTAGAAACGCCGCCTGAATCTGGCCGGCGGCGAGACGCTCGATGATCTCCGCCGCGTTGAGTTCGGCAAGCTCCACGGCGACTTCGGGGCACACCGCGCGAAACGCGCGGATCGCCTCGGTCGTGAACGGGTGGAACGCCGCGGAGCTCGTCAGCCCGATTGAAATCGTGCCGAGCTCGCCGCGCGCAATCCGGCTTGCCTTTTCGACCGACTGCTGCAGACTCTGCAGCAGGTGTTGCGCGTCTTCCGCAAAGGCCTGCCCGGCCGGCGTCAAGGTGACGCCACGCGGCATGCGCACGAAGAGTTCGAAGCCGATCTCTTCTTCCAGCGTTCGAATCTGTTGCGAGAGCGGCGGCTGTTGCATGGCCAGCCGTTCTGCCGCGCGCGTGAATTGGCCTTCTTCGGCGACCGCCAGAAAGTAACGCAGATGCCGAAGTTCCATGGTGTTTTGTCTCCTTGGACAGCGTTCGAAGGCCGGCCGTTTGCCATATTCATTAGATATGGATTGTGCGTGAAACAGGTATTTTACATTTGCCACTGCCGATCCTACGATCTCGTCCATCGCATCGACATGACAGCGACATACAAGAAGATCAATGGAGACGTCAGTGGAAAAACAGTGTGCAGTGACCGCCCTGGCCATGATGAGTTGCGCGGGTGCGCGTGCGCAAGCATCGGTCACCGATGTGTGCGCAACCGTCGCGTATGCCGCGTCCACGCACTACGCCAACGATCGGTACACGCCCGTCGGCTTGACGAGCGACACCGCGTTCGGTCCGAACCAGACCGGCGTAACGCTCGGCATTCGCCACCGGTTCTGAATATTCGGGTTTCTCAACGACGGATTTGACGATGCGCCGCGTTCAAGACGGTGCACGGTGATCAGGAGCAAGCTGCATGACTTTCAATCTTTCACGGCGTCTCGGGGTGCTGTGCGCGTCGACAGCCGCGGCACTGCTGATGACGCTCGCGCAACCCGCGTTCGCGGTCCATGCTTACGAGCCGCATCTGAAGCCGGTGGCGACGATCTCGGATACGCGCTTCACGCTCGACACGCCGCAAGGGCGCGCTGAATTTCCGCTGTATCTGTCGAAGGACTGGAACGTCGTGCAGCCGCAAGTGACGCGCGCGGTGATCGTGATTCACGGCAAGTTGCGCAACGCCGACGTGTACTTTCGCACCGCGCAGAATGCTCGCGATGCCGCGCATGCGGACCCGGACGCCACGCTGTTGATCGCGCCGCAATTCCTCGCGACGCTCGACACGCGCGTGCATGACGAACCGGCCGATCTGCTGCGCTGGACCGGCGACGCCTGGATGGGCGGCGAAGCGGCGCGTGCGCCGCTGCCGATCAGTTCGTACGAGGTGCTGGACGCGATCGTCGCGCGCCTTGCGGATCGCAAGCTCTTTCCTAATCTGCGGCACGTGGTGTTTGCCGGGCATTCGGGCGGCGCGCAAGTGGTGCAGCGCTACGCCGTCGCGGCGCGCAACATCGCCGCGCTGACCGGCGAAGGTATCGACGTGCGTTACGTGGTGGCGAGTCCGTCCACGTATGCATACTTCGACGCGCAACGGCCCAACGCGCAAGGCATCGCCGCGCCGTTCGATGCCGCGCAATGTCCCGACTTCAATCAATGGAAATACGGCATGGACAACCGGCCGCCCTATCTCGACGACCGCACGCCCGCGCAGCTCGAAGCGACCTATGCGGCGCGCCGGATCGACTACCTCGTCGGCGGCGCGGATGACGATCCGCAGCAGAGCGCGCTCGACAGAACCTGCGCCGCCGAGGCGCAGGGGCCGCAGCGCGTCGCGCGCGCCGAGGCGTACTTCAGGTATATCCGGTCGCGTCATCCGGAGGGCCTGAAGCAGAGCTTTCATATCGTGCCGGGCGTGGGGCACAACGGTGCGCGCATGCTGACGTCGGTGTGCGCGCTGGCGGCGATGTTCGACACTCGGGGATGCGAGCAATGAGCGAAACGACCTTCAATCAGCGTGGCGATAGCGGGTCCGGAGCCGATGAATCGAACGCCTTGAGTCCGTCGATGGTGCGGCGCGCGATCTTCGCCTCCATCCTCGGCAACGGGCTCGAGTGGTTCGACTTTCTGATCTATGGCTACTTCGCGAAGATCATCGCGCAAGTGTTCTTTCCCGGCGGCAGCGGATTCGTGTCGATCATGCTGACGCTCGCCACATTCGCCGTCGGTTTCGTCGTGCGGCCAATCGGCGGCATTCTGCTCGGCATCTACGCGGACCGCGCGGGGCGCCGCAAAGCGCTTTCGCTGCTGATCATTTCGATGGCGGCCAGCACGCTGCTGATGGGCCTCACGCCGGGTTATGCGCGCATCGGCATCGCGGCACCGCTGCTGGTGGTGCTCGCCCGTCTGTTGCAAGGGCTCTCAGTGGGCGGACAGTTCGCGACGGCGTCGGCGATGCTGGTCGAGTATGCGCCGCCGCACAAGAAGATGTTTTACGGCAGCTTCAACATGTCGGCGCAGGCCTTCGCGTTGCTGTTGTCGTCCGGGGTCGGCTATCTGCTGACCACGCAGCTCACGCATGAGCAACTGGTGGCATGGGGCTGGCGTCTGCCGTTTCTGTTCGGCGCGTTGGCGGGGCCGTTTGGCTTCTACATCCGGCATCGCGTGGCCGAGTCGCCGGAGTTCGAGCGGCTGCTCGATCACAAGGACAAGCCGCCGCGCGTCACGATCCGCCAGTTCTTCCGCGACAACGGCAACGCGGCGATCTGCGCGATGGGCGTGATCATCGTCGGGGCCGCAACCAATTATGTGTGGCACTCGTATCTGTCGGTGTATGTCGAACGGCAATTGCATCTGCCGCTTTCCACCGCCTTGCTCGGCGCGTTCGTGTCCGGCGTGCTCAATCTGTTTCTGTTTCCGTTGTCGGGCAAGCTCGCCGATCGTTATGGCGCGTACCGATTGTTCTATCCGATCGTGATCGCCTGGATGGTCTGCGTGTATCCGGTCTATCACTTCGTGGTGACGAATCCGACGCCGGGGCATCTGTTCATCGCGCAGATGGTCGCGACGGTGTTCCTCGCCGCGATGTCTGGCGCGCATCCCGGCATGCTCGCGACCTTGTTCCCGGTACGCAGCCGTTCGGCGGGCGTGGCGCTCTCGTACAACATCGCGGTGACGCTGTTCGGCGGCATGGCGCCGCTCACCATCACCGGCTTGACACGCGTGACCGGCAGCAGTCTCACGCCCGCGTTCTATCTGATCTTTGCCGGCTTCGTGTCGCTCGCGATGGTGTACTTCACGCGCGCCGGACGCATCTCGGGCGGCGCGGCGGCGAGGCCCGCCACTCATTGATCAACCACGAGCTCATTGCATGACCCAGCCTTTCATGACAGATGACGAACGCGCGCCGAATGAGCATCCGGTCGCGGTCGTCGCAAGCCGGCATCTGCGCGTCACGACGCAAGCCGGAAGCGGAACCGTGCCCGTATTTTCGAACGATGACTGGCTAGCGCCGACGCGCGAAGTCCAACGCGCCGTGATTCTGATTCATGGCCGCCTGCGCAACGGCGACACGTATTTCGAACTCGCGCAGCGTTCTTGCGCGCTCGCCGGCGGCAGCGCGGCCGATACGCTGCTGATCGTGCCGCAGTTTCTCGCGACCGCGGATGTCGAGGCGCATGAGGTGCCGTCGTCCACGCTGCATTGGGACTGGACCAGCTGGATGGGCGGCGAGAACGCCGAAGGTCCGGCGCCGATCAGTTCGTTTGATGTGCTCGACGCCATTCTGCATACGCTTGCTTCGGGCGAGCAGTTCGCGTCGCTTGCCGAGGTGGTGATCGCGGGACACTCCGGCGGCGCGCAGGTCGTGCAGCGCTATGCAGTGGTGGCGCGCGACGACGCGTCGCTCGCGGCGCGCGGTATTGCGCTGCGCTATGTGGTCGCGAATCCTTCGTCGTACGTGTACTTCGATGCGATGCGGCCAGCGGCATCCGGCGAATTCGCGGCGTTCGATCAGGCGATGTGTCCGTCGTTCAATCGCTGGAAGTATGGGCTCGAGGATTTGCCCGCTTACGCAAGCGGCTCGGGTGACGCTGCGTCCGCTGCGGCGCTCGAAGCGCGCTATGCGCAGCGTGACGTCACCGTGCTGCTCGGCGGCGCGGATTGCGATCCGCAGCATCCGGCGCTCGACCGTTCATGCGCCGCGCAAACGCAAGGGGATCACCGGCTCGGGCGCGGACTGGCATTTGCGCGCTATATGGCGTTGCGGCATCCGGAAGGATTGGCGAAGCATCGGACGTTTGTGATCGATGGTGTCGGGCACGATGCGAAGGGGATTTTCGCGTCGGCGCAGGGGCTAGCGGCTTTGTTCGGGACCGGCCTATAAGGTGCGCCACCAAGGCACCGTCTTGAGGCAATCGGAGTGCACGGGCACGAAGTGTGCTGCCGCGCTAATGCTACCTGTGAGTGACTTCAAGGACCGCGCCGCCATGAACCGAACCCGATTGCTTGCCACCGCCTTTGCCGCTGCGTCGCTTGGCGCGTTGCTACCATGCAGCGCAAATGCCGATGACGCGCCTAGCCCGTGTACATCGCTGAAACGGATAGTGGCGGCCGCACCTGGCGGCCTCGCCTCGTTGACGCCGGACGACGGCAAAGGCGTCGCGCAACCCTACGGCGACGATGCGCAATGTTCGGCGAGCGGCGCTGCATATCAATGCACGTGGACGCCGCATCACGACGCCGGTTCGAACGCCGACGCGCTGCAAGCTGTCGCGGCGGACGTCGCATCGTGTCTGCCGGACGCGACGCATGATCAGAATTCGCCGGGACGTCAGCACTTTTATCTGGGCGCGAAGGGCAAGCGCACCGACATCACCGTGACGCCGACCGCTTCGAACAAGCTGCGTCTGGTGGTATCAGGCAAGTAAAGCAAGTCGCCGTGCGAAGCGGCTAGCGTGACGCTGGCCACCACGTCCAGCCGCGCGATGAGCACCGCAACTCGATCATCGAAAGCGGCGCGATTTCAATGTGCGGAAACACAACGGGCGACGCGCCGAGCACATACACGATCGCTGCCCGGAGCACCGGCGCGTGGGTGACGGCGATCACGTTGCGCGGACGGTTCGATGCACGATCCGTCGCGCCGTTGAGCGCATCAAGCCATTCTCCTACCCGCTTCACCAGTTGACTGAACGACTCGCCGCCATGCGGCGCGGCGTCGGGATCGAGTGTCCATGCGGCGAGGTCTTGCGGCGCTTCGGCAGCGAGTTCGGCGAGCCGCCGTCCCTGCCATATGCCGTAGTTCAGGTCCGCCAGACCGGCGTCGACCGATGCGATGAGGCCCAAGGCCGCTGCCGTATCGCGCGCGCAGATGGCCGGGCTGACGAAAGCGGCCGCGTTGTCCGCGATCGCGAAACGCGTGCGGGCGGCGTGGGCTTCGGCGAGACCGCGGGTGTCGAGCGGGTCATCGACGGGAAAACGGCCTGCCCGCTGGGCGGCGGTCGATGCGTGACTGACCAGTAACAGCCGTGTGTCCATTCCGTTCATGTCCTGTGAAGCCACGCGCCGAAGCCAGACGCGGGTGCGGCTCAAGCGTACGTTTTGCGTTGCCGGGTGCCGAAGTTTAGCGCGTAGAATAGCGGGACTGCGAAGCGCGGAAGCCGGTGAGAGCCCGGCGCGGTCGCGCCACTGTAATCGGCAGCACAAGCCGAAAGCCAGACCTGAGCTTCGCACCTATCCTATGCAATGACTATCGGGGCGCGTTACCCCAGGAGATGTCCATCATGAACGAAGCTGTTTTCGATTCAGCCAGTCAACCCGTTGCTCAACCCACCCCGATTCCGCTGCGCGAGTTGCTGCCTTGGGTCGTGTTCGGCGGTTTGCTGCTGTTGCTCGCGCTTTACTTCGTGGGTGCGGAACAGGGTGCCACTTCGCTGGTGCCGGGCATGTACGTGCATGAGTTCGTGCACGACGGCCGCCATCTGCTCGGCTTTCCCTGCCACTGACGGAGTCGACCATGGTTGGTAAATTGTTGGTACGCGGCATGCTTGCAGGCATCGCCGCGGGACTCCTCACGTTCGGCTTTGCCCGGGTGGTGGGCGAGCCGCAGGTCAATCAGGCGATTTCATTCGAAGAAAAAGCCGACGCCGCGAAAGGCGAGGCTGCTGAACCTGAGATCGTGAGCCGTGATACGCAGCGGGGTATCGGCTTGTTGACTGGCGTGGTGACTTACGGCGCGGCATTCGGCGGATTGTTCTCGCTGGTGTTCGCGTACGCCTATGGGCGCGTGGGCGCATTGAGTCCGCGCGCGTTGTCCGCGTGGCTTGCGCTCGGCGCGTTCATTGCGCTGGCGATCGTGCCGAATCTGAAGTATCCGGCGAACCCGCCTTCGGTCGGCGATCCTGAGACGATCGGGACGCGGACTGGTTTGTTCTTCCTGATGATTGCGATCTCGCTGGCGGCGATGGTGTTTTCGCTCAAGGTGCGGCGCCGTGCGGCTATCAAGCTTGGCGCGTGGAATGGGTCGATTGTGGGGGCGGTGGTGTTCATCGTGATCATCGCCGCGGTGCAGTTGTCGATGCCGACTATCAACGAGGTGCCGGAGGCTTTCCCGGCGGTGCTGCTGTGGAAGTTTCGCGTCGCGGCGCTGGGTATGCAGGCGATTATGTGGGCGACGATCGGGCTGCTTTTTGGGGCGCTGGTCGAGCGGAGTGCGTTTATGCGGGTGGGGGGAAGGTCGGCGGCGAAATCGGTTTGAGGTTTGGATTTGATGAGCGCAACCGCTTTGGTGGTTGCGCTCTGCGCTTTTTGCGCGTCGGCGCCGCGTTTCGCGCGCAGTGGTCAGGAAGGGTTCTGCTTCAAGGAGTTGGGGCGGTTGTGGGGTGGTTATCCACAGGCTTAGGAACAATTTCTGTGGGTAACTCTCGGAGGCGCTCAAACCTTCCTTGTTTGAAGCTGGGCGGCTGAACGATTGTGTACGCCACCAATCGCGGGGCGATCATTCTGGCCGCCACAGAGAACTTATCAGGTCCGGTCTTCGCCTGCCACCCCATCCGCAAATCAAGCCTCGCCGGCACGAGCACCCGGTTAATGCCCGGCAACTCTAGTCCCCGCTTACACGATCCCGGCCCACTCCGCCTGCTTCCATCAAGCACCGGAGATACCAGACCAATTTCCCATCGCAGCTATGCAGACGGTTGAACCGGTCCCGCTCGTGACGACGTCGGGCGGCTATGCGCTGGCCGATCAGTGCGCGCAACTCGTGGGCGGCCGGGATGGCCAGCGTATCCACGGCACGTTCCAATACCCCTGAATCGGCCCACGCCCAGAAGCACAGACGGCATGTGTCATGGAACGGGAAGCGAGTTGGCATGGCATTCCACGGGGAGCCAGTCCGCAAGACCCAAAGCACGCCATTGAACGCGCCACGCCTGTCGAGCCGTTGTGGTTTTTTTCCTTTTTTGCTCGCAGGCAATTCCGCCAGCAAGGCCGCAACACGCATCCATTCTTCATCCGTAATTTCAGATATTGATTTCACACAGCGCCCACGCGAGATGTTGCGAGCGCGTACGGTAAAGCAGGCCCGCAAGAAGATGCCTTGCGGGAAATCAGAAGAACTCAAATGTGCGGCACGCAGTGTTGCCCGTTCGCACAACGATGCCGCCCATGTCAACTATGCCCCGCGCAGGCACGGAATTCATTGGGAAACTGTGAAGGCGAAGCGCGGCGCAGTCTCGACGTCGCAACTTATCAAGTTTGCTTGTCGAAGGTCAGACTTTGCACACGGAGAGGCTCGTAAAATCCGTTGGAGCCTGAAGCGGCGGTTCGGTCTTTATGGCGGGAATATTCAGTAGTGTCTCAGGTCGGCTCAAGGAAGATCAGTTAAATATGGTGAATAAGAAGACCTTTGAACGGGTATTGATACCCTTGGGGGCAGGACTTGTCTCTTCTCTTTCCGGGTGCGGCAATCTTGATGTGCTCAATCCGAAGGGCAGCGTGGGCGTGGCCGAAAAGTCACTGATCGGAACGGCAACCATGGCGATGCTGCTCGTCGTCGTGCCTGTCATCGTCATGATCCTGGTGTTTTCATGGCGTTACCGCGCGAGCAATCGCAAGGCGGCATACGCGCCCAAATGGGCGCATTCCACAGCCATTGAAACCGTGGTCTGGACGGTGCCCACGCTCATCATTCTGTTCCTCGGCATCCTGACCTGGAACACGACGCACGAACTCGATCCGTACCGTCCAATTGAATCGGCCGTCAAACCGATCAAGGTCGAAGTCGTGGCGCTGGATTGGAAGTGGCTCTTCATCTATCCGGATCTAGGCATAGCCTCGGTCAACCAGCTCGCCTTTCCGGTTGGCACGCCCGTCAGTTTCAAGATCACGTCGGATTCCGTCATGAATTCGTTTTTCATTCCGCAGCTGGGAAGCCAGATCTACGCGATGGCGGGTATGCAGACGCAATTGCATCTGATTGCCGATCATGCGGGCGACTACGCGGGCATATCGGCCAACTATAGCGGGAAAGGCTTCTCGGACATGAAGTTCCGGGCGCTCGCCGTCACGCCTGATCAGTTCAATGCATGGGTCGAGAAAGTAAAAACCTCGCCACAGAGGCTCGATATGGACAAATACAGCTTGGTTGCGCAGCCGAGCGAGAAGCAGCCGGTCGATTATTTCTCGTCGGTCGATCCGAAGCTGTTCCACAACATCATTGCAAAGTACAACAACGGCAATGTCATCGATTTGCAGAACAGCAAATGCAGTACTAAGGGGTAGCACATGTTTGGAAAACTGACACTCTCGGCGATCCCGTTAGATCAGCCCATCATCATGGGGGCGGGCGCACTCATGGCGGTCATGGTGCTCGCGGTGGTGGCCACACTGACACGCCTCGGCAAGTGGAAATGGCTGTGGCAGGAGTGGCTCACCAGCGTCGACCACAAGAAAATCGGCGTCATGTACATCGTCGTCGCGGTGCTGATGCTCGTGCGAGGCTTCGTCGACGCGGTCATGATGCGCCTGCAGCTCGCGTTGGCCTATGATTCGCCCGGCTATCTTCCGCCGCATCACTACGACCAGATCTTTACCGCGCATGGCGTCATCATGATTTTCTTCATGGCAATGGCGCTCATGGTCGGGCTATTCAACCTGGTGGTGCCGTTGCAGATCGGGGCACGCGACGTCGCATTCCCGTTCCTCAATTCGCTGAGTTTCTGGATGACGGCGACAAGTGCGATCCTCATCAATCTGTCGCTCGTGATCGGCGAGTTCGCGCAGGTCGGCTGGCTCGCATATCCGCCGCTGTCCGAACTGCAATTCAGTCCAGGCGTGGGCGTGGACTACTACATATGGAGTCTGCAACTGTCCGGCGTCGGCACGCTGATCACGGCCATCAATTTCTTCGTGACTATCGTGCGCATGCGGGCGCCCGGCATGACCTTGATGAAAATGCCGGTGTTTACGTGGACCGCATTGTGTTCGAACGTGCTGATCATGGCCACGTTCCCGATCCTGACGGTGGCGCTGGCGCTGCTCGGACTCGATCGCTACATGGGTATGCACTTCTTTACCAACGAAGCCGGCGGCAACGCCATGTTGTACCTGAATCTGATCTGGGCATGGGGTCACCCGGAGGTCTACATTCTGGTCTTGCCCGCATTCGGCATCTATTCGGAAGTCATTGCAACGTTCTCCAAGAAGCCGCTGTTCGGCTACCGGACCATGGTGTACGCGACGTGCGCAATCATGGTGCTCGCATTCCTGGTCTGGCTGCACCACTTCTTCACGATGGGGTCGGGCGCGGACGTCAATGCGTTCTTCGGCATTATGACTATGGTCATCGCCATTCCAACCGGCGTGAAGATCTTCAACTGGCTCTTTACGATTTATCGCGGGCGCCTCGAATTTACCGCGCCGGTGTTGTGGACGATCGGCTTCATGATCACCTTCACGATCGGCGGTATGACCGGTGTCATGATGGCGATTCCGGGCGCGGATTTCGTGCTGCATAACAGTCTCTTCCTAATCGCCCACTTTCACAACGCGATCATCGGCGGTGTGGTGTTCGGCTATCTGGCGGGATTCCACTACTGGTTTCCGAAGGCCTTCGGTTTCAAGCTGAACGAAAAACTCGGAAAGTGCGCGTTCTGGTTCTGGTTCGTGGGGTTCTACGCTGCATTCATGCCGCTCTATGTGCTCGGCTTCATGGGTATGACGCGCCGCCTGAATCACTATGACAATCCGGCGTGGCATCCGTGGCTCATCGCTGCCGCCTGCGGCGTGGCGTTGATCGCGATCGGCGTCGTGTTCCAGGTCGCGCAGGTTTGGGTTAGCGTGGTCAACCGCCGCAAGCCGGAGTATCGCGACGTGACGGGTGATCCGTGGGACGGCCGCACGCTCGAGTGGGCCACGTCGTCGCCACCCCCGGTCTATAACTTTGCGGTCATTCCCACGGCCGGCGAGCTCGATGCATATGCGCATATGAAGGAATCTGGAGCGGGTCTTGGCGTCGAGACGGCTTATCAGGACATTCACATGCCGTCGAATACGAGTGCCGGTTTGTTTATTGGGGTCTTCAGTCTCGTAATGGGATTTGCCGGCGTTTGGCACATCACGTGGTTGGCTGCCGTGGCGCTGATTGCTATCGCCGCTACCGTCATCGCGCGTAGCTTTGGGAATAACGAGGGCTATTACATTTCGGCCGAAACCGTAAAAGAAATTGAAGGCAGGCGCCGCGCTTCAACCGCTGCAGGGCGCGGCGAATTCGAAGTAGTGGAGGCTTAACCGATGTCTCAGAAAACTCTGTTTGTTACGCTGGGCGACGTGCATGGCGATCACGCACCATCGAATTCGGTGTTCGGTTTCTGGTTGTACCTGATGACCGACTGCGTGATATTCGCGTCGCTGTTCGCCGTATTCGCGGTCATGTCGCAACAGTTCGCGGGCGGTCCGTCCGCCAAGGACTTGTTCGACATTCGCGGTGTCGCGTTGGAAACGGCGGCGCTTCTGCTGAGCAGTATTACCTACGGTTTTGCGATGCTCTGCGCCCATCGGCGAAAGTCGGGCGGCGTATTGGCTTGGCTCGCGGTGACATTTCTGCTCGGTCTTGCCTTTCTCGGCATGGAAATCCAGGAGTTCTCACACCTCATCGCTGATGGTGCGGGGCCGGGCCGCAGTGTATTCCTATCGTCGTTCTTCACGTTGGTGGGCACCCACGGGTTGCACGTCACGGTCGGGCTGGTGTGGATGGTCGTATTGGCGATTCAGATCATTCGTCGTCCGCAATTGTCGGAGCGCGAGCTTACACGTTTGGCCTGTCTAAGTCTCTTCTGGCACTTCCTCGACATCGTGTGGATCTGCGTCTTTTCCTTTGTCTATCTCGGGAGCGTGCTTTAAATGGCTCACATTCAATCACGTCGCGCGGAAGAGGGGCACGGTAGTCTGGGGGGCTATGTCAGCGGGTTCGTGCTCTCGGTATTGTTGACCGTGGCGGCCTTTGGCCTTGTCATGCGCGGGCTTTTTCCGCCGCAGACCGCGCTCATCGCGCTGGCTGTTCTGGCGTTCGTGCAAATCGTCGTGCATCTGGTGTTCTTCTTGCACATCAACACGTCGGCTGCGCAACGGTGGAATGCGATGGCTCTCGGTTATACGGTTTTGGCGGCGCTCTTTCTGATTGGAGGCACCGTGTGGGTCATGCATAACGTCAGTATGAGTATGATGTCCCGGTAACCGGGGCCTAGTCCGCGTTGGAGCAGGCTCGGTGCGGCGGGTAACGAGACAGTTACCCGCCTTGCGGATACGGATATGAGGGCGATCACTTGAGTGCATGGCGCAGGTTGGCCCGCTCAGTGACACCTCTTACGCGCTCCTCCCACCGTAACGCCCAATTGAACACTCGCCGCGTGGCGGACGCCGGTTGTGTCAGCCGGTCGAGCAACTGAACGACCGCACCGTCCAACTGCGCAAATGCCGGCGCTTTCGCGACATCGAATGCCACGGCGGGCGTCACCCGCCTGCTCTCAGCCGAATCAACGCAGCGAAGCTCGGCGCATCGCATTCAGCGAGTTCGGGTTTTCCCGAATGATACCTGGTCGAAATTGCAATCTCTGAATTTTTGCGGCAACGCAGCAGGGCTGCCGCGCTCGGCGCGCGCCGAAACCAGGCCCGCTTCACGTCGCGTCGTGGAAAATCACCCCGAGCGTGTGTCGTTGGCCCGAGCGCAAGCGGCTCACGCCATGCCGCATGTTCACCCGATACGGACCGCGCGTCCCTTGAACCGGCCGATGATGGACCGCGAACACCACCGCATCGCCCTTGCCGAGCGGCACCACTTCCGTACGCGATTGCATCCGCGGACGCTGCTCCGTCATGACGAATTCGCCGCCAGTGAAGTCCGCGCCGGGCTCGGACAACAGAATCGCGACCTGCAACGGGAACACATGCTCGCCGTAGAGATCCTGATGCAGACAGTTGTAGTCGTCAGTGGCGTATTGAAGCATGAGCGGAGTGGGGCGCGTCTGGCCGGCCGCATGGCAGCGCTCGATAAATTCCGCGTGAGCGGCTGGATAACGGACGTCGATACCCATCACCTCGTTCCAGCGATTCGCCACTGGCGCGAGACGCGGATAAATCACGGTGCGCAAATCGGCGATCAACGCCGGTAATGGATAAGCAAAGTACTTGTATTCGCCGCGGCCGAAACCATGCCGCGCCATCACGACGCGGCTGCGGAACAACGCATCGCGTGGATACACCGCGGTCAGCGCGTCGCATTCCTCCGCACTGAGCAGATTGCGCAGCATCGCGCAGCCGTACGCGTTCAGGCCTTCTTCGACAGCGAACCAGTCTATCGCGCCGGCACGCTGCGCAATCGAGCCGCGCGCCCGCGCGTCGGGGCCTTTCACAACGGATCCGTGTCCCTCGGTGGGTTTCAAGTCCAACTCCAATTCCAGAGAGTGGGACAGCGGACGCTTCGCAACCGTATCCATAAGTCATCTCCATCAAGCAATCACGAGAACGATAGTTGAGTGTAAGCAAGCGTCGCGTGTCGCGCACTCCGACTCTTGCTTTTCAATTCCGTGCCTTCCAGGGCCGGCACCTCGGCGACAAGCGCGTTATATTCAGAAGGATTCGCCGCAGCGCGCAGCCGCCACAGCGCCCGCCACGCGCCGATCCAGCGGGCCTTAAGCAAATCCAAACGCCCGCTTCGAAAATGCAAACTTCGCGGGCGGTGCTGCCTGGTTCATAGTGAGACCCTATTAAGCCCAACGCGCGTATCCGGAGACTGTGCCCATGTCTGCTTCCCCGCAGAAACTCGACGACTGGTTCGACAAGCAGGAGGTCGTCAAAGACGACATCACCGCCTTTCCGCTGAAGGCCATGGCCGCCACGCTCGATCGCGAGGAAAGCGGCGACAGCGTGCCGCCGCTCTGGCACTGGCTGTACTTCCTGCCGGTTGCGCCGATGTCCGAGGTCGGCCCGGACGGCCATCCGAAGCGCGGCGGTTTCCTGCCGCCTGTGCCGCTGCCGCGCCGCATGTGGGCCGGCGGCCGGCTGACCTTTCATGCGCCGCTCAAGGTGGGCGAGCATGCCACGCGAACCTCGACGATCGCCAATATCGAAGACAAGACCGGTCGGTCCGGCCGCCTCGTCTTCGTCACGGTGCAGCACACCATTGAAGCCGGCGGCGAACTGAAGCTCGAAGAAGAGCACGACATCGTCTATCGCGACGCGCCGCAGGAGGGCGCGCGGCCCCCGCAGCCGCAACTCGCGCCGGAAGGCGAAACGTGGCGCCGCACGATCGACGCCGACGCGGTCATGCTGTTCCGCTACTCGGCGCTGACCTTCAATGGCCACCGCATTCACTACGACCAACCGTACGTCACGGAAGTCGAGGGCTATCCGGGCCTGATCGTTCACGGCCCGTTGATTGCGACCCTGCTGGTCGATCTGGTGCGTCGCGAGCAACCAGAAGCCACGCTGCAAAGTTTTGCTTTCAAGGCGGTGCGTCCAACCTTCGCGGGCCAGGCTTTCACGGTGTGCGGCAAGCCTTCCGCCGACGGCAAGCTCATCGAGCTATGGGCCAAAGACCACGAAGGCTATCTGACCATGCGCGCCACGGCCGCCATTGCCTGAGCTTCCCCTGAACTCCAAAAGACCCGACTTATGCAAACCACGCAGCAGGATTCCTTCCAGGACATTCGCGAAGCCGTACGCGATCTATGCCAGCAATTTTCCGGTGAGTACTTCCGCAAGATCGACGAAGCCCGCGGCTACCCGGAAGAATTCGTCGACGCACTCACGAAGGCCGGCTGGCTGGCCGCGCTGATTCCGCAGGACTTCGGCGGTTCGGGGCTTGGGCTGACGGAGGCGTCGGTCATCATGGAAGAAATCAATCGCGCCGGCGGCAACTCGGGCGCCTGCCACGGCCAGATGTACAACATGGGCACGCTGCTGCGCCACGGTTCCGAAGAGCAGAAGCAAAAGTATCTGCCGAAGATCGCGTGCGGCGACTTGCGTCTGCAATCCATGGGCGTGACCGAGCCGAGTACCGGCACGGACACCACGAAGATCAAGACCACCGCCGAGCGGCGCGGCGACCGTTATGTGATCAACGGCCAGAAGGTGTGGATCTCGCGCGTGCAGCATTCGGATCTGATGATTCTGCTCGCGCGCACCACGCCGCTCGCGGACGTGAAGAAGAAATCGGAAGGCATGTCGATCTTTATCGTTGATCTGCGTGAAGCGATCGGTCACGGCATGACCGTGCAGCCGATTCTGAACATGGTCAATCACGAGACCAACGAACTGTTCTTCGACAACCTCGAAATCCCCGCCGAGAATCTGATCGGCGAGGAAGGGCAGGGCTTCAAGTACATCCTCGATGGTCTGAATGCGGAGCGCACGCTGATCGCCGCCGAATGTATCGGCGACGGTTACTGGTTCGTCGACAAGGTCACCGAGTACGCGAAAGAGCGCATCGTGTTCGGCCGTCCGATCGGCCAGAACCAGGGCGTGCAATTTCCGATCGCGCGATCGTTCATCAACGTCGAGGCGGCCAGCCTGATGCGCTTCGAGGCGGCGCGCCGTTTCGACGCGCATCAACCGTGCGGCGCGCAGGCGAACATGGCGAAGCTGCTCGCCGCCGACGCTTCGTGGGAAGCGGCCAATGCATGTCTGCAATTTCACGGCGGCTTCGGCTTTGCCTGCGAATATGACGTCGAGCGCAAATTCCGCGAAACGCGTCTTTACCAGGTCGCGCCGATTTCCACCAATCTGATTCTTTCGTACGTGGCCGAGCATATTCTCGGCCTGCCGCGTTCGTTCTGACTTTCGGGCATCAACACCATGAGACCACTCGACGGTATCAAAGTCGTCACGCTCGAACACGCGATCGCCGCGCCGTTCTGTACGCGTCAACTCGCGGATCTGGGCGCGCGGGTGATCAAGATCGAGCGCCCCGGCGTCGGCGATTTTGCGCGCGGCTATGACGAACGCGTGCATGGACTGTCGTCGCATTTCGTCTGGACCAATCGCTCGAAGGAAAGTCTTGCGCTCGACCTGAAACAGCCTGCAGCGACGGAGATTCTCGACGCCCTGGTCGCCGACGCGGACGTACTGGTGCAGAACCTCGCGCCCGGTGCCGCGGACCGGCTTGGTCTCGGTTACGACACGCTGAGCAAGAAGTATCCGAAGCTGATCGTCTGCGATATTTCCGGCTATGGTTCCGACGGCCCGTACCGCGACAAGAAAGCCTACGACCTGCTGATCCAGAGCGAATCCGGTTTTCTGTCGATCACCGGTTCGCCGGGCGAGCCGGCCAAGGCCGGATGCTCGATTGCAGATATCGCAGCGGGCATGTACGCGTATTCGAACATTCTGAGTGCGCTGCTGTTGCGCGGCCGCACGGGGCGCGGTTGCCGCATCGACGTGTCGATGCTGGAGAGCATGGTGGAGTGGATGGGTTATCCGCTCTACTACGCGATCGACGGTCAGTCGCCACCCGCGCTCTCTGGTGCGGCGCATGCCACGATCTATCCGTACGGACCGTTCCCCGCCGGCGACGGCAAGACGGTTATGCTCGGTCTGCAAAACGAACGCGAATGGAAGCTCTTCTGCGAACGCGTGCTGGTGCAGCCGGAACTCGCGACGGACGAGCGCTTCAACTCGAACTCGAAACGCACATCGGCGCGCGACGCCTTGCGCGAGGTGCTCGTCGCGGCCTTTGCGGAGCTGAGCGCGGCGCAGGTCATCGAACGGCTCGATAGCGCCGGAATAGCCAATGCGCAAATGAACACGCTCGGCGATGTATGGGCGCATCCGCAATTGAAGGCGCGCGAGCGCTGGCAAGAAGTCGGCACGGTGGCGGGCGTGGTGCCCGCCTTGTTGCCGCCAGGTTTGCCGACGGATTTCGAGCCGCGCATGGACCCGGTTCCCGCGCTCGGCGAGCACTCCGACGCGATCCTGCGCGAACTCGGCTACGACAGCGCGCGGATCGACGCATTGCGAGCCGCCGGCACGATCTGAAATTTTCCTGGGCCGGCGCGTGAACGACGCCACGCCGGCGACCTGAACGAATACGACGCGACCTCATCATGAACGACCATCCCAGTCTGACGCTTGCCACCTTCGCCGCTCAACTCGACTTCGACAGCATTCCGCACGCGGTGGTGGAGCGCACCGTCAACCTCTACGTCGACTGGCTCGGCTCGGCGTTAGCCGGCAAATGCGCGCGGCCGGTCGAGACGATCGCGCGGTTCGCCCGCCAGGCCGGCGGCGCGTCGCAGGACGGCCCGTGCGAAGTGTTGATCGACCGCAGCCGCACCACGCCGTATTTCGCGGCGATGATCAACGGCGCGGCGTCGCACTTCGCCGAACAGGACGACGTGCACAACGGCTCGGTGTTTCATCCCGCGACGGTCGTGTTTCCGGTGGCGCTCGCGCTGGCGCAAGCGCATCGCAAGTCGGGCCGCGACCTGATCGCGGCGGCGGTCGCGGGCTATGAAGTCGGCATCCGCATCGGCGAGTTTCTTGGGCGCTCTCACTACAAGGTGTTTCACACCACGGGCACGGCGGGCACGGTCGCGGCGGCCGCCACGGCGGGACGGCTGCTCGGTTTGTCGCCGGCGCAGATGCTCGACGCGTTCGGTTCGGCGGGCACCCAGGCAAGCGGCCTGTGGGAGTTTCTGCGCGACGCCGCCGACTCGAAGCAACTGCACACGGCCATGGCCGCCGCCAACGGACTGATGGCCGCGCAACTCGCGGCCGACGGCTTCAAGGGCGCGACGCACATTCTCGAAGGCGCGCAGGGCATGGCGGCGGGCATGTCGAGCGACGCGGACCCGGCGCGCCTCGTCGACCGCCTGGGCAGCCGGTGGGCGACGGCGGAAACGTCGTTCAAGTATCACGCGGCATGCCGTCACACGCATCCCGCTGCCGATGCGTTGCTCGCCGTGGTGCAGGAACACCGTCTCGCCCCGCGCGATATCGCGAAAGTTGTGGCGCACGTGCATCAAGGCGCGATCGACGTGCTCGGCGCGGTCGTCACGCCGCGCACCGTGCACCAGGCGAAATTCAACATGGGCACGGTGCTGGGACTCGTCGCGCATCACGGTTACGCGGGCGTGACCGAATTCGAGCAGGGCTTCGACGCGGACGCGATCGCCGCCTTCCGCGACAACGTCGAAATGGCCTTCGACGCCGAAGTCGATGCCGCCTATCCCGCGCGCTGGATCGGCAAGGTGACGGTCACGACCACCGACGGCCGCACGTTCAAAGGCCGCGTTGATGAACCGAAAGGCGATCCAGGCAATACGTTGTCACGCGATGAGATTGCCACCAAGCTGCATCGGCTGGCGGCGTTTTCGGGTGCGGCCACCGAAGGCGAGGCCGCGCGCTTGCTCGACAACGCATGGCGGATTGCGGGGCAAACGCAGGTCGGCTCAGTGTTCGAAACGGAGTCCAACGCGGCGGTGGTGGCATGAGCGTCGCACTGCCGCGCTCCTATCTGTTCGTGCCGGGCAACCGCCCTGAGCGCTTCGACAAAGCGCACGCTGCCGGCGCGGACGCGGTGATTCTCGATCTCGAAGATGCCGTGCAGCCCGATGAGAAACCCGCCGCGCGCGCGGCGGCGCTGGCCGCTGTATCGGGCGATGCATTGCGGCCGGCATGGGTGCGAATCAACAGCTCGGATACTCCGTGGTTCAACGAGGACGTCGTCGCGCTGGCCGGGCAGCCGGGTGTCGCCGGAATCGTGTTGCCTAAAGCGGAGACGCGCGAGCAGATCGAGACGGTGCTGGCGACGGCGCATTCCGCGTTGAGCGTGTTGCCGATCGTCGAAACCGCGCGCGGCTTTGCCAACCTCGCGGTGTTGTGCGCCGCGCCGCGCGTGCAGCGCATCGTGTTCGGCACGCTGGATTTTCAGATCGATCTCGGTATCGATGGCGACGGCGAGGAACTACATCTGTTCCGTTCGCAGATCGTGCTGGCGTCGCGGCTTGCCGGGATCGGCGCGCCGGTGGACGGCGTGTCGACCACCCTCACCGACACCAATGCCATCGAAGCCGACGCGCGCCGCGGCCGGCGCTTCGGCTTCGGCGGCAAGCTGTGCATTCATCCCAGGCAGATCGATGCGGTGCATCGCGCTTACGCGTGGAGCGAAGCGGACAAGGCTTGGGCGCAACGTGTGCTGGCGGCGGTGGAAACGAGCCACGGCGCGGCGGTGGCGGTGGACGGCAAGATGGTCGATATGCCGGTGATTCTGAAGGCGCGAAGGATCGTGGCGGGCGCGTAGGCTGTGTCCGGCACTGCGGATGCCGGCCGCCGGCGACAATGCGCCTGCGGCGCAGTGCATGCTGGTGCACTGCGCTTTTTTTGCCTCGCACATTGTGTCGCCGTGTCGTGCCCATTAACCGCGACAAAACTCGGCTTCCTATAATGCCAATTCCATGATGCCACGGGCTAAGCGCAATCTTGACGTCGCAGGCGCGGTGACATTGTGCCGTGCCATCCAGGGCGATGCACCAGAGCCGTCGACATGAAAAGGCGGCCGTGCCTCGTCATCTATACGATGACCGACAAAGTAGATGGTAGAGTTCCATCACTCCCACCGACCCAACTGAAACATGCGCCTTTCCAGATTCAGTCTGCTCGCCATCGGCGGTTTGCTCGTGCTAGTTCTTTTTACGTCTCGCACACCTATCCCGCCGACAGCTTCACCGTGCAGCGAAGCTTGGTTCAACCACATCGAACGCCACTATTTCTCGACTGAACGCGAGAACAGCTTCGGAGATCCAATCGGAATAGACTATGCTGCCGATAACGATTCAAAATGGCTCGACTACATCGAAGTAAAGGCGGGCATGTCGCATCCGCCCGGCGGAACGCATAAAGATGCACGATGTCGCCTGATTCAGAATCACCTTGTATCTCGCACTTACATCATTAACGATCTGACGGGTTGGACGTTTTCATTTGCTCGGCGCTGAGAACCCAAGTTCAGATCGGAGCGACTTCACGATCGCCATCCCACGATTGCCAGGGCAAGCTCGCCCTTTGCCGTTAGTGAGCATTTGATATTCGCGATGACCTCCTAAATATATGATGTTGAAGAACTCCTTCAACACCTCTGAGAGGACTCGTAGTGCCTTCATCTGCGACTCTGTCGGCTCATCATGTTTGACAACTGCTCTATCAACGAAAATCTGAGGCAACGCCCTTATCCGCCGCCCCAACGTCATACTCTTATACTCCTGTTCATAGGCTTCACCGGCTTCTACAAGGTCCGCGAGAAGAACTATGCCGACCTTGCCAGTATTGCCCACGCTAATGTGTTCGCCAATATAGCGAATATCGCGGCCCTCGTAGATTTCGCCTTGGCATGAAACGGCATAGTGATAGCCTATGTCATCGAACGGCTCCGCCCGACTCATATCTTCACGCTGCGCACGCCGTATTTCTTGAATTGAAGGCGCACCACAGGAATAGCTCCGACCGGCGTGATGGATGACAATATCCCGATAGTCCCAGTGACTCTCGCGCATAATGGAATGGTGCGCGGTTGCGCTGCTTGCCAGCTTGAACGCTCTATGACCTGATAGCCTTTGCGCGCAAGCGTCGTGATAATCGCCTGCCGCGTCGCGGCCCGGTCGTTGACCTTGATCGAAACAGCATCGTCTTTGCTGCTGCCAACCATCGTACAAGCCGATGTCCAATGCTCAATGTTGTAGTCTGTTGCCACGACTAATTTCCTTGACGAGGTTTCAGGATGCGCTTGGGCGACGAAAACATGACATGGATACTGAACGGTTGCTCGCCGTCGGTCTCGATTTTTGCGTAGCCCTTTCCATCCGTCTTGCCAAACTGTCTTACGCCTCCAATATCAGCAACAAAATCTCGATTGGCCAACGAATCACCCGTAACGCTGTCTCATACCAAGCACCAGCGGGCATGCTTCGCCCCATCAATGGCCTGTGATGGAGTTGCAACGGCGGCAACGTTGCTCGCGCTCGTCACTTTCCTCGCCTCTGCAGAACCTTGAGTGGTTTCGAGAAAAATCCCCGGACTACTGCCAACAATCAGCCGGGTTTTCTTGCACGGACACAGCACCTGGTCACCGTCAACAACCACATCGCGGCCCTCTTCGGACATCCCCTGACCAGTTCCGAATATCTTGAATACGCCCTTGCAGTTGCCGCACGTTGCCTCGTCGCCGCTCAGTGCAACCTTTTTCCCGTCGTCGTGAATCGTGGATGAAAAAGCCATGACAAACCCATGCGTAGTCGTCGGGTCGCCGTGCCGAACCGCCGCCTTACGCATGAATGCTCCCTTCTTGCGCGGCAGCGCTCGGGGCCAGCGTATAGGCCGGATCAAACAGGCCGGGAATCTGTTCGCCGCCGCGAACCGTGATACCCCATCCGTCCTGGATCGCCTCAGTGATCGAGTCGCCGTTGCTCAGGCGGGAACCGACCAGCGCTAATGGCCTGTCACCCCAGGTAGCGGCAAACCCTGCGCCATCAATGATGGTGGCCTCGCTGCCGTCGTCATAGGTGACGGTATCGCCGACACGGGCCAGCGCCAACCCGCGATATTCCGCTTTGGTTGTGACGTGACTGACGCGGCCGCCGCGCCTGGTGCGCGAGCCGATGGTGACAAAAAGGTAAGTGGTTTCGTTGTTCTGCTGTTCCGGCATGTTTAAGTCTCCTATCTGAACGAACGCTGCATATGAAGAGATGCGCCTAACGAGAGTAACCGCGACTCCCCAGATGGATTGTTAAAAATCGTCAAGGCGTTAGCGCGTGTCAAGGTCGCGCTGATGGTCCGACCATGTTTCAAACAAAAAAGCCGACCTTTGTGAGGTCGGCTTTCAGGCCGGTCTTGCCCGGCCGTCAATTGTTGGGGCCGCGCGTCGTGACACGTATCCACCGCCTTTTCTTGGGGCGGAAGATTCACACGTTTCGCCGCAGATTATTCACGCGCCGCCACGTGCGTCAGCGCCGCACGAACGTCGGCCAGCGCATCCTCGAAAAGGCCAAAGATAGAAACCTGAGCGGGCATTGAAAGACCCCTGAACTTCTCCGCAAGTTCTTCCAGACTCAACAGCGCGACCACCGCCTGCAATTGATCGACGCGAATGACAGCGGCGTCGAATGCGGCGTCAACTTGCCGCCGGCCATCAATTCGTGCCTGCTCGACGCGACGGCGATTGGCTATTGGTATCTGACGACGAGCGGTGAATTGTTCGAGAAGTCGACATATGCGGTTGAGTGCATGAGCGCGGTCCGTCGATTCGCTCTTTCAGACGCGAATGCGTTTCAGAGGAACCGCACCTCGATGCCGCACGACTACGCCCGCGAACCCATCGTGTGTCCCGCTTTCGTGCGCGATTCCGGCAAGCGAGCGCATCGATGACGCTTGCTCGCAGCCGTAAAGCGTTCAGCAAACGGCTGGCATCGCCGCATCGCTTTCGCAGTCGGCCAGCAACGAAAGCAGTTTGTCCAGCGCGAACGGTTTCCTGGGAAACCCTTTGACGGGCAAGGCAGGCACTTCGCCGCTGCCGCTCGTCAGAATGACGGGTACGGATGCCAGTTCACTGCGGGCCTGCATCGATTCGATCAGTTCGGCGCCGGCCATGTTGGGCATGCGCCAGTCACCCGCCACGGCGCTCACGCGCGTGCGTTGCAGTCGTTCAAAAGCTTCGGCGCCGTCCGCCGCCGTGGCGACCTTGTAACCGCGGCCGACCAGCACGGCGCGCAGCGCGGACGATGCCTCCAGTTGGTCGTCGACCAGTAATACGGGACTCGTATTGCTTATGCCTCAAATATTCGGTTGGACTGGGCCTCGGGTATTCGTGGCGCCAGTCGTGACAGGGAAGCGGACAAACCCGCCATGCTTTCTCATCCTGTCGAGCCGCAGGTTAAAGCAAGTGCTGTGCCTGTAATGTCCTGCGGCGCGTAAGCGCGTCTCGCGGCGAGTCAGGATGCGCCGGCCAGAATCGTTTCAACGCAGCGCGGGGGGAGGCGAGAGCGGACTGCAGGGAATCGTGACGTCATGCGCGCCGATCCTGGGATGATGGTCGGCGCGCGAGCGGTAAGCGGTTCAACGCTTACCTGTATCGCTGCGTCTAATGCACGAAGTTGCGGGCGAGACGGGTGGCTCTGCCGAAACGGTCTAGCGCTTTCCTCACGCCCGGTTAAGATTGGCCTTTGTCTTGCGAGCGCCCACGGCGCTTCCACTCAGGCCTTCATCATGCATTTCGACTTCGTGGATTTGCGCTTGCTCCTCAATATCGCCGACACGCGGAACCTGGCGCGCGCGGCGGAGCGCTCGCATCTGTCGGCGCCGGCAGCAAGCAACCGGGTCAAGAATCTAGAGGAACAGCTGGGTTTCAAGCTGCTTTATCGCACCAGCCAGGGCGTGACGCTGACGCCCGCGGGCGAAGCCTTCGTGCATCACGCGCGGCTCGTGCTCGAACGGGTCGAGCATCTGGCCGGCGACATGCAGGAATACGGCGAAGGCATCAAGGGACACGTGCGCATCTGGGCCAACACCACCGCGATCAGTGAGTTCATGCCGGCCGTGCTGAGCCATTTTTTACGCGATCATCCGGACGTCAACATCGATCTGCGCGAAGTGCTGAGCGGCGAAATCGTCAAAGGCGTGGCGGATAGCGCGACGGATATCGGCATCGTCGCGGGCAACGTGCATGCGGAACATCTGGAAATGCTGCCGTATCGCGACGACCGGCTCGTGCTGGTCACGTCGCGCGATCATCCGTTGGCTCGTCTGGCGTCGGTCGATTTCGCGCAAGTGCTCGCGGCCAATTTCGTGAGCTTGCCCACGTCCAGCGCGATCCACGCGTTCATCACCAGTGCCGCCGATGCACTGGGCGCGCGTCTGAAACTGCGCATCCAGGTCGGCAATTTCGAAGCCGCTTGCCGGATGATCGAGGCGGGCGTAGGCATCGGCATCGTGCCGGAATCGGTCGCGCTGCGGCACAAGAAGACGATGCAGATCGCCACCGTCGGATTGAACGACCCTTGGGCCGAGCGCAAGCTCAAGATCTGCGTGCGCAACCTCAAGGACCTGCCGCCGTTCGCGCGTGTGCTGGTCGACAGGCTGATGGCGGGCGTTTGAGGCCGACGTCCGCTGGCTTTCACTCGTGCGCGTTATCGGCCCGGTTTCGACAAGGCGCCGCCAGCGCGCCCCGTGCGAACGCGCCGAATTTAGAGGCCTCGTATTTCCAATAAGAAACGAACGCGGCAGGGCTGGCGTGCTGGCGCGCGGTCCGTGCCGGCGCTGGCAACGTACGGCGCGTTGGGCTCGGCGTGCTGGCCAGTCCATGCAGAGCAAGCCTTCCCGAGCTCTCCGCCGGCCAGCCCCGGGCAAATACCCTTGTCGCCGCAAAAACCGGCGTGTATAGTTTCCGAACTTACTCTTGTTTCGCATCGGAAATTAAAGGGACTCTCATGGACGCTTCTACCATCCTCGCCGACCTCGGCATCGCCCGCGCGGCGCAAGCCGGCGACATTGCGATTCATTCGCCCATCACCGGCGAGCTTATCGGCCGCGTGGCCAGCAACACGGTGGCGGAAGTCGATACGGCCCTCGCCCAGGCGAAAGATGCGTACACCGCCTGGCGCAACGTGCCCGCGCCGCGGCGCGGTGAACTGGTGCGTCTGCTGGGCAACCGTCTGCGTGAGAAGAAGCAGGCGCTCGGCAGCATCATCACCCTCGAGACCGGCAAGATTCTTCAGGAAGGCATGGGTGAAGTGCAGGAAATGATCGACATCTGCGATTTTGCTGTCGGTTTGTCGCGCCAGTTGTACGGTCTGACCATCGCCTCGGAGCGTCCGGGGCATCGTATGGCGGAAACGTGGCATCCCATGGGTACTTGCGTCGTGATCTCGGCGTTCAATTTTCCGGCCGCGGTGTGGTCATGGAATGCGGCGCTCGCGCTGGTCTGCGGCAATGCGGTGATCTGGAAGCCGTCGGAAAAGACGCCGCTCACCGCACTCGCCGTCAATCAGATTCTCAACGAGGCATTGCAGGAATTCGGCGACGCGCCGGCCGGCCTCACCGCCTTGATAAACGGCGGCCGCGACGTGGGCGCGAAGCTGGTGGCCGATCCGCGCGCGTCGATTGTCAGCGCGACGGGCAGCACGGAAATGGGCCGCACGGTCGGCGTGGAAGTGGCGAAGCGCTTCGGCCGCTCGCTGCTCGAACTCGGCGGCAACAACGCGGGCATCGTCACGCAAACCGCGGATCACGAACTCGCCATGCGCGGCATTCTGTTCTCGGCGGTGGGCACGGCGGGACAGCGTTGCACGTCGCTGCGCCGTTTGTTCGTGCATGAGAGCGTGTACGACAAAACCATCGAACGTCTGAAGCAGTTGTACAGCAAGGTGCCGATCGGCGGTCCGCTGGAAAAGGGCACGCTGATGGGTCCGCTGATCGACAAGCAAGCGTATGGCCGCATGCAGGAAGCGCTGCAGCAGGCCACGGGCGAAGGCGGCAAGGTGTTCGGCGGCGAGCGCGTCGAGGTGAAGGGATATGAAGGCGGCTACTATGTGCGTCCGGCGATTGTCGAAATGCCGTCGCAAACGCCGGTGGTGCTGAAGGAAACCTTCGCGCCGATCCTGTACGTGTTGCGCTATGCCGATTTCGCCGATGCGGTCGAGGCGAACAATGCGGCGGTGCACGGTCTGTCGTCGTGCGTGTTCACCACCGATCTGCGCGAAGCGGAACGCTTCCTGTCCGACTCGGGCAGCGACTGCGGCATCGCGAATGTCAACATCGGACCGAGCGGCGCGGAAATCGGCGGCGCGTTCGGCGGCGAGAAGGAAACCGGCGGCGGTCGCGAGTCGGGCTCGGATGCGTGGAAGGCCTATATGCGCCGCGCCACCAACACGGTGAACTACTCGTCGGCGTTGCCGCTCGCGCAAGGTATCGACTTCAATATCGGCTGATACCGTTCGCGCGGTTCATCCGCCTTGACCGGTGACAGGCAGCGGCGCATTCACGCGTCGCTGCAGCCCGATACAAGCTTCTTCAGCAATCCGTTTGCGCCGCCGGCGTTTGCGAGCGGCCACGCAACTCGTGGAGTCAGACGTGAGTTCCAAAGTCGTGATCGTCGGCGGTGGGGTGATCGGCAGCTCGATTGCGTATTTCTTGCGGCTGTCCGATCCGGCAGTCAGCGTCACGGTGATCGAACGCGATCCGACTTATGCGCGTTCCTCGTCGGCGTTATCGGCGGCGTCGATCCGTCAGCAATTCTCCACGCCGCTTTCCATTCAGATGTCGCTGTTCGGCATCGAGTTTCTGCGCTCGATCGGCGAGCGGCTCGAGGTCGATGGCGCGAAGCCGTCGATCGATCTGCACGAAGGCGGCTACCTGTTTCTCGCAACATCCGCCGGCGAGACGACGCTGCGCGAGAACCACGCGCTGCAAACGAATCTCGGCGCCGACATCAGTCTGCTCGACAAACACGCGTTGCAAGCGCGCTTTCCCTGGCTCAACACGGACGACCTCGTGGCCGGCGCTTATGGTGAGAGCGGCGAGGGCTGGTTCGACGGTTACGGGCTGGTGCAGGCGCTGCGCAAGAAGGCGCAGTCGCTCGGCGCGCGCTATGTCGCCGCCGAGGTCGCCGCAATCCATCGCGACGGCAATCGCGTCACGCAAGTGCGGACCGCGAACGGCGAGACCTATGCCTGCGACGTGGTGGTCAACGCAGCCGGCGCGTGGTCACGCAAAGTCGCGCAAATGGTCGGCATCGACATTCCGGTCTACGCGCGGCGCCGCAGTATTTTCAACGTCACCTCGCCGGGGCAGCTCGAGCGGTGTCCGTTGCTGATCGATCCGAGCGGCGTGTATTTCCGCCCCGAAGGCAAATCGTTCATCTGCGGTACGTCGCCGTCAGCGGATAACGACCCTGACGATCTGCCGCTCGACGAAGTCGATCACGCGCTCTTCGACGATGTGATCTGGCCGACACTCGCGCACCGCGTGCCGCAATTCGAAGCGCTGCGTGTGCAACATTGCTGGTCCGGCTACTACGAATACAACGTGCTCGACCAGAACGCGATTATCGGTTATCACCCGGATGTCGATAACTGCATTTTCGCTAACGGTTTTAGCGGACACGGTTTGCAACAAGGTCCCGCAACCGGACGCGGCATCAGCGAACTGATTCTGCATGGCCGCTACACGACGCTCGATCTGGGCTCGTTGAGCTTCACGCGCGTGCTCGAAAACCGTCCTATCGTGGAGAAGAACGTGGTGTAGCCGCGCGCGCCGGTGAAGGCCGGTCAGAATGCGTACGATTATCTGCGCGCGTGTATCGAGCGGAATGGGATGTTTGTGCCGGGTGTCGCGTTCTACAAAGACAATATCGATCAGGCGGCACTGCGGTTGTCATTTGCCGCGCCCGGCGTGGCGGATATCGAAACCGGCGTGCAGGGAATGAAGCAGGCGCTCGAATATTTTTGACAGCGGTTAAGGTGGTACTCGCGTCAATGTAGTAGTCACGATGCCAGAAATAACCCGGCGAGCACACTGTGTGCAGCCGGGTTATTTTACATGGGCGTTAAATTAAGCGGATTTGGCATAAAGGCTGCGGACGAGTAATGCCATGTAAGCCGATGGCTACGACTCTCCAAACATCGGGAACATACCCCGCGTGTTCCTGCATATACGGTCCCGCTTGCCCGCAGTAGTTTAATGAATCGAATCGCCGCATCGAACGGCCACGTTTCCTAATCTCTTAATCAGACGCGTGTCTGATTTTTGTCAAACTGCTGAAGCAAGTCCGACTGTTAAATAAGAAGTATCACTGGTTTTCAGTTAAAAATATCGGTTATCATCGCTGCCTTGCGATTGATCCCGCTAGCTTAATCCGCCGGACATCCACGTTAATACCGTCGCATCGAACCAGAAGAAATCAGATGAAGATGTCACGCAAAAAGATTGCAATCCTGGTGGTCGGTCTTCTGGTCGTGGCCGGCGTGATCATTCAGGCGATATGGCGTCCATTTGCGCATCGCAAAGTCGCCGGGAACAGTGAAATCGTCCTCGATATTCATCAGCCTGACGCGGTGATCGACAGTGAAGCGCTCTCGCGTCTGCCGCGCGACATCCTGCGCGTGCCGCTGTTGCATGACGTGCTGACGCAAGACTTCGTCGACTACTACGAATCGAGCAATACGCGACTGTCCGCCGAAGGCGCGCTGCGGCGTCTCGCGTTCGAACATCAACTCGACTGGCGCGACGAACTGATTCGCCGTGTCTTCGACGAACCCGCGCACGTGCTGCTGTGGCGCTCGCCCGACGGCCGCCTCGGCTACTGGGTGATGTCGATGCATCGCAACGGTCTTGCCAGGCTGCTGCAAGGCATCGGCAACGTCGCCACGAGCGACGCGCAACTCAGCCAGGTGGCGAAGCTCTCCGGCGACGTGCCGGTCTATGCATTGAAACTGGCGGTCGGCCGCACGCTGCTGTTCGCCACTCAAGACGACCGCCTCGTCGTGTTGTCCGCGCCTGGCATATTACTCGACGGGAAGGGCGGCTTGCTGAGCGAGCGGGCCGACGCCGTGTCAGAGACGCTCTCCTCGGGCCGCGACGCCGCCACGCACGCCTATCGGCTCGACGCGCCCGGCGACGCGCCGAAGGGCCATCGGCTGGTGGTGTCGGCCAATTACCTGTCGTTCGGTTATCAGGCGTTTTTCTCCGGTATCCACGCGCTGCGCTTCGACTTCTCGTCGAACGGTAGCGCCGCGGCGAACTGGCAGACCTCGGCGCTGATCGAGCCGGGCAAGTTGCCGCAGCAGTGGAACGGCGCCGACCTGTGGCGCGCGTTGCCGGCCAATGCGGCGGCTTGCACGAGCTTGCCGGCGGACTGGAAAGAGGCCTCGGGTCTGTTGAGCAAGGTGGCCGACGGCGGCGCGGACAATGCTGCCGCGATCGGCGATCAGCTCGCCGGTCCTGCGGCGGTGTGCTGGTATGCGAAGTCCACGCTAGTCGCACCCGTGTTCGTCGCGCGCGTGAAGAAGCTGGACGCGGCCGGCATCGCCGCGTTGAAGACCGCGCTCGGCAAGACTTTCGGCGACGTGATCGGCGCCTATGAAGCGAAGGCCGCCAAAGCCGCTGACGCCCACTCGGGCTATCGCCGCTTGCCGGTCACCACGCGCGAGCAAGGTGCGGATGTGGCCGTGTGGCAGCGTCCGGTCAGCGCGCGTTCGGGCACGGCAGTGACGAGCAAAGCGTCGTTCGCGTCGCAGTTGTCGGCGCAACGCTATTTCCCGGTCACGCTCGCACTCGCGCACGGCTATCTGATTTTCTCGCCGGACGGCCGTCTCGTCGGCGACACGCTCGCGGTACTCGAGAAGCGCTATCCGGCGCTCGCCGATACGCTTGCGCCGCAACGTCTGCCGCGCACGATTCTGACGCTCACGCCGTCGTCGGCGGCTGCGCTGATCGAACGCGAGGCCGGCGCGGCATTGCCGGCGGATCAGGAAGCGGTGTTCCGCAACGCATCGCGGACTCATCTGTTGCCGAAGCTGCACGCGCTCGCTCATTACCCGCCGGTTTCGCTGACGCTGCCGCAGGACCTGCCGGGTTCGACGGGCTGGGTGCCGGTCGAGTGGTGGTTCGACCGCGCGAAGGCTGATACCGGTTCGAATACCACCGCTGCCGATACGCCCGTGGATCAGCCCGGCACCGAGGGCGACTGAGTGCGCCGCCTTCGCGTACTCTCGCGCCGCGCGTGGCTTGCGCACGCGGCTGGCGCGTTCGCCGTCGCGAGCCTCGCGCCCTACGCGCACGCGCTCACCAGCAGCACCGCCTCACCCGACCCCGACGCGCTATCGCCGCAGCAATCGGCGGCATTTCGCGCGTGGTTCGTGCGCATCGTCGATCAGCAGATGCGGCGCGGACCGACGCCGCGCTGGACGCAACGCGATTGCGCGGGCCTCGTGCGCTTCGCGGTCGGCGAGGCGCTCAGGCCACACGACACCAGGTGGCTGCGAGCCAACGGCATGACCAGTCTCACGGATACCAGCAGCATGCCGCCCGAGTTGCAACTGTCCACATCGCAGCGCACGATCGCCAACCGCTGGACGCAGCTCGACGGATCTACCGGCGCGTACGCATCGGCGATCGCGCTGATTCAACGCAACAGCCGTTTTGTTTCGAAGGACATCAACCAGGCGCTGCCCGGCGATCTGCTGTTCTTCGACCAGGGCGACGACCAGCATCTGATGATCTGGCTGGATCGCTACATCGCTTATCACACAGGCACCGTTACGCCGATCGATACCGGTCTGCGCGCGGTCGCCGTTTCCGACCTGATGCAATGGAAAGATTCCCGCTGGCAGCCGCTCGACGGCAATCCGAATTTCGTTGGCGTGTTTCGTCTGGACTTTTTGACACCATGACCCGAATGATTTCCGTCACGCAATCGAGCGGTGGGTTGGGCAATGCGCGCCGTCGCGCGGTATGCAAGTTCGCGGCGCTGCTCCCAGTCTTGTTCGCGGCCATGATGCTCGCCGTCGCACCAGCCGCCTATGCCGACGACGACGCAGCGAGCGCCGCTGCCGCCGCCGATGCCAACATTGCCGGGAATCCGACGCTGCAGACGGCGCCGTCGAGCAACTTCAGCTCGCAAAAGGTGGATGGTCAGCCGTTCTTCCTGCTCTCGGACGCGAGCTTCGGCAGCGATAAACTGGCGCAGGTGCGGCTCGAAGCGCCCGGCCGCGATTTCAAGGACGCGCTACAGGCTTATGGCGGTGCGGACATGGTCGTGTATCGCGTGCCGAAGCCGCTGGACTTTCTGAAGGCGCAAAAGAATCTGCATCGGCTGAATGTCGCGCCGAACTATCAGGGCGAAGGGCTCGCGAATACGCTCGCGTATCTGTGGGATCGCTGGTACACGGAAGCGCGCCGCGCGTGGCAGCGCGTGTTGTCGTTCGCGACCCGCAGCAAGGCGACCGAAGCGGCGCCGCAATTCAAGCTCGGCGAGCAGACCGGCAAGCAAACGCAATTCGAGCCGAACCCGCAATTCGCGCCGCTGAAAGGCTACGACATGGTCGCGCGTTTCCGCTATCCGATCTGGGACGCGAAAGTGATCGAGCCGCCCAAGGGCGTGAATCTCGCGGGCAGCAGCAGTAACTTTATCGAAGCCAGTTCGGGCAACGTAATGATTCCGGTCGGCAAGTTGCCGCCGGGGCTGTATATCGTCGAAGCGGTGATCGGCAACTATCGCGCGCACACGCTGCTGTTCGTGTCGGACACGGTCGCGGTCGTGAAGGCGGCGTCGAGCGGCATGCTGGTGTGGACCACGCGGCGCGATAACGGCAAGCCGGTGGCGAATACGGAAGTGACCTGGACCGACGGCGTGGGCGTTCTGCAAAGCGGCATGACCGGCAACGACGGCGCGCTGGTGCTGCAGCACGTGAGTCCCGAGCGCAGCTATGTGCTCGGCACCGATCCGCAGGGCGGCGTGTTCGTCTCCGAGAATTTCTATTACGACAGTGAGATCTATAACACGAAGATCTACGCGGTCACCGACCGGCCGATGTACCGGCCGGGCGATCCGGTGCATGTGAAGTTCATCGGCCGAACGTTCCAGAACGCGACGCATTCGTCCGCGCCCGCCGAGGCCGATATCAAGCTCGACGTGCTCGACCCGAACGGCGCGCCGGTGGCGACCAGCAAAGTGCATTTCGCTTCCGATACGGGCGCGGATACCGCGTTCACACTGCCCGCCGACGCCACCGCCGGCGGTTACTCGCTGCGCTTCGACTACAACGGCGATGTGTATGGCAGCGCGTTTCGCGTCGCCGAATATGTGAAGCCGCACTTCGACGTGAACCTGTCGATGGACAAAGCCGACTACGCGACCGGCGAGGCCCTGAAGGGCAAAATCCAGCTGCGTTATCCGGACGGCAAGCCGGTGCGCGACAGCAAGATCTCGGTCACGCTGCGGGCGCAGAAAGTGACGATCGTCGATGGTGAATTGCGTTACGCGGGTCTGTTCCCGATCAAGCTCGACCAGCAGGAACTGAAGACGGATAGCGACGGCAGCGCGAGCCTCACGCTGCCCGCCGCGAAGGAGCCGACCCGCTATGCGCTGACGCTGTTCGCGCAGGACGGCGCGGCGTACAAAGTGCGCGTGACGCGCGAAGTGCTGATCGCGCGCGGTGCGACGCCGTATCGTTTGACCACGGACAAATCGTTCTCGCAACCGAAGGAAGCGGTCAGCTTCGACCTGCAGGCGCTCGGCGCCGTGAATCCCGCATCGCATGCGCCGGTGAAATACGAATGGACGCGCCTCGAATCGCAAACGCATGGCGAAGGCGCGTTGAAGGGCGCGAACGCGGGCGGCAAGCTATCGTTCCCGGTGCAGTTCGACGAACCGGGCTCGTACATGCTGTCGGTCAAAGACGATTTGGGCAACCTGCTCGCCGCCACCAGCCACTGGGTCGCGGGCGATGGCCTGAAAGCGATTCCGGGCAGCGTCGAGATCGTGTTCGACCGCGACAGGTACAAGATCGGCGATACCGCCGAAGCGCTGATCACGTTCCCGATGCCGGTGGATGACGCGCTGCTCACGCTCGAACGCGACAACGTCGAACGTCGCGCGTTGCTCACGGCCGGCGGCGACTGGCTGCAACTGCAGCGCGTGGCGCCGTCGCAATGGAAGGCGCGTATCAAGGTGGGCGTTGACTTCGCGCCGAACATGACGTTCTCGGTGTTGTACGTGCACGCAGGCGAATACGTGTTCCAGAACGCGGGCATCGTGGTCGCCCAGCCGCAGATCGAACTGAACGTGAAGAGCGACAAGCCGGTGTACGGACCGGGCGACACGGTCACGCTGAATTTCGACAGCACGTTGAACGGCAAGCCGGAAGCGGCGGATCTGACGGTGAGCGTGGTCGACGAAATGGTCTACGTGTTGCAGCCGGAAATCGCGCCAAATATCGTCGACTTCTTCTATCACCCGCGCCGCAATAACGTGCGGACTTCGTCGAGCCTGTCGTTCATCACCTATGACCTTGCGCGCTCGCCATTGAAGGGCGCGCCGGGCGGACCGCAACGCGCCAACTACAACGAGCGCGGCGTGAAGGTGCTCGAACGGCCGCGTCGCGATGATCAGGACACAGCCGCGTGGGAAGGCAATCTGAAAACCGACGCGAACGGCCATGCCGCCATGACGTTCAAGATGCCGGATTCGCTGGCGCGCTGGCGCATCACCGTGCGCGCGGCGGCGCCGGACGGCATGGTCGGTCAACGCACCGCTTACGTGCGCTCGGACAAAGCACTGTATCTGAAGTGGAGCGGGCCTTCGCATTTCCGCGTCAACGATCAGCCGGCCATCGACATGATCGCCTTCAACCAGACCGACGCGGATATGGACGCGCAGTGGGTGGTCGAAGGCGGCGGGCTGTCGCTGAATCAGAAGGTCACGCTCAAGCGCGGCGCGAACTATCTGCGTCTTCCGAGCGGCGCATTGAAGGACGGCGTGATCAACGCGACGCTGCGCAGCGCGGGTAAGGACGTCGACCGTTTGCAGACCACCATTCATCTCGACGCGAGCGGCTGGCTCGATCTGCATCAGAACACGGTGGCGCTCGACGGCTCGAACAAGCCGCTCAATCTGCCGCAAGATGCGCAGGACGTCAGCGTGCGTTTCATCGGCAGCGCGCAGAGTCAGTTCATGCGCGTCGCCGACGATCTGATCAACTACCCGTATGGTTGCGCCGAGCAGACTTCGAGCCGCCTGATTCCGCTCGCGCTCGCGCATGACTCGATCGGCCACGGCGACAACGCGAGCTCGACGCAAGGGCTCGAAGCGCTGCTGCGCAATCAGCGGCAGCGTCTGGCGATGCTCGCGGGCGTCGGCGGCACGTTCGGCTGGTGGGGCGATACGACGGGCGGCAGCGCGCTGATCACGGCCTATGCGTATTACGCGGACTGGCTCGCGAGCCGCAGCCTCGGCATCAGCCTGCCGGCGGACAACTGGCAGCACGGCATGGACGTTTATCGCGACGCCGGAGCGAAAGAGCCGCTGTTGCATCGTGCGCTCGCCTTGTGGTTCATGCAGCAGATGGGCCTGCCGGTCGCGACGCCAGTGTCGGGCGTTGCCGCGGACCTGATGAACGACGCGGCGGCCACGGCCAATGCGCCCGCGCGCAGCGGCACGTATGGCGCGTCGGACAGCATCGTGTTCGCGCAAGCCGATTCGCCGCGCGGCAAACAGATGGCGACGCTGCTGATCGCCAGCATGGCGCGCAGCACCAGCGCGCAATTGCCTGATGGCTTCGACATTGCGGCAAGCGCCGCGCGTACGGCGCTGAGCAACGATCTGGCGCCGTTGGTGCAAAGTCTGCTGGTCATGTCGGGCGGAGACGGCGGCGGCGCCTCGGTCGATGCCTCAGCTTTGCTCTCAAAGAGCAGCGCCGATTACCCGACGCTCGATCGCGCGTTGACGCTGCTGTGGTTGCGCAAGGCGATGGGCGCGGACGTGGCGTCGTCGTCGTTGCCGTCGCTGCAAGGCGCGGGCTGGACACGCGCCACGACGCCGACCGGCACGCCACTCTACAAGTGGACCGGCGCGGCGCAGCCGACCACGCTCGACGCCGGCGCCGCGCGCACCGACGTCAACGCGCTGGTCTCGTTCCGCAGTCATACGAGTGAGGACAGCCGTCTGAACATCACCGTCGAGCGGCATTTTTACAAGCTCGAACCGGTCGAAGTCGCGGTCGATCCGAAAAAAAAGGAGGCCGCCGCCGAGAGCCAGTTGGGCCGCTCGGCATTTATCGCGCGTCTGGTGAAGCAGGGCGACGCGATCGACAGCAATGCGCTGTACGTCGACGAAGTCACGCTCACGCCGCGCGCCGGCAACGCTTACCACTATGGTCTGCTCGACGTGCCGCTGCCGCCGGGCGGCGATGTCGAGGCGACGAGCTGGGGCGTATCGATCGACGGTCTGCCGGGCGCGAAGGACGGCGCGAGCGGTCCGCAGCCGTTCCAGCGCGTAGCGTCGTACGAGATGGGCGAGCTGGCTTATCACCAGCCCGTGCCCTTGCTCGACCGGCCGGTCACGCTGCGGCAACTGGTGCGCTTCGCGTTGCCGGGTACGTTCGCACTGCCGCCCGCGCGCTACTTCCGCATGTATCAGCCGGACGCGAAGGCGTTCGAAGGCGGCAAGAGCGATCGCGTGACGACGTTGCGCATTCCGTAACCGAGACGAGACCGCTATGTTCCGTGCGCTTCGGCCTATTCGCGATCGTGTGGCAGCTACGCTGCGGATCGCGCTTGCCGTGGGCGTGGGACTCGGATGCGTTGGACAGGGCGTGTCCGCGTATGCGGTGACTTCGACTTCAACCGCATTGGCGAAGGCAACGGACGCCGCGACTGAGATGAGCATCGCGACGTCCGCTGGAATGTCGGCGCGATCGTCGTCGCAAATGCTGCGCTTCGCCTGGTTTCGCGACGGCCAGAGTCAGCTTTGGCAAGTCGACAGCGGAGGCGCGGCGCCTGGCTTTTCGCCGCAGGCCGCGAAAGTCCTGCCCGCGACGCTGGAGACGCCGCTTGGCAGCGTCTGGAAGCTGTTCGTCTACGCCTACCTGGTGGACCGCAATATCGCCACGCCGGATTACGCCTGCAACGGCGGCGATCCGGAAGAAGTGTATTGCTGCATGACCGGCGGTCACATCGATCGCGAACATGCGCTGGTGCAGTCGTGCGGACTCTTTTTCGAGCCCGCGCGCCTGCAACTCGATTCCGCCGACTGGCGCAAATATTGGACGGCCGCTCACGCGCCCGCCTGGTTGCGCGATCTGCACGCCATGACACCCACGCGCCGCGTGCCGGTGACTGAACTGCTTGCCGCCTTGCAGACGATGCCCGCCAGGCCGCGCGAAGCGGCGGCGAGCACGCTGGTGTCGGTGCTGACCAGCGGACGCGGCGAAGGCAAGGTGTCGCTCTACGGCAGCGTGCTGCGCGCCAAGACCTGGACGATGCCGGATCCGGCACGCCCCGGCGCCTCGATCGGCGGCGCGGCCGGCTGGCTTGCTGACGGCACGCCGGTGTGGTTGGGCGGTCCCGGCGGCAGTGCGCGCGTACTGGCGGCCGCCGCACCGCGCATTGCGCCGCTGCTCACGCAAGTCACCGTGCCGGACGACGGTGCTTGCGTACTGGTCGATTTTTTCAGCCGCTATCCGGTTCGCGAGGTGCTCGGTGACAAAGGACCGGCCGCTGCGTCCGAAGGTGCGTTGCGTGGCGATTTCCGGGTCGGCTTCGTCAATGGCAATTGGGCGCGTGTGACGAGCCGAGGTGAGTTGCGGCTCGATCGCGATGCGGCCGGCGCGCCGCAAGTGGTCGGCCGTTTCGGCATGAACGACTATGTGGCGCGCGTGGTCGAGCGCGAAGGCGACACGAGCCAGGCGGAAGCAGCGAAGGCGCTGGCGGTCGCGGCGCGCACTTACGTCGTGCAGCACGGTAACCACGATCACGGCTGTTTGCGGATCGACGACAGCAGCAGCACGCAGCGCGTCCTGCCACGCGCGCCGACGGCCGCCGCGCGCCGTGCCGCCGATCTGACCGACGCGCTCGTGCTGACCGGCGTGCCCGTTCAGTATCACCACGACAAGGCCGCGCCGGGACAGCTGAGCTGGCTGGCCGCGAAGGCCTCCGCGCAAAGCGGCCTGACGTTCGACGCGATTCTCGCGCGCACCTGGCCGCAAGCCACGCTGACTTCGTTCCAGAGTCCGCTATCGGGCGACTGCGTCGCGGTGGCCGGCGCGCAGGCATGGTTGCAACGCAACGCGCCGCTGTGGGCGAGGCGCATGGACGGCGCGGCAGGCTACGAAACGCCCGATCTGCCCGCTGTGTGCGCCGTGCGCGAAGGTCGGCCGTATGCCGATGCGCAGCGCAATCGCGTGTACGTGTATCGCCTGCAGACCGAAGAGGACCGTATCGCGTTGGTGCACGAATACATTCACCTCGCGTTCCAGCATCATCCGCGCGGGCTCGATGAGACGTTCGTCGAGCGCACCGCGCGCACGCTGATCCGTACCGACGATCCGATCCAATGAATACGGTCTTTCTTAATTACTGGCGCAATTTCGATTCGACCGGCTACGACTTCGACGCCGCCGCGCACGATCGCGACGTGATCGCGGCGACGTTGACGCTGGTGTTCAACGAAAACACGCCGAGCGAACGGCGTGAAACGATGGGCGTGCCGCCGCGCAAGATCGGCGACCTGATGCTCGTGAAAAGCGAGCAACTTTGACAGCGGGATGGGAGCAGTGACGATGAAGGTCGAGACGACGGGTTGGGTGAAGGCGAGCCGCGGATGGCTCGCAGGTGCATGTTTCACCTGTTTGGCCTGCTCGCTGGTAGCGCCGGCGGCGCACGCGAGCGATATCGACTTCGCCGCGCCGTTGAACGGCTGGCGCAACACGAGCGGCGACAGCGAGCGCTATACGCAGGACGTGCATTACCCGGCGGTGTCGGTGTCGACGCCGGAAGGACAGTCCAGATTCGCGCTGATCGAAGGGCAGATCCGCAATGCGCCGAAGAAGAAAGGCATTTCTGTCGGCACGCTGGTGGTCGACGGCACGCCGTTGCCGCAGCGCGTGGAAGAGGATGGCAGGTTTTCGCGTCCCTACGCGTTTCCCGCCGGCAGTAATGGCGTCGAACTGCGTGCGCCGGATGGCAGCCGCAAGCGCGTGCAGTTCTACGACGCCTACAGCGGCAAGACCCAACCGAAGCTGCGCGTGCTGCTCGCGTGGGACACCGACGGCACTGATCTCGATCTGCACGTAGTTTCGCCTGACGGCGCGCACACCTGGTACGGCGAGCGCGTCGCGCCGAACGGCGGCGCGCTCGACGTCGACGTGACGACCGGCTATGGGCCGGAGATTTACTCGTCCGCGGCGCCGTTGAAGGGCACGTATCTGGTCTATGTGAATTACTACGGCAGCGGCAATAGCGGCGCCGACATGACCGTCGCGCAGGTGACTATCATCACGAACGAGAATACGCCGAACGAAAAGAGCGAAACGATTCGCGTGCCCATGCGCAAGGCCGGTGAATTGACGCTTGTGAAGACGTTTGTATTGCCGTAAAAGCGCCGTCCGCTCGATGTACGGCAAGTCGCGAGGCACGCGACGACTTATTGAGAGCGCGGCGGTGAAAGCCAATGCGTTCAACGAGTTGCGTGAGTCATGCGCAGGTTGTCCACAGGCTTGCGAACAATTTCTGTGGACAAATGCTGTGAACAAGTTCTACCGCGAGCACGCCTTCGGCAAGAAGATGCACTCGCGTGGCTTTGACCCCGCCTCAATCGGCGATCAAAGGTCGCAGTCCAATCCCCGCTCTTCCACTACGTCACGCGTGGCCGTCCAATACGGAGGACGGTTGTAGTACTCGTGCACAGTCGTGCCCCATTGCGTATCCGCCATCGAAGGCCAGTTATCCTTATCGAAGCCCGGCGCGTTCCTGATTCGTTCGGCGCTTGCATCGAGCACGAAGCATTTGTCGTCCGTGTCGAGCGTGAGCGCACTCCACGGAATCGCGTGAAGCGTGTCGCCCATGCCGAGAAAGCCGCCGGTGGACAACACCGCGTAGGCGATTCGCCCGCCGCGTACGTCGAGCATGATGTCGGAGATTTTGCCGACATGTTCACCGTCGGACGACATCACCTTGTTTCCGTCGAGCGTGGATGCCGCCATGACATCCGGTCCCGGACCGTCACCGATGCCGACTCCAACAATAGTTGCGCCTTGCGTGCCGGCGGATGCCGGGACTTGGGGATCGAGCGTGGTCATGATGTGCTCCTCGTAAAAAAGCGTACATGGGGAGCGCGCAACGACTATGCCCGTTACCTGTGGCGATGGCTGGTTCGGGAGCGCTCTCCGGCGGTTGCCCGCTGCTGCTGGCGGCGTGGCGGGCGCAGTTCGCTTAGCCGTGCGGCGGGGCATGCGAGGAATGGCGCAATGGTGGGAAGCGTTACCGGCGAAAGTTGCGCGGTCGCGGCGGGCGGCGACGAAAAGCCCGTCCGCGACGCACGACGCTGTCTTGCAGACATCGACGGTGAATGCGCCCACGCAGGATGACGCCGTCCATATCTCCGCTCACGGCGCGGCGACGGCGGCTCAGGATGGCAATACGGGTCAGACTGACGCAGTCAGCGATTCTGCAAATGAGGGTGCGCCGGTATCCGGTGTTTCAGCGGTCAAATCGTTTGCGTACGGCACGCTCGGCCTCGAGCGTCCGGACCAGCCTCAAGAAGAGCGCAATGGGTTCTATACGGCTGGACGGTGGCTGGCAGCGGGAATCACCCTCGGCGGGATCATTTCCCTGCTTGCTTGAAAGGGGAGCGGGAAAAAGAAAGCGCTTGCCGTACGTGACGCACGGCAAGCGCTATTGACGGCTTAGCGGCCGGCTTAGCGGTCGAGGAACGACTTCAGACGATCAGCACGGCTCGGGTGCATCAGCTTGCGCATGGCCTTGCTCTCGATCTGACGAATCCGCTCACGCGTAACATCGAACTGCTTGCCGACTTCTTCAAGCGTGTGGTCCGACTTCGTGTTGATGCCGTAACGCATGCGCAGCACCTTGGCTTCGCGCGGCGACAGCGAATCAAGCGCGTCGTCGATGGCGGCGCGCAAGTCGGCTTGCATTGCTGCGTCGGCCGGCGAGGACGCTGCCGAGTCTTCGATCATGTCGCCGAGCGTGGCGTCGCCGTCGTCGCCGACCGGCGTTTCCATCGACACCGGCTGCTTCGCGATCTTCAGAATGCCGCGCACCTTCTCTTCCGAGAGTTCCATGCGTTCCGCGAGCACGGACGGATGCGCTTCCTGACCGGTCTGCTGCAGGATTTCGCGCGAAATGCGGTTCAGTTTGTTGATCGTTTCGATCATGTGCACCGGCACGCGGATCGTGCGAGCCTGATCGGCGAGCGAACGCGTCACGGCCTGGCGGACCCACCACGTTGCGTACGTGGAAAACTTCCAGCCGCGCCGGTATTCGAACTTGTCCACCGCCTTCATCAGGCCGATGTTGCCTTCCTGGATCAGGTCGAGGAACAGCATGCCGCGATTCACGTACTTCTTCGCGATCGAGATCACGAGACGCAGGTTGGCCTCGATCATCTCGCTCTTCGCCTTGCGCATCTTCGATTCGGCCGCGACCATCTGGCGGTTGATCTCTTTCAGATGCTTGAGCGGAAGCGAAACCGTTGCTTCGATTTCGATCAGTTTTTGCTGTTCGGACTGAATTGCCGGCAGATGGCGCTCCAGCGCCGCACCGTACGACGACGCACCGCGCGCCGCGCGTTCCGTCCAGCCGAGGTCGGCTTCATGACCGGCAAACGACTCGATGAACTTCTCGCGCGGCATGCCGCTCTTCGAGACGACGATTTGCAGAATGTTGCGCTCGATCGCGCGAACTTGCGCCACCTGTTGCTGCACGTCGCCGCACAGGCGGTCGATGGTGCGTGCCGTGAAGCGGATCTTCGCGAGGTGCTGCTGGATCTCTTCGCGCGCACGCTGGTATGCCTTCGAGGTGACGTCGCCGCGCGTGTGCGACGCGTTCATCTGGTCGGACAGCATGCCGACCTGGGCGAAGATTTCGAGGCAGTCGCTCGTGAGTTGCTTCAGGCGTGCTTCGTCTGCTGCTGAGGAGTCGGCCGGGCCGACGTCGTCGTCGCTGTCTTCTTCGTCGTCGCTGTCCGTGTCCGCGTCGACATCGGCGGATGCGTCCGCGCTTGCGCCTTCTTCTTCGGCGGAGACCGTGTCTTCATTCAGACCGTCGACCAGTTCGTCGATGCGCAACTCGCCGTCGGCAACCTGCTGCGCGCTTGCCAGAATGGCCGAGATCGCGAGCGGGCAAGCGGCAATCGCCTGCACCATTTCATGCAGGCCGTCTTCGATGCGCTTCGCAATCGCGATTTCGCCCGCGCGCGTGAGCAGTTCGGTCGCGCCCATTTCGCGCATGTACATGCGCACCGGGTCGGTCGTGCGGCCAAATTCGGAGTCGACGGTCGACAGGGCGACTTCGGTTTCCTCGTCCGCCTGATCGTCCGACACCACGGCGGGGGCGTTCGAGTTCAGCAGCAGCGTTTCCGCGTCCGGGGCCTGCTCGTAGACCTGCACGCCCATGTCGTTGAACGCGCTGACAATGCTGTCGATCGCAGCCGTTTGCGCGAAGTTGTCGGGCAGATGGTCGTTGATCTGCGCGTGAGTCAGGTAGCCTTGCTCCTTACCCAGCTGGATCAGCGCACGCATCTGGCGCTGACGTTCTTCAGCTTGCTGCGGCGGCAGCTCGGCCGCCACGGGGATCGCTTTACCGGCGCCCTTGCCCTTGGCCGTACGGCCCGAGGGAGCTTTGGCGGTGTAGGCGGCGGTTTCGTGTTGCGAATCTTCGCGATCAAAAGGGTTCACGTATTCTCCTCTAGAGGCTTCGCTATGAGACGCAAGACGCGACCGTCAGGCGTTTCGAGCATGGCTCAACATCACCTGAGTGACTCAACGCGGTTGTTTGGCTGTGCTCTGGGGAGCAAAAAAGATGAGCCCGCTCGAAGCGGGCCGATAGAAATGTGCGAATTTCGCGCGGCTCGCATTATATCCGAGCTTGGGCCTTTGCGCTCATCCTGTGCACATCATTTCATCATGCGCGTTTGTCGCAGGTACGTCCTTGGGCCGCTGGTCGGGCGTGGAGCGGTCGCCGGGTCGATGCATCTAGATGCGTGCACATTCGCTGATTTCAAGCTCCTCACTATAGAGGAGTTCGGTCGTCCTGACATGACGGGGTCGCGTTTGCGCCACTCCCCCTATATATAGGGGGAGCCTGTTTCTGGCGTCGATCGGCGCCTGGTCAAAAGAAAATTCACAAAAAGGGGTTGACGACGTGTCAGTCGCTCTCCATAATCTCGTTTCTCTGCTGCAGATGCAGCGACGCAGAACGAAGCGGTGCCGGGTGGTTGAAGTGTGGTGCTGGTTTGGTAGTGAATGCGTAACCGATCTTTAAAAATTAACAGCCGATAAGTGTGGGCGCTTGATGCGCGACGCGAGGCGGATCCTCCGGGGTCTGCCGCAAAGCGAAAGTATCAAGTCTCACACAGTAATGAAAGGAAGGTTTTTTCATCGCGAGATGGAAAGATCATTCGTCAGTACGTTGAGTGAGCGACCGGTTCTTAACTGAACCGAAAACAGTAACAGGTTTGAACTGAAGAGTTTGATCCTGGCTCAGATTGAACGCTGGCGGCATGCCTTACACATGCAAGTCGAACGGCAGCACGGGGGCAACCCTGGTGGCGAGTGGCGAACGGGTGAGTAATACATCGGAACGTGTCCTGTAGTGGGGGATAGCCCGGCGAAAGCCGGATTAATACCGCATGCGATCTGCGGATGAAAGCGGGGGATCTTCGGACCTCGCGCTGCAGGGGCGGCCGATGGCAGATTAGCTAGTTGGTGGGGTAAAGGCCTACCAAGGCGACGATCTGTAGCTGGTCTGAGAGGACGACCAGCCACACTGGGACTGAGACACGGCCCAGACTCCTACGGGAGGCAGCAGTGGGGAATTTTGGACAATGGGGGCAACCCTGATCCAGCAATGCCGCGTGTGTGAAGAAGGCCTTCGGGTTGTAAAGCACTTTTGTCCGGAAAGAAATCCTCTGCCCTAATACGGCGGGGGGATGACGGTACCGGAAGAATAAGCACCGGCTAACTACGTGCCAGCAGCCGCGGTAATACGTAGGGTGCAAGCGTTAATCGGAATTACTGGGCGTAAAGCGTGCGCAGGCGGTTCGCTAAGACAGATGTGAAATCCCCGGGCTTAACCTGGGAACTGCATTTGTGACTGGCGGGCTAGAGTATGGCAGAGGGGGGTAGAATTCCACGTGTAGCAGTGAAATGCGTAGAGATGTGGAGGAATACCGATGGCGAAGGCAGCCCCCTGGGCCAATACTGACGCTCATGCACGAAAGCGTGGGGAGCAAACAGGATTAGATACCCTGGTAGTCCACGCCCTAAACGATGTCAACTAGTTGTCGGGTCTTCATTGACTTGGTAACGTAGCTAACGCGTGAAGTTGACCGCCTGGGGAGTACGGTCGCAAGATTAAAACTCAAAGGAATTGACGGGGACCCGCACAAGCGGTGGATGATGTGGATTAATTCGATGCAACGCGAAAAACCTTACCTACCCTTGACATGTATGGAATCCTGCTGAGAGGTGGGAGTGCCCGAAAGGGAGCCATAACACAGGTGCTGCATGGCTGTCGTCAGCTCGTGTCGTGAGATGTTGGGTTAAGTCCCGCAACGAGCGCAACCCTTGTCCCTAGTTGCTACGCAAGAGCACTCTAGGGAGACTGCCGGTGACAAACCGGAGGAAGGTGGGGATGACGTCAAGTCCTCATGGCCCTTATGGGTAGGGCTTCACACGTCATACAATGGTCGGAACAGAGGGTCGCCAACCCGCGAGGGGGAGCCAATCCCAGAAAACCGATCGTAGTCCGGATCGCACTCTGCAACTCGAGTGCGTGAAGCTGGAATCGCTAGTAATCGCGGATCAGCATGCCGCGGTGAATACGTTCCCGGGTCTTGTACACACCGCCCGTCACACCATGGGAGTGGGTTTTACCAGAAGTGGCTAGTCTAACCGCAAGGAGGACGGTCACCACGGTAGGATTCATGACTGGGGTGAAGTCGTAACAAGGTAGCCGTATCGGAAGGTGCGGCTGGATCACCTCCTTTCTCGAGCTGGACGTGTCGAACGTTGAGCGCTCACGCTTATCGGCTGTGAAAATGGACAGACTCAGGGGTCTGTAGCTCAGTCGGTTAGAGCACCGTCTTGATAAGGCGGGGGTCGATGGTTCGAATCCATCCAGACCCACCAAAGTCTTGTCTGGTGTGCTGATCGTCTAAAAACCTCTGGGGTATCTGTATGACTGGGGGATTAGCTCAGCTGGGAGAGCACCTGCTTTGCAAGCAGGGGGTCGTCGGTTCGATCCCGTCATCCTCCACCAATCCTCAATGCCGGTTTTACTGCGGCAGACCTTGAAAGGGGTTTGCGGTGTAGTGAAACAGGCATTGGCGATTGAGCCAGTCAGAGTGACATGAAACAGGGTTTTATGTCGGCTGTCGTTCTTTAACAATCAGGAAGAAGTAGTAAAGAGATTCACGAAAGCATACTTAGAGATGGGTGTGCGAGTAGGTGAATCAGGGTTGTGATTGTATCAATGTATGAAAAGAGAGATCGAAAGATCGCTTTTGGAATACGGCGCAACACGAATACTCAACCTGTAGCGGGCGTGGCGAGCGTGTGATTCCCAGTGGATCACACAGGAGACACACCCGTTATAGGGTCAAGCGAACAAGTGCATGTGGTGGATGCCTTGGCGATCACAGGCGATGAAGGACGCGGTAGCCTGCGAAAAGCGGTGGGGAGCTGGCAAACGAGCTTTGATCCACCGATATCCGAATGGGGAAACCCGGCCCGTATGGGTCATCCATGACTGAATCCATAGGTCATGTGAAGCGAACGCGGTGAACTGAAACATCTAAGTAACCGCAGGAAAAGAAATCAACCGAGATTCCCAGAGTAGTGGCGAGCGAAATGGGACCAGCCTGTACTCTTTATCTTCATTGTTAGTCGAAGGCTCTGGAAAGTGCCGCCATAGCAGGTGATAGCCCTGTAGACGAAAACAGCGAGGAAGAACTAGGTGTACGGAAAGTAGGGCGGGACACGTGAAATCCTGTCTGAAGATGGGGGGACCATCCTCCAAGGCTAAATACTCGTGATCGACCGATAGTGAACCAGTACCGTGAGGGAAAGGCGAAAAGAACCCCGGGAGGGGAGTGAAACAGATCCTGAAACCGCATGCATACAAACAGTCGGAGCCTCGCAAGGGGTGACGGCGTACCTTTTGTATAATGGGTCAGCGACTTACATTCAGTGGCAAGCTTAACCGATTAGGGCAGGCGTAGCGAAAGCGAGTCCGAACAGGGCGTTCAGTCGCTGGGTGTAGACCCGAAACCAGGTGATCTATCCATGGCCAGGATGAAGGTGCGGTAACACGTACTGGAGGTCCGAACCCACTAACGTTGAAAAGTTAGGGGATGAGCTGTGGATAGGGGTGAAAGGCTAAACAAACCTGGAAATAGCTGGTTCTCTCCGAAAACTATTTAGGTAGTGCCTCGTGTATCACCTTCGGGGGTAGAGCACTGTCATGGTTGTGGGGTCCATTGCGGATTACTACGCCATAGCAAACTCCGAATACCGAAGAGTGCAATCACGGGAGACAGACATCGGGTGCTAACGTCCGGTGTCAAGAGGGAAACAACCCAGACCGCCAGCTAAGGTCCCCAAATATTGCTAAGTGGGAAACGAAGTGGGAAGGCTAAAACAGTCAGGAGGTTGGCTTAGAAGCAGCCATCCTTTAAAGAAAGCGTAATAGCTCACTGATCGAGTCGTCCTGCGCGGAAGATGTAACGGGGCTAAGCAATATACCGAAGCTGCGGATGCACATTTATGTGCATGGTAGGAGAGCGTTCCGTAAGCCTGCGAAGGTGCACTGGAAAGTGTGCTGGAGGTATCGGAAGTGCGAATGCTGACATGAGTAGCGATAAAGGGGGTGAAAGGCCCCCTCGCCGTAAGCCCAAGGTTTCCTACGCAACGTTCATCGGCGTAGGGTGAGTCGGCCCCTAAGGCGAGGCAGAAATGCGTAGCTGATGGGAAGCAGGTTAATATTCCTGCACCATTGTTGAATGCGATGGGGGGACGGATCGCGGAAGGTTGTCCGGGTGTTGGAAGTCCCGGTCCTTGCATTGGAGAAGGCGCTTTGGCAAATCCGGGCGCGGAATTCAAGGGTGCGAGGCCAGTCGCTCAGGCGACGAAGCAATCGGAAGTGGTTCCAGGAAAAGCCTCTAAGCTTCAGTTCAACAAGACCGTACCGCAAACCGACACAGGTGGGCGAGATGAGTATTCTAAGGCGCTTGAGAGAACTCGGGAGAAGGAACTCGGCAAATTGGTACCGTAACTTCGGGATAAGGTACGCCCCTGTAGCCTGACTGGCCTGCGCCAGAAGGGTGAAGGGGTTGCAATAAACTGGTGGCTGCGACTGTTTAATAAAAACACAGCACTCTGCAAACACGAAAGTGGACGTATAGGGTGTGACGCCTGCCCGGTGCCGGAAGATTAAATGATGGGGTGCAAGCTCTTGATTGAAGTCCCGGTAAACGGCGGCCGTAACTATAACGGTCCTAAGGTAGCGAAATTCCTTGTCGGGTAAGTTCCGACCTGCACGAATGGCGTAACGATGGCCACACTGTCTCCTCCCGAGACTCAGCGAAGTTGAAGTGTTTGTGATGATGCAATCTCCCCGCGGCTAGACGGAAAGACCCCATGAACCTTTACTGTAGCTTTGCATTGGACTTTGAACCGGTCTGTGTAGGATAGGTGGGAGGCTTTGAAGCGTGGACGCCAGTCTGCGTGGAGCCATCCTTGAAATACCACCCTGGTTTGTTTGAGGTTCTAACCTTGGTCCGTGATCCGGATCGGGGACAGTGCATGGTAGGCAGTTTGACTGGGGCGGTCTCCTCCCAAAGTGTAACGGAGGAGTACGAAGGTACGCTAGGTACGGTCGGAAATCGTGCTGATAGTGCAATGGCATAAGCGTGCTTAACTGCGAGACCGACAAGTCGAGCAGGTGCGAAAGCAGGTCATAGTGATCCGGTGGTTCTGTATGGAAGGGCCATCGCTCAACGGATAAAAGGTACTCTGGGGATAACAGGCTGATACCGCCCAAGAGTTCATATCGACGGCGGTGTTTGGCACCTCGATGTCGGCTCATCTCATCCTGGGGCTGTAGCCGGTCCCAAGGGTATGGCTGTTCGCCATTTAAAGAGGTACGTGAGCTGGGTTTAAAACGTCGTGAGACAGTTTGGTCCCTATCTGCCGTGGGCGCTGGATATTTGAAGGGGGCTGCTCCTAGTACGAGAGGACCGGAGTGGACGAACCTCTGGTGTACCGGTTGTCACGCCAGTGGCATCGCCGGGTAGCTATGTTCGGAAGAGATAACCGCTGAAAGCATCTAAGCGGGAAACTCGCCTTAAGATGAGATATCCCCGGGGCTTCGAGCCCCTTGAAGGGTCGTTCAAGACCAGGACGTTGATAGGTCAGGTGTGGAAGCGCAGTAATGCGTTAAGCTAACTGATACTAATTGCCCGTAAGGCTTGATCCTATAACAGGTGTGTTTCGTCATGAGTTAGTGCTTCAGCACTTACTCAGGACAACCCCCGAAGGGGGCAGGGCGCTGGAATGACCAGAGGCGCTCGCAGAACGCACGGTTGAGATCAGTGTTGTGCGAATTGATACACACAGACAACACAACCCCAACAGCTTCACCCCTGGTGAGCATCACCAGAAACTACTTCTTCCCGATTGGTTGTGCTGTCCCACAGACAGCATGACAACAAGTCATGCCTGATGACCATAGCGAGTCGGTCCCACCCCTTCCCATCCCGAACAGGACCGTGAAACGACTCCACGCCGATGATAGTGCGGATTACCCGTGTGAAAGTAGGTAATCGTCAGGCTCCCCAGCAGCATCAGAAACCCCACCCAAAAAAGGTGGGGTTTCTGCGTTTACGTGGCCGCAAACACATAAAAAACGCACCGGAAACCGCCTTCACTCCCTGCCCATCCGCAGCGCGTTCGCGTAGCCTGTCAGTTCCAGATAGGCGCGCCCGAGATCCACACCTTCGCGGCTTACCCGCACCGCGCCTTCCCAGTACACCCTTCGTCGATTGGCGGAAACTCGTCAACGAGGCCGCTGCCCACGTCATGGCGATGCCACTAGGCTCGCTTACGCACCGGCGCCTGATGCGGCATGCCTGCGGTAAATCGATCGAGTCGTTCGCTCGCGTCGGTGATTGCCCAAAGGGGCGCGCTATGCAGCTGCTTGTCATAGTTCGTCGCGATCGTCGCAAAAAGCGCGAATCCTGCGTCGTCCAGTCTCCACTCGCCGGTCTCGCGACCAATATCGAAAACTGCCGACACCACGCGTTCCGCCGCACCCACTTGCTCACCGGTCGCCGAACCGAAGCCCGATTCCGCCAGAAAACCCGTCAACAGCATGGTCTGCGTGAGTGTTTGCGCATCGGTCATGCTACCAACGCCGCGGCGCAAGGCGTCGAGTGCCAGATGCACCCGCAACGCGAGGTCGTCGGCGGTCCGCCGGGCGATCGGCAACAGCATGGCCTTGGCATGACGCGCGCGCGCAGCGCCAGTGTGGCGTGATAACGGAATAGGTTGTGCCATGAAGGTCCAATGTTATGCCTGTGCAGATGCAATAACGGCGCGGTCCGCAAAAGGTTGAGCCCTCGTTGTGCATGTCACGGGCAGACCGACTCGAACGCAGATTGATGGCTGCTTCGACTGTGATTTCCGTCGCAAATACTGGCGCGTGCAACCTTTCAACCAAAGTGCGCTACGCCTTTCGACCTTCCTTCAAGCTGCGGGTGTCTCGTCAATTAGAAACCTGCGTTGCCGCTGCGTTGCAACCAAGACGGCCTATTTGCCGCATGGACTCTGCGAGCAATCTCAATAGTGGCATGACGCCCGACCTGTGCCTCACCTGCCTCGACGGATTGCGCGTGGAAGCGCACCACGTCCATGGATATATGCCAGACACATCAAATCGATCGCATCGCTTCACCGGAGAATCAAGCCCCAGGTTCGCCAAGCGACACATCCGTCCGTTCCCCTCAACAAGCCGCCCGCAACCCCACCTCCATCAAACCCCGCCTCACTCCCCATCACCTTCATCCGAAGACGGCGCCACACTTCGCGCCCGCACGCGTCGCCGAATTTCCGAATCCAGAATCAGACGTCCACGCAGCTTCCCCTTCATCCGCTTCACGTAGCGCGGCGCCTCAGTCATATGAATCACCATCAATTCACGCACCTTCTCCACATCGCGCTCACGTGCTGCTTTGGTAATCGCTTTGTGAATCTTGACGTTCGCCTGGCCGAACCGCTCGTGTTCCGCTTGCGGCGTGTCATTACGAAACTCGATGAGTTGCCGGATCATTTCGTTGATCAACTCGCAACTAAAGCGCAGGAACGGATTCGGGTTCGCCGCCGCAAGGATGTCGTGAAAATTCACATCTTCCTGACGTTGCCGCACGATGTCCTGGCCGCTGTGTGACGAAGCCGGTCGATCGCAACACGCAATGCTCGCGTCGAGCGCGTCGAAGTCCTGCTCCGTCAGATGCGGCACGGCGCCTGCCGCGAGTTCGGGCTCCAGCAGTTTGCGCACCGTATAGATGTCGTCGATCGATACGTCCTTGAAGAACAGATAGTTCTGCAGGAGTTGCAACGTACGATCGAGCGGCACCTCCACCACCATGCCGCCGCCGCTCGGGCCGGTGGTCACTTTGATGAGACCTTGTACTTCGAGCGATTTCAGCGCCTCGCGGATCGTGCTTTTGCTCACCGAAAAGAGCTGCTGCAACTCCACCTCGCGCGGCAGGCGGTCGCCTGGCTTCAGGTCTTTCTCGGTGATGAGCCGCTTGATTTCCTCTGCGACCAGATCGCCGCGTTTTTGCTGCTTGATCTTAATCGCGGCGCCAGCCTTGGCGCGGTCAATGGCCATGTTCGATGCTCCCAGTTTGTCCTGCACGATCCTCGATCGATTCGCCGACGCCGTCGCAGCCTGAAAGGCCGCCTTGGCGCCGCCAGGAATTTTGCCTTATTGACACTCGAATTTATTGTACCTACGATCAAGTCCAGCCTATTTATCATGATAAATAGAACAAAGCCGATGTGGTGGAAAACTTCACGGCGGCCAGCAAGCTCAAGTAGTCGTTCGCGCAATGCGTGCAGTTTCGTAGTCGGTCAGTGCTTGTCTCTTTCCTAAGGAGCGTCATTTTGAATCGCCGAAATATGTTGAAGCTGGCCGCGTTGTCGGCCGTTCCGGGGACGTTGGGCTCGCTGGTCGCGCGAAGCGCGTTCGCGCAGGCCGGCGCCTTGCAGTTTGCCTGTCCGGTGCCGATGTCGGGCCCATTCGCGGCGAACGGCAAATACGCCGACCTCGGCATGAAGCTCGCTATCGAGCAGTACGGCAAGGTGCTGGGTCAACCGCTCGCATACACGGTGCTCGACACGGAAGGCAAACCCGCAACCGCTGTGCGCCGTGTGCAGGAAATCGCGCAGCAGAAGAATGCGCGCTTCTTTGCCGGCGGTATTCTGTCTTCCGAAGCATTGGCAATGGGCAAGGAAGTCCAGAAAGCAGGCGGTATTTTCATCACCACGGCAGGCGCGGACGAGATCACCGGAAAGGACTGCAACGACGCCACGTTCCGCTGGTCAGTACCGACCTACGGCGCGATCGAGCAGACGGTGCGTCCGCTGATCCAGATGCTGCCCAAAGCCAAACGCTGGTACACCATCACGCCGCAATACGTGTTCGGCGACGGTTTGCTCTCGGCCGCCAAGGCGATCTTCAAAGAGAAGGGCATCGAACATGTGGGCAACAGCTACCACTCGCTCAATGAAAAGGAATTCAGCGGCTATCTGACGAACGCAGTTGCAGCGAAACCCGACGTGCTCCTGATTCTGAACTTCGGCTCGCAATCTTCCGATACGTTGCGCCAGGCTGTGAGCTTCGGCATGAAGAACAATTGCACGATTCTGATGGCATGGGCGTCCGGACTCGAGCAATTCGAATCGCTCGGCGCCGACCTGTGTGAAGGTGTCTATTTCGGCGCACAGTATTGGCACGACATCGATTCGCCGCTCAACCGCGATCTCGTCAAACGTTCGAACGCCGCGTTCAAAGCGAACCCCAACTACAGCCTCGCAGGTTCCTATATCTGTACAAAGATCCTGCTCGACGGCATCGTGAAAGCAGGCAACGTCGACCCGAAGAAAGTGGTCGCCGCCCTTGAAGGCATGAAATACGACGGTTTGACCGGCCCGGAGGAAGTCCGCAAAGGCGACCATCAGGTGTTGAAGAACTATTATCTGTTGAAGGGCAAGGCGAAGAACAAGATGAAAAACGCCGACGACTACGCGGATATCGTGAGCTCCGGCCAATCGTTCCTGCCGCTCGACAAAACCGGCTGCAAGATGGCTTGAGTATGCCGTGCTGCGCACAAGCGCGGCGCGCACCTCGCGGCACCGTGTCGCGATTCCCCCTTCGCACCACCCTTTAGACGGACGCCATGAACGTTTATCTCCTGCAGATCGTCAACGGCATCGGAGTGGGAATGCTGTATTTCCTGCTCGCGGTCGGTTTGTCGATCGTGTTCGGCCTGCTGCGCTTCGTGAACTTCGCGCACGGCGCGTTCTATCTGCTCGGCGCGTACTTCTGCTATCAGGCGATGCAGTGGTCGATGAGTTTCTGGACTGCGCTCGTGGTCGTGCCGATTGTCGTGGGCGCGCTCGCGTGGGTTGTCGAGAAACTGATTCTGCGGCACGTCTATGCGCAGCAGCATGAGTTTCATATTCTCGTGACAGTGGGTCTCGCGCTCGTCGTGCAGGAATGTGCGATCCTGATCTGGGGACCGCTCGGCGATAACGTAGCGGTGCCCGACGTGCTGAACGGCGTGGTGATCTGGGGCAGTTTCGTGTATCCGAAGTACCGTCTCTTCGTGATCGGCTTCACGGCGGTACTGGCCGCGCTTTTGTGGTGGGTGCTGGAGGGCACGCGGCTCGGCAGCGCGGTGCGCGCGGGCAGCGAATCGACTGAGATGGTCTCGCTGCTCGGTATCAATGTGTTGCGTGTCTTCAGCCTCGTGTTCGCACTCGGCGCCGCGACAGCCGCGTTGGCAGGCGTCCTTGCGGCGCCGATTCGCGGCGTCGATCCGTTCATGGGTATCGAAGCGCTCAGCGTCGCGTTCGTCGTGGTGGTGGTCGGCGGGATGGGCAATTTTCTTGGCGCGCTGGTCGGCGGACTGCTGGTGGGGATCGTGCAAAGCGTGATGAGTACCTTGTGGCCGGAAGGCGCGCGACTGATGATCTACGTCGCGATGGCCGCCGTTCTGTTGCTGCGACCGAACGGCTTGCTCGGGAGGGCAGCATGATCGATACCTCGAAGCCTATCGGGCAGAACGCTGCTTCCGCAAAGACGCAACCCGGCCTGAAGCACTCATTGCATCGCTATCGCTTCCTGCTGCTGGCGTTGCTGGTGGTATGCGTTTTGCCCCTGACGCTGCGCTCCGGGTCGCTGGCTACTGAAGTGTTGGTGTTCGCACTCGCTGCTCTCGGCTGCAATCTGCTGCTCGGCCACACAGGTTTGCTCTCGTTCGGGCAAGGCATTTTCTTTGGGCTCGGCAGCTATTGCGCGGGACTGGTCCTCACCAAAACAGGGTTGCCGGTTCCCGCGGCTTTGCTTGCGTCGGCCGTCATCGGCGCGGCGGCCGCGGCACTGGTCGGCTGGTTTTCGATTCGCCAGCGTGGCACGTATTTCGTCATGCTGACGCTCGCGTTCGGGCAACTGTTTTATTTCCTCGCCTACACCACGCCGGATTTGACTGGCGGCGACAACGGCTTGCTCGACATTCCGCGCCCGGCGTTGGGACTGTTCGGCAAAACGATCGTGCCGTTGGCCTCGCCGTGGCAGTACTACGGTTTCGTCGCCGTACTGTTCCTCGTGGTGTTCTGGCTGTTGATGCGCGTATCGCACTCCGTATTCGGCCGCACGTTGCTCGCGATTCGCGATAACGAGGCGCGCGCGGCTGCGGTGGGCTACGACGTCAAACGCTTCAAGCTGATGGCGTTCGTCATCTCCGGCGCGGTCACGGGTCTGGCGGGCGCGCTGCACGCGTTGATGACGGGCATCGCGCCGCTTTCCAACATCGACTATCACACGAGCGAGATGATTCTCGTGATGACCGTGATCGGCGGCACAGGCAATCTGTTCGCCTCTGTATTGGGCGCCGCGTTCTACGTGCTGTTCGCCGACTGGTTGTCCACCTTGTGGCCTCGCTGGCTATTGCTGCTCGGCATCGTGCTGATCGCCGTCAGTCTGTTCATGCAGCGCGGTCTGTGGGGATTGGGCGAACGCATCTGGCAATCGCTGCGCCGCAAATCATCCGCCGACGCAGACAATGACGCAGGCAAGGAGCCGGTATGAGTGAAGCCATTCTGCGAGCGAGCGGCGTCGTGAAGCGCTACGGAAAATTCACGGCGCTCTCCGACGTCACGTTGAACATCATGCCGCGCACGGTGCATTCCGTGATCGGTCCAAACGGCGCGGGCAAAACCACGCTGTTTCACGTGTTGACCGGCACGTTGCCGATCACCGAGGGCAAGATCGTTTTCGACGGCCACGACGTCACGCACGAGCCGGACCATAGACGCGTGCGCCGTGGCGTCGCGCGCTCGTTTCAGGTAACCAGCCTGTTTGCCAATCTGAGCGTGCGAGAAAATTTGCGGCTCGCCGCGCAAGGCGTCGACGCGGTGCGTGCGTTGAATGCCTGGACGCCGCCGCACGGCGCGCTCACGCACGCGGACATCGTCGACAGTGTGCTCGAACGGCTCGCACTTCAGCGTTTCAGCAACGTAACGACGGGTGCGCTTTCACACGGTCAGCAGCGTCGGCTCGAAGTCGGCATGGCGCTCGCCGCGCGGCCCAAGGCGATCTTTCTGGACGAGCCGACCTCGGGCATGGGCATCGACGACCTCGACGACATGAAACAATTGATTCGTGGCCTGCGCGACGACTACACGGTGGTGTTGATCGAACACAATATGGGCATCGTGATGGACATCTCCGACACGATCACCGTCATGCAGCAAGGACGCGTGCTGGTGGAAGGGCGTCCCGACGACATTCGCGGCGACGAGCGCGTGCGCAGCGCCTATCTCGGCAACATGATCACCGGAGGCCGCGCATGATTCTCGACGTGCAACAGATTCACGGCTTTTACGGCAAGAGCCACATCTTGCAAGGCGTGTCCCTGCAGATCAACGATGGGGAAACGGTCACGCTGCTGGGCCGCAACGGCGCAGGCAAATCGACCACGCTGAAAGCGATCGCCGGCGTCGTCCCGCCGCAGCGCGGCACGGTCACGTTCAACGGCGCCAGCATCAGCGGCATGCCCCCGCATAAAATCGCCTCACGTGGCGTTTGCTTCGTGCCCGAGCATCGCGGCATCTTTCGTCTGCTCACCGTTGAAGAAAACCTGCGGCTCGGCGCGCGCAAAGATTCGCCGTGGCAGCTCGACGACATCTACCGCATTTTTCCGCGTCTGAAAGAACGGCGCACGAACGGAGGCGCACAGCTTTCCGGCGGCGAACAGCAGATGCTTGCAATCGGCCGCGCGCTGATGAATCACCCGCGTTTGTTGATGCTCGACGAACCGGTTGAAGGCCTCGCGCCGGTGATCGTCGAAGAAATCGTCGCGCAACTCAAGCTGATCCGCGAGGCGGGGGTGGCCATTCTGCTGGTCGAGCAGAACCTCGAAGTCTGCACGCAACTCGCGGATCGCCACTACATCATCGAACAAGGCGTGATCGTGTATGCGGGCGACAACGCGTCGTTTTCCGCGGACGACTCGATCAAGGACCGTTATCTCGGCGTCGGCGTGGTCTGACGCGCATTCAGTCTTCAACACGAGGAAGCATCGATGCAAGTTCATGAATCAACAACCATCGCGACGTGCGCCGATCTGCGAATCGACGGCGCGCGGCTCTGGGACAGTCTCATGCAACTCGCGCGGATCGGCGGCACCGAGAAAGGCGGTGTGTGCCGGCTCGCACTCACGGAGTTGGACCGTCAGGCGCGCGACCTTTTTATCGCGTGGGCGAAGGAGATCGGCTGTAGCGTGCGGATCGACGCAATCGGCAATATCTTCGCGCGCCGCGCCGGTTTGCGCGACGATCTGCCGCCGGTGATGACCGGCAGCCACATCGACACGCAACCTACAGGCGGGAAATTCGACGGCAATTACGGTGTGCTGGCGGGACTCGAAGTGCTGCGCACGCTGAATGACGCCAACGTGCGGACGCTCGCGCCGCTGGAAGTCGCGGTGTGGACCAATGAAGAAGGTTCGCGCTTCGTGCCGGTGATGATGGGCTCCGGGGTGTTCGCCGGCGCATTCACTCTGGAGCACGCGCTCGAACAACGCGATCGTGAAGGCATCACGGTGCGCGACGCGCTGTCTCAGATCGGATATGCCGGTGAAATCGAAAAACCGCACGCCGTGGGTGCCTATTTCGAAGCACATATCGAACAGGGGCCCGTGCTGGAGGCCCACGACAAAACGATCGGCATCGTGCAAGGCGCGCTCGGCCAACGCTGGTACGACGTGACGGTGCAAGGCATGGAAGCGCACGCCGGCCCCACGCCCATGGAACTGCGCCGCGACGCGCTGCTCATCGCGGCCGATCTGATTCACGCCGTCAACCGCATTGCGCTCGATCACGCGCCTCACGGGCGCGGCACAGTCGGCTGGCTCGACGTGCATCCGAACTCACGCAATGTGATTCCAGGCCGCGTGATGCTCACCGTCGATCTGCGTGCCGCCGACGATGCCACGCTCACGGCAATGGATAGCGCTTTGCGCGCGGCATGCGCGCTGGCGGGCGAGAAAGCCGGCATCACGGTGGACGTCGAGCAAGTCGTATACTTCCCGCCGCAACCGTTCGCCGCGGAACTGGTCGGCGCCGTCAAGCAGGGCGCGGACACGCTCGGCTTTGCGTCGATGGACGTGATCAGCGGCGCCGGCCACGACGCCGTCTATCTCGCGAGAGTCGCGCCCGCCGCGATGATCTTCGTGCCGTGCAAAGACGGCATCAGCCACAACGAAATCGAAGACGCCCGCGCGGATCATCTCGAAGCCGGTTGCAACGTGCTGTTGCAGGCCATGCTGAACGCCGCGCAGAAAGCGGGGAGCGCAGACGCATGAAAATCCTCATCGCGCGAATGAATCACGAGACCAACACGTTTTCCCCGGTGGCCACGCCGTTGGCGGCGTTCGGCCGCAACGGTCCGAGCTATGGCCAGGACGCGTTCAACGAGAACAAAGGCATGCAGACGGCGATGGCCGCGTTCATCGACGCCGCCGCGCACGAGCATGCCGACATCGTGACGCCTGTGTCGGCATCGGCGAATCCGAGCGGACCCGTCGAGGCCGCCGCTTACGATGCGATCTGCGAGGCGATCGTCTCGGCCGCGGCGGGTTGCGACGCCGTCATGCTCGATCTGCACGGCGCGATGGTCGCCGAGAATTCGAACGATGGCGAAGGCGACTTGCTCGAACGCGTGCGCGCGTTGCTGCCGGATGCGCCGATCGCCGTCGCGCTCGATCTGCACGGCAACGTCACGCAAAAGATGATCGACAACGCGGACGTGATCGTCAGCTTCAAGACCTATCCGCACGTCGACATGTACGAGACCGGCGCGCACGCGGCGCGTCTGATGTTCGATTTGGTCCACGGCAAGGCGAAGCCCGTGATCGCATGGCGCCAGCCGCCGCTGCTCACGCACACGCTGCGCAGCGCGACTGCCGAAGGCGCGATGAAGCGTGCCGTGGAGGCCGCGCGCGCCGCCGAGGCCGACGGCATGCTCGCGGTGTCGGTGCTGTCGGGCTTTTCGCTGGCCGATATCGAGGCGCCATGCATCAGCGTCGTGGTTGTGGGCAATGGCGAACGAGCCGAGGCCGAAGCGGTGGCGGAACGCATCGCGCGACAGATCTGGAACGAGCGCGAAGATTTCGTGTATCGCAGCGCGCCGCTCGGTGAATCCGTCGCACAAGCCGCCGCGTTTGCAAGAGGCGCCGACAAGCCCGTGCTCCTGCTCGATCACGGCGATAACTGCATGTCAGGCGGCACATGCGACACGATGGATCTGCTCGAAGAAGCCTTGAAGCAGAAGCTCGAAGGCATTGTGAGCGGACCGTTGTGCGATCCGCAAGCGGTCGCCGCGTTGATGTCGGCCGGCGTCGGCAGCACGGTGACGGTGACCATCGGCAACAAGGTCGCGAGCGATGCGCTCACGCCGCGTGCGCCGCTTGCCGTAACCGGCGTGGTGCGCGCGCTGACCGACGGCGAGTACGTGATCAGCGGCCCGACCTACACCGGACAGCGTGCCTTCATGGGGCGCGCCGCGGTTCTCGACACAGGCACCGTCAAACTCGTGATGACCGAGCGCACGCACGAACCGTGGGACCTCGGCGTGTTCGAGAGCGTCGGCATCGATCCGCGTCGCGCGCGTTTCCTGTTGCTCAAATCGCGCATGTACTGCCGGCCGGTTTTCGTGCCGATCGCCGCGGCGCTGGTGGAATGCGATAGCCGCGGTGTGACGAGTTCGGACTATGGCCTGTTCGCTTTCGAGCATGTGAAGCGGCCGGTTTATCCACTCGATGCGCAGACCGAGTGGGCATCCGCGAATTGAATGCAACGCGCTTGCCGATAGAAGTGCTGTTGGGGGCTTGTGCTGAGCGTGCGCCTTCTCTATAATTCGCGCCTCTAAAGGCTCGTAGCTCAGTTGGTTAGAGCACCACCTTGACATGGTGGGGGTCGTTGGTTCGAATCCAATCGAGCCTACCAACGCATCCGTGACGTAGACGAAAGCGGCTCCGCTTTCGTCTACTGTCAGGTTCTCGCATCACCTCGGCGCACTATTCAGCGCGCCGCTGTCCTGTCAGTCTCTGTCCTCCGTATTGCCTCCAGTTCGACACAGCGCCACTTGTTCGCAAAGAATGCCTTTGCGTGCACAGCGTTGCCGTCTCACGTCGTCGTGCGCGCGGATGCCGAGGCCGCCGCGGCACGCACACCAGCGCGCTGTCACGGACGAAGCAGATCATAACCGGCCAGCGTAACCACACCGCTCAACACGATCAGCGCCACCGAATGCTGTCCGAAGTAAAGCAGGCCGGCAGCCGACCAGCATGTCAAAGCAAATGCGGCAATACGTCTCATGCTTTAAAACCTCAAGGCTACCGCCAGCAACCCGCTGATCACACCGCACACCACGACGGCCAATGCCACGACCGTCAGCACGCGTCGCGGAAACGAGCGTCCGAGCATGGCCATCGACGGGACACTGATCAGCGGCAACGTCATCAGCAGCGCGCCGGCCGGCCCGGCCGCCATGCCGAACGAGAGCATGGCCTGGATGATCGGCACTTCGCCCGCGGTCGGAATCACGAACAGCGCGCCGGCGATGGATAACGCGATGATCCACAGCAGGCTGTTGTCGATCTCCGGTCCGACATGCGGAAACAGCCACGTGCGCGCCGCGCCGAGAATCAGCACCAGCACGATGTATTCGGGAACGAGCCGCAGCGTCATCGTGCCGAGGATTTTCACCCAGCGCGCGAACGCGGTGCCGGGCACATCGCCGGCGACGAGTTGCGCCATTGCTTCGCGCGACGCTTCGGCTTCCTTCGGCGTGACCATGCGGTTCACCAGATACCCGAGACCGAACACCATCACGATGCCCAGTGCGAGCCGCAAGCCCATCCACTGCCAACCGAGCACGAAGCCCATGAAGATCAGGGTGGCCGGATTCAAAGCGGTATTGCCGAGCCAGAACGCGATCGCCGCGCCCGGCGCCGCCTGACGCGCACGCAGGCCCGCCACGACCGGTGCCGCGCAACACGTGCACATCATGCCCGGCAGCGACATCAAGCCACCCTTCACCACGCTGCTAAAATCGGTCCGGCCGAGCGCGCGCGCCACCCATTGCGGCGGAATCAATGCCTGTACCGCAGAGCCGAGCAGCAGTCCGAGCACCATGGCTTGCCAGATCGCCTTGCCGTAGGCGAGGGCGTAGTCGATGGCAGCCTGCCACGACGCAGCCGGCGCGCTAGCCGACGTGCCCATCAGGATCGATTTGCCGATGGAGTGCTGGCTCGCGGCCACGAACGCGCGGTTGTAGTACGGGAACCACTTCACATAAAAGAGGCCGACGACGGCGATCAGCAGAAAGACGATCCAGCCGAAAGCGACTCGTGGTTGTCGGAGGGTTGATTGCATGGTGGTCTTGAAGGTTGGTTTTAATCAGATGATGGCGAGCGCGCTGCTGTCCAGTTGCGCAAGCAGTGCTCTCGCCTGGTCGACGACATCGGCGTCGTTGGGGCGGAAATTCAATTGCAAAGCGCGCGGCAACTGGACGAAATGCTGATGGCTGCTGCGCGCATACGCCGGATCATAGTGACGCTCGATCAACTCGCGCGCGAGTTCGGCGCGCCGGTTCTCGTCGACGAGCCGTTGCCAGCCCGCGACACGTTCCTTGCTATGCAAACCGACCATTTTCTGCAGTTGCCCCTTCAGCGACTCGGGATCGTCGAACAGATGGGCATAGTCGTGAAGCAGGAACGCCGCGCGATCTTCGCGGCTCGACATCACCTCGACGCAGCGGCCCTGATGAAACGTTTCGAGCAGCGCGAGCGGCAGCGCAACGGAGCCGATGCGCCGGCTTTCAGCTTCCACGAACACCGGCCGTGCCGGATCGAACGTGCGCAGCGCACCCACGAGCAGCGTATCGAAACGCTTTTGCGACGGCTGAGGCACGCCGGCCCAGGCGCCGAGCAGCGAGCCGCGGTGCGCAGCCAGCGCTTCGAGATCCAGCGTCTGCGCGCCCGCGGCGTTCAGGGCCGCGAGCAGGCGCGTCTTGCCGCTGCCGGTCGGGCCCACCAGCGCGATGTAGGAGAAAGTCTTCGGCAAGGTGACGAGCGTGTCGAGCGTGGCCCGCCGATAGGTCTTGTAGCCGCCATCGAGTTGGCGCGCCTGCCAGCCGATCATATTGAAGAGCGTGGTCACCGAGCCCGAGCGTTTGCCGCCGCGCCAGCAATAGATCAGCGGCCGCCAGTTGCGCGGCCGGTCGGCGAAAGTCGTCTCCAGGTGATGCGCGATATTGCGCGCGACCAGCGCCGCGCCGATCCGCGTGGCTTCGAACGGCGATATCTGTTTGTACGTCGTGCCGACCAGCACGCGCTCTTCATTGCTCAGCACGGGCGCGTTCAACGCGCCCGGAATGTGGTCTTCCGCAAACTCGAGAGGCGTGCGCACGTCGATGATTTCATCGAAATCACCTGCTTTTTCGAGGCTGACGAGTAGATTTTTCAAGGACTTGGGGACAAAACGGGCCGGCTGCGGCAGGGTGAAATTATCGCATGCGCCGTGAATGCCGGTGGGCGGGCGCTGAGGGCTGTTTCCCCCATGCGCTCCCACACCGCCGCTCGCGGGGCTCAGATGACCTCGACGCGTCCCTCTCCACTGACCATTTCGCCGATCACGCAGGCCTCGCCGAACCCGTCGGCGCGGAACACGGCGAGAACCTCGTCGACGGCTTGCGGCGCACACGAGACCAGCAAGCCGCCCGAGGTTTGCGGGTCGGTGAGCAGGGTGCGCGCCGTTGCAGAAAATGAGGATGGCAAAACGATGTTCTTGCCGTATGCGTCCCAGTTGCGTCCCGAAGCGCCGGTAAAAATACCGGCTTGCGCGAGGCTCACCACGTCCGGCAACCACGGCAGATCCGCGTAGCGCACGCGGGCGGTCAGGTGCGAGCCGCGCGCCAGTTCCAGCGTGTGGCCGAGCAGGCCGAAGCCGGTGATATCGGTGAGCGCGTGCACGCCGTCGAGGTTCGACAGGTCCGCGCCCGGCCGGTTGAGCTTGGTCGTCGCGCCGATCATGGCGGCGTAACCGGCGGCGTCGAGCCGGTCTTTCTTCAATGCCGCTGAGAGAATGCCCACGCCTAGCGGCTTGCCGAGAATCAGCACATCGCCCGCTTGCGCGCCCGCGTTGCGTTTGACGCGCTTCGGGTCGACCACGCCGATCGCGACGAGGCCGTAGATCGGCTCGACCGAATCGATCGAATGGCCGCCGGCGAGCGGAATGCCGGCCTCGGCGCACACGGATTCGCCACCCTTCAGCACGGCTGCGATCACCTCATGCGGCAGCACATTGATCGGCATGCCGACGATGGCCAGCGCCATCAGCGGCTTGCCGCCCATGGCGTAGACGTCGGACAGCGCATTGGTCGCGGCGATGCGGCCGAAGTCGAACGGGTCGTCGACGATCGGCATGAAGAAGTCGGTGGTGGCGACGATTGCCTGCTCGTCGTTGAGCTTGTAGACGGCGGCGTCGTCGGCTGTGTCGTTGCCGACCAGCAGGTCAGGAAAGAACGGCAGCGGCGCGCTGCGCTTGAGCAGATCGGCGAGCAGGCCGGGCGCGATCTTGCAGCCGCAACCGCCGCCATGCGACAGACTGGTCAGACGGGGCGACGCGCTAGCGTGGGTGGGAGTATCGGTCATTGTGGCGTGCATTTCAGGCTACGAATGACCGCATTATGATGGTTGTTCGGGCGACGCGCAGGAATGGCAGTCGCCCAAGCGTTCCGGGCAGAGCGCAAAACCCGGCGTTCATTCCTCTGAAGTTGCCCGCCACGCGCCGCACGCTCGCAATGCGCTGCCGCAAAAGCGCGGCAAAGCCTCGGCAAGCACGCTTTATTTATTGCTGCCTGCGCCGGTGCCATAGAGCCCGCTATCGAACCCGCCTGCGCCTTGGCTCGTGTGACCCTGCCCGCCAGTCTTGCCGCGCGTGTTTGCCGAACCGCCGCCCTTCGTCTGCGGCTTATGCGATTCATGAACTGTGGACGCGGACGGATCGGGCGCCGACCCCGTCGAAGAAGTGCGATTCTCCTGCTGCGACGAACCGCTGCCTTGGGTGATCTGGGCAAAGCCGTGCGGACTGAGTACGAGCATCGCGGCACCCAGCGCAAGCGAGACAACCTTGACCGGCACACGCCATTCCACTGCGCCTTCAATGCTGTCTGCGGAAGAAAAACTGAAAGGTCGATAGATCATAAGTGTCCCAATGTTCTGCAGTAAGCGTCGACGCATGAGCTACAGATGCAGCAATAACAATGCCGCGGTTTTTGAAACCGGCTGTGACACTTCATATTAGTTGCACTGTAGAAGGTCTGCGTCATCGCTGCAGGACTTCATGCGGGCCTCTATAATCATGATCAGTGTCCCCTTAAAGAGCCGAGGCCATTCAATGCCCCATATGTCCCGGCGACAATTTCTGAAGGTTTCCGCCACTACGCTTGCCGGATCGAGTCTCGCCCTCATGGGCTTCTCGCCGACACCCGCGCTAGCGGAAGTCCGTCAGTACAAGTTGTCGCGCACAACCGAAACCCGCAATACCTGCCCGTACTGTTCGGTAGGCTGCGGCATCCTGATGTACGGACTCGGCGACAACGCCAAGAACGCAAAGTCCAGCATCATCCACATCGAGGGCGATCCCGACCATCCGGTCAATCGCGGCACGTTGTGCCCGAAGGGCGCGAGCCTGATCGACTTCATTCATAGTCCGAGCCGTCTGAAGTATCCGGAGTACCGCGCGGCCGGTTCGAATGAATGGAAGCGTATTTCGTGGGAAGACGCGCTCGATCGCATTGCGAAATTGATGAAGGAAGATCGCGACGCCAATTTCGTCGAGACCACGGCAGACGGCAAGAAGGTCAACCGCTGGCTGACCACCGGCGTGCTCGCAGCATCGGCCGGTAGCAATGAAGTGGGTTATCTGACGCACAAGACTGTCCGCAGTCTTGGCATGCTCGCATTCGACAATCAAGCACGTGTCTGACACGGCCCGACGGTGGCAGGTCTTGCCCCGACGTTTGGCCGTGGAGCGATGACGAACCATTGGGTCGACATCAAGAACGCGGACGTGATTCTCGTGATGGGCGGCAATGCGGCCGAGGCGCACCCGTGCGGTTTCAAATGGGTCACCGAAGCTAAAGCGCATCGCAAGGCGAGGTTGATCGTGGTCGATCCGCGCTTTACGCGCACGGCATCGGTTGCGGACTATTACGCGCAGATTCGGACTGGCTCGGACATCGTGTTCCTCGGCGGGGTGATCAACTATTTGCTCACCAACGACAAGATCCAGCACGAGTATGTGAAGAACTACACGGACATGCCTTTCATCGTTCGTGAGGATTTCTCGTTTACCGACGGCCTTTATTCCGGCTACAACGCCGACAAGCGCAGTTACGACAAGAGCTCGTGGGACTACGAACGCGGCGACGACGGTTTTGCCAAAGTCGATCCGACGTTGCAGCACCCGCGCTGCGTCTATCAGCTGATGAAGCAGCACTACTCGCGCTACACGCCCGAGCAGGTCGAGAGAGCGTGCGGCACGCCCAAGGAAAAATTCCTCAAGGTGTGCGAGATGCTGGCATCGACGGCTGTTCCGGGGCGCGCCGGCACGATCCTGTACGCGCTCGGCTGGACGCATCACTCGATCGGCTCGCAGATCATCCGCACCGGCGCGATGGTGCAATTGCTGCTGGGCAATATCGGCATTGCGGGCGGCGGCATGAATGCGCTGCGCGGTCACTCGAACATTCAGGGTTTGACCGACCTCGGTCTGATGTCGAACCTGTTGCCGGGTTACATGACGCTGCCAATGGAAGCCGAGCAGGACTTCGACGCCTTCATCGCAAAACGCGCGAGCCAGCCGCTGCGGCCGAATCAGTTGAGCTACTGGCGCAACTATCGCGCGTTCCATGTCAGTTTCATGAAGTCGTGGTGGGGCGATAACGCGACCGCCGAGAACAACTTCGGTTTCGACTATCTGCCCAAGCTCGATAAGTCCTACGACATGCTGCAGGTCTTCGAGCTGATGAATCAAGGCAAGATGAACGGCTACATCGCGCAGGGCTTCAACCCGCTCGCCGCGGCGCCGAACAAGGCGAAGATCGGCGCGAGTCTGGCCAAGTTGAAGTGGCTCGTCGTCATGGATCCGCTCGCTACGGAAACGTCCGAGTTCTGGAAGAATTTCGGCGAGTTCAACGACGTCGATCCCGCTTCGATCCAGACCGAGGTGTTCCGTTTGCCGACCACCTGTTTCGCGGAAGAGCGCGGTTCGCTGGTCAGTTCCAGCCGCGTGCTGCAGTGGCACTGGCAGGGAGCGACCGGCCCTGGCGAATCAAGGAGTGATCTCGAGATCATGGCGGGCCTGTGGCTGCGCATCCGCGAGGCTTACCGGAAGAACGGCGGCAAGTATCCCGATCCGATTCTCAAGATGAGCTGGCCGTATGCCGACCCGGAAAGCCCGACGCCCGAAGAGCTGGCGATGGAGTTCAACGGCAAGGCGCTCGCCGACGTCACCGACGCGACCGACAAAACCAAGGTGCTCGCCAAAAAGGGCGAGCAGCTGGCGAGCTTCGCACAGTTGCGCGACGACGGCACTACCGCGAGCGGCTGCTGGATCTTCTGCGGTGCATGGACTCAGGCGGGCAACCAGATGGGCCGTCGCGATAACTCCGACCCGACCGGCATCGGCAATACGCTGAACTGGGCGTGGGCGTGGCCGGCGAACCGGCGGATTCTGTACAACCGCGCTTCGTGCGACGTGAGCGGCAAGCCGTTCGATCCGACACGCAAGCTGATCGCGTGGAACGGCAAGACGTGGACGGGAGCGGACATTCCTGACTTCAAAGCCGACGAACCGCCCGAAAACGGTATGAATCCGTTCATCATGAACGCGGAAGGCGTGGCGCGCTTCTTCTCGCGCGACGGTCTGGTGGAAGGGCCATTCCCGGAGCACTACGAACCGTTTGAAACGCCGCTCGGTTACAACCCGCTGCATCCGGACAACAAGGCGGTCGTCAGCAGTCCGGCGGCACGCGTGTTCCCCGATGACCGGGCTGCGTTCGGCACGCACGAGAACTTCCCGCATACGGCGACCACGTATCGTCTGACGGAGCATTTCCACTACTGGACCAAGCACGCGCGTTTGAATGCGATCGTGCAGCCGCAACAGTTCGTGGAGATCGGCGAGGATCTGGCGAAGGAGGTGGGCGTGGTAGCCGGGGATCGCATCAAGGTGTCGTCCAATCGCGGGCACATCATTGCCGTGGCGCTCGTCACCAAGCGGATCAAACCGCTGATGATCGAAGGAAAGAAAGTCCAGACCGTCGGATTGCCGTTGCATTGGGGCTTCAAAGGACTCGCGAAGCCGGGCTATCTCGTCAATACGCTGACGCCCTCCGTGGGCGACGGGAATTCGCAAACACCGGAATTCAAGTCGTTCCTCGTCAAGGTCGAAAAGGCATAAGGAAAAGAGATGGCACTGCAATCACTGGACATCAAACGCCTCTCGGCCACGACCTTGCCTGAACCGCAAGTGCGTGAGCCGGTCACGGGCACGGTCGCCAAGCTCATCGACGTGTCGAAGTGCATTGGCTGCAAGGCGTGTCAGACCGCCTGCATGGAATGGAACGATCTGCGCGATGAAATCGGCACGACAACCGGCATCTACGACAACCCGCGCGATCTGAGCGAGCATTCGTGGACCGTCATGCGGTTCTCGGAATACGAGAACACCGAAGGCGATCTCGAGTGGCTGATCCGCAAGGACGGCTGCATGCACTGCGAGGATCCGGGTTGTCTGAAGGCCTGTCCGTCGCCGGGCGCGATTGTGCAGTACACCAACGGCATCGTGGATTTTCACGAGGAAAACTGCATCGGCTGCGGCTATTGCGTTACCGGTTGCCCGTTCAACGTGCCGCGCATTTCGAAGAAGGACAACCGCGCGTACAAGTGCACGCTGTGTTCGGACCGCGTGGCGGTCGGCCAGGAACCGGCTTGCGTGAAGACGTGTCCGACCGGCGCGATCATGTTCGGCACCAAGGAGGACATGAAGCAGCAGGCCGCCGACCGGGTTGAAGATCTGAAGGAACGCGGTTTCCAGAACGCCGGTTTGTACGATCCTGCCGGCGTGGGCGGTACGCACGTCATGTACGTGCTGCATCACGCCGACAAGGCGAACCTGTACCACGGTTTGCCGCAGAATCCGAAGATCAGCGCGATGGTTGCGCTGTGGAAAGGGCTGGCCAAGCCGCTGGCGCTGGCGGGTATCGCGTTCGCGGCCGTAGCCGGGTTCTTCCACTACACGCGCGTCGGTCCGAACGAGGTGTCCGAGGCGGAAGAAGCCGAAGCCCAGCACGAAGCCGACGAAGCACGCCGTTCGCGGGAGGCATCCAATGAAGCATCCTGACCATACCGATCTGAAGGACGTGAAGGGCAACAGCCTGATCGTGCGCTACACGCCCAATGAACGGACGAATCACTGGATCACCGCCATCACGTTCGTCCTGCTGGCGCTGTCCGGCCTCGCCATGTTTCATCCGGCCATGTCGTGGCTCTATGCGATCTTCGGCGGTGGCCAGTGGACGCGGATTTTGCATCCGTTCGTCGGCTGCGTGATGTTCCTGTCGTTTCTGATTCTTGCGTTGCGCTTCTGGCATCACAACTATCTCGACAAAGCCGACCTTCAGTGGATGAGGCAGATCGACGACGTGCTCAACAATCGCGAGGAAAAGCTCCCCGCGATCGGCAAGTACAACGCCGGCCAAAAACTGCTATTTTTCACCATGGTGATCTGCCTGCTGCTGTTGCTGGCGAGCGGCATCGTGATCTGGCGCCGCTATTTCTCGTTCTATTTTCCGATCGAGATCATCCGGCTCGCGGCGGTGGTGCATGCGGCAGCGGCGTTCGTGCTGATCGTCGGTATCGTCGTGCATATTTATGCGGCGTTGTGGATCAAGGGGTCGATTGGCGCCATGACGCGCGGCACGGTGACCTACGGCTGGGCGCGCAAGCATCATCCGAACTGGTTCAAGGAAATCATCGGTAAATAGCGGTCCACGCATAGGCAACCCAGGCAGCGCGGATTCCGGCGCGCTGCACCCGAGCCGCCGCCTTTGTTCGATGAACGGCGGCGGCTCTTCAGTTTTCAGAGGTCGATACTGTGGTTCAACGTATTCTCGAAGCCGGCGATATTGAATCGCTCGATCATTCGGCGATTCCGCGCATTCGCATGCCGGAACGGCTCGCGGTGTTTGCCGCGCGCGCCGCGCGCCTGCGCCAGCTCGCGGCGCTCGATAATCCGATCGCCGGCTATTTGCGCCTGATGGCCGTGCTCGCCGACGCGCAGCAAGCGGCGATCGCGAGCTTCAAGGCGCAGCCGCCCAGCCCCGAGTTAATTGCGAGTGCGCAGCAGCATTCCATGCCGCTGATTCCGGCGCGTTCCGGCGTGCGCGATCCGGCGTGGCGCGACGTGCTCCGCCAGTTGCTCGACAGGGTGGCCGCCGCGGGTCCGCTCACACCACCGCTCGAAGCGCTGATCGACCGGCTGCGCACGCTCGACACCACCTCGCTCGACTTCCAGGCCGACGCGATCTTCGCGCAGCGCTTCGAAGAAGTCGATCCGGCGAGCGCGCCGTTCATCATGGCCGCGCTGCAAGTGGTGTGGACCGACCTCGCTGCCGATATCGACAAGCGCGAGGTGCCATACATCGAGACCCTCGGCTTGTGTCCGGTGTGCGGCTCGCATCCAGTGGCCAGCATCGTGCGCGTGGGCGGCGCGTATGACAATTACCGCTATCTGCAATGCGGCCTGTGCTCGACCGAGTGGCACATGGTTCGCGCCAAGTGCTCGAACTGCGATTCGACCAAGGGCATTGCCTATCACGCGGTCGGCTCGCCCGATGCCGACGAGGCCGCGCGCGAAGCGGAATCGAAGAACGCGGTGCTGAAGGCGGAATCGTGCGACGAATGCCATACTTATCGGAAGATCGGCATTCAGTCGAAGGACTACGATTTCGAACCGTTCGCGGACGATCTCGCCAGTCTGACGCTGGATCTGTTGATGGGCGCGGAAGGTTACCAGCGTGCGTCGCCGCATCCGTGGCTGTGGCCCGAGCAGGCCGGCAGCGCGGATGACTCTTCCGACGAGTCCGATTAGCAGCGAGTGGATACGACCAGAAAAGGGATTGCCTCGTGAGCGATGTAAGTGGCGCTGAATTGCGGGCGCTGATGGCGCGCGTGCCGTCGGTGGAGAAGGTGATGGCGTCGGCCGAGTTCGCGGTGCTGCTCGGCGCGTACGGCCGCACGCAGGTGTTGGGCGCGGTGCGCGAGGCGCTCGACAGCTGGCGCGCCAGCGCGCAGTCGGGCGATGCGTGCGTGAGCGCGCTCGACGTCGCGCAACTGAAGAACTCGGTCGAAGCCGAGCTGCGTCAGCGCAATGAGTCGCGCTTGCGTAGTGTCTTCAATCTGACCGGCACGGTGCTGCATACCAATCTCGGCCGCGCATTGCTGCCCGACGAAGCAGTCCAGGCCGTCATAAGAGCACTCACGCAGCCCGCTAACCTCGAGTTCGACCTTGGCACCGGCAAGCGTGGCGATCGCGACGATCTGATCGATGAGCTCATCTGCGAATTGACCGGCGCCGAAGCGGCCACCGTGGTCAATAACAATGCCGCCGCGGTGCTGCTCACGCTGTCCGCGCTGGCGTCGAAGAAAGAAGTCATCGTGTCGCGTGGCGAGCTGGTCGAAATCGGCGGCGCGTTTCGCATTCCCGACATCATGAGCCGCGCGGGCGCGAGGCTGCGCGAAGTCGGCACGACCAACCGCACGCATCTGAAGGACTACGACGAAGCCATCGGCCCGCAAACCGCCCTGCTGATGAAGGTTCACGCCAGCAACTATGCGATCAGCGGCTTCACCAAAGAGGTCAGTCTGGATGAAATCGCGCCGCTCGCCCACGCGCGCGGACTTGCAGTTGCCGTGGACCTCGGCAGCGGCACGCTGGTCGATCTGAGTCAGTGGGGCTTGCCGCGCGAGGCGACGGTGCGCGAAACCGTCGAGGCCGGCGCCGACCTCGTCACGTTCAGCGGCGACAAGTTGCTGGGTGGTCCGCAGGCCGGTTTGATTGTCGGGCGGCGCGATCTGATCGCGAAGATCAAGAAGCATCCGCTCAAGCGTGCGTTGCGCGTCGGCAAACTGACACTCGCGGCGCTGGAGCCTGTGCTGCAGTTGTATCGCGCGCCGGAGAAACTCACGGAGCGGCTCACCACGTTGCGTTTATTGACCCGTTCCGCCGACGAGATCCGGCTCGCTGCGCAGCGCGTGCAGCCCGTGTTGCAGCGTGCGCTCGGCGAACGCTATGCGGTGGCGGCGGAGCCGATGTTCAGCCAGATCGGCAGCGGCGCTTTACCGGTCGACGTGCTGCCGAGCCATGGTCTCGTTGTCAGAGTGGCGGACGGCAAACGCGGTGGCCGTCAATTGCTCGCGCTCGAAAAGATGCTGCGCGAGATGGCGCGGCCCGTGATCGGCCGTATCGCGGACGATGCATTGCGCCTCGACCTGCGCTGTCTCGAAGCCGCCGATGAAGCGCAACTGATCGAGCAATTGAAAGGCGCGCGCGCATGATCGTCGGTACGGCCGGGCATATCGACCACGGTAAAACGAGCCTGGTGAAAGCGCTGTCGGGCGTCGATACGGATCGTCTCAAGGAAGAAAAGGCGCGCGGCATTTCGATCGAACTGGGCTACGCGTACGTGCCGCTCGAGAATGGCGACGTGCTCGGCCTGATCGACGTGCCGGGCCACGAAAAGCTCGTGCATACCATGACCGCCGGCGCGAGCGGTATCGATTTCGCGCTCCTTGTAATAGCCGCCGACGACGGCGTGATGCCGCAAACGCGTGAGCATCTGGCGATCGTCGAATTGCTCGGGATTCAACGCGGCGCCGTCGCGCTGACCAAGGTGGACCGCGTGGACGTGCAGCGTCTGCAGGAAGTGCACGATGAAGTGCGTGCGTTTCTGAGCGGCAGCGTGCTCCGGGACGCACCCGTGTTCGATACCTGCGCGGTGCGCGCCGACGATCCCGGCGTGGCCGCGCTGAAGGCGCATCTGCACGCGGCGGCCGCGGCGTGGCGGATGAAGCGCGACGACGGCCTGTTCCGTCTCGCGGTCGATCGTGTCTTCACGCTCTCGGGGCAGGGCACGATCGTGACGGGCACCGTGGTGTCGGGCCGCGTGGCTGTGGGCGACACGATGTTGCTCGCGCCGAAGAATCAACCGGTGCGCGTGCGCAGCATTCATGCGCAGAATCGTCCGGCGCAAAGCGGACGCGCCGGCGAGCGCTGCGCCTTGAACCTGGCGGGCATCGAGAAGAGCGCGATCGATCGTGGCGACTGGATCGTCGATCCGCGGCTCTCGCAGGCGTCGGAGCGGATCGACGTCATGCTGACGCTGCTCGCGGATGCATCGCTCACATTGGAGCATTGGGCGCCGCTGCATGTGCATCTGGGCACGCAGCACCAGGTTGCGCATGTCGCGTTGCTCGACGGCGAAACACTCGGCGCTGGGCAGCGTGCCCGCGTGCAACTCGTGTTCGAGCGGCCCGTCTGCGCGCTGCCGGGCGATCGCTTCGTGGTGCGCAACGCGCAGGCCACTCGCACGATCGGCGGCGGCCATGTACTCGATCCCTTCGCGCCGTCGCGCAAGCGTCGCTCGGCCGAACGGCTGGCGTGGCTCGACGCGCTTCAGACCCTGCTCGATACCGGCACGCTCGATGCCATGTTCGCAAGAGCGCCGCATGGCTTGTCGCGCTCGCTGCTGGAACGTTTGACAGGCAGGCTGGCGGCGGCGCTCGCGTTGCCGGTCAATATGCGTGTGGTCGAACTGCCTGGCGAGGACGCGTTACTGGTCGCCGACGCGCTCTGGCAAGCGCTGAACACGCGATTGACGACGGCGCTCGCGCAGTACCACGAACGCTCGCCGGACGAGTTGGGCCCGGACGTCTCGCGTTTGCGGAGGATCGCGGCGCCGCTGGTGGAAGACGCGCTGTGGCGCGCGCTTGTCGACGATGCCGCCACGCGTGGTGAGATCGTCAAACGCGGACCGTGGCTGCATCTGCCGGGCCACACGGTGACGCTCGACGACGCGGATCGTGCGCTCGCGGCGGCGCTGCTGCCCGCGGTGAAAGCGGGGCACTTCGATCCGCCGTGGGTGCGCGATCTGGCCGGCGCGCACGGCGTATCCGAGGAGCGTGTGCGTCACTTGATGCGCAGACTCGCGCGGCAGGGCGAGCTGTTTCAGGTCGTGCGTGATCTCTTTTATCACCCGGAGGCGATTCGGGAGCTGGCTTCGATTGCGGCTGCCGAAGCGAACAGGAATGCCGGCACGGTTGCCGCCGCACCGTTTCGCGACGTCACGGGATTGGGCCGCAAACGCGCGATTCAGCTTTTGGAATTCTTCGACCGGGTTGGGTATACTCGCTTCCACCGTGGCCTGCATCTGTTGCGCACGGATAGTCGTTGGCTCGATCTGCTCTGATCGGCAACGTGTAGTTCAATCACCGTAGGAAGGCATTCGTGTCCGGTGGCGCGGCTGGGCTTCAAACCCAGTTGAGGGCGTTAGACGCTCTCAGGTCGGTTCGACTCCGGCTGCCTTCCGCCAGACACGGCTTCCGGGCAATTCCGATATCTTCCGAAAACGTCCTCCAGGTCGCTGATTTTAGAGCGGTTTATGGGTAACGGCGTGCTTGCCGCTTGCGCCAACGTCCCGCACAATTTCCACACGAAGTATGGGTAGCGACATGGGTTTTGTGGGTAGGAAGGGAGGGCAACATGGCAGGACGACAGTTGCATCGGCTCAGCGCGCTGCGGGTCGCGAAGGAGGTGGCTCCGGTGTTTACGCCGACCGAAAATTCAGCCACATGTAGGGATCGCGCCGACTGAAAATTGAGCCGGGCAATCAACCTATCCTGCTAGTTTTTCTGGCAGGGTGTTTGGGGATGATCCCGATGACGATGATTGGCAAGGTGCGGCGGATGTTCCACCGCCAGAACAAGTCGGTACGCGAGATAGCGCGTCTCACAAGCCTGTCGCGCAACACGATTAGTAAATATCTGAACATGGATGTTCAGGAGGAGCCGAAGTATCAGCGGCGCTCGCAGCCGACTCGGTTGACGCCGTTTCATGAGGTGCTGGTGCAGGCGCTCAGTGTCGACGCGCGGCGACCAAAGAAGGAACGCCGCACCGCCTGGATGCTGTTCCAGGAGATCAAGGCTGGCGGCTACGACGGCTGTTACTCGCGGGTGACCGATTTCATCCGGGCCTGGCGGCAACGCGAAGGCAAGGCGGTTTCGAAGTCGGCGTTTGTGCCGTTGCGATTCGAGCTGGGCGAGGCATTCCAGTTTGACTGGTCTGAGGAAGGACTGGTTGTCGGCGGCATTTACCGCAAGCTCCAGGTGTCGCACATGAAGCTAGGTGCGTCGCGGGCGTTCTGGCTGGTTGCCTATCCGAGTCAGGGGCACGAGATGCTGTTCGATGCCCATACGCGCTCGTTCGCGGCTTTCGGCGGGGTGGCCCGCCGGGGCATCTATGACAATATGAAAACGGCCGTAGACAAGGTGCACAAAGGCAAGGGTCGCACGGTCAATCCGCGTTTCGCAGTGATGTGTTCGCACTACCTGTTCGATCCGGACTTCTGCAACGTCGCCAGTGGCTGGGAGAAAGGCGTAGTCGAGAAGAACGTGCAGGACAGCCGCCTGCGTATCTGGATTGAGGCGCGTGGGCAACGCTTCGGCAGTTTCGCTGATCTGAATGCATGGCTGGCGACCCGGTGCCGGGCGTTGTGGGATCAGGTGAAGCATCCGGACTATCGTGAGCTGAGCGTCGCCGACGTGTTCGAGCAGGAACGCGCTCATCTGATGCCGATGCCAACACCGTTTGACGGTTATGTTGAGCGTACGGCACGAGTCTCGTCGACCTGTCTGGTGGTGATTGGCCGCAATCGCTACTCCGTGCCATGCGAATTCGCAGGCCAGATGCTCAGCACGCGGCTCTATCCTGGCCGTGTTGTGGTGGTCGGCGACGATGCCGTGGTGGCCGAACACGATCGACTGACCGACGAAGAACAGGTGCGATACGAGTGGCAGCATTACATCCCGCTGATCCAGCGCAAGCCAGGAGCCCTGCGCAACGGTGCGCCGTTCCAGGATATGCCCGATCCGCTGCAACGGCTGCGTCGGGCGTTACTACGCGAGCCAGGTGGCGACCGGGTAATGGCTAAGGTTCTGGCGCTGGTCCCGGAAAGCGGTCTGGATGCCGTAGTGGTTGCAGTCGAACTCGCATTGGAGCAGGCGCCGCCCTCCGGGCGCGTGAGCGTCGAGCATGTGGTGAACGTGCTGTCGCGCATGCGCAGCGTGCAGATGCCGCCGAAGATCGATACTGCGCTACAACTGACGACACCGCCGCTGGCCGACACATCGCGCTACGACGGGCTGCGCCCGGCACTGCAACAGCCGGAGGCCGGTCATGCGTGATCTGATTGTCGAACTCAATGGACGTGTGCGTCTGAAGGTGCAATCGAATGGCGTGCCGGTAGGCCGCGACTGGACGCCTGGCGACCGCGGCGGCTTCTACGCCGCCGTGGCGCGCAAGGCGCAAGGGCAGATCCAAAGCTCATTCGACAACGGCATCGCGCAGCGTTTCCCCGAAGGCGTCGGACTCGTGCCGTATCTATCGTGGGAACAGTTTGCGATGCAGCCTGCGATTCAACGCTTCTGGACGAAGCAGTTGGCGATTCCGGATCAGGTGGTGTTGCGTCCGGAAACCGGCAGCGCGGAACAATACGCCTCGCTGGTCTACAACCCGACGCTCGATATTCGGCAAGCCGAAAATCTTCAGCAGCTGAATGCGCCCGCGGAGCAGTTCGCCGATTCCGCGCCCTACGAGAAACTCGGCAAGGACGGTGTGCGCGCCTTGATCGTGCCGCCCATCCCATTGGGATTTTCATTGCTTGGCGCGCTGGTGCATATCTTCAAGTTCACGCTTGGCGTGACGCAGTTCGTGACGATACGCGCGTTTGCGAACGGCTTCTATAAAACCATCGGCATTCTGCTCGGCGTTGCGGCCATCTTTGCGGCGGCCAATGCGCGGGCCGCGTCGCCGATCACGCAGGAAAAGCTCTTCGTCGAGCGCATCTATCCGGACGCACAAGGCAAATACGGCACGACCGCGATGTGGCTGGTGCGCGGCACGATCCATCTGCAGCCGGTTGCGTATCCGGCGTTCGAGTTCGTGCGGCGCAGCGTGCTGGGCGGCGCGACTTTCGGTGCTGCAATCGGTGCGACGCCCAAGGTTTGAAACCGAAGGGGTCGCGCGCAGCCGAAAAAAAACAGGGTATGGGAAAGGGGAGTTAAGTGATGCGTTTCGACCTTGGCTGTACGGCGCTTTCCGCTTGTGCAGTGCTGCTCTTCGCCACGGCCGCGAGCCGTGCGCAGGCCGGCACGTGGGAGAGCGCGTTCGGCGTTCAGGACCTCGACGTCATTGTCAACGCAGTCCTCCAGGAAAGCGATCCCGAGCGTCGCGCCACTCTCGAGCGTCCGATCTCGCCGCACTGAAGCAGGACGACACGCGCGCCGATTACGTGACCGGCGTGTCGCAGATCGCTGGCGGCGTGCCGGAACTCGAACACAAGCCGGCACACGGACTCGAGCTGATCCAGACAGCTGCGCGGCGTGGACTGGTGGCCGCGCGAGTGAAACTGGCGGCCCTGCTCGAAGCGGGGAACACGAATATCGACGCGCGTCAGTTGCGCACATGGCTCGACGAGTTTGCCAATTCAAACGGGGCGGCTGCGTACGCAGACGCGTTGCTGTGGGCGCAGGGACTCGGCGGTCCGCGCAATGCGTGCCGCGCCAACCAGTTGCTGACGGCCGCGCAGCGCCAGAACGTCAATCCCGATGGACAACTTCAGCAACGCCTCGCGCAGACACGCAATGCCTGCAACGGCACGCTGACGGCCAACAGCGGTACGTCGCAACGGCCCGCGGGCGGGATCTCGTCGGACGAGTGGTCGAAGATCATGCAGTTGCACGGCACCCCGACGTCGAATTCGCCGTCATCGCTAGTGCAGTCCGCAGCGGTTCCGGCCGCGCGGCCCGCGACCAGCGTTGCCACGACTGCGGCGTCTTCCGCACCTTCCACGCCGTCGGCATCGAATGCCTCGCAGCCTGGTGTGGCGTTCGGCGTGCCCGCCGACGCCACCACGCGGGACTTCGACAAGATGCTCGCGTTACTGTCGTACGCGGTCTACGGCGATCCCGGGAAGCTCGCCGACGCGCAACAGAAGGCCGACGAATTACAGAATCGCCTCGCCCGCGTGCAAGCCGATCAAACGCTCGATCCATTGATCAAGCCGCACGAAGTCAAGAAACTCGACAAGGCGTTTCAGGCCGCCAACATGAAAGTGGCCGAGGTGCGCAATCAGATGGCCGTTAAGGCACAGGTCGAGCAGGGCTACAGCATCCAGCGCGTCCACTTGCATGCGGCGGAAAGCGAGGCCGAGGTAGGGCATGTTCACGCGGAAATCTGGGCGACTGCGGACGACGTGCGCATCGTCGTGTTTCGTGGCACCGACAACAACACCGACTGGGTGACCGATGCGCAAGTCGGGCTCACGCCGGACCTCGCGGGCGAGTTGTCGGCGCGCGTGAATCGCTGAGCGGTCAAGCCGTCATCGCGGGCACGAGTTCGCTCGCCGTGAAGGGCTATCAGGCGGGGCATTTCGACGTCGACGACCTAGGCAGGCCGCGCGCGTTCACGGTCGCGGACAACCTCGTGCGCTCGGTGATCCGCAGCGGCGTCGCTCCGGCTCAGGTGACGCTGACAGGACACTCGCTGGGGGGCGGCTACGCCCAATACGCGGGATTCAGGAACGGCGTGGGACAGATCGTGACGTTCAACCCGGCGCCATTGAATTCGCGGCAGCAGTCGGACGTGCAAGCCGGCATACAGCGTTTCAGTGGGCAGGTACGCCACTATGTTTCGTATATCACGCTCTCCAGTAACACGGCAGGACGCGTGTACGACCCCGTGTCGCAATTGACCAGCGAGTATCTGCACCGGCCGGATCTCGCCTCGTTGCGCGTGATCGGCACCGAATACGCCGTGCAGGTATGCGCTCGTGCATAACGCGACGCTGTGCGCGGACCTTGGCTACTATTATCGGGACAATGACGCGACGCAGGGTGCGCAGCAGGTATTGGCGGCACTCGATACGCACGATGCGCAGGCGTCGTCGTACCGAGTGCGTCAACGCGCGTTGATCGGGCGGTTCTCGCCCAATGACCCGCAACTCGTGGCTGCGTATAGCGCGTTGCTCGATGATCTGATGCGTAGGCCAATCCGGTGAGAGACGGGATCGCCGGTACTGGCGGTCATCAAATAAAAAAGGCCGGTTACGTGTGAACGCGAGTGCCGCATGGCGCCGCTTTACCGAACTGACCAGCATCCGTCGACTTTCTCAGCAAAAGCGTCTCCTCTGCCGTTAACGTAACGGGGACAGAGCCTCCGGGCAGTGAAAGCGCGTACAGCGTCGGTAAGTCGGCCCCCTATGCAAATCAAATAAACGTAAAACTTTCCTACTTGACACTGCCCCGTCGCGTCCCTAACATTCACCGGTATATTGGTATTACCGCTTTGCACGAGCGTTCGCTGCACGGCATTGGTCATGTCGTGTTGCCGGTTGATGTTGCGCCCAAAAATTGAACAGAAAAAATGGAGATGCGATTGTGACTATGAGTACCACCGACGTCTTGCCGGTCAGCGAATCATTTGAGGATCGCACCTACCGGAAAGTCACGCTCAAGATCGTGCCGATCCTGGTCATTTGCTATGTCGCGGCTTACTTCGACCGCGTCAACATCAGTTTCGCGAAGCTGCAGATGCAAAGCGCTCTGGGGCTATCGGATACGGTGTATGGACTGGGCGCCGCGATCTTCTTCATCGGCTACTTTCTGTTTGAGACACCGAGCAACCTGATTCTGCACAGGATCGGCGCGCGACGCTGGATTACCCGGATCATGATTTCCTGGGGTATTACGTCGTCGGCGATGATGTTCGTCAACGGTCCAGTGGCGTTCTACGTGCTGCGCTTCCTGCTAGGCGCATTCGAAGCCGGGTTCATGCCCGGCGTGATCCTGTACTTCACCTACTGGTACCCGGCCCGGCGGCGTGCGCGGATGGTCGCGCTGTTCATGACGGGCATCGCGATTGCCGGCACGATTGGCGGCCCGCTGGCGGGCTTTGTCATGACGGAGTTTAGCGGGATCGGCGGCCTGGCCGGCTGGCAATGGTTGATGCTGGTCGAAGGCTTGCCGACTATCGTGCTCGGCGTACTCGTGTACCTGATGCTGGTAGACCGGATCGAGGACGGGAAATGGCTCACGCACGAAGAAAAGACGCTGCTGCGGGACAACCTCGCTGCTGAGGTCACGCCGCAGCGCGCGCACGACGTAAAAAGCGCATTCAAGAATCCCTACACCGCGCTGCTTGCGCTGATCTACTTCCTGGTGCTCAACGGCCAGTTCGGCCTGTCGTTCTGGATGCCGCAACTGATTAAAAACTCAGGCGTGTCCGAGCCACTGTCAATCGGCCTGTTATCGGCGGTGCCTTACGCGGTGACGGGCCTGTTGATGGTATTGATCGGCCGCAGTTCCGACCGCACCGGCGAGCGGCGCGTGCACCTCGCGCTCTGTATTTTCGCGGGCACCGTCGGCTACTGCGTGTGCGCGTGGTTCTCGCACAATACGGTGATCGCCACCGCCGGGCTGTCGCTCGCTGCGGTTGGCATCATCAGCTCGTACGGCATCTTCTGGACCATGCCGCCGAAGTTTTTGAGCGGTAGCGCGGCCGCGGCCGGTATCGCAATCATCAATTCGGTCGGCAGTCTGGGCGGCTTCGTCAGCCCCTATGCGATTGGCAAGCTAACCGACATGACCGGCAGCACGGATCTCGGCATGTATGTGATTGCTGCCATGACTGCCGCGGCTGCGGTGCTCGTGCTCTTCGCGATACCGAAGCACATCTGCAACGATCCAGCTTAGGCTCAATTCCACTCGCCATGCCACGGCAGCCTGAGCGGGCTGCCTCATTTCATCAAAAAGCACTATGAGCTCCCAATCGCCCGTTATACGGTTGCATCCCGACGACAACGTCGTCATTTCGCGCCGTCAGTTGATACCTGGCAATCGCCTCGAAGCAGACGTCGTCGCCGCGGATCTGGTGCCGGCCGGCCACAAGGTCGCGACCCGGCCGCTCGCGGCCGGCGAGCCCGTGCGGCGCTACGGCCAGATCATTGGCGTCACGACGCAGCCTGTCGACAGCGGCCGCCACGTCCATGTGCACAACCTCGCGATGAGCGAATTCGCGCGCGATTATGTGATCGGCGAGGATCTGCGATCGCTGCCTCCCGCGCCGTCAGAGGCCACATTTCTTGGCATCGAGCGCGAAGATGGACGTATCGCCACACGTAATTACATCGGTATCCTGACGTCTGTAAATTGTTCGGCTACCGTCGCTCGCGGTATCGCCGATCATTTCAGTGGTCCGCGCCGCGACGGTGCCGCGTTACGGGATTTCCCGCACATCGACGGCGTGGTGGCGCTGACGCACGGTGCCGGCTGCGCAACCGACAGCGAAGGCGAGGGACTTACCGTGCTGCGCCGTACGCTGGCCGGATACGCAGGACATGCAAACTTTGCGGGTCTGCTGATTGTCGGACTCGGTTGCGAAACCAATCAGATTTCCGGCCTGATGGCCGAACAGGGATTGAGCGAATCGGCGCTGCTGCGAACGTTCAACATTCAGGAAGTTGGTGGTACTACCGCGGCGGTTGAGACCGGCGTGCGTCTGATCGAGACCATGCTGGCCGAGCTGCCACGCGTCGAACGCCGGCCCGTGCCGGCCAGCCGGTTGATCGTCGGCTTGCAGTGCGGCGGTTCGGACGGCTATTCGGGAATCACCGCGAATCCAGCGCTGGGCGCCGCGGTCGATCGACTCGTGGCGCACGGCGGCACCGCGATCCTGTCGGAAACCCCGGAAATCTATGGCGCCGAACATCTGCTGCTGCGTCGTGCTGTGTCGCGCGAGGTCGGAGAGAAACTGCTCGAACGGATAAACTGGTGGACCCAGTACTGTGAACGGCACGGTGCCAGCATGAACAACAATCCGTCCGCCGGCAACAAGGCCGGTGGATTGACCACCATTCTCGAGAAGTCACTCGGGGCGGTGGCCAAAGGCGGCACTTCCGCACTGCAGGCGGTCTACGAATACGCTCAGCCGGTCCGGGCGCATGGCCTGGTATTCATGGATACCCCTGGCTATGATCCGGTGTCTGCAACCGGCCAGGTCGCCGGTGGCGCGAACCTGATCTGCTTCACCACCGGGCGCGGTTCTGCTTATGGCTGCGCGCCGTCTCCGTCGATCAAGCTCGGCACCAACAACGCGCTTTGGGCGCGTCAGCAAGCCGACGTCGACATCAATTGCGGACCCATACTGGACGGTGAATCAAGCATCGATGAGATGGGCGAGCAGATATTCCGCACGATGCTGGCTACCGCATCGGGAACGCGTACCAAAAGCGAGTTGCATGGCTACGGACAATCAGAGTTCGTACCATGGCAGCTGGGCGCGGTCATGTGAAACCTACCCGTGCATCTGTAGCAACCTATTCAGGAAAATAATCCGTATGACTTCGAACGCCGTTGCGGCCATTCCGCGTGATGCGATTGCCGCGCCATCCACGACAACCTACGGGACGCCGAGCGGGGGTGATGCAATGAGCGCACCTCGCTACGCTGCCGACGCGCTGATCGGCTACGCGAATCAACTACTGGAAGCGGTGGGCCTTGCGTCGACGCATGCCGATGCGGTGGCGCGCACGCTGGTCGACGGTGACCTGCTGGGTCATGACACACACGGTCTGGCGCAGCTTGCCGGTTATGTCGGCGCGCTCGAGGCGGGCACCATGACCAAGGAAGGCGAGCCTCTCGTGATCGCCGACAAAGCGGCAACCTTGTTGTGGGATGGGCGCCGTCTGCCCGGACCGTCGCTGGTGCTGCGCGGTATCGACGCGCTGCTGCCGCGGGCTCGCGAATACGGCACCGCGACACTGGTGATTCGCCGCAGCCATCATATTGCGAGCCTCGCCGCGTATCTGCTGAAGGCGACCGAAGCGGGTTTCGTGCTGATGCTGTCCAGTTCCGATCCGAGTGTACAAAGCGTCGCGCCGTTCGGCGGCACACGCGCTGTGTTCACACCGAATCCGGTCGCGATCGGCGTACCGACGTCGGATACGCCGTTCCTTATCGACATTTCATCGTCGGTCACTACCAATGCGATGACCGCACGGCGGCACAAAGCGGGCGAGCGTTTCAACGAACCATGGATGCTCGATGCGCAAGGCAACGCCACAGACGAACCCGGTGTGCTGTTCGACAATCCGCCCGGCACCATCCTGCCTCTTGGCGGTCTCGGAGCGGGCCATAAGGGCTTCGGACTCGCCGTGCTGATTGAAGCGCTGACGAGTGGCCTGGCCGGCTTCGGTCGCGCCGATCCTTCCGAGGGCTGGGGCGCGACCGTATTCATGACCTTGTATGACCCGGCGGCTTTCTGCGGTGAGCAGGAATTCAAGCGGCAGATGGATTGGCTCGCGGATGCATGCCGCAACAATCCGCCACGCCCCGGCGTGGAAAGTGTGCGCATGCCCGGGGACGGCGGTATGGCTCGCAGAGCGGCACAACTCGCAGGTGGCGTGCGGTTGCATGACACGATCCGGCCGGCGCTTGAGGTATGCGGGCATCGCTACGGTATCGCCTTCCCGGCTCCGCTTGGGGCGTAATGCCTGGGACTTGAGGCCCACCGCTTGCGCGGCTGGGCCTCAATGTTCACCGCAGCCGATGGACATTTGACAGACAACCGACCGACAGCCGGACACGCCATGCCTTCGCATGGCGTGAAACCGGCGACTCAGTCGGTAGGAGCAGACGGCGCGCCGCTCGCTTCAACAGGACGATTTGCCTTGTCCCATCCTTTCGTGAATTCGTCATGAACGCGGCGCAGGTGGGCATGCATCGCGGCCCGTGCGCGTTCCGGGTCGCGCGATTTGATCGCCTTATAGATCGCCAGATGATCCTTCACGGTTTGCGCGCGGCGCTGGGGCGTCAGGAAATGCTCTTCAATTTTGATCCACATCGGGCCGTAGCGAAATTCCCAGATCGAGCGTACCAGATGAACGAACGCACTATTGCCAGTGGCAGCGGCGATGCGCAGATGGAACAGCCTGTCGGCTTCCTGCTCGACGACGTGGTGAGCGTTTTCCTCGATCATCTGGTCGATGGTCTCGAGGATGCCGTCGAGGTCGGACTGGGTAGCGGCACTGGCGGCCAGCGCGACAATTTCGCCCTCGAGCACTTCGCGCGCCTTGATGAGTTCGAAGGGCCCGGGTTCACCGCTGTCTTTGGTACTCACCGCAACCTCTGCACGCGGACTGGACGAGCGTTCGACCACCCACACGCCCGAGCCGACGCGCACGTCGACCAGACCGGCGATCTCCAGCGCGAGCAGCGCCTCGCGCAACGGCGGACGGCTCACGCCGAACAGCTTGGCCAGTTCGCGTTCTCCGGGCAAGCGTGTGCCGGGCGGAAACTCGCCATTACTGATCAGGGCTTCGAGCTGCGCGGCAATTTCGCGATACAGCCGGCGCGGAGGGCCGAGGGCGGCGATGGGCAAGGTGGCTCCTGTTTAGAACAGATGAAGGACGCGACGGGAAGCCGGCGGATACGTATAGGGGCACGGGTACTACTCACTGCCGCGCCGGTGCATCGAGCGCAGGCTGGATTTTATCATCCCACTGGTGCTGCTGCGGCGTCGCGCATGCCTATTCTGCATCGCTTGCGCCCGCGCCGGCAGTTGCAACAGTAATATCTGAACGAGTGTCTGTCGCGCGGCAGAGCAGCATCGCAAGAGCGTGCCGCTGGCGAAGCGCACAGCTCGGGCGCGGCGCGAGTCAGAACCACAAACGCGAATTTCAACACGGTAAAGCAATGCAGCCACGATTCGGCCAAACCTGATCATGGCACTACAGGAAGCCCGGCAGATGACTACACACGGCAGCACCCGCAGCGCAAACGAGACGCTCGTCAAAAGCGTTTCGCTGTTCAACCTAGGCACACTGATCAACGACCAGTCGTCATTGACGCTCAGACGCGGCATGGGCACGCGGGTCGAGATTCCCGTGACTGGTGCCTTTATCGAAATGGCCGACGGCGAGCATATTCTGTTCGACACCGGTCTGCTGCCGCATGATTGCGAGCAGGAGGGCACCGATCCATGCCTGTCGATGAAGCGCTTTTCCGAAATGATCGCGCGCTACGATCGGCAGGACGATATTCGTGCACGGCTGGCCGATCTCGGTCATACGCCGGAAGACGTCAAGATGGTCATCAACAGTCACTTCCATTGGGATCACTCGGGCGGCAACATGCTGTTTCCGCATGCGCGTTTTATGGTGCAACGCACTGAATATCGTTTCGCGTATCAGCCCGACACCTTTGTCGCGCGACCGTACGAGCGTGCGTACTTCGATTGTGGCATTCACTATGAACTGCTGCGCGGCGATCAGATGATCAAGCCCGGCGTCGCGGTGCTGACCACACCGGGGCACACGCCGGGGCATCAATCGCTGATGCTGAATCTGCCGTCGGGCGCGATCATGATCATGACCGGCGACGCAGTGTTCTGCCCAGCGAACCTCGATCCCGATATGCCGCCGGGCAATGCGCACACGACCGAGCAGGCCATCGCGTCGATCGCCCGGCTGCGCCTGCTGACCGAGTTTTTCGGCGGCGATCTGGTGATCTGCCACGACCCCGATTTCTGGAAGAAATGGCAGCCGGCACCGCATCGATATACGTGAGCTTCGCGAACCCGCGTCGACGTGTGCGTCTGACGCGGGTATCTGTTGTTACAGCGCTGCCGCGATCCGGCTGGCAATGCGCGCGATTCCGGTGACGATCTGCTTTTCCCGTCTCCCATCAAGGCGGCCAAGCGGCACGCTGGTGCTGACGGCGACGCGCTTGCCGAGCGCCGTCACCCCGACGTATGCCGCGAAGCACGCAAGACCGACACTGACCTCTTCGCGCTCGGTGGCAAGGCCGCACGCGCGGATGCCTGCGAGTTCGCGCAGCAACGCGCTGCGCCGGGTGAGCGTGTGCGAAGTCATGGCAGCGAGGCGCTCTGGCAATATCGCTGTCACTTCCTCGTCGGAGAGGCTCGCCAGCAGCGCCTTACCGAGCGCGCTGCAGTGCGCCGGCAGTCGCGAACCGAGATCCGAGACGAGCCGCACGGGACGTTGTGCGTCTTCGCGCGCGATATAGACCACCTCCGCCGCGTCAAGCACCGCGAGTTGCACGACCTCGTTATGCGCCGCAACAAACGCGCTGGCCTCATTCCTGAACGCGACCTGCAAACCGTCGTGCCGAACGTAGGCGCTTCCCAGTTCGAACAGCTTCAGGCCGATGATGTAGCCGTCGCTTCGCTTCGCGATCCAGTGACGGTGTTCCAGCGAATCGAGCAGCAGATAGAGCGTGCTGCGCGACAGACCCGTCCCCTCGACGAGCGCGGACGCCCGCACGGGCGCGGTTGCTTGCGCGAGGATCTCGAGAACATCGTGGGCGCGCTTGAGCGCCGGAACTTCGTAGAGGGTCTTCATGACCGCAATCCAGGTGAATTTTCAGTCGCCGATTGTCCAACACATTGGATACAAGATCAACAAGATGGACGCCCTGCCATTGTGTGGCTACGATCACGGCTCACTTAACGCCTGCTCTATCCGACCCAAATGCGACCACTTACTGCCTCCTGCCTTCCCGACGACCTCGATAACGCACTGCTGATCGGACGCGTCTGGCGGCCGGCGCCCGTTAATGGTCCGTCGGTCGTCGTGGTTCGCCATGGCGAAGTCTTCGACATCACTGCGACAGTTCCCACCACCGCTGACCTTTTTGATCGGGCCGATGCTGTCGCCATTGCACGTGACGCGCGTGGCGAGTCGCTCGGGCCGGTTGGCGCCTTGGTCGACGCGAGCTTCGCATCGAGCGATGAAGCGGGCCTGCGCCTGTTGGCGCCCTGCGACGTGCAGGCCATCAAGGCGTGCGGCGTGACGTTTGCAGTGAGCCTGCTTGAACGCGTGATCGAAGAGCAAGCCGGTGGCGATGCCGCGAAAGCAGTCGAAGTTCGCAGCATGATCACGGAACTGATCGGCACGGACCTCGCGAAAATCAAGCCAGGTTCAGACGCCGCCATGAAACTCAAGGCCGAACTCGAACGCCGCAACGCGTGGTCGCAATACATGGAAGTGGGGATCGGCCCGGACGCCGAGGTGTTCTCGAAATCGCAACCGATGTCGTCGGTGGGACTGGGCGCGGCTGTGGGCCTGTATCCGACTTCGGCCTGGAACAATCCGGAACCCGAAATCGTGCTGGCGGTGAACGGCGCGGGCCAGATCGTGGGCGCGACGTTGGGCAACGACGTGAATTTGCGCGATATCGAAGGCCGTTCGGCGTTGTTGCTTGGCAAGGCGAAGGACAACAACGGTTCGTGCGCGATTGGACCGTTTGTGCGTCTGTTCGACGAATCTTTCACCCTGGATACGGTACGCGGGGCCAGCCTGTCATTGCGGATCGAGGGCGAGGATGATTTCGTCCTCGAAGGGGTGAGCCATATGACCGAGATCAGCCGCGACCCGGCCGACCTCGTCAACCAGACCTACGGTGCGCATCATCAGTACCCGGATGGCTTCATGCTGTTCCTCGGCACGATGTTCTCGCCGATCAAGGATCGCGATGCGCCTGGCGCCGGGTTTACGCACCATCTGGGCGACGTCGTGACGATTGCCACGCCTTCCCTGGGTGCATTGGTGAACACCGTGCAACTTTCTACCGGCATTCCTGCGTGGACCTTCGGCGTGCGAGCCTTGTATGCAAGTCTCGCGAAGCGCGGCCTGCTTTGAGCTGGTTCTTCCGATACCCCGGCGACGCCAATAGAATCGACAGACATGGAGCATAAATAGCATGACCCGCTACGCAAATTACATCGATGGTGAATGGCTGGACGGCCCGACCTTTTCGCGCAACGTAAACCCCTCCGACGTCGACGACGTAGTCGGTGAGTATTCCCAGGCGGACGTGCAGCAGACAGCACGTGCTATCCAGGCCGCGCGCAAGGCATTTGCGAGCTGGTCGCTGTCGACACCGCAGCAGCGTTTCGATGTCCTCGACCGCGCGGGTACGGCGATTCTCGCCCGCAAGGAAGAGCTTGGCCGCCTGCTTGCCCGCGAGGAAGGCAAAACGCTGCCTGAGGCGATCGGCGAAGCAGGCCGTGCCGGCCAGATTTTCAAGTTCTTTGCTGGCGAGGCATTACGGTTAGGCGGCGAGATCGTGCAGTCCGTGCGTCCCGGCATGACAGTTGAAGTGACGCGCGAACCGCTTGGTGTGATCGGCATGATCACGCCGTGGAATTTTCCGATTGCGATTCCGGCCTGGAAGATTGCGCCTGCTCTTGCCTATGGCAACTGCGTCGTCATCAAGCCGGCCGATCTGGTTCCGGGCAGCGCGTGGGAACTCGTGAAAATTATTGCGGAGGCGGGCGCGCCCGCTGGCGTCATCAATCTGGTTATGGGCCGTGGCTCGGTGATCGGTGAGGCGCTGGTCAATTCGCCGGACGTGGACGCCATCAGCTTCACCGGTTCCGTATCGACCGGGCGCAGCATCGCTGCCAAATGCGTCGAGACCGGCAAGAAGGTGCAGCTGGAAATGGGCGGTAAGAATCCGATGGTGGTCCTCGATGATGCGGATCTCGACGTCGCAGTCGAGGCGTGCGTGAACGGTGCGTTCTTCTCGACCGGCCAGCGCTGCACCGCGTCGAGCCGTCTCATCGTCACCGAAGGCATCCACGATCGCTTCGTTGAGGCGGTGAAAGCGCGCCTCAAGACATTGAAAATCGGCGACGCCCTCGCGCCGGATACGCAGATCGGCCCAGTGGTCGACGAACGGCAGCTGGCGCAAGACGAACGGTACATTGCGATTGCGCGTGAAGAGGGCGGTACGGTCTTCGGCGGTGAGCGCGTCGCCGCCAGCACCAACGGTTTCTTCCTCGCTCCCGCATTGATCACCGACACGACGCCCACGATGCGTATCAATCGCGAAGAGGTGTTTGGCCCGGTGGCATCCGTCATCAAGGTCAAAGACTACGAAGCCGCGCTCGCCACCGCCAACGACACCGAGTTCGGACTGTCGGCCGGGATTTGCACAACCTCGCTCAAGTACGCCACGCACTTCAAGCGTCATGCGCAGGTCGGCATGGTGATGGTCAATACCGCGACCGCGGGCGTCGACTATCACGTGCCTTTTGGCGGACGCAAGGGGTCAAGTTACGGAGCGCGTGAACAAGGCAGCTATGCGCGCGAGTTTTACACGACAGTCAAGACCGCATACGTGAACGCATAGGGCATCGTTGCGTAAAACCTGGGTCGGGGAACGACCCGGTGCCTTTACTTGAGCGGCCCGCTGCCTTTAGGAGCGGGCCGCTGTCACATCTGTTCGAGGCGCGGGTGGCATTGGCCGGCTGGCTGCACTCTGAGGAGATGGAAGGTCATCGAATCCTGAGTGCGCAGGGACAACTTAATAAGTATGAAGATTTCCGCTTGGCTGCCGTTATAGCTTATTAAGGATTTATTTAGTCACGCTCCATTGTCTCGTTTGGTGATTTTGCTCGCTCGCTGCTCTCACGCTGAAAGGTTCGCAACATATGAAGCTGTCTTTCGTTCAGAAGCTCTGGCTGCCACTCATCCTCAGTTTGCTGTGTCTCGCCGGAATATCGATATACAACGCCTACCAGACGCGGGATATGCGGATGGAGGAGCGTAGGTTAGATCTGCAACACACGGCGGAGCTCGCGTTGAGTGCCGTCAAGACCTTGGGCGACCAGGCCGCCGCCGGCTCCATGCCCCTTGCGGAAGCCCAGAAACGGGCGATGGACACCGTCCGGAACATGCGGTTCGGCGAGAGCGGCTATTTCCAGATTATCAATTCGCAGCCGATGGTTCTGATGCACCCGACGCTAACGCAATTGAATGGCAAGGACGTCAGCGACTACAAGGATCCGAACGGCATTTACCTCTTCAGGGATATGGTTGCCGTCATCAAGCGTGATGGCAAAGGCTTTACCGCCTATTCCGGTGTGAAGCCGGGAGGAACCGAATATTCCCCGAAAATAGCCTACAACCTGACCTATCAGCCGTGGGACTGGATTCTCACGGTGGGTCTCTATGTCGACGATATCGATGCGGAATTCCGCTCGTCGCTGTATCACAGCCTCGGAATTCTGGTGATCCTGGCCGGCGCTCTGTCGGTCGTCGTGGTGCTGCTCAACCGCGGCATCTTCCGCTCACTGGGTGGCGAGCCGTCCTATGCTGCCGAGATCGCCAACCAGATTGCTGACAACGATCTGACTGCGGAGGTGAAGACGGCGCCGAATGATCGTTCGAGCCTGCTGTTTTCGATGAAGCGCATGCAGGAGCAGCTCACCCAGACGATCGGCACGATCAAGATTTCCGCCGACTCAATTGCCACCGCCACGCACCAGATTGCGGCGGGCAACCAGGACTTGTCGCAGCGCACTGAAGAGCAGGCAGCGTCGCTCGAAGAAACGGCGTCGAGCATGGAGCAGCTGACCTCGACCGTCGCCCAGAATGCCGACAACGCCAGTCAGGCCAACCAGCTCGCCGCGCAGGCCGCCCAGGTGGCGGAACAGGGCGGCACCGTGGTTTCCCGCGTGGTCGAAACCATGGACGGTATCAACGCCAGTTCGGACAAGATCGCCAATATTGTCGGCATCATCGAGGGCATCGCCTTCCAGACCAATATTCTTGCGCTGAATGCGGCTGTCGAAGCGGCGCGCGCGGGTGAACAAGGTCGCGGTTTCGCGGTGGTGGCCTCGGAAGTGCGTTCGCTGGCGCAGCGCTCCTCGGCGGCATCCAAGGAAATCAAGGAACTGATTCACGATTCCGTGGAGCGCGTGCAGGCAGGCGCCGGCCATGTGCGCGAAGCGGGTGCGAAGATGCGCGAGATCACACACGAGATCAGGCGCGTGACCGACATCATGGGTGAAATCACCGCCGCCTCACGTGAACAGAGCAAGGGCATCGGCCAGGTCAACCAGGCTGTCACGCAGATGGACGAAGTCACGCAACAGAACGCGGCGCTGGTCGAACAGGCGGCGGCGGCTGCCAGCTCGCTCGAGTCGCAGGCGAACGATCTGAAAGCGTCCGTTTCGATGTTCAAGTTGCACGGTTCACACGACGCTGAGGTTAGTCGTTCCGTCGCGCCGACGACGCGCACGACGGTGCCGTCGCGCCCTCGGACGCCGGCCACGAGAGTCGCGGTGAAGCGGTCTGCACCACAGCCCGCGCGGACGGCGCAAACCACTGAGGCGGGGGAATGGGATAGTTTTTAGGGAGGCGCCCGCCCGTATCCCGGGTTGACGATTACTGTAAACGTCGGACCCTGGGGTGCGTGAACCGCGTGGCTATGGCCGATCGATGCGATGGCTAATCCGACTCGGCGCAGGAGGTCGGGCGACTGATTATCTGCGCAGACCGCGCGGCAAATAAGAAAGGCTTACAAGGGATTCGCTTGTAAGCTTTTTAGATTCTTGGGTGGAGCGTGAAAGCGTCCTTCAACGCTCCTAAGCCCTACCTACGCAGCGCCATCGAGCAAGGTGATAAGTGTTCCTGGCCAATCGATTTGAATCTGGCTATCCTGGCGTCGTCATGATGCCGGGGTAGCTGATGAAGTGCGTTGTAGAGCTGAGCGGAGCCGAGGAGTTGACGTTGCATTTCGCGCTTGATGTCGTGGGTTTCGGCAGCATTACTGCGATCCCGGCATCCGCGCACTCTTTGATCTGAGGCCCACTATAGTAGCCACGATCGGCGACTGCCCGCAGTCTGGTCTTACCCATCGCGTCGCGCGCAGCTTTTGCCATGGGGCTAAGCTGCGCCCGGTCACTGCCAGAGTTTGTGACCTCGTGAGCCACGATGAGGTGGTGTTTGGCGTCAACGGCCACCTGCACGTTGTAGCCCACCATTCCCGAGCCTTTGCCGCTCGTCGCCATGGAGCGCGCGTCGGGATCAGTCATCGAGAGTTGGCCATCAGGCTGCGTCTTGAGTTGCTGCTTGATCTGATCGAGGTTTCGCATCTGCTCGCGCAAGCGCGCGATCTTGTCCTTCAGCCGCGTTGTCTTTGCTTCCAGCTCAGCCGGTTGCGTACGATCGGCAGTCTCCAGCGCGTTCAGATATCGCTGGATGCTTTCCTCAATCTGTTTCTGGCGCTTGTCGACCTTACCCTCGGTGAAGTTGCGATCGCGAGTGTTGACTGCCTTGAACTTGCTACCGTCGATGGCAACGAGCGCTTGGGAGAACAGCTTCAGTTCACGGCATAAGACGACGAAGCGGCGACATACGTTGCGGATGCCGGTACCGTTGTCACGGCGGAAGTCAGCTATGGTCTTGAAGTCCGGCGCCAAACGGCCGGTGAGCCACATCAATTTAGCTGGGACGCTAGCGCCCGCCGTCATGTCGAAGCCTATCGCGCGCGGCTGGCACACCGGCCGCCTGCCATTCACTAAGCCAACAGCAAAAGAGGATTTCTACGCCTGTCATGCACTTCCGGATTCAATGGCCCGACGGGGACGAAGCGAATTGCTATTCGCCGTCGCAGGTGGTCAGCGAGTTTTTTACGCCGGGCCATGCTTATCCGCTCGACGATTTTGTCAGACGCTCGCGCGAGGCGCTCAACATTGCCTCGGAGCGCGTGCGGCAAAAGTACGGCTTTGCCTGTTCGGCGGCGATGGATCAGCTCGCGCAGATCGAATAGGAGGCAGACCGCTTTCGCAATCGACCCGACGCGACCGTCAAGGTCATCGAACTGCTCTAAACCCAGGATGAACCGTTGAACCTGGCGCGCCCGGCGGCAGCGCCACGACGGTGAGCCGATTTTTTACTGCAAGGACGCATCATGTCGAACACAGCGCACTCCGTAAGCGCCGGGACGCGCGAGAATAGGCACTACAGCGTGCTCGTCGTCGGTGGCGGGTAGGCGGGCCTGTCGATCAGCTACTGTTTGAAACGGGCCGGAGTCGACCACCTCGTCGTCGAGAAGAACACCCTCACGCACACCTGGCGCAACCAGCGCTGGGACGCGTTCTGTCTCGTTACGCCGAACTGGCAATGCGCGTTGCCGGGATATCCGTACCCGGGCGACGATCCGCATGGCTTTATGAAGAAGGATGAAATCATCGCGTATCTCGACGGCTTCATCGCAATGGTCGATACGCCGGTGATCGAGCACACACAGGTCAAACGCGTGAACCGGCTGGACGACGACACCTATGCGGTAGCGACGAGCGAGGGCGATTTCACCGCCGATCACGTCGTGGTGGCCTCGGGCGGTTATCACACGCCAATCGTGCCGCGCATGGCTGAACGCCTGCCCGCGCGGATCGTGCAGTTGCAGTCGTCGGAATATCGCAATCCTCAGGCGCTACCCGACGGCGCGGTGCTGGTGGTGGGATCGGGGCAGTCCGGTGCGCAGATTGCCGAGGACCTGCATCTGGCCGGCCGAAAGGTGGTGCTCGCCGCGGGCGAGGCGCCACGCTGTGCGCGCTTTTACCGCGGGCGCGATGTGGTGGATTGGCTGGCCGACATGAAGTACTACGACATGCCGGTGGAAAAGTATCCCTTGCGTGAAGGGGTGCGTGACAACACCAATCACTATGTGACCGGCCGCGATGGTGGGCGTGACATCGATCTGCGCAAGTTCGCGGCCGAAGGCATGGAGTTGTACGGGCGACTCGACGACCTGCAGAATGGACACTTGCAGTTCGCGCCTAACCTCACGGTTAATCTCGACGATGCAGACGATACGAATAACCGGATCAATGCGAGTATCGATGCGTTCATCGAAAAGAACGGCATCGACGCACCGCCCGGCGGCGTCTATGAGCCTTTATGGCAGCCACCTCACGAGCGTACGACGCTCGAACTCGCAGGCAGCGGCATTACATCGATTATCTGGTGCATCGGCTTTACGCCGGACTTCAGCCGGATCGATGCCCCGGTGTTCAACGGCCGCGGTTATCCGGCGCATACGCGTGGCATCACGCCGGTCGAGGGACTGTATTTTGTCGGCTTGCCGTGGTTGCACACGGGGGGATCAGGACGATTCTCGGGGATCGCGCGCGATGCCGACTACGTAGTGCAGGCAATTCTCGCGAGCCTCCGCGAGCGAACGTCCTCTTGCGACATTGTAGCGGCCTGAAGCGCATGCAGCAAACGACACAGATCTATCGCGCCGGGATGCCACAACTGGCCTATACGGGGCTGTCCGAAAACTGGCTGATCAAGGAATGCGGACATCGCCACTGGGAGGCACTGGCGCGAGATGCCGGCCGGCGCGCGCCGGATTTCGTCGATGATGACGGGAGCAAATCGTACGCGGCCTTCACCGCAATCAGATTGACGGGGGCAACGCTCCACGCAATCGGTGAGAACGACGATTTCGAACTCGGTACTGAGCTTTGCCGAACCGGCCCGGCTCGCCACTTTAGCCGGCACCGCCTGCTTTCGCGCAATGGCGAGTGCGCCATCGTGTCGATGTCGTCGACGTTCGTGCGGCGGCATGAGGTGCGCAACAACCGTTCAGTGACGCGCGCGACATTCGCGGCAATGGGAGGCCCGACACCCACTCCGCCGGTGGACGCAATAGACATGGCGTGGCGTGGCAAGCAGTTTCGCGCGGGGCAGTGGGACGAGCGGTTGCCCTTCACAAGCGCCGATCGTGTCGAGAACGACTGGATCGAATTTCTGCCATGTCCGAACAATGATTTTAACGGCGCGGATTTTCTCTACTTTGCAAGCTTTCAGTCCTTTGTTGACCGTGCCGAATGGCAGCGCCACCGGTTCGACGAGCCGCCCGTTATCGCAGGCCGCGAGTTGTTCTTCTACGGCAACATTGACGTTGGTGACACCCTTGGACTGCGCGTGGCCGCGGAGCATAAGGATGAACGCGGCCTCGTACATTGGTGCGAGCTTCGTCGCGGCAGCGACCAGCAGAAGATTGCTGATGTAGTAACAAGCAAGCATTGGAGGCAGCGATGAATCGCGAGGGCGATATGCGCGGCGACCGGAACTTTGCCGATGAAAGTCGCGACGCGGTACGGCACGCGCCCAGTGCGGTACCGCTTAAAGCGCTGTATACGGCGAGCGATCTTGAAGGGGTGTCGCATCTCGGCAGTCGACCCGGTGAGGCGCCCTTCGTGCGAGGGCCCATGCGTCGATGTATACGCAAAAGCCGTGGACGATCCGTCAATACGCCGGCTATGCGGACGCGGCCGATTCGAATCTTGCATTCCGGACGGCGCTCGCCGAGGAGGCACAGGGCTTATCGGTTGCCTTCGATCTGCCGACGCATCGGGGCTACGATTCGGACGATCCTGCCGCGGTGGCCGATGTCGGCATGGCTGGAGTCGCAATCGACAGCGTCGAGGACATGAAGCGCCTGTTTCGGCAGATTCCGCTAGATCGGGTGTCGGTCTCGATGACGATGAACGGCGCTGTGCTGCCTGTACTGGCTGCATTCATCGTGGCAGCGCAAGAAAGTGGCGTGCACCCGGAGGCGCTTACGGGCACGATCCAGAATGACATCCTGAAGGAATACATGGTGCGCAATACCTGGATATTCGCGCCGGAGCCGTCCTTACGTATCGTCGCGGACGTCGTCGAGTATCTCGCCGAACGTGCGCCGCGCTTCAATGCAATGTCCGTCTCAGGCTACCATTTTCAGGAAGCGGGCGCGGATGCGGTACTCGAACTCGCGCTGACGCTGTCCAATGCGCGCACCTACGTCGATGCCCTGATGAAGCGTGGCATGAATGTCGAGCGCATCGGAGAACGGCTGAGTTTCTTTTTTGGCGTTGGCACCGAATTCTTTGTGGAAGTCGCCAAACTTCGCGCCGCTCGGGCCGTCTGGGCCGGGATAATGAGTGAACTGGGTGCACGTGGGGCTAGAGCGCAAGCTTTGCGCATGCATTGCCAGACGTCGGGATGGTCGCTCACTGCGCAGCATCCACAGAACAACATCGTCCGGACGACGATCGAGGCGATGGCCGCCGTGTTCGGCGGCACCCAGTCGCTGCATACCAATGCGTACGATGAGGCGCTTGCACTCCCGGGATCGGATGCGTCGAGGCTCGCGCGTGACACGCAGTTGATCATGCAGCATGAGATGGGCCTGTGCGATGTTATCGACCCGTGGGCGGGCTCGTACATGATGGAGTCGATTACCGACGATATTGCCCGGCGCGTGCGTGATCTGATGACGCAAATTGCTACGCAGGGAGGTGTCGTCGAAGCGATCCGCTCGGGTTGGGTACAGCAGCGCATTCACGAAGCCGCAACACGCACCCAGGCGTGGATCGATGCAGGGCAGCGTGTCGTCGTGGGTGTGAACCGGTTTCGATCACCGGATGCGGATACTCCGTCTAACTGTCTCGAGATCGACGGTCGGCGGGTTCGTGCCAGGCAAGTTCGGCAGTTGGCAGAACTGAAAAAACAGCGCGACGACGTCCTGGTTTCGCACGCGCTGGCGGTGCTCGCTGACGGTGCGCGTGACGGCACCGGCAACCTGCTGGCCCTCGCTATCGAGTGTGTCCGCGCGCGCGACAATCGGCGAATGCACGCGCGCGCTGGAGGCTGTCTGGCCGCGCTACAGGATACCCAGTCGTTTTAGCAGCGGAATCTACGGCGAAGCGCGGATGGTCGATGCGGCATGGCGTGACGCATGCAATCGTGTCAGTGCTCTTGCCGCGCGCCTCGGACGCCCGCCCCGGGTGCTCATCGCAAAGGTGGGACAGGACGGTCACGATCGGGGTGCAAAGACCGTGGCGGCGGCGTTGGCCGATGCCGGATTCTACGTGTCGCTCGGAGCGCTGTTCCGCTCGCCCGGAGAGGTGGTCGACGACGCCATCGCAGCGAAGGCCGATGTCGTCGGTATTTCGTCCCTATCGGGTGCGCATCTCGACCTTGTTGGCGAGGTCGTGCGCAGTCTGCGGGTCCGTCGACCCAGGGCAGCGGTTGTGGTTGGCGGCATCATTCCGGACGAGCACGCACGTTTTCTCAAACGCAATGGCATTTTTGCGGTGCTCGGACCTGGGACCGCGATGGAGTCGATTGTGGCGAGCTTTGTCGAAACCGTCGAACTGGCATTGGCATCGACATCGGCGGTTGCGAGGTGATGTCCGATCTTTCGGCCCAATGGCGTCTCGCGACGCAAGCGCGCTACGAAGTCACCTTGATCAACGGTTGGCCGGGAGCGGGGATTGTGTCTGTCTGAATTTTTAATGGACAAATCTACCCGATGTATACGACCGAGGCGATGCAGGAGGTTGTGCAACCGCCGCGGCTTTGTCAGGTTGCGGAGTCGGTGGCGTAAGATTACATGATGAAGAAACCGAAATCACTCTGTCACGGACATCGTTTCCTGGCAGCCGTCATCAGTTGCGCAGTTCGTTGATATTTTCGCTTCCAATTGAGTTTGCGTGACATCGAAAAATTGCTTTTCGAGCGAGGCGTGACCGTGACGTACGAGACGATCAGGTGCTGGTGTGACAAGTTCGGTAAGGACTTTGCCCACCGGGTGAAAGCCGCGCGCGGTAGGCCAGGCAGTACATGGCATCTCGACGAGAGTGTGTCACGAACACGAGGCAGTTCTTGATGAGATGCAGGTGCGACTTGATCATGCGCCTGAGATGATGCGCATCCGGCGACAGACTGTCGAGCACCCGTTCGGCACGAACAAAGCATGGATGGGCGCCACTCATTTCCTGACAAGAACTATCGAGCGGGTGAGCACGGAGATGAGCTTGCATGTGCTGGCGTACAACATGAAGCGGGTGATCAAACTACTCGGTTCAGAAGCGATTATGAAGGCGATGCGGGCGTGACGCACGCACGGGGTTGTTGAGCCTTCCCGATATGTTCCGCTGTGATTTGACGTTCGGGCTGCCGCAATCGGAAAGCCGCGACCTGGGGCGAGACAGGCTTCGTCAATTCCAGGTGGTTACGTGTTTTGACACAATCCGAGCCAGGAACGAACGATCGAAATGGCGGCGCGAATGACCGAAGTACCGGGACATTCGTTGAATATGTAATTGTCTCGCTCTCCATTCGGCACCGGCGATCGCGGTGCGCGGCATCGCCGGCGCCTCGGGCAACGGCCAGGCGAAGTTCGTCGAGGAGGGACTCACAGCGACGGTATCAGGGATTGGCGGACGCATTGTCAGGCAGCGCAATCGCGCTGCCGTTGTGCTGTTGTTCTCGGAGGACGCTGGAGAGATCACGGACTCGCCGATCGCGTCGCAATGGCGAGCGACGGGCAAATCGCCTACCACGTGCCAATCGAACAGAGCGACCGGGCAGGACAGGAAGCACAATGGCGGGAATTGCCGGCTCAAACCGAGGTCGTCCGAGGGCCAGTCAGCAGATCGACGTCAACGCACTGACTGAGCTCCGGGGCGTTGACGACAAAATAACTTTCGTTTAACGTCGCAACCGTTGAACGTAGCGCTCCTCGCATTCATCGAGGACATCGGGTTGGCGTGCCCGTCCGGCAAAAGGTGACCGCGATGCGCGACAACCCTGTTGGGCTGGCGAAGCCTACTTCGGCCCCGACAAGCGACGGTACAGCACAACTTACCATCATCAAGAACGCTCGCGTACTGACGATGGATCCTGCATGCCCTGAATGGGCATGTGCGGACATCGTTATCGAGAGGGGAACCATCTGCGCTATTGGGCCCGATGCGTCCCGAGGCGTCAGCGGTCAGCACACCGTAATCGATGGAGCCGGTCACCTGGTTATGCCGGGATTGATCAATGCCCACTTCCATTCGCCGACCAATTTTCTGAAGGGCGCCCTGGACAGCCTGCCCCTCGAACTCTTCATGCTCTATGAAGTGCCGAGCACCCCTGATGCCGCAGTGCCCGCCCGCACCGCATACGTACGCACGCAGCTTGGCGCTGCGGAAATGCTCAAGCTGGGTGTAACAGCCATACAGGATGACGCGTTCTTCCTGCCGTCTCCGAGTCACGCCGAGATCGATGCGGTGATGGGCGCGTATCGGGATATCGGGATTCGAGCGACGGTTGCTCTCGACCAGCCCAATCTCCCCGAAATCGCCAAACTCCCCTTTCTTGCCGAAATTGTTCCGGCTGAACTCAGAGCGCGGCTCGAAGCGCCAGCAGCGATGGAGGCGGACGAACTGCTGTGCCACTACGACTATCTGATCGACAACTGGCACCAGTTCGACGACGGACGGCTGCGAGCCGCCGTCTCCTGCTCGGCCCCGCAACGCGTCAGCGTCGGCTATCTTCGCGCCCTGGACGAATTGAGCCGCCGGCATGACCTGCCGTTTTACATCCATATGCTGGAGACCCGCCTGCAGCGCGTCTTCGGCGAAGTGTGCCTGAACGGCCGCTCGCTTATCCAGTATGTCGACGACCTGGCGCTCCTGTCGGACCGCATGAATGTCATCCATGCCGTGTGGATCGACGACACCGATATCGGTTTGCTAGCCAAGGCCCGAGCGCAGGTCATTCACAACCCGATCAGCAACCTTCGGCTGGGCAGCGGCGTCATGCCGTTCAGACGACTTGCGCAAGCTGGCGTTTCGATTGCGCTGGGCTCGGACGAAATCATCGCCGACGACTCAGTCAACCTATGGTCCGTCATGAAGACCGCCGCGCTCATCCATACGATCGGCGATCCGGATCCCGACCGCTGGCCGGTCGCTGGTGAAATCCTCAAGTGCATGTTCGAAGGGGGCGCCACAGCCATGCGCCAGGCCGATAGGCTCGGGCGCATTGCGCCGGGTTTCCAGGCCGACTTGATCATGCTCGACCTGGATACGCTGCCGTTCACCCCGCTCAACGATCTCGCCCGGCAACTCGTATACGCAGATGCGAGCCGGGCTGTCGTGATGACGATGGTCGCCGGGCGCGTGGTTATGCAAGACGGAAAGCTTCTGACCATCGACGAGCGGGCTTTGCGGCAGGAGGCCCGGACGATCATGGCTGCAGCCGTCGAGCAACGTGAAGCCCTGATGCGGGAAGCGGCCGGGTGGTTGCCGCACTACCGCGCCATGTACCAGAAGATGCTCGATATCGATGTCCGTATGAACCGATGGGTTGGCGACGCAAATCCAACGAGCAACTGATTTTCGTTCCTCTGCTTCTAACTCTGTTAATTCAATAGGGGTACATAGAATGTCATATCATTTCAAGCGTAAGATTACCACTCGTGCCGCCCTGTTTGCGCTGGGCTTCGTAGCAGCCACACAGGCTGCCCACGCGGAAGACAAAACAATCCGAGTGATATGCAACAACTGGTCCGGGTTCGCACCAGTCTTCGTGGCGAGCGACCTTGGCTACTTCAAACAGCTGGGGCTGAAGGTCTCCGTCAAGTTCGACGACGAACAAGCGGACGCGCTGGCAGGGATTGCCCATGGCGATATTGAAGTGGACATGCGCACAGTCGACGACTATCAGCGCCGCCCGCGCAGCCCTTCGACGCCCGGTGTCATGATCGGCACCATTGACGAGTCCAACGGCGGGGACGGCGTGGTAGCGGACGGTTCCATCAAGAAGGTCAGCGACCTGAAGGGAAAGGTTGTGGCAATGGAGACGGATATACCTGCCTACCTCCTCCTGCAACTTGAACTGAGCAAGGCCGGGCTCAGTTATGGGGACATAACGATCAAGCAGACTGCGGGATCTGACGCGTTATCTGTGTTCTCAGACCGCAGCGTTGCGGCGATCGGAACGTTCCAGCCGTTCATGAACAAGGCAATTACGCTCGACGCGAAACGCGGCGCTCATATTCTGGTTTCATCGGCGAGCTACCCGGGTACGATTGTGGACGCAATCATCGTCAACCAGTCAAAACTCCAAGCTGACCCGCTCGCCTACAAGAACTTCCTGATCGGCGTGTACAAGGCGATTGCCTATTACAACGCCAAGCCGGCTGAGTTCATCCATCTTGCCGCCCCTCACTTCAATCAGAGCGACAAGGACTTCAAGGCAAGCATCGATGGAAGCCTTTCCTACACATCGATCGACACCGCGAAGCATTATTTTGGCGCCACTGACGCGCCGGGCTCCATTTACAAGACCTTCGACACGCTGATGAAGCTGAATCTGGCGAACGGTGCGTCGGACCACACGCTGTCGGCAGCCGGCTCGTTCGACGGTTCGGTGTTGCAATCCATCTCCGCTACCGAGCTCAAGTGAACAAACCGCTTCCGAACGCCTTCTCCTTTCGCGGAAGCATCAGTCGCCGGGCCAACATTCTGATTGGCCTCGGCGCCTGTTTCGCAGTCTTGCTGGTGTGGCAGATGTCGTCATGGGACGGATGGGTCGATCCGACCTTTCTACCGTCGCCAATGGAGATCGCGCAAAGCCTCTGGACCATGACCCTCGAAGGGCAGATCGTCGGCAATGCGCTGGTCTCGATCGGCCGCATTCTCGCTGCATTTGCGCTATCGGCGGCAATGGCGATTCCCATTGGCCTGTTGATGAGCAGCTATCGTCCAGTGAACGCCGCGCTCGAACCGATGGTGGATTTCATCCGGTACTTGCCGACGCCGGCGCTGGTGCCGATCTCTATCATCTGGTTCGGTGTCGGAGAGGAAACGAAGATCTTCCTGCTATGGCTGGGAACGTTCTTTCAGCTCGTCTTGCTGGTGGTCGACGATGCCAACCGCGTTCCCAACGAGTACATCGAGATCGCACGTACGCTCGGCGGCCGCCCGTTCCAGATTCTTATCGATATCGCCTGGCGATCGATGCTGCCCAACCTCGTCGACAACCTGCGCATTACGCTCGGCTGGTGCTGGACCTACCTGATCATTGCTGAAATCGTGGCCTCAGACAGCGGCCTGGGCTTCGTCATATGGAACGCACGCCGTTACATGCAGACAGACCGGGTCATGGCCGGAGTGTTTGTGATCGGCATGATCGGACTTGTCAGCGACCAGCTCATTCGTGCATTTCATCGGCGCCTGTTCCGCTATCTCAAGAGCACTGATTGATGAACATTCGAACCACCGAGTACCTTGTTTTCGACGGGGTCACCAAGCGCTTTGGCGGGTTGCCAGTCGTGGAAACACCCTTCGACCTGACGATCCCGCGAGGCCAGTTCGTCGTATTTCTCGGGCCCTCCGGTTGCGGCAAGACCACGCTGATGCGAATGTCGGGTGGCCTCGACACGCCGAGCACGGGCGAAATCCGGCTTGAAGGCGAGCCGGTCGGCAAACCCGACCAGCGACGCGGCATGGTGTTTCAATCGTACTCGTCATTTCCCTGGCTAACCGTCAGCCAGAACGTGGCCTTTGGCATGCGCTACAGAGTCGACCTTGGCAAGGACGAAAAGCGCCGTCGCACTGACCACTATCTTCGCCTTGTCGGCCTTCATGAGTTCGCCGCCACTTACCCGAACCGGATCTCTGGAGGCATGCGCCAGCGCGTCGCGATCGCCCGGACGCTCGCTGCGGGTTCCGAAGTGCTGCTGATGGATGAGCCATTTGGCGCTCTTGACGCGCAGCGGCGCGAGCAGCTGCAGGTGGAGTTACGCCGCATCCAAAGTGAGGAGTCGCGTACGGTCATCTTTGTTACTCACGATGTCGAAGAAGCGGTCTTCCTTGCTGACAGGATCATCGTGTTTTCGCGAAGACCCGCACGGGTGCTCGAGGACATCGACGTGACCTCTCAGTTGGGGAGAACGCGGTCCCTGGCGCTGAGAGATAGTGAGATGTTCTTTCACATGAAGACGAAAATCATTCAGACAGTCCGCGAAACGACTGGAATTGAATACTGACTGCGCCTGCGCCCCAAACGCTATGCTCAACCGCTCCTTTCTGGCGAGGTGTGCATCGGCTATTGCCGGGCGTGGAGGGCGGCTTTCCCCGGGATAGCGTTCGCAAGGTCTTCCCCCGAGAGTCAAGCCCGGGGTTCGATTTTTTTCGACGCTTGCAGACATTTGACGCGCACGTACAGGTGGGCCGGTTGGCGTAGTCATTTCATTTTCCTCAAGTCGGCTGCTGCTGTCGCGTCGAAGCAATACCAGGAACAGCGTCCTGCCACCGGAGCTGTGCTGGCGTGGGGTCAGGCCAAGCCAGGCACCGAACTGCTGCCCATTGCGGAAGATCTTCGCGTCGGGAACGGTCGCAGCCAGGGCACTGGATGTCACCGGACCGACGCCGAGCAGTTCGCCGGCGCGTCTTGCAACGTCACTGCTTCTGGCGTGAGTGGCGATCTGCTGGTCGCAGCGGGCAAGCCGCGGGTTTAGCGCCGCCAGTTCCAGCAGCATCGCACGCATCGGGTCAGGCAGCCTGGCGTCTTCGATCAGGATCGGCAACGCGCTGAAAAAACGTTCCGCAGAACGTGCGATCACCACGCCGGATTCGGCCAGCAGTCCGCGGGTCCGGTTCAGCAACGCGGTACGTTCCTCCTGCCAGCCATTACGCACGCTATGCCACGCCAGGATCGCCTGCTGCTCGACGGATTTGATCGCCACAAACCGCATCGTCGGCTGCCGCGCCGCAACGGCGATGGCCTCAGCATCGGCTGCATCATTCTTGCCACCCGGTCTGAACGGCTTGACGAACTCGGCTGGAATCAGCCGGGCCGTGTGACCACGCGCGGCAAACCAGCGTCCCCAGTGATGGGATGAGCCACAGGCCTCCATCGCGACGCGGCACGGGGACAGCTGTTCAGCCCATCGGACAGCTGCTCGTGCCGTCGTGCGAGTTCAGCAGCACGATTTCGTCGGCTTCCTCGCCTTCGATCTCGTTGGCGTGACGCAGGCGCAGCAGGTGTTTTGTGTATTCGCGCCGGTCGTCATGCCGCACGCGTGTCTGGCAGACCATGAACGGCTGGAAGCCTTCATTGCGCAGGCCGCGCAGCACGTCGATGGTCGGGATGTAGGTGTAGCGCTCAGAACGGCTTTCATGCTTGCCGTCCGCGAAAATGGACCGCGCGACGTGGCGGATCTGGTCGTCCGAGAGCGGGGAATTGGCGCGCAGCATCGGGGAGCTGGAACGGAAGGAAGAAGCGAGGTGCATGGCAGTCTCCACAGTCAAGGGTCACGGGCGGGGTTAAGGCCCTCGGGCGGGCGCAGGAATGCGCCGTGCCGTTGCGGCTGGGCACCTTCCGGTGGAACTCGGGGTTGGCTTTGCTGCCGCTAGGCTCCCGGGTTTCCGCCCGTGCGACTGAAGGAGCCGATAGCGGGCGGGCGTCAAGGAGAAAGGCGAGGGAGGGGGCGGGCAACACGGTCCCTCGCCCCTTGATGCCCGCCCGCTATCGGCTACGGTCGCGGGTCGAGGGCGGTAATTAGGGAGTCGGGTGCATGCCATGTCCCGGGTTGACCGGGAGGCGCTGCAGCGCCGCAGGTGCGTGGGCGTGGCCGTGCCGGCCCCGCCTTCCTTGAGGACGGCGGGGTTGACTGCTGCGCCAGGGATTGATGCCCGTCAGGGGCGAGACGCGGAACGGGGCTCGATGCGCAGCGCGAAAGCCCGGGTCACGGCGCGTGAGCGGCTGGATGCGCCCAACCAGTAGCGATCGAACGAGGCAGTGCATCACAATGCCCGCTTGCCGAGTCTGTTGGGTTCTACGGTGCTGACATCTGGCCGGATGGGCATGCGGCGAAATCACGACGCGCCAGCCCGTGAGGTGCGACGGGTCCCTGAGGTGGCCATCCCGGGCCATCCATCCGTGAGGAAGGGCGGCCATCGTGCCCTGCGCAAAACGGACTAACGGCGGATCGCTGGCCACTATTGCAAAGAGGTCACATGCCTGGGCGCCAGCGGCGGTGACCGCCATGGGGCAGACGGGGCTGGATACCAAGCGATTCGGCCTTGCGGACAAGGTCTGGCATAGAGAGCGCATTCATCTTGCGCATCCACCTGTCCGCGGTGGACCTTCACGGCAATCCGCTCGGGTTCATTCCGGAGGCAATCTGCTTGTTCAGTAGGCCGGACAGCACAAAGGCCATGACCTCTTTCTCGCGCGGAGAGAGTGATACGACGCCCGCAGATCCGCCGGCAGTATCTCCCGCAACCCGCACAGCGCTTTGGGGCAACTGGCGCGGGACCAGTTCCGGCAATTGAGTCAACCAGAAGCCGGCCAGCCAGATAACTTATGAGTGGTGAACTCGGCGGGGTAAGGTCAGGATGAATCGGCGAGACATTGTGCATCAGCCAGCGGCTTCCGCTCCCTGCGTCGGACGGAGCTATTGGGCGACGTCGCGCGGCAAGCAATAGCCTGGAGTTGGGACCAAAGTCGTGGGCCACGAAGGCGTCTACGTAATACGGAATTGACCAGCTGATAAGTCGGCCGGTCCGCCGAGGGCGCGACAGAGCACCGACAAGTCGCGAATTGTGAGGTGCGGGGAGCGGGCACAATGCTCCAGAAATCTCGTCTCGAGATGATTCTGGCGAACCAGCCATGCCGCCTGCAACCCGGCACCCAACGCCCCGAGAATGTCCAGGTGAAAGTCATCCCCCACGTGAAGCAAATCTGTTGGATGCACGTCCGCTGCCCGGGCAGCCGCATGGAATATTTCGGGCTCAGGTTTGGCAATCCCCAGAGCACGAGCACTTAACGTTTCGCGAAAGAACTCAGCACCGCCAGTCAGCCGGAGGTCTGCGTTGCCGTTAGTCACTGCGACGAGTGGAAACCTGGCACTCAACCATGCAAGCGCTGGCAAAGCGTCTTCATAAAACTCGACCTGCTGTCGGGCTGAATAGAAGACATCGTATGCGCTGTCAGTGAGAGTTACATCTTCCTTCGCCAGCTCCAACGCGAGTCTGATTGAACCGATTCTCAAAGCACGGTAGTCGTTGACGAGGTCCGGGCGCGAACGCTCGTACTCGTCTCGCAACCGACCGAGCGTATGCCATGCAGGCAGTACGCTCGCAGTATTTGGCGCGTGCTCAATCAGCCATGAATGAAGAGTCGCTTCGGCACGCTCGACGGAAGGCCTAAATGGCCACAGGGTGTCATCAAGGTCGAATGAGATTGCGGATACTTTGCCTAAACGCATAGCGGCTGAAGGAGCGGGCGTGCAATCCGCACGTAATCGGCCGAACTGAGGACTATGGACTTGTCGAGCCGAGCGGCGTTGAACGCGATTTCGTCAAAACTGTCAATCAAAGCCGGGTCAACAATCAACTTTATATTCGCAGAGAACGAAAACGGAGGGATTGCACCAATAACGCACCCCGTTTCATGCTGCGCTTCTTCGGCTGAGGCCAGTGTGGCCTTCTTGAACCCTGCAGCTGCCGCCACTTTCTTGAAGTCCAGCTTCCTGTCGCCGGGAAGGATAGCGAGAATCAATGCCTGCCCATCATCTTTGCTCTTGCAGAGCATCGCCTTTGCACCTTGCCCTGGCGACGTTCCGCGAATGGCGGCAACCGCGTCAGACCGTCCCTCCGCAGGATGTTCGATTACACGATACCTGGCGCCCTCGCGCGCTAGCAGGGCGACCAGCTTCTCATACATGGTTGGCATGTTGTTCGATTCCCTCGACATATAACCAGGTCGGCGTCACATAACTGCGCTGCCCTGAGTCAATTTCGCCCCCCAGGAAAGCGAGTTGAAGCTTACGTAGCGACCAGCGAGCATAGCCGCTCAGGGTCGACATTTCCACCGCTGATGATGCCAATGCGTTTGCCTTTGGTCACCATCAGCCCGGCAGTGGGCGTGACGCCGAGATCCCGTGCAATCTGCGGCAGCAGACCGACGGGCAAAAACTCCGTGGTGACAAACGCAAATGCGCCGATCGTCACCGATCCCACCGCCAGCCACTCGCGCAATGGGGACGAGTCGCCGTTTTCCGGCGGATCGTTACCCGCCGGCTGATTCTGTTCCATCATCATGATTCTGTTTTCAGTCTACATATGGGTGATCGAATGTTGGGACGGGCGCCGCCGCGCCGTAGGACCGGTCGTTTGGGGGGAAATCACATCATAGAAAAAGCCCTGTTTCCAGAGGCGTTGTTCATCGATGGACAGGCGGCGTGCCGCAGAAGTCAGCCTCCTTTCTCCGGCGCCACGCATTGAACGTCTGCTCTAGCGGCGGACTGCCTTCGTTGTGACCTGAATGGACGCTGGGTCGCTTGATAGCACCTCGTCACTGCTGCCTGCTGACCTGTCTGGACCGCCTAAAGAATTGCGGGATTCATGCGCCAATGTGCCAGGGACAAGGCACGCTTTCCCAGCGAGCTCTGACGTTCTTCTTGCGGCCCTAACAACAGCGCCCTCATTCAAGGCTCGCGGCGGTAACGCCTATGTCGTTGCGGCGCGCTTCCCATTTTGCAATCACGGCAGTCGCGACACTGTTGCCGATCACATTCGTCATCGTGCGGCCCATGTCGAGAATCTGGTCAATCGCCAATACCATCACCACGCCGTCAAGCGGCAAGTGAAAGAGCGGCGCCACGGCGGCAACGACCACCACTGAGCCGCGCGGCACGCTGGCCATCCCCTTGCTGCTCAGCATCAGCACGAGCAACATCACGATCTGTTGCGACAGTGGCATGTCGATGCCGAAAGCTTGTGCGATAAAGATCGCCGCGAACGACTGATACATCATCGAGCCGTCCAGATTGAACACGTAACCCAGCGGCAACGTGAACCCGACCACTTTCTTGTCGACACCGAATTTCTCGAGCGCTTCGATCAGGCGCGGATAGGCAGCTTCGCTACTGGCGGTCGAAAAGGCCAGCATTGCCGGTTCGCGGACCGCCTTGATCAACGGACCGGTCCGCTTGCCGAGGAAACAATATCCGACGCCGATGAGAATCCCCCACAGCAGAACCAGACCGAGATAGAACGAGCCGATCAGTTTGCCGTAAGTGATCAGGATGCCGAGGCCGCGCAACGTCACAGCCGAGGCGATCGCTCCAAACACGCCAAACGGCGCCACGCGCATTACGTAGCCAGTCAGGCGCAGCATGACTTCCACCAGCCCGTCGATGGCCTGTACCAGCACCTTGACGCGGGGATCATGTTTGAGCGCACCCAGCCCAAGGCCGAACAGTAACGAGAACACCAGAATCTGCAGGATGTCGTTGCGGGCCATCGCGTCGAGCAGGCTGTTCGGGAACGCATGTTCGACGATGTCCTTGAAGTTCAGGCCGGCTGTGTTGAGGCCGGTATTGATGTTGTCGCCACTCGAAGTCATGTGCAATCCGCTGCCAGGCTGCAGCGCATTGGCCAATAGCAGACCAAGCACCAGCGAGACCAGCGAGGCACACAGGAACCAAACGACAGTGCGCAAACCGATGCGGCCGACATCTTGACCGCCGTCCATGCCGGCCAGTCCTGAAACAAGCGTCGCGAAAACGAGCGGCGCGATGATCATCTTGATGAGCCGCAGGAAAATGTCCGTAATGATCGAGAAATATCCGGCGATGACCTTGGCTTGGGCTGCGTTGGCGGCACCGGCATGGCAGGCATATCCGGCGACAACACCCAGTACCATACCGACGGCGATATAGAATGTGAGGCGATTTTTCATCGTGTTCCTTTCGGGGTATGGTCGCTTTACCAGCCGTAGCTGCGCGGCCAGCCGGTGATTTCGCCGTTGGCATTCTGCGCTTGATAAACCGGATATTGAGCGCCGGTCGCACAGGCGTGATTCGGCAAGATGCGCAATTTCGTTCCGATGGGGAAGCGCTCGGCGATATCGCATTGGCCCGCAGCGTCTACGCAAGTCTCTTCGGCAAGAGCGACAATGCCGTGCTCCTGGTTCGCGCCGATCATCTGATACCCCGCCATCACCGTACCGTCCAGTGCGCACACCTGGCCATACCCATAGTCACGAGATTGTTTCGAGGTCCCACGGTCTCGACTCATGGCCATCCAGCCTGCGTCGACGATCGCCCAACCCTTGTCGATCTGGTGCCCGATGACCGTCGTCAACACGCTAAGCGCGATGTCATCGATTTTGCACACACCGACGTTATGCATCACCAAGTCGAAAAATACGTAGACTCCGGCGCGAACTTCCGTTACACCGTCTAGCTGTTGAGCGGCGAGTGCAGTCGGCGTCGATCCGACGCTGACTGTTTCACAAGGCAACCCGGCGTCGCGCAGCCGTTGCGCGGCCCGCACGCAACCGGCGCGCTCTTGTTCCGCCATGACAGCCAGCGCCTCGGGCGTATTCAACTCGTAGCTGGAGCCGGCGTGGGTCATCACCCCTCCCAGACGGGCTCCGTTCTCATGCAGCGCTCGTCCGACACTCAGGAGAAGCGAGTCCTCCGCCTGGATCCCCGACCGATGACCGTCCGTATCGATCTCGATCCAGACTTCGAAAGTCTCCCCATGGGCACGGCCAAACTCGGCGACCGCCTTGGCCGATTCGACGTTGTCCACGATCAGCTTCAAGTCGCAGCCTTTGCGCCGCAGGGCGAGTGCTCGCTCCAGCTTGGATGGAACGATGCTCACCGCGTACAGAATGTCCTTTTCGCCCGCGGCAAAGAATTGTTCCGCTTCCTGCAATGTCGAAACGGTAATCCCCGACGCGCCGGCATCGGCCTGAGCCTTCCAGACTTGCACGCACTTGGACGTCTTTACATGCGGTCGAAACGTCACGCCGAGCCGCGCCAAATGCTGCTGCATGCGCTCGATGTTCCGCACCATTCGCGACTGGTCTATGAGCGCTGCCGGCGTTTCCAATTCTTTTAACGACATATAACTAGTTATCCTAAATACATCAAGTTACGACAATACCAAACCGCAAGCCGTCTTTCGACGGCCGTCATATTTTATGAAACCGTGCTTGAATCAGGCGGCCAGGAAACTGGCATAGCGGCCGATGTCGACGTTGCCTCCGCTGACGATGACACCGACTCGCTTGCCTTTGAATTCGTCGCGCATCTCGCGTGCCGCGGCAAAGCCAAGGCAGCCAGTCGGCTCGATGACCATCTTCATGCGTTCGGCGAAAAAACGCATGCATGCAACGAGCTGATCGTCGGTGACTGTCAAGATGTCGTCCACGTCTCGTCGAATAATCGGGAAGGTATATTGCCCGAGATGCTGGGTTTGCGCGCCGTCGGCAATGGTTTTCGGCGTGTCGATATGCACGATGGCGCCGGATCTGAAAGACTGCTGACCGTCGTTGCCGGCCTCCGGTTCGACACCGTAGATCTTGCAATGCGGGGAGAGCTCACGGGCCGCGAGCGCGGACCCGGCAAGCAGGCCGCCGCCGCCCAGGCACACGAACAGTCCGTCGAGCTCGCCCACTTCCTCGATCAGCTCTTTCGCCGCCGTACCCTGACCTGCGATCACATGCGGGTGGTCATACGGCGGGATCAAGGTCAATCCATGCCTGGCGGCGAGGTCGAGGCCGATCTGTTCGCGGTCTTCCGTGTAACGATCGTAGGTCACCACATTGCCACCATAGCCCTTCGTCGCGGCAACCTTGGCGGCAGGCGCATCCAGGGGCATCACGATGGTTGCCGGGATGCCCAGCGATCTTGCCGCCAAGGCGATCGCCTGCGCATGGTTACCCGATGAAAAGGCAACTACGCCTCTTTCGCGCTGACGCTCGTCAAACTGCATTAGCGCGTTCATCGCGCCGCGGAACTTGAAGGCACCCATGCGCTGGAAATTTTCACACTTGAAGAACACCTGCGCGCCTAGCTCGGCGTCTACCGTGCGCGAAGTCATGACTGGGGTCTTGCGGACCTCGGTCTTGATTCGCTCAGCCGCCGTCTTTACATCGAAATACGTAGGAAGATCGTGCATATCAATATTGATTCATGGATGAGGTCTATGTGGCTTGGCCTGCGACAACGTACGCGCCACCCACCAGCCGCTTGAATTCAGCCAGGTCTCACCACGGCCAGGCGATCGACGTGCCGACGTTTGCCTCAGTGGCGCGATCACGCAGCATTCGGGCGACTGTCAGATCTTGCAAGGCGAGCCCTGTCATATCGAACACCGTTATGTCGCCGGGTTGCCGTTCGAGATACGCATTGCCGGTAAGCAGATCGCCCAATTCGACCATTTCTGTTTGCGGCGCCCATTGGGTTTCCCCTATCTCAGAGGCCTGGATACGATCGTCGACCACAAGTCGAACGCGCTCCAACAAACCTTCCGGGAGTTCGCGCTTGCCCTTGGTGTCCGCACCGACGCAGTTGAAATGCGTACCCGGCCGAACCGCATGGAGATCGAATAGCGCACCCGCCCCGGGTGTCGCGGTAATGACGATATCGCTATCCGTCACCGCGCCATTTCGGTCTTTCGCCAAACGGATGTCGCAATACGAACGGAACTGCGACTCGAACGCTTCGTCCTTCTCGCCGGTGACGGTGACGTACTGCACCCGTTTGAGCGAAGGCATGAGCCGCAGGGCGAAAGTCAGCTGGACGCGAGCCTGCACGCCGGAGCCGAATACACAGACCTGAGTGCTGTCCGGGCGGGCAAGCTGCATAAGACCCAAACCGCCAGCGGCGCCCGTTCTCATGGTCGTGACGGCGTTACCGTCTATCACGCAGATCGGGCGCCCCGTCGCTGGATTGATGAGCATGATGGTCGCCTGATGCGGCTCCCCACCCGACTGCCGGTTGGTCGGCCAAAAGCCGGCCGCTTTGAATCCAAGCAGACTTTGGGTCTGAACGTCGCCCGATTTAATTCCGAATACGCCGCCCGTGGAGAGTCGTTCGCGCACGACCTGGAAGACCCTGCCTTCTCGATGGCTGTGCAGTACGAATGCCTCCCGCACGGCTTCGAGCACGTCGTCCGCTTTCAACAAAGACTCGACCGCGTCCTTGTCGAGAAGGACCAATCTTTCGTTATTTCGCATCGTTATATACCGTTGCCCGTGAAACGCCCAAATGGAGCGCGACGATTTCCATTGCCCGGCGCACTTCCATGCTGCCCGACTGCTTGAGTTCGCGCATCAACATGCGGCGATCCTCCGTTTTTAGCGCCCGCGGGATGGTCCCGAGCCGAGCGGCAAATTGGTCGATGCGCTGCCGTATGGCGTCCGCACCCAAGGGCTCCAAGGATTCCTCGACCCCTGCGGCAGCGTCCGTACTTACGAAGCGCCCGAGCACGTTTTGCAAAGCCCCGAAAAGCGTCAGATCGATGTTGAGGCATAGTGCGGCAACATATCTGCCGCTTGAATCCTTAATGCCGATCGACGTGCTCTTCGCGCGACGCCCATCGGCAAACTGGTTCGCGTAGTTCACGATCACTTGGGGATAACGGTCGTCCGCTATGCGTGCGAGTCCCAACTCGGTGGCCGGCTCGCCTTCGACTCGACCTGACAAATTGTTACGGATCGCCACGATTGCATGCTCGGCATGGACCAAGTCATGAACCACAACTTCGCAAAATGGGGAGAACGTCTCGCCGAGACCTTCCGCAATCTGCTTCAGTTGTTCGACTATCGTTTGCTGTTCCGTAGTTAGTTTCTGCATTTGTACAATTTATCTGGAACTAAATAATTTGTCAAATTCCATCTTCTGGCGCCTTCCAGCTCTGCGTCATCGGGCTCGGGACAGCGCTGGCTTGTGCTTTGCAGGTCGACACGCTGCTACTGGACAGCACCGATTTCCGGGAGGAGTCCGCTACCCGGAGGCGCTGCAGGCGGCGGTCCAGATTGAACGCGAGGTGATTGCGGATCGGTGCGAGGGCTTCGTACGGGTTCTCGTAGGTCCAGACGGCGTTGACCGCGCGCTCGCCGCCAGCCGGAATCGAGAAGTACGCGCAATCGCACTTATATGGGCAGCAGGTTGCGTGGTCGGTGCGCTCGAACAACGTCATGTCGATACTCCCGGAAAAGCTCACCATAGCGAGGAACGTTGATTTCCGATACGCAACTAACCGACTGTGCCGACTGCATGCGCCACAAAACACAAAACCGCCTACAGCGCACCGGTCGCCTGAAAAATAATGAGCACGCATGTCGCATGTCGCATTTTTAAGGGGTTGAGGTTCGTCTTTTCTTGGGTCACCGATCACGCAGTGTTGAAGGACAGCCTTGAACAGGCAGGGCGTGTCAGGCCGTTCAGCCTGGTCTGGCAGATCGACGGCCAGGTTTTCCAGATGGTTTCTGGCTGCCTGCGTTGTGCCAGTTCCGTGATCACGCCGTTAATGTCGTCCTGCGTGAATTCACGCTGCTTGTTCGTGCCCTGCGCGCGTTCCGTTGCCCGAACCGGTTGTCCCTGATTCGTGCGCGCAGGGGAGCCGGAGATGCGCCGGTTGTCACGTTGCGCCTGGATCGCCTGCGCGACCTGCAGCGCGTGCCCCAGCCGCTTGTGTTCGATCACCGCGCCCTGGTCGATCCCGGCCAGCCGGTCATAGGGGACGCAGGGCAGGGCAGCGCCATCTGTTCTCACCTCGATGCGCCCGTCCGGATACTCCCACACGTCGATATACCGGTGGATCAGTTTGCGGTTCGCCGGCGTGTCCTCCAGCAGGTACATCACCCGGTCGTACTGCACCGTCAGCGACTTCGTCACACGTCGCGTCTCGCGCCACGTCATCAGCAGGTCGAGATTCTCGTCCGCGCGAAGCGGCCGGTGTGCATCGAACGCACTCTTCGGCGGCCGGGCAAACCGCGCGTTATAGGCCGCCATGAAGGCCGGCGCATACGCATTGGCCGCCGCGATGGTACTGATGCCGCGCAGCCGCAGCTCCTTCACCAGCCGGTCCTGCAGCGTCAGGTGGGCGCGCTCGACGCGGCCCTTCACGGAGCTGCTGTTGGCGCAGAAACTGTCGATGTTCAGTTCGTACATCGCGCAGCCAAAGTGCGTCACGCTGCTGCCGGTTTCATGGGCTTTGCCACTGCGAAACACGCTGGCCTTGTCGCTGTAGAACGCCGCGGGTTTGCCGTGGCGCTCGATGTACGTACGCGTCGCCTCAAAGTAACTGAAGGTCGACTCGCTTGCCGTGAAATGCAGCGCCATCAGCCGGCTGGTCGCATCGTCGACATAGACCAGCAGCGTGCAGGCCGGCGCCCGTTCCTCGAACCAGCAGTGATCGCTGCCATCGATCTGGATCAGTTCGCCCAGACACGATCGCCGCGCCCGTGGCTGGTAGAGCTTCGGCGGCCGCTGCCGGCGTGGCACCCACAGACCCGCATCCGTCATCAGGCTTCTGACCGTCTCCCTGGCGAGCCGGATGCCGTGAGATTCGACCAGCTTCTCGCAGGCCAGCGTCGGCCCAAAATCGGCATAGCGCTCACGGATGAACGACTCGCGACTGGTCATATTCAGCGCAATTGCGCTCGATGAGGTCGAGATGCGAGCGCTCGAAGATTACGGGCGCCCCGCCTTTCTGGTGGTGCCCAACGACCAGCATCGGCTGGATGCAATAGTATGGAAAGAGCGCTACCCGTCAATGCAGGTCGTTGCGCCCGAAGGCTCCCGGACGAAGGTGGAGGAAGCGGTGCACGTCGACACGACGGACCCGAGCTTCGGCGATCCGAACGTGCAGTTCGTGACCGTCCCTGGAACGCGTGGACATGAGGCGGCGCTCGTCATACGCATGCCTAACGGCACGACGCTGGTGTTGAACGATCTGGTCGGCAACATTCGCCATGAATCCGGGTTCGGTGGCTGGTTGCTGCGCGTGATGGGATTCGCGGGGGACGAGCCGCATATTCCGAAGCCGGTGAAGTTGATCCTCGTCGAGGATAAAGAGGCGCTGCGCCTTCAGCTTCTGCAATGGGCAGAACTTGAGTCGCTGAAGCGCATTCTCGTGTCGCATGGTTCGCCCATCGAAGATCATCCGAGCCAGACTCTGCGCGCTTTGGCGAGCTCGTTGGCGTAATGCGGGAGCGCACGACAGCGGTGGCGTGCGAAGCGTTACTGCGCCGACGGCGGACTTTGACCAACGACGGGGCGTGGCCGCAGCGTGCCATTCGCGGACGAAACAGTGCGACTACGGCAGCGCGCTGGCGATGTCCTTGATCACGCGACCCTCTGGAACGCGGGAAGCCAACCATGAGCACGCCCATCACGAAGGCAAAGGTTCTGACGAAGTCCCCTTTCGCGCGGCCTGCCGTGAATCAGACACCGCTGCGGAATACGCGTATCCACGGTACCGAACAATCCGTCAAACCAACTTGTAACCCATTGATACCCGTCTTTACCTGGCGAAGGGCATGCGCACAACCATCGCTGCCCGGCGGACAACGTTTCGGCGAGCGTGCGGTCGCTATGCGTCGTGCCTGAGCGTTGACCGATCTCCATATCAAGATTCGATCTTGGTGTCGAATTCCAGTCTCGATCCTGGTCACTTATTCCACCGCCAGACTGGCCAGGCGAGCATCCGCGTCCTGCCGCGCCCGGACTACAATCATTTATGTGGTCCCAATCAGGCTCTGGCAGTGCGCCGGCTTTTCGGCGGGCGCATTGATAGAACGCTCTAGGCCCGATCACAGCGAGCCATGAGTAGCGTCCCGGCAAAGGAGGGTCGATGCGTTCGCAGGCAAACTCCCGCGTGCGCTTCAAACGCACCGCAGTCACCGTAGCGATCATCGTCGTCGGCCTGATCGTCGTCGGGCGCATCACGGGCATCGTGGTCGACTGGCTGTGGTTTTCTTCAATCGATTATGCCAAGGTTTTCTGGACGGTCATCTCCGCCCAGACACTTCTGTTTGCCGCGGTGTTCGCCGCCTCGGCGGGCGCGATAAGCGCATCAGGGTTCCTCGCGCATCATTACGCGCGACGTCCCGGTAGCTGGCAAGTGGAACCCGCTCATCCGTCAGCTACGCCGGAAATCATCGGCGGGCTGGCGGACCAGTTCGCGCCGTACATTCCCTGGCGCGTCAGCATTGCCGGCATAGCCATCGTCCGGTTGTGGTGCAATTCCGGCGCGTCGATCTGTTACTCTCGAGCTTTTGACGGCCACGAGCCAATGAGCAAGCTGAAAGATCTCGAATGGTTGTTCAACGGGCGTCATTTCGACCGCGAAGTCATCGTCCTTTGCGTGCGTTGGTATCTGATACTAATTGCCCGTAAGGCTTGATCCTATAACCGGTGTGTCTTGCACACGTGACGGTTGAGATCAGTGTTGTGCGAATTGATACACACAGACAACACAACCCCAACAGCTCTACCCCTGGTGAGCATCACCAGAAACTACTTCTTCCCGATTGGTTGTGCTGTCCCCAGGACAGCATGACAACAAGTCATGCCTGATGACCATAGCGAGTCGGTCCCACCCCTTCCCATCCCGAACAGGACCGTGAAACGACTCCACGCCGATGATAGTGCGGATTACCCGTGTGAAAGTAGGTAATCGTCAGGCTCCCCAGCAGCAACAGAAACGCGTCGTAGACTGCCAGCGGATGTTGCAGACTCTCGCGTGGCAGCACCCGGCGGTTGTCCGGGGCAGCGAGCGCTGGCGCCTGCGCCGGCAGCGGCAGGAGCGCCGCCTGCTCAGCAGCAAGTAGCACCGCTGGACGCTCGCCCGTCGTCGCGTGACGGCGCACGTTGGCAACTTCTGACAGCCACCACCCGATGTGCGCATTGACGGCGTCTACATCCAGCTTCAACCCCGATGACTTGAGCGTCGCAGCAAGCGGCACCACGAAGCCTTCCTTGAGATAGCGGTTGAAGCGTTCGACCTTGCCCTTGGTCTTCGCGCGATACGGACGACACATCTTCGGCGTGAAGCCGTAGGTCTCGGCCGATGCAAGCAACTTTGGATTCCAGCGATGCCCGTCCTCGCCGAATGCATCGCGCTCGATGACCACCGACTTCGCGTTGTCGAACAGCACATGTTCCGGCGTGCCGCCGAAGTAGACGAGCGCTTCGCGCAGGCATTCGCACAGCGTCGCGGCATCCTCACGCGCGGTGAGCCGCACGAAGCTCGCGCGGCTGTAGCCCCCACAGCGACCTGGTCGGAAGCACCACACGCGCCTCTTTCTGATCTGTTGTGGCTATTGATCTTGCAGTATGGGTAGGATGATGGGTAGGCCGTGATCAGGCAGAGCGGGAGTCAAACCTGGCGGCGCTTTGCGGGCAACTGTTGGAGCCGGCTGCCTTCCGCCATACACGGCTTCCCGGGGCATTCGTTGATTCCTGTGGAGTTGTCAACTAATGTCGTTTACGACACGAATTAACCAGCCCTCATCGCCGCGCCTTTCAGAAATTGATGGAACACCGCATGGATCACCCACTTGCAATGCAAGGGAGCCAAAAAAATGAAGTTCCTTGTGCGCTTCTTTACGATCGTCCATGGGCTGATGGCTGTTCTCTTCACCTGCGCGGCGTTGATGTTGATTGCGATTGCTGCTCGCATCGGATCGATTGCATTGGCGAGTCAATGGGACGAGGCAAGCGCGCAATCCGTCATTGAAGCTTTGGGGCTGCTGGCCGGGGCCGTTGTCGCCTTGCAGATCGCCGAGACCATCGTAGAGGAAGAGGTCATACGGGCGGCTGACGTGAGCGCGCCGACGCGGGTGCGACGTTTCATGTCGCGATTCCTGGTGGTTGTCGTCGTCGCGCTTGCCATCGAAGGGCTAGTGGCAACGTTCAAGGCGCTGCACCAGGATCCATCGCAGCTTCGATATGCGGCCGGGCTGATTGCGTCGACAGCCTTGCTTCTTGCCTCCTGGGGGCTATTCGTCCACCTGAACCGGTCCGCGGAAGAGTTGGAGCCGGAGGCCATGGCGGACGCGAAACGCGAAGACAAAAAAGTGCAATAGGCCAGTGCGGAATGGGCTGCCAGAATACGGGACGTCACGCCTCGCTGCGAATGGCCGTTTCAGAGAAATGCCACTGTGCCTTGGGGGTCGACTTCTGGCGGATAAAGCGGTCGAAGGCAGATAAGCTTCTCGAACCGGCGTCGGACCGGGTTCGGCCAACCAGGGTTGTTCCTCCGCACGCTCAGGTGGCCATTCAAGCGTCGGCTCCGCACCAGGCACCGGACCTCGTGGTTGGGATCATGTCGACAACACGTCGGCCTTTATGAGAATTTATCTCGTGTTGCTGACGTCACCATCTACGCTTTTGTGCGACGCACGTCCATGCCACCACCTAACACGTGCGTCGCAAGTGTAAGAACTAAGACTTGTTCAAATGAGCAATGACTGCACCCTCCGTCACTTCCGGCGCCGCCGCTCCAACACTCCCCGCATTCTTCGCGATCCATTCCTTCGCTCTTTGCACGCTCTCATCGATACCTGTCTTGTCTTGACAAACGGTCACGGAGAATCCGCCATCCCCGCTGCGTACGAGCGTGTACGTTACCAAGCCTTTGACACCACCCATCCATTCTTCGACCTCAGCGTTGTGCTTCTCGAGCAAATCAAACAATTCTTTCGCGCCCTTTCCGGAATATCGTCTTAAAACAGTTTGCATGATTGCGACCTCCAATTCCGCAAGATAAGACGCCACTATCAGCAGGGCGCCCGACAACTGACCACAGTGCGCACCCTCTCATCATTGCTCAGTAGTGACCACGAGCACGGCAGACCCAATGGGCGCCGCAACAACCAAGTGTAGTAACCATGCTGTCTATGTAAAGCAATTGTCAAACTCTAATGCTCTTATCGAAACCTTGGCTTAGGTAAGCTGATACTCCAACCTGTCGGAGCAGGTCGAGCATCTTGGTCGAACGGGGCGTGCTACCGCGAAGCGGAAGCTAGACGTCCGCGATGCCGGATGTCTCATTGGAATCCGCGTGAACTGATGTAAGCGCTCAAACAAATACAGGCGCGGTAACTTCGACGCGTGTGGCAATGACGCTTGCGTCATGCAATGCGCAGCGTCGTGTCGATGGGCGTGCCGCGCTTGATGAAGAGCGTGACCGGCGTCTTTTCGCAGATTTCGGCAAGGCGCACGCGCTGCGCCTCTTCAAGCGGTCCTTCGACCGCCACGCCGCGGCGGATGTACTGGATCCCGTCGTGATCGGCATGCAGGCTGACTTCAACGGCGATCGTGGCGGCCGGCCACGTCTTGCGCTGCATGTACATGCGCAGCGTGGCGGCTGTGCACGCGGCAAGCCCGGACAGCACGAACGCGAATGGCGCGGGGCCGCGATCCTGGCCGCCTTCGTGGTGGCCTTCGTCGCCGGTCAGCGGGTGGCGGCCAGCCTCGATGGCGACGACGTAGTTGGGCGCGTCGGCCGCAAGGCAAGCAGTGGCGGAGGCGAGCGGCATGGGTAACTCCTCGGAGTGGCACGATCTCGCGCGCGAGATCAGTTGAATGGCGTGATGCTGCGGGCTTCGCCGGGCACATGCGGTGCACCGGTTCCTCGCGTGCATATGCGGTGATGCTATGCCAGCATCCTGGGCCAGTCGACGCCCAGGGGGCATCGGTGAGGCGATCAAATCGGTCGGCGAAATGCGTGCTGCCGACGGCTGTGCTTCCCTCGACGAACTGTTCTCGTCAGGCGAAACGGGCAAGCGGCGCCGTAAGGCCCTTGCCGAAGCGGTGGAATTACAAAACTATCAGTAATGGACTCCAAACGAACTGCGTTTGATGAAGCGCAGCACGATGTCAACGCCGGCTGAGGATGTGCAATGTCACGCACGATCTTCTCTCAGGCGCGGTAACGTGAGCAGTAGCACTGGCGTCGATTCGGGTTCGCAAGATGACTTGCACGGTAACGCACATACAACCACAAATGCAATGCTTCTTCTGGGCAGAACGATGTCCACGCCGTCCAACCAGTCATAGGACCAAAGTCCAATACAGACTTTTGTTCAACGTGTATAGGCTGAAATTCTTTACCTGCGGGCCAAGGGGGAGCTTGTCATGCAATTCGTGAATATGGCCTGAAGAGAATCCGGGTGCGAGCCCAATCTACGACCGCAAGAAAGGGGAAGCCGGGAAGAAGCGCGATGCTGCGACTAAAGCCGCCCATCACGACATGAGTCAGTAAAAGTGCTTTTCATCCGCACGGTATCACGCGTTCGCGGCTGAATGTGAATAGAACGGGTGCACGTTCGCGGCAAGATTTTAGATCTTTGCAGACCAGCTTCAACCGTGGCACTACTTCAGTATCAGTGCGCGTTTCTCCCTGCCATGTCGACGGTGCCAGATTAGGCGCGCCCTGATTTGTCGCCTGCACATGCTCAGGAGTGACCCGCCGGGAGGATAGTTATGCTGATCACACCGGATACCCAACGGGTGCTGTCCCGGCAATTGCTGGATGTATTGATCCGTGCCGGACTTGTCGCCGTTCTGGCCATCTTCTGTTTCCGGATCTTTGTCCCGTTCCTCAATCTCATGGTCTGGGCATTGATCCTTGCAATCACGCTGTATCCGCTGCAGGTTAGGCTGCGGCGTTCGCTCGCCGGCAAGGATGGCCTGATCGCCACGGTGATCATCCTCTGCGCGTTCGTAGTCATTCTCGTGCCGACCTATCTGCTGGGCGTCGCGGTCGCCAATTCGATCGAGCGGGCGATGGCCATTTTCAGGAGCGGCAGCTTTCAGATTCCGCCGCCGGATCAATCCGTGGCCGCCTGGCCGTTAATAGGCCAGCGGATCTATGACTTCTGGACGCAGGCTTCGACCGATCTCACTGGGCTCGCGCAGAAGTTCGCACCTCAACTCAAGGAAGCCGGGCTCGCGATCCTCGGCACGGTCACGGGCCTGGGTGCGGGACTGCTGGTTTTTTTCGTTGCGCTCATAGTCGCGGGCATTTTCATGGCGCATGGGGAGAAGGGCTACCAAAGTTCAGTGCAGATTGCCTCGCGCATCTCGGGGCCCGAGAACGGCCAGCAGATTGCCGATTTATGCACGTCGACCATTCGCGCAGTGGCGCAGGGCGTGGTGGGTATTGCGTTCATCCAGATGCTGCTCATCGGCATCGCGTTCATCGTCATGGGTATTCCCGGCGCGGGCCTGCTCGCGCTCGCCGTGCTGCTGATCGGCATCATGCAGTTACCCGCAACGCTGATTACAGTACCCGTCATCATTTTCGTGATTGTTACGCAGGGGGTGAATACAGCGACCGTCGCATTCTCGGTCTACGTTTTCATTGCCGGCCTGGCTGATAACGTGCTCAAACCACTGTTGCTGGGCCGTGGCGTCGCGGTGCCAATGCCAGTGGTGCTGATCGGCGCGATCGGGGGCATGGTGACAGGCGGCGTCGTCGGGCTTTTCATCGGTCCCGTCATGCTCGCGGTGGGTTACCAGCTGTTCTGGCGATGGGTGAAAGACCAGCCGGCATCCGGGCAGTGTCAGAAACCCGAACAATCCTGAGTCTCCCGAGACCACGCCGTGTCGCCTTCAATGCTCCCATGCAGGGTGGCGATGCCGCTTCGGACAGTGTTGCTGATCGGCGGCCTCACAGGCTTCCTGAGCGGGTGCATGCTCGTGGGTCCGGACTTTCGTCCGCAGCATGAGGCGTGGAGCGAGCACTGGAGCAGCGCATCGATCGGGCAGGTTACCCAGCAGGCAGCGCAGCCCGATGCGCGTCAGTGGTGGCAGATTTTCGGCGACGAGAACCTCGAGCGCCTGATCGCGCAAGCCGATGCAAACAACGGCGACCTGAAGATTGCTGGCCTGCGCGTGATCGAGGCCCGCGCGCAGCTCGGCATCGCGCTTGCGGGACGCTATCCCCAACTGCAGCAGGTCAACGCCGACGTGCTTTACTCGGCGCGCAAGCGCTCGGATGGATTCAACCCGCGCTCGGGTGCCTACTGGCAATACGGCGCGGGCTTCAGCATCGGCTGGGAACTCGACTTCTGGGGGCGTTTTAGCCGCGCAATCGAGTCGGCCGACGCCGCATTCTTTGCCGCGCAATCGAATCGCGACGCCGCGTTGGTCCTGTTACATGCACAGCTCGCCGATACCTACTTCACGCTGCGCACGGCCGAGGCGCGCCTGCGCATCGCGCGCGACAACGCCCGGTTGCAGAAGCGCAGCTACGACATCGCGCAAAAGCTCTTCAAGAGCGGCGAGACGGATGAACTGGACTTCCAGCAGGCCAAAACGCAGTATCTGGGCACGCTGAGCAGCATCCCCGAATTCGAGAGCCAGATCGTGCTCGCGCGTCACGCATTGTCGGTGCTGACGGGGCGACCGCCCGGTCCGCTGCCGGAGCTCGACGCGCAGTCCAGCAAGGCGGCCGTGATTCCGCTCATCGATCACGCGGTGCTGCAGGACGTGCCAGCCGATCTGCTATTGCGTCGCCCCGACGTTCGCGCTGCCGAGTATCAGATGGCCGCACAGTCGGCGCTGATCGGCGTGGCGAAAGCCGATCTCTATCCGTCCGTGTCGCTGGTAGGCTCGCTTGTCTGGAGCGCGAGTTCGCTCACCGGCTCACCGAACACGCTGGCCGTGATAGCCGGCCCGAGCATCACGTGGAACGTGTTCGATCATGGCAGGATCATCAACAACGTGCGCGTGCAGGACGCCCGGCTGCAACTGTTGACGGTCGCCTATCAGAACACCGTGCGCGAAGCCGCGCGAGAAGCCGATGATGCCGCTACCGCACTGATCGCCGCCTTGCAGCGGGACACCATTCTGAACGACGCTCAAGGAGCCGCGCGGCGGTCCCTCACGCTTGCCAATACGATCTACCGCGAAGGGTATTCAGACTTCCAGCGCGTGCTGGATGCCCAGCGCGCGCTGTTCGCACAACAGGACGCGTTTATCGTCAACCGCAGCAATGCCGTTGGCAGCCTGATCGCGCTGTACAAGGCGCTCGGCGGAGGCTGGTACGCGGAGCAGCCGATCGTCGATCCAGCGACCCGCGCGCAGATGCAGGAACGCACCGACTGGGGCGATCTGCTGAGCGAGCCGGGCGCTCCTTCGGCTGCCGCCAATCCGTCCTCAGGTCCGTCCCAATGAGCGACATGCCCGAGCCCTCCCATGCCGCGCCGACACCGGCACCGTCGCCCGACGCCGATCCAACGGGCAGGGCGGTGAAGTGGATTGTCGGCCTGATCGTCGTGAGCCTGATCTGGTATCTGCTCGCCGACCGCTTTACGCCTTACACGCAACAGGCGCGTGTGCAGGCCTATGTCGTGCCCGTCGTCGCGGAAGTAGCAGGACGGGTGACGCGCGTTCTCGTGCACAACAACCAGGAAGTCAACGCGGGTGACGTGCTGTTCGAAATCGATAGCGGGCAATACCGCATTGCCGCCGATCGCACACGGGCCGACCTCGACTCCACGCGCCGTCAGGTCGGCGCCAGCACGGCCGGCATCGATTCGGCGCTCGCATCGCTGCGAGCGGCGATCGCAAACGAGATCAAGGCGCGGCAGGACAGCGAGCGCCTGGAACGGCTGTACCGCGAAGACGAAGGCACGGTCTCGCTTCGACGCCTCGAAGTGGCGCGCGCAACGCACGAGCAGGCCCAAAGCCAGGTTGCCGCAGCGCGTGCCGAAGTTGAGCGCGCCCGCGAGCAGCAGGGTGGCCACGATGCAGATAACGCGCAGTTGCGCAGCGCGGCGGCTGCCGTCCAGAAGGCCGAACTCGATCTGGCCAACACGCGGATCACGGCCCGCACAGGCGGCGTCATCACCGATCTGCGCGCCGAGGTCGGCCAGTTCGCGGCGGCGGGCAATCCGGTGATGACACTGATTGCGATCCGCAACGTGTGGGTCAGCGCCGATATGACCGAGAACAACCTCGGCCACCTCCGGCCCGGCACGTCTGTGGCTATCGCGCTGGACGCGCTGCCGGGCGAAGTCTTCGAAGGGCGCGTCCGCAGTATCGGCTATGGCGTGAGCGCGGGGCAGAGCACGCCACCCGGCAGTCTGCCCACCGTGCAGAACAGCCGCGACTGGCTGCGTCCGGCCCAGCGCTTTCCGGTGATCGTCGAGTTCGACCCGGGTGAGCGCGCACGTCTGCACAACATCCGCATTGGCGGGCAGGCCGAGGTGATGGCATTTCCGAGTCAGGGCAATCCGCTCAATCCGCTGGGTCGCGTGTTTCTGCGCGTGATGAGCTGGCTTTCCTACCTTTATTGACGTCGATGGAAAACGCACTCCAGCTTCCCGGTCGCCGTGCGTTGCGCGTGGCCACGGGGACGGCACTCTGCCTCGCAGTCAGTTTCGCGCTGGATCTGCCGATTCCCGTGGTCGCGCCGGTGTTCGCCGTCTTTCTGCTGGCGACGCAAAACCGGCCACTGTCGTTCAAGGCAGGCATCGCGTTCGCGCTGGTCGTCGCATTGACCACGGGCAGTGGCTTGCTGCTTGTTCCGCTGCTACGTCATTACGCGTTCGCTGGCGTGATGATCACGGGTCTCATGCTCTTTCTTGCTTTTCGCTACGGATTGCGCGGCGGGAACAATCTGGTCGCCACCTTTCTGGTGGCGGGACTGACGATGATCTCCGCAGCAGGTACAGCTGACTTCCAGTTAGCCGTGACGGTCGTTGGCGCACTGGTGAAGGGGCTCGTGCTTGCCGTGGTGGTGTCGGCCCTGGTCCACAGGCTGTTTCCCGAGCCCATGAGCGCGCGGCTGCAGCCTGCCGCGCCCGTCATGGCGAACGAGCTGGCCGTACGCGTTGCGCTGCGCGCCGCGCTCGTGGTCATGCCGGTCTACCTGCTCGCGATGACCGATCCGGCGAGCTACATGCCGATCATCATGAAGTCCGTGAGCCTCGGCAGACAGAGTTGTACCACCACGGCCCGCAGCGCGGCGCGAGATCTCATCGGCTCTACGCTGCTGGGTGGCCTGCTCGCGGTCGCGTTCTGGTTTGCACTCAGGCTCTTCGTTGATCTCTGGATGTTCTTCCTGTGGATGTTGCTGTTCGGTTTGGTGGTGGGACGCAAGCTTTATCGCATCAGCCCGACGCGCTACTCGCCGGGCTTCTGGCTGAACAGTCTCGTCACGACGATCATCCTGCTCGGCCAGTCGGTGCAGGATAGCGTGGCAGGCAAGGACGTCTACAGTGCATTCGCGGTACGCATGGGGCTCTTTCTGGCTGTGACCGCCTACGCGTGTGTGATGCTCCTGATTTTCGAGGGACGCCGCCGCGTGCGATGACGCGGCGCGCAGCTTCGGCGATTCGTCGGATGTCGTTCGGGGGCAGCCATGGCGCAGCAACTGAGCCTATGGACACGCTGGCGCGCGCCCGCATGCCGATCCGCCATGTGCTGAATTTTGCCTACGCGCATTACTTTGGAGACGGCGCAGGGGTGCTGGGCTCAACGACCTTACGTCGTAGTTGGTGGCGAGTGTCGGGCGGCTTGCGGACCGTCGTAACATTCAGGCAGTCGATGACCCGTCACGGCGCGCTGTCCGTGCGGGCAACGTAGTCATCGACCGCGCTGCCCACGGTAGGATGGAAGCCCTCATCACCGATGATGTCGGACAGCTCGAAACGTTTGAGCTTGTCGCGCACGGGGTCTTTCATTTCAGCGAAGTGCAGTGCGACGCCGCGCTCTCTCAGCATCCGGCTCAGTTCCCGCAGCATGTCGGCCGATGTGACGTCCACGCTGGTGACGGGTTCAGCCGCCACCACCACTCTCCTGATGGGCGTCGGCGATTCCTCAATGGCTTCCAGCAGGCGTTGCTGGAAGAGTTCGGCATTCGCGAAGAAGAGCGGCGCGTCCCAGCGAAACAGCAGGAGCCCAGGGATGCGCGCCGCCTGCGGGTAGCGCGTGATGTCGTGATATCCACGCAAACCCTCCACGCTACCGAGAACGGCGAAATGGGGCCGCCAGCCGTCCCACAGAAATTCGATGACCGCGATCACTACCGCGATACAGATGCCGGGAATCGCTCCGAAAACCGCGACACCGGCAAAGCAGACGATCGAGAGCCAGAATTCCCATTGCTGGATGCGATAGATGCGTTTGAGGTCCGCAAATTCGAACAGACCGAGGGCTGCGGCAATGACGACGGCAGCCAGGGCACTATTAGGCAGATACCGCATCAGATTTGGTGCAGCCATCAGAAGCACCGCCACCGCTACCGCGCCGACGACGCCCGTCATCTGGGTTTTGGCGCCAGCCGCTTCCGCCACGGGGGTTCGCGACGAGCTGCTGCTGATCGGGAAACCCTGAAAGAAGCCAGCGGCAAGATTGGCTGCTCCAAGCCCCACCATCTCCTGGTTCGGATCGACGCGAGTATGGAAGCGCGCCGCGAAGGTACGCGACAGCACGCTGGTATCCGCAAATGAGATCAGCGCGACCGCGCAGCCGCCAAGTATTATCCTGACGAGATCGGCATCACCGACCCATGGCAACGCAAAGGACGGCAGGCCTTGGGGAATTTTGCCCAGCACTTTCACCCCAACAGTGTCCAGGTTGAACACGGTGACACACAGCGTCGCGAGGACAACCGCGATCAAAATGCCCGGAACCTTCTCGAAACGCTTGAGCAAAAGGATCAGCACGAGACTCCCCGCGCCCACCGCGAAGCTGTACCAGTTGGCCTTGCCCGCAGCGAGGGCGGTGCCGAGATTCAGGAGGTCCCGCAGGGGTCCCTGGTCGTCGATGGAAATCGCGAAAAGCTTCGGCAACTGGCTGATCAGGACGGTCAGCGCGATTCCGTTCATGTAGCCGTATCGAATCGGCTTGGACAACAGTTCCGTAATGAAGCCGAGCCGCAGGAGGCCCATCACGATACAGAACAGGCCGGAGACGATTGCCATCATGCTGGCCACCGCAATGGCGCGCGACGGATCGCTGCCGGCGATCGGTACGATGACAGCGAGAATCGGCGCAGCCAGTGCGGAATCAGGCCCGAGAACAAGAATCCGGCTGGGACCAAACACCGCATAGGCGAGCAGTGGAATGATCGTCGCATAGAGACCGTAGACGCCGGGAACCCCTGATGCTTCCGCATATGCAATGCCGACAGGCACCAGCATGGTGGTCAATACAAGCCCCGCCGTCAGATCGCTTGGCAGCCAGCTGGACCTGTACGCCTTGAGCATCCTCAGGCCCGGCAGCCAGCGGAACCATCCCCGAGCGGGGTCCGCTGCTTGCCCGCCTCCAGGACTTGGCTCGTCGGATTGCATCTGTCTGATGGTGGTGATCGAAAGGACCCACTATGCGGATAGTAGGGCGGTACCGCCGTCTCAAGAGGAAGGATACTTCAGTCACGCCAACGGCAATAGGGAAATCGGGCGAGGCCCACATCCGACGGCGGCGCCAGCGAAGGATCGGACGCATAGACGTGAATCGCTCGATCATCTAGCTCGCGCCGCTGGCGGCGAATGCTGCCTTGACGTGGGTCTGTTCCTGCAGGCGCCTTGCGCTCGGCCTGGCACGCCGGTGCGCGTAGTAGCCAGAGCGGCTCACCTGCAAAACCCGGCAGGCGTCACTGACCGATACGGCCTCCTGTTGCAAGTGAGTTACCACGCGGTAAGTCACTTCAGTTCCCGCGCAAAGAAGGTCGAAGCTTTTTTTAGCAGCGCGTTGTCCTCGCGCAATTGCCGGTTCTCTCAACATTCACGGTTTACGTGAAGCGCTCCCGTCTTGCATGTCCGCGCTGGAGCAACGGTGCGTACTCGTGCAAGTCCCGTGGCGCGATGTCGAAGGCACGACGGAATGCACGCGTAAAACTCGACGCATCATTGAAACCCAACCCCGAGGCAATGTCCTGTACCTCCAGATGCGGAAAGCGCACCAACTCATCGGCCGCCATTCGCAGCCTGCGGCTGCGGATATAAGCGGCCAACCCACCTTCATGCTCAAATATGCGATACACGCTGGCACGCGAGAGATGCAGCGATGCCAACACGCTGTCAGGCGACAAATCCGGATCGTGCAGATTGGCCTCGACATGCCGCCGGACTTGTCCATACACAGCAGCACGTACCGCCGCGCGGCCGTTGCCGGAAAGACCCGCTTGACGGCTGAAAGCTGCGACGAGTAGCTCTGCTGCGGTGAGAAGGGACTGATGCGCTTCCTCCTTGCTCAGTCCGACAATTTGTCGCTTGAGCGCCACCAGATGTTCAATCAGTATGCGCGTCAGAGGGGTGGTGGCGTGAATCGAGCGGCCATGCAGCGAGGCGGCGTCTGGGAACGACCTTTCCACCAGCGCTCGCGGCACAAAAAGGAGCAGTAGCCGACCATGGAAACTCCGGATTGAGCACGGCTGATCCATGTCCAGCGCGAGGATACTTGGCACTTGCGGCATGTGCGGCGCGTCGGACCGGGGCTTGCTGCCCAGGAACTGCGCCGGTGGCCCGCCAAGGAAAACGCTAAAGGTAATGTCGCGAACGCTTTCGGTCGAGACCCGACCCAAAGATCGCACGGCCAGGTTCGGCCCGGTGCGGAAGTCGAAGAAACTCAGATTGTCGATCGTGTAACGAGACAGCGATGCATCGAACCTGGCCTCAACTTGCGTTGACGAAGGCCGTATGTCGTAGACAGGACTCATGCGCTCCTGCCAGGCCAGGAAGCTTTGACGGGCGTCGCCTTGGACGCTGAAGTTGCTGTGCACGATGCCGGGCGCGAGCATCGGCGGCTCAGGCGGCAACAACAAGCGGCTTAGCGGTATAGCAGTGTGTAGCGGGTCGTCTTTCATTGCAGCGCTCAGCGCTGATTTTCGTCCAGTTTTGATTCGCCCCGTGCGGCTGAACTTTATGTTGAGCACTAGCCCGTTCTGAGAGCGCTAGCGTAGGTTGGCAAGCTTACCAGTACTTGCTTTGCCGTAGCGCACAGCAGCGACCGACTCATCGATAAATCGATCGCTTCAGTACTCGGAAACCACACACGCTCTCGAACAGACCGACTATCGGTGTCGGCATCACATTTCCCTTTCGGCTTGTTGGAATGACCGTTTTCGAGGAGGGCCACGGTCCCTTCCGGGTCGATGACGGTCGGTCGTCGCAAATCTCGCGGCACGCCACCACCGAGTTAGTACCCCTGCGTGAAGCACGTGTGAGGCGATCACCGTCCGCTCAAATTTGACACCCCCGGCCTCTTTGGTCGTTCGTCAGTCCGAGGCACTACCGTCCAATGCAGCGCCGCTCTTGCGGTCCTTGTCCCGAGTCGCGGCGCCGACTGTATTCCTGCGCCACGTCGCCGGCGGCTCACCGAACTCCCTCTTGAACGCGCGATTGAATGAGGCTTCCGATTCGTAACCAACAGCCTCGGCGACCGACGCTAGCGACGAATCAGTGAGGCGAAGCTGCCGCGCGGCGAGTTGCAAGCGCCACAAAGCCAGATACTGCATCGGCGGTAGCCCGACCAGCTCGGTAAAGCGCTGTGCCAGCCCCGAACGCGAGATGCCTACCTCGCGGGCGAGAGCTTCAACAGTCCAGGCGTACACCGGCCGCGCATGCATCAGCGCGAGCGCCCGTGCGACGAAGCGATCACGCAATCCCGCCAGCCAGCCCTTGCGATCCCCGGCCATCGTGCCTACGTAACGACGCACCGCTTCGACGAAGACCAGCTCCGCAAGCTTGGCCAGCACGGTGGCGCTGCCCGCCTGCGCCGAGGCCGCCTCTTCGGTCGCGAAGCGCAATGACGGTTCGAGCCACGACGCGCCGGGTCCGCGCATGCCCACCTTGAACAGCCTCGGCAGCGCGGATAGCAAAGGATTTCTCGAATTGTCCTGCATTGCGAGAAAGCCGCACACCATGCGAGTGAGCTCCCCGCCACCGCCGTGGACGAGTGTCATGACTTCACCCGGTTTCGCCTCGACCTGATTTGCCAATAGCGGCGCCAGGAACTCCGGCAACAGATCGGTGGAACTGCCTAACACGTGGGTCTCGCCCTGCGGCACCACGATGACATCCCCTGCCTCCGCCTGCAGCGTGCTTGCCGGATCGCCTGGCAGCATCGCCCAGCACCTTCCTTCTGTCACGAGATGGAACGAGACGACGCGCTCGGAGCGCGGCAAGTATGCCGAACAAAGCGCCGAATCGGCTTGCCCGATGACGCACCAAGGCGCAGAGAAGCTGCCGTCGAGGTGGACCGCCCCGGTCAATTGGATGACGCGCAAGACATCGGAGAGAGCATCCATGGCAGCGGTTAAGCGATGTTGGGGTCACGCACAAGAAAGCTGGACGCCCGGCTATTCAATTTCGCGCCTACCGTCGGGATACTAGCACCATGCCTGAAGGCCAACACACGACAAGAAGATTCGATCGGGGAGGGCAGCCATGAGGATCGTGGCGTACTCCGCGAAACAGGCGGGTCAAGTATGAGTTGTATGCGCCTGCTCCAAACGAACCTGGTGATTTCGCGAGCCCATGTGGCGCGTCGTGCCGTCGACGAGCGCTCCCACTGCTTTGCTCACATCAACCGCAACGCCATGAGGTTGCGCGGCGCAGGTGTCGAGGGACAAATGCGAATTCACCGGCGTGGACTCTAGCCGCCGTCGTCAGTCTTTAGACATGCCTCGACCGCATTTTCACAGCAAAACCAGCCCGTCTCTCAGGAGTGCGTCATGTCCGCAGTCAAATCACCTTCCTTGCACAATACCGATCTCGCCGCAATCAGGATCCGGCATGCCGTTGCCGACATTCATCAACCTGTCTCGCAACCGTACGTCGATACCGTGCGCTACGCAAAGTGCGTGGAAGTGTCCAAGCGCATCCGGTGGGACATTGATCGCGACGTGCTTCGCGATCGCAAATTCGACTTCACGATGAAGTTTCTGCCTGACGGCCTGTCGTTCGTCGATCGCCTGCCGTTCCTGGACGTCATCGAGCGCCGCCTGCTGTCGCAGATCCAGGGTCGCTCGTACGCCAATATCTTCGGCCTGGTCGAGCGTTTCATCGGCGCCAAGATGCTCGAAGTGAGCCGCGACCACTGGCTTGGCGACCAGATCGCACTCGAGGCGCTGGTTCGCTTCACCGACGAAGAGCTAAAGCATCAGGAATTGTTTCGCCGCATCGAGACGATGATCGGTGCCGAGATGCCTCCGGGATACACGTTCGAGCCGCGGCCCGACGACGTCGCATCAGTCGTGTTGGGCAAGTCGACTTGGTCGGTTCTCGCGCTGACGTGCCTGATTGAACTATTCACACAGGCGCACTATCGAGCCAGCATCGAGCCCGACAGCGAGCTTTCGCCCCTGTTTAAGGATGTGTTCCTGTTCCACTGGAAGGAGGAATCGCAGCACGCGATTCTGGATGAACTGGAATGGGTACGCGAGAACGCGAAACTCATGCCGCACGCGCGCGATGCAGCCGTGGACGACCTGATTGCGCTGGTGGGCGCCGTGGACGCGATCCTGCAGGCTCAGTCGGCGGCAGACACGGGCTATTTCATCGGACTTTGCGACCGCTTCATGACGCCCGTCGAGATCGAGACCGTGACGTCCACTGTCCTCGCAGCATATCGCTTCCAGTACATCGTGTCGGGCGTGCAGATTCCGCGGTTCGGCGAAATGCTCAATGCAATGATCTCGCCGGAACAAGCGCTACGGATTAGCACCGCGCTCGCACCGATCAGGGGTTGACCGTAATCCAAAACACGGAGTTTCAATCATGGCATTAACATTCCCCTCCGGATTCGACGTCGCTGCTTTACGCACGCAGGTCGGAGTAACTTACGACCGTGTCGCGCGCGACCCCCGCCGGCGAGTTTCCCTTTCATCGCGGCCCGCGTCACGCGGCCGACTCCCTGCAATATGACGCTCACGAGCGCCGTTGTCAGACTATCAGTCGGCTCGACGATTCCCTCACGAATCATGCACACTATGTTGAATCTACGATACGGCTTGCTGATGAAGCTACGACGGACTATCGTGCGCGTTTCGACCGAGACGCGGCATGGCTTATAGGCGTACTCACGGCGGCCGCGAGAGCATAGCGATCGCGGCCGACCTTCCATCGAGCGGACGGATCGCGGCCTGCAGCTTCGGACCGCCGCTCGTGTCAAACGTTTTCGTAACTAGCCATCCTGAAAGCGGACCGGCGCGACCGTCAGCAACGGGTCGCAAAGACTCATTCAGTTTCGTGGAGGCCGCCCTTTGCGGGCGCCAGTTTGGGGCGTCAGTGAAGCGATCATCAGTCGCCGCACGTCGTGCAAGAAGCGGTGCGACGAGACACGGGAAACCGGGAAAGCAGGATGGGCCGTTGCGAGGAGCGGGCAACGGATTCTGGGGTGTCTCCGACCTTGTAGGTCGGGGCAACGGTGGTGGGCGGACTTTGGGTACTTGCTGGCTCATGCGCGGCGACGAGTGCGGTCGGGCAGCCTGATAACCATGCCGCATGACAGCACCGTCTCGCCAACACCAACAGGCGAGGCCTCATCGCAATCGTTTCCATTGGTATACCCCCTGTCCGAGGCAACACACGAACACCCGGGAACGGCGTTGCCTCGCAGAGGGTACTCACTACTGGCGTCCAGGAAATGTTCCCGCTAACGTCGGTGCGGCGTGGTGTGCTACCGCACATACTCAAATTGCTCTGCGTTGCTGATGTCGCGATAGGGAGAGCCCACTTAGCGGAATTGTCTGAGAGACGCCTGGCTAGCAGGCGGTAGTCAGTGGCCGAAGAAGGTGTTGCAATAATCTGCAGGCCCGACGCATGACGAAGGCTGTGCCAGATGCATCGAACTGCCGGCGGCCGAGGTGCCGTTGAGCGTCGTGCCGCCAACGGCGTTCTCGGCTGCTTGCCGGCTGTCCTGTGCAGAGGTGCTGGCGGCCTGCTGGCTGTCCTGTGCGGCGGTCTTCGCTTCTGCTGCCTGAATTTGCACGGGATAGGTCGTTTCGTCGCCGTCGCCGATGTGGTAGCCGGCCTGCTCGATACGGACCAGTTCCGAGCGCACCTGCGCGCGAGTGAGGGGCGCGCTGCTTTGAGCGACGCTGATGACCGGGCTGGCAAGTGCAGCGCTGGCGAGGGCGAGGCATACAAAAGTTTTCATGGTGAAACTCCTTGAATTGGTTGAACGGGGCGTCGTGTCAAGACGGCGCGGATCGGGCGATCAGCTGCCGAAGTACGGAGTGCCGAGACTCGTCGGGCCGACACAGCCGGATCAAATATCGCAGCGTCGAGGTAGCAGGAAAAGCGGACGGTGCGTGGATATGCACTGCACCTTTTCATTGGCCAGTCATAGGGCCGTATTCGAATCGGCATGGGGCCAGAAAAGAGCGTGTGTCATTGCGCGGCGAAGTACACCTTCCTTGTGTCGAATTATGTTTCATTATTCTTTTGATCAGCCATGTCAGATGTAGTGAGAGTGCCTATTTGATGTTCGGCATTAAATGTTCCGTTGTCCGCGAATAAAAGTTAGGTTTGCTTTGCGACGTACTTAACCTGGACAACTGCGAGTTGCCGGTGTGCGGTGTCGGAAAATGCCCCGATGTCTGGCCTCTCTCAGCCGTTCCGACCGGTTTTCCCGCTGAATGCCGAGCATGACAAACAGCGATTTCAAGAAGAGTTTACTTAGGTGGACCTGAACTTTTGTTCGGCAACGACCGGAACACCTGTTCATCGACTTGCTGGAGGCGAAGTAGCACAATGGGACGCATGCCGTAGCCGATGCTCGGAGGCCTCCCATGGCGTCCTTTACTCAAACACGAATTGATTCCGACACAGGAGAAAAACGCGGGGGAAAAACATCGCTGAGCGTGAGTGAAGCGGTTCAGAAAATCGGGCGCCGCCGATTCATCGAATATAGGGATCTTATTCTGGGACCGGTTGCATCACTTAGTCCCGAGCAGAACCTCCTCGTCAAACGCGAATTGCTGAGCTCACTGTCCCGTCGAACAGTATATTGGACCGCGCTGCTGCTGGCCGGAAGCTCCTTCTGGTTCGTATTTGGATCGTGGGATCTACCCGTCGGATACGGATTCTGGTTCAGTGTCGTGTGGATGTTCGGGCTGTGGGGGATGGCCGCTCCTGTAGCAATCTATTTACTGAAGAAGACCATGTCGCTGCCGAAGCACGGGGACGTCGACGCGATCGAGCAGACGCACTGGGCATGGGCTGGGTTGATCGTCCTGACATCGCTTTGGTGGGCGGCGGGCGGCTTTGGGTTGACTCCACCCGACTTCGCGCTGCTCCATGGTTACCACTTCATATTGCGCAGGTATAACTTCTTCGAGCTGACGATGATCAGCCAGGCATTTACCCTGTTGCTGCTCGCCCCCAGTCTTCGTGCGACCTTAGGTTCGCTCGTGTTTAGCGCTATCCCGTTCGGATTCAGCATGGGACCCGTCCTATTTATCAAGCGACCGGGAATGTTCGACTGGAATACCGCTCAACTAGTTGGCTATTTTTTCATGGCATGGTTTATTTGCAATGATCAGAAGCGCGCAAGTGTAAACGAGGTCATTCTCGAGGAAGCTCGCTCGCAGGCTGAAGCGGCAATAGCGGAAAAGAACCAGTTTATCGCCGCGATAAGCCATGACTTGCGGCAACCGCTCACAACGCTCGGGCTGAAGTTGAATCATGTTGAGCGGAGCATTCAATCAACTAGTCTGGCCGAACACGTATCGATCGCGCAGAGGCAAGTGGATGCGATGGAAGGGATGATCAATGGCGCGCTGGATATCAGCCGTCTCGAGTCTGGCACATGGAGTCTAGAAATTCAGGAGGTCGTGCTGCCCATGCTTTTACACGACATCGTCGAGGATGTGCAACCGCTGGCCGGAGCGAAGGGCCTGGAGCTAAGACTCCATAGATCCTATGTAGCGTGAGAGTCGCCAAGGCCCGAGTCGTAAGATTGACGGGTCAAGGCTTGCTCAATGGAGGGCATTATGGACAAAAATCACGTTACTGGATCCGACGCTGGCGAAGCTATTCTCGCCGTGTCGCTCGAACTGTCCGCCGCCAAGTGGAAGGTCGCGCTTCACGACGGACTTAGAGAGCAGCCGGCGGTCCACACGGTCAGCGCACCGCAGCCAAACGTGCGACTCCAGGCCGTTCTCGATCTGATCGCGCAGCAAAAGCATAAGTGGTCGCTGCCCTCGCAGGTACGCGTAGTCGTCAGCTATGAAGCCGGGCAGGACGGATTCTGGATCCATCGCGCGCTGTGCTCTCGCGGCATCGATTGTTATATGGTCGATGCCGCGAGCATTCCTGTGGAGCGCCACAAACGGCGCGCAAAGACGGACCGGCTAGATGTCATTAGACTCGTCACCAACCTGCGGGCATGGCTTCATGGCGAGCGCGACCGCATGCGCGTGGTGCGTGTGCCCTCTGTCCAGGATGAAGCCTCGCGTCATCTGATTCGCGATCGCGGACAGTTGCAGAAAGAAGTGTTGCAACACCGCAACCGCATGCGCAAACTGCTCGTCACGCTCGGTTGCTGGGATAACGTCAACCACCGCTCGTTCGCCGGACTACTTAGACGCGGTGAGCTCGCCTGTTACGACGGCACACCACTGCCGGACGAGTTGCGCGAACGGCTAGTGCGCGAATGCGCGCGCCTCGAGCTCGCGGAACAGCAACTCGCTGCGATTGAGCGCACGCTCCAGGAACGTCTGCCTGCCCCCGTGCGTGAGCGGATCACTTACCTCAGTCGGCTCAAGGGTGTCGGCAACATTGGAGCAACACGCCTCGTGCTTGAACTGTTTTGGCGCCAGTTCAACAACCGTCGCCAGCTTGGTGCATGCGTGGGACTCGTGCCGCAGCCATACGACAGCGGTCAAAGCCGTGTCGATCAAGGCATCAGCAAACAGGGAAACCGACGCGTACGAAGCCAGCTTGTCGAGATGGCCTGGTGCTGGCTGCGATACCAGCCCGACAGTGCGCTGGCGCGGTGGTTCGACGAGCGCACGCGAGGCACCGGCCCGAATCGCCGCGCGCGTCGCATCGCGATCGTTGCGGTCGCCCGGCGCCTCGCGATTGCATTGTGGCGTTTCCTGAAAGACGGAATCATTCCCGACGGCGCCCAGTTCAAGCCGGCATGAAACCACGCCCAGATAGCTCGACGTTCTGAAGGTTAGAGTGTGATGTGCCCGTAGGGTCGGCGGGTTGCTCAACGCAACTGATCCTTAGATGGGGCGCATCTCCCGGATCGCACTGTCCGGCGCAACGCGCATAAGGGATGTGGCCGGTACAACACCGGCGGATAGAAGTTGGTGAGACGTTGGATCTCACGTGCGCAGGAGACGGCTCTAACCCGACATTACGAATATGGATCGTGCCAGCCCATACTCGAGGAGCCCCTTATGATCTGAACATCAACACAAAGCTGACCAGCACTTGACAACTCACTGCTCATAGAAGCCGGCCCTATCTGGTCCGTACAGATCGACATGCGTTGGACAGAATCGTCCGCAACATGGTGATCAATGCGGTCCGTTATACGCCGTCCTACCAGGGGAAAAAGAAGGGGCATATTCTGGTGAGTTGCCAGAGGCGTGGCAACGCAGTAACGATCAGCGTTTGGGACAACGGGATCGGTATCCCTGAAGACAGACAGGCGGATATCTTCAAGAGCTATGTTCAGGTCGATAATCCCGAGAGAAATCGGGAAAAAGGCTTTGGCCTGGGTCTGTCCATTGTCCAGGGTCTCGCCGACCTGCTTGGTCACGAACTGAATGTGAACTCGACACCGGGGCGTGGATCGCGGTTTTCGGTTACGGTCCCCTTTGTTGGACTCGTACCGCTCGAGTTGCTCGAGGTTAAAGCGGTCGAAGACGACGACCCAGACCTGACCAATATGGTAGTGGTGATCATCGAGGACGATAGCGACCTGCGAGTCGAAATCTCGATGCGCCTGACCGAGCACGGATGCTACGTCGTGGCGGGAGAATCATCACACGACGTGATCGAGCAGTTGCGCGTCGAGGCCTTGGCAAGTGGTCCGCACTTTATCCTCTCCGACTACCGGCTGGAGCACGAGGATGGTGTAGCGGCGATTGGGGCGGTGCGCGCTGCTGCCGGTGCTTCGATTCCCGCGATCCTGTGGTCGGGAGATACCTCGTCGGCGGTGCTCAAGAAAGTAGCGCTTAGTGGGATGAAGCTATTGTCGAAGCCGGTTTCTGAACAGACCTTGTTGAGCATACTCGCCAGACACAAATCAAGAACATCGACAGAAATCGGGGTGAAAGCGGTCGCGGGGAACGTCAGGAGTGGATAGTAGTGATCTTCGCGCTTTCATAGACTACGAACCTTTGTTCGGCGCATAACGGAACATCTGTCCATCGACTTACCGATGGACTGGTTGCACAATCGAGCAGCATGCTGAGCCTGATCCTCGGAGGCCTTCGATGGCATCCTTAACTCAAACGCGAAGTGGTTCTGCTGCAGGCGGAAAGCCCCAGGCGAGAACACGACCGGGTGCGAGTGAAACACTTAATAATGAGCGCGGCAGATTCGCCGAATTCCTGAAGCCCTTTCTGGGACCGTTTGCAGCGCTCAACGCCGAGCAGACCCTTCATGTCGAACGCGCGTTATTGTTTTCACTGTCGCGTCGAGCATTATATTGGACTGTGCTACTGGCGGTCGGAAGCTCGCTTCTGTTCGTATTTGGAGCGTGGATCCAAACTTCGCTTTTCCATGTTTTGTTCCGTGCGCTCTGGCTCTTGGGAATGTGGGGGATCGCCATTCCCATGGCGACATACCTGCTGAAAAAGACCATGGTGCTGCCGAAGCACGCTGGTGTCGACGCGATCGAGCAGATGCACCGGGCGTGGGCCGCATTGGTCATTCTGACATCGTTCTGGTGGGCGGTGGGGAGCTTTGGGTTGAGCCCGCCCAACTTCTCGGGCCATGCGTCTTACCTGAAATTGGCCAGATACGGGTTTTTTGAGTACACACTGATCAGCCATGCATTTACCCTGTTGCTGCTTGCCCCCAGTCTTCGTGCGACGCTAGGTTCACTAGTGCTGGGCGCTATCCCATTTGGATTTAGCATAGTACCTCCGCTGTATGTATACCGGCCAGGAATGCTCATCTGGTTTACGGCTCAACTAATTGGTTATTGTTTCATCGCCTGGTTCATTTTCTACAATCAGAAGCGTGGATGTGTAAAGGGGGTCATTCTCGACGAGGCACGAGCGCGGGCCGAAGCGGCAAGGGCGGAGAAGAACCAGCTTATCGCTGCGATAAGCCATGACTTGCGGCAACCGCTCACAACGCTCGGGCTGAAGTTAAATTATGTCGAGCGGAACATTCAATCAAGCAGTCTGGCCGAAGACCTGTCGATCGCGCAAAGGCAAGTGGATGCGATGGAAGGGATGATCAATGGTGCGCTGGATATCTGCCGTCTAGAGTCAGGCACGTGGAATGTCGAAATTCAAGAGGTCGTGCTGCCCTTGGTTTTACACGATATCGTCGAGGATGTGCAGCCGCTGGCCGGGGCGAAGGGCCTGAAGTTAAGGCTCCATAGCCGGCCCTATCTGGTTCGTACAGATCGATACGCGCTGGACAGAATTGTCCGCAACATGTTGATAAATGCGGTCCGTTATACGCCGTCCGGCCGGGGGGGGAATAAGGGGCATGTTCTGGTGAGTTGCCGGAGAAGTGACAACGCGATAAAGATCAGCGTTTGGGACAACGGGATCGGTATCCCTGAAGACAGACAGGCGGATATCTTCAAGAGCTATGTTCAGGTCGACAATCCCGAGAGAAATCGGGAAAAAGGCTTTGGCCTGGGTCTGTCCATTGTCCAGGGTCTCGCCGACCTGCTTGGTCACGAACTGGATGTGAACTCGACACCGGGTCGTGGATCGCGGTTTTCGGTTACGGTCCCCTTCATGGGACTGGTACCGCCTGAGTTGCTTGAGGTTAAAGCGGTTGAAGACGACGACCCGGACCTGACCAATATGGTAGTGGCGATCATCGAAGACAATAGTGACTTGAGAGTCGAAATCTCGATGCGCCTGATCGAGCACGGATGCTACGTCGTGGCGGGAGAATCATCACACGACGTGATCGAGCAGTTGCGCGTCGAGGCCTTGGCAAGTGGTCCGCACTTTATCCTCTCAGACTACCGGCTGGAGCACGAGGACGGTGTGGCCGCGATTGGGGCGGTGCGCGCTGCTGCCGGTGCTTCGATTCCCGCGATCCTGTGGTCGGGAGATACCTCGTCGGCGGTGCTCAAGAAAGTAGCGCTTAGTGGGATGAAGCTATTGTCGAAGCCGGTTTCTGAACAGACCTTGTTGAGCATACTCGCGAAACATAAGCCAAAAACATCGACCGAGAGCGTGGAGAAGGTAATGACGGGGCACATCAGGAGCGAATAACAGAGATTTTCACGACACGCCCTTATCTGCGGCTTCTCTTCCGAGCGTCAACTCGGCATTGACTCTGAGTGCGGCTTCAACGCGGTTTCTGACCTGGAGTTTGTCATAAATCACGCAAGAAACCTGTCTCACATGTCCCTCGGAGACGTTGAGTTCTCTGGCGATCTGTTTGCCTGAGAGACCACGTGCAATGCAACGCGCGAGGTCCCATTCTCGCGGAGAAAGTCCGAGATGATGCTGATTGCGGCTTGCCGGGGGCGGTTGCGTCGAGCAGGCAAGGCGTAGTAACACTTCTTCAGGAATCCAGAGTTCGCCGCCCAAAATCCTGCTCAATCCAACAAACATTTTTTTGTGCGCGCCTCCTTTCAAAATGATTCCTCGCGCAGCATAGTCACGCATGCAGGTGCGCAGAATTTCAACTTCCTGATCGTTGCCCGGAGCGAGTCCCGTGCAGATGACCACGGGAACATGCGATGGATTTCCGGCCTGGAAATGTTCAAGTGTCGTGGCGCCACGGTTCTCACCATCCAGATTGAGATCCAGGAATACGAGGTCTGGAGGAGGTGTCTGGTTTACTTTTTCAAGCGCGCTGGCAAGCGTAAACACCGGCGTGACTTCGATTGGAGTTGCGCTCAATTCCGACGCGTGTGATTGGACATATTCGGAAAGCGCAACGCAAAGAATTTCGTGGTCATCTACCCACAAAATTTTCATGGTCGCTTCTCCTCTTCATACACTAGAGAAAAGCAGTCGATTGCGCGCCACGTGTGTGCGCACACGTGCTTATGAGCTTAGCATATCGGGCAACGCCGCGAAGCTTTAAAATGACAGAGAGCTTTCTGCTTGCGCGGCGTTTGAGTTACGTCACCTGGTTGGTTATAGCCTGGCGGACGCATGCTATTCGCCGGATCGAAGTCAGGCTTCCATGGCAACCGCGGACATAGGTCGTTCGCAAGTGGTGGTGGCGCGCCGACAGCCTCGGGGCGAGATGTCTGCGGCATGCCGACAGCTCGGTGTTCCGGCCATGCGCGAAACGCGTCGGAAGCCAGAGGATTGACTTATAAGGTAGTCAGCGGACGGCTTTTGCGCAATGATCAGGCTGACGAAGACGAACCCCGGATCAGACCAACGACGTGCGGAGGTGCGGCTGCTACCTTACGAACGGGACCTTAACCTCGTCATAAAACGATCCATTTTGTTGGCTCGAGATAGTTGATATTGCTGTAGCCCCAACACAGCCGAGGCAGACAACCAAGGTATTGCGGCTTGCCTCGTTCGCCAACATACGGAACCGCGTGGCAGGCCTGTCCCTGACCGCCGGCGACTGACCGCAGCCCCCACCGGGCGAGCGGTTTAGGCCTGCGGGCCAAAAGCGATCGCTCGCTTATGATTCGCGAACGAACGCTCGCTGCCACTCATGAGAATAAAATTGCGAGAGCTGCTTTTCCGCGGTGAGAGGATTGCGGCTCGCCACCAATCGAGGCGTAGCTGCGAGCCAGTATGGGGCGCGGCCGCCGAATCTGCGAAGCCCTGTAGGTGCATAAAACGGGCGGCCCGTGGTTTTTTTAAGCGTCGGCGTATCAAAGCGACAGGAATTGCGTGTCTCTGCCGGCTTTGGGTCTTTCGAGCGGCCGATTTTGCGGCTGAAAACGACGAGAATGGGTTGTTAAACCGCGACATCAATTGGTGAACTCTGCAATTCCCCTCCCGGTACGCTGGGGCAACCGCGCCGCGACTCTGTTCCCCGTTTGCTTTCCGTTCTCTCGGCATATCTCCTGCAGGGACTGCCAGTAGTCGTTGAAGCGAGTTTCTTCACGTTCCACCTTTTCCCTACGTCTGGCCTCCCGCCCTCTCTGTACCAGCCGCGCTGCGAGAGGTGGGTTCAAGGTGACGCTCACGTAGTTTTTCGATGACTAGCCAGAAATTACAGACGAGCCGTGAACTATTTCTCGACGTGAGACCGTCTTTACTTTCGTAATTTTCGGGTCATCTGGCCGCAGCGTCCCAATCGTATCTTCCAGGTTTGCACTTCCATAATCAATCGTCGCTCCGCGATCTCTTCTCGAGGACAAACGACTCAAATGCAAACCACGCTACGCTTGTTGCCGATCGCAGCTGTCGTCTCGATACTCACCGCCTGTGGGGGCTCCAACTCGCCGACGGCACCGAATAGTAATCCCGCGACGCCTGCGCCGCCGGTTACGTCGACCAGCGCCTATGTTGCCGGCAACCTGCTGGTGGCTCGCACAGCATACGATCCCACATTTTCCGTTTCTGGAACACTGCCCTACAATGCGACGCCAACCGCGGCAAACGCCGCCCCGATCAGCGCCGTGTCGCCGGGTACCTTTCCGAACGTATTCACAAACGATGGGAACGACGCCAACTTCGGCGTAACCTCCGAAGCGTACCTGGACCAGTGGTCACCCGATGATAGTTCACCTTCGCAAACGCTCGACATCACCGCGCAAGCCGCGAAGAACGGCGTGAAGTTTGCGACGAGCTTTGCGTCCAAATCGGAAATGGCACTGAACGTATCGCTCGACAACCGGTCGCTCACGTTCGTGGGCTACAACGCCTCGCCTGACCAGCTCGATATTTCGAATTCGAATACGCCGGGCGTTGTGGACACCACGAACACCGACGTCGCGACGCCAACCTACCGCACGGTCGGCCAGCTGAACTTTACCGACAGCAGCCTTTCGTTCACCAATACCAACGCCTACGCTGGCAACAACGGCCGTTCGGCGGTACTCGCGAATGGCATGTACTACATCGTCGGCAACGCCGGCAACTCGGGCAAAAACCCTAAGCCGACCACCGCGCAACTCGACATGTTGACGATGTCGAGCGGCGTTCAGAGCATCGTCCCGGGCAGTACCTGTGCATTCACGCAGGTAATCGGGGCATTCCAGTCTGGCGCGGGTAGCGGCACCTACGCCACGGCTCCGGTGGGCACTGCGTGCTCGCTTGCGTCCATCGGCGCGATCACCAACGGTAGCTCAACGGGAGATCAGTTCGGCTTTACCATTGCGAGCCTGCAGACCACACCCGCAACCGCTGCCGACAAGAGCGGTAAGGATGCCAACTTCCGTGGCCTGTACGTCGGGCCGGACGGCACCGTGTATACATCGAAAGGTAGCGGTGGCAACGGCGTGAATACGATCTACCAGCTCGGCGCAACTGCCGCGCTCGCGAACGGCGGGCTGCTGCCGCAAGCTGCTGCGATCACGATCGTGCCGGGTTTCCCGACTGCGCTGGCCGCTAATTTGACCAATCTCACGTCTCCCGGCCAGGTGACCGGCACGGTTTACCCGTTCGGCATGTGGATCCCGGCGTCGAATCCGTCGCTGATGTTCGTGGCCGACGAGGGCGACGGCGTAGCAGGCGATCAGGTATCCGGAAGTGGCGGTTTGTGGGTCTATCAGAAAAGCGGCGCGACGTGGACACCGATCGGGCACCTTACCGTCGGCCTGAATCTCGGCACCGCGTACTCGATCACCGACACCACGGGCGTCTACGGTGTGAAGTCCGCAAGTTACACGACGACGCCGGACGGTCTGCGCGATATCACCGGTCAGATCAACAGCGATGGTTCGTACACGTTGTATGCGACGACCTCGACGATCGGCGCAAGCCTGGGCACCGCGTTCGATGCGGGTGCGGAGTCCAACCAACTGGTCAAGATTACGGTGAACGTGACGGGCTCCACGGTGACGTCCGCAAAGGGCTTTACGCTCATGCAGACGGCACCCTACGGTCAGGCGCTGCGCGGCGTCGCGATCGTTCCGAAGTCGTAAGCACGGCATCGGATCGATCGGCATAGGGGACGGCCGTGAGGCCGTACCCCTGCCACAGCACCTGGCATGCGGGTCCGCACCGGGCGGTTCGGGAAGTTGAGGTGAGGAGAGCGTGTGGTCGCGCAGTATCGCGACCTACCGATTGCGCAACTCTTCAGTGCGGCAGTGCGGCTGCAAGGCGTGCGCGATCGCGAGGATATCGATGCCCATCTGGAAGAAGTCGTGATGCGCGAAGCGGCGTTGCGAGCCGCCATCCAGGCCGCGCTGCATTACCCGGAATCGGCACGGATGGCCGGCATCGCGGGTCGCTTTCCAGCGCCGCGATGGCACGGTGTCGGGCGTGAGAGTCGTCGTGTCGAGCGGCGTTGGACTGCTGGATCGCGCAGCGCTGGCTGCCGTCAGGGACGCCGCGTGCCTGAAGCCTGATGCCGCGTTCGCAGGCAAGACGCTATCCGAATAATTGTGGGTTACCTTTAAACTCAACGAGCAAGAATGAAACCGATCTTTTCAAAACTCGGCATTGCCCTTTCCGTAGCCTTTTCCACGGTCGGCATAGCATGCGCCGGAACACTGCCAGCAGGCGCGCCGGTGCAACACGTGCTGCTGATCAGCGTCGATGGTCTGCATGCGAGTGACCTCGATAACTTTATGCGCTTGCACCCAGCGAGCGCAATTGCCAAACTGGCGCAGCAGGGGATCGACTACACCAATGCGCACACGGTGGCGCCCGCCGATTCGTTTCCCGGCTTGCTCGCCTTGACGACGGGCGGCACACCGGCCGTGACGGGTGTTTACTACGACGCTTCGTACGACCGCATGCTGGCCGCTCCCAGTAGCGATTGCAGCCGCAGAGGCACGGCGGTGCTCTACGACGAAACGCTCGACATGGCGGGCACCGACGGTCGTGAAACGATCGATCCCGCGAAGTTGCCGCGCGATCCGCAACGCGGTTGCGCGCCGGTCTATCCGCACTCGTACTTGCGGGTGAACACGATTTTCGAAGCCATACACGATGCCGGCGGCTATACGGCCTGGACCGACAAGCATCCCGCTTATGAACTCGTCAACGGACCGTCCGGGCGCGGCGTCGACGATCTGTTCGTGCCGGAAATCGGTGCGAACTTCGAAGGACTCGATCACACGGACACGGGTGGAATCACCGGTTCGCTTGCGCGCACCGAGGACTACGATGGCATCAAGGCGCGTGCCGTGCTGAATGAAATCGACGGACTGACGCACGACGGCAGCCGCCATGTGCAAGTACCGAATGTGTTTGGGCTGAATCTGCAGGCTGTCAATGTTGCACAGAAACTGTACGGCTATCGGGACGCCAACGGCACATTGACGCCCGGTGTGGATCGCGCAATCGGTTACACGGATCAGTTGATCGGCAGAATGGTCGACGAACTCGCGCGACAGCATCTGCGCGACAGAACGCTCGTGATCGTCACCGCAAAACATGGCAACGGTCCGATCGATCCGTCACGACTGGACAAGATCGACGAGCGCAAATTGCAGAAAGTGATTGCCGACGCGGCACCCGGCGCGCTCGCGCAGTTGACGACCGACCACGGCGCTTTGATCTGGTTGCACGACGGGAGCGCGGCGCCGAAGATCAGCGCCGCATTGCGCGCGCACGCCAACGCACTTGGCATCGCGGACGTGCTGAACGGCGATCGTCTCGCCATGCGCTTCCCGGCGCCGGCCCAGGATAGCCGGACACCGGATATCGTCGTGGTGTCGAAAGACGGTGTCATATTCGCGAAACCAGACGATGGCAAACTCGCCGAACACGGCGGTTTTCATGACGACGACACGGCGGTGGCGTTGCTCGTTGCTGGCCCGCAGCTGGCGAATTCGGGTCGCCGCGTGACATTCCCCGTTTCGACCACACAGGTCGCGCCGACCATTCTGGCCGCACTGGGCCTCTCGCCCGCTGAGTTGCAGGCCGTTGTGGAAGAGGGCACGGCTGTATTGCCTGCCACGAACTGGGTCCGGTCCGGACAACTCGCGCAAGCCCAACAAGGAGACGCTCCACTTGGCAAGTGAACTGCCGATTGCCCGCCTGTGCGGGAAGCCGCCGCGCGTGCTGGTCGTCGAGGACGATCCGCACGTCGCGGTAGAGATCACTGCGGCACTGGAGGACTATGGCTTCGAGGTCGAGGAAGTGTCGACCGGTCATCATGGGCTACTGCGAGCAATGAACGGCGAGTACGACGCAGTGATCCTCGATCGCATGCTGCCGGATATCGATGGACTCTCGATCCTCGCGACGCTGCGCAACGTCGGCCGGAGCACGCCTGTGTTGATCCTGAGCGCACTAGGTGCGGTCGATGAGCGCATACGTGGGTTGCGCGCAGGCGGCGACGATTACGTCACCAAGCCGTTCGACGGACTCGAACTCACGGCGCGGCTGAACGCGTTGCTACGCCGTCACTCGTCCGTCGGCGAACCGTCGCTGCTCAGAGTCGGGAATCTCACGCTCGATCCCGTCACGCGTTTCGTGAAGCGGGCGGATTGCACGCTCGAATTGCAGTCGCGCGAGTACGGCCTGCTCGAATTCCTCATGCGACACGCGGGACAAGTCGTCACCCGTGCAATGCTGTTCGAATCCGTCTGGAATTACCGGTTCAACGCGGAGACGAACGTCGTCGATATGCATATCTCCAATCTGCGCCGCAAGGTGAGTTGCAACGGTCGGCTGTCGGGCATGATCGCCACTGTGCGCAATGTCGGCTATATCATTCATGAATAGAATTCGCCAACGCATTCCGGCCAGCGTCCCTGGGATCGTCTGGTTGCTTGGCGTGTTCGTCAGCTCCACGATCGTGCTATTTACGCTGTTGTACTGGTTGACGAGCAGCTATCTGGTGCGTGAAGTGGATGAACGTTTGCGCGGCGAAGTGACGGAATTTCAGTCGATCGGACGTGCGGAGGCAGTCGCCACCATTACGGCATTGTGCCGGCGCGACATTGCCACCAGCCGGCCTTATGGCGTGTTCGATGGCAACGGCACATGGCTTGCGGGGAACATGACCAGATTACCTGATCGGCTCGACCGCGTACCGTTCGACTACACGCAGCCCCTCGCCGGCGGTGGCGTCGGATCGGCCGGCCACTATCGCGGCATCATCGTGCCGACCACCAGTGGTTTGCGCATCCTGGTCGGACATTCGATCGACGAGATATCCAGTTTTGACCGCACGCTGGTGAGGACTTTGTGCGCCGGCGTGCTGATTACGATCCTGTTGGCCATTGTTTGCGGGAGGGCGCTCAACGGCATGTCGAACCGGCGGATTCGCGAGATAGGCGAGACGAGTCGTGAAATCATGGCGGGCAAGCTGAATCGTCGCCTGCCGACACGCGGCACGAGTCACGACCTGGATCGGCTAGCCACGATCGTCAATACGATGCTCGACGAGATCGAGCGTCTGGTCGAAGAGGTCCGCGGTGTGTGCGCGGGTGTTGCACACGATCTCCGCACGCCTATGACGCAACTGCGCGCAGGTCTGGAGCGGGCGAGTCGCCGCTCTCGAACGCGCGAGGACTATTCCGACGCTGTCGAAACCGCGATCACGCAATCGGACCTCGTGCTGAACCGGTTCACCGCATTGCTCAGAATCGCTGACGTCGAGGCAAGCGTTCGCCGTGCGAGTTTCGCGCCGGTTGCGATCGACACCGTATTGCGCGACCTCGTAGAACTCTACGAGCCGCTCGCCCACGAGCGAGGAATTCGGATGACAGTGCAGGCACAATCGCCGGTTCACGTCATTGGGGACGTCGATCTGCTGTTCGGCGCGGTTGAGAATCTACTCGATAATGCGTTGAAGTTTACGCCTACTGGCGGAGCGATCCTGTTGACCGCGCACTGCAACGGAGAACGGGTCATCGTCGAAATCACCGATACCGGTCCGGGCATCGCTCTTGCCGAGCGCGAAGCGGTTTTGCGGCCGTTCTATCGAAGTATGAATTTACATTCGAAGGCGTCCGGACACGGTCTCGGGCTGAGCCTCGTTGCAGCGATCGCGCGCGTGCATGACGCGGAGTTCGAGCTTTCGGACAATCAACCCGGGTGCAAGGCCTCCGTGAGATTCACGAGTTACATCCGCTGAGCCGCGCGGGTTCGTACTGCAACGAGAACATGACACGCAGTTACCTGCAGAATCCGTCGCGCTGCACGTTGGCGCAGCAACGGCGGATGTCCGGACAACCTATTAGAAGCGCGTCCTCAAGCCAATTATTGCCGCTACCTGACTGTTGCCCGACGACGCTGACAGGCCGGTGATGTTCGCGGTGATGCCGGAGTTGCCAGCACCGCTCACGTGCTGATAGACACCCTCGAGATAAACGTCGGTGCGCTTGGACAGCGAGTAATCCGTGCGCAAGTTGATCTGATTATATTTCGGGCTGACGCCGCTTACGCGTGCATCGGTAAATGTGTAGGACCCGATGAGAGCCAATGCCGGCGTCAGGTTATAGCGTCCGTTCAGTTCGTAGTTCGTAAATCGGGCATCGCCGCCTGTCAACGTCAGCCCCTTACTCGTACCGGAGGCATACGCGCCAATACCTGTCGCTGCGGACAATTTAGTCTGCGTGATCACGACACCCGCCACTGCAGGACCGAAAGCATAGCTGAGGCCGCCGCCAAACGTGCGCTGGTTGCCCGCGCTAAACGTCGCGTCGTCAGAAACCGCACCCGCCGGAAATGTCGAACCCGAGTTATTCAGTTGGAGGTAGCCGACTGCTGCATTCAACGGACCCCAGTTATAGGACGCACCAACGCTATACGCACGATTCGAGGCGAATCCACCAGCCTGGTTCGAGAAACCGTACAGGCCGCCGAACTTGAGGCCGCCGTAGTTGATGCTTTGATACTTGACCGAATTGCTGACCCGGAAGGAGTTGTCCAGGTTATCGTTGTCGTATGGGTGGGCGAAGTGCGTGCCGCCGTATTGTGTGCCGGTCAACGAAAGTGGGCCAAGGTAATCGACCACGGAGTCGTATTGACGACCGGCGGTCAGTGCGCCATACGTTTCACTCGACAGACCGACGAATGCCTGACGTCCAAACATGCGGCCGCCTTGACCAAGCGAGCCGTTTTGAATGCTAAACCCGTTTTCCAATGTGAAGATGGCTTTCAGTCCGCCGCCAAGATCCTCGGCGCCACGCAATCCCCAACGGCTGCCGTTTGTGTCGCCGCTGGTTGCCTGGAAGTTTTTCTGACCGTGCTGATTGTTGGTGTAGGTCAGACCTGCATCGATTAAACCATATAGCGTGACGCTGCTTTGTGCATGGGCGGCGCTCGCCGAAAGACACAATGCACTAACTGCAAGCAAAGACTTTTTTTTGATTCAGGTTCTCCAAAGCGAAAGAGATGTTAGAAAGGCTCAACTTCTGTGAGATGAAGCCCACGGCATCTTAATCATTGGAATGGACGCGGGTCCTCGTCCGTCACACCAATTCAGAATTGCTGGTTCTCTTGCGCATACGGCTGATCACTTATCCCGTGCGGAATAAAGGCGAAAAATATTTGTCCTACGGACAAGGCATGCATGCGTATTCTTTTAGCCGAATCGGTTGAGCGGGACGCAAGGCGACTGTCGTCGATTCTGCGCGCCCAAGGCTATGCCGTCGACCGTGTCAGGAACGATCGCCAGGTGCAGCTCGCACTCAGCACGGCGCGATATGCGCTGGTCGTCTTGAACATGATGTTGCCCCGCGGGTCGAGATCTCGATCTTCTTGTCCGGTTACGTCGCATCAATCGTGCGGTGCCGGTCTTCACCTTCAAGGAAAGTGACAGCGTCGCCGATTGTGTACGTGCCCTCGAGGCCGGCGCCGACGACCATCTGAACAAGCCGTTCGATTCGCGCGAACTGGTCGCTCGATGTCGCGCGTTAGTACGTCGCTCTCAGGGAGCAGTACGGGTCAGATCCGGCACCGCGAACTGATTATCGACACGGCATCGCGAGCGGTGACGCGCGCGGGTGTACCGGTCACGATATCGGCACGGGAGTGGGCAATCCTGCTCCAGCTTATTGCCTACCGTGGCATACCTCAGTCGTCGTCGACGCTCGAAGACTGCATCTATGGGTGGCAAGAGGAAGTAGAGAGTAATGCGATCCAGGTTCACATCTCCAACCTTCGCAGGAAGCTCGGGGCGGAGACGATCGAAACGGTGCGGAGGGTTGGATATGTCATCAGAGACGAGTAGGGGAGAAGTGAAGTCCGATCTGAAACTGAATGCGAACGCGCAACTACGCCTTCGACCCGAAGAGCGGGCGCCTGTTTTTTGTTCGCGCGACCCCGGTAAGCTGTTCGTGGGTGCTGGCCGCTTATCGTGCCCTGCAACCCCGAATGCGTTTCGACCTGAACGTCTCTTTGACAGTATGAGCGACGTAGCGGCCAGCGAGTTCGATGTCTGTTTCATACAAAGTCATCAAGTCGTCAAGCAGGCAGCGCATGCGGAATTCGGCATCGCGCGGCGCTGTATGAGCTGTTGCATTAACTCTTTTTCATCTTCGCGCGAAAAGACTGCAAGATCCCCGCGTCTACCATCTTGCCCGTATGGACGTTATGACGACGCGTAACGCAATCCGACTGCGCACTCGAGGTAGCGGTCGCTGGACGCAGCACGCTGCCATTTTCACACAGAGAGGAATAAACATGGGCGTACCGAAGGACCGCGCAATCCCTGTAGGTCTGTCGCTGGTTGTCGACAACTCGCCGGTGCGTGAGAGGTCGGCGAATCGCGGAGCGAAGTCCGGGCAGACCATTCTCCAGGGTTGGTTCGAGGAAGAAGTGGGATATGTTGGCGTGCGGGCTTCTGCGCTTCAGGTTGTATCGGATTCAAATGCGAGCGAATGGGACGGCCATGACTGATTCAGCCCGTCAGGTCTATCAATCACTGGGCCTGAGCGTGCTATTAAGGGCGACAACCGCCGGCAACGATCTGACGCCAATCGGCGTGAGTCTGCTTGAGTACGCACAGGACCATGACGATCCGGAAGCACTACTCGATCTCTCGCTTGTGTTGGAGATGAAGTACGAAAAACAGGCTGCGCTTGCCGTTCAGCAGCAGGCACTACAGATGCGCCGACTGTACCGTATCAGGAATGCCAGTAACGAGAATCCATCGCTGAAGTTGCTCGTGCTGAAAGCGCCTGGCGACCTGATGGCAAATACGCCGTTCGAGTGCCTGCTTGATCACGCCGACCTGCAGATCGACGTGCTTTATGTCGATGGACACGCCACGCAGGAATACGGTTTGCCGGAGCACGACGTCGTCCTGGTGGCGGCGTGCGCGCTGGATAAAAACGCGGCAGCTCTCACCCGGATCGCCGCGTTGTTGCGTCAGACAAGCAAGCGCGTGCTCAACGAGCCCGAAGGCATCGCGCATACGACGCGCGATGCTGCCTACGCGTTGCTGGGACGTGTCCCGGGCATTTGTATGGCGCCAACGACACGTGTTTCGCGCGCTCAAATTCTGGATCTGCTCGCGGGTCGTTCCGACAACCTCTTCATGCTGGACTTGAACTATCCGCTCATTATCCGCCCGGTCGAATCGCATGCCGGCAATGGGTTGGAGCGCGTTTCGTGTCCTGCGGAACTTGCCGATTACGCGGATCGAACGGCTGATGCCGAGTTTTACATCGCACCCTTCATCGATTACAGCAGTGCAGACGGTCTGTTCCGAAAATACCGGATCGTGATGGTCGGTATGACGCCCTTTTTGTGTCATATGGGTATTTCGGCGCACTGGATGGTTCACTACCCATATGCGGAGATGATCGCGCATCCCGAGCGTCGGGATGAAGAGGAACGTCTAATGAGCAATTTTGACACGACCTTTGCGGTGCGCCATCGTGGAGCTTTGCGCGCTGTAGCCGAGCTGACAGGTCTGGATTACGTCGGATTCGACTGCGCCGAAACAGAGGATGGAAGGCTGCTTATTTTTGAAATTGCGACAGGTATGATCGTGCACGATATGGATGACGCGACCTCCTTTCCGTACAAACTTCCACAAATGCGCCGCGTGTTCAGTGCATTTCATGAAATGCTGGTCGATGCGGGAACGCTGTCGGCTACCGCGACCAACACACACGAATGTCGATCAGAATGAATTCCAATGTCCTGAATTTCTCAGGTGGTCCTGGCGCGCTGCCTGAAATCGTTCTGGAGCAGACTCGTACAGCTATCGTCGCTTTGCCGGAGACGGGCATTTCTGTGCTCGGTATGAGTCACCGTTCGGACTGGTTCCGTTCGATCCTGGTCGAAGCGGAAACGAACCTGCGGGAGCTGCTCGGAATCTCGGACGATTACGCTGTCACGTTCCTGCAAGGCGGCAGCAGTCTGCTATTCGCCACGATTCCGATGAACTTTGCGACGCCTGCCTATGCGCCGCCCGAATATGTGACGTCTGGCTATTGGAGTGGCCGGGCGACCGCCGAGGCCGCGAAGGTAGCGACCAGAAAAATCGCATGGGACGGCCGCAACACGGGCTATCGACAACTTCCTGAACTTCATGATCTGGATATCAATCCGTCGGCCGCATATTTGCACTACGTTTCAAATGAGACGGTTGAGGGCTTGCAATTTCCGCTCGTGGAGAATGCAACGAGTGTCCCGCTCATTGCAGACATGTCCTCGGATTTTTTGTCAAGACCGTTTCGTTCAGATCAGTACGCGATGATGTACGCGCATGCCCAGAAGAACCTGGGTCCGGCCGGCGTGACAGTAGCGGTAATTCGGCGCGATCTGCTTGAGCGGATTCCGGACGGGTTGCCGGCTATTCTGGATTTTCGCACGCATATTTCTCACGGCTCGAACTTCAATACGCCGCCTGTGTTTGCGATCTATGTGCTGAACCTGGTGTCACGCTGGCTTCGCACTGAAGTGGGTGGGCTTGAAACGATGCAAGCGATCAACGTACGAAAGGCGCAGTGTCTCTATGGTGCTCTCGACGCAATGCAAGATGCGGTCTCCATTCACGCGGCGCCTCGCTGGCGGTCGCAGATGAACGCAGCATTCACGTTCGGTGATGCCCGGCTCGACGATGCGTTCATCGCCGTAGCGGGTGAACGAGGCATGGTCGGTCTCGAAGGACATCGTTCGATCGGTGGGTTGAGAGCGTCGCTGTACAACGCGGTGACGGAAGATGCCGTAGAGAGTCTCGCCGACGCGTTGCTAGAGTTCGCGCGGCGTCGGTCCTGAGCACAAGCGAGGTAAAAGGTTCGCGGTGATTCGTGGGAGTGTCGCTTTCGAAAACCGGTTCCCGCTCAGCATCAGACGCCTGCTCATGCGGGACTGGCGAGCAGGCGACGTTACTCGTTCGGTTTGTACAGCAGGACTTCACATCCGGGCGTTGCGTCTTTGAAACGAATTGTCATGCCATGCATCCCCGCTACCGCGAGTGCGAGACTCAGTCCAAGCCCGCTGCCCGGCGTATGACGGCTCGCCTCGCCCCGATAGAACCTTCGCATCACAGCGTGTTGTTCGGCGGGCGCAATGCCGGGGCCGTCATCGGAAACTATCACGCCAGCGCCAGTTCTGTCGCGGAACACGGTGAGCCGCACATGGCCGCCGTGCGGTGCGAACTTGATGGCGTTTTCCACGAGATTCGCCAGCGCCTCGAACAGCAGATTGGGGTCGCCCTGAATCTCGAGCGGCTCGGACATGGGCCGCCGCAGTTCAAACGCGATCTGTTTTTCTTCGGCAGTGGGCTCGTAGAACTCGAACACGTCGTCCACGACCTCAGCCAGATCGACAGTGGTGAAACCCGCACGACGCACACCGCTTTCGATTTCCGAAATACACAGTAGCGCATTGAAGGTGCGTAGCAATCCATTTGTTTCGACGATGGTTTCGTCGATTACTGCCCGGTATTCCTCCTCGGTTCTGGCGCGCCGCTCAGCACGTTCGAGTCCGCCGAGCATGCGTGTAAGCGGCGTGCGCAGATCGTGTGCAATCGCATCGCACACGCCTTTTACCTCGTTCATCAGCCGCTCGATTTCGTCGAGCATGCCGTTGACGACGCCGACGAGGCGATCGACATCGTCGCGTTTCGAATGCAAAGGTAGGCGCCTGCTGAGATTGCCAGCGACGATTTCCTCGATCGAGGCTGTCACCGCATCGAGCCTTCGCATCGCCGAGATGCCAATCAGGCTCGCGCCGACGAGACCGACCACAAACGTGATCATTGCAGTGGAGAGCAAGGCGTGCACCAACTCTTCGTCGAAGTGATCGAGTTCCCGCGTGTTCTGGCACTGCAGCGCAATGCGGCTGCCTGGCACACGTGCCGCGATACATCGGCCAGGCGGCTGGCGCGGCAGATCTGTGAGGCGCATGGAGAACGGCTTGTCGAAGAAGGGGATCGCCGGTTGATTGCCCGCATAACCGCCCGCAAGATGTTTGCCGTCCGCGTCGAAGAGCCCAAACGGGCGCTGATGGCTGGGATCGAGCTGGTTCTGATGTTCAAAGCGGGCAACCAGTTCCTGCGGGGCTGCGCGCGTCAGTCGCACGTGTTCGCGAACTAGCCAGTCGTCGATGCGCTCCTGCTCGAAACCCGTGATCTCGCGGTACAGGTAACCAAATAACAGTATGGCGATCACGCCGAACAGCGCCAGAAACAGCGTGGCGAGGCGAAAGCCGGTGGTGCGATGCAGTTCAGTCAGGCGCATGCAGCATGTATCCCGAACCGCGCACGGTATCGATCATTGATGTGGTCCCGTCCGGGTCCAGCTTCTTTCTGAGGCGGCTGATATGCACATCGATCACGTTGGTCCGCTCGTCGAGCCGGTAGTCCCATACCGCCTCGAACAACATGGTGCGACTCACTACCTGGCCCTCGTGCTGCATCAGATATTCGAGTAGCCGGTATTCGCGTGGCAGGAGCGGCACCGGCCGGCCGGCGCAGGTCACCTCACGTTTGAGCGGGTCGAGCCACAACGGACCGACCTGGTATCCCTGCGCGCCAGGCGCCGCTTCGCGCCGGCGCATCAAGGCGTCGAGCCGCGCGGTGAGTTCGACGAATTCGAACGGCTTGGTCAGATAATCGTCACCGCCTGCTCGTAAGCCACGCACCCGTTCGTCGACCGCGGACAGGGCGCTCAGAATCAGCACCGGCGTGAGCACGCCGGCGCTGCGCAACGCCGCCAGCATGCCGAGCCCTTCGAGTCCACCCGGCAGCATTCGATCGAGCACAATGGCGTCATAGCTGTTGGCGACCGCGAGCATCAAGCCGTCGCGGCCGGTGCTCGCCGACGCTACCTTGCAACCGTGATCGGTCAGCGCTTCAATGATCTCCGCGAGAGTCTGCTCGTCGTCTTCGACGACCAATACGTTCGACATGCATTTTTCCAGAAGTGAGCAAAGATCGCGCACCGGTTGCCCGGCCGTTTACACTAGATCGTACCCACATTGTCCGCAGTATGCTCCGCGAAGCCGCACAGGCATTTCGCCCCAACATGAAAAATTTTAATGTAATCTCGAATAAAGCATGCGAATTCTTCTGATCGAGGACGACGCGCGCGCCAGACAGTTCCTGGCGCGCGGGTTGAGCGAGAGCGGTTTGATCGTCGACGCGGTGGCGGATGGTGCGACCGGGCTCGCGTATGCGCGCGAAGGCATTTACGACGTGATTGTGACTGATCGGCTACTACCCGCGCTCGACGGCATCGTGCTGGTGCAGCAGTTGCGCGCCGAAGGTCAGTCGACGCCGGTGCTTATGCTGTCGGCTGTTGGCGGCCTGAACGATCGCGTCGGCGCGATTCGCGCGGGTTGTGACGACTACCTGGTGAAACCGTATGCCTTTGCCGAAGTGCTGGCGAGAATCGAGGCGCTCGCGCGGCGAGCGGATCGCAGCAGGATGAGCGAGCGGCTCGAATGCGCGGATCTGATGCTCGACACGCGGGCGCGGACCGCGAGCCGAGGGGGGCGCGATCTGCGCCTGCAGCACCGCGAATTCCTGTTGCTCGAATGTCTCGCGCGCCGCGTGGGACAGGTCGTGACGCGCAGCATGTTGCTCGAAGCCGCGTGGAACTATGATTTCGAACCCCGTGGCAATATCATCGATATGCACATGCATCGGCTACGCGCGAAAGTCGATCGGACTTTTCCGGTGGCGTTGATTCATACCGTCATGGGCGCGGGTTACGTGCTGAACCCAGCGCCCTGATCCGCACCGCCTGTCGGGACGTTCGAGCTACGGTTGTATGTTGCGCTGCCAGAGGCTTTTCCGATGACAGGGCGGTCCTATCCGGCGCCAGTTGTTTCGGGCGTCAGTCCTCCATGCCCGACCGGGCGCGACGTTGCGCGGCGAGCACTTCGAACGTGCCAGGAATAACCGTCGGACGCGGGTGCGGATTTTGTGCGGTCGCCGCTTCAGGAGGACCGAACTTCGACGACACCAGATACACGCGGTGCTCCTGCGGATCGAGCGCCATAGTTTTCGCGCCTTCCAGCGTCTGCAAGTTTTGCACGACGCTGTAGTGATCTGAGTCGTCTTCGTGCACCACCGTCATCGTACCGCTCTCGCCATTCGAACTGAACGCCAGTTTCAAAGCTGAATCGAACGCTGCGGCATCCGGATGACCGCCAATCGGCAAGTCCGCTACCCGACGGCCCGACGTAGCATCCATCACCATCATGTGATGGTTGGCGCATACCGTGAAGAGGCGCTCGTTTGCGGCGTCGATGGCGAGCCCGCTTGGCTTCTCGCATGGTGCGAGCGGCCAACGCGCCTGCACGGTTGTAGACTTGCCGTCGAGTTCCACAATCTCGCTTCTGTCTTCCACGTTGACGAAAATGTTGCCCTGGCGGTCGGCCGCGAGCGCTTCCGGCTTGCCGCCAACCTGGGCGGTGGCGACCACCTTGCGTGTTGCAACATCAATCGCACTCACGCTCTCGGCATGCCCGTTACTGACAAAAACACGGTGCAGGGAAGGCACATACAAAATGCCATCCGGATCCGCGCCGGCGGCGGGAATGGTGTCGACAACCTTCAGCGTATCGAGGTTGACGACGGTAATCGTATTCGCCCGGCCGTTCGTCACGAAGCCGAGCTTGCGGTCCTGCACGAACGCGAAACCGTGCACGCCGTCGGTGTTTTCGATTTCGCCGAACAGTTTGCCCGTATGCGTATCGAGCACCTGAACATGGTCGCCGCGGCTCACGAACAGATGATGACGCACCGTATCGTACGCCACGTAGTCCCATCGTTGCGCGCCGTCCAGCCTATAGTGCTTCGTCACTTCGAACTGCGCGTCGGCCTTGAAGGTTACCGCATGCGCCGCGCCACACAACCCTGCGCAAAGGAGTCCGCTGACGAGTAAGGTTCGCAGAATATTGTTTTGTTTCAAGTTGGAATACTCCGGTTGATGCAGTCGATACTGTTGATGCGATCGTTAGACGAACGCGTTGGCGATCAACCTTGGTCGTCGAGATTGAACGTGACCCACAACTGCTCAGAAAGCGTTTTGCCCACAAAGGCCGGCTCCGGCTTTGGGTAAGCTGCGTCACGCACCGCCGCGACAGCGGCGCGATCCAGTAATCCAATTCCGCTGGAGACCACCACCCTCACATCCGACACCTCACCGTCGCGATACTGGAAGGCCACCCGCGTGCGGCCGGCCATGCCAGCCATGCGTGCCGACTCCGGATAATGCAGTGCCGCCTGAATTGCGGCACGCAATGCGCCCTCGAAACTCGGCGACGCAGTTGCGGGCGGAGCGGGCGGCGTAGGGCGCGGCGGTTCGGGCGCAGGCTCGGTCGGCGAGGCCAAAGGCACCGCCGGAGCTGGCGCAGGCGCCGGCTGAGGTTCATTCGGAACCGTTGGCCTCGGCGGCGTATGTGTTACCACGTGATGCACCGGCACAGGTGGCCGAACCGGAGGCGGCACCACGGGCCGCGGCGGCGTTTGCACCGCCGGCTTTGGCGCGGGCTTCGTCGGCGGTGCTGGGGGCGCCGCGAGCGTCAACAGCGTCGATGGCGGATCCACAGGCGCCGGCAACTTGTGCGTCAAAAGCAAAAACGCACCGCCCATCAGGAGCGCTTCCGTAACTAGCGCGATTGCTGCAGCCGGATAAAGGCGCGTTCGTTCCTGGTGCATCGTGGAAGCGGGAACAGTTGCCATGTCAGTTCGCCACCGGTTGCGCAGCCAGCGCGATCTGCGTGACGCCAGCGGCCCGGCACGCGTCCATCACCGCGACGAGCTTCTGGATCTGCGCCTGCTTCGAGCCCGCAATTGTCACCGACGTATGGGCCGCGTCGGCGCGCGCAGCGAGCATCGCCGTCAACTGCGAGGTGCTGAGCGCCTGGCCGTCGACCGACAGCGAGCCGTCGGTCGACAGCGTGACCGTCACTTTCGGCGGCGGTAGCGACTGCGTGGTGGCGCTCGATGGCAATTGCGTGCGCAGACCGGCATTCGGGATCATGTGCAGCGTAATCATGATGAAGAACACCAGCAGAAAAAACATGATGTCGATCATCGGAATGATCTCGATGCGAGCCTTGCGCGCTTCGAAGTACTTCATCGTCACACTCCCTGCGACGCGAGCTGGCCGGCCGCCGCGCGCGGCGCCTCACGCACGGCTTTCGAGCCTTCCTGGGACGTGCGCGCAAGCCGGTTGACAAGTGCGGTTTTCACCGTCTCCAGTTGATGCACGATCGAGCGCACGCGGTTGTGCAAGCCATTGAAGAACACAAGGCCGATCATCGCCACGAACAGACCCGACGCCGTCGCGATCAGCGCCTCGGCGACGCCGCCCGTCACCTGGGTCGGAGCATTGCCGGGATTCGACAGCACCTGAAACGCGTTGAACATGCCCAAGATCGTGCCAAACAATCCCAGCAAGGGGGCGAGCGTCACGATCGTGTCAAGTACCCATAGAAAGCGGTCGATGCGCGGTGCTTCGCGCATGATCACTTCATCGAGACATGCGCCGAGTTCCTCGCGGGATGCCTTGCCGACCAACCTCGCCGCCGTCTCAAACAACCTGCTGGTGGGCAGACCGTCGAACTGCTCGGCGCATGACGCGAGCGTCGTCGCGTTCAATGTGGTCAGGTGGTCGAGTTGTTCCAGCGCAACCTGACCGCTGCCCGCCACGCGGTGCATATACCAGAAGCGTTCGACGATGATCGTCAACGCAACGAACAGCATCACAGCGATGACGTAGAGCACGCCGCCCGAATCGTTGGCAAGGTCGGTGAAGTGGGCAATGTTCATGATAAAAGTTTCCAGGTAGAGATCAGAAGTCCAACTGCATCGTGCCGATGAACGCGCGGCCCGGGACTGTGTAGTAGAGCGGCGTGCTGTCAGCAACGGTTTGGCCGGCGAGCCAATCGATGCTGGTCCGGTTGAAGAGATTGTCGATCTGGAAGCCAAGGCGTACGTCGCGGAACCACGGCGCGGGGCTCTTGAACGTATAGCCGGCGGCGAGATTCGTCACGGCATAGCCGCCAATCGGGATCTGGTTGCCGGTGAGACCGTATTGCCGGCCAATGAACTTGGTGATCAGCGAACCGGTCACCGGTCCGCGTTCATATATCAGACCGAATGCGGCCGTTTCGCGCGGCGCGTTCGGCATCCAGTCATTGGTGCCCTTCTGCTTGGCCGCATTGATCGTGAAGTTGCCGTACAGACTGAAGCCGAGCCCCGCGTAGTACGTCCCTTCCAGTTCGACGCCCTTGTAGATCGCCCCACCTGCGTTCTGGAAGTAGGTGACACCGCCGAGCGTTTGGCTCGTGACCGCATTCTTGAAGTTGATGTAGTAGAGATCCGCTGAGGCCGTCAGGCGATCGTTCTTAAACGTGGTGCCGATCTGGTAGTTGTCCGTTTGCTCCGGCGATGGTTGGCCGGAGATAGCCGGATTGTTGACGTAAAGCCCGTTCAGATTGGGCGCGAGAAAGCCCTGCGCATACTGGGCGTAGGCACTCCAGAACGGATTGATCTGTTCGTGAATCTGCAGCGAAGGCAGCACCTTGGTCCAGGTGTGGCTGAAGTCCACCGGCGTACCTGAGCCCTGGTTCATGTCCGAGTACAGATGACGCGTAAACGACACGTATTTCACGCCGGGCGTAATCGAGAGGCCGTACGGCAACTTCAGCGTGTATTGCATATACGGCTGCCACGTAAAGAAGTTGTCGTTCATCGTGAAATTCGGCGACGTGAACGCGAAATTGAGGCTGTCGTCGACGTTGAAGTTGTTGCGGAAGTTCGTCTGATACGTGAGCCAGGTTCCGAGTTCCAGCGTGCCTGGCCCGATATCCCTTTGCGCGCGCAGTACATCACCCCACGCGCGGTAGTTGTTGTTCATCTCCTGGCCAGGTACGTTATTCGCGCCATAGATCGTGCCGTTCGGCGTTTCGCCGTTCGGATCCATACCGTTGAAGCCGTTGTGATAATAGCCGTATGTGTAGAGCTTGTTGTCGATCACCCACTGTGCGACCTTCGTCTTCAGGCCGATGTACTCGAAATCCGTATTGATCAGGTCGAAGTTGTAACCCGAGAACGCCTGGCTCATCGGGTCGCTGGAGAGGCCGTAGTTGGGACCGAACTGCGCGATCTGGTCCGCGGTCGCGCCGTACGACACGTTCTGGTGGATCTTCGTATACGTGCCGAACAACGTGAGCACGGTATTGTCGCCTAGCGGCTTATCGAGCTTGAAGTAGACGTTCTGACGACGCTGGGCCGCACCGGTCAGATAGCCATCGCTGCTGCTTTGGGTGTAGCCGAACATCGCGCGCGCGTCGCCCAGCTGCTGTATGTCGCCCGTGTTGAATTCGGCGCCGGCGAGCCACGTGTCATAGCTGCCATACGAGCCGATCAGCGAAGCCGACGGAGTCATCGTCGGATCCTTCGATTGCATGCCGAGCGTGCCGCCGAACGTCGCGAAGCCAATTTGCGATGCGTCGCCGGGCCCGCGATCGACGGTGATGCCGTTGAGGAATTGCGACGTGAAGAACGATGTCGAGTGGTGCGAGAAGTCGTTCGTATCGCCGAACGGAATTCCGTCGAACGTTACGTTATACTGACCGTCCTGGAAACCCCGGATGGTGACGCCCGCCGACTCCATCAGACCGGGGCCGTTCGGATTGACGCTCTGAACACTCGGCGCGATATTGGCAATGTCGCTGTAGTTCGAAGTCGGCGCGGTGCTGTTTTCGATGTAACGGCGGCTGATCGTCGACTGTGGTTCAGTCGCCGTGAGCGAACCTTGCGAAGGGGCTTGAGCCGGTGCGGATTCGACTTTCCTGTTTGCGGCTGTCGCGCTATCCGACGACGAGACGGCGGTGCTTTGCACGGATCCCAGGTCACCTGAGTTCTGAGCCCCGGTGGCTTGAGCGTAAGAGACCTGCGTTCCGGCGACGCAGAGTGTGGCGAGAACGAACTGCGTCAGCGGCTTCTTGCGAAGCATTGAACTTTCCCGATGCATGGTGCGTGGATCCTTGGATTGAATGTCGCCATGGGGCGTTGAGTCAAACAAGGCGCGATGTTAGCGACGGTGCATTAATGCCCAGTGATAGCTAACTTACGAACTTAAGGTTCTCATTGCAGGTCAACAACGAGCCGCGAGAATCGTAAGAAATGCCGCGCGAGAGCTTAGATTCGTAATGTTGCGGACACCGCGCATTCATATGCTCGCACTACGATCAGCACCTTCATCCGCGCTTGACGCGTATTCGAAATCTGTTAGCCTGGTGGCCATTGCGGGCGCTACGTCCGGGCTTCGCTGCAAGCCATCCTCTCTTCGCGGGCATTATGAAAGGTTTTTCTTCCTTGTCGCTGATTGTTTGCGTATTGATTTCAGCGGGCACAATGGGCGCGGCAGCCCAGCCTGCGCAGGCGCATACCGCCACGTATCTCGACGCGCACCAGGTTGACCTAAGCAAGCTCCTCGCGCCGCCTCCCTCCGTGGAATCCGCGCGTGGACAGGCGGATATGACAACTGTTCTGGAGGTGCAGCGCACCCGCACGCCTGAGAAGGTGGAGCGTGCGAGAGCCGATGTTAAGAAGACGGTGTTTCGCTTTGCAGATGTGCTTGGCCCTGCGTTCAACGAAGCCAATCTGCCGAAGACCACGGCGCTCTTTGATGCCGCGAACCACGATGCGTCGATAGTGGCGAAGAGCGGGAAGGAATTTTTCTCGCGGGCACGACCTTACATTGCGAATCCGGACGTGCATCCGTCGGTGCCGCTCAATCCGAAAGACGGTTACGATTCGTACCCAAGCGGTCACGCCACCTTTGGTTATATGACAGCAATCCTGCTTGCGCAGATGGTCCCTGAAAAGCGCGACGCAATTTTTGCACGCGGCCGCGAATACGGCGATAACCGAGTAGTGGATGGCGTCCATTATCCGAGCGATGTGGAAGCCGGCCGAATCGACGGCACGCTCGTCGCCGAAGCGCTGATGGCAAATCCCGAGTTTCAGAAAGCCTTTGTCGAGGCGAGAGCCGAAGTACGTACGGCCTTGGGGCTCAATTGATCCGACGTTAGCGAATGGCCGCTCACATGCCACGATCGCAGTATCTGGCGTGGTTCGAAACAGGCTGTTTTTGCGTTACAGGTTGAACGATATCTTGCCGCGTTTTCTGGCACGGCCAATGGGCGCTGCTGCGCTTTATCGAAGGCAAACTCGGATCAGCCTCGGCGGCGCTCGCGCAACTCAACTCACCGATTGATGCTTCGCGGGCAACACTGTGAGCCCGTCCGCATGGCTACCGTGACACGCTGCCTCCATCTACGATGACTTCGTGCGGCTCATCGCCGCCAACTGCACCTGCAACGCAGGGTGCTCAGTCATTGTCGACAGGAGAAATCATGACACAGCGTCTCAACTATTTTCAGCAATCGCCGGCACTGGTCAAGAAGTTCATTGAACTCAACAATTTGCTGAAAGACGGCACCATCGAAGAATCAATCCGTGACCTGGTCTCAATCCGGGCGTCGCAACTCAATGGTTGTGGATTCTGTCTGGACATGCACGTGAAGGAAGCGCATATTCACGGCGAGCGTGAGTTGCGCATCCATCACCTCCCGGCGTGGCGCGAGTCGACGCTCTTCGCACCACGAGAACGCGCCGCGCTTGCCTGGACGGAAGTGCTGACCAACCTTCCCGAACACGGCGTCCCCGACGAGATCTACGAGCGCGTGCGTACCCAGTTCTCCGAAAAGGAACTCTCGGACCTGACGTTCGACGTGATGGCCATCAACGGATGGAACCGCGCGAACGTCGCGTTCAAGATGGTGCCGGGTTCGTTCGACAAGGCATTCGGTCTGGACAAGGCGAACCTCGCCTGAGCGGGCTATTTCGTTTTCTCTTCAATCTGGGCCCGCGCGGGCGGGTCGCGTCACTCAGGAGCACATCATCATGCTTCGTTTGAAAAGCTCCGCTCTGGCCGCGCTTTTTATCGTAGGCGCGTCGTTCGGCGTGGCTCGCGCCGCCCCGCCCGACGCGATCGTCACGCCCTTGATGACGCAGTCTCTCGCCGACTATCCGGGAAAGGAAGCCCTGATGATCAGCGTCGAGTATCCGCCGGGTGCGGCGGATCCCATTCATCGGCATCACGCGCACGGTTTTATCTACGTACTTGAAGGATCGGTCGTGATGCAGGTCAAGGGCGGCAAGGAAGTCACGCTGACGCCCGGACAGACCTTCTATGAAGGTCCGAACGATGTTCACACGGTCGGACGTAACGCAAGTCAGACGCAGCCTGCCAGGTTCATCGTGCTGCTGCTGAAGGACAAGGGTGCGCCCGTTCTTGTTCCGGAAAAGTAACCGCATAACAGCGTCCGCATGCCCGATCCGCCAGAAAAACGGCGAACCCTGTCACAGATGGCAGCGCTGATACGTCTAGTCGCTACGGACTTCACGGATCGCGCTTCCATGTCAAACTACTTATCAGACCGCCTCTCCGGCGGCACCGACCCGTTCGCAAGCAGCTGTGCGACCAGCTACGCCGGCGTCGTTTCCTTTCTCGCCGTTGCCAACGAAGGCAGCTTTGCCCGTGCGGGCGATCGTCTCGGGATCGCGCGTTCCTCCGTTAGCCGCAATGTGCAGAAACTCGAGGCCCAGCTCGACGCGCGCCTGTTCCTGCGCACGACCCGCAGCACGTCGTTGACGCGCGAGGGGGAACTCTTCTACGAGAACTGTCAGCCTGGCATAGCGCGCATCGCCCAGGCGCTGGAAGACATGCGGGAACTGCGCAACGGGCCGCCGCGCGGCCATCTGCGCATCGTCTCGACACCGGGCTTCGGCCGCAAGATCGTCGCGCCGCTGCTGCGGGGCTTTCATTCGCGCTATCCCGAGATCGCCCTCGAATTGCTGCTGAACGACCGGCCCGCCGACTTCATCGCCGATCGCGTCGACGTTGCGTTTCGCGACGGGCGCATGGAAGACAGCGGGATCGTGGCGCGCCAGCTGATTCCGATGCAGATGCTCGTCTGCGCGTCGCCCGGTTATGCGCGAAGACACGGATTGCCGCGGCATGTCGATGAACTGGCGGATCATCGCTGCATCAATTTCCTGACCGCGTCCGGGCGCATCAGTGAGTGGGAGTTCAAGGTCGACGGTCTGCCGCAGCGGCGCCAGCCCGTCGCGCAGCACACATTCAACGACGCGGATCTGATCGTGCAGGCAGTGCTCGACGGGCTGGGCATCGCGCAGTTGCCTGCGCATCAGGTTTGCGATCTGCTGGGCGACGGGCAGCTGGTCAGTTGTCTCGCGCAGCACGCACCGGAAGACAGCGGCCACTACATCTGCTATCTCAGCCGCAAACAACTTCCTGCCCGGGTCCGCGTGTTCATCGACTATATGACCGAGCACACGAGAGCGCTCGACCTGCAGTGTCTGACGACGATGACGGCGTTACCGACGCTCGAGTGACGGCGCCCGAACGACGGTGCGTCGATTGGTGCTCCTCACGCAACACGATGCGTCCCTCAGCAGCCCTACCGCATGATGCAGTGCGCGCCTACGATGCTTCCTGTACGGAGGGCGCGCGAATCGCGGCTAGTCCGGCGAAGCACCGACAAACCCTGAACGAGGCGTTGACGGGTGCGAATGTCGTAGTCGATCTGGCCAATTCATCATCGTTCGAAGATGCCGCCGTGCTCGAATTCTTCTAAACGTCCAGCGTTTCCTCTCGGCGACTCACGATTCGCGCAAGGTCGTCGAACTCGGACACATGACGAGATGCTGGCCGCTGGAGATCAGTGCGATGAGAGATTGCAGTCCGTTCTTCAACTAAGTATTCACATAAGGAGCAGCATCATGTCCACAAGGGACAAGTTCGCGAGCAGACCGGCGCGTCGCAACCTATTGATTGGCGGCGCCGCTGTCGCCGGAGGATTGGGAGTTTCGCTGCTCTCCAGCACGGCCGAGGCAGCGCGGTCAGGCGCCTCGAATCCTCGCGGCCAGCAGCAGCCGGGGAACTACATCGCAGCGAAGGACGGCACACAGCTTTACTACAAAGATTGGGGCACTGGCCGACCTGTGGTGTTCTGTCATGGCTGGCCACTGAGTTCCGATAGCTGGGAATCGCAGATGATGCTCGTGGCCTCGCACGGTTTTCGTGCCGTCGCTCACGACCGCCGGGGACACGGGCGCTCCGGCCAACCATGGGGCGGCAACGAAATGGATACCTATGCCGACGACCTGGCGACGGTGTTCGATACCCTCAACTTGACCGACGCCATCCTCGTGGGGTTTTCCACCGGCGGAGGGGAAGTGGCCCGCTACGTCGGCCGTCATGGCACGCGTCGCGTGTCGAAGGTCGTGCTGGTTTCGGCCGTGCCGCCGCTGATGCTGAAAACCGCCGCGAACCCGGGAGGGCTGCCGATCGACGTATTCGACGAACTCCGTGCCGCTCAACTGGCCAACCGTTCTCAGTTTTATAGAGATGTTGCGTCAGGTCCGTTCTATGGCTTCAACCGGCCGGGCGCCAAACCTTCGCAGGGATTGATCGATTCGTGGTGGATGCAAGGAATGGAAGGCGGCCAGAAGAACACTTATGACTCGATCAAGGCGTTCTCCGAAACCGATTTCACCGAGGACCTGAAAAAAATCGACGTCCCCGTGCTGATCATTCACGGCGACGACGATCAGATCGTGCCCATCGACGCTGCAGGTCGCGCATCGGCGAAGCTAATCAGGAATTCAAAGCTGATGGTTTATCCCGGCGCCCCTCACGGCTTGACGGACACACACAAGGACAAGTTCAACGCGGACCTGCTGGCGTTCATTCAGAGCTGAAGTCGAACGCGGGTGCGCGAGGCATCTTCCGGACACGCCATGCCTTCCATCGTTTGGCCCGTCGGTTAAGCAGTTCATCATGAAATGATGAAACGTGGAATGGTATGGCGACTGGCGCACGCGCATGAATACAAACTCAGTACGCGAACCTTTCAAGTTGACGTTCCATTTTCCTGAAGAGCGTCTATGTTTCTATGGTGCGCTGTCCTTTGCGCGCACCACGGGCTTACCGGCCCGTTGACGATTCCTGAGATGCTTCCAGCATCTCGAACGCCACCCGCGGTTCTTGCCGCGGTCCGTAAAAATCCGCAATCGGCTTCGACGGTGCCTGGCGCCAACGACTGGAGCAGGGCGATATGTAGCCGGCACCGCGATGGCGCTTCTTCCGGATCTCTTTAGCTTTCTCCAACAATCGACGAAGGAGGGTGAATCATGCGAATAGTTATCATCGGCGGCACCGGCCTCATCGGCTCGAAGACCGTCCCCATTCTGCGTCAGGCTGGCCATGACGTCATCGCAGCCTCGCCGAAGAACGGCGTCAACACGCTCACTGGCGAGGGACTCAAGGAAGTCCTCACCGACGCGCAGGTAGTGATCGACCTCGCCAATTCGCCGTCGTTCGAAGATAACGCAGTGCTGAAATTCTTCGAAAGCTCCGGCCGGAATCTCCACCCAGCCGAGGCTGAGGCGGGTGTCCAACATCATGTCGCGCTGTCGATTGTCGGAGCCGACCGGACGCCCGAGAACGGTTATTTCCGCGCGAAAGTTGCGCAAGAAAAGCTGATCGAGGCTTCCGGCATTCCCTTCACGATCATCCGTTCGACGCAGTTCTACGAATTCCTCGGCGGTATCGCCGATTCCGGCACGGAAGGCAACACTGTGAGGCTTTCACCGGGCCCGTTCCAGCCCATTGCGTCTGACGACGTCGCCGCCTTTGTCGCCGATGTGGCGCTCGCCGCCCCGCGCAACGGCATCGTTGAAATCGCAGGTCCGGAACGCGCACCGTTTGACGAGATCGTTGCCCGCTATCTAAAAGCAACGGGCGACAAGCGAGAAGTCGTGCGTGACGCGCAGGCTCGTTATTTTGGTGGCCTCGTCGGAGAGCATTCGCTCGTGCCACTCGGCGAAGCGCGCCTCGGTCGCATCGGATTTGACGAGTGGTTTCGGCGCTCGCAGGGCAAGTCGTAATTCCCGCGGAAACGTTTGAAAGCATGTCTTACATGAAACACTTTATCTGTGCGTTACTCGTTAGCGCCTTACCGTTTGGCAGCTTTGCAGAGACGTCGAAGAAAAAAACGCGAAAGTGGCGCTCGTCTACCAGCACGAGCAACCGAACGTTCCTGGAAAGTGCATCAAGAGTGTGCTCGTCGAGTACGGTCCGGGCGGCTACTCGCCCGGCCACACACATCCAAAGTCAGCGTTCATCTGTGCTAGCGTGCTTGAGGGGCCATTCGCAGCCAGGTCAATGACGGTTCTGCGACCGTTCGTGAAGCTAATGTTTGCGGTTACGTCGGCCGATGGCAATCGCGTGTTCACCACCGACCAACCGCGTCATCGCGTTGTCAGTCCGAGATACGATCCCTGATTGCCGCGGGGCGCTCGGAAAATTGAATCTCATCCACCGACGCGGCGATGGCTTCCGGGAATCCGCTCTAGCGTAACCGTTGTCGCGCCGGGACGTGTTCCGGACCGCGAGCGGCTGCACTCGGCAGGCACAGCGATCGCACCGGATCGGCATCAGAGCGCGAAAGCAGCGGCAACGCACACAGAGAAGGCAACCACGCTTACATACAGAAACGGAGAATCGAACAGTGCACCATCTAAGCATTGTCGTCATTGTGTTTGCATGCGTGTTTGGTAGCGCCCTGCTCGGATTGCATCTGCACTCTCTGTTGCCAGAGCGCCATCTCAGCGATGAATCGGTCGGTGTCATCAAACTGACGATCGGATTGATAGCCACGATGGCAGCGATAGTGCTTGGACTGCTGATCTCGTCGGCGAAAAGTTCGTTCGATGCCGCGAACGCCGCGGTTGTACGCGACGCTACCGATATCATTCTGCTCGATCGCACACTGGCCCAATATGGGCCCGAGACGCAAGAGATCCGTACCTTGCTGAAGCAGTTCATCGCCGGGGGAATCCAGAAGGCCACTTCAGGCGACCCGGATCAGTTGGCAAGTATGCGTAGTCCCGAGGACCTTGGACGGGGGGAGAACATTCAACGCAGAGTGGCGGAACTCTCGCCGCACAGCGAAGCGCAACGCCGGCTACAGGCGGACGCCATCAAGATCGCCGGTGAAGGGTTGGCGATGCGAGAGCTTGCGCTGCTGCAAGCAGCAGGCTCAACCCCCATGCCGCTACTGATAACGCTAGTGTTGTGGCTGTGCATCATCTTCGGCTCGTTTGGCCTGTTCACATCCCCCAACACGACTGTCACCACGACGTTTTTTCTGGGCGCGGTGTCCACTTCCATCGCAATATTTCTCATCCTGGAGATGAACACGCCGCTCGGCGGGACTATCGCTGTCTCGCTTGCGCCGTTGCGCGAGGCGCTCACCATGCTCGGCCAGTAGCCACGGAATCCACCCTCATTTTTGGAACCCCGATCTCTGATGCAGTGGTTAGCTTCCTTAAATCTATCCGGCGTCGTTGTGGGAAAGTGTTCCCGCGCCACGATGAGAGCCGCGCGTGACGATCCTGACAAATTCGTCGACTTCGAGAGCCAATTTGAACGGCATAGCGGCCCGACGAACAACATGCAGCCTTGTGATAATCAGGCCCGACGCCTATCAGGACTTGCTCGCCTGCTCGAACACGGAAGAGGTCCGTTCATTTCTCACGCTCTATCGCACCGACGAAATGGCAGCCGAGTCCCCGGCCCTCCCGCCAATGAAGCCGAAAGCCTAACTGGGAAAGCGCCGGAGCCGCCTCTATGCTAAGAAGGGTTCGAAGCAGATCCGCATGTTTGCCGGCTTTGAGTCTTTCGAGCGATCGATTTCGCGGCTGAAAACGACGAGGATGGGTCGTTAAACCGCGACATCAATTGATGAACTCTACATTTTTTGTCGAACGATTCTCGTGAAATCCGCCTGGCGCTTTTGCGCAAACGCCGCGAAGGCTTCTTTCGCTTCGGCGCTTGCAAGTCGCTCCACGAAGATGGAGCGTTCGCAATCCATCTGCGCTATCAACTTCTCCGCGTCTCGCATTAGTCGCTTCATCGCGGTCAGCGATCCGATGGGCTTGGCGGCAATCTTTTCGGCGACAAGGTGCGCCTCCGCACGGAGTTCCGCGTTGGGAACCACCTTGTTTGCAATACCCCATGCAACGGCAGCACTCGCGGGAACGGCTTCCCCGAGGGCGAACATTTCGAATGCCCTGGCATGCCCAATTCGCAAGGGAAGCAGGTAACTTGAGGCGGCTTCGGGAACGAGAGCCAGATTCACGAAGGGGGTGATCAATTGCGCCTCTTCAGAGAGAAGCACGTAGTCACAATGGAGCAACATGGTCGTTCCCACTCCGACAGCCTTGCCCTGGACCGCGGCAACGAGCGGCTTCCTCGCATTCGCCAGGCCTTGCAGGAAGCGAACCACGTTAGGTTCTTTCGGACCGTCGCCCGTCGACTGCGCTGCGAATTCCGAAACGTCGTTGCCGGCCGAGAACGTGTCTCCATCAGCCTGAATCAACAACACCCGGATCTCGTCATCGTCATTGGCTCTCGCGATGGCATCCGCAAGAGCGCCATACATCTCGTTAGTGAGCGCGTTTTTCTTATCCGGCCGCGCAATCGTGACGGCCAGTACACCGCAACCTGATAGCTCATATTTGATTTCCGGGGTCATTTTCTTGCCTCTTAAAATTCGAGGCGTCGAGAGGTATCTCCTCGGGAACGCCATCGCGTTTAAAGTTCGGATGCCTGCACAGCGTCTTGCCGTATATCAGTGGCTGGTGGCTTCCATTGGTGATATGCCTGTCTGCGAGATGAACTCCTGCGCGTCGAAGGCGGCAATCTCCTTTTTTGCGCGAGCAGTACGGTCAAGCTTCGAGAAGATAAATATGCCTGCGAAGGCGAGCGGCACGGAAAGAAGCGAAGGATTGTCGAGACTGATGGGCGCGCTGGCATGTTGCATGACGTCAACCCATACCGGTTTGGACAGTATTGTCAAAACTACGGCTGAGACAAGGCCGAGCAGGCCGCCAAGCACAGCGCCTAGCGTGGTTGTGCCTCGCCAGAATATTGAGCAAAGAAGAACGGGGCAGTTGGCGCTGGCGGCAATCGCTGCCCCCATGCTGACAATGAAGGCGACATTCACGTGCTCAAAAGGAATGCCCAAGCCTACTGCGATCATCGTTAGTGCGACAGTTGATATGCGCGATATCTGCATCTCGCGGCGATCGGACTGCTTCCCGCGAGCGATGCACGAAGAATATAGATCGTGCGAGACGGTTGCCGCACCGGCCAATGTCAGACCCGCTACCACGGCGAGTATGGTCGCAAAAGTCACAGCGGCGATGAAGCCGTAAAAGACACTTCCTCCGACTGCCTTGGCCAGGTTAACGGCGACCATGTTTGTTCCGCCGATCAGGTCCCGGGTGAGCAGAAACTGACCGGTCGAACCAATTTTGAAAAATTCTGGATGTTGGGAGAGAAGGGCGATCGCAGAAAAGCCGATGACAAAGGTGAGCAGGTAAAAATAACCAATAAAGCCCGTTGCGAAGAATACCGATTTTCTCGCTTCGGCCGCGTCACGAACGGTGAAGAAACGCATCAGGATATGAGGAAATCCCGCTGGACCGAGCATGCCGGCTATGCCGAGCGATAGTGCGTTTAGTGGCTCGTGCATGAGGTGCCCTGGTCCCATGATTGCTCCCGAGTGCGGATGGGCGTGAATCGCCGCGGTGAACATCGCCTCTGGACTGAAACCAAATTGAGCAAGGGAGGCTACCGCCATGAACGTTACGCCAAAAAGAAGGAGCCCAGCCTTGATTATCTGCACCCATGTAGTTGCGGTCATCCCTCCAAATGAAACGTACGTGACCATCAATATGCCGACGATCACTTCGGCAATCCAGTAAGGCAGATGAAAAAGCAACTCGATTAGCTTGCCCGCGCCAACCATCTGCACGATCAGAAAAAAGACGACGACTACAAGCGAAGTACACGAGGTCAGCAACCGTATTGGCACCTGTTGCAACCGGTGTGCAACCACGTCCACAAAGGTGAACTTGCCCAGGTTTCTCAGTGGTTCGGCGAGCAGAAACATGAGGAATGGCCATCCTGCAAGAAAGCTGATGGCGTATATGAGTCCATCAAGGCCAAACGCGAAAACCATGCCGGAAAGACCCAGGAAGGACGCAGCGGACATGAAGTCGCCCGCCATAGCGAGTCCGTTCTGTAAGCCTGTAATGTTGCCAGCGCCTGTGTAGAAAGCGCGCGTCGATGTATTTCGACGGGCGGCCCAGCGTGTAATTGCGAGAGTCACACAGACGAACAGGAAGAACATCGAAATGGCGATAGGGTTCAGCGTCGCTCCGTGGACAGCGGAACCGGTGCCCTCGGCGGCCTGAACGCAAGCTGGAACACAAAGAGCAGCAAGCGGAATGTGTAATGTCGGTTTCATTCTGCGTGCGCTCCGCTGGATTTCTGCAAGACGCGTTTCATACTGGGGTCGAGGACGCGAGTCACGACAAGCGCGTACCATCCGGTCAGACTGACAGCAGTCACAATGACGATTACACCGGCAACGATGCCGATGCTGGTGGAAGCGCCGTGGTAGATCGGCCGTGCTAAAAAGCGAGGCGCAGCGGCCACGAGAACGATGAATCCGTAATAAGTCAGTGTCATCAGTCCAGCAAAGGTGAAGCTAAAGCGGCGCTTGGCTCTCACAAGCGCCCGATAGTCTCCACTTTTCCGTATTGCGTCTATTAGGATCTGTTGCATGGATGTCTCCTTTCTGCCTCTGGGAATCGCCTTTTGGCGTATGTCGGCCTAACATCTGCTAATCAACCGTCTTGTACCAGCGACGGACTTGTTATATTGGTTGCGCGCCGCGGCAATTTGATTGATAACTCGCGTCGAACTCATACACGTGCCTCAAGCGCGATGTACCTGCGGAGATGATGGTCCTCGTCGCCGAGTTGATGATCGATCATCACAAGGCGCTTTGCGTAGTGGGACATGGCGAGTTCCCAGGTCATGCCGATGCCGCCGTGCAACTGGATTGCCTCTTCAGCGACAAACGTCCCCGTGCGCCCAACGGTTAGCTTCGCGGCTGAGAGCGCCCGTTCACGTCGTGGACCTTCGTCCTGGACTGCTGCCGCGGCATTGATTACTGCGGAACGAGCCTGTTCAATCTCGAGGAGGACGTCGGCCATTCTGTGCTGTAGAGCCTGAAAACTGCCGATCGGTGCGCCAAACTGCTTGCGCGTGCGCAAATAGTCGAGCGTTTGCTCCTTCACGAACTCCATTGCTCCCACGGCTTCTGCGCACAATGCGAGGACGCCGTAGCCGACAGCATGTTCAAGTATCCGAAGGCCTTCGCCAGCTTGGCCGATGAGTGAGTCCGGGCCAAGAACAACATTGGAGAAGCGAATCTCGGAAGCCCGACTGGCATCAATATTCGAGTACGAGATTTTGTGCAGGTTTGCCGCGTCGGCCGGGACAATGAATAGCGAAATGCCGTCGGTGTCCTGATCCGATCCAGAAGTACGCGCCGGAACGAGCAAGACATTGGCGATATCTCCATACGGTACAACTGCCTTGTGGCCGTTCAGTATCCAACCTCCCGGTACCGCGGTCGCCGTTGTGCGTACAGTCGCCAGGTCATAGTGGGCACCCGCTTCATCGAGCGCAGCAGCAGCGACCGTCGTGCCCTCGATCAGACTGGGCAGGTATTTAGCTTTCTGTGTCTCTGAAGCTGCGAACTCGATAGCCTTGCCGAATAGCAGCGTGCCAGGCAACGGGCCAGATACCAGCCCTCGGCCAAGACACTCAAAGACAACGGCAATGTCGAAGCCGTGACCGCCATAGCCTCCAGACTGCTCGTCAAATAGAGCTGAAACCACGCCGAGGCTGTTCAGACTGTCCCATAGCCGACGATTATGTTCATCGAGTCCGTGATCGTTTGGCGCGTGTGTACCGGGTGGCCGGCGGGTCGACAAGAGTCGATTCAGGCTGTCGGCCAGCATCCGGCGATCTTCGGTATGCTCAAATTTCATCCTGATCTTCCTCAGAGCCCAAGAATGGATTTGGAAATAATGTTCTTCTGAATCTCATTCGAGCCGCCATAGATCGAGAGTTTGCGATTGTTCAGGTATAGCGGGGTGACGGAGGATGCGCCGGCAGGACCGACACCCAAAACGTCGTCGCCGTGCAATGCCTCCTCAATATAGGGGAGCGCGTACGGACCCAAAGCCCTGCGCATCAGCGAAGAGATCTCCTGTCGTATTTCGGTGCTTTTGATTTTTAGCATTGAACTCTCCGCACCCGGGGCGCCGCCGGACGTCGCTGAGGCAATAACGCGAAGATTGGTGGTCTTCATGTTTTCAAGTTCGATCTCGACGCGCGCGACACGAGCAGCGAAATACGGATCTTCGATGAGAGGACGTCCTCGCAGAGTCTGGCTTTTGGCAATCCGTTTGAGCCGATCGAGCAGGGCGACGGACAGGCCGACACCCGCGATATTGGTTCGTTCGTAGGTAAGCAGATACTTGGCGTATGTCCAGCCTTTGTCTTCTTCTCCAATGAGGTTTTCGGCGGGAACTCTTACGTCACTGAAGAACACCTCATTAACTTCGTGTTCACCATCAAGCGTGATAATGGGGCGCACGTCTACACCTTCCGACTCCATATCGATCAGAAGAAAACTGATTCCCTCCTGCTTGCGGCCTTCCGAGGAAGTTCGAACGAGGCAAAAAATCTTGTTGGCATAGTGCGCAAGAGTGGTCCATGTCTTTTGCCCGTTGACGATGTAGTGTTCGCCCTGGGAGTCGATTTGACGTACTGCGCTTGTGCGGACCGACGCCAGATCGGAACCGGACCCCGGCTCGGAATAGCCTTGACACCACCAGTCGGATCCGTCGAATATTCTGGGCAGCCATTGTCGTTTTTGCTGTTCTGTTCCGTACTTGATAACAACCGGTGCGAGCATGTTCACCCCAAATGGGACGATGCGAGGCGCACCAGCAAGCGCGCATTCGGTCTCGAAGATGTATTTCTCGGTGGGCGTCCAGCCGGTGCCTCCATATTCGATGGGCCAGTGAGCGGCCAGCCAGCCTTTGGCGTTCAGGATGCAGTGCCAATCGTGGAGGTCTGCACTAGTCAGTCGAATTCCGTTGCGTACCTTGTTTGAAATACGCGCAGGCAAACTGCCTTGCAAGAAAGCTTGCACGTCAGAGCGGAAACGGTTTTCCTCTGCGCTAAATTCGAGGTCCATCTGCTCTGCCTCCTTAAAAGATCTCAAAGAGGGCCGCCGCACCCATGCCGCCAGCAATACACATTGTGACTACGGCATATTTCACACCGCGTCTACGTCCTTCAATGAGAACATGGCCGGCAAGGCGTGCTCCTGTCATTCCGAACGGATGGCCTAGGGCAATTGCGCCTCCATCCACATTGAGGCGTTCAGACGGGATGCCGAGTTTCTCCTGGCAATAAATCGCCTGCGATGCAAATGCCTCATTCAATTCCCAAAGTCCTATGTCATCTACCTTGAGATTGTGTCGAGCAAGCAACTTGGGTACGGCCAGCGTCGGTCCAATCCCCATTTCATCAGGCTCGCAGCCAGCGACAACCATTCCCCTGAACGCACCGAGGGGATCAATGTTTGCCCGTTCGGCATCCTTAGCGTTGATCAGTACACACGCCGACGCACCGTCGGACAATTGAGACGAGTTCCCGGCTGTCACGAATCGATCTGGGCCTTTTACTGGCTCAAGCCGCGAAAGGCCTTCGAACGTGGTGTCGGGCCGATTGCATGTGTCTTTGTCGATCGTGACTTCTTTCAGCGTGACGACGCCCGTATGTCTATCCTTGACCGCCATCGTGGTGGTGACAGCGATTATCTCTTCCTTGTATCTGCCTTCAGCCTGCGCCCGCATAGTCTTCTGCTGGCTTGCGAGGGAGAATTGGTCTTGCGCTTCGCGGCTGATGCCGTAGCGCTTTGCGACGATGTCACCCGTATCGATCATGGCCATGTACAGGTCAGGCTTATGCTCCGCAATCCACGGATCGAGGTGTTTGTCGGCGTCTTCGCGAGTCTGGATTGCGGTTATGCTTTCTACGCCCCCGGCAATCACGGCCTGTGCGCCATCGACGACAATACGTGCGGCCGCCGAGGCGATTGCCTGAAGTCCCGAGGCGCAAAAGCGGTTTATGGTTGTCCCTGCAATGGATAGAGGGAGGCCTGCCCGCACGACAGTCTGGCGCGCTATGTTGCGCCCGGTGATGCCCTCTGGATATCCGCAGCCGAGAATCGCGTCTTCGATCAGGGACGGGTCTACGCCGGAGCGGTCTACAGCTGCTCGAACGGCCCATGCAGCGAGGGTCGGCCCATGTGTCCGGTTGAACTCTCCACGGTGAGACTTTGCAAGCGGAGTTCGGGCGGTGGAAACAATAACGGCTTCACGCATATGTTTTTTCAGGAAAGAAGTAGGTCGTTAATCGTTTGAGCGGTAAAGGTCGTGTCCTTGACCTGCTAGCTGGACAAGAAGCGGGGAGCCGTCCCTATTGCGGGGTTGGTCTCCGCGAACCGGATGGCATCCAGGAGCTTTGCACGGACCCTGATGCCCAGTGGATTCAGAAGGGGACTGCTGATTGCAATGTCAAGGACGGACCGATCCAGCCGCCGGGCTACGGATTGGTCAGACGTGCCGCTGCTCATTCCTGCCAGCTTCCGATCCGCTCACCACCCTTCCATCCAGGGCCGAATGTCGAGTTCATGCGTCCACGCATCGCGAGGCTGCTGATGCAGCATCCAGTAGGTGTCGGCGACATGTTCGGGATTGACGATTCCGTCGACTTCCTTGAGTTTGTAACGATCGGGGAAGTTCTCGCGGATAAATTCGGTGTCGATGGCGCCGTCGACAATCAACTGTGCAACATGTAATCCTTTAGGTGCCAATTCTTTGGCCATCGACTGAGCCAACGCGCGCAACGCGTGCTTCGCGCCGGAAAACGCTGCGTAACCGGCCCGGCCGCGCAAACTCGCAGTGGCGCCAGTGAAAAAAATCGAGCCTCTTTCACGGGGCAACATCACTTTTGCCGCTTCCCGGCCCATCAGGAAGCCGGCAAAACACGCCATCTCCCAAACTTTCTGATACACGCGGGCAGTGGTATCCGTGATGTCGAATTTGACGTTCGCGCCAATGTTGAAAATGGCCGCTTCGACTGGAGCAATGTTCGCTTCGATCTCCTGAAACAGGGAAACCATTGCTTCTTCTTTTCGTGCATCCGACCCGAAGGCGTACGCCTCACCGCCTTCCGAGCGAATCTGTTCGACAAGGGGCGTGAGCTTCTCCGGATGTCTGCGGGTCACGCATGCGACGTAACCCTCGCGCGCAAAACGACGTGCGATTGCTCCGCCGGTCGCGTCGCCGGCCCCGATCACCACTACAGCCTTTTTGGATGTTGCCATCATGTCTCCGAAATTGAACTGCAGCGCAGAATGATGAACTGCACTGCGATCCATTATCGGAATGCATTCTGGGAAAGTCAAAGATTTTTTAAGTCGGCATCAATGAAAAATTTGCGCTGACGAACTGCATTGCAGTATAGTGAACTGCAGAGCGATACAGAAATGACTCGGAGACACCGCATGACCGTCCTGCTGAACGAGCTTCCGCTACGGCGCATTCACCACGTGATCGACCCATGGGTCAGTGCAACTCCGGATGCCCCCGCCTTGCTCGACCGGATTGCCAGCCTGACTTACAGGCAGTTGCACGAGGCGGTTGAGGAGGCTGTGGAGCGCCTCGGCGAGCTTGGCGTGCGATCAGGTGATCGCGTACTCATTGTTTGCGAGAATTGTGTCGCGGTAGGCGTGCTCCTGCTGGCGCTGAGCCGGTGTGATGCGTGGGCTGTCGTGGTCAATGCGCGTCTGTCACCGCGGGAGATCGATACATTCGCTGAGCATTCGGGTGCGAGGCGTGTCATCTATACGCCTGACGTTTCTCTTGAAGCCGGGGCACATGCCCGGCGGGTTGGAGCAAAGGAGGAATTCTGGTCGCTGACTGGCCGTCTATGTATCGGGCCGCAGAACGAGTCGGCTGTGGCAGAGCAAACGCACACTGATCCCGCGGAACAGGTCGCGGTCATGATTTACACGTCCGGCACCTCAGGCAGCCCGAAGGGCGTCATGCTGACGCATTCAAATCTCTTATACATATCGGAAGTCGCACGAACGGTCAGGCTCCTGTCGCCGCAAGATACGGTTTATGGCGTCTTGCCCATGGCGCATGTGGTGGGACTCTCATCGCAACTCCTGGGAGCGCTTGCCTGCGGTAGCAAGTTGTTCATTGAGTCGCGCTACTCGGCGGAGGCGCTGGCCGACGCGATACTGAAGCGCGGCGCGACAGTTTTCGTCGGTGTCCCTGCGATGTTTTCGAAGTTGCTTGAATGGTCGCGCGCGAATGGCGTAGATATAAGTCGCCATCAGCTACGTTCAGTCGGTGCGGCAGGGTCGCCGTTGACTCCGGAACTTAAGGAGCAGGTCGAGGCGGCCATGCAGACAACCCTGCAAAACAGCTATGGGCTGACAGAGACCTCGCCGACCATTTGCCAGACATTGCTGCTGGCCGCCCCCCGGAACGACTGTTCCGTTGGACCACCTGTACCGGGCGTCGAGGTTCGTATGATGGGACGTGACGGCCGCGAGGTAGCTCGTGGCGAAGTTGGCGAACTGTGGGTGCATGGACCCAACGTGATGAAAGGCTACTACCGCGCATCGGACCTGACGGCAGAATCGATTCAGGATGGTTGGTTCAATACTCGCGACCTCGCTAGACAGGCCGCGGACGGCGGTGTCTTCATCATGGGACGTACCCGCGAACTGATCATCCGCTCAGGGTTCAACGTTTTTCCGGCCGAAGTCGAGCAGGCGATAAATTCCTATCCTGGGGTAGTTCAATCCGCAGTAATCGGCCGTCCCGCCGAAGGAAACGAACAGGTTATTGCTTACGTGGAGCCCGAAGCCAATGTCTACATTGACACTGACGATCTGAATAGCTGGGTTCGGCAGCAACTTGCGCCGTACAAGGTGCCAGCAGAAATTCACGTGATAGGAAAACTCCCGGCCGCGCCGACTGGGAAAGTGCTAAAAAGCAATCTCCGCGCGCTTGACGTGCTACGAAGCGCGGAGCGCCACGCGACGCATCCTGGTGGCTGACAGGGAGGGTGGCAAGCCCGCTTCTTCGTACTGGACGCGTGGTATCGTGTCGCGGCTCGCGGCGCCGACCAGGGTGCCCGGGTGTTGCAAAGTGCATTGTGCGACGCGCAAACTCGACAATCCTCTACGAACGGCGATCGGCCGGAGATGAAAAATTGAATATGAACACAGCGGAAGGCGATCACGTGAACGATGACGCAGCGGACGAGGAGTCAGGTTCTGATGGCGCGTCTGATCGTCATTTTGTTACGGCCCTCGCTCGCGGCCTGGAGGTATTGAGTTGCTTTAAGACGGGCGATAACTTTCTGGCAAATCACGAGATCGCACAAAAATGCGGGTTGCCGCGTTCAACCGTTACGAGACTGACGTACACGCTGACCAGGCTGGGCTATCTTCATCTGGTGCCGAACAGCGGTAAATATCGCCTCGGGACAGCAACGGTTGCATTGGGCAGCGCAATGCTGGCAAAACTCGACGTGCGTCAGGTCGCCCGTCCGTTCATGCAGTTGCTTGCCGCAGAGACTGAGGCCATTGTTGCGCTGACAACGCGCGACCGGCTTTCGATGCTGTACCTGGAATGTTGCAGGGGAAGTTCTATCGTCACCCTTAGCCTGGACGTAGGCTCGCGCATACCCTTGGGCACCACGGCCGCAGGCCGGGCGCTGTTGGCCGGATTGCCCGCGCCCGAACGTGCAGATCTGATGGAACGAATCCGCGCGCTGGACGACGCTGCTTGGCCTGCGATAAGCGCAGGTATTGTGCGGGCGGTTGATGAGTATGAGGCGACCGGCTGTTGCTCTTCTCTCGGAGACTGGGTGAAGGGCGTGCACGGTATCGCCGTCCCATTCAATCCGGGGAGGGGGCTGCCGGTTATGGTCATGAGTGTTGCAGGCGCTGCACAAGCGTTCCCAAAAGATCAGTTGATGCACTTCGCTCCGAAGTTGATCAATGTGGTCAAAAGCATTGAAGAAAATCTCGGCAAGATGCCGTAGCTGAACAATGTGCGCGGTGGCATCGGTGCTTTTCGGTCGATGACGGTGCCCGGACGATCATTTTCAGCGTGGATGGTTGTTGTTTGGTGATCGATTGGTCATTGCGAATTCCAGTCGCAATGACTGTTTGCGAGTGCATATGCACAATATAGTGCATATTGAACGATATGACGGGAGACAACGTGAGTAAGGTCCAGGTTGATTTTCTTTTTGACTTCGGCAGTCCAAATGCGTACCTCAGCCACAAGGTGATCCCGCATGTCGAGGCGCGTCACGAAGTGGTGTTCAGGTACGTGCCTATTCTGCTAGGAGGGCTATTCAAGTTGACTGGGAATCAATCACCTGCAGACGCCTTCTCCCGCATCAAGAACAAACCACAGTTCAGCAAACTCGAAACTGCCAGGTTTGTTGCCCGACATGGGATCACGGAGTACCGATACAACCCGCATTTTCCGATCAATACCCTAAAGCTGATGCGTGGGGCCGTTGCAGCCCAGCTGGACGGAACGTTCGACTTGTACGTGACTTCAGTGTACCGGTTCATGTGGGAAGACGAACTGGACATGGGCGACCCTGCCGTGCTTTCCGCGGCACTCGATAAGGCTGGTCTGGACGGCAAAGGATTTGCACAGCGGATCGACGTTCCCGAGGTCAAGCAGCGGCTGATCGACAATACCCAGGAAGCTTTTGAAAGAGGAGCATTTGGCTCCCCCACTTTCTTTGTTAACGACGAAATGTACTTCGGCAAAGACCAGCTGCGCGATGTCGAAGAAGAAATCATCAGGCTGACTGCCCCTCGGGCCTGAAAGAAGTGGCCAACGGGTAGAAGCAGCGCCCTGCAGGCCTCGCTTGCAGCGGTACTTTTCCAAAATCGTTTTACGACGGAGTATGTGTATGGCTATTCCCAGCATTCTGCATAACAGGCTTTCCGTTCCGGTCGTCGGTTCGCCTTTGTTCATCATTTCGAACCCTGATCTCGTCATTGCACAATGCAAAGCCGGGATTGTCGGCTCCTTTCCTGCTTTGAATGCACGACCTGAAGGGGTGCTTGAGCAATGGCTCGATCGCATCACAACCGAGTTGGCGGAGCATGACAGGAATCATCCGCAGCGACCATCGGCACCGTTCGCGGTCAATCAGATTGTCCATCGATCAAACAATCGTCTCGACACGGATATGGAAGTCTGCAAGAAGTATCGGGTACCGATTGTCATCACTTCACTCGGAGCGAGGAAAGAGATCAATGACGCAGTCCATGGGTGGGGAGGGATTGTGTTTCACGATGTCATCAACAACGTGTTTGCACGTAAGGCAATCGAGAAGGGCGCAGACGGACTGATCGCAGTTGCAACCGGTGCGGGTGGTCACGCCGGCGTGCTTTCGCCGTTCGCTCTTGTTCAGGAAATTCGGGAATGGTTCGATGGCCCGCTATTGTTGTCAGGCGCAATTGCCAACGGCAACTCGATCCTGGCAGCGCAGGCGAGCGGTGCCGACCTCGCCTATGTCGGCAGTGCTTTCATCGCCACGGAGGAGGCCAATGCCGTCGAAGGCTACAAGGACGCCATTGTCGAAGGCAGGGCATCAGACATCGTTTATACGAATCTGTTTACGGGTGTGCATGGCAACTATCTGCGCAAAAGCATTGTTGCAGCGGGACTCGATCCAGATGGCCTGCCTGAGTCAGACCCGTCAACCATGAATTTTGGATCGGGAAGCAATGCAAAGGCCAAAGCCTGGCGGGACGTGTGGGGCGCAGGCCAGGGAATCGGTGCTGTAAAGCAGATCGTACCTGCAGCAAAACTGATAGAGCGGCTGAGGCACGAGTATGACCAGGCGCAATCACGACTGGCATTTCCGGAATCAAGCCTGCGCAGTGTCTAACAACTTGCGAACTTACCGTCACAATCACCCGATGACAGAGAGAAAGCAGTATGGTCCCTTCCCGCATCTCCGATACTGAAGACGTCGTTACTAACCCTTATGCCGGCTATGACATCGCCACATGGCTAGTCGAGCTTGCTGCACGTCGAGGAGATCATCCCTTCCTCATATGGGATCCCTTCGATGGCCACGGTCGTACGTACAGCTATGCGGATCTTCTTGACCATGTGCAGCGTCTCGCGGGCGGTATGGCTGCCCGTGGAGTAAAGGCAGGTGACCGCGTCGTTGTCCACATGGAGAACTGTCCCGAAGCAGTGTTGGTTCGCTTTGCGTGCGCCTGGCTTGGCGCTGTGTGCGTCGCAACGAATGCGCTGGCAGCTGGACCCGAACTCGCCTATCTGGTTGCCGCTGCGCGCGCTGTTTGTGCCGTGACCCAGTCGCATCTCGCTCCACTTCTCGCAGAACATTGCTCCCAACTTGCCTGGATTGCTGTAGTGAATGCTGAGGCCGAAGGCGGTGAGAGTGCGGTAGCGGCTCAGAGGCTCTTTGACTTCTCAAGACTGTATGCCAGGCCTCTGCCTCGCAGGCCGGCCGATCCTTTGGCCCAGGCATCGGTGATGTACACCACCGGTTCTACTTCTCGACCAAAGGGTGTTGTCTGGACGCATGCCAATATCCTTTGGGCGGCGGAACTAAATGCGCGGCAACAGCGCTTGCAGGACGACGATGTTCACCTGCTCTTTCTTCCGCTCTTCCATGTCGTTGGCCTGTCGTGGTGCTTCTTTTCGACAATGTGGGCCGGTGGCACGGTCGTCCTTCAGCCAAAATTCTCCAGAAGCCGCTATTGGGACAGCGCGCTGCGGCACAGGGCGAGTGTAGGCTCTCAGGTGCACTTCACCATGGCAGCGCTGAAGGCCGAGCCGGTACCCGACCACAACTTCCGCGTCTGGGTAACTTCCCGACATGACCACGCCTTGTCATCCTTTTACCGTGTTTCAATGGTAGCCGGATGGGGCATGACTGAGGTGCTGACCCAAGTTATCGTATCGACGCCCAGCCACGGAAAATTGACGGGCGGCATCGGTCGACCGAGCCATGCATATCAGGTGCGAGTAGTGGACGACGAGGCACGCCATGTTAGAGCGGGTGAAACAGGTCGTCTCCTCGTTGGCGGCCGTCGCGGACTCTCAATTTTCAGCGAATACGATGGCGACGAGCGCACGACGGAAGAGTCGTTCGATTCGGCAGGCTATTTTCTAACAGGAGACCGAGTCAGGCTCGACAACGATGGCTGGATGGAGTTCGCCGACAGGCAGAAAGACATCATCAAGGTTGGCGGCGAGAATGTTTCAGCAGCGGAAGTCGAGGCGACCATCGCAACGCTGCCTTCTGTGAAAGAGGTCGCGGTCGTCGGTAAGCCTTGTGCAATGTATAACGAGGTGGTCGTCGCATACGTTGTCGCAAGCCCGGACCTTGATCCGGACCAGATCCGACTGTTGCCAGAAATGGTGCGTGAGCATTGTGCGCAAAACCTGGCAAGATTCAAAGGACCGAGTGAGGTTCTGCTTATCGAGAGCCTGCCGCGTATCGGAATCGGCAAGGTTGCAAAGGCTGTCTTACGCGAACGCGCCGCAGCGGACCCCTCGATACGTACCGGCACGACTCGAGCGGACGCGCCTGGACCCACGCATGGCAATCAATAGCCACTGACCATGATCGACCTCTATCATTGCGCCCGGTCGCGATCGTTTCGCCCTCTGTGGATGCTCGAGGAACTGCAACTGCCTTATCGGCTGCACGTCCTGCCATTTCCTCCGCGGGTAAAGGCGCGAGAGTACCTGGGATTGAATCCGCTAGGAACCGTCCCGTGTTTCATTGACGAAGACGTGATCATGACGGAGTCTAGCGCGATCTGCCAGTATCTGGCAGATCGGGACGAAACCCATCGCTTCGCCGTTTTGCCATCGGATTCAACGTACGCGCGATACCTTAATTTTTTGAGTTTCGGTGAAGCCACGCTGACGTTTCCGATCGCCATTTACATGCGATACACGCGCCTCGAACCCGAGGAAACGCGAGCACCTCGGGTGGCCGACGATTACCGGCGCTTTTTCTTCGGGCGCCTTCGGGCAATCAGCGCAATTCTTTCCAAAGACGATTACGTGTGCGGTGCCCGTTTTACAGCAGCTGATATCTCGGTCGGATATGCGCTCATATTCGCGGCAATGAACGGGCTACAGGATGACTTTCCACCGCAAGTATCCGCGTATCTCGAACGGCTGCGCGCAAGAGATGCCTTCGGGCGGGCGCTGAATGCAGAAAGTGCTCCGGATCGTCAGGATGGGAAGCAAGCGTAATGTGTCCGCGTGATCCCGCCAACGATGTGATGGAGATCGACGAGGTGTTCGTCGCGATAATCGCGCGTTGTTTTGCGACCGCTTCGATCTCCTTCAGGATCGTGCGTTCAGCTCGCTCTTGCAGTCAAATAGTTCATAGCGACTATTGAAGATTCTCGAAGATGGCTGCGATACCCTGACCGCCGCCGATGCACATGGTCACCAGCGCGAAGCGGCCGTTCACACGCTTCAGTTCATGGAGAGCCTTGACGGTGATCAATGCGCCCGTTGCGCCGATTGGATGACCTAGTGAAATACCGGAGCCGTTGGGATTCACTTTGGCAGCATCGAGCTGGAGTTCTTGTGCGACGGCGCAGGCTTGTGCCGCAAATGCTTCGTTTGCTTCGATCACGTCGATATCGCGAATATCCAGGCCCGCGCGTTTGAGTGCGATGCGTGTGGCTGGCACGGGACCGATACCCATGTAGAGCGGATCCACGCCGGCATGAGCGTAGGACACGAGGCGGGCCAGCGGCTTGATCCGGCGTTGTTCCGCGGCACTGCGCTCCATCAACAGGATCGCGGCGGCGGCGTCATTGATGCCGGATGCGTTGCCCGCCGTCACGGTGCCATCGGTCTTCTGGAAAGCGGGTCGCATACCGGAAAGGTCGTCGAGGGAGACGTCCGGACGCACGTGTTCGTCCGTATCGAACGACACTTCTTTCCCCTTGACTCGACGCGTCACGGGAACAATCTGCTCCTTGAAGCGCCCTTCGGCGATCGCGCGCGCTGCACGGCGGTGCGACTCCACAGCCAATGCGTCCTGCTGCTCGCGCGTGATGCCATATTTCTGTGCAACATTTTCCGCCGTGATTCCCATCGGAACGGTATGGAATGGATCGTTCAGTGCGCCCAGCATCATGTCGATCAGACGCGCATCGCCCATCCGCACGCCAAAGCGTGTGTCGGGAGTGATGTAAGGCGCACGGCTCATGTTTTCTGCGCCGCCGCCGATGGCAACGTCGGCGTCACCCAGCAGAATGGCTTGCGCGGCGGAGATAATGGCCTGCAATCCGGAGCCGCACAGACGGTTCACGGTCAGTGCCGGCGCTGCCTCGGAGACACCGCCGTTAATGGCGGCCACACGTGCCATGTACATGTCTTTGGGTTCAGTCGCAATGACATTGCCGAACACCACGTGTCCCACCTGATCGCCGGCAACCTTGGCGCGTGCCAGTACCTCTCGTACTACAAGGGCTGCAAGCTCCGTCGGCGGCACGTCTTTCAGGCTTCCGCCGAATTTCCCAATCGCGGTGCGTACACCACTCACAATAACGACTTCTCTTTGCACGTCGCAATCCTTGATTTAGATGACACACGCGGGCATCGTTTTCGATGCCCCGCGTATCGACTTACATGTTCGGATAGTTCGGGCCGCCGCCACCCTCAGGCGTCATCCACACGATGTTCTGTGTCGGGTCCTTGATATCGCAGGTCTTGCAGTGCACGCAGTTTTGCGCGTTGATCACGAGACGCTCGCTGCCGTCGTCGTTCTTCACAAACTCGTACACCGCCGCCGGGCAGTAACGCGATTCCGGACCCGCATACGTCTGCCAGTTCACGTTCACCGGCACCGATGGATCTTTCAGCGTCAGGTGGGCCGGCTGGTTTTCCTCGTGATTCGTGTTCGAGATGAACACTGAAGACAAACGGTCGAACGTCAGCTTGCCATCCGGCTTCGGATACGTGATCGGCTTGCACTGTGACGCGGGCTTGAGCATCTCGTGGTCCGAATGCTGGTGATGCAGCGTCCACGGCACATTGCCGCCCAGCAGCTTCTGCTCGATGCCGACCATCAGCGTGCCGAGGTACAGGCCTTTGCTCATCCACTGCTTGAAGTTGCGCGCGCGATGCAGTTCGGTGTGCAGCCACGAGGTCTTGAAGCTTTCCGGATAGGCGGTGAGCTCGTCGCTGGTGCGTCCTGCCTGTACGGCTTCAAAAGCGGCTTCGGCCGCCAGCATGCCGGTCTTGATCGCCGCGTGCGAACCCTTGATCCGCGATGCGTTCAGGAAGCCCGCGTCGTCGCCCACCAGCGCGCCGCCCGGAAACACCAGCTTCGGCAGCGACATCAGGCCGCCGGCCGTGATTGCACGCGCGCCATACGACACACGCTTGCCGCCTTCGAGCACCGCGCGGATCGCCGGATGCGTCTTGTAGCGCTGGAATTCCTCGAACGGCGACAGGTACGGGTTGGTATAGCCCAGACCCACCACGAAGCCCACCACCACCTGGTTGTTATCCATGTGATACAGGAACGAGCCGCCGTACGTGTCGTTCTCCAGCGGCCAGCCAGCGGTGTGCATCACCAGACCCGGCTTGTGCTTGCTCGGATCGATTTCCCACAGTTCCTTGATGCCGATCCCGTAGACCTGTGGATCGGCGCCTTCGCGCAACCGGAATTTATCGTTCAGCTGACGGCCGAGATGCCCACGCGCGCCTTCGCAGAACAGCGTGTATTTCGCGTGCAGTTCCATACCGAGCTGGAAGTTCTCGGTCGGCTCACCGTCCTTGCCAATGCCGAGATTGCCGGTGGCGACGCCTTTGACCGAGCCATCGTCGTTGTAGAGGATTTCAGCGGCCGGAAAGCCCGGGAAAATCTCGACACCCAGCGCCTCAGCCTGCTGACCCAGCCAGCGCGTGACGTTCGCGAGGCTGATCACATAGTTACCGTGATTCTTGAAATTGTCCGGTAACGCCCAGGTCGGCACGCTCCTCGAACCGGTTTCCGTGAGGAACAGGAAGCGGTCTTCCGTCACCTCAACGTCCAAAGGCGCGCCCTTTTCCTTCCAGTCGGGAATCAGCTCGTTCAGAGCGCGCGGATCCATCACCGCGCCCGAGAGGCTATGAGCCCCGATCTCCGAGCCTTTTTCCAGTACGCACACGCCAAGCTCGACGCCTTTCTTCGCCGCCAGCTGCTTCAGGCGGATCGCCGCGGACAGGCCAGCCGGGCCGCCGCCGACGATCACGACGTCGTATTCCATCGACTCGCGTGGGCCGTACTGCTCAATGAGACTTGCGTCTGTCACGATGCGATGCCTTTTCTTTAGAACTGGTCTTCACTCAGCGCCAACATGCCTTCGTTGTTCTTCGCGCTGACGATGGATGCCTCAAGCGCGACGGCCTGGGGCAGGATGTGATCGGCAAAGAAGTGAGCGGTCGCGATCTTCGAGTCGTAGAACGACTTATCCTCAGCCTGCTTCTCAGCAGCCACCAGCAGGGCGCGTGCGAATTGCCAGCCCACCAGGACGATGCCAGCCAGCTTCAGGTAGGGCACGCCGCCAGCAAACACCGCATTCGGATCGCTTTTTGCGTTGGCGAGGCTGAAATCCACTACGCTCGCGAGCGCTTGACGGCCCGTCGCGAGCCGCTTGTGCAGCGACCGGAACGCAGGGTTGGACGAGAACGACGCACAGTCTTTCAGTTCGTCCAGCGTTCGATCAATCTGGGCGAGGATTGCTTTCGCCACCGCGCCGCCGTCGCGCAAGGTTTTGCGCCCGATCAGATCGTTCGCCTGAATCGCCGTGGTGCCTTCGTAGATCGTCAGGATGCGGGCGTCGCGATAGTACTGTGCAGCGCCCGTCTCTTCGATGAAGCCCATGCCGCCGTGAACCTGCACGCCCAGGCTCGCTACTTCGATCGAGATTTCTGTGCTCCAGCCCTTCACAATTGGCACGAGATATTCGTAGATGGCCTGGTGTTCCGCCTGCACGGCTTCGTCCGCGTGGCGATGCGCGATGTCGCTATGCGTGGCTGCGACGTAAGCGAGCGCCCGGGCGCCCTCGGTTAGCGCGCGCATTGTCAACAGCATGCGGCGCACGTCCGGGTGCTGAATGATCGACACGGACTGCTTTGCGGAGCCATCCACCGGCCGGCTTTGCACGCGATCCTTCGCATACGCAACGGCCTTCTGATACGCGCGGTCAGCAACGGCGATACCCTGCACACCCACGCCAAAGCGGGCCGCATTCATCATGATGAACATGTATTCGAGGCCGCGATTCTCCTCGCCGATCAGTTGGCCAATTGCGCCACCATGATCGCCGAACTGCAGCACTGCGGTCGGGCTCGCCTTGATGCCGAGCTTGTGTTCGATCGACACGCAATGCACGTCATTGCGCTCGCCCAGCGAACCGTCTTCGTTGACGAGAAACTTCGGGACAGCAAAGAGGGAGATGCCCTTGACGCCCTCTGGTGCATCGGGTGTACGAGCCAGCACGAGATGGACGATGTTTTTCGCCATATCGTGTTCGCCCCACGTGATAAAGATCTTGGTGCCGAACACGCGATACGTTCCGTCGCCTTGGGGCTCGGCGCGTGTGCGTACCAACGCCAGATCCGAGCCGGCTTGCGGTTCGGTCAGATTCATCGTTCCGGTCCACTCGCCGGAGATCAGCTTCGGCACGTAGGCTTGCTTCTGCGCTTCAGTGCCGGCTGTCAGGAGCGCCTCGATCGCGCCGTCGGTCAAGAGCGGGCACAGGGCAAGCGACAGGTTGGCGGCGTTCAGCATCTCGATGCACGGTGTCGCCAGCAGTTTGGGCAAACCCTGGCCACCGTATTCGACGGGATGCACGACCCCTTGCCAGCCACCTTCGGCAAACTGGCGAAAGGCTTCCTTGAAGCCCGGCGTGGCGTAAACCTCACCGTCGCGCCAGGCGCTCGGATTTTTGTCGCCTTCGAAATTCAACGGCGCAATCACGTCCGCGCTGAACTTCGCCGCTTCGTCGAGCACCGCCTGCGCCGTGTCGGCGGTAGCGTCCTCGAAGCCCGGGAGCGTCGATACGCGATCGAGGTGGGCGAGTTCATTGATGACAAACAGCATGTCCTTGACGGGCGCCGTGTAGCTCATGATGGTTTTTCCAGAAATGCAATCGAAGAGGGGAGGCGGGCAGGGCCGACGAGATGGCCCTGCACGGTAACAGTGAAGCGATCGTAGTCCCGATTGGGTGCGAATCGACTATCTAAACCGGCCCATCTATTGACAAAATCGGCCACGACTCGCGAAGCAGGCGGATCGCCGATGCGCGTTTACCCCATTGCACGGCTCGGCGGAGCCGGTTGCTGTTCAGTGCTCCCGCCAGGCGGATAGGGGTGCGCTCAGGGTTGCCGGCGGTACTCGCCAGGCGTGCTTCCAGTCCAGTGCCGGAACGCCCGATGAAACGCAGTGGGGTCGTCGAAACCGACATCGCCCGCGATCGCGGCGATCGCGTCCTTGGTACCGGTGAGTCGCTGGATCGCGATATCGCGCCGCAACTCGTCCTTCAATGTCTGAAATGCGGTTTCCTCTGCGGCGAGGCGCCGGCACAGCGTGCGGACCGAGCAGTGAAAGCTCCGCGCGGCGTCTTCAACGGTCGGCACATCCGGTAATCGGGATGCGAGGTACTGTCGGATGCGGTGGCTCGTGAGCTGCTCGCTGAAGGAAACAAAAATCCAGTCCTCGGGAGCCCGTGCGAGAAATTTGCGCAAATTCGTCTTGCGCTGGCGGATGGGCATGTCGAAATACGCGGCACTGAAGCGCATCAGCGTCTGCTTGCAGTCGAAATGGACAGGTCCGGGGAACAGGTACAGATGATCCACCGTGTGCGGTGGACAGGAAAACGCGAACTCTACTTGCAGCAACGGAATCTTCTGACCGATCAGCCACGATGCCACGCCGTGTGCGAGCTTTAACATGAGCTGCTGCCCAAGCATGCTGACGGTTGAAGATGGATCAGGGTGAAGGGCAACGCACGCGATCAAGCCGTCCCTGCGCGATTCGAACCTGAAGTCATCGAGCACAATATGAAAGAACTGCCCAAACCGATGCATGGCAATTTCGAGGTTGGGCGCATCGAGCAGGCTCAGGCAGAGAAACTTCAGTGTGCCGCTGCGCATCGGACGGCCGAAGATGCCCGGCATTTCATCGTCGAACTCAATGGCGAGGGCACGGTATAAGGTCGAAAACTGTGCCTCCGTGACTCGCGCACCCGGTTCGGTCAGAAGCGCCGGTGAGATGCTGGCTTCGTCCAGGTATTTGCCGACCAGACCCGGCCGCGCACCCGCGGCGGCAAGGAAACCGTTCACGAGTGAGATTGGGACGGTGGCGCTGGGTGACTGCATGGGCGTTGACGAGGCTCGTTGATGTCGGTTCACCACGGCCGTCATTGTACGGCACCCCGTTCTGGACGGGGAACAGCGCCACCTGAATCTACAGGTCAAAGTCAGTGACACCCGCGAGTGCCGAGGGGGTATGCCAGTCCATCCAGTCGAAGTGTCTGGAACTTTCAGCCCAGGCCCAGGTTGCTTTTGGCATGCGCGTGGCCGGCGTGTCTGATTGTGCCGCGCTACTTTCGTGTTCGTTTTTTGCAACGGGGCGGAGACCGGTTGCATTCAAGTCCGACCTGATTTCGTCCGGCTCAAGATTATACGTGGGTGATTTGGAATCCATAGTAATTTGCAAGGTCAATGTTTGAATGGGTTAAATGGAGCGTTTGCGCCAGTGTTGCTGCCGTAAGCAGCGAAAGCAATATTCCCCGTGCCCGGGGAGGGGTTTCGAGGCATCGCGAAAGTCCACGGAATGGGTTCGATTCCGTGGGGAAGGTACGCACGCCCCGAAAGGAGATGACTGGTCGAATGTCTGGCGAATCGCGATCTGATAGGCGTGACAGCGTCGGCGCCGGCGAACGGGTCGTGTCCTGCCGGGGCCGCGCTGCCCAGAGCGAACACTATGCCGTGCGAACTTTCACATAGCGCCCGGGTGCCGGTTCGATCGGCTTATGGCGGGCGCTTCCCAACTTCGTGCGCGCCTTGATCGAATCTCCAGCGTACGGCTTCAGCCACTCGATCCAGTGAGTCCACCAGCTACCCGGCCGTGTTTCGGCTGACGCCAGCCATGCATCCGGATCGCCAGTCGAATCACCACTGACCCTGAAACTTCGCTTGTTCTTCGACGCAGGATTGACGACCCCAGCTATGTGGCCGCTCGCGCCGAGAACGAACTGCGCCGGGCCGCCAACCAGCTGCATGGATCGGTAAGCCGACCGCCACGGCACGATGTGATCTTCCTCGGTTGCCAGTACGTAGGTCGGAGTGTCGAGGCGTCCCAGGTCGACTGGCGTGCCGCATACCGTCAACCGCTCCGGTTTGCACAGGTTGTTCTCCAGATACATGTTACGCAAATACCAGGTGTACATAGGCCCCGGCAGATTCGTGCTGTCGGCGTTCCAGTACAGCAGGTCGAAAGCCGGCGGCGACTTGCCCTTCAAGTAGTTGTCGATGACGTAAGGCCAGATCAGATCGTTTGCTCGCAACGTCTGGAACGTGAACCCAAGTTCCTTGCCGGAGTAGATGCCGCCTCGGCCGATTGCACCCTCACGCTGGGCGATACCCGCTTCGTCAATGAAGACGCCCAGTTCACCTGGTTCTTCGAAATCCAGCATCGTGGTGAGCAACGTGAGGCTAGCCACTTTGTCGTCGCCGCGTGCCCGGGAGATCGCCGTGGCCGACGACAGAATGGTGCCGCCCACGCACCAGCCCACCGCGTTGACCTGATCGGCGCGGGTGATCGCCAGCGCAACGTCGATGGCCGTCAACGCTCCCTGTTCGACGTAGTCGTCCCATGTTGTATGCGCCATCGCGGCGTCCGGGTTGCGCCACGACACCATGAACACGGTCATCCCCTGTTCGCAGCCAAATCGCACAAAGGAATTTTCAGGCTGCAGATCGAGTATGTAATATTTGTTGATACAGGGCGGCACGATCACCAGCGGACGTTTGGCAACACTGTCGGTGAGCGGGGCATACTGGATCAACTGGAATAGATCGTTTTCAAACACGACCGCGCCCTGGGACGCCGCCACGTTGTGGCCGACCTCGTAAGCGGTCTCGTCCGTGATCGAGATGTTGCCGCGCTGCAGATCACCAAGCAGGTTCGCGAAGCCGTCACGCAAGCTGTCACCGCTGGACTCGAACGCGAGCTTGAGCGCCTCGGGATTGGTCGCGGCGAAATTGGCCGGACTTAGCAAGTCGATGAATTGCCGCGCGTAGAATTCGAGCTTCCGTTTGTCCTTTTCACCTAGGACAACCGCATCGACCATATCTTCGAGCAAGCGCGCATTGAGCAGGTAGTTCTGCTTGAGCAGGCTGTACCAGGCATTCTTGCGCCAGTCTTCGGCAATAAAGCGGCGATCACCGCGCTTCGGGGCAATCACGGGCTCGGTTTCCGCGCCCATTGTGCCGGCCAGCGCGCGGGTCCAGACCGATGTCACCTGTGGCCAGTACGTCGAGTGCGCCTCGAGCAGTGCCACAGGAGCGGCCAGTGCTTTCGGGGGCTCCGCTGTAGTGCGCATGTCGCCCTGAGGATTGTCATTCGCGTCGAGACCGGCCATGGCGCGCCAGAACTGCTGCCCGGACTTGACGAATCCCTGTACATATTCAGTGGGTACGTTGAATGGCATGATCACAGCGCCTCTATTGACTGACTCACAATTGCAGCCGGTTCGGCGCTGGCCGCGCGTTCAGCCAGGCGCCTCGCACGGGACGTGGCCATGACGATCGCTTCGCCGTCGATCACCACTTTTCCTCCAACCGTACAAACGGTCGACATCACGACGCGGCGCTTCTCCAGCTGTAGTTCTTTCACAGTGACCGTTGCATGCACCGTCTCGCCAGGCCGCACCGGTGCCTTGAAACGCAGGTTCTGTCCGAGGTACACGGTACCGGGGCCCGGGAGATGCCCGGCAAGTGCCGCGGAAATCACACCCGCGGTCAGCATCCCATGCGCAATACGTCCTTTGAACGAGGTGGTTCGCGCGAATTCCTCGTTGATGTGAACGGCGTTGTTGTCGCCCGATGCGGCCGCGAAGAACAGGATATCCGCCTCCGTAATGGTTTTCGCAAAGGTGGCGCTCATGCCGGGTTCAAGGTCTTCAATGTCGTAACCACCGATTTCGTTCATCTGTCTCTCAACTAGTTATTACTGAATAAATGGACTGCCCCTGTCTGTTTCCGAAGCGCTGCTGCCTCGCAGCGTCAGTTTCGCGGCGAGACTGCGGGGATGCGGCAAAGTGCAATTTTGCCGACGCGCAAGACACTCGGATTTTTGTCAGCCTTCGCAATTCAACGGTGTAATCACGAGAAAAGCGATCGGAGAGGGGACACGGGTTTGGGCAGAGCTAATGGCCCGGCGCGGTAACCGTTGAACCGATCGTAGTCCCGATTGGACGCGAAGCGACTATCTAAAGCGGCCCATCTATTGACAAAGTCGGCCACGACTTGCGAGGCAGATGGATTGCCGACGCGTGTTTACCCGATGCAGGGAACAGCGAATCCGAACGCCGTTCGACAGTCCCGCGACGCGTAGCCTCGCGCTCAGGGCTGCCGACCTGCCCGATGCCGCACGTCAGGGCGACCATTCCTGATTCGCCGCAGATGTCATCACGACCCCGTGCATTTTCACTTTCGGTGGCGACTGCGCCACTCACGGGGCGTCAGGCCAAAGCGCTTCTGGAACCAGACCGTAAACGCTCCCTGGTTGGTGTAGCCCAACAGGGCGGCGACCCGGCCGATCGGATAGCGCGGGTTGAGCAGGTAGCGCACAGCAAGATCACGCCGCACTTCTTCAACGATGACCGAGAAACTGGACCCGGCCGAATCAAGCTGGCGCTGCAGGGTGCGCACCGTCAGATTCAGTTGTTGCGCCACCAGTTCGATCGAAGCCTGACTGAGGGGCAATAGCAGGTAAATCGTCTTGCGCACATCCAGCGCAATTGAATCTGCCGCCGTATTGTTGAGCGGATTGGCGAGGCTTTCCGCATAGCGGACCAGCACGGGGTCTGCATTCGGATTCGGATAATCGAGGTCCGTTGCCGCACAAACGAATCCGTTGAAGTCGCTTTCAAATGTGACCGGGCAGCCGAAGAACCGGCGATGGAAGGTGAGGTCAGGCGGCGCCGCATGAGTGAAGTGCACACTGTGCGGTTTCCAGTGGGCACCGAGGAGCGCGCTGGAATGGCGGGACAGCACGCCGACGGCCAATTCGATCGCCTGGACCGTGCGGGTGCCGGGTTCGGCGACAATCTCTTCGCGGATCGTCACCGTGTCGCCGGTCGTTTCGACGTAAACACCCAGCGCTTCGTTGAGCAGATAGCGGTACTGGGCAGCAGCCAGCAGCACCTCACGGAGCGTGCGCTTGTGTGCGAGCAGAACGTTGATGACGCCACTGCCGAACTGCTGGCGGGTTTGCGCTATCTGCAGACCGAGTGTCAAACACGACGCTTTTGCCGCCGTCGCTTCGAGCAACCGGCAGGCGCCGTCAGCCGGGATCCGTTCATCCGGGTTCGCCAGCGCCACCGCGTCGAGACCGACCTCCTGCACAAGCTCATAGGGGTTGAGACCCAAGCCTCGCACCACGTCGAAATACCCGTGCAGTGTCGACGACCTCACCATGCCTGGCATTTGATCTCCTTGTTCCTCACGCGCGAAGTCCTTTAGCGCGGGATGGGCCGCGGGATTGGTGTTAACGCGCAGTGTCGTCAAATCATAAAACAATGTCACCAAAAACGAAATCCGTGTTTTCGGATTGCCGTATCTTTGCGTCACTGATCCATTTCCTGACGCGTCGACCTGTGCCTGACGCGGAAGTAAAGCATCCAACAATTTCCGGAGGAAACGATGCAATTTCTCGACGACTCGCTGCACCCTGAGAATCAGGACAAAGTAGTCATCACGACAGCGCCGTACGGCCCGGAATGGATGCCCGAGGATTTTCCTGAAGACATTCCGGTGACGATGGAAGAGCAGATCCAGAAGGCCGTCGACTGCTACAACGCCGGCGCGACTGTGCTGCACCTGCACGTGCGCGAGCTGGATGGCAAGGGCTCCAAGCGCCTGTCGAAGTTCAACGAACTGATCGCGGGTGTGCGCGCTGCTGTGCCCGACATGATCATTCAGGTCGGCGGCTCGATCTCGTTTGCACCGGAAGACGACGGCCAGGCCGCAAAGTGGCTGTCCGACGACACGCGTCACATGCTGGCCGATCTCGACCCGAAGCCCGATCAGGTGACGGTCGCGATCAACACCACGCAGATGAACATCATGGAGTTGCTCTATCCGGAATACCTGGAAGGCACGTCGCTGGCCAATCCTGCGCTCATGGCTGCCTATAGTGAAATGACGGTGCCCGCAGGGCCGGCCTGGGTCGAGGAACACCTGCGCCGCCTGCAGGCATCGGGCATCCAGCCGCACTTCCAGCTCACCGGTATCCATGCACTCGAAACGCTCGACCGCCTGGTGCGCAAGGGCGTCTACAAGGGGCCGCTGAACCTGACGTGGATCGGCATCGGCGGCGGCTTTGATGGTCCGAATCCGCACAACTTCTTCAACTTCGTCCACCGTGCGCCGGACGGCGGCACGGTCACGGCCGAGTCGTTGCTGAAGAACGTCCTGCCGTTCAACATGATGGCGATGGCCATGGGTTTGCATCCGCGCTGCGGCATCGAGGACACGATCATCGACCAGCACGGCAACCGCATGACATCCGTGCAGCAGATCGAGCAGTGCGTGCGCGTCGCGCGTGAACTCGGGCGCGAGATCGCCACCGGTAAGGAAGCGCGCGAGATCTACAAGATTGGCGTGCAGTATGAGACGGTCGACGAGACACTCGCGGCCAACGGCATGGCACCGAACCGGAAGGCAGGCGTTAAGAACCTGCCGCTGCGCGCGGCGTAACAAGGCAGTGCTCGCCGTCGGTATGACATCTCGTGCTGATGGCGGTTGAAGAAGGAGGCCCCCCGGCGACCCTGGGGGAGCGACACAAAAATCGGCCCCTTTTGTCCGTCACGGGAAAAGGGCGCTGGACGCGCAAGGCGCGGAGGAGACGAAATGCTTTTACAGCATGCTGAGCCCACGACGGGCGATGTTTCGGCAACACAATCGGACATACCCGTCTACGCATGGGTAGTCTGCGCGCTCACGATCGGTCTGCTGCTTTCCGACTATATGTCGCGTCAGGTTCTCAATGCGGTCTTTCCGTTTATCAAGTCGGCGTGGAACCTCTCTGACACGAAGCTCGGCTCGCTCAGCAGCGTGGTGGCACTGATGGTTGGCGTGCTGACCTTTCCGCTGTCGGTTCTCGCCGATCGCTGGGGCCGTGTAAAGAGCATCGCACTGATGGCGGCGCTGTGGAGTCTCGCGACACTCGGCTGTGCGATCTCGACCAGTTATGGCGAGATGTTGCTCGCGCGTGCGTGCGTCGGTATTGGCGAGGCGGCCTACGGAAGTGTGGGCATCGCGCTCGTCCTGAGTATTTTTCCGCCGCGTCTGCGCGCCACCCTCACCGCCACTTTCATGGCAGGCGGCGCATTTGGCTCCGTGATGGGCATGGCGCTCGGCGGCGCCGTCGCGTCCAGCCTTGGATGGCGCTGGTCGTTCGGCGCAATGGCTTGCGTCGGTATCGCGCTTGTTGTGATTTACCGTTGTGTTGTCACGGAGAAAAGGCTGGCTTCGCTGCAACCGGCGATCGCCGGGCAGAAGGGTAACTTTGGCGTGCGCATGAGCTTTCGCGCGCTGATGAAGGGGCTGTTTTCCACGAAGTCCGTGGTTTGCGCCTATGTGGGCAGCGGTATGCATCTGCTCGTTCCGGCGGCCGTATGGTCCTGGATGCCGAGCTTCCTGAATCGCTATTACGGCATGGCACCGGGTAAGGCGGCCGTACATGGCGCGGTATTCGTGCTCGTGACCGGCGTTGGCATGATCGCGTGCGGAAGCCTCGCCGACCGTCTCAACCGCAAGGGTGTACAAAGAAAGTGGATGACCGCGATTGTGTATTGCCTGTTGTGCTGCGTCCTGCTCGGCATCGCGTTCCACCTGCCGGCCGGCCGGCTGCAGCTCGTCCTGATCGGTTGCGGCATGTTCTTCTGTGCTGGTGCGACGGGGCCTTCGGGTGCGATGGTGGCGAACCTTACCCCGCCGTCGATCCACGCATCGGCATTCGCCACCCTGACACTGGCCAACAACCTGCTGGGACTGGCGCCCGCGGCCATCCTTACGGGCGTCGTCGCTGACCGGATCGGTCTGCTGGGCGCCTTGCAACTGGTCCCATTCGCATCGTTGCTCGCGGCGGTCGCGTTTGCCATCGGCCGTTGCAGCTACAAACGCGACCTTGACCTCGTGAATGCACTGCGTGAGAAGGCCTCGTTTTGAACGGCACCTGAACATCGTGCGGTAATCGACGCCTGCGCCGGTACGTGACAGTCCTCCGGCAGGTGCATCCTCTTTCTGTAAATCAAGAAACAAACTGGAGAACGAATCATGGCGAAAGCAATCCGCTTTCATGAAACCGGCGGCCCTGAGGTCTTGCGTTACGAAGACGTCGAAGTCGGCGATCCGGGCCCGGGCCAGGTTCGCCTGCGCCATGAGGCCGTCGGTCTGAATTTCGCCGACACCTACTTCCGTTCCGGGCTATATCCGGTTCCGCTGCCTGCCGGCATGGGTGTAGAGGCTGCGGGCGTGGTCGAAGCAGTGGGCGAGGGCGTGACGAACGTCGCGGCAGGTGATCGTGTCACCTACACGGGCTTTATCAACACGCTTGGCGCCTACAGCACGGAGCGCCTGTGTCCGGCGGCACCGCTGATCAAGCTGCCTGAAGGCATTGCCTGCGAGACGGCCGCGGCCATGACGATGCGCGGCCTGACCTCGTCGTATCTGATGCGGCGCATTTATGATTTCAAACCCGGCAATACGATTCTGCTTCATGCGGCGGCGGGCGGCGTCGGGCTGATCGTCTCGCAGTGGGCCAGGCTGCTGGGGCTCACGGTGATCGGCACCGTGTCGAGCGACGCGAAAGCGGAAGTCGCCCGCGCGCACGGCTGCGAACACACCATCAACTACAGCCATGAAGACGTCGCCGCGCGCGTACGCGAGCTGACCGATGGCGTCGGGGTGAATGTGGTGTTCGACAGTGTCGGCAAGGATACCTTTGAAGCGACGCTGAATTCGGTCAAGCGCCGCGGCCTTATTGTTTGCGTTGGCACGGCATCGGGGCCCATTCCGGCATTCAATCCGCAGATCCTGGCAATGAAAGGATCGCCGTATCTGACCCGTCCCGCGCTCGCCGACTATATCGCCGACCCTGCTGAAAAAGCGGACCTGGCCGGGGAAATCTTCGGCCACGTTGCGGCTGGCCGCATCAGGATCGAGATCAATCAGCGCTATGCGCTCGAGGACGCCGCACAAGCGCACCGTGATGTCGAATCGCGCAAGACAACCGGTTCATCGGTCTTCGTCATTTAAGGAGGACGCCATGCTTGTCGAACAACTGAACAACGCCATTGGCGCCGAACTGGTGGGCGTCAAGCTCGCCGACGCGATCCACGACGATGGCCTCTTTGCCGAGATCCGCGCGAACCTGCTCAAGCACCGTGTGCTGTTCCTGCGCGATCAGGACATTAGCCGTGCTGAGCATGTCGCTTTCGCGCGCCGCTTCGGCGAGCTGGAAGACCACCCGGTCGCGGGCAGCGATCCTGAGCATCCGGGCCTTGTACGAATCTACAAGTCGCCGGACCAGCCCAACGACCGCTACGAAAACGCGTGGCACTCGGACGCGACGTGGCGCGAAGCCCCGCAGTTCGGCGCCGTGCTCCGATGCGTGGAATGCCCACCCGTCGGCGGCGATACGATGTGGGCGAACATGGTGCTCGCGTATGAGAACCTGCCCGCGCACGTGAAGGAACAGATCGCCGACCTGCGCGCACGCCACAGTATCGAGGCGAGCTTCGGTGCGGTGATGCCGATCGAGAAGCGGCACGCCTTGAAAGCCCTGTATCCCGATGCGGAACATCCGGTCGTGCGCACGCACCCCGAGACGAGCGAGAAACTGCTGTTCGTCAATGCGTTCACCACGCACTTCACGAACTACCACACGCCGTCGCGCGTGCGCTTCGGCCAGGACGCCAATCCGGGCGGGCCCGACCTGCTGCGTTATCTCATCAGCCAGGCGTACATCCCGGAGTACCAGGTGCGCTGGCGCTGGAAGCCGAACAGCGTCGCGATATGGGACAACCGCAGCACGCAGCACTACGCGGTGATGGATTACGCGCCGTGCCATCGCAAGATGGAGCGAGCCGGAATCATTGGCGACAAGCCGTACTAACCTGAAGGACTTAGCGTCGTGACGCTCAATACCGCACCTACCGTACTTATCGTGCCCGGTCTGCGCGACCATGTGGCCGAGCACTGGCAGACATTGCTGCAGGCTCGCCTTGCCAAAACAGCCTCGGTCCCGCCGCTCGAGCACGACAAGCTCAGCTGCGCGGCGCGCGTGGCGGCGCTGGACCAGGCCATCGAGAAGATCGATGGCCCGATCGTGCTGGTCGCTCACAGCGCCGGCGTCATGATTACCGTGCACTGGGCGCGGCACCATAACCGCGCGATCCAGGGCGCGCTGCTGGCCACGCCGGCGGACCTTGAAGTTCCCATGCCCGCCGGTTATCCAGCGCTGGACGTGCTCGAAGAGCACGGGTGGCTGCCGTTGCCGCGCGAACCGCTGCCGTTCCCGAGTATTCTCTGCGCCAGCCGCAACGATCCGCTTGCAGGTTTCGATCGCGCTGCCGGCATGGCGGCGGACTGGGGCAGCCGTCTCGTCGACCTCGGCGAAGTTGGGCACCTGAACCCCGCGGCCGGTTATGGCGAGTGGCCGCAGGCAGACACCCTGATCCGTGAGCTTCTCTGACATGGACGGTGCAACGAAGACGGAGCAGGGCACGGCAGTGAGCAACAACACGTGGGTGACGGTCGATGTCCACTTCGATTTTGTCTGTCCGTGGTGCCTGATTGGCAAGCGTAATCTCGATGCGGCCGTCAGTCGCCTCGCAGGCTTGCGTCCCGACGTCAGCGTCAAGGTGCGGTGGCACTCGCATCAGCTGCTGCCCGATACGCCCGTCGGCGGGGTGCCTTATCAGGCGTTCTATGTGGCCCGTCTGGGGAGTCCGGGCGCAGTCGCTACGCGGCGCGCACAGGTTCAGGAGGCCGCTCACGCGGCCGGCATCGAACTGGCGTTCGACAGGATCGAGGTGATGCCCAACACACGGGCAGCGCACAAACTCGTTGCCTGGGCCACCGCCGCAAACACAGGCGCGGCATGTAAGGGCGCGTTGCTGATCGACCGGCTGTTCACCGGCTATTTCATGGGCGGCGAAGATATCGGCAACCCGGACGTGCTCGAGCGGATGGGTCTCGCGTGCGGCCTCGACGCCGCAAGCCTCGCTGACCATCTCAGGACGTCACGGCGAGAAGACAACATCGCGTTGCCGCGTTCACCGCAAGCTGCAGAAGTGAGGGGTGTGCCGCATTTTGTGGTTAATTCGGCACTGTCGCTGTCCGGGGCGTACTCGCCCGGCGCGATCGTGGATGCCATGCTGCGTTCGATTGATGATCAGGAAAACAGATAATGTCACGCCAGATACCGGTCGGATCGGCCGATGAACTCGCGCCAGGACAGCGCAAGCTGGTCTTCGTTGACGGCCGCAGTGTGGTGCTCTTCAACATCGACGGTGAGCTCTGCGCCGTCGAAAACTCCTGTCCGCACAATGGGGCATCGCTTGCAGGTGGGCAGATCGAAGGGCGCCTGCTTCGCTGCCCCGCGCACGGCCTTCGTTTTGACGTCTCGACCGGTTGCATGCCGGGAAAAGGCGGTTTGAGTCTTGCGACTTATCCCATCCAGAACGTCGCCGGCAGGCTCGAACTCACGGTCGACGACACCCCGGCAGGCCCGCGTCACGCGCTGCCAGGCTGAATCTGGACAAATCAGGAAGATAGTCATGAATGGATTGATGATGCAGCAGCCGCTGCTGGTCGCGTCGCTCCTCACCCACGCCGAACGGCATCATGGCGGGCAGGAAATCGTGTCGCGCCGGGTTGAAGGCGACATTCACCGATATTGTTATCGCGATCTTGCGCAACGCGCCAGAAAGCTGGCCAACGCGCTTGCCGGGCTGGGGATCGGTCAGGGTGAGCGAGTGGGTACGCTGGCATGGAACGGCTACCGCCACATGGAGTTGTACTTTGCGGTATCGGGTTCCGGTGCGGTACTCCACACGCTCAACCCGCGGCTGCACGTCGATCAGCTCGCCTACATTATCGATCACGCCGACGATCAGGTCATCTTCTTCGACTTGACCTTCCTCCCGCTGATCGAGTCTGTCGCGTCACGTATCAAGAGCCCGAAGGTATTCGTCGCGATGACCGATCGGGCAAACATGCCGGCCACGCATGATCTGCCAATCATGCTGTTGTGCTACGAAGACCTCATCGATGGTCACGGTGATGACTTTGCGTGGCCTCTCCTTGACGAGAACCATGCATCATCGTTGTGCTATACGTCAGGCACCACCGGCAATCCGAAAGGGGTGCTTTACAGCCATCGTTCCACGCTTCTGCACACCTACGCAGCGGCATTGCCCGACTCACTGAACTGCTCGGCACGTGACGTGATCCTGCCGGTTGTCCCCATGTTCCATGTGAACGCGTGGGGTCTACCCTATATCGCATGCATGGTCGGCGCCAAACTCGTGTTCCCAGGCTCCGCGCTCGACGGTAAATCGCTCTATGAGTTGATCGAGGCAGAGCAGGTCACGCTTTCCGCCGGTGTCCCGACCGTCTGGCAGGGACTGCTTCGACATGTGGCCGAGCGTGGCTCGACGTTTACTTCCATGCGCCGCACGATCGTCGGTGGGGCGCCGTGCCCGACGGCCATGACCATGGAATTCCAGGAGCGTTACCACGTCGATGTCCTGCATGCATGGGGGATGACGGAACTGAGCCCGGTAGGCACGGTTTGCAGTTTCAAGGGACACCAGCTGTCGTTGCCGACGCAGCAGCGCTACGCCGTCCAGGCCAAGCAGGGCCGCGCCGTGTTCGGTATCGACATGCGAATCGTGGGTCCGGACGGCGAGGCGTTGTCATGGGACGGACAGGTGACCGGCGACCTGCAGGTGCGCGGGCCATGGGTGGTGTCCGGATATTTCGGCAGCGATGATGCGTCGCCGCTATGCGACGGCTGGTTTCCGACCGGTGACGTGGCGAAGATCGATTCCGACGGCTTCATGCAGATCACCGACCGCAGCAAGGACGTCATCAAGTCCGGTGGCGAATGGATCAGCTCGATCGACATCGAGAACGTGGCGAGCCTGCACCCAGGGGTTGCGAACGCAGTGTGCATCGCCGCAAGGCATCCGAAATGGGACGAGCGCCCGTTACTGGTGATCGTGAAAAAACCGCAGAGCGCGCTTGGAAGCGATGAACTGCTCGAGTTCTTTGACGGCCAGGTGGCGAAGTGGTGGAAGCCTGATGCAGTGGTATTTGTAGACTCCGTTCCGCTCGGGGCAACCGGCAAGGTGCTCAAGAACCGGTTAAGGGACCAGTTCAGGGATTACTACCTGACGGCCTGACGGAGGGCCATGACCACCTGGAACGAACGATGGGCAACAGCCGTATTTCTGTGAGCTGATTTTTGCCAGTGATCAATCAAGCTTGTGTCGATCATGGCCCCGAGACTCTTGATGGACCGGTATCATGGCGGCTGCGTTCAGCTTCGTCGGTACTTCAATATTCTCTCTCCAGCCATAGCTCGACACTCCGATGTCCATAACCATTAGCTTTCCCGCCGAAGTGCGCGATTGGATCGCTCAGAACCTCACACGCGGCGTGACCCCACAGGCAATAGTGCGCGAGTTGGTCGATCGAAACAACGCGGCGGAGCTCGCGTCGGCAATGGTCGATGCGGTCGCTTCGTCTTTTTTGTATGGCACACCGTTGCCAGGCGAGATGCTTGAAATTGGCGCCCCGCCCGTCAGTTACGAATCGGAGCCGCTGCGCGTGCCGGGCGGGCCGCTGATCCGGCTCGGCGATCGCAAGACGCGTGTGATTTCACGTATGCAGCGACCCGCTGCGGTATTGCTCGCCGATTTTCTGAGTGCGAACGAATGCGAGCAACTGATCGCGCTCGCGCGGCCGCGTTTGAACCGTTCGACCGTGGTCGATCCGGTAACCGGCCGCAATGTCGTGGCCGGCCACCGCAGCAGCGAAGGGATGTTTTTTCGTCTGGGCGAGACGCCGCTGATCGCGCGCCTCGAAGCGCGGATCGCCGAGCTCACCGGCCTGCCGACCGAGAACGGCGAGGGCCTGCAACTCCTGCATTACGAAGCGGGCGCCGAATCGACGCCGCACGTCGATTATCTGATCCCGGGCAACCCCGCGAATCAGGAGTCGATCACGCGTAGCGGGCAACGCGTGGGCACGCTGCTGATGTATCTGAACGATGTACAAGGCGGCGGTGAAACCGTGTTCCCGCAGCTTGGATGGTCGGTCGTGCCGCAGCGTGGCCAGGCGCTCTATTTCGAATACGGCAACCGTTTCGGGCTCTCCGATCCGAGCTCCCTGCATGCAAGCACGCCCTTGCGGGCAGGCGAGAAGTGGGTGGCCACCAAATGGATCCGCACTCGCCGTTTCGTGCCGCGTGATCAGGCGTAGCCTGGCATAGCCCGGCATAACCTGGCGGCACGACTTGCGGGGGCGGCTAAACGCACGCCCCGCGCACTGCGTTTCAGCGCACGAAGACTTCGTCGGCGACCCAGCCGTTCGACGTCAGATGCACACCTTCGCGCAACTGCATCGTGCCCTCGCCCTCGATCACGCGCTTGATCATCGGGAACACGCGCTGTGCATCGGCATCCTTGGCCCACGGCGCCGGATCGATCTTGTAGGTATAGATCACCGAGGTGGCGGTCTTACCGTCCACCTGCGTCGGCTTTTCCCAACCCACCACCTTGTCGAGCGTGAGCGTGGCTGCACAGAAATCAGCCGGGTGCGTGACGCGCGAGGTGGCGGTCGCGACGACTTCCGGAATGTGCAGATAGTACTTTTGCCCTTCGGCCGTCAACTGATACTGGCGAGCGTTCGCCGTGATCTTCTGGCCGTTGGCGGGGTCCGTGCGTTCGACCACCATGTCCTTGCCCGTCACGATACCGAGTTTCTCGAGCACCGGCAGCTGGATCGAGTCGCTGGTACGCGAGGCGAAGTCGTCCGTCGTCACGTAGATCGGCCAGTCGTATTTGGCGAGGCACAGGTGGCCGCGCTTGGCGAGAAAGTCGTTGATGGTAGCCGTGAAATTCTCGCGGCTGACGTCTTGGCTCTTGTCATGGCAGCCAGCGAACAGAGCCAGGGCACTCAGGGCAAGTGCGCCGCAAGCAAAGCGGGCGGCGGTGGAACGTCGCGTCATGGTTTTAGTTGCTCTGGTTAGATTGCTAAGGTACGGATAAAACAGTACGCGGCCTGCCCGAAAGGGCAGGCCGCGTGCGAGGATCATCAGGATCAGTTCACACAGGAGCCGCTGGTGGGCGGCGTGGCGGGCGGTTGATAGCCGTCCGTGAGCGTGTTCAGGAAGCAGACCAGGTCACTGATGTCCTGCTGGGTCAGCTGCGGCGTCGAATGAACTGGACGCGGCTTCGCACCGTCGGCCGCCGTCGTGCCACCTGCATCAGTCTGGCCTTGCCCCATCGGCAGTTCTTCGTCGATATTGCCCTGGTAGGCCGCGGGCAGATCGTTGAAGGATTGGGCCGTCGCACCCGACGCAACCGTCGGGAACAGCGCGTAGGACGGATTCTGCACCGGGTGGCTGGCGTCGCCGCCGGTGCTCGGATACCAGTATTCAGGGTTGGTGTCGCGCGTGTTGTAGAAATTGATCACCTGCACGAGCGAGTGGAACACGCCGTTATGGAAGAACACGGACCGCGTCGCGACGTTGCGCAGCGTCGGCACCTTGAAGCGGCCGCAATACGGATCGGGGACATTGACGCCGGTGAACGAATCCGGCCCTGCGCCGCTCGTCGTGGAGCCCGGAATGTGGAGCGTCGCATACGGTCCGCACAGACCCATGTCGATGAACGACGCGTTCGCGTTGGCCGGAATCGGATCGGTGTTGTTCGGGATCGACGCGTCGTTGCGCGGTGCGCCGATCGCCTGGTACGTGAAGTCGGTCATCAAGCCGACCGAGCCCTGGAAGTTGGCGCCCACGTAGTGGCAGGCCGCGCAGCCGGCGCCGTTCGTGGTGTCGTTGAATAGTTGGAGACCGCGCGTCTCGGCGGCCGTCAGCGTGCCGCCGATCTTGTTGCCGATATACAGGTCGAACTTGCTCGAGTACGTCTGGAACGACGGGTCCTCAGTCTGGAACTGCTGCAACGCGTCGCCGATATCGCTGAACGCGGTCGTGGTATTGGTGAACACGCCCTGGCCATACACCTGCTGGAACCGCGCGGCGTACGGCCCGCTCTGCACGGCCTTCACGACGGCGTCCGGCGAGCTGTTGTTCATCTCGATCGGATTCAGCAGCGGAAACGCCGGCTGTGTGGCGAGCGTCGTGGCGCGACCATCCAGCATGAAGCCGCCGCCAGGCGCGTTCTGCGTGACGCCGTCCGGGTTCGCCGCGTTGTCGTCGTACGGCGGCGTCATCGCCTTGTAGCGCAGCGACGGCACCGCACGCACGCCCGACTGCGACGGATCGGAGCCGAGCTGCACCGACAGGCTGTTCGGCGGCCCGTACGCGTAGGCCGGATCATGACAACTCGCGCACGACATGTTCTTGTTGCCCGACAGGGTCTTGTCGAAGAAGATCGTTTGGCCGAGCTGCCCCTTCTCGCTGAGCGTCGAGGCTGCTGGCGCTGCCGGCGCCGATGCGCCCGATGATGGATTTGACGCGTCGCTGCTGGGCGAGCTGCTGCCGCCACAGGCGGCCAGCATCACGGAAACGGAGCAGATTAGAGCAAGAGAGAGCGTACGCATGGGTGATATTGTTTTCGCCGGGAAGTCAGTTTCCGGGCAACCCCGCAGTCGCGTGAGGCGAGGCGGCCGGGAAAATGTGCGAGATGTTCAACAAAAGTGCCGGGTAACGCGCAAGGCATACCCGGCATGCAACTACGATGGTTTCAGACCGGGGAAAGGGCGGGCCCTTTCCCCGGGAGCGTGAAACTTACTGGACGATCGACCAGATGTTGGTCTGGGTCTTGTCCGGACCCGGCTGGCGATTTGCTTCCTGCGTACCGATGATGTCGGCCGGATTCAGCTTCTGCGTGTAACCCGCCGGCGTGATGTACGCATGGTTCATCGGACGGACCGAGTCGAAGTGCGTATCGGCGCTGTTCGCGAGTTCCGGCAGGTTCAGGATGTTCGCCGAGATGAAGCTCTCGGTGTACTTCGAACGGGCGATGTACGTCGATTCCTGGCCCGGTGCCGGATCGGCGAGCTGGAACATGTCCTGCAGCGTACGCACGAGCGCGAAGTGGCTGTATGCGTCGCTGTCCTGGATGCCCTGCACGCCATGGTTCGTGACCACACCGAAGATCGAGTTGCCGTGACCGTGGTTGCCCTTGCTGTACTGCACGGTCGTCGTCGGGGTGTACTTGCCGTTCGTGAACGTGAGCGGTTCAGCGGCCGACGTGGTGCTCGGGTTCCAGCCGCAGCACGATGTCGAGCTACCTTCGCCTTCGTCGAACATCACGACGATCGCAACATGACGTTTCGGATTGTTCCAGATCGGCGACGCCTGGATCTTGGTCACCACCTGCTGGACGTACGCGTCGCCACGCTTCACGAGGTTGTCGCCCTTACAGGTCGGGTCGTTACCCGTGCCGTGCATGTCGTCGCACTGGTCAGGCATGATGAAGTTGACCGCACCAACGTCGCCGTTCTGCAGGTCGGTATCGAACTGGTCGAAGTTGTAGCCTGCGGGGACCGGGTACACCGACGTGTTCTGGAGCGCCGAAGCGTACTGCGTACCGAAGATCGTGCGATTGTCCGCGTAGAATTCCGGCAGCGAACGCGTGGTCTGGTAGGCCATGCCCGGGTGATGCTTCGTCTTGTACAGCTGTGACGGCATTGCCAGAGCCGGGCTGGTCAGGCCGGCAGTGACGGTACCGGCGATGCCGTTGTAGCCAGCCACCACGGACGGATCGGCGACGCTGTCGGTACGCGGATCCTGGCCCGGGTTCATCGACTCGCTATACGTGCGCCATGCCAGGCCGGCGTTCGACAACTGCGTGAACAGGTTCGGTTGGACGATGTTGTGCGCGGCGGTCGAGCCCGTCGGACAAGTGCCAAAGGCGGTCAGGGCGCTCTGGTTGGTCGGAGCACCAGCGGGCGTTGCCACCAGCGGCTGACCGTCCGATGCCTTGCCGCCGGAGAACGCGACGTCCTTCAGGGCGGAAGCGTCTACGCCGCAGCCCCACCAGTTGTCGTCGGTGATACCCCAGTCGTCCGCACCGCCGAGTGCCGTGTAGTTCGGCTCCGACGGGTTGCCGGTCGAGTAATAGGTCGTGGCCTGGTTCCACTTGCCGCTCGTGAAGTCGAGGTTGCCGGCGATGAACGGCGCGTCGCCCGAGCCCTCGATACCGATCGTGCCGCCCGTCGTGGTACCGATCGAGCGGTTCTCGAGCATGACAATGAAGACCGCGTCATAGCGCGGAATGCCTTCGACGTTGAACGCAGCCTGCTGCGACTGTGCGAACGTGATCGGCGTCTGCTTCTGCGTCGGCACAACGGTGGTCTGCGAGGTCAAACGGCTGTTGCCGACGAGCGACGGATCGCCGCCGATCACCGCGAGGTTGTCCGGGTACATGTCGCCGCGATCGAGCTTGGTCGTCGCGTACGTATAGCGGTTCGTCAGTGCATTGTCTTCAAAGAGGATCGCCGACTGTTCGGCGCCCGACAGCTTGTTCACGTCGCCGAGCACGTCGGCGGCTGCGACAGTCGCTGCCGAAGCGGCTACACCCGGACCGCTCAGGCGCGTCGCGAGGTTGGCCTTCTCGGTTGCGTAGGTCGTGGCGTTCGCTTCAACCAGACGCTGCACTTCGCTCGACATCGGGCTGATCACGACGTTCGTCGCGCCCTGGTCGGCGAGCTGCGCTGCCGAGGCGCGCAGGATCATGTGGCTCGGGGCGGCTGCGCCGGTTGCGGTGTTGATGGCCTTGGTGCTCACGTCGGCGATCAATTGGCCGGTGCCGCTGGTCGTCAGCGTGAAATGGCCCGTGGCGTCGGTCGTCGCGACGGCTTCAGACCCGTCGCACCGGCCGTTGCCGTTCGCGTCGACGCACACGGTGGCGCCCGCGTAGTAGCCAGCCTTGAGCGTCGGATCGCCAGTCGTGCTGCCCGGCACGAAGCCGGCGGAGGCGACGACACCCGAGATTGTCGAGGTCGGCGTGATGTCGTTATTGCCGCCGCAAGCTGCCAGCACGCAGGCAGCGGCGATTGAGGTTAGCAGAGGAGTAGTACGTTTTATTCGATTGACCGACATTGTGGGGGGCCCCTGTAGGTTGCATGCACTGCTTTTTCGCCCTTATGCGTAGGCGACAGGGATTATCGAGTCGATGTATTTATCTAACGTGAACGGGAACTTTCATTACAATTACTTCCACGGAATATTCCGTGGCATCGTAAACAGCAATTTTTCATCGAATTGAAATTCGTCTATGGCAGGGGAAAGCAATATCGGATTTGATCGAGGCGTAATCGTCTTGTAAGAATAAGGGAAGGCGCAGTGGTGCCGCGTTGTATTAGCGACGCTTACTGGACCGCTCGAATTGCTCAATACACGCGCAATCGCGTGACAAGCGGATCGACACCAAATTGCAGGCCCCGACATGGGCGCAGCATAGACGTGCGCACTGCGAGCCGCTGTAATGGGGCGCTTTAATTTTCGTGAATTTTTCCGGCTAGGGGCACCTGAGCCCGGCGCGGCTCCGCCATGTGACCGTGTATAAATGGTTCTTGCAATCAAGTACCGTTTACACGTGCGGAATAACTTAGGATGCCGACAAACAAAATAAAGATCAGCGCCCTAACTTGCTTTGGCGCTTTTCAATTCACCGTTCGTGCATGAAGTCGATGAACGCGCGCAACTTGCTTGGGGTGTGGGCGCGATTTGCATAGTAGAGATGAAACGGCTGGTCCGGCGGCAGAAACTCGTCGAGTATCGGAACGACGGCGCCCGAGGCAATCTCAGCGGCCGCGAATTGTCGAAAGACGAGGCCGAGCCCGATGTCCTGACACGCGGCGTCGAGCACCGCGCGCATCTCGTCGAGGACAAGTCGGCCGCCCACGTCAATGGTTACGTCCTTGCCGCCGACCCGAAATTCCCACTCGAAGAACCGCGAACGGTTCAGGCGATGGCGGATGCAATCATGTTCGAGCAGTTCGTGCGGCGTTCCCGGCGTTCCGCGACGTTCGAAGTAGCGCGGCGAACCCACCACCGTGAGTTGCTGCGTCGGCCCCAAGGGTACGGCGATCACGTCACGTTGCAGCGCATAGCCCAGGCGAATGCCGGCATCGAATCCGCCAGCGACGATATCGCTGAGATTGTTGTCGATCGCGATATCGAGCGTGATCTCCGGGTAGCGTTCGCCGAACGCGGCGAGGTGCGGCTGAATCAGAGTGGCGTACGGGACGTAGCCGGTGTTGATGCGCAGCAGGCCATGCGGGCGCTCGGAGAAATCTCCGGCTTGCAGCACTGAATCACGAATCTGAGCCAACGCCGGTGCGAGCGTGTCGAGCAGCTTCGTCCCGGCCTCGGTGAGCGCGACACTTCGCGTCGTGCGGTTGAACAGGCGTACGTCCAACTGCGCTTCGAGCTGCTTGATGGTTTTCGAAATCGCCGTGGTGGTCACGTCGAGTTCTTCTGACGCGCGAACGAAGCCGAGTTGGCGCGCCACGCATTCGAAACAGACCAATGCGGGCAGGTGAACCGTGCCTGGTGTTCGGGATTTCGGACGTGTGACTGTGGATTTTCGCATCACTCCGATTATGAACCTGGAGTTCATGCCTCATCAACGGCCGCGTAGATTTAACCCATGGCTGGCGGCAGTACGCTTGTTCCATGGAGCCTGCCGCAAAGGGCCGCCAACTGGCTGGGCAAAGCGCGGCGCGGCGATGCGCGTGGCGCATGGCGCTGGACACTACGTGACGGCCAGCCCGGGACCGATCCTCGACACGATCCATGTTGCTTCGCACCCCTTTATGGCCCGGTGACTGATCGAAGCCAGAAATCGTCCCGCAGGCGTCCTTGTCGACGAACGCGATCCCCGCGCTTCCAGCGGGCAACCGGCGTCCCTAACTCACTTCCATTGTCTCAGGAGCGTCATGCCATCTCGCGCCGACCGTTCCGGAAAAGGTCTACTGCGCGTATCAGATGACTTTCGCGATCGTCACGCCGGTATTGTTTACGGGTGCGTTTTCTGACCGTGCGAAGTTCTGCGCCATGCTGATATTCATGGCGCTGCGGTCGATCATCGTCTACTCGCCGATCGCCCATATGGTGTGGGAACCGACGGGCGGGCTGGCTAGCGCGGGCATCCTTGACTTCGCGAGCCGCACGGCGGTGCACATCAACTCGGTATTGCGGATATGGTCTGCTGTCTCGTGCTCGGTAAGTGTGCGGGCTAAGACAAGGACGTGAGCGCGTCGCCGATTTCATCGACGCTGTCACGGCCGCGGAGTCAACTCAAACACGACTTAATGGAGATCGTCATGTTCTTCCTCATGTACTTTGCTTTGCTTCTCGATCACATTGGCCGCTCGTTCGAGCGCGCCGAACGACAGCGAAGGGAAGAGTACCTTGCGGGCGCGCGAGACCTGGTTGATCTTGAACTGCGCATGCGCGCGCTCGAAAGAGACGGCTTTCCGCGATAGTGCGACGGCGAGCGGGCACGGTCAGCGTGGCGCGCAAGAGAGCCATTGCGCTACGGCAGGCGCACACACCGCGTTGCCGACTATTTCCGTTTTCGGAGAACAGGCTTCCTCCCGCACCGCTTTCGGAGCCTTCCCGGACTCACCAGGTTCGGCTCCTGCCCAAACTCACAGCGACAGAATCGTCACCAGCGCGACGGCAGAATCTCCCGCGAGCTGACCGCCATTGTTCTCAGCAAGCGCCACGCGGGCGCCCGGACGCTGCCGCGCGCCCGCTTTGCCGCGCAGTTGCTGCGTGAGTTCGACGATCTGCGCCACGCCCGTCGCGCCCACCGGATGGCCCCGCGACAGCAAGCCGCCGCTCGGATTCACCGACACGCGGCCACCAATATCCGTAGCGCCGGAACGGATGAGCTTCGGGGCATCGCCGGGGGCACACAGACCGAGGTTCTCGTAATGAATCAACTCGGCGGGCGCGGAGGCATCGTGCAATTCGACGACATGCACGTCTTCCGGTCCGATGCCCGCCGCTTCGTACGCTTCTCTCGCCGCGCGCACGGCGACCAGTTCGCCCGAGCCATCCGCCTTGGCGGAGACGACCGAACTCGCGCGGATGAACACGGGCGGCATGTCGTGCTTGCGTGCATAGTCTTCCGAGCAGATGAACAGGGCCGCACCGCCATCGCCGATCGAGGAGCACATGAAGAGCGTCAGGGGATCGCTGACCATCCGGCTCGCGAGCACTTCGTCGACAGTTGTTTCCTTGCGGAACTGCGCGACCGGATTCAGCGATCCCGCGCGGCGGCTCTTCACGACCACGCGCGCGAAGTCGCTGGCATCGGCGCCGCTCTTTTCCATCCACTTGCGGGCTTTCGCTGCATAGAGATCCATGAAGAGTGAACCGGTGCCCGTGGTGACGCCTTCCGGCAGCGGCTCTTCGAGATCGACGGCTTTCGCGAACGCGCCGAACGAGATCGCTTTATCCTCGTGCGAGAGCTTTTCGACACCAACGACCAGCGCCGTCTCCGACTGTCCCGATGCAACCGACCAGCACGCGAGATTGAGCGCCGAACTGCCCGATGCGCACGCGTTCTCCACGTTGAACATCGGTTTGCCGTCGAGCCCCGTGTTACGCAACGATGACTGCGCGCGAATCATTTCCTGCCCTGTCACGACGCCCGCCGCCGCGTTGCCGAAGAAAATGCGCTGCACGTCGTTTGCGCTCACTCGCGCATCCTTAAGGGCGAGCGCAACCGCTTCCTCGGAAAGCGACTTCAGATTGCGTTCAAGGAACTTCCCGAATGACGTCATGCCGACGCCACCAATGACTACTTTTCGCATTGCTGTCTCCAGAAAATAAGCGTTAATCGAGGATCTTTCCGCGCGTCTCCGGCATGCGCGCATACACAGCGAAGCCCACGGCGCACACTGCGGCCACGTAGACCCACAGGTATTGCGACAGGCCCGAGTTGGACATCGCGGTGACGATGTAGGGCAGTGTGCCGCCAAAGAGCGCCGCCGAGATTGCATACGGTAGGGCGACGCCGGTTGCGCGCACATGAGCGGGAAACTGTTCGGCCATTACCGTCGCGCACGTCGCGGCGAATCCCGATGACAGCACCATGCCGATCGTGACGATAACGGTCGCAGTCCAGAAGTCATTCGAAAGCAGGGTCAGCGCGGGCCACGCGAAGAGTGCCGAGCCGCCGGCGAACGCGAGCAGAACTGGCTTGCGTCCAATGCGATCCGACAGGATGCCGATGAACGGAATCGCGATCAGCGATACGACGATCGAAATCACACTCGCTCGAAACGCGCTGGAAAGGGGTAGACCGGTGCGCAGATGCGCGAGCGTTGGGAACAGTACGAGCCAGAGATAGATGCAGAGATTGCCCGCCATCGCGATGCCCACCACACGCAGCGCCGCGCGCCGATGATCGCGCACGATCGAGATAAACGGATGCCGCACGTGACCGTGCCTGGCGAGCTTCCTGAACGCATCGGTTTCGACGACCGCAAGTCGTACCCACAACGCGACGAAACCCATCAACCCCGCGATGCCGAACGCAATGCGCCAGCCATATTCCGCCATGCCGGAAGGTTCGATGAACGAAGTCAGAAGCGCACCGATGGATGCCGCCATGAGCACGCCCGCGTTGACGGCAAAGTGCTGCCAAGAACCCGCGAAGCCGCGCCGTGAAGGCGCTGACGATTCGATCAGAAACGTCGATGCCGAGCCGAATTCGCCGCCCGCCGCGAAGCCTTGCACGAGCCGCGCAAGCACGAGGATGACCGGTGCCGCGAAACCAATTGATTGATAGCCGGGACAAGCGGCGATCACAAGCGAGCTGCCGGCCATCAACGCCACTGACAACGCGAGGCCATTCTTGCGACCGTGACGGTCCGCATAAGCGCCAAGCAAAGCGCCGCCGATGGGCCGCATGATGAAGCCAACCGCGAACACGGCAAATGCGGACAGGAGCGAGACGCGCTCGTCGTGCGCAGGAAAGAAATGCCGCGAGAAAAGGGCGGCGAATGTCGCGTAAATGATCCAGTCCGTGAATTCGACGACGGTGCCGAGCGTCGCCGCAACGATCGCTCGTTTCTGGGCGCGCGTGAGCGTCGCGGTGGATGGCTCCGCAATGCCCGGAAGGGTGGTATGCATGCTTGTCTCCGTGTCTATCGATGTGAACGTGCTCAATGGCACATGAACGCATCCTAGTTTTCATGGCGCGCGTCGGGCAAACGACTTTTTCTGCGCTTTCGATTGATTTTTTCTGTATCGAAGCCAGGCGTTCTCGATTGACCGCAAGTCAATCGAAGTCACGAAAAAAGTCGTTTGAGGCCGACGGGCGCACGCCCTAGCATGGAATCCACAGACTGCTGACCGGATTTCACGGAGACATTTCATGAACGCTTCACATCATTCATCCGAAGCCGATAACGCCGAAGTCGCGATTGTCACGGGCGGCGCCAAAGGCATCGGCTTGGGGATCGCGCGGGCGCTGGCGCATCACGGGCGGCGCATTGCACTGTTTGATCTCGATCGTGCGGCGCTCGATCAGGCATCGACTGAACTCGCGGCTTCCGGCGCCGAGGTCATCGGACTCGCCGTAGACGTGACGAAAGGCGAATCCGTGAATCAGGCCGTCGATGCCGTGATGGAGCGCTTCGGACGCGTCGACGTGCTGGTGAACAACGCGGGCATTGTGCGTGACAAGCGCATCACGAAGATGAGCGACGAAGATTGGGACATAGTCATCGACGTGAATCTGAAGTCGCAGTTCTTGTGCTGCCGCGCGGTACTCACGCCTATGTCGACGGCGCGCTATGGGCGCATCGTCAATATCGCTTCGCGCGCCTGGCTCGGCGGTGTGGGCCAGTCGAACTATTCGGCGTCCAAGGGCGGCGTCGTCAGTCTGACGCGTAGCCTCGCGCTCGAATGGGCCAGTGCGGGCATCACGGTCAACGCGATTGCGCCAGGCATCGTCGATACGCCGCTGTTTCGCACCTTCGACAGCGCGCTTCAGGAGCGTCTGCAGAAATCCGTACCCGCGCAGCGTATCGGCACGCCCGCCGATATCGCGCAGGCCGTGTCGTTCTTTGCGCAGCGTGAAGCGTCGTACATCACCGGACAAACGCTCTATGTGTGCGGCGGGCGTTCGTTGTCGTCGCCCAGCGTTTGACGGAGCGCGCCATGACTATTCACTACAGCAAGTCAGCGCATGTCGCGATTGTCACGCTTGATCGCCCGGAGGCGCTTAACGCACTCAACCTCGACAGTCTCAAAGCACTGCGCGTTGCGCTCGCCACGGCGCGGGATGACGACGACGTGCGCGCCATCGTGCTGACCGGATCAGGCAACAAGTCCTTCTGCGTGGGGGCGGATCTCAAGAACACCTTGCCACCGGAGACGAGCTTTGCTTCGTCGTTCGTGAGGCCGATCGAACGCGCCGCAGCCGAAGGCATCTACGTGCGAATGATGGACCTGACATCGTTGCGCCTCTTCAAGCCGATGATTGCCGCGATCAATGGCTATTGTCTCGGCGGCGGGCTCGAACTCGCGTTGCAGTGTGATCTGCGGATCGCGTCGGATAACGCGGTGTTCGGCTTGCCTGAACCGGTCGTGGCGAGCATTCCGGCCGTGTGCGGCATTCAGGCCTTGCAGAAGGCCGTGCCCTCCGCCATCGCGATGAAGATGCTGTACACCGGTTCGCGAATCGACGCGGCTTACGCCGAGCGTGTCGGCCTCGTGTCAGATGTCGCCGCCCCAGCCGCGCTGATGGATAAGGCGCTGCAAATAGCAGGCACGATTGCAGCGAATGGCCCGCTTGCTGTGCAGATGATCAAGAAGATCGTCGAGACGAGCAGCAACGTGCCGCACGCGCAGGCTATCGAATTCACGGAACTCGCCTGGGGTGCGATGCGCGATTCGGAAGATCGCGTCGAAGGACGGAAGGCTTTCGCCGAGAAGCGCAGCCCGAGCTTCAAAGGACGCTAGGCATCGGGCGATGCCGCGCTCACCGAGAGCAGCCAGTCGCGAAACGCGGCGAACTCTGGTTTCTGCAGATGTTCGTGCGGATAGACGAGGTAGTACGTGAACGAGCCGAGATCGAGGATGAACGAGAAAGGCATGACGAGCGTGCCATCACGAAGCTGATTGGCAACGAGCACGCGCTGCGCGATCGCAACCCCGTGTCCCTGCATCGCCGCGGCGTATGCGAGAACCGAGCTTTCGTAGCTTAGTCCGCCGAGCGGATTCACGCCGCTCACTTTGGCTTCATCGAGCCATTTCGCCCAGTCCTCGCGACGCGCCAACGAATGCAGAAGCGTCACGTTGGAGAGCGCTTCGGGCGTGGCGTCGTTCAGGTCAGCATGCGCGCGCAAAAAGTCAGGGCTGCACACGGGCACGAGTTCGTTCGGAACGAGGCGGTCCGAGCCGATATCGGACGAAGGCGCATGCGACAGACGAATCGCCGCGTCGACATCTTCGGTATTGAAGTCGACCGGCTGCAACGACGTCGTGAAGATGACTTCGACGTCCGGATGCTCGCGATGAAACGTCGACAGATGCGGTAGCAGCCAGTTCATCGCGAACGTCGTGTAGCCGCGAATCTTGAGCGTGCGCCGACGACGCACCTCGGTGAGATTGACGGTTGCGGTTCGCATGGTTTCGAAGCCTCGCAAGATGTCGGCGAGATAGCGAACGCCTATCGGCGTCAACGTGATTGAGCGGTGGCCGCGTTCGAACAACTGCACGCCGAGCTGGTCCTCGAGCAGCTTGATTTGCCGGCTGACGGCAGCGGGCGTGACGTTCAGTTCATGCGCCGCGAGTTGCACGCTGAGCAGCCTGCCGCAGACCTCGAAGGCTCGCAACGCGTTGAGTGAGGGAAGGGTTCGCATCAAAAAATGGTAGCACGCAGTGACCGTGCCGCGTGCCGGGATTGATACCTAGAGAGAGTCGAGGAGACAGACATGTTGAATGGAATGCGGATTCTTGCAGCGGGCACGCGCGAGGCCGTCGAACTGAGCGCGGCGGTGCTCGCGCAAGCCGGGGCGCAGGTCGCCTTTGCTCGAGCCGTGACCTTGGAAGATGCCACTCATGACGTGATCATTGTCTCGTCGGACACGTGCACCGCGGACGAGAAAAGCGTCATCGCGCGGCTCAAGGCAACGGGCGAAACGATCGTCTGCGACATTACCGCGATGGGTTCCCAGTGTGCTGGCGAAAGCCCCGCGTATTCGGATGCGCAGATCCAGGCGATGAGCGGCCTGATGGACACGACCGGCTTTTCGCATGGCGAGCCGGTGCGCATCGGCATGCCGTTCACGGAGATTTCGGCGGCGCTGTACGCCTCAGCGGCGATTGCCGCGGCGCTGCGTGTCAGGCGCATCTGCGGATTGAATCAACATATCGGCGTGAGTCTGTTTGGGTGCGCCGTCAGTGCGCTCACGACCTTTCTTCCCGCGGCTTTCGCGGGCGATCCGGCCGAACGTGTGGGAAACCGGCACCCTTCCTGCGCACCCTGGAACGCGTACAAAACGCGCGACGGCTGGATTGTCATCTGCACGAGCACAGAGGAGCAATGGCGAAAGATCAGAAGCGCGGCCGCCATGCCCAGTCTCGACGATGCGCGTTTTTCGACCTTGCGAGAGCGAGTGCGGCACGTCGAGGAACTCGACTCCTTGCTTGACGCGTGGACATCGACGATGACGACGGCGAAATGCGCTTCGCTTTGCGAGGGCATCGGAGTCGCGGCGGGACCCATTGTGTCCGTGGATGGATTGGCGCTCGAACCGAACTTTGCATTGCGTCATGAAGATGCCGCGGCGCGCATGACGGCAGGGGGTATCGACAGCGAGACTTATCGCCATGTTTCGCTGTTTCGCGAGTCCAGGTTGTCCGGCAAACCGCATGCGGCCGCGAACAGGCGTGATGGCGTCTACCCGAACGCAGGCGCGCTCGCCGGCGTGAACGTGATCGAAATCGGTCAGTACACGACCGCGCCGCTGGTCGGCAAACATCTTGCGGCGCTTGGCGCCGATGTCGTGAAAATCGAGGCCCCCGAAGGGGAGGTCTCCCGCACGTGGTCACCCAGCCAGCACGGAACTAGCTATTTCTTCGCGCTCAACAATACGGACAAGCGAACCATGGCGCTCGATCTGAAAGATGCCGACGATCGTGCGCATTTGAGGACGCTGCTCGCGGATGCGGATGTGCTCGTCGAGAACCTGCGTCCCGGCGCGCTCGCCAGGCTGGGTTTCGATCGCCACGCGCTTGCCGAGATTAATCCGCGCTTGATCTATTGCTCGATATCCGGTTTCGGCATCGAAACCGCGTATCCATCGCGGCCCGCTTTCGATACCGTGATTCAGGCAATGGGCGGTCTCATGGATCTCACGCGCAGCGATGGAGAGCCTGTCAAGGTCGGCGCGTCGGCAGCAGATATTCTCGGCGGTCAGGCCGCGCTCTTCGCAATTGTCGCGCGACTTGCAGCGCGGTCGGGCGATGAGGGCAAGTTCATCGAGATCGCGATGCAGGATGTTGCCGCGTGGTCCGCGCTCTTTGCAGCGGGGAATCGGCGCCCCGCCGGCGTGACCGAAAGCGACGTGATACGCCTGCAAACGTTGATGCAAGATGCCGCTTTTCGCGATCACGCATTGAGCACCGCGACGGATCCGTACGGGCATTCGTGGCCCGTGGTCAAGCTTCCGTATCAGCTTTCGCAGACACCAGCGCACGTGCGCCGAGTGCCCGGTGCGACACAGCGGCCGATGCATCGAGCTGGTGGCATGGGGACTCCTCCCCACCGCGGAATTTTCTCGACTCGCCGGATCTTTTAGCCGGCGTGGATATGTGTTGACGTCGGACAGATCGGTGGCGAGTGCAAGAGCGTAAGCTAAGGCTTCTGGCGCGCCGGTGCCCCGCCTTTTTGACTGACCGGGAGACTGCAGGATCACCTTGCCGGGTCGCCAATCCCGAAGGCTCGGGCGCGGGGGTGCCGGGCGAATGTGCAAACCATTGATAATGGAGAAATGCTATGCCCGCCATGATGAAAGCGGCCGTGTTCGTCGAACCCGGCCGCATCGAACTCGCCGACAAGCCGATTCCCGATGTCGGCCCCAACGATGCGTTGATTCGCATCACTACCACCACCATCTGCGGCACCGACGTCCACATCCTCAAGGGTGAATACCCCGTCGCCAAAGGCCTCACGATCGGTCACGAACCGGTTGGCACTATCGAAAAGCTGGGTAGCGCAGTGGTCGGCTACCGGGAAGGCCAGCGCGTCATTGCCGGCGCGATCTGCCCCAACTTCAACTCCTATGCCGCGATGGATGGCAATCCCTCGCAGGACGGCAGCTACCTGATTCCCAAGGGCTTGTGTGGCTGCCACGGTTACAAGGCAACGGCGGGCTGGCGTTTTGGCAACCTGATCGATGGCACGCAGGCCGAATACGTGCTGGTGCCTGATGCCCAGGCCAACCTCGCCCCAATCCCCGATGGTCTGACTGACGAGCAGGTGCTCATGTGCCCCGATATCATGTCGACCGGCTTCAAGGGCGCGGAGAACGCCAATATCAAGATTGGCGACACCGTGGCCGTGTTTGCGCAGGGGCCAATCGGCTTGTGCGCTACAGCAGGCGCGCGGTTGCTGGGCGCCACCACCATCATCGCAGTGGACGGCAACGATCAGCGACTGGCCGTTGCCAGAAAGATGGGGGCCGATATTACGCTCAACTTCACGCAATGTGATGTGGTCGATGAAATCATGAAAGCGACCGGCGGCCGTGGTGTCGATTCGTCAATCGAGGCGCTGGGCCTGCAGGCCACGTTCGAATCGGGTCTGCGCATTCTGAAGCCCGGCGGCACGCTTTCCAGCCTGGGCGTGTACTCGACCGACCTGAAGATCCCCTTGTCGGCATTTGCGGCTGGACTGGGCGATCACAAGATCAATACCGCGCTGTGCCCGGGTGGAAAGGAGCGTATGCGCCGCCTGTTGAACGTGGTGGCATCTGGCCGCGTCGATCTGGGAGCGCTGGTCACTCACCACTACAAACTCGACGACATTGTCTCGGCCTATGACCTCTTTGCGAACCAGCGCGACGGCGTTCTGAAGGTGGCAATCAAGCCGCACTGAAGACAGAACGTAGGCTGGTTGTGTCGAAAAAAGTCCGGCGAGTCGAGAAGATTCCGCGGTGGGAACGAGTTATGGGGCCATCAACGAATAGCACGATGGTCCGGGTCAGAGGGAGGACTGAAGTGACGTCGTCGGAAAACACGCCCGGAATCTGCAATATCGGCGCAAACACCAGCGCTCCGACGATGTTTGCGAACAGTACGAGTCTCCAAAGGCGGGCCGTCTTCGCGACGGTTTTCAGGTCGCGGCGCGTCAGGAGCGGAAGAGCGGCCTTTCCATCCGCATGAACAATGCCCGTGCACAGGCGCGTTGATCATCAGCGCCAACGGGTACAGCGTAAGGCAACAAATCAACGGCGCGTGGCACGCGCCTTGCGCCTCCTCCTGTATAGGAAGGCAGGCGCTGGCCTGAATACTATCTTTTGGGGTGAGACATGAAACATAGAACCAGGTCGTTTGTTGCGTTGGCTCTCGCCGTCGCATTATCGTCTGCAGTAAGCGCGCAAGCTGCCGATGCTGCAGGGATCACAACATCTGGCGCGGGCGCCGGTTCCACGAAGGGGCTGAATCAGAAGGACTATGGTTCGCCGGGGGACACGCGTACCGACGCCGGAGCGGGTTCCCGGTCTAACAACACTGCGACCACCGTTCCGAACAGCGGGAAGACAAACCGGTTAAATATGGGTACTAATAGCGGCGCGAACAGCGACGTCAACGGCGGACTCAGCCGGTCAGGGCAAAACGGCCGCTAGTAGCCTCATTTGAGGCGAGGTCCCGGACCACCAAGCGAACTGCGGCTCCCATTCCCGCAGGTGTGATCGTCGAAACGGATCGCGCGACAACCATGTGTATAAGCCCAACGACAGGCCCGGATCGCGCGACCGGGACAGCAGCGAATGCAGTGCATCGAATGCCTCAAGCGAATGACTTGCAGCGCGGATTCGACAATGGAACTTTGCAATTCAAATGACGCTAAATCAATTTGAAGTGTGGGCGGAAAACCCAGTCGCCTCCGCTTGAGAGCGACCGGTGCGTCGAGCGTGCGGGAGCCAGTGAAGATGAGTTCTCGGGACCGGTCGCGAAGCTTTTTCAAAAAGGGAGGACAGCACGCAAAAATAGCATAGCAACTTATGAGAATTCAGCTATCGGCCAGGTGTGCGGAGTGCACGCGCGCACGAACGTCTCAAGAGTCGGTCAAATCAAGCAGCAATTGTCGACGACCGTCTTTCAATATTTCGTCAGCCAGGTCTTTATCAGCATCGACCACCGCGCGCGACAGAATCAATGTCCCGACCAATTGACTCAAGATCGAAATAGCCTTCCTTCGGCGTTCTTTTTTATTTGCGCCGTCAAGTGCATCGGCGAGGTAATCGAGATTCGACGCAACCCCTTCGGCGTAAGATTTTCGCGCTTCCGTGCCTAATCGTCGGACGTCGCCGGCGAAGGTGCTTACCGGGCAGCCGGACTCAATAGCGGCCCGATGATCGGGGGAAAGATACCAATCGATCTGACGCTTGATGGGATCTACGCCCATCGCTTCCGATTGTTCGATGGCCGCGACCAGTCGATGTGCGCCGTCCTCCATGGCTTTGTTCATCACCGCTGCCACCAACGCGTCCTTCGACTCGAAATGGTTGTAGAAGCCCCCTTGGGTGAAACCCGCGGCCTTGGTCAACTCGGTCAGTCCCACCGCATCGACGCCGCGCTCGCGGAAGAGTTTTTCCGCAGCAGCAATGATCGATTGCCGATTTTCAATGGCTTGCTGTCTTGAAACACCCATGAACTGTTCTCCTTGTCCACGCGTCATGTTCGACCATTTTTCCATGAAACGATGACGAATGCCATTGTCATTGGCCAGGTGGCAATGAGCCAGGCCGACACCGATCTGGATATCCGAATGGACAATCTGTTCTGGTGGACCGACATCCTGGAGAAAGTCCGTGCGGCCAGCTCGCGGCAATCAGCCTACTTTCCGAGTTGTGCGATGAAGGCGCGGGCAGCCGGTCCCGGCGGCGCGTCCTTCCGGTAGACAACCTTCATCGGCATCACGACTTCGCGCGGCAGGCCTTCAATGCGGATCGTCACGAGGGTGCCGCTTTCGAGATCCTCCTTGACCATGTGCAGAGGCATGTGGCCCCAGCCCAGTCCCGCCTTCAGAAATGCATGCTTGGCCCCCAGATCCCCGAGCCTCCACGTCGAGGGAGACAGGACACCGAATTCGCTTCCTTGGGACAGTGCGGTTCGGTCGCTGAGGACGAGTTGTACGTGTTTCTTGATTGCGGCCGCCGAAACGAGCCCCCGGCGATTTGCAAGCGGATGAGACGGGCTGACGACGGTAACCAACTTGAGCTCGCGCACCAGTTCGACCTGCAGTTCGTCCGTCACGATCGGCAGAGTGCCGATCACGCCAATGTTGCAAACCTGATCGAGCACCAGCTTCATCACACCGCCTAGCGCCTCGACGTAGAGCCGCAGCGGCGTGTGCGGATATTCCTTTTGGGATTGAGCCGCCGCGCTTGTCAAACTGTCCATTGGGTACATCACGTCCATCGCCACGGAGAGCTCGGGCTCCAGGCCCTCTCGCATCGCGCGGGCTCGCGCCTTGAAGCCATCAATCGTGTCAGCCACGGCACGGGCGTCAAGCAGCAAGCTCTTGCCTGCGTCGGTGAGCTGCGGGTAACGGGCCGTGCGATCGAACAGCTTCACCTCGAGCTGCGCTTCGAGATTCGCGAGCGTCTGGCTGACCACTGATTGCGCGCGCCGGAGCTTGCGTCCGGCCGCTGAGAAGCTGCCTTCATCGACCGCCGCGATGAAGGTCCGAAGCTGGTCCAGAGTGACGCCGTCAAGCATATCCATCGCTCCAGACGATATGTGAAATCTAAAAATATAGGCTTTTATGATGGAGCGCAAGCTCTTACCTTGTCTACATTCCGTTTTCTTCAGGCAGAACCATGAATACCGACACAGCCGTACTCACCCCGACTCAGGAAACTATGCTGGCGCCGCGCAGGATCGTCTTTCGCACCGGCGGCAGCGCGCACGGCGGCATTACTCGTCTGGCCAGTCCCTCCGATATCGGAGAATTGATCAAGCCTTTTGTGTTCCTTGACCACGCCGTGGTCGTGCCGACCGGCAAGCCGATGTTCGGGTTCCACCCGCACTCGGGCATCGCCACTCTCACGACCGTGCTGAGCGGCGGGATTTCCTATGCGGACACAACCGGCAAAAATGGCGAACTTCCAGCCGGCGGCCTCGAATGGATGAAGGCCGGCAATGGTGTCTGGCACGACGGAAACGTATTGCCAGGTGAAACCGTACGCCTCTTTCAACTCTGGGTCGCGCTGCCGCCCGCGCTGGAAAATTCGCCGCCGGAGAGTCAGTACATCGCGCCGGCCCAGGTCCAGAGGGAGGGGCCGGTTCGCGTAATTCTCGGCCGCTATGGCGCTGCGGCGAGCGATATTCGCGCGCCTGAAGGCATCAACTACTTCCACGTTCAACTGCGCGCCGGAGATACCTGGCGATATGTGCCGCCTGCCGGGCACAACGTCTCGTGGCTGGCGATCGACACGGGCCGCCTGAATGCGTCCGAACCGATCGAGGCCGGCCAACTCGCCGTCTTCGAGGAATCCGATGGGGCGCCTATCGAGCTGCGAGCCGAGGACGCGACGTCGTTCGTCATCGGCTCCGCGATCAGGCATCCCTATCCACTGGTGCTTGGCCACTACTCGGTGCACACGAGCACAGACGCGCTTACGCAGGGCGAGGCCGAGATTCGCCGCATCGGGCGCGATCTGGCCTCGCAGCGTCGCATCGCCGCGGCTCGAAATGCCTGACGTCCCGGCTCGATCTCCGAGTTCATGTTGCGCTCCATTTCCGTCCGAAGTATGGATCGGCGGCGCCGCGCATCATATTTCTTCGCTCAACCTATACGGATGGATAAGTTGCTCATGCGAATGCACGATGCAGGTGGCCGTTCGTAGAATGGTTCTGGACTCGCGTCGCGCGTAGCGTTAGCTCACGACAACGATTCATCTGCGGCGCGAGGATACCGACCGGACCAGGACAGCATTCGGCGCAAGCATGTTGGCAACCTTGCCGGCATTGCCGCTCGATCGCAACGACTCGCTGGCGGTTCCGCGCTGCTCGTTCGTCGATAGTTTCGATAAGACCACAGGTTTCGTGTGCGCCGCCGGCGAGTTTCTTCCGCCCCGCGCGCATCAAGTTGATCGAATGCCTCTTCGCCCTTTGTCCCTCGATCGGGAGACTGTAATGGACATCGTCAAGCTCGCCAAAGACTCGGGACTGCTGGTCGTGCTGGACGGCATGATCGGCAAAACGGAATACCGCAGCGTGCAGGGCTCGCTCGCTGCGCTTGAGCGCTTCGCCGATGCAGTCGGCAAGCAGATCGCGACGCACGAAGAGTCGAAGGTCGACGTTCATTGAGGCGCCTTTAAAGGCGCGCAAGCGAGGCTGCGGGCAAAGAGTCTGGGTTGCGATCTTTCCCTATACACACATATTATTTTCGCGGCAATGTTTTTTCCATAAGATGGGAACACCTGAACGGCGGGCAAACCAGATCGTGCCGTCATAACCGCATGTATGGAAGAGGACAAGTCGCTTGCACACCCACCGGATAGTTTCCATCATCGACGACGACGAATCCGTCCGCATTGCCACTTCGAGCCTGGTTCGTTCGCTGGGCTGGGACGTCCGGCTCTATGCGTCGGCCGAAGATTTCCTCGCCGCCGGCCAGATGGGTGATGTCGCGTGCATTATCTCCGACGTGCAGATGCCTGGCATGACAGGGCTCGAGATGCAGCGGCGCCTGCTCGACAGCGGGATTACGCTGCCGATCATCTTTATCTCTGCTTTCGTCTCGGAAACGGTGCGCCGTCAGGCGCTGGATGGCGGCGCGATGTGCGTGCTGAGCAAACCTGTCGATGGCGCGGCCGTGTCGCATTGCCTCGAGACGCTTCAGGCCGAGGGCGACGAGCTTCATTGAAGCCCGTTCGCAGCGGGCCTTAATAGCTGGATAATGAAGAATTCGTATAAACTTACTAGCGGATTATGAGTCGGCGTCCTGCATGTCTGACTTTTGACGTGCCGTTCTTGCGGCACGAGACAGGGTTCCGGTGCTCGTCAACGAACATTTGCCTGGAATGCCTATGCCAACATCGCGCCGTTTATTCACCCGCCTTGCCGCGCGGCGCGCTCAATCGTCGTCATGATATTCCGCTCACATGCCGATGAACCATTGCGGCATGACGCGCGTGTACTGGCCGCTCTCGCGGCCATCGTCGCGCTGATCGTATTCGTGATCGACGCTTTCACGTCGCTGGATATCGCGATTGCAGTGCTATATGTGGTCGTGGTGCTGCTGGTCGCCTCGACAGGGTCGCGGCCTGCTGCGATCCTCACGGCATGGAGCTGCGTGGCGCTCACGGCGATCGCGTTTGCGTTGTCGCATGACGAGCACTTCTCGAGCAGCGCAGCCGCGCGCTGCGTCGTCAGCCTGCTCGCCATCGCCATCACGTCGGTGCTGGCGTTGCGCAATCAGAAGAACACCGCGACGTTGCAGGAGCAGCTTCAGTTGCTCGATCTGACGCATGACGCAATCGTCGTGTACGACATGAACGATCTGATCACGTTCTGGAATCACGGCGCGGAAACACTCTACGGATGGACCGCGCGCGAGGCCATCGGCCAGCCGATTCACGAGTTGTTGCGAACCCACGCGTCAATCTCACTCGACGAGCTTCGCAGCGAGTTGTTGCGTTCGGACCGCTGGCAAGGCGAATTGCAGCGCGTGCGCCGTGACGGCGCTGCCGTCATCATTTCGATCCGCCTGGCATTGTGGCGCGACGCGAAGGGTAAGCCGCGCGCCGTGCTCGCCACCAACAACGACATCACCGTCCGCACGCAGGCCGAGCAGGCGCTCGAACGCAGCGAAGCGTTCCTGTCCGACGCGCAGCGCCTGAGCCGCACCGGCAGCATTGCGACGAGACTGCCCGGCGGCGAGATGTGGTGGTCCGACGAAACATATCAAATCTTCGATTATTCGAAGGACGTCACGCCCAGTTTCCAGCTGATCCTCGCGCGCTCGCATCCCGAGGACGTCGCGCTCGTCAGGCACGCTTATCAGCAGAGCCTTGCGGGGGTGCCGCTCGTCGACATCGAACATCGCCTCGCGATGCCCGACGGAAGGGTTAAATATGTGCATTACGTTGCGCATCTTGCAGCGTCGCAGTCGGCGATTCCTGAGTACGTCGGCGCGCTGATGGACGTGACAGAAGGGCGGGTGGCGCAGGAAGCGCTTGACCGCTCGACGGCCGAACTCGCGCACGTGACGCGCGTGACGATGCTCGGCGAACTGGCCGCGTCGATCGCGCACGAGGTCACGCAGCCGCTCGCGGCGATCGTTACGTGCGGCGACGCCGCCCTGCGCTGGCTGAACCGTCCGCAGACCGATGTGAAGGAAGCCGGACAGTCGATTACGCAGATGATTCACGACGCCCGGCGCGCGAGCGACGTGATCCGCCAGATACGCGCGATGGCGCAAAAGCGCGATCCGAGTCAGGCGGTACTCGATCTGAACGCCATAGTGAGAGAATCGATCGGCCTGGTGCGACGCGAACTGGATGCCCACCGCGTCGACGTGGACACCGACTACGCCTGTCCACCGCCGCGGGTGCGTGCCGACCGCGTGCAGTTGCAGCAGGTCATCATCAACCTCGTGATGAACGGCGTGCAGGCGATGTCGGGCATCACGGGACGGCCGCGGGAATTGCGCATCCGCACGCGCCACTTCGACGCGCGGCACGCACAGGTGATCGTGGAAGACTCCGGCACCGGCATCAGTGAAGAGAACGCCGGGCGGCTTTTCAATGCATTCTTTACGACGAAGCCGGAAGGCATGGGAATGGGACTGTCGATCTGCCGCTCGATTGTCGAGGCGCACGGTGGCCAGATCTGGGCGGAATCGCAAGAGGGAAAGGGTGCGGTGCTGCAGTTCACTCTGCCGCTCGATGAGGGAACCTGTCATGAGCAGTGAAACGGGCGACACCACGAGTAACTCGATTGTCTATGTCGTCGACGACGATGAGTCGATGCGTGCAGCGGTCGGCATGCTGCTGCGCTCGGTGGGCTTGCAGGTTGAGGTGTTCGCATCCGCAGATGAATTTCTTGCGTTCCGGATGCCGGATGTGCCGAGCTGTCTGATTCTGGATGTGCGGCTCAAAGGGCAGAGCGGCCTCGCCGTGCAGGAACGGATTGCGGCGGGCGAATTGCGTGTGCCGATCATTTTCATGACCGCGCACGGCGATATTGCCATGTCGGTCAAGGCGATGAAGGCCGGCGCGATGGACTTTCTCGCGAAGCCGTTCCGCGACCAGGACATGCTGGACGCCGTGGCGACGGCCCTCGGCAAGGACGAAGAACGGCGTGAAGCGGACCGCTCGGTCGCGGATCTGCGCCGCCGGTACGCGTCGCTCACGCCGCGCGAGCGCGAAGTGATGGCCTTTGTCGCGAGCGGTCTGATGAACAAGCAAATCGCCGCTGAAATGAATCTGAGTGAAATCACGGTGAAGATTCACCGCGGTCAGGCGATGAAGAAGATGGAGTCGCGCTCGCTTGCCGATTTCGTGTTGAAGGCGGAAGCCCTCGGCGTCAAATCGCCACCAGGCACCACGACACCGCCGCGCGTTCAGCGCGGCTGAACCGCGCGGGCATCTTTGCCTATCGAACGGCGAAAATCGCATCGTCGTTCGTTTCTGTCTCGAATCTCTCGCAATGTGGCGCTCCCGTGCGCAAACGGACACCGTCGCGTGGCTATGGCATTCGCGCATTTCCCGCCCGCATTAAACCTTCGTATAGGTTGACCCAACCATTCGATACCTCGGGCAACCGAATGTACGGCTAGGCGCGCGAGATTCGTTTGATTAACTTTGAGTTATCGCGGTGCCGGTGTTTCGACCGCAGGCAGATCGCGCTATGGGGCGGACATTTCATGACCAGTTCGCTGCTCTCATACCCTGAACCCGGTGCCGACATTGCGCCGCGACGCATCGCGAGGCCCATGCAAGGGCGGGTGACGGCGGGCGCCGTTCAGGTCACGGCGCCTGGCATGCCCGTCGACGCTGTCTTCGATTCGTCCGTCTACGTCAGGTAACTCTTCAACAGGAGTCGCGACATGCTGGCAAACGCAAATATGATCGATCCGTGGATGCAAACCATCGGCCTGTTGTCCGTGCCCGCGAGCGGGTCGAAAGACCGCGCCAGTGGGCCGAATGACGGCGACGTGGCGCGTCGTGCGGACCGTGCGGCGCTGCACGGCGTCACGGTGAGCCTGCTGGAGCGGCAGACGCCGTCGACGGCGACGATCTCCTGGCGCGACTCAACGCGCTGCTGCTATGGCGACCAGATCTGGTGCGCAACGCGGGCTCGCACCGTGGGCATCTGCGCGATGAGCGGGCGCGCGATTCGTCGCGGCGACGCGGTGTACACGCCGCGTCCCTGCCGGCCGGCGCCCCGCAATGCGGGCGCAATGATCCTGACGTCCGTTCTCGACAATGCAGCAGCAACCTGAACTCGTTCTTTTCTCGCATGGCTTGCGATGGGTGGCCGCTGCCTTTCTCACTGGCGTTTCCGCCGGACACGTTTTGACAAGCTGAAGAGGCAGATTTGCCAGCAGAACGGCGTGCCGGATGTCATTGAGCCGATAGTCGCGACTCGTCAAAGAACCTGCGAAGGCTTGAGACGTGAAGGGTGACTATTCGTAGCCGAGCCTGTGACTCAGAATGGGCGCGAAAAAGAGTGCAATCGCGGAGCCCGCGGCCTTACCCTCCAGCTCCGCAGCCGCAGCTGCGGCCCGCATTCCATACGAGTGCGCGGACAAGCGCCCCTCGAAAGACCGAAACCGAGTTTAGTCGTTCGAAGCAAGCGCAGGGCGCACGCGGCGGATGAGGTCACATTCTTGACCGAAAAGCATAAAGTTATCCGCCAGGATGCCGTTAAAGCAGCGGGGACTATCTGCCGCTGCACTGATGCGGCGCGGCTCGCGGAAGCCAGCTCCCGGACGCAAGAAGAAGAAACAGTCGCATAAGACTGATACAAACGAGAGAGAGGGCCGATGACTGGTGTCTACAACCCCTTACTGGTCTGCTTGTCGCTGGTGGTCGCATTCCTCGCGTCCTACACGGCGGTGGAACTGTCTGGCGGCCTGAACGCGCTCGCGAGTGCGAAGCGGCGGCCGTTGTGGCTTGTCGGCGGTGCGGTGTCGATGGGCGTCGGCATCTGGTCGATGCACTTCATCGGCATGCTCGCGTTCTCACTGCCGATTCCGATCGGCTACGATTTTTCCATTACCGCGGCGTCGCTGTTCCTCGCGATCAGCGTGTCGTTGATCGCGCTGGCCACGGCGAGCCGTGGCGCGCTGTCGCCCAGGCGCCTCTGCGTCGCCGGGACGATCATGGGCGTCGGCGTGGCCGGGATGCACTTCACCGGCATGCAGGCGATGCAGATGTCGCCGGGGATCGACTATACGATCTGGAAGGTCGCGCTTTCGGTGGGCGTGGCGATCGCCGCTTCCATGGCAGCGCTCTGGCTTGCCTTCACGCTGCGCACGTCGGACGCCGAGAACCTCGTCGTGAAGCGGCTCGGCGCGGCCTTCATCATGGCGATCGCGATCACCGGCATGCACTATTTCGGCATGAGCGCGGCCAATTTCGCCGCCGGCAGCCTGTGCCTCTCCGGCGAAAAGCTCGATGCGAACTGGCTGGCGCTCGTCGTCACTGCGACCTCGTTCACCGTGCTGGTCGGCACGCTCGCCTTGCTCGGCTACCATACGAGCAGCCTCTCCGTTTCGCTCAAGCGCGCGAACCGGCAACTGCATTATCTCGGCACGCACGATGCGCTGACGAAGCTGCCGAACCGCCAGCAACTCGCTTTGCGCATCGCGCAGGCGGTCGCCGAATGCGCGCGCAGAGAATCAATGTTCGCCGTGCTCTTCATCGACCTCGACGGCTTCAAGTCCATTAACGATTCGCTCGGCCACGGTGTCGGCGACGACTTGCTGCAAGTGTGCGCTGAACGTCTGCGCCAGGACTTGCGTCATACCGACATGGTCGCGCGCCTCGGCGGAGATGAATTCGTGATCGTGTTGGAAAACGTGGCCGATGTGTCGTTCGCGGCGGCGGTCGCCAATGGCGCGCTGCGGCGGCTGAGCCAGGAGATCGTCGTCAACGGACTGCCGCTGCGCGTGAGCGCGAGCATCGGCATTGCGTTCTATCCTTGCGACGGCGGCAATGCCGATGAACTGCTTCATAGCGCAGACGCCGCGATGTACGCTGCCAAACAAAGCGGACGCAACACGTTCCGCGTGTTCGAGCCGCAAATGAACCATACCGCGCTCAGGTCGCTGATCCTGCAACGCGATCTGAATCGCGCGTTGAGCGACGGCGAACTCAGCGTGTCGTTTCAGCCCAAATTCAGTGTTGCATCACAATCGGTGACGGGTGTCGAGGCGCTGATCCGCTGGCGTCATCCGGATCTCGGCGAAATTGCTCCGCTCGAATTCATCCCGATCGCGGAACGCTCGGGCCTCATCGTCGAGATCGGCGACTGGGTGCTGCGTGAGGTCTGCCGCAACATCACGCTATGGGACGCGCAAGGGCTGCCTGCGATTGCCGTGGCGGTGAATCTCTCGCCGATCCAGTTCAGTGTGCCGGACCTGGTGGCCCGCATCGATGCGCTGATCGATGCGGCTGGAGTCGATCCTTGTCGCCTGATGTTCGAGATCACCGAAACGACGGCGATGCAGAACATCGAAACGACGAGCCGCACGATCGAAGCGCTGCAGTCGCGCGGCTATACCGTCGCCATCGACGACTTCGGTACTGGATATTCGAGTCTCGGTTATCTGCAGCGTTTCAGGTTCGACCAGATCAAGATCGATGGCTCGTTCATGCGCGATCTCGACACCGCCGGCCAGCGCGGCAGCGCATTGCTGTCCGCCGTCGTGACGCTCGCGCGCGCGTTGCAGATCGAGGTCGTTGCGGAAGGCGTCGAGACGGAGTCGCAGTTCCGCACGCTCAGCGAACTTGCCTGCGATCAGATGCAGGGTTTCCTGATGAGCCGGCCCTTGCCTGCCGCCGAGTTCCTTGCGTTCCTGCGCGGCGCCGCGGACCGGATTGTCGTCACCGGGGGCGCCTGCGCTGCGTCGACGGGATGAAGGCGGACGCCGCTCCATTGTCGGGGCGTAGGACAGGTGAGTGACTCACGGAGGCGGCCAATCGAGGCGTTCCCCCGTATACCCGTACACCCTGATTTCCCGCCGAAACTACCCTGCAACACCACCACCGGCGCAGACTCCCGCTGCCTTTGGCAACACGCCAAAACGGGACTTTATTCATGAATCGCGGTGGACGCGTTAATGTACCAGCGCCGCGAGGCCGCGTATCTGATGTTCCAGATACTCGCGTGCCATAGGCGCAAAAACGTACTTTTACCCACCGCGTCAATTATTTTTCATGGATTCTTTATGCTTATTAAGAACGTAGCTGTCAGTTTGCCCTCCAGGATCGTTACGAACGAGGAAGTAATCGATATGATTCGATTTCATTCCAGGGAGTACGAGGGCGACATCGACAGGGGGATGCGCACCATCAAGACGTTGCTCGACAGAAGCGGGCTGGTCAACCGGCGCTGGTGTGAAAGCCACGAGTCGCCTATCGATCACGTTGCGATGGCGACGCGCAAGGCGCTATCGGAGACGTATCTGAAGCCGGAACATATCGAGCTGTTTATTTATGTCGGTATTGGAAGAGGATTCCTCGAGCCCGGCAACAGCCACATGATGGCCAGCACGCTCGGCTTCGTCAATGCGGAATGTTTCGATGTGGTCGACGCCTGCATGAGCTGGACCCGGGCCATGGCGATTATCGACAGCCTTTTCAAGTCCGGCCAGTACAGAAACGCTATGATTGTGAATGCCGAGTTCAATATGCTTGCAGGCGGCCCACTCTATCCGGGGAATTTTGCGTTGAAGAGCCAGGCTCAGATCGAATATACATTGCCGTCGTTCACGATAGGCGAGGCGGCCACCGCTACCTTGCTCGTCGCAAAAGAGCCAGATAATTTCACTTTCGCATTTCGCGCAAAGCCGGAAGTATCGGACCTGTGCACCATTCCCATTCCCGGCTACGAAGGGTATTGCCACCCAACCGAGCGGATCGGGAAGAACGGCGACATGCGCTTCACATCATTCGGCCATGAGCTTCACAAGAATTCGGACGAGCTGTCCGCCGTACTGACCAAACTGCCTGTTCCAAAGAAAGACATCGACATTGTCTTTACCCACGCTTCCTCCAAGGCAGCGTGGCAGGGCTATGGCGCAAAGGTAGGGATCGATGACAAGATGTATCACATCTATCCGGAGACCGGAAACCTCGTGTCTGCTTCGATCCCGGCCGCGATTTCACTGGCAAAGGACAGCGGGCGGCTGAAGCGGGGCGACAGAGTGCTGTGCTGGGTCGGCAGCGCCGGCATGTCATTCAACGTTAGCAGCTTCAAATTCTGAGGCTGGATAAATAAAGATAAAGCACGACATGAGAGCCATTTCCGGGAGCATCCGTTATCTCAACCGAGTGGTTTATGACTCGGCCAAGGTGTCGGACTATAGCGTGTTGGCTGTGGGCGTGATCGGTACGATCGGACATCCACTGTACTGGCTGTGGTGGACGTATATCGATCCTCAACCCAATGAAAGTCTGCTGATGCGCGCTTTGGGCACGGCTGCCTGCGCGTTGCTGCTCTTGCGCCGATTCTGGCCCGTTTCGGCCGTGCGCTTCCTGCCGTGGTATTACTTCGTAACGGTAGCCTATACGCTACCGTTTTTTTTCACTTATTACCTGATCGCCGGTCACTATTCGATGCTCTGGTCGATGGCCGAGCTGGGCATGGTATTTTTCCTGATCGCCATATTTCCGTTATTCGTTGCGTTGGCACTCAATCTGATTCTGGGAATCGGCCTCGCAGTCCTGTGCGCCAGTGTCGTTATTCCGCAGTCCCTCCACGTGGATGGGCAGCTATTTCTCTACACGTATCTGCCGGTTTTTACCTTCGGTATTTTCGCTGGCCTTACCTTCAGTTACAGCAACCTGAAGGGCATCGTCGCACAGGCAAAAAATGTGGCGTTTCGGGCGCTAGCCGGCTCGATCGCGCATGAAATGCGCAATCCTCTCAGCCAACTGAGGCACGTGCTGGATCGCATGGAAGAGGCGCTGCCCGCGGTGACGGACGCCAACCCGTCGCCGGCCTTGTCGCATGACAAGGCGGCGTTGCTCTATCGGCATCTCGCCCATGGCCAACTGTCGATCGACCGGGGCCTGCGCATCATCACCATGACGCTGGACGAAGTCAGTGCGAAACCCATCCGCCCGGATCACTTCATCTATCTGAGCGCGGCGGCCACCACGCGTAAAGCGCTGGACGAATACGGCTTCGGCGATCAGAAGGAGCGCGCCAAGGTCAGAATCGTGGTGCTGGAAGATTTCACCTTCAAGGTCGACGAAACCGTCTATCTGTTCACGCTGTTCAATCTGATCAAGAACGCGCTCCATCACATTGCCGCGCATCCTTTGGCGACGCTCACGCTCACGATCGACCGGCAAACGGTGCTGGTTCATGACACCGGGCCCGGCATTGCGCCTGACCTCCTGCCGCATCTGTTCGAGCCTTTCCGTACCGGGGGCAATTCTGCGGGCACGGGGCTCGGCCTTGCCTATTGCCAGCGCGCGATGCGCGCTTTCGGCGGCACGATCGCCTGCCGTTCGGAAGTCGGCAAATTCACCCAGTTCACGCTGCAATTCCCCGTTGTCTCCAGCAGCGAGGTGGCAGAGCATGAGCAGAAGATTTTCGAGCGCGCCACGCTATTTTTCACCGGCAAACGCATTCTCGTCGTGGACGACGATGCCGCTCAGCGGGCGCGAAGCCGTCGCGCGTTGTCCAGGGTGGGCGCGGACGTGAGCGAAGCGGAACACGGCGAGGCGGCATTGAGCATGCTGCAACAGTCAACGCCGTGCGATCTCGTGCTGACGGACATCAATATGCCGGTCATGGATGGCTATACCACCGCCGAGAAGATCCGCGCCGACCGTCAATCCCCACACTGGAACGTTCTGATCGCTGCCTATACGGCGGAGCCGGGCAATGTGACGCGCGTGCTCGCCCGGCGCGCCGGCATGGACGACATGATCAGCAAACCCGCCAGCGCGGTGGACCTGATCACGGCGCTCCAGACGCTCTTCGAAAGCGGCAATCGGCACCTTCACAGCCACCCGTTCGACGGGTTCGCCGGCAAAACGATTCTGGTGGCGGACGACGACACCTATAGCAGGCGGATTGCCAAAGGTTATCTGGAGCGTTGCGGCGCAAGTGTCGTCGAGGCCGAACATGGGCCGGCCGTGCTGGCCAGGCTGCAGGAGAATGGCGCCATCGACGCCATCGTCATGGATATGAACATGCCGGGAATGGGCGGCGTGGAAACGACTGCGTTGATTCGCGCCCGTGCCGATTCAAATGCTCACGTCCCCATCGTTGCATTGACCGGCCAATCCGACATGAAAGCCGTGCAGGCATGCCTCGCCGCGGGCATGAACGAGGTCATGATCAAGCCTGTTCAGATCGGCTCCCTGTTTGCTTCCCTTGCGAGACAGTTTGCCCAGCCACGCGCGTCGCACGCGCCAGCCAAAGAGGAGCCAGCGCAGCCGCCCGCCGTGCAAGCCGCGAGACCTGCGCCGATCAAGGAAGGGCCGCTGCTCGACGAGAAACACCTTGAAGAACTGGTGGCGCTCGATTTGCTGGACCAGACGTTCCTTAACGGCATCGAGCAAATCCGCTCGACTGTGGCGCAACTCGCCGCCAGCGTGGCGGCACGCGACCTCGAAGCGACACACGGAGCCTTGCACGTTCTGCTAGGCATCAGCGGCAATATCGGCGCAAAGGCTCTGCATCAGTTCGTGCGGCAGATCTATCCGCGCGTGGTGGAAGGTGAATGGCCCGCGGAGGCCGACTGGCTGGCGCGAATCTGCTCGTTGAGCGACCACTCGGCCCCCGCGTTGCAGACGTATTTCGCTTTGGCCAAGGCGCGAGGCGATCTTGGGGCCGTGCCGGGGGATTGATGGGCCTGCTCCGACGCATCCGGCGATCAGGACCGGCAGGCTGGCTGCTGAAGCGGCTTTTCTTTAGAAAAACCAGAGCGTGCCGTAAACAAGCGGTGGTCCGACAAAACACGGACCGGGATCGGACTGGTCCGTCAATCTGCGCGCTTCGGAGTCGACGAAGGAACTGAGTCATCCTTCGCGCCACGACTTTCGCGTTCGCGCGCCGGCTACCGGCGGACTGACGCTTCCAGTTTGCTTTCGCCCAACCTGCTCGAACAGATCACCCCGTCGGCGTGACGTTCCACATCGGAGCAATCGTGACCAGACAGAAAGATAGCCAGAGGCGTCGCTCCCTGTGGCGAAGCAACTCGGGGGCAGACCCACTGCGGCAGTCGTCATTGAATGTGCCGCCGGCGCGGCGCACAGCGCTATTTGGACTCATCCTCGTTCTGCTGAGTGTGCCGCTTCTGGCCTTCTGGGGCGCCTATGAAAGCCTGAGCGCCGGTTTCGCCGCGCAAGCCGCCAACGAGGCGGATAACGCTTTCGAGGAAGCCCGCTACAGCGTCGCATGGGAGGAATCGGCCGAACGCAAGTACTTCCTCGACCCGCGCCCGGAAGTGCTGCGGGAGCATAGCGAGGCCGGCGCGGCACTGGATGCTTCGCTAAAGAAGGCGATGGCGCTTGAACCCGGCAGCAGCACGATGCTGCTCGGCCTGCTGGAGAAGCATGCGAAGTATCGGGCGTTCGCCAGGCCCATGTTCAAGGCGGTCGACGATCACGACATCGCGAAAGCCAACGAGATCGACGAGGATTCGGCCGATCCGCTCTTCGACGATATCGAGCACCAGGTCCTCGCGGCAGCGGCACAGCATCGCGACGATGCGACGATGCAACTCAACCGGCTCGTTGCCGTGCAACGGATCGTCCTGATATCGACCCCAGTGGTTCTGGCGATCGGGGTGGGGCTGACGCTGCTGTTTCTGCGGATGCTGCGGCGGATTCGCAAAAACGCGGACGCGGCGGCCCAGGACGCGCTGCGCACGAGCGAACAGCGGCTGCAGGCGCTGGTCGCGAACACGTCGGACGCGATACTCGTTTCCGACATCGACGGGACGGTGACTTACGAGGCGCCGACGCGAAGACCGGATCCGTTGCGGAACATGGGCCAGCTCGTCGGCACCAGTCTGCTCGATCCGATCCATCCCACTGACCGTCCCGCGCTGGCGGGTCTGCTGCAGACCGTATCGTCGACGGCCCGATCCACGAAATCCATCGAGATCCGCACTCGAGGCGAGGGGGATGCGTGGCGCCATATTCAGCTTACTTTGACGAATCTGCTCGACGAACCGGCGGTTGGCGCGATCGTCGCGACCGCGAGCGACATCACCGAACGAAAGAACTTCGAGGAGCAACTCGCGCGAAGGGCGTTCTACGATACGCTCACCGCGTTACCGAACCGCGCGCTGCTGCTTGATCGTATTGGTCAGGCCGAAGCTCGCGCGCGGCGACGCAATGCGATGATCGGAGTCGTTTTCATCGACCTGGACAACTTCAAGCGCGTCAACGACAGTCTTGGACATCATGTGGGAGACCGGCTGCTGATCGCAGCGGCCAAGCGCCTCGAAGGCTGCGTCCGCCCCACCGACACCGTCGCGCGATTGGGCGGAGACGAGTTCGTCATTCTGCTGGAGCACTTGGGAAGTGAAGCGGCCAGCGAAGGAACCCTGGTCGCGGACAACATCCTTGCGCAGTTCAGCCAACCATTCGATCTCGACAACAAACAGTACATCGTCAGCGCGAGCGTCGGGCTTGCATTCGCGCGTGCCGGCGGCGGCCGCGGCGATGCCGACACGTTGTTGCGGGATGCCGACGTCGCGATGTACCGGGCCAAGAATGGCGGCAAGGGCCGCTACGTGGTGTTCGAAGAGAACATGCACACGGAAGCCGTCGAAAAGCTGGAGATTGAAACGGACCTGCGTTACGCGATCGACCATCGCGAGCTACGCGTGTATTTTCAGCCCATCATGCAGTTACAGGCGGCAGGGTTCAGTGAAATGGAAGCGCTCGTGAGGTGGCAGCACCCCACGCGAGGATTGTTGCCGCCGTCCGAGTTCATTGCGATTGCAGAGGAAAGCGGCCTGATCATTCCGCTCGGTCGATACGTCATGGCAGAGGCTTGCCAGCAGGTCGCCCGCTGGCAGCGCGAGTTCCCAACCGAGCCGCCACTGCAGATCAGCGTCAATCTCTCCCCTCGGCAGTTCGATGATCCCAACCTCGTTGCCGATGTTGCCGCAGCGCTCTCCAGTGCTCACATCGGCGCGGCCTCGCTAAAACTGGAGGTCACGGAGGGCCTGATCATGCGGGATACGGCAAAGAGTATCGAGACGCTTCGAAAGCTGAAAGATTTTGGCGTAACGATCGCAATCGACGACTTCGGCACGGGCTATTCGTCGCTAAGTTATCTGCGCAAGCTGCCGCTCGATGTGCTGAAGATCGATCGATCCTTCGTTCAGGGCATTGGCACGAGTGCCGAGGACGATGCAATCGTTCGAGCCGTCATCTCCATGGCGCAGTCGCTTGGATTGTCCGTCACGGCCGAGGGGATTGAAACGAGCGAGCAGGCAAGGCTCCTTCGTGAATGGTCCTGCCAGGCGGGACAGGGCTATCTTTTTTCACGGCCTCTGCCTGCGGAAGAGTTCACCACGCTGTTTCGTGCGCGTTTTCCCGGTTCCAGCCGCAGCCATTCGGCGGGCGACTTCACCGTGGAACTGCTCTGACCCGCAGGGGCGTCTCACATCATGCCGCCCGAGCTTCCAATGCCGCCGATCCCGGTCCCGCCCGTGCTGTTATTCGGTGACGTCGCAATCGGATGGGCCGCCCCCGCCGTGGCCATCAGTGCGACTGCGGCGGCGTCCGGTTCGCCATTGGGGTCGATGGCGCCGCGGGCGAGGAGCGCTTCGAGATCGCTGTCCTCGCCTGGTTGACCGACCGCGAATGCGGTGTTCAGGAAACTGGGCGTCGACAGCGCAACACCGTACGTCTGCTGCAGACTCTGGACGACCGCGGCCTGCGCAGTCAGAACATTGGTCTGATTCGCCAGCGCCTGCTGAAACTGTGTGTTGACCGCGAAGCCGGCGACGAGCCCGCTTTCATTCGTGCCGAGTTGCGCCGCCAGATATGACACCAGCAGATCCGTCTCCGGCGTGACGTTGTACGTGCCGCCGGCGAACGCAACGGAATGCAGCGTCGTCACGCCCGAGGTCGCAGCGATCATGCACGGCGTTACTGCGCCGAGTGTCGCGTGGTAGGTTCCGTTCGCATCTGCTGCAACCGACATCGAGCCCCGCACGCAGCCGATGCTAATCGTCGCGTTCGCCAGTGCCTTGCCGGTTGCCGCCGTGCCGGCGATCGAAATCATCGACGTGCTGCTGCTGCCGCCACCACCACCGCCTCCGCAGCCGGCGGCCAGCGCGACGGATGCCATCAGCAGTGCTACGCCGACAGGTCGAATGAAGTGCTGCTGTGGAATGTTCATCGAAGTCTGCCGTTGGTTTGCACATGTTGTCTAAACGATTCGGCGCGGCCGTCTATTCCGTCTCCCGCGCAAACTCCAATGCTGCGAAGGCAATGGCGAATGGGGGCTTGCCTGAGTGGGGCGCAGGCGTTGCGCGGTAGCTGTTCGCGGCTTCGCAACGGCAAGCCTTCACTTCACACGATTGGAATATAGCAACCCCTCCGCACGTTTATTCACGGTGTGGAGGCTGTTTTGGAGCCCATCGGTGCGGGAATGCCATCTCCGGTCAGGAACAAGACTTCATGCCGGGAGCACCGATCCGGTGCGCGTACGCCTTGGGTCTGCAACGGACAGCGTGATGTGATTGGGAGGCATCAGGGCAGGGTAGTTGCAAACTGCGAACCAAGCCATGAACGACGACAGTGACCGAACGAGGCAAGGCTTGGGCGGGATAGATTTGCGGCTGCTATCCGCGTTTGCCGACAATGAGCTAGCGGCCTCGGAGCGCGCGGCCACGGCCGTTTGGCTGACGATCCATCTTAGGGCGGCCGAGCGCGTGAGTGATTACCGCGCGCAAAAAGCCGCGCTGGCGGCATTATTCAGGGACTCGCGAGACGATTTGACTTGTATCGTCGTGCGGCGCCTCACGCCGTGGTGGCGGCAGGCTGGCGTCGCGGCCTCCTTCATGGCGATGGGCGTGGCGCTCGGCTCATCGTCCGGTTGGGTGCCGGCGAATTTCGCGGCCGATCCATCCGTGTTCGCGGAACGCGCCGACATCGCTTTCGCGGTGTACGCGCCTGAGCAACGCCACCCCGTGGAGGTCGCGGCACTTCAACGCGATCAGCTTGTCAACTGGCTGTCACGCCGGCTCGGTCGGCGCTTGGCGGTGCCTTCGCTGCGGCAATATGGGTATTCGCTGATCGGCGGACGTCTGCTGCCCGGCGAGACGGGGCCCGCCGCGCAGTTCATGTATCAGAACCCGGCCGGCGCCCGGCTCACGATGTACGTTGCGGCGGTTCCAAAGAATGCGACAGCATTCCGCCTGTTTCGCGACGATAATCGCAACACGTTCTACTGGTGGAGTCAGGGAATGGGATGCGCGCTGACCGGCCAGCTCGCCGAGGCGCAATTGCGACCCATGGCGATCGACGCTTGCAGCATGCTCGGGCTGGCATTCAGAAGCCCGGAAACCAGCAACGGATTTAACCCATGACGCTTTGCGGATTTCGCCTTTCCGATCATCCACCATGCGCACGCGTGCTGCCTGCTGCGGGATGGCGGCAAGTCGTGCGAGCGCTGCTGTGCGTGCTCGCGTTGACGTGCCTGATTGTCTCAAGAGACGCGCTCGCCCAATCGAACAGCCCGGCTACGCCGGCCTCATCCAGTACTTCGGAGGGATGCGCCGATGCCGCCACGTCGGACACCGTGAACGCGGACATCGACCAGTTCCGGTGTCTCACGGCCGAGGAACAGGCGGCGTCATGGCGAACGCGGATCGAAAACCACTCGCTTCTGTCCCTGACCGACGATCAGATTCTCGCACTGATGAATGCAATGAAGCCCGAAGCCTTCGTCGAGTACGCGAGGTCCGGCATGGTTGCCGACGACGCCTACGAATACAGCATGTTCCGCCAGGAGCGTATATCCGGCAGATGGCCGGACCGGCCCGATCACATGCTTATCCGATATCAGGACACCCCACGAAAAGTGTACGCAAAATGGCTGCCTGATGGCGCCCATGCGGGACAGGAAATCGTTTACGACGAAACTGCGGACCCGAACAGCATCTTCGGGCATTTGGGCGGCCGGTTGCATATCATGTCAGGCAAGGTCGCCGTTGACGGACCGTTCGCGCACGCGCAGTCCCACCATAGTGTCCGGGATCTGGGCCTGCAGTTCATCGCGCGCACCGTCGAGCACGATGCGCGGAGCTTTCGCGAAGAGGGCCTGACTGAAAAGCCGAGCCGCATTGAACTCATGAACATGCACGGCATGCGGGTGCTTGCGTGGACATGGACGGCTCCGTCAGGGCCGCCAGCGCACTACGCGCAGCGCGTGAGACTGTTATTCGATCTTCAGCATACGTGGCCCTGTGGCGAGGCCGCATGGGACGACCACGGCGGCCTGCTGGAGCTGATCCGTTTCGAAGACGTCGTGCCTCACCATTGGAGCGAATCCGTCTTCGATCGACATAACCCTGAATACAATTTCCACTGAGCGTCCTGCTCATCCGCATGGCGTGCTTCCCGGCTTCTTGCGCACGGCCGTCTTTGCCGCAGCTCGACACCTCGAGATGAGACAGGCGATGGATTCGCCCAATTCGCAACGTCGCTAGTAACTGGCTCGCACCATGGAGACTGCTCGCACCCGCGTGCATGCGGCAAAACGTTGGCGTCGTTTTATGATTGGCGAAATGGTCCGGCTTATTGAAGCTATCATTCGACACGCGGGTTGAACCGCCGGTGGCGGCGTCGTTGTGGCTGCAACGACAGCGACGGGACGCCAGGATTTACCGGCTTTGCCGCACAGTTCGCAAGGAGGGAGCATTGGTTAGAGGCATCAACGGGCAAGAGGTCCTCGCCCCGGCATTGACGCGCGAAGATAGCGGGCAGGGCGGCAGACCAGCGCCCGGCGAAGTGACGGCGCTAGGGCTGTTTCTTATCTTTTCGCGAATCGGCCTCACGAGTTTTGGCGGCGGATTGAGCGGGTGGTTCCTGCGCGAATTCGTGCACGACCGGCACTGGCTGACCGAGAGTGAGTTCCTCGACGGACTGGCGTTGTCGCAGGCGCTGCCAGGCGTCAACGTCAAGAATCTGGCCATCTGGATCGGTTATCGTCTGCTTGGCTGGCGCGGCGCGCTTGCCGGATTTTGCGGAATCATCTTCCCACCGGCAATCCTGATCGTCCTGCTCGGCGCATTCTTCTCGGCCATCGCCTATCTTCCGCTGACGCATACTGCGCTGGCCGGCGCGGCGGCAGGTGCAATCGGGCTGTCCGCGGCGATGGCGATCACCGCCGCGCGCAGACTGCCGCGGCGCGCTTTTTCGTATCTCATTCTGATCGCGACCTTCGTCGCTGTGGCGTTATTCAGGGCGTCCCTTGTGTGGACCGTGTTGATCGCCGGCGTCCTGAGCGTCGGATACGAATACGTCCGTTCGCCGCGGCAGCAATAACGACAATCGCGCAACTTTCAGAAAGCGACATCACGTGTCCAGAAATCTCATCGCACTGTTTTCAGTTTTTGCGCCGCTTTCGATCGTAACGGTCGGCGGCGGCCAGGGAATCATTGCCGAGGTCCAACGGCAAGTCGTCGACGTGCATCACTGGATGACCCACGCCCAATTCCTGAGCGACTTCGCGATTGCGCGGCTCGCGCCGGGTCCGGGGTCGCTGCTGGCGACGTTGATCGGCTGGCAGGTCGGCGGGTTTGGCGGAGCCCTCGTCGCGACGCTGGCTCTATTCGGGCCAACGGCGTTCCTGATGTGCGCCGTCGTGCACGTGTGGAACAGACACGAAGGCGCTCGCTGGCTGAATGCATTGCAGGCGGGTCTTCGGCCCGTCGCCGCCGGTCTCATTCTGGCTGCCGTCTACGTGTTGATGAAACAACTCGACGGCGGTTGGATAGCGCGGCTCACAGCAACCATCGCGACAGTGCTCGTGATGACGACCCGAATCAATGCTTTGCTGCTGATCGCGGGCGGCGCCGTATCGTTTGTCGTGCTGCACTACGCCGGTTGGCTCTAGTCCCGCAGCGCCGCATCCGCGGTATGGTACGGCTATGGGCGTGGAGATGCCGTTGCCGTCGTTGCCTGCGAAGGACCGGCTTGAACTTGCGTACCGAAGCACGCGCGCTATGCTTGAAGTTGCACGCCGCCGCCACGAATCTCGGGGAGAGTCGCCTCAATGAATATCTTCGATGAAGAGAAGATCGACTGTCACAATCATATTTTCGATCCCGCACGCTTTCCCTATCGCGCGGACAGTGCGTACCGGCCATCAATGCAGGAGATCGGCACCGCTGCGCAGTTTGCCCACGTGATGGACGCATGCGGCGTGCGACATGCGCTGCTTGTGGGGCCGACGAGCGGGTACCGTACCGACAATCGCTGCATGCTCGATGCCATTGCGTGTCACGGCGATCGTTTCAAAGGCATTGCCGTGGTGGACAACGATGTGAGCCGCAAAGCGCTGCTGGAGATGAAGAGCGCGGGCGTCGTCGGCGTTGCCTTCAATCCGGCGATGGAGGGCGTCGAAGGGATGAGTGATGCCGACGCGCTCTTCAACACGCTGGCCGACCTCGATATGTTCGCGCAGATCCAGGTCACGGGCGATCAGTTGATCGCGCTCGAACCGCTGATCGGGCGGACCGCGACGCGGGTGTTGATCGACCACTGCGCTCGACCCGAGGCCGCGGCCGGTTTGAACCAACCCGGTTTCCAGGCGCTCCTGCGTCTTGCCGACACCGCGCGCACCGTCGTCAAGCTTTCCGGGCTGCAAAAATTCTCGCAGCTTGATTATCCGTACGAAGACGCGCAGATCTTCGCGCAACAGATTCTTCGCACGTTCGGCGCGGACCGGTGTGTGTGGGGTTCGGATTGGCCGTTTCTGCGCTCGCCGGTGCGAATGGATTATGCTCCGCTGCTGACGTTGGTTCAGCGCCTGATTCCCGATCCGGACGCACGCCGGCGCGTCTTGTGGACTACGCCTCGCAGCCTGTTTGGTTTTGGCGCTTGAGGCACGCACGGCTCACTGCGCTCAGATGAACCTTGCGAAACCGCACGCAAGAGAACACGCGCAACTCGAAGGCTTAATCACGTACCGGTGTGGCATCAGCGCGCCGTTGTCCGCATGGCCCGATATTCACGTCGCACGATATCCATCAGCTCCTCGACTGACGTGCTGGCAGCTTCCCGCTGATAGGTCACACGTCCGCGCTGCATGAGCATTACGCGGTCGGCGATGTCGAGCGTCTGCGCGTAGTTGTGCATGATCATGACGATAGACAGGCCGCCTTTCTCCTTGAGGCGAAGGATCAGGTCGATGATCAGTCCAGCCTCGCGGGCGCCCATCGCGGCCAGCGGTTCGTCGAGCAGCAGTATCCTTGCATTCGAATTGACCGCGCGAGCGACCGCGATAGCCTGTCGCTGGCCGCCGGAAAGTTGCTCGACCGGCAGGTCGACCGAGGGCACGTGCACGCCGATCTCTTCAAGACACTCCGCGGCGCGCTCACGCATCGCGCGATTGTTCAACAGACGAAATGGCCCTCGACCTATGATTTCCCGATTCAGAAACATGTTGTGATAGATGCTCAGCGAATTGGCGAGCGCCAGATCTTGATAGACGCATTCAATGCCGAGTGAACGGGCGTGATCGACCGACCGAAGCATGGTTTCTTCGCCGCCGACAAAAAGCTTGCCGCTTGTCTGTTGATGAAAGCCGGTCAGAATCTTGATCAGTGTCGACTTGCCTGCGCCATTGTCGCCGAGTACGCCAAGAATTTCGCCCTGTCTTAGCGTCAGCGTGACGCCATCGAGCGCGGTGACCGCGCCGAAGCGCTTGACAATGTCTTCACCGCGCAGCGCCTCCAGCACTTCGGACATTACAACTCCCCCTTGCGTGCCAGACGAACCACGTGGATGTTGAAGATCATGGCGCCGAGGATCGCCGCGCCGAGAATCATGTTGAAGGTGAAGGCGTTGATGCCGATCAGCGTGAAGCCGTCGTTGAGAATGCCAAGCACCGCCGCCCCGATCAGTCCGCCTATGATCGTGCCGGACCCACCGGCGAGGGGCGTGCCGCCAATCACGGCTGCGGCAACTGCAAGAAACATGATCTGATTGCCGCCTGCTTGCGGATCGATCGACGTGATGCGGAAACCCTCCAGGATCCCGGTCAAGCCGGCGAGCAGCGCGGCGAGAATGAAGTTGCCGAGCTTCAGGCGTCTGACCTGTATCCCCGCCTCGCTCGCGCCCAGCGGATTCGCTCCTGACGCGATCGTATGCAAGCCCCAGCGCGTGTGGCGTAGCAGCACGTGCATGAATGCCGCAATGGCAAGCGTCCAGATGATTTCGCTGTAACCCCATTCCCCCATGAATGCCGCAAACGCTGAATTTTCCGGTGGTGAAACCGGCGTACCTCGTGAGATCGTCAGCGTGAGCCCGTTTACGAAGAACAACGTGCCGAGCGTCGTCACGAACGATGGAATGCGAAGGTACACCGTCACCGCGCCGTTGATCAGCCCGACGAGGCTCGCGGCAAGGACGCCGGTGAGCATCCCAAGCCAGGGCGGCAAGCCCGCCTCGATGGCGAAATGCATGATGAAAGGCGCGAACGCAAAGACCATCCCGGCGGAAAGATCGATCTCCCCGCCGATCATCAGCATGATTTCGCCAAAGGCAATGATCGCCACCGGCGCGATGAACTGCGAGAGATTCTGGAGACTCGCGCTGGTCAGCAGGAAGTCATGGTTGACCGTCTCGAAGTAGATGCAGAGGATAAGCGCCACCGCAAAGATGCGGACCTCGCTGGAACGCCCGAGCGCGCCTGACCAGCGCCTCGGACGTTGGGCGGGTTTCCGGGCGTCCGTCACGGAAGACGTCACCCTTTGATCGCACCGGTGCGTGGCACGATCTGGGCTTTCGTGCTCTTCCCTTCATAGCGCGTCGACGTGTTCAGGTACGGATCGACTGTACCCTTGGTGACGAACTTCAGACCCGTGTTGACATTGGCCGGCCCAACGAGCCCGCCGGAGGCGAGAAAGGTGAACGCCTCGACCACGGTATAAAAACCTTGCACGTACGGCTGCTGATCGATCGTAAAGTCGAGGAAGCCGTCGTGAATCAGATCGACCGTGCGCGGCAACAGGTCAAAACCGCCGCCGTGGACGCCTTTGGACGGCAGGTTGGATTCTTTCATTACCTCGGCGACGCCCTGGGTGCTCCCCGCGTCCACCGCGAACATGCCCTTGAGATCCTGGTGGCCGAGAAAGAAGGATTTGATCTTCGAGAGTTCTTCGTTGACGGTCGCACCGGTTGCAATGGTCTGCACGTCGATCTTCTTGCCCGATTTCTTGATGGCAGCCGCCGCGCCATCGAGCCGGGGCTGAATATTGAGCTGGCCCGGCGTGGCGATAAAGAGGGCGACGAGGCCGCTATCGACGAGACTCACGATCCGCTCGCCCATCTGATAGCCGGACAGATAAAGATCCTGGCCGATATAGGCAAGGCGCGGATTCGTCGAACCCGAAGGCGCGTCGGCGTTATAGGCGAATACCGGAATGCCGGCGTCGAGTGCGGCCTGGATAGGTTTGTCGAACGCTTTGGGATCGACGATCGGTACGGCGATCGCGTCGGCTTTCGCGGCAATTGCCGCGTTGACCGCGTTCACCATTTCGGCGATGTCGGCATTGGCTGAGCCGGTCCATTGGTAGTCCATGCCCAGCAAGGCGGTCGCATCCTGAATGCCATATTGGGTCGGAACGAAGAACGGATTCGTTGTGACATGGTTGACGAATACGATCTTCCATCGTTTGTGCGCCGGGAACGAACCGGCTTCAGCCGCCTGGGCCGGCGTCATCACTCCACCCATTAGCGCCAGTGCCGCGGACAGGCCCGCGCCCTGCAGCAATCCGCGACGCATGCCTTGCACTTCGTTCCGGTCTTCCTTCGCTTGCGCCATCTCGATCTCCCGTCTCTCAGTTGTTGGACACTTCACTGTTCATAACGGCGCAAGCAGGAAAAGCTCCGGCAAGAAAAGCACGGAACCGGGCGTCACTCCTTTCGTAAAGCCCACGTGCACGCGCGTACGCATGACTACCCCTCAGAAAATGCTATATCACGCACTTTTACCTACTAATCGATGTATACCCTTAACTAGTCTGACTGATTAATGACTCCCGCGCGGCGCGCGCCTTACTCATTCGCAGCTCGCGATGCGGCGCAACACGATGACAGGACAGGTCTGGCTCGCCGGCCGCGGGTCACGATTTAATAGTATTGCTATCGAGTTGGCACCCGGTAGAAGAGGGGCATGAAGAGCGGTAAGCACCCGCTACGCTCTGCTCGGTCCGGATCGAAAAATTCACGGCAAACCAATTATTGGGATCTGCAACACGTAGTCCGAGCTTGCCCCGTGCAATGCGCGTTTTCGAAAGCCTGCAGAGCGCGTGAAGCGCGGCCTGCTGGAGCGGGGCGCTTTCCCGCAGGAATTTGCGGCGTTTTCCGATCGCGTCGCCGCTGCTTCCAGTATGCCTGTCTTATCGTTGATGAAGATGTTTACTTCGCATGCGAATATTATATACTTCGCATGCGAAGGTTTAAGTCAGTTCCGACGCGCCCAGGCATGCATACCCGTAGATAGCCTGGGCAAATCTTAGGAGACGAGGCAATGAAACGAGAAGTGGAAGTGGAACTTGCAAATGGCGTGCTGGCCGTGACGATCTCACGCCCAGGAAAAATGAATGCCATTACAAACGAGATGTATGGTGCGCTGGCGGATGCCATCGAGCGGGCAAATGTCGATGATGATGTTCGCGCATTGTTGATTCAGGCAGATGGGGACACGTTCACGGCGGGCAACGATCTTTCGGAATTTGCCATGCAGGCTTCGGGCAGCAGTCCACAGGAACGTCACGTAGTCCGGTTTCTTCGAAGTCTGGCTAACGCGACAGTGCCTATCATCGCCGCTGTTCAGGGCAAGGCCGTCGGAATCGGTACGACGATGCTGCTCCATTGCGACTACGTGCTTTTGTCTGAGGAGGCGCAGTTGATGACCCCCTTCGTGAACCTGGCCTTGGTCCCCGAAGCCGCCTCGAGCTACCTTTTGCCGTTCCAGATTGGACACGTCAGGGCATTCGAAATGTTCGCGCTCGGCGACCCGGTTTCGGCTGCGGCTGCAGTTGCCTGGGGCATTGCAAACCGGTCAATCCCCGTTGCGGATCTGCATACAGAAGCACGCCGGGTTGCCGAGAAAATCGCCGCCAAACCCTACGGATCACTGACAGCAACAAAACGGCTCATGCGGGACGCAGAGCGGCTGACAGCGCAGATGGACCGGGAAAGCACCGTATTCATGGAGCGACTTGCAAGCGCGGAGGCGAAGGAAGCATTCCTGGCGTTTGCCCAAAAGCGCCGGCCGGACTTCAGGAAGATTCCGCGATGATGCGAGCGGCGCACGCTGCAGGAAAAATGGCGGCACGGCGGCGCCGCCGCATTCACGTTTGACCCTATGCCGCTTCCTCGTCGACGTCGGGGAACTTGTCCTGCAAACTCGTCAGCCAGCGCGCAACCACGTCGATCTCGGACGCCGTAAATCCCTCCGTCAGCCGGGCATTCAACTCAGCAAGACCCGACTTCGACCGCTTGAGTGCGGCGCGTCCTGCGGCCGTCAGCCAAAGTCGCGATGCGCGCCGATCGAGTTCGTCCGAATGGCGTTCCACAAGACCCGCGCGCTCGGCTCTATCGACCAGCCCGCTCATTCCCGGCGCCTTGAGATCGAGCGCCGCGGCCGCTTCGCTCGTGAGGGCTCCGTCGCTTTTCGCGAGAAAGAAAAGCAGCCCCGCCTGCGCTGCGGTGACTCCACCTGCGGTTGTGCGAGTTTGCGACCACCGATGCAGGCGCTTTTGGCCCACATTCAGCAGATATACAAGCCGATGATCCATGTTTCAACCTCACCTGTTGCGCTTTAAAGCACGGAGCGTCTTCGCTGGAAGTTAGTTCGTGTGCGAACTTTTATATTAGCATAGGTAATAAGGGACGCCAGGCGACGATTCGTGCACTCGACATCCCTTATGGTCAACTGTGGGGATCAGGCAGAACTCGCCCGCTATTGGAACGCCCTTATCGCGGGCTGCGGTTGGCTCGAGGAGTGCGGTTGGCTGAAAGAGCACTTCGGCGTCTCGTGGCAGATCGTTCCAGCCGATCTCATCTCACACGTTTCCGGAACACTAACGCCAGCGGGTCAACGTCCGCATCGCGGTTTCAGCTCGGGCGGCGGCTCTCGTATGCCCGCCGGCTGGCTCTAGCCGTCCTACGTTTTGTTGCAGATGGCCCGACGGGATACCGAGAAGTGGCAACGCCGCGCCGTTTCGCCGGTGATGGCAAGTGCAGCGAGCATCTGACAAAATCTCTGGAAGAATACTAACAATGGAGGCAGCGTGCGGACGATCGAATACCGCTTTTGCACCATTTGGCGCATCGATGCGCCAGTGCAGGAAGTTTGGGCGGCGATCCAGGATTCGCCGCGCTGGCCCGAGTGGTGGCATAACGTCGAGCGTGTGGACCAGCTGGAGGCGGGTTCCGATCAGGGCGTGGGCGTCGTGCAACGCTATACCTGGAAGGGCTGGTTACCGTATCGCCTCGTGTTCGATATGCGGGTGACGCGCGTCGACCCGTTGGTCGCGCTGGAGGGGGAGGCCAGTGGCGACGTCGAAGGCGCCGGCCGCTGGAGCTTTTCGACCGACGGACGCAGCCTTACCGTAGTCCGCTATGACTGGTGCGTGCACACGACCCGCGCATGGATGAATGCGTTGGCACCGGTGTTGCGACCGGTTTTCCAATGGAACCACGATGCAGTGATGCGCGAAGGCGGCGCGGCGCTAGCGCGGCGACTGGACGCGCGGCTCCTTGGCATCGAGCATGGATGAAGCCGGCGCGGCAATTGAAGGCTGTGCAATGTTTTCTCTTTAGTCTGCCCGGCGAAATGAGTTCGCCGGCAATGGGAGAGTCTATGTTCGACAAGGCGCTGCGTATCGAAGGCGGACCCGACTGGCATCACTTCCACGTTTATACCGATAGTGAATTCGTCGCCGTACTGCTGGTCGCGGCGCTGCTGCTCGCGATTCTGCTGGCGAGCGCGATCTGCTACTACGTGACGCGCTCAATCATGCTGCTGATCGTTGGCCGCCTCGCACGCCAGGAGCGGCACAAGTGGCTGCGCGCCGCCGAGCGCCACAAGGTCTTCCATCGGCTCGCGCCGCTCGTGCCCGCCGCGATCATCTACGCGGCCGGCCCCCTGCTTTCCGGCATCACGTTCCCGCTGATTGCGGCGCTCGGGCATCCGCTGTCGGTGCTGGCGGCCTGCTACATGGTGTACACGCTGCTGCGCGCCGCGCTCGCGTTCCTCGACAGCGTCAGCGAACGATACAGCCACTTCCCATCCGCGAGCGAGCGGCCGATCAAAAGCTTTTTGCAGATCGCCGCCTACGACATGCTGCGGGTGGGCGACTGGATCGAGGTGCCCGGCTTCGTCGCCGATGGCACGGTGATCGACATCGCGCTGAACACGATCAAGGTGCGGAACTTCGACAACTCGATCGTCATGCTGCCGAGCTATGTGCTGCTGACAAACGGCGTGAAGAACTGGCGTGGCATGACGGAGTCGGGCGGCAGACGCGTCAAGCATGCCATTCATTTCGACGCCGACACGGTCCGCTTTCCCGACGAGGCGCACCTCGCCCGGCTGCGCCGTGATATCGACCGCCCGCTTGCGGCGTTTGCGCCCGACGACGCACGGCCCCGCACGAACCTCGGCCTGTACCGTCTCTATCTGATCGCGCATTTCCGCGATCACCCGGCGATCCGCCACGACATGCCTCTCGTGATTCGCCAGGTGCAGTCCACCCAGCCGGTCGTCGCGCTGGAGATTTTTCTATACCTCGACGAGACCCGCTGGGAGCCGTACGAAAACCTGCAGTCGGACATGCTGGATCACGCGTATGGGCTCGTGCCGCTGTTCGGCTTGCGTTGCTGGCAGCAGCAATGCGCGGCATCCCGGCAGCCATAGCGACGGGCGCGATCGCGAGCATGGGGTGCTCGAATGACGGCCGGAGCGCCGGGACGTCAGCTTGACGAAAGCCACCTCGGGCTGGCGCCGGGCCAGCCTGACATCTACACTTATTCCATATCTGGCCGATGAAGCCAACGACTGCGCCGAACAGGCGACGCAGGTATTGCCGCGTCCCGCCACCGACAAAGAACAAGCAGAAGCGGATCCAGCGCGGACGGCAACCGTCTTTGCATGGGACCAGAGTAAGCGCTAAAGCGCTAACTCCGGTCGACCGCTGTGCATGGGACCAGAGTAAGCGCTAAAGCGCTAACTCTGGTCGACAGATGAGGCACCGACATGAACGGCTATCAGGTCACCTTCTTCACTCAACAGGATCGCCGCCATCACGGCAAGCCGCTGGCCGATTGGCTCGTCCATCTTGCGGGCGAACTCGGCCTGCGCGGTGCAACCGTGATACCCGCCTGCGAAGGAATCGGCCACCATCACCGCATTCATTCCGCACACTTTTTCGAATTGGCGGACCAGCCTTTGTCCGTCGTGATGGCGATGACGAGCGAGGAGGCCGACCGGTTATTCGACCGGCTGCGCGCGGATGGCGTACACCTTTTCTACGTCAAGATGGCTGTCGAGTTCGGGGTCATTGGGGATGACAACGGGAACACGGCGAAGTCCTAGCAGACGATTTCGTGCGCAAACTCCGCAAAGTTCCGTGCGCCCAACTTGTGGCCAATCGACACCCATCGCCATGCTGCGCGTTCAATACGCATCCATCGGCGCCGCAAAACCGCCGGCTTCTTTCGCCTTCGCTTCCGGCTCGCCGAGATACGGACGGTCGGGGCGAATCCAGTGCGCGGCAATCGGTCCGAGCACGAGAAAGAACATCGACAGCGCGAACACCGGTTGCCATGAATGCATCGTATCGACCAGCCAGCCGACGAGCGGCGGCGACACCGATGCCGCAATGCCGAGCCCTGTATTCATGATGCTGCTCGAGGTCGCCGCGTGATTGGGCGCGAGGTCCATCGCGACGGCCCACAGCGGCGCGGTCACCAGTTCGGAGAGAAACAGCGCGGCAGCGAGCGAGAGCGCGGCGAGCGTGGACGACGTGTGCAGGAACATCGGCACGAAGAATACGATCGGCGCGAGAAAACCGATTGTGATCAGCGTTTGACGCGAGCGGCGGATGTTGCCGGTTTTCTTCAGCATCAGATCGCTGAGCGAACCGCCAAGCGTGGTGCCGACCACGCCGCTCAAGAAAATTCCCGAACTGAAGACGGCCGAATGCCGGATATTCAGGTGATACGCCTGCGCGAAGAACGACGGCATCCAGTTCAGAAAGAACCACAAAATCCAGCCGTGGCAGAAGCTGACGACGGTCGCTGGCCAGAGCGCGCGCAGCAGCGGCGGCCAGCGCATCGGTACACGTGTCTTGCCGAGCTTCGCGGGCAGACGCGCAATGTCTTTGGGCGTGATACCCGGATGATCGGCGGGATTGTCGCGGTAATACCAGACCCACAATACGACCCACGCCAGACTCGCCGCACCGAGCACGATGAAGGCAATATGCCATGAAAACGCGGTAATCAGCCCGGCGACGAGAATCGGCGTCGACGCGTTGCCCAGCCGGGCACACGCATGCGTGATGCCTTGTGAAAAGCCGCGCCGCTCGGGTTCCATCCACGCGGTCAGCGCGCGGGCCGACGCCGGCACGATCGGGCTCTCACCCAGCCCGACGACGAAGCGCGCGAGCAGCAACGTTCCCAGACCGCTGGCGAAGCCGGTCAGAAGCGTGCCGAGACCCCACAGCACGCCGCACACCGCGAGCATCTTGCGGGCGCCGAGACGGTCGCCGATAAAGCCGCCTGGAATCATCGCGAGCGCATAGGTCAGCGCAAAGGCGGAAAACACGATGCCAAGCTGCGAGTTGCTCAGATGCAGATCGCGACGGATCGCGAGAGCCGCAGTGGAAATGTTGGTGCGGTCCACATACATCAGGAACGACATGATGCACAGGACAATCAGTACGCCTGTCGTCGCGGAAAAGCGGTTGCGGCGGCGGATCGATTCCATCGTGTCTCCTCCTTGCGACCACGCAACGGCACACGCCGTTGCGTTTGGTGTCGCGGCGCCGCGGGAATCGCCCCACGTCGCCGTACGTCGAACAGTTCGCTATGAATTGGTGTGATGCGAACTGAAACGTCTTACTCGAGTACTTCGCCGTGCACGCCGGCGGCGAGCGTCTTCTTTTCCCAGCGTTGCATCGGCACGACTTCGGCAACCGGGCCGTTCGGCGAACGGAACTTGACCGGCAGATGACCCGGCGCCGTCAGGATTTCGCCGCCGTTCTCCTTGATCTGCGCGACGAACGCGTCGAGGTCTTCCACTTCCATGCCGATGTGGTGAATGCATGGCGCCGGGCCGGCGAAATCGGCTTCATCGGAATCGGATTTCTCGTAGTGAATCAGCGTCAGGTCCATATAACCGTCGGTCAGGTGATGCGAAATGTGATCGCCGTTCTTGCCCTTGCGACGCACGGTATTCACGTGCTTGTAGCCGAACACGTTCTCATAAAACGCGCGTTCCTTCTCGACGTCTTCAACCTTGAATGCAATGTGCTTGATGAAATTCGGCATGGCTCATCTCCTCTGATGTAAGCGCGCGTGGTTGCGCGATGAAGATCAGTCTAAGACGACATGTGATCTCAGTCAATCGAATCATTCGAATGATTCGAATCAACAGATAGGTTCGGGTCGATGCCGATTGCCTCCGCCCATCGCGCCGGCTATCGGCATGTCGCCTGTCACAGTCACGCATGCCGGTGTCGATCCTGTATCCTTCCGGAATTCGCCGTGCGGGCTGCGAATCGGACCGGGCGCGGCGCATGAAATGCGTGCGTCTCGCGGCCACCTCATCGCGGATCGAACGGCTTTTTCCGATTCCTTTTTCTTCACTCTGACACTGACCTGAATGCCAGGACTTCGTACTCCGGGAGAGCAGCCGCTCTATGAAATCGTCCGCGCCCGTATTGTCGAGCGCCTTCAGACCGGCCAATGGACGGCCGGCGACAAGATCCCCACGGAGCCGCAACTGGCCGAGGAATTCGGCGTCGGCATCGGCACGATCCGGCGCGCCGTCGAAGAACTGGTGGCCGAGCGCCTGCTGATTCGCCGGGCAGGGCGCGGCACGATCGTCGCGAAGTTCGCCGACGAACATGCGTTCGACCACTACTTCAGCTTCGTCGATACAGACGGCGAGTTACTGAAGGTCACGGCACGCCTGCTGCGCTTCGGCAAGGAGCGCGCGAGCCCGGCGCTGGCCGCGACGCTCAAGCTCGCACGCGGCGCACGGCTTGCCACCGCCGTCAATCTTCGGCTGCATGACGATGTGCCTGTCATGCTGGATCGCTTGTGGTTTCCGCTCGATGTGTTCCCGAGTCTCGAAGCCGGCATGTTCGAAGCACGGCGCGGCTCCATCTATGGCTTTTACCAGGAGCACTTCGGGATTTCCGTGGTGCGCGTGGTGGAAGATCTGGGCGGCGCAAGCGCCGACGAAGAGGTGGCGCGCGCGCTGGATATCGAAGTTGGCGCGCCGGTGCTGCGTATCGAACGCACGGCTTATACGTTCAAGGATCAGCCAGTCGAATTTCGCGTGCGGTTCGTCGATTCGAGCCGCTGTTCTTATCGGAACGTGCGCGGCTTGCAGGATTGAGCGGTGTGCGTCGCGGGCAGGCGGCGCGTGCCGTCCGCGTGACTGTTCGGAAATGGCCGCGACGTCTGCTGTGTGTGAAAGGGCGCCACATGTCATCAACGAACGGACGCCCGCAAACAAAGGCGTCGCAAGCGTCGACCGACAGGCCTATCGCCGGAACTGCGCGATCGCGCCGAGCGCCGGCTCGTCGAACACCGTCTCGCACCATTCGCGCGCCTCGTCGGCAAGAGTTGAGCTCCAGCCGCCGTGCTTCGCGTTGTCGGTGAATTTGGCCGCGAGTTCGGCGCGTGACAACGGCTCGCGCGCGCCGCCGCGCATATGCGGTTGACGCACTTCCTGAACGGTGCCGTCGTTGAGCGTCGCGCGCAAGTGGCCGGTGAAATTGCTCGGATACTCGTTGTCCGGATCGATCACATAGCGGATCTTGCCGGCCAACGCGAGCACCGCCGGATCGTGAATGCGCGCTTCGGTGAACTGGCTGAAGCCCGCCTTGCGATCGAAGAAACCTACGGCCATGCAGAACGGTGTGCTGAATTTGGCGGCGTAAGCGGTCGGCGGCCGATGCTTGACCGCGAGGTCTTCCCACAGCCGATGCACCGTGCCTTCGCCAACTTCGCACACGATGTCGCGAATCTGCTCTGCCTGCACGCCGCGCTGCGCGAGTGCGATCGCGCAATCGATATACGGCTGGGTCATCGTGCCGCACGCATAAGGCTTGAACGCGATCGTCTCCATGATCCACGACTTGCCGAGCGTATCGAGCACCGGCGAGAAGTCGGGCGCGCGCGACGGCGCAAACGCCTTGAAGAAACCGTGCTTGCCTTCGAGCACGGTGCGCGGTCCGTCGAAGCCGCCACGCGCCATCAGCGCCGCGCGAATGCCCGACTGCGCGGCCCATCCGGCGTGCATGCGCTTGGTCGAGGTGCCTTCGGCCAGATATTCGATGATCCCGGCCGCCATGCTGCCCGCGATACCGAGCGCCGAGGTGGCCTGCTGCGGATTCAGCCGCAGCGCGCTCGCCACGCCACCCGCTGCGGCAAGTGCGCCGATCACGGCGGTCGGATGAAAGCCGGCGGTGTGGATCGCGCGCGGTGCGACGAGACTCAGCCGACACATCAACTCCGTGCCGACTGCAATGCCGCGCAGCAACGCCTCGCCGCTGAGGCCTTCGCGTTCGCACGCCGCCAGCACCGCGGGTACGACCACCGCGCCCGAGTGCACCGGACCGCCCTCGAAGGTGTCGTCGTAATCTTCGCCGTGCGCGGCGGTGCCGTTGATCAGCGCCGCATCGAACGCACTGAAGCTGCCCGCGTGGCCGAGCGCGGTGCAGGCGCCGCCTGCATCGGTGGCTTGCAGCGTCGCGCGGATATACGACTCCTCGCGCCCGGCGATGCACAAACCCGTCACATCGAGCAGCAGCAGACGGGCGGTTTCGACCGTCTTTGCAGGCAACGCTGAGGTGTGCACATCGGCAATCCAGGCACCGAGTTTTTCGCCGATGATTCCGTGTCCTTCTGGTTTTTCAACACTCATACGGGTGACCACTCCGAATCGATAATGAAATGCGTGCGCCGCCGTGTCGCGCGTGGGCAAAAGGACTGTTGCGCGACTAGCGCGGACCGTCGGCGAGAGTGGATTGCGCCTTTGCATCGGCTGCAGCACCGGCCGCGGTTCCAGGCGCGGCGTCTTCCGCGCCGTGCGCGGCGATCGCGCGCTGGAAGCCCGCCTGCACGTGCTGACGCATCGCCGTCGCGACGGCTTCAGCATCGCGGCTCGCGAGCGCCTCGAGAATCAATCGGTGTTCCGTGTGCGATGCCTGCGAACTGCCGGTAATCGAAAAGCCGCGCCGGCGCAGCAGATGCAGGCGGTTGACCACTTGCCGGTACAGACCGAGCATCGTCGCGTTGCCCGACAGTTCGACCAGCCGGTCGTGAAAGGCGATATTCAGCGTGAAGTAGTTGTTCAGCTCGCCGTGGATCGAGCTGGCCTCGAGCTGATCGAGCATGGCGTGCAGTTCCTGCAACTGCGTGTCGGTGATCTTCGAGGCCAGCCGGCGGCCGGCCATCTCGTCGAGCCCGGCGCGCACTTCGTAGAGTTCGGCGGCTTCGGCATCGGAAATCTCGCGGATGTAAACGCCGCGATTCTTTTCGAGCCACACGAGCCCCGCTTCCTCGAGTGCGCGAAACGCCTCGCGCACCGGACTGCGGCTGATCTTCAGGTGGTCGGCGAGATCCATCTCGTTGAGTTTCATGCCGGCCTCGAGTTCGCCAGTCTTGATGCGTCGCAGAATTTCATCTTGCACGAGACCGGACAGCGTGACGGAGCGAAGCAACTCGAGCGACGTGGTGGGGCGGGGCATAAGCGGACCTGTGGAACTGTATTTGGGAAAAACTGGCAGTGTACAACGCACATTGCGGCTTGAAGATTGTCGACAACATACTATCCACAATAGATGCGCGCAACTAGAATTTGCCATGATTTGCGTATTGTCGACAATATGTACAATGCGATCTCGTACGCTGGCGGTTCCCCTGACGGTTCCCTTTTCATGGCCTCACTACCCTTTTCGATCCGATGACCCAAGCCGATCGCGTCACCGAAACTCTCGCGATCGGCCGATGAACAATGACGAACTGGCCGCCAGGTTCACTGACCTGGTCGAACCGATTCTGGGCGGCGCGCACACCGCGAAGCTGCTCGACGCGAGATGTCGAATGGAATCGCTGGACAACGTCGCGACGCTGGCGGAGCTGGCGCGCCCTGTGGAAAAGGCGTCGTAAAACGACGCCACCTGCCGTACCGATGACGCGCGCCTCATACGAGCACCGCGCGCTTCATCGCTAACATTGTCGACATAACACAAGCCGCGATATCAACGAACGCGGCGGACCATGAATTCAGGAGACCAGATGTCGAGTTCAGTCGGTGTGGCAGTCGCAGCAGCACGTCCGTATCGCGTCTTTATCGCCACATGGGCGGGCTGGATGCTGGATGGCTTCGACAACGCCATCTACATCTACGTGATCGTGCCCGCCTTGACCGAGTTGCTGCCGAAAAGCGGTTTCGTGGCCGATCATGCGCACATCGCGCGGCTCGGCGGTTTGATGTTCAGCCTCTTCATGCTCGGCTGGGCCTGCTCGATGTTCTGGGGTTGGTGCGCGGACCGTTTTGGGCGCGTGCCGACCATGTGCGCGACCATCCTGATCTATTCGATCTTCACCGGCGCCTGCGGACTCGCGCCCGGCATTGTGTCGTTCGCGATCTTTCGTTTTCTGACGGGCTTCGGCATAGGCGGCGAGTGGGCTGCCGGCGCGCCGTTGTTGCAGGAGTCGGTGCCCGAGCCTTTGCGTGAGCGTCTGTCGGGATGGCTGCACACCGGCACGCCGATCGGCTTTCTATTGGCGTCCGCTGCCGCGCTGGTGATTTTGCCGCTGGGCGGCTGGCGCGTCCTGTTTCTGATCGGCAGCGCGCCCGCGTTGCTGACGATCTGGCTGCGGCTCGGCGTGCCGGAGTCGCGCCGTTGGCAAGAACAGAAGCGCGCACAGGGTCCGCGTGCGCGCGTCAGCGATCTGTTCGCGCATGGCATGGCGCGCACCACATGGTCGGCCGCACTAATGATGACGTGCCTGATCTTCGGGCTGTGGTCGTCGACGTTCTGGATTCCGACGCTTGTGATCACCTGGCAACGCGCGGGCGGCGCATCCGTTGCCGATGCGCAGTATCTCGGCTCGCTGAGCGGATTGATCCTGAGCGTGGGCACGCTCGCGGGATGCGTCGCGATGCCGTGGATCGTGCGCTGGATTCCGCGCCGCAAATCGGTCGCCAGCGTGTTCTTCGCGGGCGCGCTGATCTGCAATGTCACGTCGTACTTCGGCATTGTGGTGCTGCTGAAAAGCCTGCCGCTATTCCTGATCACACTGCCGTTGCTCGGGTTCTTCACGAGCGGCGTGTTCTCGCTGTTCACGATCTGGCTGCCCGAAATGTTCCCGACGATGCAGCGCGCGCTCGGTTCCGGATTCGCCTTCAGCTTCGGCCGCGTGCTCGGCGCGGCGGGGCCGTCGATTGTCGGCGCGCTCGCGGCGATGTTCGGTTCCTATCCGCTCGCCATCAGTGCCGTCTCGATGATCTATCTGGTGGGTCTCGTCTGCGTGAAGTGGGCGCCGGAAACCGCGCACCGGGCACTGCAGAGATGATCCCCACGTATTCCTAATGATGTGCGTCGCGCCGCGAGGCGTCGGCGGCAATCGAAACTGAAGGAGCAAACCATGCAACGCGGTCACCGGCAGGGCGGTTCAAGATGAAATCGAAAGCAGGCATGTTCACCGGCACCACGGGCAGAGTGTTTATGCTGATCTGCGCGATGTATTTCATCGAATATGTCGACCGGGTGAATCTTTCAATCGCGGCGCCGCTGCTGAAGTCGGAGATGCATCTGTCGAACACGCAGCTCGGCATCGCGCTCTCGGCGTTCGGCTATTGCTATGCGATCTTTCAGGTCATCAACGGCTATCTGGGCGACAAGATCGGACCTCGCCGGATGCTGGCGTTCTCGGGCATCCTGTGGACGCTCGGCACGCTCGCGACCGGGGTGACCGGAGGTCTCGCCACGCTGGTCCTTTCTCGCGCGCTGGTCGGTCTCGGCGAAGCCGGCACGATTCCGAACGCCACGCGCGCGATGGCCAACTGGGTTCCGCTGGTCAAACGTGGCTTCGCACAGGGCTTCACGCACTCGGCCGCGCGCCTGGCGGCCACCGTCACGCCGCCGCTGCTCGTGCTGATGATTCCGCTGCTCGGCTGGCGAGGCGCGTTTATGGCACTCGGCTGCGTCAGCGCGATCTGGGTGGTCGTATGGGCGCTGTATTTCCGCGACGATCCGCGCACGCATCCGTCGATCACCGCCGCTGAAGTCGAGACGTTGCCGCCGTATGCCGGCCCGCGCCATCGCACGGCGGTGCCGTGGTGGCCGCTGATACGGCGCATCATGCCGGTCACGCTGGTGTTCTTCTGTCACGCATGGACGCTATGGCTGTATTTGAGCTGGCTGCCGAGCTTTTTCGTCGGCGTGTACGGCATTGATTTGAAGAGTACGGCGCTGTTTACGTCGGGCGTGTTTCTCGCGGGAGTGGTCGGCGATACGGCGGGCGGCCTGCTGACCGACGCGATCTATCGACGCACCGGCAATCTGAACACGGCGCGCCGCAACGTGATCATCATCGGATTCGCAGGCTCGCTGCTGTTTCTCTCGTGCGTACTGTTCGTGCGGGACCGGACGGTGATCGCGCTGTGTCTGGCCGCGGCCCTGTTCTGCCTCGAATCGACTGAAGGCCCGATCTGGGCCGTGCCGATGGATATCGCGCCAGCCTTTGCGGGCGTCGCAAGCGGCTTCATCAGCACGGCGGCCGGTCTCGCGGCGGTCGTGTCGCCGGTCGCGTTCGGCCTGATCACCGACATGACGGGCAGCTATCGCCTGCCGTTCGTTATGTCGATCGCGCTGCTGCTGGTCGGCATTGCGCTGTCGTTCTGGATTCGTCCCGACCGGCCGCTGCAAGCCAGCGCGACACCCACGCTATCAACGGAATCATTGGGAGTGCATTCATGAATGGAGAACTCAGCGGCGTCGCGGTCGTCACCGGGGCGGCGCGCAATATCGGCCGCGAAATCGCTTTGCAACTCGCGGCGGCGGGCAATGCGGTGATCGTCAATGCACGCAGTTCCGCCGACGAAGCCGCGGAGGTCGTGCGCGCGATCCAGGCCGCGGGCGGCCGCGCGGCCGCGCATCTGGCCGACGTCAGCGAACCGGCGGGCGCGCGAAGTCTGATGGAAGCGGCGATTCACCATTTCGGGCAGATCGACATTCTCGTCAACAACGCCGCCGTGCGCCGCGAAGTGCCGTTCGCGGAGCTGGATTTCGCGCGCTGGCGTGAAGTGATGTCGGTGATTCTCGACGGCTCGTATCTGTGCGCGCACGCGGCGTTGCCCTATCTGCGGCAATCGAGGACCGGCGCGATCGTCAATATTGGTGGCATGTCGGCGCATGCGGGTTCGGCGGGACGCGCGCACGTGATCGCCGCGAAAGCGGGCCTCGTCGGTCTGACGCGCGCACTGGCGCACGATCTGGCTCCGGACGGCATCACCGTCAATTGCGTGGTGCCAGGTTTGATCGCGACTGTGCGTGGCGGCTCGGCGGGCAATACCGAACCTGCGCATCACGCTGAACGCACCACCTTGCTCGGCCGGCGTGGCCAGCCCGAGGAAGTTGCGAGCCTCGTGCAGTTTCTATGCGGCCCGACAGCACGTTATCTGACGGGCCAGGCGATTCATGCGAACGGCGGCGCTTTTCTAGGCTGATCGTTCTGGCGACGGCGCTGCGCACGACATCCGCGCGCCGCCGTCGAACGGTGTCGAGTCGGACCCGCCGCCGCGGGTTTCGCAGGAGGATTGCTTATGCGGTGAAGACGGCAAATTAATTAGTATTACAGAGTGAAATGTTGGATGCACAGAATAAATCATGACTTGGCGGAGATAGCAGAATGAGAAAGTCGCTTTTTGCATTGTCGATATTGGGTACCTTTGCAGGAACTGTTCATGCGCAGAGTTCCGTGACGTTGTACGGCATTGTCGATGAAGGCGTGATGATCAACACCAACGCGAAGAACGTGGTGAACGGCAAGAATGTGGGAGGCCGGCAATTTTCGGTCGATTCCAACGCGGGCACGCAGGGCAGTCGCTGGGGCATCCGGGGCGCCGAAGATCTGGGCGGCGGCCTGAAGGCGATCTTCGTGCTGGAGTCGGGCATCAACGTCAGCACGGGCGCATTCGGACAAGGCGGCACCGCATTCGGCCGGCAAGCCTACGTGGGACTCGCGAGCAGTTCGTTTGGCTCCGTGACGTTGGGCCGTCAGTACGACAGCATCAACGACTACGTCGGCGGCTACGGCTTTGCCGCTGCTTATGGCGGATCGACGACGGAACATCCCGGCGACCTCGACAACGTCAACCACACCTTCCGCGCGAACAGCACGATCAAATACGCGAGCCCCAATTTCAACGGACTGACTTTCGGCGGCACGGTGAGTCTGGGTGGCGTGGCGGGGGAGATCTCGCAGTCCAGCGGCTATAGCCTCGGTGCGAACTATGGACACGGTCCGCTCGGCATTGCGCTCGCGTATGAACTGTTCAAGAATCCGTCGGCGATGGGCTCGCTTCTGAACAGCAACGCGAGCGCCACGACGTTCAATTCGTTGAATTCGGGCTACCTCGGCACGAAGCCCGCCAATTCGCTGCAAATCATCACGACCGGTGGATCGTATGATTTTGGCCCGGCAAAGATCGGCGCGGTGTATTCGAATACCAGGTACATGAATATTGGCGCATTCGGTGGCGCCACCGCAACGTTCAACAGCTACGAGTTGAACGCGCTCTATCGCTTCACGCCGGCGCTGTCTCTGGCGGGCGAATACAACTATACGAAGGGCAATGCGGTGAAGGGCGACATCGGCGATCAGAAGTACAACCAGTTCTCGTTGCTGCTCGACTACGCGCTGTCCAAGCGTACCGACGTCTATCTGCTTGGCACCTTCCAGACCGCGAGCGGCACGAGTTCCACCGGCGCCGCGGCGGTTGCGGATATCGGCAGTCTCGGCGACTCGTCGAACAACCACCAGGCCGTGGCGCGCGTCGCGATTCATCACAAGTTCTAAGGGCGCTGCTTCTCAACGCAAAAGTCCAGGGCATCGTTCGGTGCCCTGGACTTCACTCATTAAGGCTCACGCGCTATCGCAGCAGCGCTGGCCTATTTCGCGCTGATCGCCACGCCGCGAACCGTGGCGACTTCGGATGCGGTGACAGCAGCCGCGCGATTTCCCCAACTGCTTCGAACAAAGCTCAATAGATCCGCGATCTGCTGATCGGTCAAACGCCAGCCGAAATCGGGCATCGCGAGCGGCGTTGGCGCGGCTGCGGTGGACGGCATATGGGAGCCGCTCAACACGATATGAATCAGCGATGCCGGATCGCCGCTCAGCACCGAGGCATTGCCCCTGAGGCTCGGGAAGGCCGGCATCGCGCCGGTGCCGTCCGTGCGGTGACAGGCCGCGCAATTGTCCAGATAGAGATGCGCGCCGGTCGAATCAATGTGGCCGGCTCTGAGCGCAATGGCCGTCGGGTCCGCGCGGCTGGTTTGCTGCGTGGCTGGCGGGGTCGCGCCCGCTTGCAATGACGGCGACGTCAGATAAGTTGCAATCGCGTTCAGATCGTCGTCGTGCAGATATTGCGTGCTGTCGTCGATGACCTCCGTCATCGGTCCGAATGCCGCGCCGTCATGCAAGCGCCCACTGCGCAGATAGGCGGCGAGATCTGCCTTGCTCCACGCCTTGTTGCCGTCCGACGTTCGCGCCGGATGTCCACGCAGGTTTGGCGCGTACCAGCCCGCCAGCGTATTGCCGGACAGGAACGCGGTGTTGTCCTTGTCGTCGAGTACGCTCTCCTGCCCAAGCATGCCGTGCGGCGTATGACATGCGCCGCAATGCGCGAGCCCTTGCACCAGATACGCGCCACGATTCCATTCGACGCTCTGATGCGCATCGGCCCGATATGGCAGCGAGTCATGCGCATACAAACGATCCCACACTGTCATCAATGTGCGCACGTTGAACGGAAACCGCAGTTCGGATGCGCGGTTCGTCTGCTGGACAGGTTTAATGCCTTGCGTGAAATAGCGATAGAGCGCATGCATATCGGCGTCGTCGATCTTCGCGTACGACGGATACGGCATCGCCGGATACAGACGATGGCCGTCCCTCGCGACGCCCTGGCGCAACGCCGCGGCAAAGTCGTCGTAGCTATAGTTGCCGATGCCGGTCGCTGCGTCCGGTGTGATGTTGGTCGAGTAGAGCGTACCGAAGGGCGTCGCGAGCGGCAACCCACCCGCGAACGGCTGCGCCTTGTTCGCCGTGTGACACGCCGCGCAATCGCCTACCTTGGCGAGATAGGCGCCTTTGTCCAATTGTGCGTCGACGGTCGCCGGCGTGAGCGTCGCGTTCGGGGTTTGCGCATTTGCGCCACCGGGCGCGCCACTGCACATCAATGCAAACACCGGAATCAGGTACTGTCTCAAGCGATCGAGTGTGATTTTCATGAAGGTCGCTCACGCCTGAACCAGAGGGCCGGGATTCTTCAGATAGGTTTCGCGGATCGCCTTCGCCGCGTAGTACGTCATTGCGCCGATCGTGCCGGTCGGATTGATGCCGAGATTTTGCGGAAACGAACAGGCGCCCGCCACGAACACGTTCGGGACATCCCACGACTGAAGATACTTGTTGACCACGCTGTTCTCCGGCCGGTCGCCTGCGATCGCGCCACCGGTCGTATGCGTGCTCTGATACGGGCCGACGTCGAAGTGATCGCCCGGCTTGCCCGCGTTGATCGCAACCGATTGCGGCTTCGGGGTCATGGCGCGCGCGACATCGGCGGCCTTGTGGCTGATGAACTGCGTCATGCGGCCTTCGTTGTCTTTCCAGTCGAACGTCATGCGCAATAGCGGCAGGCCATACGCGTCCTTATACGTCGGATCGAGATCGAGATAGTTGTCGCGGTACGACATCACCGAGCCTTGCGTCGAGATGGCGAACGAATGCAGATAGTGGTCTTTCACGGCCTTTTTCCAGCCCGAACCCCACTTCGGCGTGCCGGGCGGCACCAGTGCCTGCGCAATTGGGCGACCACCCGTCACGGTCGCAAAGGTGATCGCGCCGCCGATGAAATTCAGAGGCCCGTGATCGAAGTTGTCGGCATTGAAATCGTCATAAACGACGCCGCCCGATCCCGAACCGATGAACGGATTGATCGCGACATCCTTGTCGAAGAAGACCTGAATCTTGCTGTTCTTCTGGTACGCGTAGTTCTTGCCGACGGTGCCTTCGCCGGTGGCGGGATCGTATGGCTTGCCGATACCGGACAACAACAGCAGGCGCACGTTGTGCATCTGGTACGCGCATAGGGCGACGATATCCGCCGGCTGCTCGACGGTGTGTCCCTGAGCGTCGATATAGGTGACGCCGGTCGCGCGTTTGCCGGTCGAGTCGAGATTGACCTTGACGACCGCCGAGCGGTCGCGCAATTCGAAATTCGGCTTTCTCGCGAGGGCCGGAAGAATGCAGGTCTGCGGCGATGCTTTGGAGAACATGTAGCAGCCGAACAGTTCGCAATAGCCGCAGAAGTTGCACGGCCCAAGCTGCATGCCGTACGGATTGGTATATGCCTTCGACGCAATCGAAGCAGGCGTCGGATACGGGTGGTAGCCGACTTCGCGCGCGGCCTGTTCGAACAACATCGACGGATACGCGGTCGGCAAGGGCGGCAACGCATAATCGCGCGAGCGCGGCGCTTCGAACGGATTGCCGCCGCTGATCGACTGGCCGTTGAGATTGCCCGCCTTGCCCGAGGTGCCGGCGACATATTCGAAGCGGTCGTAGAACGGCTCGAGTTCGGCGGCGCTGACGGGCCAGTCCTGAATCGTCATGTCGTCGGGAATGAAGCCCTTGCCGTAGCGTTGTTCGTAGTGGCTGCGCAGTTTCAGTTCGGGGTCGGTCGCGCGATACGTGAAGCCGTTCCAATGCACGCCCGAGCCGCCAACGCCATCGCCGAACAGAAAGGCGCCGTACTGGCGCAGCGGCAACGCGAGTTCGCTCGCGTGGCGGCGGATCGTGACGGTCTCGTGCGCGAGGCTTTGCATCAGCTTGTAGCGCTGCACGTAGGTCAGTTCGTCGGCGATCTTCGGATACGCGAAGTCGGGATACGTGTCGCGGTTTTCACCGCGTTCGAGGCCGACCACGGTGAGGCCGGCGTCCGCCAGTTCGATCGCCATGATCGAACCCGACCAGCCCATGCCAACGACGACCACGTCCACTTTGGGTTTACTGATGTTCGCCATGTGTCTCCTCCTGGCGTGTGTTTTATGCGATGCTGCTGTGCGTCGCGCTGGATGAAGACGGCGGCTATGCCTTGCCTTCGATCGTCACGGATCCAAGCGGATACACTTTGCCGGGTTGCGCGACCCAGTCGAGATAGTCGGCGCGTGCGCCAGGAAAACCGATCATGGTCCAGCTCGCGGCGTGCTTGTTGCCGCCGTGAACCGGATCGGAAAAATAGCCTTCTTTCGTGTTCTGCCACAGCAACGCGATGAAATGAGCGGTCGAGGTCTGCTCGAATTTGACCTTGCCGCTATCCATGCCGTGCAGCAACGTGTCCTGTTGCGCGGCGGACAATTGCACGAACGGCTTGCCGCCGAAGTGTGTCTTGCAATAGACGTCGAGTGCCGCGATGCCGGTGCGATACAGGTCGCGAGGAGACATCGGACTTTGATAGCCGGCGAGCGGTGATGCGTCCGGATGAAACGGACCGTGCATGTACCACGCCGACGCATGACCGAACGCGCCTTCCATCTGCCGGTCGATGAACGCCGCGACGTCGAGTTCCAGCGCGCCGGGGCCTTCGGCATCGGCCGGAATCAGGCGGTCGATCGTGGCCTGCAGAGTGCTCCATTCGTCAGGCTTGAAGAACTTCGGCTGGTACGGTGTCGAGCTGGAACCGTCGACGCCAGCGGTGGTCGACGCCGATGCTGACGCCGTCACACCGCCGGGTCGATCACACGCGGCGAGGCCGCCAGCCACCGGCAAAACCGCGACGCTTTTGATCAGGAACCGGCGCCGTGATGATGCGATCGGCGGCATCGCTGATCCGTCAGCGGGTTTATCGGCCATGATGAACTTCTCCGTGCATAAAAAAGGCATCCTGATCAAGTTGGCTTGCGAGCAGGATTGTCGACCAACGCGAGCGCCGCAAAACGGCGACTCGCGTCGTTACTTCAATGCGTCCGCGCCCGCCTTGCAGATATCCGCATCCTGATCGCCGCTGCCGCCGCTGCATCCGATCGCCCCGACAATCTTGCCGCCGATCACGAGCGGATAGCCTCCGGGCGACGCGACCACCGAAGGATCGAGCGTCGCCGAAGAGGTGTGGCCGGCTTCGAAGGCGTTATAGAACGTGCGCGTATCGCGGCGAAAACGCGCGGCGGTCGCGGCCTTGCGTAGCGCGATTTTCGGCGATGAGTTCTGCGTGTCGTCCATCTTCGCGAACGCGACGAGCTCACCGCTCGGATCGGTCACCGCAATGGCTTCGGGCCAGCCATGCCGCGCGGCCTCGGCTTCGGCGGCTTCGAGCGCCTGGTTGGCGTTCTGCAGACTGATTGGCATGCCGTATGGAATATCGAACGGCGAGTGCGCCGGCAGTCCACCGGCCGACGGTTGCGACGCGGGCGTCTGCGCGATGGCGTTCGCGCCGCTCAGTGCCGCGCACAGCGAGAACAGCGCGGGCAACGAGGCTTGGATGATTCGCTTGCTGGTCATATTGGATTCCCCTGGTCTGGCCGACGAGGCGTCGAGCATGGTTGATGATGACAGCTTCGCCCCATGCGTCAAACACATCGGGCGAAGCGCGTCACGTTCAGTCGAGCGAAGTCCAGCGCGTACCCAGCGCTTCAGTGATGGCGGCGGCGTCGAATCGATACGCCATCAGCGCCGCGAAGCCGCGCCGTCCATCGATCGAAGCAGCGGCGCTCGTGAATCCGTGCTTCGCGATCATCGCGGCTTCGAGCGCGTCGGCAGCGGCTTTGCCGATCTCGATCGCTTCCATTGCGTGGTCCGCGTTGTGCGCGAGGCCCGCGGCCTGGGTTGCGGCGACGCCGAGTGCATGACGTGTATGCACTTCGTCGAGACGCAGCAGGCGCGAGACCGCCAGCACCGCGCCCAGCAAGCCCACCGACGACGCCACGTTCCAGCGCGCGCGAAATTCGTCGCTATCGACCGCACTGAGAATGCGCGAGGCGGCTTCGATACCGATCGCGGCGGCGGCGATCGCATCGTTTTCGGACGAGCCGAGCCTGTCGCCGGCCGCGATCACGGCGGCGAGCACCGGCATTGCCGGCGACGCGGCGGCCTGCGTCGCGAGCGACGTGCCGAGAATCCATGCGCGAGTGCGCGAGTCAGTCGTCGCGCTGCCTTGCGATTGCAGCAGTGCGCTGATCTGCGCGGTGGAGCGCGTCGCCGGATCGGTGAGCAGGCGCGCGTGAGTGAGCGCGTCGCGGGCGGCGTCGAGTGCGGCATCGGCCGAGGCGGGCAGCGCGGCGATGGCGAAGCCGACGAGCGCGTCGGACACGACGGAATGTTGAGCGGCGTTATGCATGATTCAGTTCCTCAGACGGTGCGCAGAGTGCAAAGAGCGCGTCGAGATTGGCGGCGGTATCCAGTGTCGCCACGGCGGAAGCGAGTTGTGCGGCGACGCCCTCGCCGAGCAGCGGATCCACCAGCAGACGAACCTTGTGCATCAGTTCGTCCTGGGTCAAGGGACGCGCGAGACTGCCGCGCGCATGCTCGACGTGATGTTCGACGACCGTGCCGTTCTTCAGCGTCGCCGCGATAAAGACTTCGTCGCGATTGACCGATGCGTCGGGCGCGAGCTTCGTCAGCGCGCGCACCGCGGTGACGTCGTCCCGCACCACGCGCGCGTCTTCGTATTGCGCGAGACCGACCTGGCCGTCGCACAGCGCGGCCGCCACGCCGTGAATCGCGCTGAAGCGCGCCTGCAGGCCGTCCTTCGGCTGCGGATTGCCCATCAGTTCGGGCACGAGCGGATGGCAGCGCAGCGTGATCGATTCGATCGACTGCACATCGTCGATCCGCGGCGCGAGCGCGAGTCCCGCGTCGATCGCCGGATGCGCGACGATGCCGCACGGATACGGCTTGTACGTGTTGAAGAGCAGTTCCCAGCGCTCGCCGAACGCGCCGTTCATGAGCTCGAAATCGACCTTGGTCGACATCGAATGCGAATAGCCGCCGGCGGCTTCGAAAATATCGGCGGCGGCGCGCTGGCCTTGCTGCGCGAGACGCGCGGCCGCAATGCCGTTCGCTGCCGCCTTGCCGGGGTGATAGGGCTTGGTCATCGTGCCGAATGCTTCGCGCTGGCCGACGAACATCGAGGCGGCGATCGACACGGCTTCTGCCAACCTCGCTTCGTCGAGACCGAGCAGCAGTGCGGCCGTCACCGCGCAGCCGATCACACCGCACGTGCCGGTGATGTGCCAGCCGCGATCGTAGTGTTCCGGCGAAATGGATACGCCGACCCGCAACTGCGCTTCGCAGCCGAGCGTGAACGCGGTCAGCGCGGCCGCGCCGGTGGGCCGTGTGTCGGGCGCGAGCGCCGTCAGCACGGCGAGCACCGAAGCGGCAGGGTGAATCACGGTGACGAGATGGGTGTCGTCGAAATCGTCGAGATGGCCGGCAAAGCCGGTTGCGAGCGCCGAAAAATGCAGGTCGACTTTTTCGCGGCGGCCCGGCACCGGCGCGTTCGGCGCGACGCCCAGCTCAGCGGCGGCGGCGAGGATCGCATCGACACCGGGATGCCGCGACGCACCGATCGAGGTGCCGATCACATTGATCAAGGAACGCCTGGCTTCCTCCGCGACCGGAATCGGCAGCGGACGCTGCGCCAGTGCGAAAAGGCCGTGCGCGAATGCGGCGGCGATGGAACTCATTGAGACAACTCCTCCAGACGAATGCCGTTGGTCTTCGGCCCTAGCAGCCCGACCATCACGACGATCACAAACATGGCTGACGAAATCAGCACGAACACGGCGGGCACGCCCGAATGCTTCAGCAATGCCGCCACCCAGAAACCGACGAAGATCGAACTCAGACGGCTCCAGCTAAAAACGAAACCGACAGCGCGGGCGCGAATCCGCGTCGGATAGAGCTCGGCCTGATAGGTGTGAAAGATGCCGATCAGCCAATTATTCGCGATGGTCACGGCGCTGCCGAACAGCAGGATCAGCACCGGTTCGCGCACCATGCCGAACAGCACGCCCGCGACCGCGACGACGATCGCGCACCCGACCAGTTGCCACTTGCGCTGGACGCGCTCCGCGCACGCCATCGCGCCGAGCGCACCAAGCGGCGTCGCGAACGCGATCACCATCGTGTAGAGGAGCGAATGCGTGATCGTGATGCCCTTCGTGTAGAGCAGCACCGGCACCCATGCGCCGAATCCATATACGCCGAAGGTCTGGAAGAAGTTGAAGAACGACAGCATCACAGTGCGGCTGAAGTAGCGGCCTTTCCACATCTCCGACCATGACGCGCTGTGCTCACTCGCCAGCGGCTCCGGGGTGTGTTGCGCCGGTGCCTGCAACGCCCGGCCGGTTTCGGCGACCACGCGGGCCTCGATCGCATCGACGATGGCACGCGCTTCCACATGCCGGCCCTTGCTTTCGAGCCAGCGTGGCGACTCCGGCAGGCCGCGCCGCATGAACCAGATCAGCACCGCGCCCGCCGAGCCGATGATCATCACCCAGCGCCAGCCTTCGAGACCGAGGATCGTGTGCGGCACGAGCAGGAACGACAGCACCGCGACGGTCGGCACGGAAGTCAGGATCACGAGGATGCTGAACGCGCTGTAACGGCCGCGCGTGTGAGTCGGCGTCAGCTCGGAAATATAAGTGTCGACAGTGATGAGTTGCACGCCGATTCCGAGGCCCGCGATAAAGCGCCAGAGATCCATGGATTCCGGCGAATGCTGGAACGCGGCGGCGAAGGTCGCGACCGAATAGATCAGCATCGCGCAGGTGAACACGGCGCGGCGTCCGAAGCGGTCGGTGAAGCCGCCGAGCGCCACCGTGCCGACGAACATCCCGGCGAAAAACGAGCCGAGAAAGCTGGCGAACCCGTTGACGTCGAACAGGCCGGCCGTGGTGGCACGGTACAGGCCACTGCCGATGAGTCCCAGTGAGATATAGGCCGCCATGAACATTTCATAAAACTCGAACCAGCCGCCGATCGCGATACGCGCGACGAGGCCGCTGAAATAACGCGTCGGCGGCAGGCGGTCGAGCCGCGCCGAAACGCTGGCTTCGACGGCGGTTGCGCCGGCGATCTCCTTTTCCATGTACATGCTTGCGTCTCCTGTCGACCGCAGTTAGCGCTTTAGCGCTAATCACGGTCCCGTTGGATTGATGTTCTATATTGGTAGTGTCGACACTTTAGGCAAGTGTATGGCGAATCACGGGTGAATTTCAAGAGAAATTCTATGAACTGTGCACACTTTGCGGAATCAAGCAGGAGCCCCGCCGGCCTGGCCGGCCGCCGGTTTGCTAGAATCCGTGCACGCAGCGGAGCGGCATACCAAGGGATATCGAGGAATAACGGGATGGACGAAACTGTCGACACACGCGACGAAGAGGAGCAGAGCGACGCATCGCCGGTCGCGGAGATCGTCGACTGGGTGGCGCGCGGCATCATCGAAGGGCGGCTGCAACCGGGCGACGACCTGAATTCGGTCGATCTCGCGAAGCGCTTCAACGTCAGCCGCACGCCGGTGCGCGAGGCGCTGTTCGTGCTGAACCGCGAACGGCTGGTCGACTGGTCGCCGCGGCGGCGTCCGCGCGTGTCGTCGATGAGCCTCACGGAAGTGCGCGAGATCTACCAGCTGCGCGTGCTGTTATATGGGCAGGTGTCGCTTGCGATCGTCGAGCACGCCACCGCCGAGGACATCGAGTCGTTGTGGCGCGCGCACGCGCGTCTCGCCGACGCGGCCGCGCGCGCCGACGTCGACGGCTATTTCTGGGCCAATGTCGCGTTTCGGGATGAAGAACTGCGGGTGAGCCGTAACGGCATCTTCAAGGAAGTACTCGATTCGATGCGCATGCGCACCAACCGGCTGCGGCACCTCAGCACGTCGTTACCGGGGCGGATGCAGCGCTCGTGCGCCGATCATCAACGGCTGTGCGAGGCGTATGCCGAGCGCGACGGCACGCTCGCGGCGGCGCTGAACCGGTCGATCGTGCTGACTGCGTTGCAGGCAATCGAGCAGGTGTGGGAAACGGAGTTCGGCAAGGGATGACGCGCGTCTGCGGCGTGCCTGCAGCGGAACGGGGCTCAATGCGAGGTGGACAGCGGGTGAAGCTCCGTTGAGCCGGGAGGAACTTCAGATGAAGCCGGGTCCCGTGCATGCAGCAACAGCACGGGACCGGAAAGCGTGCCGCTCATTTGCCGAAATACGGGGTGCAGAAGCTGGCCGGACCGATACAGGTCGAATTCATTGCCGTGTGCGTCGGACCGCTTGACGTTGCACCGTTCGCCGGCGTACCGCCGTAGCTCTGCATCGTCTGTTGGTTGGTGGATTGCGCCGCGACGATCGCATCGGCGGCCTGAATGTCGGCCGGGTATTGGGCGTCTTCGGCTCGCGCGGGGTTATAGCCGGCCTGTTCCACTTGTGCCAGTTCGCTAACGACCTCGGCACGTGTCACCGGAGCATTGGACTGCGCGAAGCTGAGCACCGGAGCGGACAAGGCGGCAGCAGTGAGGGCGAGGCAAACAATAGCTTTCTTCATGATCTCGATTCCTAAATAAATGCAATGGACAACTGGTGGAAATTCTCCGCATGGCAGCAGATACTTCGACGCTACTGGTAGTGCGGGTCTTTCTTCTCTGAGCGTCTGGAAGCCATATTGCGCTTCCTCAAATGACGCAATCCCTACTGCTTCATTACGAAATTGACATGTAAGCCTGCCCCCAAGTCGGGCTTTGCGGCGCTTACTCGATAACCGCTTCGATCAGGCGCGGGCCGCGTTGCGCTACCGCCGAGATGAACGCCTGCTCGAACGCGCGGCGGGAATTCGCGCGGACGGCGGCGACACCCAGGCCGTTGCCAATCGAAACCCAGTCCAACGACGGAGTACTCAGATCGAGCATGGCTGCCGCGCCCGATCCATTCGAAGCCGCGCCCACGCGAACCAGTTCGTTGTTCAGCACCTTATAGCCGCGATTGGCAAACACGACGGTCACGATATCGAGGTCCTCGCGCGCCTGGGTCCAGAGCGACTGGACGGTGTACATCGCGCTGCCGTCGCCGACCAATGTCACGACCTTGCGGTCCGGACAGGCAATGCCGGCGCCGGTCGACACGGCCATCATGCTGCCGATCGCACCGCCGGTGAGGTTGAGAAAATCATGCGGCGCGGCGTTGTTCAGGAGGTCGTAGTAAGGCAGGGTCGACGAAACGCCCTCATCGGCGACGATTGCGTTTGTGGGCAGATGCATGGCCACGATCTGCGCAATGCTCTTCGCGTCGAGTGCGCCGTCGAGCGACAAGGGAATCGCTTGCCGCGCGGCAACGCGCTCCTCGGCGCCGCTCGCATCGACGGCGTTCATGAGCGCTGCCAGGGCGGCCACTCCGTCTTCGTGCGGATGGCTCAGCACGGCGATCTCGCAGCCGTCGGGCGTCAGCCAGCTGGGTTTGTCGGGATACGCGAAGAAACTGACCGGAGGACGTGCGCCGACCAGAATCAGCAACTCTGTTCCGGCCAGGAATTCAGTGGCGTGCTCGCCGAAGTAGGGAAGCCGTTCGACCCGCACGCGGCCCGCACCGCGTTCCAAACGAGGCGCAAACGTGTCGGAAACCAGCCGCGCCCCGGTCTTTGCCGCGATTTTGCCTGCCGCGACCAGACCTTCGCCTCGAAGCGCGTCGCCTCGAACGAGAAGGACTGCCTTCATTCCTGCCCGCAGCCTGCTGGCGACACGGTCGATAGTTGAACCGGCCGCGTGTGCACGCGGCTGAAGCGGCAGCGCCGCCGCAACCTCGTCCGCGCGGTCCCAGGCGGTGTCGGCCGGGAGAATCAGTGTCGCGATCTGCCCCGGCGCCTCCCTCGCTGCGCGGACGGCGCGTGCCGCATCCGCGCCGACGGAACGGGCGCTCGTGGACGAATGAACCCACTCCGACACCGGACGTGCAAAGCCGGCGATATCCGAGGCGAGAGGCGCGTCGTACCTTGCGTGCGACGACGCATGATCTCCGACAATGTTCACGATCGGACTGGAAGCGCGGCGCGCGTTGTGGAGATTGCTCAGACCGTTTGCCAGCCCTGGTCCCAGATGCAGGAGCGTGGCGGCCGGCTTGCCGGCCATCCGAGCATAGCCGTCGGCGGCCCCGGTTACGACGTTTTCCTGAAGACCCAGCACGGGTCTCATTTCTTTCACCGCGTCGAGCGCTGCAACGAAATGCATTTCCGATGTGCCCGGGTTTCCAAAACAGACCTCCACGTCGCTGGCAACCAGCGACTTCAGCAGACTTTCTGCACCGTTCATGGTGTTGCTCCAAAGATGTCGAAAAGGGGGCGCCGCTGTCTGACGGATTCGGACGCAGTGCCGGCTTGACGACCATTTTCGATAGTCCTACTGTGAGTAACAATCGAGTCGGATCGGAAACTTAGTTACGTCATGCGTAAAAATCTTGATTACGGCCTGCTTCACGCGATGACGGCGTTTGTCAGGGTGGTGGAGGCTGGAACCTTCACATCCGCCGCCGAGCAGATGGACCTCACGACAGCGCAGATCTCGCGGCTCGTATCCGGACTGGAGACGCGCCTGCGCACCAAACTGCTACAGAGGACAACCCGCCGGATTGCGCTCACCAGCACCGGCGAGACGTATGTGATTCAGTGCCGGGATATCCTCGAGCGCGTGAACGTTGCCGAGGCTTATGCATCAGGGGCGACGATCGAGCCGGCAGGGCGGCTCAGGGTTCAATGCATGGGTAGCTTCGGAAATCTCTATGTGGTCCCGCTGATTGCCGACTTTTGCGCAGCGTTCCCCAAAGTGAGCGTCGAGTACGCGACTTCGCAGTACGCGCCGGCGCTGCTTGCGGAGGGCATCGATGTGGGCATCTATCTGTCGCGACAGTTGTCCGATTCGGGATTGGTCGCCCTGTCGCTGGGCACGGTGTTCGGTGTCCTGTGCGCGGCGCCTGCCTACCTTGAACGGCGCGGTGCGCCCCGGCATCCGCGCGAACTGGAGGACCATGCCTGCATTCGGCTGATCAATCCCTCGGTTGCCGCGGAGTGGGAACTGATGTCGGGCAAGCGGTCATTTCTGGCGCAAGCCGTCGGTCCCATCACGGCGGACAATCCCGACGTTCTTCTGAAGACGGCGCAGCAAGCTAGCGGCATAGCCTTGCTGCCGTGGTTCACCGTCAAGGACTCGATTCGCGACGGGCGTCTGGTTCGCGTTCTTCCGTCGTGGCGGTCACCCGATGTCACCGTCTCCGCCCTGTATCCCTCCAGACATTTTCTCGATGCCAAGACCAAGGCATGGCTCGATCTGCTCAAGTCCCGCGTGACGCCCGCGCTGATCGAAGATGCTTCGATGTTTCGGTGACGCGGAACGGTTCCGGTGGACATCGTGCCCGGCGGCCGCCGTCGCGTACGACCAATGCAACTGGCGGCCGCGCCGGGTGAAAGGCCAGGTCATGCGTTAACGCATGACAGGTGTGCGGATTTGTAAGTTTTCAGGCTGGTTTGCATGGGTCACTATGCGCTTCATCTGCTTTTTCCTTACCGGTATTCGCAAGGAGCGTCGCCATGACTATGCAAGCCCTCGTTCTCTCCCAGTACAACGGACCGCTCGAACTCACAACCCTGGCGCGCCCTGAACCGTTGCCTGGCCAGGTGCTGGTGCGCACCGCGGCGGCCGGGCTGAATCCGCTCGACACGAAAATCCGCGCAGGTGGCGCTGCCCATGCAAGGCATCCACTGCCCCTGGTGCTCGGCATCGACATGGCCGGCGTGGTCGAGGCGGTCGGTGCGGGCGTGACCCGCTTTAAAGCGGGCGATGAGGTCTACGGCATGACGGGAGGCGTCGGCGGCATTCAGGGTTCGCTCGCGCAATATGCCGCCGTCGACTCGGATCTGCTGGCACTGAAGCCATCCAATCTGTCGATGCGCGAAGCCGCCGCGCTGCCGCTGGTGTTCATCACCGCCTACATGGGGATCGTGGATCGCGCGAAGCTGCAGGCCGGGCAGACCGTGCTCGTGCAGGGCGGCGCGGGTGGCGTGGGTCAGGTTTCAGTGCAACTCGCGCGGGCGCTCGGGGCGCGGGTGTTCGCCACGGCGAGCGCGCGCGATCACGACATGGTCATGCGCCTCGGCGCCACGCCGATCGACTACGCCACCCAGAACGTCGAGCAATACGTCGCTCGGCATACGGGCTGCGCGGGTTTCGATGTGGTCGCCGATACGGTGGGCGGCGCGACGCTCGATGCGTCGTTCGCCGCGGTCAGGCATTTCGGCCATGTCGTCAGCGCGCTCGGTTGGGGGACGCATGCGCTCGCGCCGCTGTCGTTTCGCGAAGCGACTTACTCTGGCGTGTTCACCTTGCATGCGCTGCTGACCGGCGAGCATCGGGCGCATCACGGCGAGATGCTGGGCGAAGCGACGCGTCTCGCCGAAGCGGGTCAATTGACGCCGCGACTCGATCCGCGCCGCTTCGATCTGCGTTCGGCTGAACGAGCGTACGACGCAATCACCGATCGCAGTGCGCGCGGCAAAATCGTCGTCGATATCGAGTGACGCTGGTCGCGCCGAAGCGTTGACGGGATGACGCCAGCATTGTCCAGAGGCGTGTCAGGCGTTGGCGAGTTTTTCGACGATAACGTCGATCAGCGCCCGCAACCGCCCAAGCCGCCGAAGGTCACGATGGTAGCCAAACCAGACCTCGCGGCCCGGCGGTGTTTCGCCGAGGTCGATGCGCCGCAGGCCCGGCGTGTTGTCGCCCAGCGCGCACGGCAGAACCGCGAAGCCGCCGCCCTCTGCGCACATGCGCGCCTGGACGCCACGATTGTTGCTGGCGTACGCGACCCGCGCATTCGGCAGCATGCGGCGGATCCATGTCACATCGGGCAAGGTTTCGAAGGCGCTGTCCATCGTGATGAGCGATTGCCCTGCGCCATCGCCCGCGTGCGGCGCAACCAGATCGACGTGCCCGTACAGCGCGTAGTTCAAATCCATGATCTTTCGCTGGATGACGTCGGGTTCGTCGAACGGCGTGATGCGAAACACGAGATCCGCTTCACGGCGCGAGAGACTGTAGCGTCGCGAATCGGTGATCAACTCGATCGACAGTTGCGGATGCCGCGAGAGAAACGCGGCGAACACCGGCGTCAGCACATGAATGCCGAACCAGTCGGATGACGACACGCGCAGCGACCCCGTCAGCTGCTGAGCGGTCCCTGCAAGCGAACGCGTGAACGCGAGCGCTTCTTCCTCCATACGCTGCGCGAAGCTCAGCACAGCATGGCCTTCATCGGTCAGTACGAAGCCGTCGGCGGTACGCTGGAACAGCGTCTGGCCGACCGCGTTTTCGAGCGCACGCAATCGGCGGCCCATGGTGGGCTGGGTTTGTCCCAGTTGGCGCGCGGCGGCGCCGAGCGTGCCGCAACGGGCAATCGCGAGAAACACGCGGACATCGCCCCAGTCCATATTCATTTCGGTCATAGCAGGATGCGCTCGTGCGACAGGCCGGCTTATCGTACCGAACTTCCAGGTTTGGCGGTGGACGATGCCGAAGACCGCTTCAGTACCAGTCAGGGCGATGCGCCGCCGCATCGGACAGGACGCCCTGTCCGATGGCACCCGCGATGGTCGGGCGACTATCCGCGCTCCGCCTGGCAAGGCGCGCTCACCACGGCAGGCCGTCCGACAATCGCGACGGTCAGCAGCACCGCCGCCAGTTCGCAAGCCGCCGCGACCCATCCGAGGCTGGTCACGCCGGCGTGGGCCAAGGTCAGTGCGCCAAGCGCGGCGCCCAGCGAGAAACCGATGTACATAAACGATGCATTGAGCGACAGCACGATCGATGCGACCTTGAGGCCGGCGATGTCGATGAGGCGCGCCTGCTGGGCCGGATAGAAAGCCCAGTGCGCGACGCCCCACAACGCGATGGCCACGAGCACGGGTATGAGTGCGGCGGCAGGTGACAGGACGCGCGCGCTGATCGACAGCGTGGCGAACGCGAGGCCGGACAATGCGATCGTCGGCACGATCACGGCCAGCGGTCCGAAGCGGTCGCTCGCATTGCCGCCGGTCACGACGCCGGCCGCGGCAGCGAGCCCCCACATGAACATCACCATGCCGATCCGCGCGCCGGCCAGGCCGGTGACGCCGGCGAGAAACGGCGAGAGGTAGGTGTAGACCGTGTAGGCGCCGGTCGCCCAGAGCGTGGTTGTCAGCAGCGTTGCCAGCACGACCGGGTTGCGCGCCACCGCGATGCGCTCGCGCAGCGTCGCAACCGGGATGCCGGCTCCTATGTCGCGCGGCAGACCGATGACGAGCCCGGCCGCGGCGAACGTCGCCAGTCCGGCGACGCCGGCGAACGTCATGCGCCAGCCGAGCGCATGGCCGACGACCGCGCCGAGGGGCACGCCGAGTGCGATGGCGATCGTGATGCCGCCGTTCACCACCGCAATTGCCCGGCCGCGGCGTTCAGGCGGCACGATGACGCTCGCCAGCGCATTGGCGCCCGGCACATACAGACCGGCGGACAGCGCCAACAGCACGCGCGCGCCCATCAGCGCCCAGAAGTTCGGCGCGACGACAGCGAGCAGATTGGAGAGCGCGAACGCGATCATGCTCGCGAGCAACAAAGTGCGGCGATTCAGGTTGCCGCTTAGCGCCGTCAACACGGGCGAGCTGAGGCCATACGCCAGAGCGAAAACCGTGACCAACTGACCCGCGGTTTCGATCTTCACTGAGAGATCGGCGGCGAGGCCGGGCAAGAGCGGCGAGATCATGAAGCCTTCGGTGCCGATCGCGAAAGCGCCGAGCGCCAGCCAGTAGACCGGAGCAGGGAGAGCGGAGGTGACGTGTGCGGGTTTCATGCAAAGCCTCAGGGCGAAAGTGATCCGTTGCATGATTCTGGGGGCGACGTTTGTGGCCATCAATATGCTAGAGTTCCCGACTTATCGGACACCAATGTCCGCAATCGTGGGGACGCGGTGTGGACAGTCTCAACGCTCTGAAAGTCTTTTCCCGCGCCGCGGAGTTGCGCAGCTTCACCGATGCCGGGCAGCAACTCGGCCTGTCTTCGTCCGCGGTCGGCAAAGCGGTGGCGCGGCTCGAGAAGCGGCTCGGCGTGCGCCTTTTCCACCGCAGCACGCGCAGCATCACGCTGACGCAGGAAGGCCAGCAATTCCTCGAAAGCTGTCGCCGCATCTTTTCGGAGATCGACGCGATCGAATCCGGCTTCGCGCAATCCAAAGGCGTGCCCAAGGGCCGGCTTCGCGTGAGTTTGCCGATGGTCGGCATGCTGATGATGCCGACCTTGAGCGGCTTCATGCGCGCCTATCCCGAGATCGAACTGGATCTGGATTTCAGCGATCACCTGGTCGATGTCGTCAACGATGGGTTCGACGTCGTCGTGCGGACCGGCGATGCGAGCGACTCGCGGTTGATCGCGCGCACGCTCGGCACTTACCGGCTGCAACTCGTCGGCGCCCCGTCTTATTTCGCTCGCGCCGGTACGCCGTCGAAACCCGAGGACCTGTTGTATCACGCCTGCCTGCATCACCGCTATCCGACCAGCGGCAAGTTGCAGCGCTGGCCTTTGGTGACGCCCGCTTCCGGCAATGACGTACCGTTGCCCGTGACGGCCTCGTCGAGCACGGTCGAGCCGCTGATTGCACTTGCCGAGCAAGGGCTCGGCGTGACCTGCGTGCCGGACTTTGCGATCCGCCGGCAACTCGCGGATGGCAACCTCGTGACGGTACTGGATGAGTACGTCGAACACAGCGGCGTGTTCCGCGCGGTGTGGCCGTCGAGTCCGTATGTGTCGCCCAAGCTGAGGGTCTTCGTCGATTTCCTGGCGGCGAATCTGTTGCCCGGCGCGGGCGCGACACGGCTCAGGGCGCCGGCAAAAGGCAAGCGCTCGTAGTTGGGGTATCGAAGCCGGGCGAGCGGCGGACTTCACGCCGCTACGACGAATCGGTCAATTGACCTTGGGCGTGCCTTGCAAGGTGATCTTGCAACGTCTATGGACCGGTTTCGGGCCCGTGTGATTTTTCTTCCGCATCACGGAACCAGACCTCTGCGCGAGAGCGGGCGCTAACCCAGGAGTGAGGCTGCGACGTCTCGAACTCACGATCGATGAACCGGCGGCCCCATTCGACCGCGTCTCTAATCGCTTCATCTTCCGTCAGCCATTCGGGTTGAACGGTCATCGGGCGAATATCGACGACTTTGCCCGCGCCATTTCTCAGGCTCACGCTCGCGATCCATGCTCCGAACCTGTTGGTCTCAGGGCGCACGACCATCTCAAACTCGCCGTAAAAAACAGTGGATGCTGGCATCGCTCTCTCCTTTAGGGCGCGTGTCCCTGCTTAGCGTCATCATGCCGTAATCCCGGGCATCCCGACACAAAGAAAATTGCGCGTGAATAGCGCATGCCGATCGTATTTCGCGGATAGTTAGCATTGGAGAAACCCGCGTTCAGCTGGCCGCGACCTGCTCATGGAATTCGCTGTAGCGTGGGCAGTGAGAGCGCATGCTGCCGCGCGCGAAAACGACTACTCATATGAAGAAATAGCCGGCGCACGGGCTCTTTGTAAGGAGGCCAACGGCCACGCATTTCAGGAACCGGGTGCCTGATGCCCGGCTCTACGGTGAGTAAAGCAAATCAATCTGAGGGAGAAGCACCATGCCGCAGCAACAGGGTGAGTTGAGTGACGAGTTCATCGCGCAGCAGCGCAAGCGCCTCGAGGCGCTGCGTCGGGAACTGCTCGGCACAGAGGAAGACACGATCGCGGGCGAGAGAACGGCTCAGGAGGAGCATGGCGACGAGTCCGAAGAGTATGAGGACGAGGCGCAGGGAATGGCACAGAATGAGATCAACCAGTCGCTGCACGATGTGAACGACCAGCGCGTTGCGGATATCCAGCGCGCGCTGCGCAAGATCGACGAAGGCACCTACGGTCTCTCCGATGAAAGCGGCCAGCCTATCCCCAAAGAGCGGCTCGAGGTCATACCGGAGGCTATCTTCACTGTTACTGAGCAGAGCCGCCGGGAGACCGGCAAGTAGGGCATTCAGGCGCGTCGATCATCATGGACAACATCGAGAAGCCAGCGGGAGAACGCCTCTTCGAATAGGCAATGCGTGAGGAATAGATGGGCGTTCTGAAGGGTCACTTCCGTCAGCTACGTTAAGGACAGCGATGAAGTGAAGTTCACTCGCAGCGAGGCGCCGCCTCCCAAGGCGAAGCGCGCCAGTAGCCGGCCAGACAAGAAGTCGTCCGGCGAAGTGAGCAGCACCGGGTCCACGGAAGGTGCCAGGTCCTGACGGCGTCGCGGTGCAGCGGGCGAGGACACTTTGCGAGCGTGTTGGCGCAGCGGCGGGTATTATCCGGAAACGGACGTGCTGGTGCCTCTCAAGCTCTTCTACAAGAAGGAGACAGGAGGCGCGGTTCGTCGGCTGAGTGATGTCCCTGAGCTACACGAGGCGTTTATCTTTACGCGAGTGCCGGTGCAACCTGGAGCCGATGATCGATCATGGAAATCTTCGATGCCTTCCACCTCGCCAGGTTGCAGTTTGCGTTCACCGTTTCATTTCACATTATTTTCCCCGCGATCAGTATAGGAATGGCCAGTTTCCTCGCCGTGCTGGAGGGGCGCTGGTTGCTGACGGGCGACATGGTCTACAAGGACATGTTTCTGTTCTGGTCGAAGATCTTCGCGGTCGGGTTCGGCATGGGCGTGGTGTCAGGCGTGGTGATGGCTTACGAATTCGGCACCAACTGGAGTGGATTTTCCATCATTGCCGGCAACGTCACAGGGCCGCTGCTGACTTATGAAGTATTGACGGCATTCTTTCTGGAGGCCGGATTTCTCGGCGTGATGCTGTTCGGCTGGCAGCGCGTGAGTCCGCGCGCGCACTTCTTCGCCACGCTGATGGTGGCCACCGGCACATTGATTTCCACTTTCTGGATTCTCGCGTCGAATAGCTTCATGCAGACGCCGCAAGGATTCGCCATGGAGAACGGCCGGATCGTGCCGGTCGACTGGATGAAGGTGATTTTCAACCCATCGTTTCCGTACCGCCTCGCGCATATGGCCATCGCCGCGTTCATTGTCGCGGGCTTCATCGTCGCCGCGTGCGGGGCGTGGCATCTGCTGCATGGCCGGCGCGACGGACCCGTCGAGCGCAGTTTTTCGATGGCGCTGTGGATTCTGCTTTTGCTCACGCCGGTCCAGATTTTCGTCGGCGATGCGCACGGCCTCAACACTCGCGAATATCAGCCCGCCAAGATCGCGGCGATAGAGGGCCTGTGGGAAACCGAGAAAGGCGGCACGGCGCTCAATCTGGTCGGTCTGCCCGACATGAACGCGGAAGTCACGCGCTACGCGGTGCAAATACCGCATTTGGGCAGCCTCATTCTTACCCATAGCTGGGACGGAGAAATCCGCGGGCTCAAGGAGTTTCCCGCCAGAGACCGCCCGTATTCGCCAATCATCTTCTGGACCTTCCGGATCATGGCGGGCCTCGGCATGTTGATGTTGTTGACGGCGCTGCTGGGGCTGCTGCTCAGGTTGAAAGACCGTCTCTACGAGACGCGGTGGTACCAGGTTTTCGTGCTGTGCATGGGCCCGTCGGGAATCGTCGCACTGTTGGCCGGGTGGGTCACGACCGAGGTGGGCCGCCAGCCGTGGACGGTCTACGGTGTTCTGCGCACTGAAGATTCACTCTCGCCGATCAGTGCCCAGCAAGCGGGTGTTTCATTGCTGATCTTTGTGCTGGTGTACTTCCTGGTATTCGGTATGGGGGTGTACTACATGCTCAAGATGATGAAGCGCGGACCGGAGGAACATGTCGACGGTCGCCAGTCCGTCAGGCATCCGGTGTTGCGCAATCGTCCGCTGGACGCATTGGAACGGGAGTGACGCCATGCAAATCGATCTACCGGTTGTGTGGGCCGCGATCATCGGACTCGGCGTTTTCATCTATGTGATGCTGGATGGCTTCGATCTCGGCATCGGCTTGCTGTTTCCGTTTTTCGAGGAAAAAGCCGATCGGCAGGTGATGCTCAATACCATCGCACCGGTCTGGGACGGAAACGAGACGTTCCTGGTGCTCGGCGGCGCGGGGCTATACGGCGCGTTCCCCGTCGTCTATTCGACGCTGCTGCCGGCGAACTATCTGCCGCTGATCCTGATGGTCGTGGGGCTGATCTTCCGCGGGGCGGCTTTCGAATTGCGCGCGAAGGCCACGCGGACCCAACATGCTTGGGACCTCGCCTTCATTGCCGGGTCCGCGCTCGCTGGGCTCTGCCAGGGCATCGTGCTGGGCTCGCTGCTGCAAGGCATCAAGATTGTCGATGGCCGTTTCGCCGGCGACCCATTCGACTGGCTGTCACCGTTCAGCCTCTTTTGCGGAATCGGCGTGCTCACCACGTATGCGACGCTCGGCTGCGGTTGGCTCATCCTGAAGACGGATGGCGAACTGCAGCGCAAGATGCGCGAGGTGATGCGGCCGCTGGTGGCCGTGCTGCTGGGGACGATCCTTGTCGTGAGTCTCTGGACCGTGATTGGGTTGCCGGCGGTGGAGCATCGCTGGTTCGGAAGCGGCAATCTTGGGTGGTTCATGCCGGTGCCGATTCTCGTGATCGCCTGTGTGTGGGGCATTTTTCGCTCGCTTCGCCTTCAGCATGAAGCGATGCCGTTCCTGCTCACACTTGCGCTGTGCTTTCTCGGATATAGCGGCTTGCTCATCAGCATCTGGCCGAACATCGTCCCGCCATCGCTGACGATCTGGGAAGCATCGTCGAGCCATTCGAGCCAGCTCTTTGCGCTGGTCGGCACGGTGATCGTGCTGCCGATCATCCTCGTCTACAACGCCATGCAGTACCGCGTATTCCGCGGCAAGGTGCGGGAAGGAGACGCCGGCTACCACTGACGGTAGAAGGGTTGCGCGGACACGGCCAGTTGCACGATGGTGAGCGTGCTCAACGTGCCTGAGCCCGCGACGACTGGCGTTTATTCAGCGACTTGACGTTGACCACGCGACGGCCGGCTACGCCGCGTTTGAACGTGCGCGCCACTTCGCTTTCGATCTGCGATCAGGCGGCACTGGAAACGGGGGCAAGCTCGCGATGCAGTTTATTCATGCCGGGAGACTCCCTTGAGAGAGTCAATATTCAGCGAGCCGTCGTGGCGCGGCTCGGCGGGCGAAGAAGTGTCGGCCTATGGCTCGATAGCGGTAGTGACGCCTGGCGGATCGCGGTCCGCGAGCGACTCGAGCAAGGGGGCCGACGGCACGAAGAAGAGGCCACCCGTCACAGCGCGGCTATAGTCGAGCAGCCGGTCGTAATTGCCCGGCGGCCGCCCGATGAACATGTTCTCCAGCATCTGCTCGATCGGCGCGGGCGAACGCGCATAGCCGATAAAGTAGGTACCGAACTCGCCCGCGCCGAGGCGGCCGAATGGCATGTTGTCGCGCAAGATCTTCACTTCCTTGCCGTTCTCGGTGATCGTCGTCAGCGAGCTATGCGACGAAGACGGTTTGACGGCTGCGTCGAGTTCGACATCGGACAGTTTCCTGCGACCGATAATGCGCTCCTGAGTCTCGACGGAAAGCGCATTCCAACTGTCCATGTCATGCAGGTACTTCTGCACCACCACATAGCTGCCGCCCTCGAACCCGGGGTCCTCGGTGATGAGCGTGTATTCGTCGGCCGCGCGGCCCGTCGGGTTCTCGGTGCCGTCGACGAAGCCCACCATGTCGCGCATGTCGAAGTAGCGAAACCCGTGAACTTCATCGACCACGGTGACCGCGTCACCGAGTGCGCCGAGCAACTGCGTGGCGAGCTCGAAACAGAGATCCATGTGATCGGCGCGGATGTGCAGCAGGAAATCGCCAGGCGTTCCCAACGCGCGACGTTCGCCTTCGCCGATGTCCCGGAACGGATGCAGGAGAGCGGGCCGGGGCGCACCGAATAGTCTGTCCCAGGCGTGCGAGCCGAAGGAGCAGACGCATGACAGGTTACCGGAAGGCGCCCGCTTGCCGACCGCGCGCACCAGGGCGGCAATGTCGCCGCACCATTCGCGCACCTTGGCCTCCTGATCGCGGTCGTTCGCGATGGTCGCGACAATAAAGATCGCGCTGCGGGAGACGTCGTTACAAATTGCCTGTGGTTCCGGGGTTTCGTTGGGCATCGGCTTGAGTGTTGAGAAACCGTTACGGGTTCCGACAGCAGTAGAACCTATGTCGTTGCGACTGCGCGTTTGTCGTCAATCGCGCCCACAGATGTTATACCGAGCAGGTGGTTTGTGGAAACTGTGCGCCTGCTTCGGGACGCGTTTCGATTCGGCCACTCACTGAAGCTGCTTGAGATGATTCGGTCTAACATGACGTGGTGACTTGCACCTTCAGGAGCAACAGATCATGACCTCTGGTATCGACGAAGTTGCCGCTCGTGAAGCGGTTGAAGGCCTCTATCGAGCGTTTGAGCAGAAAAGCGTCGAGTTATTGGCGAAGGTTGTCACCCCTGACTGGCAGTACATTCCGGAGCCTCGCGGGGCCACCCGCGGACCCGGCCAAATGGTCCAGGTGTTCCATGACATTGCGACCGCGCTTCCGGACATGAAAGTCGAAATTCTTGACTTGCTGGTTCATGGAAACCGGATAGGTGTTCGCGCGGAGATCAGCGGCACGCAAACTGGCGAGCTGCTCGGCATTGACGCAAGTTCCAGGCACGTGAGATTCGCGATCCACTCTTTCCATCAGATGCGTGGAAATCTGATCGAAAAAACATGGCACCTTGAGGACTGGCTATCGCTGTTTCGACAACTCGGACAGTTGCCAAAAATGCTCGATCGGCCCTGAAGCAGGGACCAGGTATCAGCGGGTCTGCCACCGGCGAAGAGCGTCTCAATGCTGATAGTGCATAGCTGCGGCGATCAGAAGACGAAACGGTAGCGCGAGTAGCACTGCCCCAGCGACTCCAAGCAGCCACAATCCAACGAACCACATGAGGCGTTTGCTGAACGTCGTCTTGCGATCAGGGCTTGTCTGTGACACGCTGTCCCCCTCGTCATCGGCTGATCCCGCCCACTTCTCCATCATAGCCCGTCGTGGGCTGCGGGATCGCGCCGAGTGATTCCGTGCGATGGCGAGCAGGGCCAAGGACGAACCAACAGGATGGAAAGTCATGAACGACAAGCGAGACGTCGCGCCGGACAGTACAGCAGCGAGCGTCGCGTTGTGGCGCGCGCTGCATGTCGAGTCCGACTCTGCGCCTCATGTGCTGGAAGACGAGATCGGCCTTAAGCTGCTGGCCCCAGGCGACGACTGGCGTGACCGCGGAGATATGGACCCGCAGTTCACGCGCCCATTTCGCGCCTCGATCGTGGCGCGGGCTCGCTTCATCGAGCACCTGGTTATTTCGCGGACAGAACAGATGATCTGCGCCCGCCAAACAATGCAGAGGAACTGCTTGTAGCGAGCGCATAGCCGCCTTCGCACTTTCCGACCGACACGAGCGCCTGGATGAGCACACGTCCGCGCGCCTCTCTAGCGATCGAGATCGACGCGTATGTGACTAACGCGTTAATTCGCGTCAAAAAGCATGCCTAGGGAAAACATCTATTCATTCAGAATCTCCCCTCGCGTACTTTTCGAATCCTGTTGAATCCCAAATATCGAGCACCAGCGCGGCAGTTTCGCTTGCTGTTCTTCAGGAGCGCCGGAGCGACGCGGAAGGTGCCGTGAGATTCCTATTCGAGCGCGCAGGACATCGTCAAACCTGGCGCGACTGTGGTTCTTGACCCACGCACTTTCAGGGAAACGATGACCACCGGTACTCGTCAAAGCGGTTTTCCCGCGCTTGGAGCCATCTCCTGGGGCTCGCATCTGTGTCACTTCTACGAATCGCGTAGCGAATTGCTCAGCGTCACTGCGGACTTCCTTCATGCCGGACTCGTGAATCGCGAAGCGGCCGTGTGGGTCGCGCCCGCGTTGCTCGGACCCGACAAAGCCCGATATATGCTCGCGCAAACGGCGCCCGGACTCGCTGACTATATCGACGCGGGCCAATTGCAGATTCTCGACGGCGCGCAGATCTACTCCTCGCCTAACACGGGCTTCAACGGGGGTGCCACCGTGAGCTTGTGGTCGGCGGCAATCAACGACGCGCTCGAGCGAGGCTTCGAAGGACTGCGAGTGGCCGGCGACGCCGTCTGCAACGAAACCACCGACTGGGTTGCGCTGCTCGACTACGAAGCTTCATTGAAGGAGAAACTCGCGGCGCGGCCGATCATCGGTCTGTGCACTTACTGCGTGCAAAAACTTCGCACGACGCAGATGCGGGAAATCGAGCGCCTGCACGATGCGAAAGTCGAGTCGCCGCGCGTCGAGGCCGCCGGGCATTCGCGCGCGCAAGCGCAGCGGCAGAGCGAGCAACGTTCGGAGAACGTAGTCTTCCGTGCGGAGGGTAGCGAAGCAACGAAAGAAGCAACGATCGGTCACGAGATCCGCAATGCGATCACACCGCTTGGTCTGGTCGCGCGTCTGTTGAACGCCCAGTATGGCCACGACGAACAGTTGACGCGCTATGCGCGTCTGCTATCGCGGCAAGCCAGTTTGCTCGGTCAGTTGGCCCAGCAATTGATGGCGTCGGACGATGCGGAGTTCGCTAGTTTGCTTGAACCGGCCGCGCTGGGCGCGTCGTCGTGTTCGTCGCCCGGGAAGCCTGCCGCCCATCCCGCGCCGGTCGATGTCGGCGATCTGCTGGCACATTGTGTTCAGGTCGCTGAAGCGGGTGCGCCCGATCACGCGCCCATTCAACTGACGGCAAGCGACGCCCCGCTGCACGTGCAAGGCGACTTTGGCAAGCTGACCCAGGTGTTCGTCAACCTGCTGGTCAATGCGCTCAAATATTCGGCGCCTGCGGATGCGATCAAGGTGACGGCGTCCCGCGCCGGACGTTACTGCTATATCAGCGTGAGCGACGAGGGTATCGGCATCGCGCCGGGCGAGCTCGCCACCATCTTCAAGCCATACAAGCGCGGGCTTGCGGGCTGCGCATTGGGTGCCAACGGTCATGGACTAGGATTGGCCGTGGTCCGCGACATCGTCGCCAGCCATGGCGGTACCGTCGAGGCGTTTTCCGACGGTCTGGGCCGCGGCTCGGATTTCGTGGTGCGCTTGCCGCTGGCAAGCATGGTCACGCAGGTCAGGACGATCGCACCCGCAGCACACGAGTGCGATGCGGTTTGCGCCGCCCCCATCACGCAAGGTGTTGCCGCTTAACGCGCCACGCCATCTCAACGCCCATCGCCCATCGCCCGTGTGACCCGCACACGATTGGTGAACGCGTCCTCAGGCCGCTCACGTGTCAACCCGGCACCAACGACCGGAATCCGGGCACACGATGGCCTGTTCGCCATTCACGCAGACTTGCTCTCCATCCGCTTGCAACGAGGTCGAAGGGGCGATGTCGAAGGCGACTTCAAGCGCGCGCGCAACATGGGCATTTTCAATGGGCAGCTCCCACGTCAGGAATATCTGGGTGTAATCCCGGTCCGGCGCGAAGTCGGCGACGTTAAACCCGCTGCTGCCGCGCTGAATTACGCCATGAGGCTGGCCCGTGTCGAATATCAAGGCTGTTCCGCGCTTGAGAGGAATGCGATGACCCGTACCGGGGAAATGCACATCCAGACCCTTGTCCTCGCTGAGAAAGAGGTTGCAAAAGGCCGCACCGCCGTATTGCGCGCCGTCATGGTGATACCTCGCGCCGCGGCAGGCCATGAGGGCAATGTCGCTGGCGGCGAGCACCGCGGGCAGTCCGAGCGCGCCTGTCCACTCGGACATGGCCCGCACGCAGCGTATGTAGTCCGGCCAGCGCATCTGCGTTCGCGCCAACGGCATGACCTCGACGTCACCGGGTTCGAGGACCATCCGCGACGATGTCTCCCTGTCCCAATCCGCAAGCACACGAGCGGGGGGAACAGGCACCTCGACCGTGCCTGACAGCACGATGTCACTTACGCTTCGACTGCGCATGACGTCGCCGCTCCAGAAACAGGAAGTCAGCACGTCTCGCATCGATGCTATTGAAGAGGGGTTCATCTACAGTATTGTAAGTGACCGTCCCGCTTTGAGTTGCGTCCACAGCCTGTGCTGGCAAGCTGAAGCGACCCGATTCGGACCGGTAATCTCAAAGCGACCAGCGACTTCACCAGGGCCGACTGCTTTGTATCGCAATGTATCTGCGCCGTACCACGGTACATAACGTTTCACCAGCGGGCATTGCCGACATAAGCCAGATACGTCCGCGCGGTCTAATGCTTCCACGCCAGCCGAACTGGCCATGCAAACTGGAAACGCAAACGGGCGTTTGCGTGGAAGACATTTTCTCGAGGTGAAAGTCATGAAACTCATTCAATCGCTTATCGTCGCCGCTGCCGTCGCTCTGCCGGCGTTGTCGTTCGCGCAAACGAACCAGCCGCTTACTCGGTCCGAGGTTCGCGCGCAACTCGTCGAGTTGCAGAAGGTCGGTTACAACCCCGCGAGCGATGAAACGCAGTACCCAAGGAATATCGAAGCTGCCGAGGCTCGCCTCGGTGCCCAGCACGGCTTGGCGGCGTCGTCATATGGCCCGGCGATGGGCGGCAGCTCCGCATCGGGCTCGCGTGCGTCGGACACTGAAGTGATCGGTCTCGGCGCGATTTACGCCAAGCCCTAACGAATCTCCGCTTTGCGGACGGCCGTTGCTGCCGGCTGCGCCTCGCGATGTTCAGGTTCAATCATTCGATGCGTCCCGCGGACGCGCCGTTCAATTCAGCGTTGTCGCACATAAGGAATAAGGAGAGTTAGCCATGTCTGACCAGATCAATATTCGGCGTCGTCGCCTGCTCGGGACGACGGTGGCGGGCCTCAGCCTGATGGAACTGGGACTGAGCGGGCTTGCCAACGCGCAGTCCAACAGCACGAACTCAGGAACACGTGTCGCCTCGTTCGATAACCTGAAGCAGATCAACGCCGGCGCGCTCAGTATTGGCTACGCCGAAGCGGGTCCGCGGAACGGACCGGTCGTGATCCTGCTGCATGGCTGGCCGTACGATATTTACGCCTTTGCTGAAGTCACGCCCTTGCTCGCAGCGGCCGGCTATCGGGTCATCGTGCCGTATCTGCGGGGTTATGGCACGACGCGCTTCCTGTCCGCGGATACGCCGCGCAACGGCCAGCAGGCTGTCGTGGCGGTCGACATCATTGCGCTGATGGACGCGCTGAAGATCGACAAGGCGATTTTCGGCGGCTTCGACTGGGGTGCGCGTACGGTGAATATCATTGCCGCGCTGTGGCCTGAGCGATGCAAGGCGATGGTCTCGGTGAGCGGCTATCTGATCGGCAGTCAGGAAGCGAACCGCACGCCGTTGCCGCCGAAAGCGGAACAGGCGTGGTGGTATCAGTTCTACTTCGCCACGGAACGCGGCTATGCGGGCTATGAAGCGAACCGGCACGACTTCAACAAGCTGATCTGGCACACGGCATCGCCGAAATGGAATTTCGACGACGCGACGTTCGAGCGCTCGGCGCAATCCTTCAATAACCCGGACTACGTTGCGGTGGTGATCCACAACTATCGCTGGCGTCTGGGGCTGGTCAAGGGCGAGGCGCAGTACGACGACCTCGAGAAGCGTCTGGCAGCGGCGCCGACGATATCCGTGCCGACCATCACAATGGAAGGGGACGCGAACGGCGCACCGCATCCCGAGCCGGCGGCGTACGCGAAGAAGTTCACCGGCAAGTACGCGCATCGGAACATCGGCGGTGGTGTCGGACACAACTTGCCGCAGGAAGCGCCGAAAGCATTCGCCGATGCCGTGATCGACGTTGCACGCTTCTAGCCGGACGACGCGCAAACGACCCATCCAAAGCGCCGATCCGTCGCCGACAAAGCGTTGGCTAATCGCGTTGCGCCGCCGCTCCCGTGTTGCCATCGCGATTTTTATCGCTTCGCCGCGCGTCGCTACCATCATCGTCATCGCGATTGTCGACGAAGGGCGAATCGGTATCGTTGCCGCCGGCACGCAGCGCGCTCCGTGCTTCCTCGGCCAGTTTTTCGTAGTGTTTGCGGAAGCGGGTCAAGTCTTTTTCCTCGAGTTCTTCAAGATCGAGCAAGGCGTTGTGAGCCCCTTCCAATGCGCGGATCAACTCGTCGAGCTTGATCTGCATCGCGGCCGTGTCGCGATTCTGGGTGTTCTGGATCAGGAAAACCATCAGGAACGTGACGATCGTGGTCGACGTGTTGATCACTGGCTGCCACGTATCGCTGTAATGAAAGAGCGGACCGGTGGTCGCCCAGACGATCACCATGACGACGGCCAGAACAAAGGTGGCGGGCCTGCCGGTCATCGTGGAGAGGTAGCTTGAGAACTTCGAAAACCATTTGCTGCTCATCATGATCTCCGGGGCGTCGGGCGACGTGGGGCATCATCGCATAGACGGCGCCCGAGTCCGCGGGCAAGCCCGTAATGTCGGTAGTGGTCCTTTCGATCGAGCGATAGACGATTGCGGTCGCGTGCATTTGATCGTCCATCGCACATCTGCTCAGGCTCCCATAGCACGATCAATCTACTTACCGACAGTGCCTTTCCGCGTTGTTTCCGACGGGTCGGCGAGTACGGCGACGCCGCGAACATTCCGCTGATCTTTCGAAGATCGGAGTGTCGTCATTCCTCAGTCGATACGACGCCGTCATTCAAGGGTAACTACCTACAAAAGAGTGCGCCAGGTGCCGATTTAACAAAGTTAGAATGTTTCGTCTAATGCTGCATCGCGGAACGATTCGAGCTTGCGTACCGCTGGTTTCGCATACCTCTTGTCTGAGCAATGAACGTTTAAGGAAGGAGTGCAGAGTGTATTTTTCGACGCCAGAGCAATTTATCTCCGTGCAAAGTGCCAATGTTGCCGTCGCATTTTCGTTGGCGCAGCAAACATTCCAGTATTTTGAAGAGCTGGCCAAGTTGAACCTGCAGGCAGCCAGAGCCACGCTCGCGGAGAGCGAACAGGCATGGCAGATGGCGATGTCCGGTAAGACACCGGTCGAATTGTTTGTTCATCAGGTCAGCAACGCGCAACCGGTCGCGGAGAAACTGCTGTCGTACAACAGTCACATGCTCGACATTGCCAACGGCGCACAGGCCGAGTTTCTGAAGATCTTCGAAGATCGATTCGCACAGTCCAACGCAAAAATGCAGACGGTTGTCGACGACTTTGCACGCAATGCTCCAACAGGTTCCGAACTCGCGGTCACCGCGTTCAAGTCAGCCGTTGCCAGCGCAGGCGCTGCCTACGACGCGATGCGCAAAGCCACCGCGCAAGCCATTGCCATGGCACAGGCCAGCCAGTTGCCGGTGCCTGCAGCGACGCGGGCCAAATAAAACGAATCAGCGAACTGCAATGCTCACGCAGCCTTGGGGCAAGCGCTTCAGGGCTGTTGTTTCGCTTTCCTGCAAGCAGGACGGATCGGCCGATTCGGATACGACATGGGTATCGCATTGCTTGCCAACTCGTTCGAGGGGCGATCCGAAGGCGCCTAAAAAGTTAGCCGGGAATGCAATGGGAAGTCACGCTTCTTTTAAGAACGATCTCTCGCACATTGAAACGATAGTCACAGCGCTTGAGCGATTCACTTCAAAAGGTGATTCGATGGCTTGCACGTCGCTGGTCAATGAGCCGGGTTATTGGCGTCAACGGATCGAGGCGATACTGAATCAGCGCGAGATATCAAGAGTCGATCGGGAACATGCCGACGCATTGCTGAGACGGCTGGGCGGCATCGTCAAAATGTCTTAGTAGAGTGGAAGAATCGACAAACATCTGAATGCCGCGAGAAACGCGGATCAGCCAACATATAGGGGAACGACATGACCAGTGAATCTTCCGAGAGCGGTTTGCAGGTGCTGTCGGCGCACGCTTCAGGCCGTCATCGGCTCGTGGTGCGCGCGGCGCTTCACGGTATGCGCATTGCTGCAATCTGGCAGGTGCTGTTGCCATTCTCGCGCAACGTCGAGAAAGTCGATGTGACGACGCTTCCCGGCAGTGGGTTCGAAGAAGTCACCATAGCGCTGGCCCAGGCGCAACGCGAGTTGGTCGATGCCATGGTCGCGCGCTTCAGGAGCATGTCCTGGGTGACAAGCGCAACGCTTTGCTGAGGGCGTAACTGCAACGCGGCGGTTGCGTGCGAACAGCCGGCGCCGGCTGTTCGCACGTGAGACAGAACCGCGGTTTATTCCAATGCGGAAGCCGGACCGAAAAATTCATAACGGCTCTGCGACGCCGGTACGCCGATCGCCTTCAGGTGCCTCTTGATGGCCTTCATGAACGCGACCGGTCCGAGGAAATAGACATCGACGTCGCGCGTTTCGGGTAGCCACGCGTCGAGGCGCGTTTCGTCGAGATAGCCGATGCCGTGCGCGTTGGCGTCTTCCGTGCGACGCTGTTCGTAGCAATAGAAACGCTTCAATGTCGGATGACGCGCGGCCAACTGGTCAATCATGTCGCGGAACGCATGCACGCCGCCGTGACGCGCCGAGTGAATGAAGTGCACCGGACGATCGGTCTTCAGCGCGGCTTGCAGCATCGCCAGCGTGGGCGTGATGCCCACGCCGCCGCTGATCAGGACCAGCGGCTTGTCGCTGTGTTCGAGCTTGAAATCCCCGGCCGGCGCAAACAGTTCCACCGTATCGTGTTCGTTGACGCGCGTGTGCAGATGGTTCGACACCTTGCCATTCGGCTCGCGCTTCACGCTGATACGGTATTCGCGGCCGTTCGACATCGCCGACAGAGAATAATTGCGGCGCACTTCTTCGCCGTCTATATGGAGCCGCACGCCGATGTATTGCCCCGGATGAAACGCGAGCAACTCGCCGTTGTCGTCGGGGCGCAGATAGAACGACGTGATCTCGTCGCTTTCCCGCACTTTACGCGCGACGCGAAAGAGCCGCGTGCCGCGCCAGCCGCCCGGCGCCGCTTCACGCTCGGCATACATTTTCTCTTCGAGTCCGCTCAACAGATCAGCGAGTTGTTGATAGGCGGCGGCCCACGCTTCGATGACCGCATCGGTGGCGATCTCCGCGCCGAGCACTTCGCGGATGGATCTGAGCAGGCACTGTCCAACGATCGGATAATGCTCCGGCAGGATATTGAGTGCGACGTGCTTGTTGATGATCTGCGAGACCAGCCCGCCAAGTTGTTCGAGTTGATCGATGTGACGTGCGTACATCAGCACGCCGTTGGCCAGCGCGCGTTGCTGCGCGCCGCTCGCCTGATTGGCGAGGTTGAACATGGGGCGCACTTCGGGATGTTCGCTGATCAGCATGTCGTAGAAGTGCGTGGTCAGCGCCTCGCCTCCGCTTTCGAGAAGAGGAACGGTGGCTTTGACGATGGCGCGGTGTTCGGCGGAAAGCATGGGAAGTCCTGGTTGTTGGTTGAGATCGAGTCGGGCTTCGACTGACGCGCTTCTCTATCCATGTTTCGTGCCAGGTATAAAATGCAGTTAAATCAACGATGTGAACTTGGTGATGGTCAATTCGACCTTAGTCGAACAGACTCCTGCTGGAGTCAATCTGACTGCAGAGGTGCTCCTCGACGTCCTGACGCCGCTGATCCTCGATCTGTCGCGCGACTTGTCCGACCGCGAGCGCTACCGGCGTCTGCTCAGCAGCCTGCGCACACTGTTTCCCGGCGACGCAGCCGCTTTGTTGCGTCTGGAGGGCGACACGCTGGTGCCTCTCGCCATCGACGGGTTGAGCAGCGATACGCTGGGCCGGCGCTTTCGTGTCGGCGACCATCCGCGCTTCGAGCAGCTTTTGTCGCGGCCGGAGCCGACGCGCTTCGCCGCCGACTCCGACTTGCCGGATCCCTACGATGGGCTCGTTCAAGGCGTGGCCGGGCATCTCGAAGTCCACGACTGCCTTGGCTGTCCGCTGTTTGTTCGCGGCCAGCCGTGGGGTTTGCTCACGCTCGATGCGCTGGATCCGGCGCGTTTCGACAGCATCGACATGGCGTCGCTGCAGGCGTTTCTGAGCCTGGCCGCCGCCACTGTGAGCGTCGTCGAACGAATCGATACGCTGGCGCGCAGCAGCGAAGAGGAGCGGCGCCGCGCGGAGGCCTACCGGCAGGCGAGCAGCCAGAGCCGGCGCGAGATGATCGGCAGCAGCGAGGCGCACACGCATCTGATCAAGGAAATCGAAGTCGTTGCCGGCAGTGATCTGACGGTGCTGATCACCGGCGAGACCGGCGTCGGCAAGGAACTCGTGGCCAATGCGATTCATGCGCTTTCGTCGCGAGCCAACAAGCCGCTGATCAGTCTGAATTGCGCCGCGCTGCCGGATACGCTCGTCGAGAGCGAACTGTTCGGGCATGTGCGGGGCGCGTTCTCCGGCGCGTCGTCGGACCGGCGCGGCAAATTCGAACTGGCGGACGGCGGAACGATTTTTCTCGATGAAGTCGGAGAACTGCCGCTTCTCGTGCAGGCCAAGCTTTTGCGGGTTTTGCAGAACGGCCAGTTGCAGCGCATCGGCTCGGACCACGAACACAAGGTCGACGTGCGGCTGATCGCCGCTACGAATCGCGATCTCGCTGAAGAGGTGCGCGCAGGGCGGTTCCGCGCGGACTTCTATCATCGTCTCAGCGTCTATCCGTTACACGTGCCGCCGTTGCGCGAACGCGGGCGCGATGTGTTGCTGCTGGCGGGGTTTTTCCTTGAAGAGAATCGCTCGCGGCTCGGCCTTCTGAGCCTGCGTCTTTCGGCGGATGCGCAAGCCATGCTGCTGCGCTATCCGTGGCCGGGCAACGTGCGTGAACTCGAACACCTGATCGGGCGAAGCGCGCTCAAGGCACTGGCCGCGAATCGCGAGCGCCGCCGGATCCTGACCTTGACCGCTGCCGACTTCGCGCTGTCAGCCGCGCCGGAGCAAGACAAAAGCCAGGCACCGGCTGAAACAGGCGAGGCTGGATCGAAGGACTTTCGCAGCGCGGTCACCGAGTTCGAGCGAACCACGGTTCTTGACGCATTGGCGCGCCACAACCAGAACTGGGCGGCCGTCGCCCGCGAGCTTGGTCTCGATCGGGCGAATCTGAACCGGCTGGCCAAACGGCTTGGCCTCAAATGACCGCTAACGCGACCGCCGCGCTATTGCTGCACGATGGCAGCGCGTGGCGCGGCGTGTCTAACGGGAAGACGCTTACTTAGGCCGCCACGTCTTCGTTTTGTGGAAATAGCGCGCGGCGGGTTTCTTCGTCGAACTCGGCTTTCAGCGTCAGCTGGTCCTTCAAAGCCTGTGCGCGCGCCGCGGCCGGGCGCGCGGAGATTTCGTCCACGACGCGTTTCACGTTCGGATACGCGCTCAGACCCGCTTCGCCGAGAATGTAGCCGGCGAAGCCAGCCCAGCCCCACAGCGCGATGTCCGCGACCGAATAAGCATCGCCGGCCAGATAGTTGGACGTCGCGAGGCGCTCGTCCAGCACGCGATAGTGGCGCTCCACTTCCTTCAGATAACGATTGCGCGCATAGGGCAGCGGCGATGGCGCGTGATGCAGAAAGTGCACCGCCTGGCCCGAGAACGGCGACAGTCCGGTCGCGACGAACATCAGCCACGACAAGGCCTGCGCGCGTTCGTCAGCCGATGCCGGCAGGAACTGGTCGTGTTTCGCCGCGAGGTGCAGCAGGATGGCGTGCGAATCGAACACGGTCACGCCGTCGTCGGTAATCGCGGGGACTTTCGCGTTCGGGTTGATGCGGAGAAACTCGGGGTGATGTTGCTCGCCCTTGAACGTGTCGACGGCGATCAGTTCGAACGGGATCTGCAGTTCTTCGAGCATCAACGCGACTTTCATCGGGTTCGGCGAGGGGTGGAAGTAAAACTTCAGCATGACGATCTCCATGGAATAAGGGGTAGGGCAGATGACAACCGGACGGCACAGCGCCGCTCGGATTCATGCTGCGGTGGCTGCCCGGTCGTTGCGACCTGTGGTGATGATGGGCTGCCGGGCCGCTTTTGCCGTACGACTATTCCGATGAGAACGTTCGAACGATTCGCACGTGTTGTCGCGAACGAATCGAGATCGCCTGCTTGCCGCTACTCCGCGATCGAAAAGCGCGACGGACGCTTTTGCGGCGCTTTGGTGGGACGCTCCACGCGCGCGGTGGCGCCGCGAATGAAGAGGATGGCGCAGAAGGCCACCATGGCCCAGATGCAGAAAATTACCGTCAGAGCGCTCATGTCAGTTTTCAGATGTTGAGACTGCGATTGATGCTGACCGGCCCGTGGGACGGTCAGTGTGTCGTATGCGGGCCGCTGCCGTCCAACAGAAGCTCGTCGATCAGGCGCGTGGCCAGTGCCAGTTGCTGTTCGAGCGACGCGCGCGCTGCTTGCGCTCCCGCCGCGTCGCCGCGCGCGGCGGCGTCGTAAGTTTGCGTCGCGAGGCACAGCACGCTTTCCGATGCAAGGTGCAACCCGCGCATCGTTTCGGCGTCGGCGCCCGGCATCGGGCTGGTCCATTCTGTCGTCGAAGCGGCCGGCAGGCCGATTTCAAACTCGTTATCTTTATCGTGGCGGGTAGACATCGCAGGCTCCTTGCGCAATTGGCACGATCTCAGTGTGCGCCGGCGGGTCGGGTTTCAATCGGGCGAATAGAAGCCTGTTTTTTAGTCAATCCTCGGTGATTGGGAAATCTAAGTATTCAGCTGAAGAATAGACAATGTGGCGGTGGTGCCGTGCAGCTGTCGGCGCGCTTCCGAGAGCGGGCAAAAGCACGCTGCGGAATCCAGCACTATCGGGCGTCTTGCTGAAGATATTTGTGGGCGAACGCGATTGCCATGCTACCTTCGCCGACCGCGGAAGCGACACGTTTGACCGGACTGAGCCGCACATCACCGCAGGCAAACACGCCGGGCACACTGGATTCGAGCAGGTAGGGATCCCGGTCATGTGACCAGCGTCCGGCCTTGACGACGTCGTCGCCGGTGAGCACATAGCCGCGCGCATCGCGTGCGATTTCTTCGGGTAACCACCCGGTCTGCGCGTCGGCGCCAATGAACACGAACAATGCCCCGCAATCGTGCCGGCGTACTTCCGTGCTCGCCGCATCGCGCACGTCGATCGCGGTCAGATGGGTGTCGCCATACGCGCCCACGATTTCCGATCGCAGTTGCACCGCGACGTTCGACTTGCCGCGCAGTTGCTCGATCAGGTAGCGCGACATGCTCTTGTCGAGCGAATCGCCACGCAGAACGAGCGTCACCATGCGCGCATGATTCGCAAAGTACAACGCCGCCTGGCCAGCCGAATTGCCGCCGCCGATCAGATACACGTCGAGTCCATGCGTCGCGTTCGCTTCGCTGCGCGACGCGCCATAGTAAATACCCTTACCGATAAACCGGTCGAAGCCTTCGATCGAGAGACGCCGCCACGTGACGCCCGTCGCCAGAATGATCGTTCGCGTCCGGATGACGTCGCCGCCGTCGAGGTGAACGCTACGCTCCTGCACATCGATCCGGTCGACCGACCGTGTCACCAGAATCTCCGCGCCGAGCCGCCTTGCCTGCTGCAGCGCGCGGCTCGCGAGTTCGTCTCCGGAGACACCGTTGGGAAAGCCGAGGTAGTTCTCGATACGTGAAGAAGTGCCGGCTTGTCCGCCGGGCGCTTCACGCTCCAGCACGATAGTGCGCAAACCTTCCGATGCGCCGTACACCGCCGCGGCGAGACCGGCCGGGCCGCCGCCTATGATCATCGTGTCGTATTCGGCGAGGCGAGGCTGCGTTTGCAGACCCAGCAGGCCGGCAAGCTCGCGGGTCTCTGGCCGGTTCAGTACAGTGCCGTCGACCAAACGCAACGACGGGCACTCCTGCTCTGTCGGACAGGTTCCAGGCCAACGCGTCGCCAGTTCGGGCGCGTCGGGCGTCATCCAGTCGTGGCTGATCTGGTTGCGCGCGAGAAAATGCCGCAGCGCTGTACAGGCGTCGTCCCAGCGGCTGCCGACCATCGTCACGCGAGGCTTCGGCGGCTCGGCTGAGAGCCCTTGCAATCCGCCGATGCGCTCACGTGCGAGGGCGCCCATCTTGAGCGCCACGTCCGGCGATGCGGCGGCCAGCACGTAATAACGCTGAGCGTCCACACGCATGACACGCGACGGTTCCGCGGCGCGGTAAGCGCCCGGAAACGGCGAACTCAGTGCAAGCGGCACTTCACCGAAGATCGCGCCGGGCAGGCGCCAGCCTAACGTGCGCTCGACACCGTCGAACGTTTTGATGACTTCCATCTTGCCGGTGAGAACGACATACAGTGCACGCTCGCCGCCTTCATGGACCGCGAATTCACCTGCGCACAGATGCAGGTCCGCGCACGTGTGCGCGAGATGGTCGAGTTCGTCTTCGGAGAGTGTTGCAAAGAGCGGTACTGTCCGGATGTCGTCGATTGTCAGCATGGCTGCGTCCAAACAGGCTAGGGGAGTTATTTCGGACTGCAATCTTACGGCGTGCTACTCGATGTCGGTGCCTGCGAGGCCGGATTGACGCGTGCGGATTCTCTCACCAGTTGCTGCGTCATCGCAGCGGCGACCGGGTTCGAACCGCGGTGGTCCTGGCTGGTCGGCGCGGCTTGCATCGGTGACGGCAGCGGCAAGGACGGATCGGGTTTGGAAGACTCCCTGACGAGCTGTTCCGTCATGGCCGCCGCGACGGCATTCGAGCCGTGCCGGCTCAGATCGTCGCGCGCGCGGTCGAGCGGCTGCGCTGCGTTTGCCTTCGCCGCAACGGACTCGCGCGTCTGCGCCGATGCGGGTGCGCGGCCCGGCTGTTTGTGCCGCTGTCCTTGTGGCCGCGCATCTGTTTGCGCGTCGTTGGCGACGGGACCCGCTTTAGACGGCAACGGTGCGCCCGCGATCTCGCCCGTACTGTTCGCGGACGGCGAAGTGGGAACCACGTTGCCCGCGGTCACATTCGTGCCGCCCACTCGCGGATCGACCGCCGCCGTGGTGACGGAGTCGGCCGTCACCGCGTCTGGCGCTGCCTGTGAGCGGTCGCTTTTAGCAAGAAGCTGGTAAGAAATGAATGCCACATCCACCACAACCAGCGCGATTATCAACGCCTTGCCTGTATTCGTCATATCCAACACCGCGTCGTTCGAGTGAGGTGATCGAATCATGATAATCGACTGCCAAAAAACATTTTGGGCGGCGTTTTGCGATGCAATTCATGCGGTTTTCTCCACACGTTTTGACACCGTTTTGACACTCCTCGTCAGCTAGCCATCAGCTACTGCGGCGCTCGACCATCAGACGCGCGTCGAGTTCGGCGGGAAGGCGTTCGGTGGCGATCATCGCGCTGCGAAACGGCACGAGTTTGCGCTGATACGCCGAGGTCGCCGCCGTGAGATCCGAACCCGTCTCGTGTTCGATGTCGCTACGCGATTGCACGGTCATCGAGGTATCGCCGAGATTCGTGCGAACCCAGTCGGCCTCGGCGCGAGCATCGGCTGGCTCAGGCCGCGAGGCGCGCTTCGGTTTCGACGGCATCCGCGAGCGCGGCGAGCGTGGCGAACTTGAACGTCGGCGTGGTCACGGTTTCCGGCACGGGCGTCGCGCCGAAGCCCTTCACGTTCTGACGTCGTTCGATCCAGCAGGTCGCGTAGCCGAGCTTCGTGGCGACGCCGATGTCGTGATACTGGCTTTGCGCGGTGTGCAGGATTTCGCCGAACTTGTAGCCGAACGCCGCCTGACGGCCGCGGTTGTATGCGAAGAATTGCGGGTCCGGTTTAGCGACGCCGGTTTCGTCGCAGCAGACGGTGTCGTCGAACGGATCGCCGAGCGTGTGCGCGTAGGCCGAGAGCGCCACGCGGTCCGCGTTGGTCATCGCGACGAGGCGGAAGTGTTTGCGCAGACGCTTGAGCGCCGCGACCGAATCCGCGAACGCCGGCCATTCGAGCACGTCGCGCTGGAAGGCGGCAGCCGATTGCGCGTCGTCGGGCAGACCGAGTTCTTTCGCGAGCGAGAGATAGACGTTCGCCATTTCGTGGCTCGAACGGCCCGGATAGTTGGCGCGGCCGCGCATGTACGGCTCGAAGATCTGGTCGTCGGTCAGGTCATTCGCTTTCGGGCCGCCAATGCGTCGCACCGAGGCGAGCATGCCGCGCTCGAAGTCGATGAGTGTGCCGACGACGTCGAACGTCAGGACCTTGAAATCGGTGAGCTTCATAAAATCATCCTTTTGCAGTGTGCGGTGAATCGGAGAGGGAGTGCCCCACGCGTGGGCGGAGAAAATCAGGCGGGCACGACGATCGTGTCCTGCGGGTCGAGCGTCACGCTGATCTGTGCGCCGCTGGCCGCCGGAAAGCTGGCCGATGCCGCGGCTTTCGTAGCCCGAGAGTTCGACCGTCGCGAGCGCGTCGGCGACTTTTTTCGCCCACGTCGCTTTCGGCTGACGGCGCGCGCGCAACGGAAACGCCACGTTCTCGCCGACGCTCATATGCGGAAACAGCGCGTAGTTCTGAAACACGATGCCGATATCGCGTTTGTGCGGCGGCGCAAATGTAATGTCGCGCTCGCCGACCCAGACCGCGCCCGAACTCGGCTGCACGAAGCCGCCGAGAATGTCGAGCAGGTGGTCTTGCCCGAACCCGAAGGGCCGAGCAGCGAGACGAATTCGCCGGGGGCGATGTCGAGTGAAACGTCGTCGAGGGCCACCATCTGGCCATAACGCTTCGCTGCCGATCGGATCGACACACCTGTTTTCGCTCGTGCGTCCATTGCGTCCTGTCTCGCTGAAGAAGCCTGCGTTAGGGAAAATATAGGCCGCGCCCTTTTTGGCGGCAATTCCCAAATTGTTGGAGAGGGCATAACATCAGGTCATGCCCAATCTCCGCAAAAAACTGCCGAGCGCCAATGCGCTGTTCGTGTTCGAAGCTGCCGCGCGCTGCGGCAACTTCACGCGCGCGGCGCAGGAGCTATATGTGAGCCAGCCGGCCGTGAGCCGCATGCTGGCGCGCATGGAAGACCATCTCGGCGTGCGTTTGTTCGAGCGCGTGCGTGGCGGCATCGAGCTGACCGAGAACGGCAAGATCCTCTACCGGAAGATTTCCGAGGGCTTCAATGGCATCGAAGGCGCGATCCGCGAGATCGAGGCGCGCGCCACGGGTGTGGAGTCGGTCACGCTGTCGGTGTCCACGGCCTTCACCACGCACTGGCTGATGCCGCGCATAAACCGGCTGAATCAGGCATTCCCGAACGTCGACTTGCGGTTCCAGTTGATCTCGGGGCGCATCGGCGGGCCGCTCGTCGACGTCGACCTCGGCATGCGCTTCCGGCGCGAGGACGAGATCGGCGAGAACAGCATGCTGGTCATGCCGGAGACGTTGCTGCCGGTGTGCAGCCGGCGCTATGACGAGATCGCGGCTACCGAGGCGGGCCGCGCGCACGGCGACACGGTGATCGTCATGGACGACGGCGAGCGCGGCTGGCATGACCGCTTTGAAACGTTCGCGGCACACGGGCGGCACGCCGCGAGCATGCTGAGCTTCAACGACTACGCGATCGTCGTGCAGGCTGCGTTGCTCGGCCAGGGCGTCGCGCTCGGCTGGCTGAACGTGGTGTCGCACTGGCTGATGGAGGGCGCGCTTCAGCCAGCCGAAGAGGAACTGATCGTCACGAACCGGCGCTGCTGTCTGGTGTGGCCGGAGAGCCGCGCGCTGCGCCCGGCCGCGGCCGACGTGCGCGACTGGATCATCGAGGAAACGCGCGCCGACGTGCGCGCGGTCGATCGCGCGTATCCGAAGCTCGGGCTGCGGCGCTCGCTGGCCGACGCGGGATTGGCGATCGGGTAGGGCGTTGGTAGGGCGGGGCTGGTTCCGCTAAGCGTCCCCGCCTTGCGCCACGATCAGATCGAGCGAGCCGGCGAGAATCGATCTGGCAAGTTTGGGGTCGTCGACGGCACGCGCCAGCGTCACCGCGCCGACGATGGTCGCGACAATGCCGAGCGCCAGGCTTTCGCTACCGCCCGCCAGCATCGCCGCGATGCGGGACGCCAGCTTGTGCACGTATTGCGTCAGACGGTCGCGAACCTCCGGCGCCGCGTGCCGCGCCTCACCGGCAAGCGCGCATAACGCGCAGCCGTTGCCTGGATTCTTGAGGTGTTTCTCGCTGAGGAACATGTCGGCGATCGCACGCAACGGTTCTTTCTGCGCCGACCCGTTCGCATTCGCCGCCGCAACGGTGGCGGCGATACGTTTTTCGCTTTGCGCGACGGCATATTCCAGCGCCTCGACGATCAACGCGTCACGCGACTCGAAGTGGCCGTAAAACGCGCCGTGTGTGAGACCGGCGCGCCGCATGCAGTCCGCCACCCCGAGCGCCTCGATGCCGTCTTCGCGAATCTGCCGCGCCGCTGTTTCCAGCACACGCTGACGGCTTTCTGCTTTTTGCGCCTGCGAGTAGCCCATTTCCGTCACCCTCTTGACAATCTGCATGACGAGCATAATACTGAAAATGTGCATGATGATCAACATGCAGATTATTCGATGGGGACCTCCTTCACGGATGTCCACACGCGGCGGCGTTTCTGGCCGCTTAACCGTTGCAGGCGTCGCACGGCCGTCATTTCCGGCACGTTGGCGGCGCAATCCAGGAGAGAGGTGATGCGTTTCACGGGAAAAACAGCGTTGATTACCGGTGGGAATAGCGGCATTGGTTTCGTCACGGCGAAACTGCTGATTGCCGAAGGCGCGCGAGTGGTGATCACCGGCCGCGACGGTGCGAAGCTGGATCAGGCCGTGTCCGAACTCGGCGAAAACGCGCTGGGCGTGCGGGCCAATCTGGACGACGAAGCCGAAATCGGCGCGCTGTTCGAACAGATCAAGAGCAAATTCGGATCGCTCGATATCGTGTTCGCCAACGCCGGCATCTCCGGTCCGACGCCGCTCGGCGGCACGACAGCCGCGGCGTTCGAGGCGATTCTTCGCACCAATCTGACGGCGGTCTTTCTGACGGTGCAAGCGGCGCTGCCGTTGATGAGCGCGGGTGGCGCAGTCGTATTGAACGGCTCAGTGATGCGCGAACTCGGTTCCCCCGGCTCGTCGGCATACTCCGCCACCAAGGCCGGCATCACGGGCATGGCGAAGGTCTTCGCAACGGAGCTGGTGCAGCGTGGTATTCGCGTGAATACAGTGATCCCCGGCGGCACGCGCACGCCGATCTGGACACGTGGCGCGCGCGAAGGCGCGACGCTCGACGGAACGGAACAGGCCTTCGCACCGCGCATTCCCATGGAGCGCCTCGCTACGCCGGAAGAAGTCGCGGCAGCGGTGCTGTTTCTTGCTTCCAGCGATGCGTCGGGAATGACGGCCGCGGAGATCGTCGTGGATGGCGGCACGATCGGGGCGCCGTGGGGCGCGCCGATTTTCCGCAAGAGTTAAGGCCGCGTCAGATGCAGGCAGCCGCGCCGGACGATGAGTCGGCGCGGCTATTCACCTCAATATGCGCCACTCACCAGATTCATCGGCGCACCGTCGACGAAGTTTTCGATGTTGTCCATCAACTGATTCGCCAGGCTCTGCTGCGCCTCGTCCGACGCCCACGCCACATGCGGCGTCAGAATCACATTCGGGCGGCCGGCGGCGCGCAAGAGCGGGTTGTCGTCGGCGGGCGGCTCGCCCGCGGTCACGTCGAAACCCGCGCCGCTGATCAGCCCTTCGTCGAGCGCCTGGACGAGCGCGGCTTCATCCACGAGTCCGCCGCGCGCCGTGTTGATGATCAACGGCCGGCGCTTCATCGCGCGGAATTCGGGCATGGCGAGCATGTTGCGCGTTTGCGGCGTGAGCGGACTGTGCACGGTGATGATGTCGCTGGTCGCGAGCACTTCGTCCCATGGCGTGTACAGCGGGCCGAGCCCTTCGCGTCCCTTGTGCGCGGCGAACATGGGTTGCATGCCGAAGGCTTTGCCGAGTTCCGCCACGCGCTGCCCCAACACCCCTTCGCCGATGATGCCGAGCCGCGCGCCGGCCAGATCGTGAATCGCATGCGTGAAGAAACAGAATTGACCGGATTTTTGCCACTCGCCGGCGAGCACGTCGTCGCGATAGGCGACCAGATTGCGCCGCAGCGCGAGGATCAACGCGAACGTATGCTCGGGCACGGTGTTGATCGCATAGCCGCGAATGTTGCTCACCGCAATGCCGAGCCGCTGAGCTGCCGCCTTGTCGACGCAATCCGTGCCGGTCGCTGCCACCGCGACGAGCTTCAGCTCCGGCAACTGCTCCAGCACTTCGGCCGTTAGCGCCACCTTGTTGGTGATCGCAATCGACGCACCGGCCAGACGCTTGATCACCTGATCCGGCGTAGTGCGGTCGTGCTCGATCAGCTGATGCTCGAAGCGCGGCTCGCGCAATACGATTTGCGGCGCGAGGGTCGTGCGGTCCAGAAAAACGATCTTATGCATGGTCATGTCCCAATGATTGACAGATGCCGCTTCGCTTCAGCGACGATATGCTGCGCGGTGATGCCGAAGTGCTCGTACAGCGTCTCCGCCGAGGCGGACGCGCCAAAGCCCGTCATGCCGACAAAACCGCCGCGTTCGCCGAGATAGCGGTCCCAGCCGAAACGCAACGCCGCTTCCACGCCAACCCGCACGGTGCCCGAGCCGAGCACTGCCGCGCGATAGGCGTCGTCCTGTTCGTCGAAGATTTCCCAGCACGGCATGGACACTACCGCCGTCGCGATGCCTTCGTCCTGCAACTGGCGGCGCGCCTGCAAGGCCAACGCGACTTCGGAACCGGTTGCGAGCAGCGTCACGGCGCGCGCTCTGCCCTCGGCTTCGGCCAGCACATAAGCGCCGCGTTGCGAGAGCGATTCGGCGCTATGTTCCGGGCGCACCAACGGTAAAGCCTGGCGCGCGAACACCAGTGTGCTCGGACCGCGCCGATGTTCGAGCGCGAGCGCCCAGCACTCGGCGGCTTCGACGGCATCGGCGGGACGCAGTACGCGCATGTTCGGCATCGCGCGCAGCGAGGCGAGAATTTCGACGGGTTGATGCGTCGGTCCATTTTTGCCGACGCCGATTGAATCGTGGCTGAACACGAAGTGCACCGGCAGGCCCATCAGCGCCGCCATGCGCATGGCCGGACGCTGATAGTCGGAGAACGCCAGATAGGTGACGCTGGTCGCGATCACGCCGCCGTGCGCGGCCATGCCGTTGGCCATCGCGCCCATCAGATGTTCGCGCACGCCGCAGTGAACGTAGGCGCCGCTGCGATCCTCAGCAGTAAAAGCATGCAACTGGCGCTTGTGGCCGGTGGGCGCTTCGAGATCCGCGCAACCGACCATGCGCTCTTGCAGTGCAGGTGCGAGCAAATCGCTGATCTCGCCGGATACAGTGATGCCGGGCTGCGGTTCGCCGCGTTCCATGGCGCGCTTGCGGTAGTCGTCGAGCACGTCGCGCCAGCCTTGCGGAAGATGGCCGGCCTGGACCCGCTCGAACTCGTCGCGTTGCGCGGCGGGCAACGCGGCGAGACGTTCGTGCCATGCGTAATACTGCGGCTCGCTACGCCGTCCGGCCGCGCGCCATGCGCCGAGAATCTCCGCGGGTATCTCGAACGGCGCGTGCGGCCAGCCGAGTGCGTCGCGCGCCGCGTCGGCATCCGCCTGGAACAGCTTGCCGCTATGGCCGCCGCGCTGTCCTTGCAGACGCGCAATGCCGCGGCCGATCACGGTCTTGCACGCGATCATCGAAGGGCGCGGATCCATGCGGGCGATCGTCAGCGCCGCCGACACCGCTTCGAGATCGTGCCCGTCCACTTCGACCACATGCCAGCCGCCGACGCGAAAGCGCGCGCAGACGTCTTCGCTGATCGACAGAGAAGTGCTGCCGTCGTCGGTGATCTGGTTATCGTCCCAGCAGAGGATCAGCTTGCCCAGTTGCAGATGCCCGGCGAGCGAAATCATCTCCTGGCCGATGCCTTCCTGCAGACAACCGTCGCCGACGAATGCATACGTATAGTGGTCGACGAGTTCGCCGCCGAATTTCGCCGCGAGATACGCTTCGGCGATGGCCATGCCGAACGCGTTGGCGATGCCCTGGCCGAGCGGGCCGGTGGTGGCCTCGATACCGTGTGCCGGTTCGTACTCGGGATGGCCCGCGCAATGTGAGCCGAGTTCGCGGAAGGTCTTGATCTGTTCGAGTCCGATCGCGTCATAGCCGGTGAGATACAGCAGTGCATACAGCAGCAGCGAACCGTGGCCGTTCGACAGCACGAAGCGGTCGCGATCGGGCCAGGTCGGATCGGCGGGATTGAATTTCAGGTGACGGGTGAACAACGCGGTGGCGATTTCGGCCATGCCGAGCGGCACGCCCTGGTGGCCTTCGCCGGCGCGCAGAATCGCGTCGATGGAGAGGAAGCGGATCGCATCGGGCAAGGGCGCCGCTTGCGCGCCGGTTTGCGCGGAGGCCAGCGTAACTCGCGGCAACGGCGTGATCGAAGCGGACGAAGCGTTCGGTGCAGCAGACGCGGCTTCTGTGGTGGACATGGCAAAAGGCTCCTCTACGCCGCTGCATCATGCGCGGCGGCGGCAACAGACAAATCGAATGAACGGGCCCGAAGCGGGCGGAAGAACATCGCGCGAGACATGAGGGCTCATGCCTCGCGCGTCACAGACTCAATGCAGAAAGCCCGTCGAAATCCACGGCACCGCAGCCACGACGATCAGCCCGACCATCAACGCGGCGATGTAGCCGAGAATCGGCTTCATGCCTTCGTCCGGATGGATGCGGCTCACCGCGCAAGCGGAGTAGTAGCCCACGCCGAACGGCGGCGCGAACAGGCCCACGCCCATCGAGAGGATCACGACCATCGCATAATGCACGTCGTGGATATGCATGGCCCGCGCGATCGGAAACATCAGCGGGCCGAACAGCACGATGGCGGGAATGCCTTCGAGGACGCTGCCGAGAATCACGAACATGCAGATCGACGCCGCCATGAACATCGCCGCGCCGCCCGGCAAGCCGCCCAATGCCTGCGCGAGCTGTCCTGAGAAGCCGGATTGCGTCAATGCCCACGCCATTGCGGTAGCCGCGCCGATGATCAGCAGGATCGCGCCGGACAGCGTGGCCGTATCGATCAGCATCGGCTTGAGCCGTTGCCACTCGAAGCGGCGATAGATCAGCAAGCCGGCCAGCACCGCATACGCAATGCCGATGGTGGAGACTTCGGTCGCCGTCGCGATGCCTTCGACCACCGCCGCGCGAATCACGAACGGCAGCGCGATAGCGGGAAACGCGATCACCAGCTTGCGCAGAATCTCGCCGCGGGTCGCACGCTTGACGCCCGACATGTCTTCGCGACGATAGCGCCACTGCACGACGATGCACAGCGTGATCGCCAGCACGATGCCCGGCAGCATGCCACCCGTGAAGAGCGCCGAGATCGACACGCCGGTCACCGAGCCGAGCGTGATCAGCACGAGGCTAGGTGGAATCGTCTCGGTCTGCGCGCCGGTCGCGGCGAGCAGCGCGACCAGGTCACCGGGTTTCGCGCCGCGCGCTTTCATCTCCGGAAACAACACTGGCGCGACTGCCGCCATGTCGGCGGCTTTCGATCCCGAGATGCCGGACACCAGATACATCGCGCCGACCAGCACGTACGAGAGACCGCCGCGCACGTGACCGAGCAGGCTCGCGAGAAACGCGATCATCGCCGCGGCCATGCCGGTCATCTCGATCAGCTGGCCGAGGAACACGAAGAGCGGCACGGAGAGCAGGATCAGATGCGACATGCCTTCGTCCATCCGGCCGACCACCACCGGCATCGGTGTATTCGTGGTCAGCGCGAGGTAGCCGAAGGTGGCGAGTCCGAACGAAAACGCGATGGGCACGCCGCTCAGCACGCCGAGCGCCACGAGGCCGACGAAGAAAATCAGCAGGTTCACGTTGCCGAGGTCGCGCAAGATCGGCCCCAGGGCGATGAAGATGCCGACCAGCGCGCCGACCGTCGCGAGCGCGCCTAGCACGAGGCGCCAGTTGCCCATGCGCGCGAGCCGCACCACGGCGACCAGCAGCATCAGCGCCGAGCCGATCGGCAACGCGGCGGCGCGCCACGAATTCGACAGTTCGAGCGCGGGCGTGGTGATGAACGACTCGTCCTGCGCGAAGCTGATTGCCGGGCCGATCACCATCGCAAGAAATGCGATCGGCGCGGCGATCGCCACCACGTCGAGAAACGCGCGCACACCTGGCGGCGCCATGCCGACCAGCGCCGTCATCCGCATATGCTCGCCGCGCCGCAAGGCAATCACGGCGCCGAGCATGGCGAGCCAGAGGAACAACATGGAGGCCAGTTCGTCGGACCAGACGAGCGGCGCGTGCAGGATATAGCGGCTCGTCACGCCGGCCAGCAGCACGACGATTTCCGCCAGCACCAGCAAGGCAGCGGGAATCTCCACCAGATGCCCGAGCGCGGAGTCGAGCGCACAGGCGAAGCGGTGCTGCCGCTCGTGCGAATAAGAGATCGAGATCATCGCATTACCCCAGTTTTCCGACGGACTTCTCCAGCAGACCCCAGGCTTCGTCGCCGTATTTGCTCTTCCAGTCGTGGTAGAAGCTCGTCTTGGCCAGCGCGCCGCGGAACGCCTCGCGGTCCACGTCGATGAAGGTGATGCCCTTGGTTTTCAGATCGTCGCGCAGGGAACTGCTCAGTTTCGCGATGTCCGCGCGTTGCAGCATCGCGGCCTTTTCGAATTCGCGTGTGACGATGGCGCGGATATCCGCCGGCAGCCGTTCCCACGCGGCGCGGTTGCCGAGAATCCAGTAACCGTCCCACACATGCGAGGTGAGGCTGATGTACTTCTGCACTTCGTAGAGCTTGGCGGTGGCGATGATCGGCAGCGGATTCTCCTGGCCTTCCACCACGCCCGTTTGCAAGGCCGAATACAGTTCGTTGAAGTTGATCGGCGCAGGGCCCGCGTCGAGCGCCTTGAACAGCGAGGTCAGCATCGGTGCTTGCGGCACGCGGATCTTGAAGCCTTTCAGGTCGGCCGGCGCACGCAGCGCGCGCGTGGACGAACTGATCTGGCGGAAGCCGTTGTCCCACACCTTGCTGACCGACACGATGCCGGACTTGCCGATCTGCGCGCGAATGTAATTGCCGAGGTCGCCGTCCATGGCTTTCCACACCGCGTCGTAGTCCTTGAACGCGAAGCCGGTGTTGACGATGCCCGCGGCGGGCGCGAGCGTCGCGAGGATCGACGAGGCCTGGTTGAAGAACTCCACGCCGCCGTTGCGCACCTGCGAGAGCAGATCGGTATCGGAGCCGAGCTGGTTCTGCGGAAACAGCTTGATGTCGAGGCGGCCTTTGGTCGCTTCGCGAATGTGATTGATCGCCTCCTGGGCGCGGATATTGACCGGATGAGTCGGGTCCTGGCCGGTGGCGAGCTTGTACGAAAACTCGGGCGCCGCCATGGCGCGCCGCGAGACGCTCCATAACGGCACGGCTGCGGACAAGGTCGCACCGGCTTTCAGAAAGGTGCGGCGGCTGATGCCCTGCGGGGCGTTTGAACGGTTAGTCATGGTGTCTTCCTCCAATATGGCGTGTCGTTATGTTTATTCTGCGATCTCGAGCGCGGCGGCTGCACGTGTCGCGCGCCGCGTCCGTTTACTCTCTACTACTGTGGCCTCCATCGCCGCCGCTGGCCTCCCGCCATGCGGCCCCCGTCCAGGCCGGAACGGATCAACCGTGAATCAGCATGCCGCCGTTCACGTCGATCACCGCGCCGGTGATATACGAGGACAGCTCCGACGCGAGGAACAGGAACGCGCCGGCCACATCGTCGGGTACGCCCAGGCGATTCAGCGGAATGCCCGCGAGAATCTCGACGCGCTTGTCGTCGCTGATCTTGCCGGCGTTGATGTCGGTCTGGATCAGGCCCGGCGTCACGCAGTTCACGCGAATGCCGTCGTTGCCGAGTTCGCGCGCCATCGCTTTCGCGAGGCCGAGCACGCCGGCCTTGGCCGCCGAATAATGCGGGCCGCCAAGAATGCCGCCGCCGCGCTGCGCCGACACCGACGACATGCAGCCGATCGAGCCGCTTTTCTGTTTCTTCATTTGCGGCACGACCGCTTGCGACAGATACAGCACGCCGCGCAGGTTGACGTCGAGAATGCGGTCCCAGCTTTGCGGGTCGATGTCGAGGAATTTGGCCGCTTGAGTAATGCCGGCGTTGTTGATCAGGATATCGATCGAACCGAAATCGGCGACGGTGCGTTCGACAGCGGCCTGACAGGCAGCGCGGTCGGTGACGTTGCACACATAGCCGCGATGCTCCGGCCCGATCGACGCGGCGGCTTCTATGGCGGCCTTTTCGTCGAGATCGAAAATGGCGATGCGCGCGCCATGAGCGGCGAATTTGCGTGCGGTCGCCATGCCGATGCCGCGCGGCGATGCGCCGCCGGAAATGACGGCGACCTTGCCGTCGAGAAGACGTGACTCTGACATGATGCGGATCTCCTGAATGTGATGCTTATGGTTTGCTGCTTGCTTTGCTATTGGTGACTACGCTTGTTTTCGCCAATCAGATCGACGCCTAGCGCAGCCAGCCTTTGATGGTGCCGCACATCGCCTCGGTGGAAATGCCGTAGCGGTCGTGCAGCGTCGGCAGCGCGCCGGCATCGAGAAAGGCGTCGGGCAGGCCGATCTGACGGAAGGGCGGCGTGACGCCGTTGGTCAGCAGCACGGCGGCCACCGCCTCGCCGAGCCCGCCTATCACCGTATGGTTCTCCGCTACGATCACGAGGCGCCCCGGCCGGCGCGCTTCGCGCAACAGCGTCACGGCGTCGAGCGGCTTGATGGTCGGCACATGCAGCACGCCCACGTCGATGCGGTCGGCGGCGAGCGCCTTGGCCGTTTCGAGCGCGCGCATCGTCATGATCCCGGACGAGATGATCAGCACTTCGGTGCCGTCGCGCAGCAGCTTCGCCTTGCCGAGTTCGAACTGATAGTCGTATTCGTCGAGCACGACCGGCACGTTGCCGCGCAGCAGCCGCGCGTACACCGGGCCGCGATGGTCGGCAATCGCCGGCACCATCTGTTCGATTTCGAGCGCGTCGCACGGGTCGATCACCGTGAGGTTCGGCATCGCGCGGAACAGGGCGAGGTCTTCGGCCGCCTGGTGACTCGGGCCGTAGCCGGTCGTGAGGCCGGGCAGCGCGCACACCAGCTTGACGTCGAGGTTGTCCTCGGCGATTGCCTGGTGGATGAAGTCGTAGGCGCGGCGCGCGGCGAACACCGCGTAAGTGGTGACGAACGGCTGCGCGCCTTCGTGCGCCATGCCGGCGGCGGCGCCCATCAGCAGCTGCTCGGCCATGCCCATCTGATAGAAGCGCTCGGGGTATTCCTTCGCGAACAGATGCAGGTCGGTGTATTTGCCGAGGTCGGCGGTCATGCCGACCACCTCGGGCCGGTTGCGCGCCAGCTCCACCAGCGCGTGGCCGAACGGAGCGGAGCGGGTGATCTGGCCTTCGCCGGCGATCGAGGCGATCATCGCCGAAGTCTTCAGACGCGGTTTCGGTGCGGCGGCGCTCATACGGTTCTCCCGGCTTCGAGCGCCTGCAGCGCGAGTTGCCACTCGTGCGCATCGACGCGGATAAAGTGGTTCTTCTCGCGTGCTTCGAGAAACGGCACGCCGCAGCCCATGCGCGTATCGCAGACGATGATCCGCGGCTGCGCTTCAGGATGCGCGCGCGCCGCATCGAACGCGGCGACCACCGCCGCGAGATCGTTACCGTCCACGCGCTGCACGAACCAGCCGAACGCCAGCAGCTTGTCGACCAGCGGCTCGAACGCCATGACCGCGGAAGACGGCCCGTCGGCTTGCTGGTTGTTGACGTCGATCATCGCGATCAGGTTGTCGAGCTTCCAGTGCGCGGCGGACATCAGTCCTTCCCAGACCGCGCCTTCGTCGAGTTCGCCGTCCGAGAACAGCGTGTAGACGGTGGCGTCCGAACCCTTGCGCTTCAGACCGAGGCAGCGGCCCACGGCGATCGTCAGCCCCTGGCCGAGCGAGCCGCCGGACATCTCCATGCCGGGCGTGTAGCTCGCCATCCCGGACATCGGCAGGCGGCTGTCGTCGCTGCCGTAGGTCTCCAGTTCTTCGTCGGCGATGATGCCGGCTTCGATCAGCGCCGCGTACAAGGCGATCGCGTAGTGGCCGTTGGAGAGCAGGAAGCGGTCGCGGCCTTCCCAGTCGGGATCGTCGGCGCGATAACGCATGGCGCGGAAGTAAGCGACCGCCAGCACGTCGGCAATGTCGAGCGCCTGGCCGATATAGCCTTGCCCTTGCACTTCACCCATGCGCAGCGCGTTGCGGCGGATCTGGTAGGCGTGCTCCGCGAGTTCGGGATATGGCGCGGTTTCGCTGATGTTCACTGTTGTCTCCAAAGTCTTTTGGGTCTTTTGTCTCGGCCGCATCGACGCCGCAGCCAGTGATGACAAGCGTAATCGCACGCCAACCAGCGCTCAAACGAATTAAGATGGGTCGATAGATGAATTGAATTCACGTGGATGCTGCCATGCACAATCGCGTCACGCTCAAGTCGATACAAGCCTTCGAAGCGGCCGCCCGGCTCTCGTCGTTCGCGCTTGCAGCAGACGAACTGTTCGTCACGCCCTCGGCAATCAGCCATCAAATCAAGCTGCTCGAAGAGCAATTGAGCATTCGTCTGTTCCATCGGCTGCATCGCACGGTGCTGTTGACGGACTCGGGGCGGCAATACGCAGAGGAAATCACTTCGGCGTTCGCGCACATCGACGCGGCCACGCGAGAGATCGGGCGGGTGGCGAAGAGCGACATCCTCACCATTCACTGCACGCCGAGTTTTGCGACCCAATGGCTGATGCCGCGCATCGCGCGCTTCAGCGCGGCGCATACCGATATCGACGTGCGTTTGAATGCGTCATCGGAAGCGGCGGACCTGATTTCGGAAGCGGTCGATATCGACATCCGCTACGGTCCGCGCAAGCTGCAACCGGCGGGCACGCTGGTGCTGGAGTTGCCGCCGGAGACGATCGTGCCGTTGTGCGCGCCGGCGCTCATGTCCGGCGACTATCCGCTGCGCAGCGTCGCGGACTTGCAGCACCATCCGCTGATTCACAGCGAGGGTTGTCTGGTCGGCTGGCGGGACTGGATGCGTTTGCATCGCAAGACACGGATCGATATTGGACGTGGCCCGCGTTTCGACCGCTCGTTCATGGCGTTGAGCGCCGCGGTCGACGGCCTGGGCGTGTGTCTGGAGAGCCTGCTGCTCGCGCAACGCGAACTGGAAACCGGGCGGCTCGTCGCGCCGTTCGGCGTGGATGGACTCAGCGTGAATGGCTATACGCTGAATCTGTTGAAGTCGCGTGCTGATTTGCCGAAGCTGCGCAGCTTTCAGGACTGGTTGTTTGCTGAGTTGGAAAGGTGAGGCGCGAACACAGCCCATGCCGAGCTTTCGTTTAGTGCGGCCTTGCATGAAGTGTTTGCGACTTTGCAACAACATTGCCCGAAAGCGAAACGCGATTGAATTCGATCGGCGAATACTCCGCGAGGCTTAAGCTGCAAGCGCTCACACTTGGATTGACGAGCGCAGTGCATACAGACAGCGTGGCGTGACTGAGGCAAATTTATCTAATTTTCCTCCGTCAATGCAAAAAGCCCCGCCGAAGCGAGGCTATGCCTAAAGGAGATTAAGCTTACTTGATTGTCTTGCTTGTTGGCGTCACGCGCGGATCGTTGCAAAGCCGTTCGCAACCATCTTTGCACAAAGGGACTAGTTCGATTGCGATCTGATGCAGGTTTAACGTGCCGTCTTCGTTCTTTACCATTTCGTCAGTCAGCGTCTTGGGTTCAATCAGGATATTCTGTGGCTTGATACCTAACTGGATAAGATATGCTTTAACAAGTGCGCCGCGCTCATTTTTCAATTTTTCGCCATTCTTTTCCCCGGCATATGCACCCGCAATGATTACAGCCTGGATGTCAACGTCAGGCCACTTGCGTGCTTCGAGCACCGTACTGAAGATCGACAATCGATCCGCATTCGATAGATCGATAGCGTTAAATGGCAATCGTGTTTCCACTGATTCATTGATTGTACACGCGAGGGCTGCCGCCGAAAGCCAAGGTGCAGACGCTGCGGTGACGAAAAGCAGGAATGCAAGGAATTGCTTTTTCATCTTGCAACTTCCCTATCAAAGGTTGCAATATACCCCGCAATGCTATCGGCGTTCCGTATGGCCTTGTCTGAGTTGCCTATGGCGAATGCTTACATCCCGCTTTCCGTATTGCCGTACATAATATCGTCGGAGTTAAAGGTATCGGTGTAATGTGTGCATTCGTGAATCAAGGTTTTCACCTTTGCACTATGCCACAGCTCACCGTTAGAATCCGTGCAAAATGCACTATAGATCGCGATAACTCTATTTTGTGAATCCGGCTTGCACACGCCAGCACGATTCTGGCCGCTGTCGGGTACGACGGCACATGTAAGATTCTTGTTCAAGGTGGCATCCCATCGAATAATCTTCTCGGGCACAAGCTCCTGGACGGCGGATAGCAGTCGAGGTAGACCAGTCGCCAGCGCGCTTCTAATTTCTTCGTCAGCCCGGCCAAAATACCATGCGGCTCGCGCTCTTTCCTGAGCGTCCCATTTCGCGAGCGCTGCTATACGCTCTTTCACTAGCGTAACTGCTGCATCTCTTACCCTGATGATGACTTTCCTAAATTCTTGATTAGTCATATTTTGGCAAATTGGCGTTGTATTGATTGAGACGTGAACCCATTGAATCTGGATTGGTGTTTGTTACTGCTGTATCGTGAACCGTTACCCATTCGGTATCATCTGGCATTCTCAATTCTCTAATTGAAGTTGTAGGCTCGATGCTCCATGTGTGGCCACGCGCTCGGTCTGCCCGTTCGCGCTTGTGGTCCCCGTTATCATTCGTTTGCCGTCAACAACGATCCGGTAACGCACATGCGCGAGCGGCCGGCGTGCATCATCGAGCAGAGTAAATTGCTCGTCGTACTGCTCTACCGGTGCGGCTTTGTGTGGCGCGGCGCTCGCAGTGCCGGTGTCGATGTGCAAGAACATTCCTGCGTCCGCGCCTGCGAAAACGCGATTCTTACCGCAAGGACATAGAACATGATCGCCGTTGATAACGGCTGCGCGTCCATTTTCTCCGGCGCCTTCGCCAGTGCCGATGATCTTCCATAAGCCCTTGCAGTTTCCGCACGTTGCCTGGTCGCCGTGGAGCGCGATCTTCCGGCCATCGTCGTGAATGGTCGCAGTAAATGCGAGGACCTTTCCGCGCGTAGTTGTTTCGTCGCCATGACGCACAATAGGGATACGCATGCTTGCTCACGCTACTGGAGTTGAATCACGTTGCCGTGTTCATTCACGGGGACAAAGATCTGTTGACCATCTTCAAGGAAAATGCCCGCGTTCAATTCGGCACAAAGTGTTTCGATGATGCGGTCGCCGTTGCTCAGGCTGCTGCCAACAAGCGCGAAGGGGGCACCTTCGTACGTCGCTGCGCACCCTGCGCCGTCCATAATCACTGCTTCCACGCCGTCGCGGTACGTCACGACATCGCCGACACACGCGAGAGGAAGGCCAGCCAGCTTACCGGCCTGGCCGGTAGATACACGCCCGCCGCGCCCGGTGCGCGTGCCAACGGTTGCGAAGCGATAGAGCGTTCCCTTACGTTCCTGATCCGACATTTCCACAACTCCGAGAAATAGACGAAAACGGCCGTCCGGTGAGGCGACCGGCGCTAGCGCGGCGGCTTTTGCCGTGCCAGCCCGAAGCATCGGTGGAAGCCCCTGCGAGCGAAAATCGGGCAATTCCTAAAAAGGGGCGCGATCCATGCACGCCGCATATCGGCGTGCACTCGAATCGTTCACTGAACATCTGACGGTGCCCCGCGAGGCGGGGTTTTATTTTCATGGCCGCTCCAGACGGGCCACGAGGCCTTGCCATGCGCGAGCTATACACGAGAACCCTGCCGCCGGCTTGCGCGAGGCGCTGCACCACGCCATCGAGCGCGGCGGTATGTCATCGTTAGGCATACTCCACCAAGGCGTGGCGTCCGTATCGACACTGACGGGAACGGATAGGCCGCCCGCATGCGTCGCAGATCGAATCGAACGCCTCGCGCCATTGCCCCGTGCGTTGCTCGTCGCCGCTTACGCGTCGCGTTCGCTCAAGTGTTCATGCGGCGCGCGCTGCTGCTCAGGGGGCTATCTGAATTCCGCATGGAACGATGCAATGCACGAAGCGCTCGCGCATTGCGGGATTCCGGCTGCAACATCAAGGCAAGCGCAATCTGGCAGACGAAGGGCAGAAATGCCGCACAAAAAAAGTCCCGCGAAAAAAATATAAAAAATTCTGAAGGGACGCGTTCGCCGCGCGCCGCGATTCAAGCCTTCATTGGTTAATTTTTTAATAACGATTAAGGACTTCGACAAGGACTCCGCAAAGCGCCGTCGATAGACTCGGGTTCAGTTTCACTCGCTGCCCGAGCGAGCACGGCACGTCTCTCAGACTGCTTTGTCCATTCAATACGGAGCCCGTAATGCCTAAAGAACTCTTGACCCCTGATTCATGTGCGGTTGCCCTGATCGACTATCAGCCGCAGATGTTCTTTGGAACGATGTCGCATGAGCGCACCACCATCCTGCACAACGTCCAGGCGATCGCGAAGGCCTCGAAGCTCTTCAAGGTGCCGACGATCCTGACCACGGTGGCCGCTAAATCGTTCAGCGGCGACATGGTGCCGGAAGTGCAATCGGTCTTTCCCGAGTACACGCCGATCGACCGCACGTCGATGAACTCGTGGGAAGACGTGAATTTCCGCAAGGCCATCGAGGCAACCGGCCGTAAGAAGATCGTGATCGCCGGGCTGTGGACGGAAGTGTGCGTGTCGTTCCCGACCATCCAGATGATCAACGAAGGCTACGAAATCTACGTGCCGACCGACGCCTGCGGCGACATCACCACCGAAGCGCACGAACGCGCGGTGCAACGCATCATCCAGGCCGGCGCGGTGCCCATGACCTCGTTCCAGTACATGTTCGAACTGCAACGCGACTGGGGACGCAGCGAAACGTACGAAGGCTGCATGGACATCCTGAAGGCGCACAGCGCTTACGGTATCGGCGTGCGTTACGCCAAGTCGATTCTCGGCGAGCACGCGAGCGAAGCGGGCTGATCCGCCACGACCAGCATGACATGACGCCGGCCAAACCGTATGGATGGATGCCGCGCCGTTCGGCGACAGGGCGCCGGCATCCCCCATACCTTCGCGCCGGCCGCAACACCTGATCGAATGCTCGATGGAAGGCGCGCGCCGACCGTGCGCTTTCAGGCTTCCCTGTTTTCCGATTTCCGGGCTTGCCCGGAAATAGCTCCGCGCGTGCAAACCGGAGCGCTTTCCCATGAGGATCGTCATGACTTCCACACCTTCCGCGCCGACGCCGGCCGAGATTGTCTTCTTCAACGGCAAGATCGCCACGCAGGACGACAAGCGCTCCTTCGCCGATGCGCTCGCCGTCGCGCACGGCCGCATCGTCGCCGCGGGCTCGCGCGACGCCGTGATGCGGCATGCCAACGACGCCACGCGGCACGTCGATCTGCAAGGCCGCACCGTCATTCCGGGCCTGAACGACTCGCACCTGCACATCATTCGCGGCGGGCTGAACTTCAATATGGAGTTGCGCTGGGACGGCGTGCCGTCGCTCGCGGATGCGCTCGACATGTTGCGCAAGCAGGTGGCCCGCACGCCGGCGCCTCAATGGGTGCGCGTGGTGGGCGGCTGGAATGAATTCCAGTTTGCCGAGCGGCGCGGACCGACGCTCGAAGAAATCAATGCGATTGCGCCGGATACGCCGGTGTTCATCCTGCATCTGTACGACAGCGCGCTTCTGAATGCAGCGGCATTGCGCGCGGTCGGCTATACGAAAGACACGCCCAATCCTCCCGGCGGCGAGATCCAGCGCGACAAGCGCGGCAACCCGACGGGCATGCTGATCGCGCGGCCGAACGCTGGGCTTCTGTACGCGACGCTCGCGAAAGGTCCGAAGCTCGCGCCCGAGGATCAGCGTAATTCAACGCGCCATTTCATGCGCGAACTGAACCGCCTCGGCGTGACGAGCGCCATCGACGCAGGCGGCGGCTATCAGGCCTATCCCGACGACTACGCCGTCATCATGGACATGGCGAAGCACGGCGAGCTGACCGTGCGGATCGCCTACAACCTGTTCACGCAGAACGCCAAAAAGGAAATCGAAGACTTCGCCAGGTGGGTGAAGATGACGAAGCCCGGCGAAGGCGACGACTTCCTGCGGGTGAACGGCGCCGGCGAAATGCTGGTGTTTTCCGCGGCGGACTTCGAAGACTTTCTGGAACCGCGCCCCGATCTACCCGACGCGCTGGAGAACGAACTCGAAGCGGTCGTCAAGCTGCTGGTGGCGAACCGCTGGCCGTTCCGTCTGCATGCGACCTACAACGAATCGATCGAACGCTTCCTGAACGTGTTCGAACGCGTGAACGCCGAGATTCCGTTCAACGGGTTGCGCTGGTTCTTCGATCACTGCGAGACCATCACGCAGAAAAATATCGAGCGCGTGCGCGCGCTCGGCGGCGGCATTGCGATCCAGCATCGCATGGCGTATCAGGGCGAGTACTTCATTCATCAATACGGCGAAGAGGCGGTCAAGCGTACGCCGCCGATCCGCCACATGCTCGATGCCGGCCTGCCGGTCGGCGCGGGCACGGATGCGACGCGCGTCGCGAGTTTCAATCCGTTCGTCTCGCTGTACTGGATGGTGTCGGGCAAGACGGTGGGTGGCACGTCGATGTATTCGAGCGAGAACAGGCTGGACCGGATGGAGGCATTGCGCCGCTATACGGTGGGCAGCGCGTGGTTCTCGAATGAAGAAGATCGCAAAGGCGCGCTGCTGCCCGGTCAGTTCGCGGACTTCGCGGTGCTCAGCGAAGACTACTTCACCGTCGACGAAAGCCGCATCAGGTTCCTCGAATCGGTGCTGACGGTGGTGGGCGGCAAGGTCATCTACGCGGACGACGAGTTCGCGCCGCTCGCACCGCCCGACTTGCCCGTGAGCCCGTCGTGGTCGCCGGTTGCGGAATTCGGCGGCTACAGCCGTTACAAGCCGACCGCGGTGGCCTGCGTGGACGGCTGCGTCAATCTGTGCGGCGTGCATGCTCACGCGCACGGCTGGGCATGGCGCAGGAACGTGCCGGTCAGCGATTCGAACGGCTTCTGGGGCGCGCTGGGCTGTAGCTGTTTCGCATTCTGACATCCACGGCTTCGTGCCACGAGGCATGCGAAAACCTTCATGTCGACCCTGAACAGTCGGTCGGCGATGCGCGCCCGCAAGCGGATGTCGGATAGGAAGAAGATGACATGAAGAAGACCATTGCGGGAGTCGACATTCCCGACAGTCCGTTGGCGCGGGCGGCAACCGCTCAGATCCGGGCCACGGAGTCCGGCCTGATGTTTCATCACGCGCTCAGGGCCTTTCTGTTCGGCGCGCTGACCGGCTTGCGCGACAAGTTGACCTTCGACGCGGAGCTGCTGTACGTGTGCGCGATGTTTCACAACATCGGTTTGACTATGCAACATCAGCGTTCCCCGTATCGCTACGAAGTGGACAGCGCGAATGCGGCGCGCGATTTCATGCTGCGGTACGGCGCCGCCGCTGGCGCGATCGACGAGGTCTGGGCGGCGATCGCGTTGCACACCACGCCGGGCATTCCTGAACATTTGTCGCCGCTCGTCGCGCTGGTGAGCGCCGGCGTGCAGATGGATCTTCGCGGTGCCCGCTACGACGAATTCACCGCGCAACAGCGCGACGAGATCGTGCAGGCCTGCCCGCGCGAAACCGGCTTCAAGAAGAAGATCATCGAAGCCTACGCGCGCGGCATGGAGCATCGTCCCGAGACGACCTTCGGCACCGTGAATGCCGACGTGCTGGACCGGTGGGACCCGAACTATCGCCGGCTGAATTTCTGCGGGCTGGTGCTGGGTTCGGACTGGGCGAATTAAGGACGCGGTTCGCCGCAAGTGAGCATTGAAAGGAAATCAGAATGGGCTACATCATTTCATTGGGCGTCGGCTTCGGCGTTGGACTTCTCTACTGGCTGCTCAAGGTGCAGTCGCCCGCGCCGCCGCTGATCGCGCTCGCCGGCCTGCTCGGGATGGTGCTGGGCGAGCACGCGATCCCGGTCGTCAAGGCACAGTTTTTCGCGCAGACGGCCACGGTCCAGGTCGCCAACCCGCAGCAGAGCACATCGGCGCAAAAGCCGGCCACGCCCGGCGCGACCAAAGAGGGCGGCTGATCCTGCAAGCCGTCCAATCGGAAATTGCTAACACCATCGGGTAATCACATGTTCACTTCGCTTCGACGTTTCAGTTCCATTGCGACTTTCTGCGCAGCCTTGCTGATCGGCCTCGCGCCGGTCTCGTCCGCGTTCGCCGATAACGGCCCGCCGGAAGTCTCGAACGGCAAGAGCGCGCTCGCGGCGCGAATGCCCGATGTCTCGGTGGGCGCCCAGTACGACACGACTCACGTGTATGTCGCGTCGGCGGATCTCGACGCGTTCGTCACCAGCTTCCTCGCCACGTTCGGCGGCAAGGCATCGCCGCGCGCGGTGTTTACCGTGACGCCGACGCCGAGCAAGACCGCGTCGCAATACGTGCAGACGCCGGTCGGCATGCTGTCGGTGTTCGGCTTCGAAACGCCGATTCCCTATCCGTTCGGCAGTGAGCGGACCGGCTATCTGGTCTCCAACATCGACCAGGCGGTGAAGGCGGCGCGCGCGGCGGGCGCCGACGTGCTCGTCGATAGCTTCGACGATCCGATCGGCAAGGACGCGATCGTCCAATGGCCGGGCGGGCTGACGATGCAGCTCTATTGGCACACCAAGGCGCCGAACTACGCGCCGTTGCACAGCGTGCCGGACAATCGCGTGTACGTGTCCCGTTATGAGGCCAACAACTTCGTGCGCCGCTGGGTGCACTTTTCGCATGGCAAGGTGGTGTCGGACAACCCGCGTGCGGATGGCGGCGTGATCGGCCGGCCTGGCGAGACGATCCGCGAGATCCGGATCAGTTCGGGCTTCGGCCGCATGGTGGTGTTCGTCACGGACGGCAAGCTGCCGTTCCCGTTCGGACGTGAAACGACCGGCTATGCCGTCGACGATCTGGCGCAAACGCTCGAGCGCGCGCAAGCGGCCGGCGCGAAGGTGTTATCGCAGCCGTACAGCAGCGAAGCGGGCAAGAGCGCCGTGCTGGAATTCCCGGGCGGGTACATCGCCGAAGTGCACGATGGCCAGTAAAGCAGGCGTCATAGAGACGTTGCAGACGCCACAGCCGCGCGAGCGGTCGCGGCGGCGCTGGACGCTGCGCGCCGCCCGCGCGCTGTTGATCAGCACGGGACTGGCGGCCGCGCTGCCGGTGTCGGCGGCGGACACCGCGCTCGGCGGCGCCGACGATACCAGCTCGACCGGCACCACCAGCAGCACGGCAGCAACGGCGGCAAGCACTTCATGCGCGCGGCCGGCTGTCATGTTCAATCGCTGGCAGGAAAACTGGTCGGCGCTCGCCAATCCGTGCGTGCCGAAACGGCCCTTCGACTCGCTGAAATACATTCCGCTGTTCGGCAATCCCGACGCATACGTCTCGCTCGGCATGGTGCTGCGCGAGCGGCTCGAAATGAACGACGCGCCTCTCTTCGGCCTCGGCTCGGGCCGCGACGACACATACGTGCTGCAACGTCTGGAAGTCCACGCGGATGTGCGGCTCGGCCCGCACGTGCAGATCTTCACGCAGTTCGAGGACGCGCGGCCTTTCGGCAAGGACAACGTCTCACCGGTCGACAAGAATCCGCTCGACCTGCGTCAGGCATTCGTCGCCATCACCGAGCCGCTCGGACCTGGGACCTTCAAGTTTCGCGTCGGCCGGCAGGAGATGGCGTTCGACTTGCAGCGCTTCATCTCCGTGCGTGACGGCCCGAACGTGCGCCAGGCCTTCGACGCCATCTGGGCCGACTATGAAACCGGCCCATGGCGCTGGATCGCGTATGCAACGCAGCCGGTGCAGTACCGCGACACCTCGGATTTCGACGACGTTTCCAATCGCGACCTGACGTTCAGCGGCGTGCGGGTGGAGCGCAAGGCAGTGGGTCCGGGCGATCTGTCCGCCTATTACTCGCGCTACAACCGCAGCAATGCGCGCTTTCTCGACGCCACCGGCGACGAACATCGCGATGTCTTCGACGCGCGTTACGCAGGTTCGGTCAATCACATCGACTGGGATGCGGAGGCGATGTATCAGTCGGGGCATGTCGGCAACAAGACGATCGGCGCGTGGGCGGTGGGCACGCTCGCCGGCTACACGCTGGCTTCGCTGCCGTGGACCCCGCGTCTCGGTCTGCAGGTGGATGCGGCCTCGGGCGACACGCATCCTGGAGACGGCCGCATCGGCACCTTCAATCCGCTCTTTCCGAACGGCTACTACTTCGCGCTCGCCGGCTATACGGGCTACTCGAACGTGATTCACGTCAAACCGTCGCTCATCGTCAAACCGAACAGCAAGCTGTCGCTGCTCGCGGGTGTGGGGCTGCAATGGCGCGAGACCACCGCGGACGCGGTGTATCAGCAAGGCTCGGCGGTCGTGCCGGGGACCGCCGGACATGGCAGCCGCTGGACAGGTTTCTATACGCAGTTGCGCGCCGACTGGGCGGTCGCCGCGAATCTCGCCGCCGCGCTCGAAGCCGTGCATTTCCAGGTCGGACCGTCGCTGCGCGACCTCGGTGCGCGCAATTCCGACTATGTAGGCGCCGAACTCAAGTTCGGCTGGTGATGCGGTAGCGGCACCGCATGATCGGCGAGGCGTGTCGGAAGAGTGATCCGGTTCGATCCGCAAACGCTTCGGGGGCAGCACCATGCGCCGTCGCGACATATTCAGATCGAAGTACTCGAGCGTTCGTCGGACACATCGATTGCCGTGCACCGCCCATTGAGCGGTGCGACGATCCGCAGTACAAAAAAATTGAACAATAGGATCAGTTTTTTCCGCGCATGCGTACTCGCGATTGATCTAGACTGCGGGGACACAACGCTGAGCGGTCGTTCTCAGTGGTTCCCCGTCCCGCTGCATTTTGGATACCCAGGCAATGATCCGCATTGGCCCGCTTCAGGTGGACCTCGCCAGCCGAGAACTGTTTCTCGACGGACAGCCTGTGCGCATCGGCAGCCGCGCATTCGACATGCTGGCGGTGCTGATCGACGCGAACGGCGCGCTGGTGTCGAAGAGCGTCATGCTCGAACAGGTATGGCCGGACACCATCGTCGAAGAAAACAATCTTCAGGTGCATATGTCCGCCTTGCGCAAGGTGCTGGGCGAGAGCCGCAACCTGATACAGACCGTGTCGGGCAGAGGCTACCGGCTGATATCCAGAGAGGCCTGCGCGCAACAGCCGCCGGACAAGACCGTGCGCGACACCGCCGAAGACATCGCATCCGTTCACAGCGTCCCCCACAATCTGCCTGCCAATAGCTCGTCGCTGATCGGCCGGGAGCAGGCGCTCAGCGACGTTGCGCAGGCGCTCGCTTCAACGCGTCATGTCACGCTCGTCGGTTCCGGCGGGATCGGCAAGACCCGTTTGGCCATCGAGATCGCACGCAGCTTGCTGGCGCACTTCCCGGAAGGTGTCTATCTCGTGCCGCTTGCGTGCGCCGTGGACGCGAACAGCGTGCTCGCCATGTTCGCCAATAGCGTCGGCGTGAGCACGGCGAGCGGGCCGCTTACGCTGGCGCGCGTCAGCAAGGAGCTCGGCGAACGGCGCGTGCTGTTCGTGCTGGACAACTGCGAGCATGTGCTCGGTCCCGCCGCCGAACTGGCCGAAGCGCTATTGAACGTGAGTCCGGCCATCCGGATTCTCGCGACCAGCCGCGAGCCGCTGCGTGTCGTGGACGAACACCTGTACTGGGTGGCGTCGCTCGACGTGCCCGCTCGCGACGATCAGAGCCAGCATGTTTTGCAACGCAGCGCCGTCCAGCTGTTCCTGTCACGCGCCCGCGCGATCGACGCGCGTTTTTCGTCCGACGACAGAAGCATCCATCTGACCGGCACCGTGTGCCGCCGCCTCGACGGCATTCCGTTGGCAATCGAACTGGCGGCGGCGCGCGCCGCGATACTCGGTATCGAGACGCTCGCCGATCATCTCGACGACCGCTTCAACATGCTGACGGGTGGCAATCGCACCGCGTTGCCGCGCCACCAGACCTTGAAGGCGACGCTCGACTGGAGCCACGCCTTGCTCGACGATGCGGAGCGCGCGACGTTGCGCCGGCTCGGTGTCTTCGTCAACAGCTTCACGATCGACTCGGCGATCGCCATGGTGAGCGACGACGGGTTGCTCGAATCCGATGTGATTGCGGCGCTATCCGGGCTCGTCGAAAAATCGCTGGTGGTGATGCAGGCGCAGCGCGGCAAGGCGAGCTATCGGCTACTGGAAACCACGCGTGCCTACGCGCTGCAAAAGCTCGACGACAACGGCGAGCGGCGCCTCGTCACGCTCAATCACGCGCGCTATTTTTTGGATCTGCTCGAACGCGATTCGTCGAGCGACACACATCAAGCACATCAAGCGCATGAAGCAGGCGCCGCGCGCGTCGACCCGGACCGTCGGCGTCACCGCACGCGCGAGCAACTCGACGATTTGCGAGCCGCGCTGGCGTGGGCGCTGTCGCCCAAAGGCGACGCTGCGCTGGGAGAAACGCTGGCGGTAAAGTTCGTATCGTTGCTTTATGAACTCTCGCTGGTCGACGAATGCTGCGTCTGGGCACGGCGCGCGCTCGACGCCGTTGAGACGACCCATCAGGGATCGCGCTCGCCCCGCCACCTGCATGTGCGCATGCAACTGCTGGCCGTGCTCGGTGCGGCGCTCGTCTATGTGAACGGACCGAATCGCGAAACGCTCGGCATCTGGGCCGAAGTGCTGGCGCTCGCGATCGCGTCAGGCGATCAGACGTTCGAAGCGCGCGCGTTGTGGGGCATGTGGAACGCGAGTCAGTCGTCCGGCGCGGCGCGCAATGCGCTGGGGTTCGCGCAGCGCTTCGCGTCGCTCGCCGCGCAGACGGGCGATACGGCCAACGGGATTCTCGCCTGTCGCTTGCTCGGCATCGCCTCGCATTACGCTGGCGATCAGCAGGAGGCGCGCGCCTCGCTCGATCAGTTCTTGCAGCACACCGGCTGCTTGCAACATCGGCTGCCGCTCGGGCATTTCATCGATCACGGCGTGGTTGGTCGCGCCACGTTTGCCCGCCTGCTCGGCTTGCAGGGCGCCCGCGATCAGGCGCTCAGGATCGCTGAGGCATGCGTTGCCGAAGCATGCCGGCAGGAACAGGCGATGGTCACGTGCTACGTGCTGGTCGAGGCGGAAATTCCGCTGGCGCTGCTGGCGGGCCAGCGAAGGCGGGCGGCTCAGGCCATCGCGCTGTTACGGGACATGTCGGCGCGCGTCGGACTGCGTGTGTCGCATGCGTGCTGCCGCTGCTTCGACGAATACCTGCACTCGCTGGACGACACCAGTGCGCAGCGTGTGAAGAGCTTTCGCGCCGCGTTGGACGATCTCGAAGCGCTCGAATACGCCGCGCCGCGCGCCATGCTCGCCGCGCAATACAGCCTTGCGCTCGGCCGTGCCGGGCAGCCGAAGGAGGGCATTGCCGTGGTGATCGAGGCGCTGGCGCAAGGCGACCACACCGGCGACCAGTGGTATGCCGCCGAACTCAGACGCGTACACGCCGAACTGCTGCTGATGGAGTGCACCGGCCAGCCACCATTCGGCGATGCGGTGACACATGCACAGGCGAGTCTGAGCGCGGCACTCGAGGAATCGTTGGCGCAGGGTTGCCGCTCGTTGCAACTGCGGGCCGCGACGAGCCTCGGGCGGCTTTGGCATGCGCAAGGCCGGAGCGCGGAGGCGCTGCATCTGGTGAAGGCCGCCTGCGCGAGACTCACCGAGGGCCACGATTGGGACGATTTCAAAGCCGCCGAAGAATTGCTGCGCGTCGCGACCGAGGCGTGCGCGCCGGGCCGTCCTTGCGCCGGCATCGAGACGCGCATGCGCATGAATGCGGATGCCGCCGCGGCTTCGTTGGACGAACCGCCGCCGGACGAGATCAGGCAAGTCTGCTAGCCGAACCTCAACCGTGCAGCATCCGCTGTTGCACCACGTCGTCGATCAGGTCCGGCCGGTTCAACTGCTCGACCCACCATTGCAGCGCCTTGCCGCTTTCGTCGTCGCGCCACGCCAGATAGAAATGCGTGACTTCGCGCATGCCGATCACTTCCTTTTGTACCAGTTCGCCCTGGCTCAGCGCATCGACGGCGAGGCATTCGGGAATCGTGCCCGCCGCCAGGCCTTTGATCTGCGCGGCGAGTTTGGCTTCGAGCGTCGGCACCGTGAGCACTTCCTGATTGACGGCGAGCGCGATCGTGCGCGGCGCGAGCTTGCGTGACGTATCGCCGATCGCGACCGCCCGATGGCGCGCGACGATATCGAGCGTGAGCGGTCCTGGTATCGACGCCAGCGGATGGTCCGGCGCGACCACGAACACATGCCGCAGCGAGCCGATCGGTTTCGCGATCAGATTGGGAATGGGCGGCGGATCGCCCGCCGCGCCGACGATCAGGTCCGCGCGGCGAGTGAGCAGCGCATCCCACGAGCCGCCCAGCACTTCTTTCGACAGATGCAGCTTCGTGTCCAGCTTGAGCTTGTAGAACTCGCTGACGTGATGCCAGAGCAGGTCGAACGGAATGATCTCGTCGACGGCGATGCGCAGTTCGGACTCCCAGCCGTGCTCGATTCGCTTCGCCTTGAATTCGAGCGCTTCCGCCGCTTCCAGCAGACGGCGGCCTTCCTCGACCACCACACGCCCCGCGTGCGTCAGCGTGGCGCGCCGGCCGGTGCGGTCGAACAGCTTGACGCCGAGATCGAGTTCGAGTTTCTGAACCAAATAGCTCAGCGAGGACGGCACTTTGTGCAGCGTTTCGGCGGCGCTCGCGAACGTGCCGGTTCGATCGATCGCATCGAGCACCTGCAGGACTTCAAAGGATAGATTCATGGAGAGGAGCCGGATCTGTCGGATGCGTTCAGCGAGACGTTCAGGATACTGGATTTCCCGAACGATGGGCCTTGCCCGGACGGCTTGCGGCAGTGGCTTTGCCACATTCGCCAACGTGAGTTGGCCCGGTGCGTCCCCGATCCGCCGCCGCAGGGCATTTTTAACCAAGACGGTCTCCCACGGGACTGGGTATCCTAGGCGTATTCAGTCAATTCCTGCGAGGACATCAAGGTGCCGCATTATCTTTGCCATGAGCAGCCGGACCTGCTGGACTTTGAAACGGCCGTGATCGCCGCCAGGCCCGGCGCGGTCGTGCTGGGCCGTTCCGCCTTGCATCCAGGCGGCGGCGGTCAGGTGTCGGACGCGGCCACGCTGACGCACGCGCGCGGCACGGTCCGCATCTCGGGTGTCGTGACAGAAGGCGACGTTACCTGGCATCTGCTCGACGAACCGCTCGAACTGGCCGGCAACGTGCACGTGGCCATCGACGCGGCGCGGCGCGCCACGGTGGCCCAGCTCCATACCGGGACGCATATTCTCAACGCGCTGGTGTATCAGCGCTTTGCGGGCGCGCTCGTGACCGGCGCGCAGATCAACGCCGACGGCACCGCGCGCATGGACTTCGATCTGCCCGACGCGGATAACGACGCGCTGCGGCTGCTCGAAGCGCCCGTCAACGAGGTGATCCGCAGCGCGATGGAAGTGCGCGTCTACTATGTCGGTGCCGACGAAGCGAAAGCCACGCAAGGTCTGATCCGCAGCCTTTCAGTGGCGCCGCCGCCGACGCCGGACGGCACGGTGCGCATCGTCGAGATCGGCGATCTGGACCGGCAGGCGTGCGGCGGCACGCATCTGACCAACACCGCGCAGTCCCGGCCCATCCGCATTGCGAAGATAGAGAACAAGGGGCGCCGCAATCGCCGGGTCAGAATCGAGCTGGTTTGAAGGGCATGGAGGCGCGAGCTATGGAGACAGCGAATAAATGCGAGCCGGAAGTGGTCTGCTGGCGCGATGGCGCGCTCGACGGCGCGTGTCTCGCAAGTGCCCGCTATGGCAATCACAAGTTCGACCGGCATCTGCACGACGAGCTCGTAATCGTCATGACGGAGACCGGCGCGGGTCAATGTCATACGCGCGCGGGCAGCGAGATTGCCGGGCCCGGCAGCGTGCTGGTTTTCGGGCCGGGCGAATACCATAGCGGCGAAGTCTGGGAAGGCCGCGAATGGATTTATCGCGCGATCTATCTGGACATGGAAGGGCTCGGCGCGCTCAGCGCGGTCTTTTCTCCCGACGCGCGCGCCGACAAACCGCTGCTGATTCCGCCCGGGCTGTATCAGGATCCGCACCTCGCGGGCCTGCTGGTCAAGGCACATGCGAGCCTGGACCAACAGGGCGCCGTCTCGCTGATGGAGCGGCAGGCGAACTGGTGGGCTGCGATGGGGATGCTGGTCGGGCGCCATGGGCGCTCAGGTGAGGAGTCGGGCGAACCCCGGCGCGAAGCGCGCAAGATGGAGCAGGTGCGCGAGTACGTCGCCGCCAATTACGAACGCGACATCTCGGTCGACGAACTGGCGGAGCTGGTCGGGCTAAGCCGCTATTACCTCACCCGCGCCTTCTGCAAGGCGTTCGGACTGCCGCCGCACGCCTACGCGACACAGGTGAGGTTGCTGGCGGCGAAGCGCATGCTTGCGGGAGGCCACAATGCGGCGACGGCCGCTGCGGCTGTGGGGTTCTACGATCAGAGCCATCTCAACCGGCTGTTCAAGCGGGCTTATGGGATCACGCCTGGTGCGTATGCGGCGTTGAGGCCGGGGCATTAGGCGGCGCACGTTGGCCCGCACCATCACACCGGCAAAGGCACATCCTCGATCAACGCCGCCTGCACCGCACGGATCCTGCGGTCGACGAAATACCCGCCGCCTTCCACGTAACGCAGATAAAGCCGCCCGCACAACGAGCATTGCCACACGGCGCAGCGGTTATACGGGAAGTACCGCGGCGCGATCGGCGCATCCGCCGCCCAGTAGCTGGTTTTTCCCGGCAGATACTCGCTGAACGTCGGCTCCGGATCGTCCTCCGGCAACAACGTGCCGATTTCCTCGAACTGCGCTTCATCGAGCGACAAAGGCTGCGATTGCCAGCCGTCCAACGGTGTTTTTGTACACGTGCAGGGCGCGGTGGCGCGCGTCTGCGCGTCGCGCGCGAGTTCGAGGAGCGTTGCAGCGTTCAGATAGTGCGCCATGAAGTCCACAGTCAGTTGTTCATCATCCGTTCCCTTTGCGGAACGACCCACGAGCGGTCGAACTTGCCTTCGGCAATCGACTTCAACGCCGCCGCCTCCTTCGCGTGCTGGCGGCGCGCGCCTTCGATCACCGCTGCCACGTCGGCGGGCGCGATCGCGAGCAAGCCGTCTTCGTCGCCGACAATGATATCTCCGGGATGCACCACCATGCCGCCGACCGTGACGGGCACGTTGATTTCGCCCGGTCCGTTCTTGTACGGCCCGCGATGCGTCACGCCGCGCGCGTACACCGGAAACTCACGCTGACGCAGCGCGCCGACGTCACGGATCGCGCCGTCGATCACGAGGCCCTGCACGCCGAGACTCTCCGCGAAGCTTGCCATGATGTCGCCCATCAGCGCCTGCGTGAGATCGCCCGCGCCGTCGATCACCAGCACGTCGCCGGGCCGGCAAAAGTCGAACGCGCGATGAATCGCGAGGTTGTCGCCCGGCCGCGTGTGGACCGTGACGGCAGTGCCGGCCATGGGTCGCGGCTGATGATAAGGCCGCAAGCCCACCATGCCGCTCGCGCGCGCCATGTTGTCGCTCAGCAGCGAGACGGCCAGTTCACGCAATGCTGCGAGCGTGGCCGGATCGGCCTGCGGCGCGGAGTCGTATTCGCGCCATCCGATTGGATTCATACCGTTGCTCCTTGTGCCCCTTGGGCTGCGAGTTGCCGATTGAGTTGACGCGAGAGCCGCCCATACACGGCGCGCGCGTTGTCTTCGTAGATACGCTGGCGGTCCGCGTCGCTGAGCCATTCGATCGCGTCGATATAGCGGCGCGTGTCGTCGTAGTAGTGGCCGGTCTCCGGATCGATGCCCTGTACCGCGCCGATGGTCTCCGACGCGAACAGGATGTTGTCGACTGGAATGACCTTGGCGAGCAATTCGGCGCCGGGCTGGTGATACACGCAGGTGTCGAAGAACACGTTCTTCAGCAGGTATTCGCTGAGCAGTGGGCGCTTCATGTCCTGCGCGAGTCCGCGATAGCGTCCCCAGTGATACGGCACGGCGCCGCCGCCATGAGGGATGATGAAGCGCAGCGTCGGAAAGTCGGCGAACAGATCGGCCTGCAGCAACTGCATGAACGCCGACGTGTCGCCGTTGATGTAATGCGCGCCCGTCGCATGGAAATTCGGATTGCACGACGACGAGACGTGGATCATCGCCGGCACGTCGAGTTCCACCATCGCTTCATAGAGCGGATACCAGGAGCGGTCCGTGAGCGGCAAGCCGGACCAGTGGCCGCCGGACGGATCCGGATTCAGATTGCAACCGATAAAGCCGAACTCCTCGACACAGCGCCGCAATTCGGCGATGCAGTTCGCGGGCGCCACGCCAGGCGCCTGCGGCAACTGGCACACACCGACGAAGTTGCGCGGAAACAGTTCGCACACGCGATGCACGAGGTCGTTGCATGCGCTCGACCAGAGCGCGTTGGCTTCGGCGGTGGCGAGGTGATGGCCCATGCCGGCGGCGCGCGGCGAGAAGATCGTGAGGTCGGTCCCGCGTTCGCGCTGAATTCGCAACTGGCCGCCTTCGATGCTCTCGCGAATCTCGTCGTCGGTAATCACGGGCCGCGGTGGCGGCGTGCCGCCGTCCTTCAGCGCGGCGATCTGCTGCGTGCGCCAGGCTTCGTGCTGGCGCGGTGAGGTCGTGTAGTGACCGTGGCAATCGATGATCATGGCGTGCAAATCCTGTGAGTTGTCCTTGCGCGCGCACATCGCGCGCGTGCAGATTCAGTCCGCTGTTTTTTCAACCTGTCTGTCTGGATGCGTCGTTTCTCAGGCGCGCGGCGCGGCGTCGCCGGTGGCGAGCGAGCTCGCCTCGTCTTCGGCCGGTGCGACTCGCATGACCAGCGCGATGATCGTCGCGACAATCAGAAAGGCCGCGATCGTCAGCAAGGCCAGCTTGAAGTTGCCGGTCGCGTTGCGCACGAGACCGATGCTCCACGGACCGACCAGTCCGCCGAACTGCGCAATGGTGTTGATCAGCGCGATCGTCGCGGCGCCCGCCGCGCCGGTTCTGAATGAGGACGCGAGGCTCCAGAACAGCGGGTTGCCCGCATAGATGAACAAACCGGTCACGCACAGCAGCACATAAGCGATCACCGGGTTCGGCGCATACGCGCTGCCGGCAATGGCCAGCGCGCTCATGCCGTACACGAATGCGAGGTGCTTCTTGCGGTCGCCGGTGCGGTCGGAACTGCGGCTGATGAGGAAGGTGCCCAACACGCCGAGCAAGGGCGGCGCGGCTGACAGAAAACCGACTTCGAGATTGCTCAGATGGCCGAGACTCTTGACGATCTGCGGCAGCCAGAGAAAGAGGCCATAAATGCCGACCAGCGCGCAACCGAACAGGCACGCAAGGCTCCATACGCGAATGTCGCCCGCCACGCGCAGCAGCGGGAAATGCGTGTTGCCGCCCACGGCCTCGCGCTCGGCGGCGAGCGTCGTCTCGAGCCAGCGCTTTTCGTCGTCGGACAGCCAGTCGGCGTCTGCGGGGCGTTCGGTCATGATGCGCAGGGTCAACAGACCGAGCAGCATGGCCGGCACGCCTTCGAGGATGAACATCCACTGCCAGCCCTGCAAGCCGAGAATGCCGTTCGCGTAGGTCATCAACGCGGTCGAGATCGGGCCGCCCAGCACCGCCGAAAACGAACCGGCGATGATGTAGCCCCCAACCGCACGCGCGCGGTAACGCACGGGAAACCATTTCGTCAGATAGACCGCGACGCCCGGCAGAAAACCCGCTTCCATGACGCCGAGCAGAAAGCGCAGCACGTAGAAGCTCGAATCGTTGAACACGAAGGCCGTGGCCGCGGCGACCGCGCCCCACGTCAGAAGAATGCGGGCGATCCAGCGGCGTGCGCCGACGCGATGCAGCAGCAGGTTGCTCGGCACCTCCAGCAGCATGTAGCCGACGAAGAAGATGCTGCCCGCGAAGCCGAACACGGCCGGACTGAAACCGAGCTGCTTGTTCATGTCCAGCGCGGCGAAACCGATATTGATCCGGTCGAGATAGTTGAAGAACATCATGGCGAAGAGCAGAGGCATGAGGCGCCCGTAGACTTTTCGCATGGTTACGGCTTCGTTGATCGTGGTCATCCTGTCTCCTACCTTGCGGCGACGGCCGTAGCCATGGCTGCGTTCTAATCATGTGTGAGGTCAATGATAAGAACGCATGGAGAGGGAGTCCAAGACCGCTTGCTTATGCTTCTATAATTTTTTGCTTATAGTGTGCCGTCTTTGAGCGGCGCGGGAAGGCAAGCGAGAAAGGCCCGCAGATGCGGCGAGGCGTCGTCCGTGCGATAGGTGGCCGCAAGCGTGGAGCGATACGACGAGCCCGGCCCCGTAAGGTGGCGGTAAACCACGTCGGTGCGTCCGTGCCGCGCCACCGATTCGCCGATGAACGTCACGCCCAGCCCTGCCGCAACCAGGGCGATCGCGGTCTGGATTTCATAAGCCTCGTGCGCGACGAGCGGCGTGATGCCCGCATCGCGATAGAGCGATTGCACCGAGCGTTTGAACTGGGCGTTCTGATGTTTCGGATAGAGAATCAGCGGCGTATCGGCGAGATCGGCAATGCTGACTTTCTTGTGCGCTGCAAGCGGGTGGCTGGGTTCGAGCGCGGCCACGACGCGCTCGCGCAGCAGCGCAAACGAGGTGCAACCCTCGACCATCAGCGGCTGCCGGCCGATGCCGATGTGAATGCGCATGTCGCGCAGCGCATCGGCCTGTTCCTCGGTGAGCATCTCGAAGAGTTTGAGTTCGACTTGCGGAAACGCCTTGTGAAATGCCTTGAGCGCGGGCGGCAAAACGCTGTACATCGACGAACGGGTGAAACCGACGCTCAGCCAGCCGCGCCGGCCGACGCCGATTTCCTGGGCGACGAGCGTCACCTGTTCCAGCGAACCGAGTATCTGGCGTGCCTCGTTGCACAGATAATGACCCGCTTCGGTCAGACTCAGCGGACGTCGTGCCCGATCGACCAGTTGCGTGCCGAGCCGTTCTTCGAGTGAACGGATCTGCTGGCTCAGCGCGGGCTGCGCGATATGCAGGCGCTCGGCGGCGCGGCTGAAATTGAGCTCCTCCGCGAGAATCACGAAGCACTGCAGCGCTCTGATGTTCATAGCGGTGTTCCCGCTCGCGTCTTATCGCTAACCGATGGTTGGTGGAACATGTCGTAAATCTCATTGAGCAGCCAGGCAATGCCTGGATCAGCCGAAAATTGCGAATGCGAATGGACCTGAATTTCGATGGGCGGCAGCGCGAAGGGCAAGGGCAGAATGCGAAAGGCTTTGTTGCGGTTAAAGCGCTGCGCGATACTGCGCGGGAAAATCACGGCGAGGTCGGTATGCTGGACGATCTCCGGCGCCACCACGAAATGCGGCAGGCGCAGCACGATATCCCGGCGCAGATTCAACTCTTCGAGCCACTGTTCCACCATGCGGTGGCCGGTCGCGTTCGTGCTGGCATACACGTAACGCAGGCTCGCCAGGTCTTCTTTGGTCGGCTTCTGTTTGCGCAGCGGGTGGCCGGCCCGCACCACGCAAACATGCTCGTCGACGAAGAGCGTCTTGCTCACGCAACCCGGATCGAGACCGGGCACATAGCCGAGCGCAAGATCGATCTCGCCGCTGCGCATCGCGGAGCTCACCGAGTCGACGGAGACGTTCGCAATCTCCAGGCGAATGCCGCGCGCGCTGCGGTCGAGCATGGAAAGAAGCGGCGGCAGAAAATAGAACTCCGACATATCCGACATGGACACGCGAAACGCGCGCTGCGCCGTGGCGGGATCGAACTTGGCGATTTGCTGGACCGCGAGGTTGATGATCCCGAACGCCTGCGTGAGCGGCGTGTGCAAGCGCAAGGCGGCGTCGGTGGGCACCATGCCGGTGGGCGTGCGAACGAACAGCGGGTCGTCGAACAAGATGCGTAGCCGGCGCAAGGCGTGGCTGACCGCCGGTTGAGTGAGTCCGAGACGCTCGCCCGCGGCGGTCAGGCTGCGCAGATCGGAGATGGCCAGAAACACGCGCAGCAGGTTCAAATCCGTAATGCCGGGGTGCGACTTGGTCATGACGTTCGGATCGCGGCGAGGGCGGGCGTTTATTTGGGTTTCAGATTACCGTAAATGCTGCGCATAGGGAAATGCAGCGTCGCGCCGCTGTAGGGCGGAAAGGCGTTGAAGTCCCGCTTCATGCTGGCGCGAATCGGCGACGCCAGCGCAGCCCTTAGCGAAGCGGCATGATCGAAGACGACTTTGTTGCGTTGCATGGCCGTGGCGCGTTCGATGCCGAGACCAGAGCGGTAATCGAGCCGCGTATAGATTTCCAGCTCGCGAATGCCGGGCAATTGCGCCATCAGCGGTGGGTGATGCGCGAGGTAATGCGAGAGCCACGCGTTGAAGTCTTGCGCTTCGCCTTCGTAGCTGACGAGGTAGGTGCAGCGTTCGGTGGGAGTGTCGAGGTCGACTGGATCCGGGGTTGCGAAGCTCCTGACTGCCATGGCTTGCTGCGTGAAGGCGAGCCCCGTGCTAGCAGATCCGTCCACTATGTCATGCATCGTACCTTCTGGTTGCAGTGCCTGTTCGAGCAGTCCGAGGTCGTCGAAATACCATTGCAGCACGCAGCGAGGTCGCGCGGAAGCGTCGGTCTTCGACAGAGGATCGCAGTCGTCCGATTTCGCGGGCACGTGGATCACGAAACGGCGTAATCCTTCTGTATCGCGTGATGCTGCGTGGAAGCCCGACAGATCGAGAGATCGTGTTTCAAGCCCAGTCGCACCGTGCCCAATTAGAAAGAAGCAGACTTCCACGCTCACCTCGCGCCTTGCGCGGCAACCGACGGCACCACCGCTTGCGGACGTGTCAGACGGTGAAACTGCCGGCCGAAATAGATGAGTCCGTCGCCATCCGAGCGCAGCGCAATGTGGCGGATCTGCGCGAACATGACCGAGTGCGAGCCGACCGTCTTGATGTCGACGATCTCGCCTTCGAGACTGGCGATCGCATCCGCAAGCACCGGCGCCGACGACGCGCCGTCCGTCCATGCGTGGCGTCCGAAGCGCTCGTCCATCGAGCACGCTGTCATGCCGGCGAAATCACGCGCGAGTTCCTGGCACTCGGCGGCCAGCACGTTGATGCACACGCTGCGGTTGCGATGCAGTACGTCATGCACATAGCTGGCCTGATTGATACAGACGAGCATGGTCGGCGGCGCGTCGGTCACCGAGCACACCGCGCTTGCCGTGATGCCGCAGCGGCCGCCGGGTCCGTCCGTGGTGATGATGTTGACGGCGGCCGGCAGGCACGCCATCGCATCGCGGAAACGCTTTCTGGTGTCTTCGGTCGTCACGATCTTTTCCTTTTGCATGGCAAGGGGCAGGGCGCGCTGCGTCACGGAAAAGGCGTGACCGGCGGCACGCCGGCGAACAACGCGCCGGATGCGTCATACGTGCCTTCGCCCAGAAACGCGTGCTGCGTCACGACGATCGAATCCCGCACGAGACGCTGCAACCGGTTCTCGCGATAAATCGCGGCGACGCCCGCCATCTGATACGCCTGCATCACCACTTCCGCGCCGATCTGCGCGGCATGCGTCGCGCTCAGACGCAACAGATTGGCCTGTTCCTGCGAGACCGGATCGCCGTCGATCAGCGTTTGCCATGCGGCCTCGGCGGATTCGTAGAAGAACGCGCGGGCGCTGCGCCAGTTGGCCTCCGCTTTCGCGAGCCCCGAACGGTAATAGCCACGGTCGGCGAGGCGCGGCGCGCCGGTAGTGGTTTTGGTCGAGCCGGACATGCCTGTCAGCAGATCGAGCGCCGCACGCGCGAGGCCGATGTTGACGGCGGCGTGCACCTGCGCCTGATACGCGACGGCGGGGTAGCGGTAGAGCGGCTCGTCGATCAGCGCCGCGCCGCCGCGCACGAAGGTCCATTGCGCATCGACGAATTTCTCGCGCAGCCGCAAATCATGGCTGCCGGTTCCCTGCATGCCGACCACGTTCCAGTTCTCGACGATCTCCACTTCCTGCGCGGGGAACACGGCGGTGAACGGCTTGCCCGCGCCGGCATCGCCGGAATTGGCGGGCGTGCCGCCGATGCCGACGCCGATCCAGTCCGCGCCCTTGCAGCCGCTCGCGAAGCGCCATTGCCCGCTGACGACGAAGCCGCCCGGCGCTTTGGTGGCCGGTTGCAGCGGATACAGGCCGCCCGAGAAAACCTGGTCGGGGCCGGTGGCATAAATCTGCTGCTGCGTTTCGATCGGCAAGGCGGCGAGATAGGTGTTCGCGGAGCCGAACGCGGCGACCCAGGCGGCGGAGCCGTCGGCGATCGCGATGCGCTCGAGCATCCGCAGGAATTGCGCCGGCGGCAGCGCGTCGCCTCCGAAGCGTTGCGGCGTGCTTGCGCGAAAGATGCCGGCGCGCTTCATCTTCGCGATCATGTCGCGCGGGACATGGGAGAGTTGATCGAACTCGTCGCGACGGCGCGCGATCTCGCCGATCAGCGCGTCGAGCGTGAGCGGGCCTGCGTAATCGGGGTAGGGATCCGCGTGACCGGTGGCGCGAGGTTCGTAGGCGTAGGTCGAAACACTGCTCATCTGAAGGCTTTGCATGATGACGGCTTGGGAAAGGAAGTAAGTGGTTTCGGGCGACGAGGCGTCAGACGCTTTCGTGCTCGACGTGCTCTTTGGCTTTCGCCTGAAGCCGCAGTGCTTTGGGAAAGGTCTCCGGTGCGAAACAGGTAGCGAGTACCGTGATCGAACCGAGCACGACCAGATAAATGGCCACTGGCGCGGCGCTGCGGTAATGTGCGAGCAGCGCGGTCGCCACCATCGGCGAGAGTCCGCCGCCGAGTACCGACGAAATCTCGCGGCCGATGCCGAGCCCCGAGAAGCGCAGGTGAACGGGCAGCAACTCGCTGATGAAAGCGGGTTGCGCGCCTTCGAGAATGCCGAGCGTGATGCTGTTGGCGAGCACGAGCGCCGTGATGACTTTCCACAGCACGCCGGAGCCGAGCAGCGTGAAATACGGGTAGGCGACCAGCACCATCGCCACGGCGCCGGCGAGATAGACCGGCTTGCGGCCGACCCGGTCCGTGAGGCGTCCCATCAAGAGGGACACGGGGATCATCAGCAGCATCGACACGGTCAGGCCGCTGAGCACCCAGCTCGATTTGAGGCCGATGAACTGGCCATATGCAATCGAGAACGCAAAGAAGATGTACGACGCCGCGCCTTCACCGAAGCGCAGACCGAACACCGTCAGCACCTGACGCGGGCATTGGCGCAGCACTTCGACAATCGGCATGCGGGCGTCGCGGCGCGTGGCCTTGACCTCGGCGAATTCCGCGCTTTCGTCGACGGAGCGGCGCATCCACAGGCCGAGTGCGACCAGCACGGCGCTGCAGAGGAACGGCACGCGCCAGCCCCAGCTGTGAAAGTCGGCGGGCGAGAGCGTTTGCACGAGAAGAAACGCGGCGGTGGACAGCACGAAGCCGAACGCCGCGCCGCATGGACTCCACGCGGCCAGCGCACCGCGTCGGGAGGCCGGCGCGCTTTCGTGAATCAGCAGGATGCTGCCGCTCCATTCGCCGCCGGCGGCGAGGCCTTGCAGGATGCGCAACAGCACCAGCATGACGGGCGCCGCGAGGCCGATCTGCTGATAGGTCGGCAGAAGACCCATGCAGGCAGTGGCCGTGCCCATGACGAGCAGCGTCAGCATCATCACCGTCTTGCGGCCGTAGCGGTCGCCGATATGGCCGCACAACACGCCGCCGATGGGCCGAGCGATGAAGCCCACCGTAAAGCCGCCGAATGCCGCGATCGTGCCCGTCAGCGGATCGCTGCCGACCGGAAAGAACAGCTTGCCGAACACGAGCGCGGCGGCGGTGCCATACAGAAAGAAGTCGTACCATTCGAGAATCTGCCCGAGCACGGCGGTCGTCACCGCGCGACGTACCTTGCTGGTGGGCCGGATGGCGGGCAGGGGTGTCAGAGCGGCTGTCGCGTCAGAATTCATGGCAGGTCATGGCAAGTGGAGTCACGATGTGGAGGGTCGCGCGTTCTCGCCATGGTGTTCGGCAGGAGCGGCGAGACGAGCCCGGCGGGGATGGTCGAACGATAGGACCGCGAGAAAACGCGGTCAAATTCGGGCCAAAAATGGCCGTCATGAATCGTGTGCATGACGGTTACGCAATTTCGCGCGAGGCCGTTGCCGCGAAGGGCGTGTTGGCGTTTTCCTGAGAGCGGAATGATTTTTTTGTTCGGCGAACTGAGATTTGGTGAAGCACAGGCCACGCCTCTACACTGTGGTCTTATCTGCGAACCACGGAGGGAAATGGAATGCGACTGACCGACTTCAATACGCTGACCTTCGACTGCTATGGGACATTGATCGACTGGGAAACAGGTATTTTCGAAGGCTTGCGGCCGCTTCTTGCGCGCGTCGAACCGCGGCTCACGCGCGACCAGGTGCTCGAAGCGCACGCGCGGCACGAATCGTCGCAGCAGAAATACACGCCGGGGCGGCGTTATCAGGAACTCCTGCCGATCGTCTACAAGCGTCTCGCGGAAGAATGGCAGGTGCCGTGCACGCTCGCCGATTGCGTGGTGTACGGCAAGTCCATTCAGAACTGGCCGGCGTTCGACGATTCGGTCGCGGCGTTGCAATACCTGAAGCGGCATTACAAGCTCGTGATTCTGTCGAACGTCGACAACGAAAGCTTCGCTTATAGCAACGCGAAACTGCAGATCGAGTTCGACGCGATCATCACGGCCGAAGACGTTGGTTCATACAAGCCGTCGCCGCGCAATTTCGAGTACATGCTGGAAAAGCTGGGCGAGCGCGGCATCGGGAAAGAGAAGATCTTGCACACGGCCGAGAGCCTGTTCCACGACCATCAACCGGCGAACGGGTTTGGTCTGGCGTCGTGCTGGATTTATCGGCGGCACGGGAAACAGGGCTTCGGCGCGACGATGGATCCGGGTTCGCAGCCAAAGATCGATTTCCGCTTCAATAGCATGGCCGATCTGGTGAAAGCGCATCAGCAGGCTTTGCTGCAGAAGTAGTGTTTGAATGAAAACTGCCGCCTCGGCGCACCGCCTCTTTGAAGAGAGGCGTTGGCCTTCGGCGGCAGAACGTTCAGGCAATCAGGCACAAGCCGGACTGCGGTTCGTCAATCAAGCCCGCCCTGGCACAGGTACTTGATCGACATGTAATCGTCGAGTCCGTACTTCGACCCTTCGCGGCCATAGCCCGATTCCTTCACGCCACCAAACGGCGCCGCTTCGCTCGACACCGCGCCTTCATTGATGCCGATCACCCCCGCTTCCAGCTGCCCGGCCACGCGATTGATACGCCGCACGTCCTGCGTATAGAAGTAGGCGGCGAGGCCGAATGGCGTGTCGTTGGCGAGGCGGATCGCGTCGGCTTCGTGGTCGAAACGGAACAGCGGCACGACCGGGCCAAAAGTCTCTTCGCAGCAGAACAGCATGTCGTCCCGCGCATCCGTCAGCACGGTCGGCGCGTAATAGTTCGGGCCGAGTTCCGTCAGGCGCTTGCCGCCCACCAGCACTTTCGCGCCGTGTTTGACGGCGTCTTCCACGTGACGGGCAATCTTGTCGATCGCGCGTTCGTTGATCATCGGGCCGATCTGCGCTTGCGGGTCCGTTGCAGGCGCAACCTTCAAAGCGGCGACGCGTCGCGCGAGCAATTCGGCGAAGCGCTCATAGACGCCGGCTTGCACGTACACGCGATTCGGACAGACGCAGGTCTGGCCGCCGTTGCGGAACTTCGCCGCCATCAGGCCGGTGACAGCCGCGTCGAGATCGGCGTCGTCGAACACGATGAAGGGCGCGTTGCCGCCCAATTCCAGCGAGAGTTTCTTCAGCGTGCTCGCGGATTCACGCGCGAGATGCTTGCCGACCGGCGTCGAACCAGTGAAGGTGATCTTGCGCACGCGCGCGTCGGCGAGCCAATCGGCGACTGCGGCAATCCCCTGTTCACGCGACGCCGACAGCATGTTCAGCACCCCGTTCGGCAGACCGGCTTCCTGCGCGAGTGCAGCCAGGGCGAGCGCGGTGAGCGGCGTGTCTTCGGCGGGCTTGGCGACCACCGTGCAACCGGCCGCGAGCGCGGGCGCGATCTTGCGGGCGATCATGGCCAGCGGGAAATTCCACGGCGTGATCGCGGCGACCACGCCGACCGGTTCCTTTACCGCGCTCATGCGCTTGCCGCGCTGCTGCTGCGGAATCAGATCGCCGTAGATGCGGGTCGCTTCGTCGGCGAACCAGGCCACATACGATGCGCCGTAAGCGACTTCGCCGCGGGCCTCCGCGAGCGGCTTGCCCTGTTCCATCGACATCAGCTTCGCGAGGTCGTCGGTATTGGCGACGATCAACGCGTGCCAGCGGCGCAAAACCTCGGCGCGCTCGCGCGGCAGTTTGTCGCGCCATGCGGGGAACGCGCGGGCTGCGGCGTCGGTGGCGGCGCGCGCGTCCACGGCGCCGCTGTTCGCGACTTCGACGATCGTCTCGCCGGTAGCCGGGTTGGTGACGGCAAAGCGGGCGCCGTCGGCGGCGCCGGTCCAGGTTCCGTCGATCAGGTTCTGCGGGCGAATCAGTTCATTGCGTGTCAATGCGAGAGACATTCGGTTGCTCCTTCAGTTTGCCCTTGATGCGGCGCGGTCGCGTCGCGCGCGTCGATTGATGGATCGATGCTACGCCTGCGCTGCAATCGATGAAATTGCCAATCGAGGCGTTGGCGGTTCGCACGCCGTTTTTTTGCGGCGGCGACAGCATTTTCTGCTGATTACCCTGCAAATTCATTTCAGCCGTCGCGGCCCGGTCGACGCGCGCACCTTCGGCGGCTGCTGATGCGGCGCCTGGATCAGCCGGATCAGACTTTCAATCGACAACTTCGCGACCGCCGCGGTTTGAATCGCGGCCGTTGTCAGGGCAGGGTGCACCTGATGGGCAAGTTGAATGTCCGTAATACCGATCACAGGAACGTCGTTGGGTACTGAACGGCACAGCGTGATCAGGCCTGCGGCGCGCCGATCGCGAGCAGGTCGTTGGTCGCGAAGATCGCGGCGAGGTGTTGACAGAGCCTGAAATACGGTGACCCGGCGAGGTGAAAGAAAAAAACGCTGCCTACTCATGCCTGCCCCTGTTCGTGAACCGGCGGACTGATTCGATCACGCCGCAGCGCGACGCACTAGTGTTGGGCCGACATTTGACAAGTCTGGTGTCTCATAACGCGCGTCCCATAAATCGCCCCTCACACAAATCAGCCATGTCGCGGCGCCTGTTTTTCTAAACGTTTGCGATCAGATGCGCGTCGCGATGCAACACGCATAAGCCGGCCCTTTTTTCGGAGTTGACCGATGTTTGCCTGCAGAAGGTAGCGCTGATCCTTCGGATTGGCCCGGCAAATGAGCTGCCGCCTTCGCACCGGTTGCTTTGGTGACTGGTCATGTTCGTCTACTTCGGGAGGCTTGGAAAATGTCGCATCAGCAGGAACGGAACGGGACCAAATTTGTATTCGCAACGGTCGGCGCGCGCACCGAGCGCGGCGGCTGTGTCACGAGCGGTTCGGATATTCGCATTGGGGGTCTTCCGCTTGCGTGCGTGGGCGATATCGTGACGTATAGCGACGGTAGCGAAGCGGTGATTATGGACGGTGCGGGAAGTGCTTGTGTCATTTGCGACAAGCCCGCCGCGCTCGTCGGCAGCAGCCTCAGCAATGGCGATCGCATCACTACGGCCATCTGGACGGGGCGCGGAATATTCGTAGGTGAAGACAAACCCGTGGAAGGGCTCTTTGATCCTGGCTATGTGCCGCCGCCGCGCGAATCTTCGGCACGTTTCGCGGTGCAAGGGTCCACTACGCCAGGCGGCGGCGTGCTTAAAGAGGTAACGGGCACATTCGAGATTCGCGAAATACATCAACGGGCGGCCCGTGTCGGTGATTTCATCGAGTATGCGGACGGTACGCGCGCGCGAATCATTACCGGCATCGGTATGCCGGGCAATATCGAAATGGCCTATGCGGTTGTCGGCAGCCTGCTGGATAACGGCGACGTGATTAACGATAGCCCGCATCGCGAGGTTCGCACGTCCACTATTTTCGTCCCCGTGGATGCACACGGCAACGTGATTCAACTTCAATGAGCGTGGGCAAGCATGCGTGTTCCTATTGTGCGCCATGGTGACGAAACAACCACGGGCGGTAAGGTCATTGCGCTCTCCGCGACGATTCACGACGATGGACGAAAGATCGCGCTTCACGGCGATCGGGCGACGTGCGGTAACTGCAAGGGTTTGTGGCACATCATCGGCACGGGAGAAAATGCCGGAGAAAATGGACGCGTTGCAGTTATCAACGGGGATCACGTCTTATGCCCCTGCAAGAAGAATCGCGTTCTTGCTGGCGCGGATGCCGGAATGTTCGTTCACATCGACACGCGCGCGCGGAACCCGGGCGCGGCCGAAGCATCGCAAGCCGCCCGACAGCAAACCGCGCGGCAGTACGACGAGCAATTCACCCTTCACGATGCGAACGGCTACGTTTTGCACGACACGTATTACACGGTCCATTTGCCGTCCGGCTCACTTGCCCACGGTGTAACGGATCACATGGGCCGCACTGAACGTTACGCAACCGAAGGCACGCAACGCCTGCGGGTTTATCTCGGACACAGGGAGCACGTATGAGTGATCGGCTTGTAGCGGACTACGACCGCACCACAACCGGCGGGGTTGTGACTGCGCGGAGTAACCACTTTAACGAAGAAGGCAGGATGTACGCGCGAAAGGAAAATCATGCGACGTGCGGAAGCTGCAAAGGCGGATGGCCGATCTATGGCACCGCAGGCGACTGGATGGATGACGGCTTACCGCTGGTGAAAGATCTTGACCGCGTTCTATGTCCTTGTGGCAAGAATTTTGTATTGACGGCTAGTAGTTCAATTGCGTTCTATTCAGAAAGCCGGGAAAGCGCAAACCGAAAGACCCACAACGTCGCCCAACACTGACACATATGACGAACAGTTCACACTCATTGATGCGTCAGGACGCGCGCTCACAGACACGTATTACACCGTGCTGCTGTCGTCCGGCGAACGTGTCTACGGGGTAACAGATACGCAGGGGCGCACCGGGCGCTATGAGACGGACGGCGCTCGGTCCATTCGAATTTATCTTGGTCATAAGGAGGAGGTCTAGTGCCTGATGCACGCGCAACCGCAGTAACAAACACCAATCCGAATTCGTGCGTGAATGTCCAGACGGCGAGACTCTGCAAACCGTGGCAAATCTCGTCGGCCGGACGTGAGTTCATTGAGGCATGGGAGCAGTTCCGCCCGCATATGTATGATAACGACGGCGCTGGCGGCGGCGGGAATACCACAATTGGATATGGACACCTTGTTCATCAGGGGCCAATATCCGGCGCTCCATCAGAAGCGCCATTCCTGAACGGCATAACGCAAGCGCAGGGACATCAGTTGATGCAGCACGACTTGATAGACCCGCAACGTATTGTCAACCAGCGCATCAACGTTCCACTATTCCAATACAAATACGATGCTTTAGTTGACTTCGTTTACAACCTCCGGCATCACAATGAGGGGCTATTGAATCTGGTGAATACGGGTCACTATGATCGTGTTCCGGCAAAGTTCATGGACTACACATCGGCCGGCGGCGCACATCCAGCGGGTCTCGTAAAACGTCGTCGCGCAGAAGCAAACCTTTTCAAAGAGGGAAACTATGATGCTAGCCATTAGGATCATTGCGGCAGCAATCGCTATTGCCGCTCCCGTGTCTGCATTTGCAGACGCGGCATGCGAAAAAAACGCGAAAACGCGTGATGATTTTTTAAATTGTTCGAGAATCGATACGGATAGAATCCTTGTTGATTCGCACAAACTATATGTGAGCGTCCGAAAACTCGCGACGGGAGATAAGCAGGCTGCACTAGACGTTAATTATCGACTATGGGATAAAAAACTAAAATCGGATTGCTCGATGATCGCTTACTCATTTAATGATTGGGGGAGCGACTACACGCCCGACACGGATTTCCAGGTTTCGGCATGTCGGATGAAGATAGCTGAACAGCAGCTGGAGTTTTATAAGTCCCTGACATGTCCCGGTGACATGGAAACATCTAGGGTGCCCACGTGCGAAGCAATAAATAAGGCTCTGAGCGTAGGTAAATAGAACGACACTCCTACTTCAAAAATGCATCGATTAAAATCAATCTCTGAACTACGATGGATGCCGTTGTTGTATTTGTCATTCTATTTTTTAAAGCTAATGCAGGCCTGCGTCTCATTGTCGATCTATGGAGTTGGTGCGCATAACAAAAGAGTGATTAATCGATCTGAAAAGTAGTAGAGAGTGACAAAGTCGAATCCGGCCGACACTAATGCCCCGCGATCCGTGGTACACGCAATCTCGTTCCACGTATCTCGCGGATTTATTAACCATGGCGAGTACGATAGGATGCGCGACGTAATTGGTTCATTTGTGGCGCACCGAGTGCTTTGGCGTCGTCGTCTAGAAGCGCAACTTTTCGTAACGGGTATTTATGATGCGCACCACTAGCATATTCGCTGTGCTGTTTCTGACAGCGCAAGCGGCTTGTCCTTCTGCATCGATTTATGGGTCAGCATTTGACTACAAGAAGGCACAGCCCGCAAGCGTATATTTTACAGGGCAGAACCCTGCGGAAATTGAAAGGCATTGTAAAAATGAATATCTCGGGACAATGGATTTGTCGGCCTGCGCTCAATTTCGGTATGAAGGGATTATTAATACCTTAAACAAAAAGGTCGCAGAAATCGAAACCGTGACGAAGGATTATGACCGTGAGCATCGATCCAACGGAGAACCTAAGGCACTCCCTTTCTTCAAGAAGGCACAAGCGAACTGGCAACTTTACAGGGACAATAACTGTTACTCGGAGGTATATCAGGTAGGTCAAGCGTCATTGCACTTCGTCTACTTTTGGGACTGCATGACTCGAATGACAAAAAACAGGCTTGACGAATTGACAAAACCCGATGTGGATGACTGACAGTTGGCCGCCGCTTCCGCGGCCTTTTATTCGAGTGTCAAGCGCGCCTGTTCCTGCGCTTTGTTCGCATGCCCTAGTAGCGCCTTGGCGCTGGGCGTCGTTGATGCGAACGTTTTGTTTCGCGTGCCGATCGATTTCCACTACAGCGATTGGTGGACCGATCCGGGCAAGCAGTATCCACCGCAAGCGTAGGCTGGCAAGGAATATCGTGCAGACCGGCGCGTTGCTGTCGGATACACATCAAGCGTGCTGAAGATGCTGAAGATGTTCAAGCGCGACGGCGTGCATCCGGAGTGGGTACGCCTGGGCAACGAGATCGCCGGCGGCATGCTGTGGCCGCTCGGCAAGTACGAACAGTGGGACAACAACACGTCGTTCGATTCCAACGGCAACGTGCTGACGTCGCTCGACGCGTTTCGGAAGCGCCAGCCGCCAACAGCGAGGACGGGTGCTATTGCGTGGGCGCCTGCGCCTTATGGTTCGCGCAGTCCGACGTGAAAGCCATGCTGGCCTGATCCGGCGTCATGCGCGGCGCGTTCGGGCTGTAGATCTTCTCGATGATGGCGTTGACCGCTTGCCGGTCAGCCGCATCCTTGTAGTACTTGGCCGCCTGATCGAGTGCTTGTGCCTTGGTCTTTTTGTGCGCGCGCCACGAGGCGACCTGCCCGGCAATATCGCCGATTGCAAAACACTGATCGCTGACGGTTTGCGCAACAGCCTGAACGGCCGGTTGCGCGAAGCACACCGCAAGCAGCGCGGATACGACTACGCGTTTCATTCCCTGAATCCTGTGGTTAGATGAGCAACGGTGCGAAAGCGCTGGCATCCACCACCGCGGCAACCGAACGGGTCAACAGCCGCACAGTTTATCCGGAAGTGATGGGCCGCGGTTTTTCACTCGGTGCCGCAAAGAAAAAGCCGCCTCGAAGGGCGGCTTCACAGAACCGTCGGACCATCCAGCCCACCCGCTGCCGGACGGCGTCGGCACAACGCCGACACCTCGCATGTCAATGCCCAAACGACTCCGCCTTCGGCGCGCCCGCGTTCGACACATGCGGCCGTGCCGCCTGCTTGATCAGCAAAGCCACACACGAAATCAGACCCGCCACCGCGACCATGGTGAAGATGCCCGCGAACGTAAAGTGCCGGCGTGTCAGTTCGGCGACGAGAAACGAACCCGCAATCCCGCCGAAGCGCCCAATGCCGAGCATCCACGCCACGCCGGTGCCGCGGCCTTCGGTCGGGTAGAACGCGGCGGCGAGTGCCGGCATCGACGATTGCGCGGTATTCATCAACACGCCGGCGACGAACACGATGAACACCAGCGCGCCCACATTGCCCACCGCCTGGCCGATGAAATACACGCTCACGGCGGTCAACGCATAGCAGGCCGCGATGATGCGGTTCGCGTTGAAGCGGTCCATCAGCACGCCGCACAGCACGGCGCCCACGCCGCCGAGCGGGAACAGCGCGGAAATCAGCGTCGCGCGTTGCGGCGTGAGCCCGGCGTCTTTCAGCAGGATCGGCATCCAGTTGATCGACGCGTAGAAGATCACGAGGCCCATGAAATAGGTAATCCACAGCATCACCGAACCGATGATGTACGAGCGCGACAGCACCACCGCCATGCCCTTGCCGCCGGTTTGCGGCGCGGTTTCGGTCATGATGAAGCTGCCCGCTTGCGCCGCTTCGCGCGAAATGCGCGCGAGCGCCGCGCGAATCCGTTCGACCGGCTGGCTATTGGCCACCATGTAGCGCACCGATTCCGGCATCTTGATCACCAGCAGGATCAGCAGCAGGAGTGGCGTGATGCCCCCGAGCAGCAGCACGCTGCGCCAGCCGAAATGCGGAATCATCCATGCCGCGAGGAACCCGCCGAACGCGGCGCCGAGCGGGAAGCCGCAAAACATCAGATTGATCACGGTCGCGCGGCGGCGGTCCGGGCAGTATTCGCCCATCATCGTCACGGCGTTCGGCATGGCCGCGCCGAGACCGACGCCGGTGACGAAGCGCAGCGTGGTCAGTTGTTCGATGCTGGTTGAGAAGGCCGAGCCGAGGCACGCCACGCCGAACAGCAGCACCGAGCCGAGCAGCAGCGAGCGTCGCCCGAGCCGGTCGGACAGCGGACCCGAGCCGAGCGCGCCGCAGGCGAGGCCGAACAGCGCCGCGCTCAGCACGGGCGCGAGCGCCGGCCGGGTGATGCCCCATTCGGCGAGCAGCGAAGGTGCAATGAAGCCGATCGCGGCCGTGTCAAAACCGTCCAGCAGGACGATGATGAAACACATGAAGAAGACAAGCCATTGGAACGGCGAAAAGGGATGTTCGTTGATGAAGGTCTGAACGTTCACAGCAGTGCTGCGGCTCATGGTTGTCTCCTGACTGCGGAATACGGAAAGGCTCGTGAAGACGAGCCTTTTCTTTTTTATACGATCGAGCGCCGTTTTAGAAGCGGTGCACGATGCCCACGCCGGCGGCGAGCTGGCTGCGCGACGACGACGGCGCGCTCTGGAAGACGCCGACACCCGGAATGTACTGCACATTCGAGTAGGCCGCGGACCCGTCCCAGCCACTGCCGAAGTTATAACCGCCGGTCAAGGCAAAGCGCTGCTGTTTTGTTCGTATATAGAACCGTGTTTCATTATACGAACAAGACTGCACTGTAAGTAAAATGGCAACAAGGGGTCTACGCGGGATTACCCGACTGTGTCGCGGACATATCAGCTGGCAAAAGGCGCTGGACAGCGCGCATGACTGGCGAGGCCGCGGCGCACGTTGGTGCGCCGGGATCAGGCGGAAGCGGTAAGCGGGATGAGCGCCGCCCTCAAGGGATCGGCATGACGCGGCGTTCAGAAAATGACGTAGACCTTGCGCATCGTTTGCTCGACCTCCCACAGCCCTTCGGTATTGGCTTCGAAGAAGAGCGTGTCGCCGCTCTCGAAGTGGATGGTCGCCTCGTTATCGGGCGTGAAGCGTCCGCGGCCCGCGATGAAATGCATCACCTCGGCCTGCTTGACCGAGCGACGATAAGTGCCCGCCGTGCATTCGAAAATGCCGGTGTCGACGGATTCGCTGCCCTTGATGACGCGTTGCACACCCGACACCTGAATCGGCGTCGTGCCGGGCAGCCCGGCCTTGCCCCAGTCCTCCAGATTCTGCAGATTCACACTCTGCTTGAGTTGCTGTACCTTCATCTTCTCATTACCTTTTGAGTGTGCATGGGCCGCTTCATTGGACGCTGGTTTGGGTGTTCGTCACGGTCTGCTCGATCTTGCCCAGCCGTACGACGGTCACGCCAGGACGCAGTTGCCGCAGCGACGGCATGACGAGCATGCAATTGTCGTAGGGCGTGGTGACCGCCTCGCCGTTCGACCAGCCGATCACGGCGCCCGCCTCGGTGAATATCTCCAGGCCCGTGTACGGCGCCGCGAAACGAAAATCCATGCTGGTAGCCACCACCGGCTGCGTCACGCGGACGATGTGCTGCACCGGCGGCAACGGCGCGATCCAACCGGCCGGCAGATCCGCTTCGTCGACCACGCCGGCGAGCAACAGGAAGCGCGCGGTGGTGTCGCGCGCGACCGCAACGGCGCTCTGTTCCCAATGCTGTCCGCATTCGATCAGCAGCGCGTTCTTCGGGCTGGCGGTCTCGCCGAAGCCTTCGTAATCGCGCATGCGGCGGCCTTCCGGATGGCCTTCGTCGCAGATCACCGTGGCGGGCGTGCCGAGCCGCACGGCGAGATCGATGCCTTTTGGCAGCGGTCCCGCCACGATCAGCGGTTTGCTCTTCTCGTGCATGGAATGCAGATCGAGCAGGGCGTCGACGGTGTCGATCACCGGCCGCATCGCGCGCGCACGTTCCAGTTCGCTGGATGTGCGCGAGGTGTCGTCGAGCACCGCGGCAGTCCACACGCGATTGAAATCCTGATCGACGAAGCGGGCCGCGTCGGGCTGCGCGGGATCGAAACGCTGATAAGCGGCGACGTTCGCGAACGCCAACGTGAGGCGCCCGCGCCGCGGCCGCAACCCGCGGCGCAGCAATTCGTCGACGACGATCGCGCCGCACACTTCGTTGCCGTGCGTGAGCGCGTTGATCATGACGTGCGGGCCCGGCGCGCCCGAGTCGAACGTGTGGACGTAGGCGATGCCGGTCGCCGATTGTTCGTGGTCCGAAATATCGGGGAATTCGACTTCGATGGGGTAGGCTTCCATGCTCATGCGAGTTGTCCTGGCAGAGAGTGAGCGAAAAGATCAGGCGAGTTTTGCCGCGATCGCCTGGCCGACTTCAGTCGTGTTCGCCTTGCCGCCGAGGTCGCCGGTATGCGGACCTTCCACCAGCGTCGCTTCGATCGCGGCGAGAATCGCGTCGTGCGCCTCGCGCTCCTTGCCTGCGTGATCGCCGAGGAAGTCGAGCATCATCGCGGCCGACCAGATCATCGCGATCGGATTGGCGATGTTCTTTCCCGCGATGTCCGGCGCCGAGCCATGCACCGGTTCGAATAGCGACGGAAACTTGCGGTCCGGATTCAGATTGCCCGACGGCGCGAGACCGATCGTGCCGGTGCACGCAGGGCCGAGGTCGGACAGGATGTCGCCGAACAGATTGGTCGCCACCACCACGTCGAAGCGATCCGGGTTCAGCACGAAGCGCGCGCAGAGAATGTCGATGTGCTGCTTGTCCCACGTCACATCCGGATACTGCGCGGCAATGCCGGCGGCAACTTTGTCCCACCACGGCATGCTGATCGCGATGCCGTTGCTCTTGGTGGCCACCGTGATCTTCTTGCGCTCGCGCCGCTGCGCGAGATCGAACGCGAACTTGAGCACGCGTTCGCTGCCGTGCCGCGTGAAGACGGATTCCTGCAGCACGAATTCGCGCTCCGTGCCTTCGAACATCACGCCGCCCACCGACGAGTATTCACCCTCGGTGTTTTCACGCACGATCCAGAAGTCGATGTCGCCCGCCTTGCGGCCGGCAAGCGGCGAAGGCACACCGGCAAAGAGGCGGGCCGGGCGCAGGTTGATGTACTGGTCGAATTCGCGGCGGAACTTCAGAAGCGAACCCCACAGCGAGATATGGTCGGGCACCGTGTCAGGCCAGCCCACCGCGCCGAACAGGATTGCGTCGGCCGATTGCAGTTGCGCTTTCCAGTCGTCCGGCATCATCTTGCCGTGCTTCGCGTAGTACTCACAGCTCGCCCATTCAATGTGCTGATACTCCAGCTCGATGCCGAAGCGCGCTTTCACCGCTTCCAGCACGCGAATGGCTTCCGGCATGACTTCGACACCGATGCCGTCGCCGGGAATGACCGCGATCCGATATTTCTTCGACATGTTGTGCTCCTCCGTTGGGGCTTTTGGACGATTCGATAACGGCTATTTTATTCCCGCTGTTTGAGACTAAAATGGTCGCTTTAGTTAAGCCACTGTGCACGATTCGTGTACAAACTCCGTTGCCGTCCATCGACCTATGAACACCGTCCCGTCACCCGATCTCGGCGATTTGCGCGTGTTTTGCGAAGTCGCGCGCAAGTCCAGTTTCAGCGCGGCGGCGGAGGCCTTGTCGGTGTCCGCGGCGTACGTCAGCAAACGCATCAACGTGCTCGAGACTACGCTCGGTACGCGTTTATTGCACCGTTCCACGCGGCGGGTCGCGATCACGGAAGCAGGCGAACGCGTCTACACGTGGGCGGAAAAGATACTGGACGATGTCGATCAACTGGTGGAAGACGTGTCCACCACCCGCCGCATTCCCGGCGGCAAGCTGCGCATTTCCAGCAGCTTTGGTTTTGGCCGCCGTTTCGTCGCGCCGGCGCTTGCGCGTTTTTCCGAACGCTATCCGCAATTGAGCGTGCGGCTCGATCTGTTCGACCGTCTCGTCGATGTGGGTGGCGAAGGCTTCGATCTGGATGTGCGCATCGGCGACGAGATTGCGCCGCATCTGATCGCGCGGCGGCTCGCGTCGAACTATCGCGTGCTGTGCGCGTCGCCCGGCTACCTCGCGCGGCATGGCGCGCCGCGCCAGCTTGCCGACCTGTCCTCGCATGCGTGTCTCGCGATCAAGGAGCGCGACCATCCGTTCGGTCTCTGGCGGTTGACGGTGCGCGGCGAAGCGGTCTCGATCAAGGTCACGGGACCGTTGTCGACCAATCACGGCGAAGTGGCGGTGCAATGGGCGCTGGCCGGACGCGGCATCGTGCTGCGTTCCATGTGGGATGTGCAACCGTTGCTCGAAAGCGGCCAGTTGCAGCGGGTGCTGCCCGACGTCACGCAACCGGCGAATCTGTGGGCGGTGTATCCGGCGCGGCTCGCGCAGTCGGCGAAGGTGCGGGTTTGCGTGGACTTTCTGAGTGAGGAGTTCGCGCAATGGAATCCGCCGGCCGACGGCGCGGCCGGCGTGGACATAGCCGGACTTGCCGAGCGTTGAAAGTTGAACGTTAAAAGTTGACCGGCAAGATCCGGCGGACCGACGACCAGGCAACGCCTAGTGATGATTCTGCGAGAACAGCGTTTCGAGCGGGTAGTGGCTCTTCACGAACGGCGACTTGATGATCACGTAGCTGAAGTACTTCTCGATACCGATATCGCGTTCGAGCAGCCCTTCCACGATGCTCTGATAGTGGCTCACACTGCGCGTGATGAACTTCAGCAGATAGTCGTAGCCGCCGCTTGCCAGATGACACTCCACAATCTCGTCGACGTCGCGAATCGCATTCACGAACTTGATGAAGTCTTCCCGCCGATGATCGGCGAGCGTGACTTCGGTGAACACGATCTGGACGTCGCCGAGCTTTTCGAGCTGGATCTGCGCACCGTAGCCGATGATGTAGCCGGCTTTCTCCAGACGCTTGACCCGGATCAGGCAAGGACTGGGCGACAGGCCGACCGCGTCGGCAAGCTCGACGTTGGTTATGCGGCCTTTCTTCTGCAATTGGGAAAGTATGCGCAGGTCAATCCGGTCTAGCTTGCAGTCGCTGCTCATCGTAACGTTATCGCTCCGGCAATCGGTGTATGGGGTTGGGATGGCCCTCTACTCTAGCATGCGGTGGCATGAGTTTTGACCTTCAGCGCGGCGCGCACGTCGGCTTGTGCGAGAACGTCGTCGAGGGTCTTTTCAAGCCGTTTGAACATCAGATCGAACTCGGCCTCGGTGTACGAGAGCGCCGGTGCGAAGCCGAGAATGTTGTCGCCGAAGGCACGGAAAATCAGGCGGTTTTCGTACGCCGCGGCGGCGATCCGTTCGGACAGTTTCAACGCCGGGTCGAAGCCCGCCTTGCTGTCCTTGTCGGTGACGAGTTCGAGCGCGCCGAGCAGACCCCGGTGGCGCGAGTCGCCCACCAGCGGATGCGCGAGCAGCGCGTCGAGGCCTTGCGCGAAACGCGGCGCGCGCGCCACGCCGTTCGCGAGCAGCCCGCCTTCGTGATACAGCCGCAGCACTTCGAGGCCAATGGCCGCGCTCACCGGATGCGCCGAATAGGTATGGCCGTGACCGACGACCGCTTCGGCGTCGCCGTTGGCAATGCCCTGATAGATTTCGTCCGACATCAGCACGGCGCCCATCGGCGCATAGCCCGCAGTCAGGCCTTTGGCCACTGTCATCAGATCCGGCTCGACGTTTTCGCCCTGGCAGGCGAACAGTGGACCCGTGCGGCCGAAACCGGTGATGACCTCGTCGGCGACGAACAGGATGCCCAGCTTACGGCAGCTTTCACGCATCGCCTTGAGCCAGCCGACCGGCGGCACGATCACACCGCCCGAGCCCTGGATCGGTTCGCAGAAGAACGCGGCGACTTTGTCCGCGCCGAGTTCGGCGACCTTCGCTTCGAGCGCGGCGACCGAGGCGGCGATCAGCGCGGCGTCGTCTGCGAAATCGTTGCGGTACGCGTACGGCGACGGCAGATGATGCTGGTTCGGCAGCGGCAGATCGAAGTTGCGGTGGAACGCGGGCAGCGCGGTGAGGCCGGCGCCGGTCGTCGACGAGCCGTGGTAGCCGCGTTGCAGCGCGATGATGTGCTTCTTTGACGGCCGCCCCGTGGCGTTGAAGTAATGCGTGATGAAACGCAGCGCCGAGTCCACCGCATCCGAACCGCCGAGCGTGAAGTACACGTGTTGCAGTGAAGCGGGCGACACCTCGACCAGCTTTTGTGCCAGTTCGATGGCGGGCTCCGAGCCGAAATGGAAATAGCCGGTCGCGTAGGGCAGTTTCTGCATCTGCGCGGTGGCGGCGTCGACAATGCTCTGCTGGCCGTAGCCGACGTTCACGCACCAGAGTCCGGAAAACGCGTCGAGCAGTTCGTTGCCGGCCGCGTCGCGCAGAAACGCGCCGCTGGCGGATTCGAGAATGGTGACGCCGCGCGCTTCGTGCGCGCGGTAGTTGATGACCGGGTGAATCAGATGCTTGCGGTCGGCTTCGATGAGCGATTGAATCGGCATGATGGTTTCTCGTCGCGGGAAAGGGCTATTGACCGTTCCATACTACTGATCAGCGACGATCGCCCGCTCACCTAAACAATTGCCTGAAAAGCGCGCACGACGCGTTTTGATGCGCGGTCTTGGCATTTTCTGCTGCGGACGCTGAAAGGCCGTGCCACGCGGGCGTTTCATGCGGCGCCTGGCTCAATAGCCGCGAACGCGGTCGATCTGACCGAGCATCGGCAAGCCGTCGCGATGGCGGCGCAGATTGTCCAGCACCACGTCGACGGCGGTCTCGGGGCGCGTTGCGCTGGCAATATGCGGCGTGATGCGTACGCGCGGATGCGCCCACAACACATGACCAGCCGGTAACGGCTCGGGATCGGTGACGTCGAGAATGGCGTTCTGCAACTGGCCGCTCTCGAGTGCCGCCAGCAAATCCTGCTGATTCAGATGTGGGCCACGCCCCGTTTGAATCAGCGACGCGCCGCGCGGCAGCTTCGCGAACAACGCCGCGTCGAGCAGCCCGCGCGTGGCGGGCGTGAGCGGCAGCAGGCAGATGAGGATATCGGTGCGCGCGAGAAACGCATCCAGTGCGCTTTCGCCCGCATGACACGTCACGCCTTCGATCTCGCGACCCGAACGGCTCCATCCCGCACAGTCGAAGCCGAACAGCCGCAGCCTTTCCAGCACGGCCGTGCCCAGCACGCCGAGCCCGAGCACGCCGACACGGCGCTGGCTCGCCGGCTTGAGCGGCAATTCGCGCCAGACCTGCTGCTGTTGCTGAAGACCGTAGTCGAACAGATCGCGATGAATCGTCAGCACGGCCTGCGTGACGTATTCGACCATGCCTTCGACGATCCCCGGCTCGATCATGCGCACGACGGGCACATGCTCCGGTACGCCCGACAGGTCGAACTGATCGATGCCCGCCCCGACCGAGAACACGACCTCGAGATTGGGAAAGGTGCGCGTCGGATCTTCCGGCGGCTGCCAGGCGGCCAGATAGCGGATCGCGGCCGGGTCGCCGAGATCGGGCCAGATATGAAACGGCAGCTCCGGCGCCTTCTGCGCGAAGAGTTTCGCCCACTGGGCGCCGCGCGCCGGGTCGGCTTTATAGAGGAAGGCCATGATGGTCAGCAGATTGCCTGGTTGATAATGCCGTATTGCAGGTAATGCGTGTCCTGTGCGCCGCTCGCGGGCTCATCCCGCGTGGCGGGGCGGACCATTTTGACGACCGTGTCCACGCGCGGCAAGCCCAACTGTTCCAGCCACTCGGTCAGACCGCTTTCGCCCGGTGTGTCGATACGCACGAACACGCCTTCGTTGAGCGCTAGCCAGTGGCTGATGAGCGCCTTGGCGCGGCTCGAATCCTCCGACGCGGGCGCGACGACCGGACCGATCGCAAAGCCGCGTCCGAAGCGGCGAAACAGCGCAAAGCCGATCAGTTCGCCGTCGCGATCGAGCGCGATGCCGTCCGCGGTGCCCAGCAGCGCGGGCAAGACTTCGCCGCGATCCAGACCGCTCGCCCGCGAGGCCAGTTCGACCAGCCGCGCCGTATCGCTCGAACCGAGCGGGCGCAAACGCTCGCCCGGCGGCAGCGACACGAGCGGCGGCTGAAACGCCGCGCCCTGATGCTGGTCGAGCGTGCCGGCCGCGCGAAAGCCGAGCTTTTCATAGAGCGGCTGGCCCGCGGTGGTGGCGTGCAGGAACGTGACGCGGCCGCCCAGTTCTTCGAGTACCAGGTCCATCAGCTTTCTGCCGATGCCGCGCCCTTGTTGCGCCGGCGACACGATCACCATGCCGAGCGAGGCGCGCTCGGCGCCGTATTTCCAGCACAGGGCGGTGCCGATCACGCCGCTCGCATCTTCCGCGACGAAACCCACGCCCAATTGCGCCACGAATTTCCAGTCGTCCGCGCGATGCGGCCATTTGAGTTCGACCGTCAGTGCATGCGCGGCGGCGATGTCGTCGAGGGTGAAGCGTCTATAGGTAATCGAATCGGACACGCCGTACTCCCTGATTGACTGAAGGCTTACGCCGTCACTGTGTCATCCGGTGCGCGGTGTGACTAGGACGATCTTTTTATCGCGGGCTCCGGACAGGGCCGCATCGAAATTCGATGCAAAACGCCAGGTCTGGGCGCGCATTACAGGTGAGTTCTGCTGCGCGGCGATTTTTGTCGGCGACATATGCCAGGCCCGCGGCTCTACGATTTTGTCATGGCGGCGGTGCTCCCGAAACGCGCCGCGCGGACCACCAGCCAGTCACACAGGAAACCTTGCTCATGGACAGCTTCAATCCGGACGACGTCGCGATTCGCAGCGGCCATTACATCGGCGGTGAGTATGTCGAGGCGGGCGAGCGACGCATCGAGGTGGCGCGTCCGTCGGACGGCGTGGTGTACGCCTCGGTGCCGCTCGCCGATGCCGCCATGGTGGACCGCGCGGTCGAGAACGCCTGGCAGGCTTTCAGGCACAGTGGCTGGGCGCGCATGGCGCCGCGTGAGCGCGCGAAGATCCTGCGCCGTTTCGCCGAGCTGGTCGAAGCCGATGCGCCGACGCTTGGCCGGCTCGAAGCAGTCGGCTCGACACGTCCGATTGCCCAGGCGATCGGCTGGGACGTGCCGTTCACCGCCGAGGGCATCCGCTTTTATGCCGAGTTCGCCGACAAGCTGGGCGGCGACGTGGCGGCCACCGACCACGATCATCTCGGCATGACGATCACCGAGCCGTATGGCGTGATCGGTGCGATCGCGCCATGGAATTTCCCGCTGGTCATGGCCTCGTGGAAGATCGCCCCGGCTCTGGCGGCGGGTAATGCGGTGGTGCTCAAACCTTCGGAGATGACGCCGTTCTCGGTCTTGCGCCTCGCCGAACTGGCCGTGCAGGCGGGCGTGCCTGCGGGCATCTTCAACGTGATCCAGGGCGACGGACACGTAACCGGCGACGAACTGGTGCGTCATCCGAAGATCAGCAAGGTCACCTTCACGGGCTCCACGCGCACCGGCGCGTCGATCATGGCCGCGTGCGCGAACAGCGGCACCAAGCCGGTCACGCTCGAACTGGGCGGCAAGAGCCCGCAAATCGTTTTCGCCGACGCCCCGCGTCTGGACGACGTGGCGCGTCGCATTGCCGGCGCGATCACGGGCAACGCCGGCCAAGTGTGCGTGGCGGGCTCGCGCCTTCTGGTCGAGCGGCGTCTCGCCGAGCCGCTGGCCGAACGCATCGGCAAGATCTTCGCCGAGTTGAAGCCCGGCGCGAAATGGGCCGCCGGCACCACCCTCTCGCCGATCATCTCGGCGCCGCAGGCGGCGCGCATCGAAGGCATCGTGGGACGCACGCTGGAAGCCGGCGCGACGCTGCGCTACGGCGGCGTCCGGGCCGGCGGCGGTGCTGACGGCGCGTTCTACAGCCCGACCTTGCTCACTGATGTCACGGCGCATTCCGAGGCGGTACGCGAAGAAGTCTTCGGCCCGGTGCTGACACTGCAAACCTTCGATACCGAAGAAGAAGCGCTCGCGCTCGCGCAGCATCCCGAGTACGGCCTTGCAGCCGGCGTGCATACCGCCGACCTCGGCCGCGCGCTGCGTTTCGTGCGTGGACTCGAAGCGGGCACGGTGTGGGTCAACCGCTATGGCCGCACCTCGGACTTCATGATTCCCACGGGCGGCTTCAAGCGTTCCGGCATCGGCAAGGACCTGGGGCGCCAGGCCTACGAGGCCAACCTGCGTTTCAAAAGCGTATTGATCGACCTGCGTGCCTGAACGTCTGCCATCGGCCTGGCATGTCGGCCGCAAACCCAGCATGGGCAAGGCTTTCAGCCCGATCGCCGCATTCTGTGCTGTCAGCGGCCTCAAAACGCATGGTTTGTGTCACCAGCAACGCCCTAATCAGGAACATCTATGTTTTTGCGCTGATTAAATCTTTAACAGGAATGAGCTTTTCCCTGTTTTCGCCAATGAGCTCCGACTGCGGGTTCACCATTACGATAGGACTGCACCATGATCGAATTCGAACCGAAATACATCACCTTCGACTGCTACGGCACGCTGATCAAGTTCCACATGGCCGACATGACGCGCGAACAGTACGGCCACCTGCTGAACGGTGAAGATCTGGAGAAGCTCGTTGCGTTTTACTCGGGCTATCGCCGCGACGAAGTGCTCGGCGCCTGGAAGCCGTATCGCGACGTGGTGGTCAACGCGCTGCGCCGCGCCTGCAAGCGCATGAACGTCGAGTTCAATGAAGCCGGTGCCCAGAGCATCTATGAAGCGGTGCCGACCTGGGGTCCGCACCCGGACGTACCGGAAGGTCTGTCGCGCCTCGCGAAGAAGTACAAGCTGGTGATCCTGTCGAATGCATCGAACGACCAGATCCAGCGCAACGTCGACAAGCTCGGCGCGCCGTTCCATGCGGTGTTCACCGCGCAGCAGGCGCAGTCGTACAAGCCGCGCATGCAAGGCTTCGAATACATGTTCGACCAGTTGAACTGCAATCCGGAAGACGTGCTGCACGTGTCGTCGAGCCTGCGCTACGACCTGATGACCGCGCACGACATGGGCATCAAGCATAAAGCCTTCGTCAACCGCGGCCACGAACCGTCCACGCCGTACTACCAGTACGTCGAGGTCAACGACATTCCGCATCTGGCTTCGGAACTCGGACTGTAAGCGCTGTTTTTTTCACGCGCCAAAGACAGCCCGCCGCCTCGCTTATTGCCCATCTCAAGGACAGACCGGATGAAGCTCGATTCCTACTGGCTCGACACCGCGCCGCCACTGCTGTCGGCGTGCGAGGGTCCGGTCGACGGCCAGACCGATGTGGTGGTGATCGGCGGCGGCTTCACCGGGCTGTCGGCGGCGCAAGCCTTGGGCAAGCGCGGCGCCGCGGTGACCGTGCTCGACGCGGGCCGCATCGGCGGCGGTGCGTCCGGGCGCAACGGCGGACAGGTCAATACCGGGGTCGCGCAGGACTTCGTCGCGCTGGTCGCGCAACTCGGTGTGGAGCGCGCGAGCGCCTGCTACCGCGCGTTTTCGGATGCGGTCGATACCGTCGAGCGGCTGATCCGCCAGGAAAACATCGACTGCAATTACATCGCGACCGGCAAGCTGAAGCTGGCGTCCAAGCCGCATCACCTCGCGCATCTGGAGAAGACGGCGGAGGCGATTCGCCGTGAAGTCGATACGGATATCGAACTGATCGACCGCAGCCGTATCCGCAGCGAAATTCAATCCGACAGTTTTTACGGCGGGCTGCTGCAACGGCACGGCGGCCAGATGCATATGGGCAAGTTCACGGTCGGCCTCGCCGAGGCCGCGGTGCGCCGCGGCGCGAAGCTGTACGAGAACGCGGCGGTCACCGCCATCGTGAAAGACGGTAGCGGCTTTCGCATCACCACGGCGCGCGGCGAAGTGCGTGCGAAGCAGGTGCTGATCGCGACCGGCCCGTCGCGGCATGGTCCGTTTGGCTGGTATCGCCGGCGCCTCGCGCCGGTCGGTTCGTTCATCGTCGTGACGGAGCCTGTGTCGCCAGCATTGCTCGCGCAAGTGTTTCCGAACCGGCGCGCGTATACCACTACGCGTTTGATGCACAACTACTTCCGCGTGACGCCCGATTCGCGTCTGCTGTTCGGCGGCCGGGCGCGCTTCACGGCGTCCGAACGGCCGTCCGACGCGAAGAGCGGACGCATCCTGCAAGAAGGTCTCGCCGCGATGTTCCCGATGCTCGCGAGCGCGCGTATCGACTATTGCTGGGGCGGTCTGGTGGACATGAGCGCCGACCGTCTGCCGCATGCCGGGCAGCACGACGGCATCTATTTTTCGATGGGCTACAGCGGCCACGGCACGCAGATGTCGACGCACATGGGCCAGGTGATGGCCGACGTGATGGACGGTCACGAAGAGCGGAATCCGTGGCGCGAGTCCGAGTGGCCCGCGATTCCCGGCCACACCGGCAAACCCTGGTTCCTGCCGCTCGTGGGCACGTACTACCGCATCAAAGACATTTTTTATTGATCGTTCGTTGTTCGACTGGCAGTCAAAACCACGCAGCCACGCCTGCTTAACCCCATTGCTCACCCTCGCGGAGAAGTTCGATGATTAAGGAAAACTCGCAACACGGCGCGCTTGAACTCGGCACCGGCTTGGAGCGATTGACGGCCAGGGGCGCCTCGCGGCGCGACGTGCTGCGCGCAATGGCCGCGGCCGGCATGATGTCGGTCACGGGCGCCGGTTTGCTGAGTGCGAGCGGTGCGGCCTTCGCGCAGGCGAAGCCGAAGCAGGGCGGCAAGATCCGCGTGGCGACGCAGTCCGCTTCCGCGGCTGACACGCTCGATCCCGCGAAGGGCGCGCTCGGCACCGACTATGTTCGTGGCTTCATGTTCTACAACTGCCTGACCGAACTCGACTCGCATCTCGGCGCGAAGATGTCGCTCGCCACCTCGCTGGATACGAAAGACGCCACCGTGTGGGTCGTCAAGCTGCGCAACGGCGTCCAGTTCCACGACGGCAAAGCGCTCGCGCCGGCCGACGTGGTGTATTCGATCATGCGTCACAAGGATCCGGCAACGGCATCGAAAGCGAAGACGCTGGCCGATCAGATCAAGGAAGTGAAGGCGACCGGCCCGAACGAAGTGACGATCACGCTGGAAGGTCCGAACGCCGACTTGCCGGTGATTCTCGCCACCTCGCATTTCCAGATCATCAAGGACGGCACCAAGGATTTCAAAACCGCGGTCGGCACCGGCCCGTTCAAGGTCAAGGAATTCTCGCCGGGCGTGCGCACAGTCGGCGTGAGAAACGAAAAGTACTGGAAGCCGGGCATGCCGCATCTCGACGAGGTCGAACTGATCGGCATCGGCGACGAATCGGCGCGCGTGAACGCGCTGCTCTCGGGCGACGTGCAACTGATCAACGCCGTGAGCCCGCGCTCGACTACCCAGATCAAGGGCGCCGGTGGCTTCTCCGTGCTGGAGACGAAGACGGGCCTGTACACCGACCTGGTCGTTCGCGACGAAGGCGGCATTACCGGCAACGACGATTTCCGGCGCGGCATGATGTACCTGCAGGATCGCGAGCAGATGCGCCGCGCGATCTTCCAGGGTTACGGCACGATCGGCAACGACCAGCCGATCGATCCGACCAACAAGTACTACCTGGCCGGCTTGCCGCAGCGTGGCTTCGATCCCGACAAGGCGAAGTTCCATTTCCAGAAGGCCAAGGTCGGCAGCGCGCCGATCCAGATTTTCGCGTCGCCGGCGGCGGAAGGCTCGGTTGAAATGGCGATGTTTCTTCAGCAGGTCGCGCCGCAGGCCGGTCTGAATCTGCAGGTGTCGCGCGTGCCGGCCGACGGCTACTGGTCGAACCACTGGATGAAGCATCCGCTTGGTTTCGGCAATGTCAACGCGCGGCCGAGCGCCGACGTGATCTTCACGCAGTTCTTCAAGTCGGACGCACCGTGGAACGAAGCGAACTGGAAAAGCCCGAAGTTCGACCAGCTGTTGCTTCAGGCACGCGGCGAACCGGACGACGCCAAGCGCAAGAAGATCTACGGCGACATGCAGGTGCTGGTGCATGAAACCGGCGGCGTCGGCATTCCGCTGTTCCAGAGTTCGCTCGACGCGTATACGAACAAACTCAAGGGCCTTGGCTCGATTCCGCTCGCCGGGCTGATGGGCTTCATGTTCGCGGAAAACGTCTGGCTCGAAACCTGAGCCGGATCGGAAGGGCGGTCGAAGGGTTTCCGGTCTGACGAACCGGAAAATCACACCCTGCAACATGCGCGCGGCTGATCGGGCGGCGCGCGGCTTCAACTGCAACTACGTTGCATGGGACCCGAGTAAGCGTTAAAGCGCTAACTCGGGTCGACAGAGGAGACTCACGATGAAAGCACATGCGCAAAGTCTCATTGCCGCGCGCCTCGGCCTCGCGCTGCTCACGCTGCTGCTGGTGTCGGCGGTCGTGTTCGGCATCACCGGGCTGCTGCCGGGCGACGCGGCCCAGCAGGCGCTCGGCCAGGCGGCAACGCCCGAAGCCGTGGCCGCCTTGCGGCATCAGTTCGGCCTCGACCAGCCCGCGCTGCAACGCTACTTCGTGTGGCTCCTGCATGTGGTGAGCGGCAACTTTGGCACCTCGTTGTCGAACAATCTCCCCGTCAGTCAGCTGATCGCGACGCGTCTGCCGAACTCGCTGGTGCTGGCCGGTCTGACGGCGCTGGTCTCGGTGCCCGTGGCGCTGTTGATCGGGATTGCGTCGGCGATGTTCCGCGGCTCGCTGCTCGACCGCACGCTCAACGTGCTGACGCTCTCCACGGTGGCCGTGCCGGAGTTCCTGATCGCGACGATCGCCGTGCTGATCTTCGCCGTCAAGCTGCGCTGGCTGCCGGCGCTGTCGTATCTGTCGGAGGTGCATTCGTTCGGCGCGCTGCTGCGCATCTACGCAATGCCGGTCATGACGCTGTGCTGCGTGCTGGTCGCGCAGATGGCGCGCATGACGCGCGCCGCGGTGCTCGATCAGCTCAATTCGTCGTATGTGGAAATGGCGTTGCTCAAGGGCGCCTCGCCGGTGCGCGTGGTGTGGCGGCATGTGTTGCCGAACACCATCGGACCGATTGCCAACGCGGTGGCGCTGAGCCTGTCGTATCTGTTCGGCGGCGTGGTGATCGTCGAGTCGATCTTCAACTATCCCGGTCTCGCGAGCCTGATGGTGGACGCGGTGACCAACCGTGACATGCCGCTCGTGCAGGGCTGCGTGATGGTGTTCTGCGCGGCGTATCTCGCGCTCGTGCTGATTGCCGACCTGTGTCAAATCGTATCCAACCCGAGGCTGCGTCGATGATGAGCCAACCTACCAATCCCCACCACGTGCCTCACGCCACCACGGAGCTGTACGACGTGCGCCGTGACGAAATGGTCGTCGAGCCCGCACCCGTCGAAGCGGCGCCGCTGAAACACGGCGTGCTCAAACGCCTCGTGCACCGCTTCTCCATACTCGGCCTGATCGGTTTGCTGATGGTGGCGTTCTGGCTGCTGGTCGCGTTCATCGGACCACTGGTCGCGCCGTACAAAGGCGGCGCGCTGACCTCGACGGAAATCTTTGGCCGCTACAGCGCGGCCTATCCGCTCGGCACCGACTATCTCGGCCGCGACATGCTGAGCCGGATTCTCTACGGCGCGCGCTACACGGTCGGCCTCGCGCTCGCCGCGGCGGTGCTCGCCAGCGTGATCGGCACGTTCTTCGGGCTGCTCGCGGCGGTGTCGGGCCGCTGGGTCGATGAAATTCTGAGCCGTCTGTTCGACGCGCTCATTTCGATTCCAAGCAAGGTGCTCGCGCTCGTCGTGATCGCCGCGTTCGGTTCGTCGATTCCGATGCTGACGACGGTCGCCGCGTTGGCCTACATTCCCGGCGCGTTCCGCATCTCGCGCTCGCTCGCGGTGAACGTGATGGGCCTCGAATACGTGCAGGTGGCGAGAGCACGCGGCGAAGGCATCTTCTATATCGCGCGGGTCGAAGTGCTGCCCAACATGATTCATCCGATGCTCGCCGATTTCGGCCTGCGCTTCGTGTTCATCGTGCTGCTGCTGAGCGGGCTGAGCTTCCTCGGTCTCGGCGTGCAGCCGCCGAACGCCGATTGGGGTTCGCTCGTGCGCGAGAACATCGGCGGTTTGTCGGAAGGCGCGCCTGCCGTGCTGATGCCGGCCGTCGCGATTGCGACGCTGACCATCGGCATGAACCTGCTGATCGACAACCTGCGGCGTCGCGGCCGCAGCCACGGAGGTGCGTGATGGCTGATCAGGACATGATCGAAGTGAAGGGCCTGAGAGTGGTCGCGGGCGCCGCGCCGGGACCGGTGACGGAGATCGTCAAGGGCGTCGATTTTTCGGTGAAGAAGGGCGAAGTGCTCGCGCTGATCGGTGAGTCCGGTTCGGGTAAGACCACCATCGCGCTGGCGCTGCTCGGCTATGCGCGGGCGGGCTGTGCGATTAGCGGCGGGTCGGTGCGCATCGGCGAGGTCGAGGTGTTGTCGCTCGATGCGAAGGGCCGCCGCGCGTTGCGCGCGCGCACCGTTGCGTATGTCGCGCAGAGCGCGGCGGCCGGCTTCAATCCGGCGCGCACGATCATGGATCAGGTCACCGAACCGGCACTGCTGCATCGACTCATGTCGAAAGAGGCGGCACGTGCCAAGGCGATCGGACTGTTCCGCTCGCTCGCCTTGCCCGCGCCGGAGGCGATCGGCGAGCGCTATCCCCACCAGGTGTCGGGCGGCCAGTTGCAGCGTTTGATGGCGGCGATGGCGTTGATCACCGATCCGGCCGTCGTCGTGTTCGACGAGCCGACTACCGCGCTCGACGTCACCACGCAGATCGAGGTGCTCGCGGCCTTCAAGAAAGTGATCCGCGAACTGGGCACCACGGCCGTGTACGTGTCGCACGATCTGGCGGTGGTCGCGCAGATGGCGGACCGCATCGTCGTATTGAACAGCGGCGCGGTGAAGGAAAACGGCGCGGTCGCGCAAGTGCTCGACGCGCCGGTGGATGCCTATACGCGCGAGTTGCTGGCGGCGACACGCCGACCGGAAGCCGTGCTGACGTTGCCGCCGAACCTCGGCAAACACGTGCCGCCGCTGCTGGAGATCCGCGGACTGTCCGCGGGCTACGGCCGCATCGACCGCGACGGTGCGCCCGCCGTGCGCGTGCTGGACGACGTCAGTCTGTCGATCCCGCGCGGCAGCACGCTCGGCGTGATCGGCGAATCGGGTTCGGGCAAGACGACGCTCGCGCGCGTGGTGGCGGGTCTGGTCGACCGGGCGCGCGGCGAGGTGCTGTTCAACGGCGAACTGCTGCCCGCGCAAATCTCGCGGCGCACGCCGGAGCAATATCGCCAGATCCAGATCGTGTTCCAGAACGCCGACACGGCGCTCAACCCGAGTCATTCCATCGCCGATATCCTTGGCCGGCCGCTTGCGTTCTATCATCATCTGCGCGGCTCGGCGGCGAAGAAACGCATGCTTGAACTGCTCGATCTGGTGAAGCTGCCGGCTTCCATCGCCACGCGTACGCCGGCCGGACTTTCCGGCGGCCAGAAGCAGCGCGTGAATCTGGCGCGCGCGCTCGCCGCCGATCCCGCCTTGATTCTGTGCGACGAAGTGACCTCCGCGCTCGACACGGTGGTCGGCGCGGCGATCCTCGATCTGCTCGCCGAACTGCGCCGCGAACTGGGCGTGTCGTACATGTTCATCAGCCACGATATTTCGACGGTGCGCGCGATCTGCGACGAAGTGATCGTGCTGTATGCGGGGCATCGCGTGGAAGCGGGCCAGCGCGAGGTGCTCGCGGCGCCGCCGTATCACCCGTACACGGGTTTGCTGGTGGATTCGGTGCCGGCGTTGAAACCCGGCTGGCTCGATGCGCGCCGCGACATCGTCGCGACCGCCTTGCCGGCCATGGGCGAGAGCGCTGACGTTGCCGAGTTGTGCGCGTTCCGCGCGCGTTGTCCGGTGCGTATCGACGGCAAGTGCAACATGACACCGCCCGCGTTAAAGAAGCTGCCTTCGGGCGCGGAGATCCTCTGCCACCATCCGGCCGCCGAACTGAACCGTTTGCAGACCGTGGAGGCGACCCCGGCATGAGCGGACGATTTGTGCGCGTCGCGGAAACGGGCCGCAAGACCTTTCCGATTATCGTGGACGGTGTCGTGCGCGAGGCCGCCGAAGGCGACACGCTGATGGTCGCGCTGCTCACCGGCACGCGCACGTTGCGCGATTCCGAATTCGGCGACGGCCGGCGCGCCGGTTTCTGTCTGATGGGCGCCTGCCAGGACTGCTGGGTGTGGACCGCGCAAGGCGAGCGCGTGCGCGCCTGCAGCACGCCGGCGATGCCGGGCATGTCGATCGTCACGAAGCTGGCCGAGGCCGGGGAGGGTGTATGGCCCCGCGAGTAGTCATCATCGGCACTGGGCCGGCGGGCGTGCGCGCCGCACAGGCGCTGGTCGAAGCGGGGCTGCGGCCTGTCGTGGTCGACGAAGGGCGGCGTGACGGCGGCCAGATTTATCGACGGCAGCCGGAAGGGTTTTCGCGAAGCTACGAGACGCTCTATGGCACGGAGGCCGAGCGTGCCGCGTCGCTGCATCGGAGCTTCGATGCGTTGAAGAGCAGCATCGACTATCTGCCGGAAACGCTAGTCTGGAACATCTCGCCGAATACCTTGCATCTGGTGAGCGGCACGCGGTATCACACGCTCGCGTTCGACGCGCTGATCGTCTGCAGCGGCGCGACGGACCGTCTGATGCCGGTCAAGGGCTGGCACCTGGCCGGCACCTATAGCCTCGGCGGCGCGCAGGTCGCGCTGAAATCGCAGGGCTGCGCGATTGGCTCGCGCATCGTGATGATGGGCAGCGGTCCGCTTCTGTATCTCGTGGCCGCGCAGTACGTGAAGGCAGGCGCGCAGGTTGCGGCGGTGCTCGATACCTCGACGTTCATGCAGCGCGTGGCCGCGTTGCCGCGCCTGCTGGCGATTCCCGCCGCGCTCAGAAAAGGCATTGCGTTGACGCGCGTGCTGGCCGACGCGCGCGTGCCGGTTCATCGCGGCGTCCAGCCGCTCGAAATCAAAGGCTCGCCGCAAGATGGCGTGAGCGCGGTCGAGGTTGCGCTACCCGGCGGCCAGCGCCTCGAACTCACGTGCGATGCCGTCGCGCTCGGCTATCACTTGCGGCCCGAGACGCAACTCGCGGATCTCGCCGGTTGCCGATTCATGTTCGATGAGAACGCTCAGCAGTGGCTGCCGCACATCGACGCCGACGGCCGCAGCAGCATCGAGGGCGTCTATCTGGCGGGCGACGGCGCACGCGTGCGCGGCGCGGATGCAGCGGAACGCTCCGGCCGTCTCGCGGCGTTGGCGGCCTTGCAGGATCACGGCATAGCGGTCAACGGCATGGAGCGCTTGCGCGCCGAACTCGCGCGCTTCACACGTTTTGCCGCGGGCTTGCGCGAAGCCTTCCCGTGGCCGGCGAAATTCGCCGCGTCGCTGCCGGATGAGACGATTGTCTGCCGTTGCGAAGCGATCACGGCCGGCGAATTGCGCCGCGTGGTGCAGGCGGCCGGCGCCAGGGAAGCCAATCGCGCGAAGGCGTTTTCGCGCGTCGGCATGGGCCGCTGCCAGGGGCGCTATTGCGGCCACGCGGGCGCGGAGATCATCGCGGCGGCGGCGTGCGTGCCGCTGTCTTCAGTGGGACGGCTGCGCGGCCAGGCGCCGGTCAAGCCGCTGCCGGTGGCGCTGACCGAAGCGGTGAGCGACGAGGTGATCGAATGAGTGCGACGACCGCGAACGAAGCCGATGTGATCGTGATCGGCGGCGGCATCATGGGGACGACGACGGCGTTCTTCCTGCGCCAGCGCAACCGGTCGGTGATTCTGCTCGAACGCGGACTCACGGGACAGCAGGCGAGCGGCGTGAACTTCGGCGGCATTCGCCGTCAGGGCCGCGCGCTGCCGCAACTGGCGATGGCCAACCGCGCGCTGCGCACGTGGCAACGCTCGGCGGAATTGCTCGGCGAAGACATCGAGTTTCTGCCGTCGGGCCATACGCGCGTGTGCTACCACCAGAAGGACGTCGAGAATGTCGACCAGTACGCAATCGACGCGCGCGCCCACGGTCTCGAACTCGAAGTGCTGCATGGCGAAGCGGTGTTCAGGCGTTTTCCGTTTCTCGGCCGCGAGGTGCTGGCGGCTTCGATCTCGCCGCTCGACGGTCACGCCAACCCGCGCCTCGCCGCGCCCGCGTTCGGCCGCGCGGCGGCGCGGTTCGGCGCGCAGGTGATCGAGGACACGGAGATCGTGCGCGTCGAAAAAGACGGTAGCCGGTTTCGCGTGGAAAGCGCGCGCGGCGACGTGTACTGGGCGGCGCAACTCGTGATCTGCGCCGGCGCGTGGGCGAGCCGGCTGACCGAACAGTTCGGCGAAACCGTGCCGCTCACCGCGCGCGGGCCGCAGATGTGCGTGACCGAGCCGGTGCCGTATGTGTTCAAGTCGTCGATGGGCGTGTTCACTTCGGTCAAGGAAGAGAGCATTTACTTCCGCCAGATTCCGCGCGGCAACATCATCGTCGGCGGCGGGCCTGCCGGTCCCGCCGACGCCGTGACGAGCCGCGCCTCGGTGTTGCCGGTCAACACCGTGCGGCAACTCGCGCAGATGCGCCGGCTCGTGCCCGCGTTGGCGCCGCTGCATGTGATTCGCGTATGGAGCGGCGTGGAAAGCTATCTGCCCGACAGCGAGCCGGTGATCGGTCCGAGCGGCGAGGTCGACGGACTGTTCTACGCGTTCGGCTTCAGCGGGTCGGGTTTTCAGATCGGCCCGGGCGTCGGCGAAACGCTGGCGGAACTCGTCGATACGGGCAGCACGGCGATTCCTCTCGACGCGTTTTCCATCCGGCGTTTCGCGAAACAGCCAGCGGCCCGCTCGACCATCGTGACGTCATGAAACAGTCCATCAGCCTCACTGCCGCCCGCGCTTTCATCGAAGCCCATTTCGACGAACCGGTGACGCTCGCGCAACTCGCCGCGCTGTCCGCGCTCAGCGTGTCTCGTTTCGCCACGGTGTTCCGGCAGCAATACGGATCGTCGCCGTACCGCTATCTGTGCGGCCTGCGGATTCAACGCGCGCAGACACTGTTGCTCGAAGGCGTGCCGGGATCGGTCGTGGCGACGGAGGTCGGCTTCTTCGATCAAAGCCATTTCGGCCGCCATTTCAAGCGATGCTGCGGCATGACGCCCAGCATGTTCATCGCGCGCGCCGGCGTCAACGCGGCAAGGCATGGCGGCACGAGTGGATCGATTGGCTCGGTTGGCTTGAGTGGCGCGCCTACGGGGTCGCGTTCAGCTTCCGCCATAACGTCGTCTTGCTGATGCCGAGCGCCTCGCAGACCGCGTCGCGATCGCCGTCGTGCGCGGTGAGCGCGGCGCGGATTTCGTCGGCTTCCACGTGACGGCTGCGCTCGCGCAGGGTTAAAGCGGTTTTCTTCGTGCGTGTATGCGGCTCGACGATTTCAGGCGCGACCGTGCGCAACATGTCGCGCGTGAGGATTGTGTCGGTGGCGTTTTCGGGCACTGCATCGACGTCAATGTCGGCGAGTTCGACAGCGATCCGTTCGATCACGTTCTGCAATTCGCGCACGTTGCCGGGCCACGCATAGCGCTTGAACGGTTCATCGAGCGCGGCGAGCAGGCGTTCGGCGGCGGCCGCGTCCGGCAGGCGCGCCGCGAGCCTCGGTTCGCGTGCCGCGGCTTGCAGGAGCAGCTCGACGGCGAGCGGCAGCAGATCGGTCGGCCGCTCGCGCAACGGCGGCAGCGCGATGCTCAGAATGTTGAGCCGGTAGTAGAGGTCGGCGCGGAAGCTGCCCGCTTCGATACCCTCGGTCAGCGCGCGATGCGTCGCCGCGACCACGCGAATATCGACCCGCGTTGGCTCCGTCGAACCGAGCCGCACGACCTCGCGCTCCTGCAGCACGCGTAACAGCCGGCTTTGCAACGACAGCGGCATCTCGCCGATTTCATCGAGAAACAGCGTGCCGCGGTGCGCCACTTCGATCAGCCCCGCCTTGCCGCCCTTGCGCGCGCCGGTGAACGCGCCTTCCTCGTAGCCGAACAACTCGCTCTCCAGCAGCGCCTCGGGAAACGCGCCGCAATTGATCGCGACAAACGCGAAGTCGCGCCGCGCGCTCAGCTGATGCATGCTCTGCGCGACCATCTCTTTGCCGGTGCCGCTTTCGCCGAGAATCAACACGGTGGCGTCCGAGCGGGCATAGCGCTGCACGAGGGCGCGCACCCGTTCGATCGATTCGGACGCGCCGACGATATCGTCGAGCCGGTAACGCGCGCTGAACTGCTGCACGCGCTGGCGCGAGCGCAGCGTCCGGTCGAGCCGTTCGACCGCGCGCGATTCCTGAAACGTCAGCACGGTGCCCGCCGCCGAGCCGCTACTGGCCAGTGGCCCGCGATGCACGACGTAACTCGCGCCACGCACCGTGCAGAACGTGTCGCCGTCCGCGTCCGGCAGGCTGCCCGCGAGATCGGGCGAGAGTTCGAGCAACACGCGGCCCACGGCGTTCGCCGCGTCGAGGCCGAGCACGCCGGCGAGCCGCTGGTTCATCGCTTCGACGCGGCCTTGCGCGTCGAGCGCGACGACGCCGTCGCGCAGATGCTGCAGCAGATTGTCGAGCCGTTGACGCCGGACCGTTTCGCGGCGCGTGGCCTGGGCGACTTCGAGCGCGGTGTCGAAGGCCGCGCGCACCGACGCGCGCGAATACAGAAACACCGTGCCCATGCCGGCATTCGCCGCGAGATCGGTGACGAGTCCGGGGCCGACCACCACGTCGATGCCGCGATCGCGCAGGTCGAGCACGACGCTCTCCGCGTCCTGCGCCGATTGATAGGAGGCGAACGTGACGTCGAGCGCATAGGCGGCCATGAAGCGCCGCACTTCGTCAGGCGTATTGCCGTGCGTCACGAGCGCGACCTTCGCGCCGTCGCGCCGCGCCCGCGCGAGCGCGTGCATCACGTCGAAGCCGGTCGGGCCGATCAGCACGACGGGCACCGAGACGCGCGTCTTCAGATACGCGCCGTTCGAGCCGCCGGCGATCACCACATCCGGACGACCCGCGCCCGCGGCGTCGACCTCGCGAACGGCATCTTCGAAACCGTGCGAAACGATGCGCAAGTCCGCGCGCTCCACGTATTCGCCGGCGATGTCGAAGAACAGGTCGCGCAGGCGGCTGATACTAACCGCCCAGATGCGGGGGCGCTGGGCGGGTTCGAAAAGAGGTGTGTTCAAGGCTGGGCGGCTCGCGGCGGGCTGAGAAGTCGGTCTATTATGCGCGTATCCATTTCCCATTTGAAATGCGAATTTCATTTGTGAAATGAAATTCGACCCGGCGCGGGCAGCGGTTTTTCGTTAAATCAGGCACTTAGCGCGGGTTGGCGGAGCTGGCCCGTTCCTTGCGTTTCAGGCTGCGGCGAAAGTATCCCCCAATGCATCTGGAGACGAAAGACATGAGTGAAGCAGACAACAGCACGCCGAACACGGGCGCATTCAAACCGAAGAAATCCGTCGCCCTGTCCGGCGTGACGGCGGGCAACACGGCCCTCTGCACGGTCGGCAAGACCGGCAACGATCTGCATTACCGCGGCTATGACATTCTCGATATCGCGAGCGCCTGCGAGTTCGAAGAGATCGCGTACCTGCTCGTGCATGAAAAGCTGCCGACCCAGGCTGAACTCACCGCGTACAAGACCAAGCTGAAAGCGCTGCGCGGCCTGCCCGCGAATGTGAAGGCCGCGCTCGAATGGATTCCGGCCGCCGCGCATCCGATGGACGTGATGCGCACCGGCGTATCGGTGCTCGGCACCGTGCTGCCGGAGAAAGACGATCACAACCTGCCGGGCGCGCGCGACATCGCGGACAAGCTGATGGCCTCGCTCGGTTCGATGCTGCTCTACTGGTATCACTACTCGCACAACGGCAAGCGCATCGAGGTGGAAACCGACGACGATTCGATCGGCGGCCACTTCCTGCATCTGCTGCACGGCGTGGAGCCGTCGAAGGCGTGGGTCGACGCGATGCACGTATCGCTGAACCTGTACGCCGAGCACGAATTCAACGCGTCGACGTTCACCGGCCGCGTGATCGCGGGCACGGGCTCAGACATCTATTCGGCAATCACCGGCGCGATCGGCGCACTGCGCGGGCCGAAGCACGGCGGCGCCAATGAGGTCGCGTTCGAAATCCAGTCGCGCTACCAGACGCCGGACGAAGCGGAAGCGGACATCCGCCGCCGCGTCGAGAACAAGGAAGTAGTGATCGGTTTCGGCCACCCGGTGTACACGATTTCGGACCCGCGCAACAAGGTCATCAAGGAAATCGCGAAGAAGCTCTCGAAGGAAGCGGGCAACAGCAAGCTGTTCAATATCGCCGAGCGGCTGGAGTCGGTGATGTGGGACGCGAAGAAGATGTTCCCGAATCTGGACTGGTTCAGCGCGGTCTCGTATCACATGATGGGCGTGCCCACGGCAATGTTCACACCGCTCTTCGTGATTGCTCGCACGGCCGGCTGGAGCGCGCACATCATCGAGCAGCGCGTCGACAACAAGATCATCCGCCCGAGCGCGAATTACACCGGGCCTGACGACCTGCCGTTCGTGCCGCTCGCGAAGCGTGTTTGAGGGCGTTTGAAGACGCCTTCAGTGGCGTCTTCATCGCCGTCGGGCCTATAAGCGCGTGGCTGCGCGGTGCAAGCGTTTCTCCTCCATTGCGTCTAAAGAGCGCGGCGCAATGGAGTTGGGCCTTGGCGCGCTGGAACCTTGGGCCAAGGCCGTTTTTTGCGGCGCATTCACGCGGCCGACTGCAAACCCGACCGGCACGCTGCCGCAAGCTAAACTACACGTACTGCCTGACTGGGCCACTCAGGGAAACGCCATTAAAAAACGGGCCGCCGACCTTGATCGGCCGCCGCCATCGTCCCCGGATCATTACTGTTTTGTCCCCTACGCCATGAATACTGCAAACCGCAAACGCCTTCCCGGCACCCAGCTCGATTTCTTCGACACGCGCGCCGCGGTCGACGCGATCCAGCCCGGCGCTTACGACAAGCTGCCGTACACGTCGCGCGTGCTGGCCGAAAACCTCGTGCGCCGTTGCGACCCGGTCACGCTCGTCGCGTCGCTCAGGCAGATCATCGAACGCAAGCGCGAACTGGATTTTCCGTGGTTCCCGGCGCGCGTGGTGTGCCATGACATTCTCGGCCAGACCGCTCTCGTCGACCTCGCCGGCCTGCGCGACGCGATTGCCGCGCAAGGCGGCGATCCGGCAATGGTCAATCCGGTCGTGCCGACGCAACTCGTGGTGGACCATTCGCTCGCCGTCGAGTGCGGCGGCTTCGACCCGGATGCGTTCGCGAAGAACCGCGCGATCGAAGACCGCCGCAACGAAGACCGCTTCGACTTCATCAACTGGACCAAGCGCGCGTTCAAGAACGTCGACGTGATTCCGCCGGGCAACGGCATCCTGCACCAGATCAACCTGGAGCGCATGAGCCCGGTGGTGCAGGTGAAAGACGGCGTGGCGTTCCCCGATACGCTGGTCGGCACCGACTCGCATACGCCGATGGTGGACGCGCTCGGCGTGATCGCGATCGGCGTGGGCGGGCTCGAAGCGGAAAGCGTGATGCTGGGCCGCGCGTCGTATATGCGCCTGCCGGATATCGTCGGCGTGGAACTGACGGGCAAGCCGGCTGAAGGCATCACCGCGACCGACGTCGTGCTCTCGCTAACCGAATTCCTGCGCAAGGAAAAAGTGGTGGGCGCGTATCTCGAGTTCTATGGCGAAGGCACGGCCAAGTTGACGCTCGGCGACCGCGCGACCATCGCCAACATGGCGCCCGAATTCGGCGCCACGGCCGCGATGTTCTCCATCGACGAACAGACCATCAAGTATCTGAAGCTCACCGGCCGCGACGACGCGCTCGTCCAACTGGTGGAAACCTACGCGAAGGAAACTGGGTTGTGGGCCGACAGCCTCGTCAATGCCGAGTACGAGCGCGTGCTGAAGTTCGATCTGTCGACCGTGGTGCGCACGCTGGCCGGTCCGTCGAACCCGCATCGCCGTTTGCCGGTGTCGGAGCTGGCGGCGCGCGGCATCAGCGGCAAGGTGGAGAACGAGCCGGGTCTGATGCCGGACGGCGCGGTGATCATCGCCGCGATCACGAGCTGCACGAACACCAACAATCCGCGCAACATGATCGCCGCCGGCCTGCTGGCGCGTAACGCGAACCGGCGCGGACTGACGCGCAAGCCGTGGGCGAAGACCTCGCTCGCGCCGGGCTCGAAGGCGGTCACGCTGTATCTCGAAGCGGCCGGGCTGCTGCCCGAACTGGAGCAACTGGGCTTCGGCGTGGTCGCGTATGCGTGCACGTCGTGCAACGGGATGTCCGGCGCGCTGGACCCGGTGATCCAGAAGGAGATCGTCGAGCGCGATCTGTATGCGACCGCCGTGCTGTCGGGCAACCGCAACTTCGACGGCCGTATTCATCCTTACGCGAAGCAGGCGTTCCTCGCGTCGCCGCCGCTGGTGGTGGCGTATGCGATTGCCGGCACCATCCGTTTCGACATCGAGAAAGACGTGCTCGGTATCGATGCCGACGGTCATTCGGTCACGCTGAAGGACATCTGGCCGTCGGATGCGGAGATCGATGCGATCGTCGCGTCGAGCGTAAAGCCGGAGCAGTTCCGCAAGGTGTACGAGCCGATGTTCGCCGTTTCCGTCGACACCGGCGAGAAAGCGAATCCGCTCTACGACTGGCGTCCGATGAGCACCTACATTCGCCGTCCGCCCTATTGGGAAGGCGCGCTTGCCGGTGAGCGCACTTTGAAAGGCATGCGGCCGCTCGCCGTGCTGGGCGACAACATCACGACCGATCACCTGTCGCCGTCCAACGCGATTCTGGCGGACAGCGCCTCGGGCGAATATCTGGCGAAGATGGGCTTGCCGGAAGAGGACTTCAATTCCTACGCGACGCATCGCGGCGATCACCTGACGGCGCAGCGCGCCACCTTCGCGAATCCCACGCTGAAGAACGAGATGGTGCTCGAAGACGGCAAGGTGAAGGCGGGATCGCTCGCGCGCATCGAGCCGGAAGGCAAGGTCACGCGCATGTGGGAAGCGATCGAAACCTACATGGAGCGCAAGCAGCCGCTGATCGTGATTGCCGGCGCCGACTATGGCCAGGGTTCGTCGCGCGACTGGGCGGCGAAGGGCGTGCGTCTGGCCGGCGCGGAAGCGATCGTCGCCGAAGGGTTCGAGCGCATTCACCGCACGAATCTGGTGGGCATGGGCGTGCTGCCGCTGGAGTTCAAGCCGGGTGTGAACCGGCTCACGCTGGCGATCGACGGCACGGAAACCTTCGACGTGGTCGGCGAACGCAAGCCGCGCGCGGACCTCACGCTGGTGATTCAGCGCAAGAACGGCGAGCGGGTCGAGGTGCCGGTGACGTGCCGGCTCGACACCGCCGAAGAGGTCTCCATCTACGAGGCCGGCGGTGTGCTGCAACGCTTTGCGCAGGACTTTCTCGAGTCGTCGAAGAAGGCGGCTTGAGGTGACTTAAGGCGGCGAACGTTTAACGCGGAACAGGGCGCATCGCGTGGTATGCCGTAGCGTCCGTTCCGCCCACATCAGGACACGATTTTCATGGCCCACCAACCCCAAATAAAGATTCCGGCCACCTACATGCGTGGCGGCACCAGCAAGGGCGTGTTCTTCCGCCTGCAAGACTTGCCCGAGGCGGCCCAGGTGCCCGGCGCCGCGCGCGACGCGCTGCTGATGCGCGTGATCGGCAGCCCCGATCCGTATGGCAAGCAGATCGACGGCATGGGCGGCGCGACGTCGAGCACCAGCAAGACGGTGATCATCGCCAAAAGCAGCCGGCCCGACCACGATGTGGATTACCTGTTCGGTCAGGTGTCGATCGACAAGGCCTTCGTCGACTGGAGCGGCAATTGCGGCAATCTCTCCGCCGCTGTCGGGCCGTTCGCGATCAGCGCGGGGCTCGTCGACCCGAGCCGGATTCCGCGCGACGGGGTGGCGACTGTGCGCATCTGGCAGGCGAACATCGGCAAGACGATCATCGGACACGTGCCGATGACCGACGGCGCCGTGCAGGAAACCGGCGACTTCGAACTGGACGGCGTCACGTTTCCGGCCGCGGAAGTGCAGCTCGAATTCATGGATCCGGCCGCGGAAGAAGAGGGCGCGGGCGGCTCGATGTTCCCAACCGGCAACCTCGTCGACGACCTCGAAGTGCCGGGCGTCGGCACGCTGAAGGCGACGATGATCAACGCGGGCATTCCGACCATCTTCGTCGACGCCGAGTCGATCGGCTACAAGGGCACGGAGTTGCAGGACGCCATCAATAGCGACGACAAAGCGCTCGCGATGTTCGAGACGATTCGCGCGCATGGGGCGTTGCGCATGGGGCTTATCAAGAACCTCGACGAGATCGCGACGCGCCAGCATACGCCGAAGGTCGCCTTCGTCGCGAAGCCGGCGGACTACGTGGCGTCGAGCGGCAAGCGCATCGGCGCGGGCGACGTCGATCTGCTGGTGCGGGCGATGTCGATGGGCAAGTTGCATCACGCGATGATGGGCACGGCGGCGGTGGCGATCGGTACCGCGGCGGCGATTTCGGGGACGCTGGTGAATCTCGCGGCGGGCGGCGGCGCGAAGGAGTCGGTGCGCTTCGGCCATCCGTCGGGGACGTTGCGGGTCGGCGCCGAGGCGAGCGAAAGCGGCGGTGAGTGGACGGTCACCAAGGCCATCATGAGCCGCAGCGCGCGGGTGCTGATGGAAGGCTGGGTGCGGGTGCCGCAGGCGCAGTGACCGAACCATCCGGCGAGATCGTCGTGACGGTTTGACGAGAGGCGCGAAGGCAAACGCGCACGCGATCTTGCCGACATCCGGCTTCGTCCGCAAAGGACGAAGCCGGGAAAAAACGGGTTTGATGCAACGGCGAAGCCTAAGACATCAGCCCGAAGCTGGCGAGAACGAACCGAAGACCGAAGAAGCAAACAGACGAAAACAGCGGCAGGCCGAAAGCTAGCGACATACACCGCAAGCCGACGACGCTGACCTTTGGCCATCGATTGAAAAAGTAGACAGCCGTGCCGGCCAGTACGCGGCCGACCCCGTTCATTGCCGCACCATCACGATCTCGAGATACTCGCTGGGCAGCACGAGCGTCTCGTCGCCCGACCGGTTGCGGCTTTCCATCAGCGTCATGAGATCGTGCTGGAAGGCCGCTTGCCGTTCGTCGTCCATCGCGGCGAATGCCTTGTTGATCGGGCCGTAGTAAGTCCGGAATACCTCGAGCCAATGCGCCGGCGAGCGGTAACGGAACATGAATTCGCGACTCGTTACGGCGACACTGCGCACATTGCCGTGAAAGAGTTCGTCGAGCCGCGCCCGGGTGCCCCACAGTGCCGGCGACTTGACGCCTGGCGGCGGAGGCAGGTATTTGCCGATCGTCTTGAACACCTGGCCGATGAAGCTATCAGGCGTCCAGTTCGCGAGGCCGATCTTGCCGCCGGGTTTGCACACGCGCGCCAGCTCGCTTGCCGCCTTCTCCTGATTGGGCGTGAACATGACGCCGAAGGTCGACATGACGACGTCGAAGGAGGCGTCCGCGTAGGGCAGCGCTTCGGCATCGGCTTCGCGGAACTGCACCGCTGTCAGACCTTCCGCTCGCGCGCGAGCCTGACCCGCGTCGAGCAGCGAGGCCACGTAGTCGGTCGACGTGACATCGCACCAGCGGCGCGCGGCGGCGAGCGTGCCGTTGCCGTTTCCCGCCGCGACATCGAGCACGCGGCTGCCGGAGCGCAGATCGAGCGCCTCGCACAGGTTTTCTCCGACGATCTGAAGCGTCGTGCCAACGACGGCATAGTTGCCCGTTTCCCACGCGGCGTGCTGACGCGCTTTGACGTCAGCGAATTCGGAGGTTCGTGATGAAGAAGAATCGACTTCAGACATGGAGATGCTCCTGAGAAAAAAGTTGTGCGATGCACGCTGGTGTTATTGCGCTGGCGACCTATGAATTCATGTGGTGCCTCCTTAATTGAGGTTAAGTATTCGATTCATTCAAGATTCCTTAACATTGTTGTAAGGGATTCGCATGGATGCTAGTATCAGTGCGGCTGTTGAATCGATGAATGACCAGGCGTCCAGATCTTTTGCGCAGGACGCCGAAGTTCCTGGACCCCATAATGGATGCGCTCTCCGACGTCCTCCGCCTGGTTCGCCTTGGTGGTGCGGTGTATCTAAACGGCGACTTCACTGCGCCCTGGTGTTTGTACGGCCAGGCGGACGCAGCGCTGTGCGGCAGCTTCCTTCCGCCGGCCGAACGCATCGTTTCCTACCATCTGATTACCGAGGGAGGCTGCTGGGCCGCGCTCCCGGGCGACCCTGAGTCCGCCATTTACGTCTCTGCCGGCGAACTGCTCGTCGTGCCGCAAGGCGAAGCGCATCTGCTCGGCAGTTCGCTCGACATCAAGCCCGGACCCACTGGCGAACTGCTCGAGAGTCAGATGCGGAATACACCGGGACAGTTGATGGCGCTTCGCTACGGCGGCGGTGGAGACCGCACGCGTCTGGTATGCGGCTTTCTCGCCTGCGACGACACGTTGAGCAACCCGGTGCTGTCCGCGTTGCCGCGCATCTTCAAGGTCGACATGCGCAACGACCCGCAGTCCGCGTGGCTCGAATCGTCGTTACGGTTCGCGGCGGCCGAGGCGGCGGAATGGCGCGTGGGCAGCGCGATCGTTCTCGCGCGTCTGTCGGAACTGCTGTTCGTGGAGGCGGTGCGGCGTTGCATCGACGCGCTGCCGTCCGATCGGAAGGGCTGGCTGGCGGGCGTGGGGGACCGGTTCGTCGGTCGTGCGCTGGCGCTGATGCATGCGCAGCCGGCGCATGGATGGACAGTCGATGAACTGGCGCGCAAAGCGGGTTTGTCACGGTCCGCGCTGGCGCAACGGTTTACCCAGTTGCTCGGTCAGCCGCCTATGCAGTATCTCGCGCATTGGCGTTTGCAGATCGCCGCGCAGGAGTTGCGTGGCGGCACGAAGTCGCTGGCGGCGGTGGCGGATCAGGTGGGGTATGAGTCGGAGGCGGCGTTCAATCGGGCTTTCAAGCGCGAGTTCGGGATGCCGCCGGCGGGATGGCGCAGGAGCCGGGGCGAGATGGCTGGTGTTTCTGCTGGTGCTGCCGCCGTGGCGGCGGGCAGCGTGGACGGGGGCGCTCGATGATAGAGGTGCCTGGACGCGACGGCGGTGTGAAACATTGCGCTCGTCGCGCGCAGGCGAAGCGGCCTGAAACCGAAATTAGCGTTACTCACGTAGAAATCTGGCTTTGTCGCCACGGGGAGTGAGAAGCCCTAAAACGAGCGCCGCGAGCAAAAGCGCCGGCACGTCCCCGCGAAGATGGCCGCGGTACGGGGTATTCATCAGGGCCTGGCCGGCCATGATCCCGCCATGCACCACGCTCGACCACACCGCGAACCAGATAAGACTGAGATGAGCGAGCGGATTCAGGGCCGCAAAAATCAGGAACACTCCCAGCGTGGCGTACATGCCCACAATCATCAGGGGATATTCCGAATGTCCGGTATGCCAGACCCAACCGTCTGGCCAGACGATCATCAGCGGATAAAGTCCAATGGACGTGATGCCCACCAATACCAGCGCGATCCGTAGGTAATTGAGCCGCTGAGTGTCGGTCATGTTGGTCTCCTTCGATTCGCGCCGCCGCGCCCTCACTTCGCCCCATGTTTGGCCTGCCAGCTTTTCATGAACGCGATCTCCTCATGCTGCGCCTTGATGATGTTCCTGGCCAGCCGTTTCAACTCCGGGTCCTTGCCGTACTTCAACTCGACCTGCGCCATTTCAATCGCCCCTTGATGATGCGGAATCATGTGGGCGACAAAGTCCTTGTCGGCATTGCCCGTGTAGTCTGCACTCATGTCTTGCATCATCTTGTCGTCGGCGGCCTTGAACGCTTGCGTCGCGTCATCTGAACCGGCACCGGCGCCCGCGGAGCCAGACATGGCCATGCCGGGCATGGCGGCCGGTTGCTGGGCGTGGACGGGAACGACCGCGACAGCAAAGGCAAAGCCGCCGAACAGGCAAAGGGCACGAAAGGCGCGAAGTTTATTCATGGTGAGTTTCCGTTGGGAGAAGGTTGTCTCGAACGATGCTGATGCCGGGAAGCGGAGGCGGACTGTTGCGCGCTGCTTTCCGGTGGCGATCCGATCAGGCTATCAGGCTCTCAGCGACGGATGAAAACCCGCTGCCTCGATAGCCTGGATGAGTTGCTCGGGCGCCAGCGTCGACGTGAGCTTGACGATTTTAGCGGGGACATCGACTTCGAGCTTCGCTGCAGGGTCGAGACTCGTGACCGCACGCGTGATGGCGTTAGCGCAACCGCCGCACGACATATCCGGTATGGCAAATTCCATTTCCTACCTCCAATGAGAAATCATGACTCCAGCGTGGACCTTCCCACGGCGGTAAGGTCAAGCATGTTTTTGTGGCTGGCCGTTTGCTGGCCGCAAACGCCATGCTCGAGGTCGCCGCCGATGCCCGGCGCGCCTATATCAGCGCAGTTGCGGCCAGGTAATCGGCGGTCTATGCGGAGCAGGTGAAGGAGTCGGCCGAGGCCAGCGCCGAACTCGCCGTGCGCATGCAGCAAGCTGCCGGATAGTTGATTTCAGCGGCGGCAGGTTCGCCGTGCGGCTCGTATTTAACGTGGGAGAGTGTGAGATAAGCGAGAGTAGCCAGCGCTTGCGGGTTGTCTGCCTATAGCTTTCTCGCGCGACGAGGCACCCGGATAAACCATTACTTTGCGAGGTTTGCGACTCGACGTTGCATGGCTTCGCTCGCGTCGTGCAAGCGGCGCAACTCGAGGGAAGTCTTACCGATCCTCTGTGCGCTAGCTCACCAAGACAAGTGGAAGTTACTCGACCCGCGCTTTTGGGATGTTATGCTCGGGCGTCGTGAACTTAACGGTACACAGACGCGTGCGAAGTTAAAAATACCTAGATTCCATTAGGAGCCGGGCATGCTGAGAAAGGTAGTCGATCGGGCGAAACAAATCCGACGCAGCGAGGGGTTCAAGCATTCCGTAGCCACACCACGTCGCATTTCGCTTCATGCCACGCAACGATTGAACAGGGGCATCTTTGCCATCGAAATTCAGGAGAACTCCGGTTTTTTCTCCGTGATGCAGATGGTCCTGTTTATTCTGATGTACTGCGACGAGAAGTGTCTGAGGCCGTGCATCAGTGCTCGCGGCGGGCTCTACGGAGACCCTGCGGGAACGATCGACTGGTTCTCGTGCTTCTTTGAGTCCGTGAAAGGCAAGGCCACCGCGCCGCTCACGCACAAGGTGAGAAGGTCGACGGTTCGCGACCTGGTCCAGTTGGGGTTTCGTCAACGCTACGAGGCTCGGCTTCAACTCAGGAGCGCCAGCGAGCTCTTCTCCGCACATTACCGGCCAGCCGGTCACATCGGCGATGAAGTCGAAGCAATCTGCCGGAAGCTCGAGATCGGCACGTCGACACTCGGCGCGCATTTCAGAGGCACGGACAAGTCGCTGGAAGCCATCCCCGTTTCATGGGGCGATTTCTGTCGCCACGTAGAAACGACGCTCGCCGAAAACCCGCACCTGAGCAACGTTTTCGTTTCTAGCGACGAGCAGGCGTTTCTGGACTTTTTCGTCGCCTGGCCGTTTCGCAAGCCGGTCAAAGTGGCGCCCGCGAAACTGCTCGCGAACGGTAATACGCCGGTTCATTTCAGCGGCTATCCGGGGCTTGAAATCGGCCGCGAGGCGCTGGTCTCCAGTCTGCTGTTGTCCCGCTGCGGGTATCTGGTGAAGACGCCGTCGTATCTGTCGGCATGGTCCAGAATATTCAATCCGTCGCTGCCGGTGAAGCTCGTGTCGCCGCCGCGGCCGGACGCATTCTGGTTTCCCGACAGCCGGTTATGGCTCGAACAGGCGGCGCAGGACAAAGCGGCCTGAACGCGGACGGGTTGGGGGCGCCAGAGCCGTCCTGCAGTCGTGACATCGGTAGGAAGAATGGCGCGCATATAATGAAAGGCCGCCTGACGGGTTTGCCGGAACGGGTCGTTCGACTCCGGCAATCCGTCAGATACATCGTGACTGCAAGGAGGCCTTCAGCATGTACATTGCCATGAACCGTTTCAAAGTGACGCCCGGATCCGAAGCCGCTTTCGAACATCTTTGGACCACGCGTGATACGCACTTGAAAGAGGTGCCGGGTTTCGTGGAATTTCATCTGCTGAAGGGTCCGCAGAAAGACGATCACGTTCTCTATTCCAGCCATACCATCTGGAAGGACTACGCGTCCTTCGAGGCGTGGACGAAATCCGACGCCTTTCGCGCCGCGCATCGCAGCGCAGGCGGCGACAACCGGGTGCTCTATCTGGGGCATCCGGAATTCGAAGGCTTCGAAGTCATTCAGACCGTCAAATGAATGCATAACCCGCGCGACCGCCCCGTGTCTTGCACGGGCGTCGTGAAGGGACTTGCCACATTCACAGTGAACTCTCAGCGAGTGTTTCGCCTGCGCCAACGTGTGCGCATCCGGCGACGCGCTGAGCAGGCATGCGGTATTCTTTTGCGAGCATTTCGCCGCGACGCGTCAGGCGCCGGCGCAACTCACAGAGGAGTGAAAGCATGAAAGCCGTCAAAATCGGTTCGCCCGCCACCGTGGCCAACCTCCAGGTCGTCGATATCGCCGACCCCGGTCAACCCTCGGCGGGCCAGATCCGCGTGCGCATTCACGCGAACTCCTTGAACTTTCACGACTACGGCGTGGTGAGCGGCAATCTGCCGGCTGAAGCAGGACGGATTCCGATGGCAGATGGCGCGGGCGTGGTCGAAGCCGTGGGCGCCGGCGTTTCGGAATTCAAGGCGGGCGATCACGTGGTGTCGTGCTTCTTCCCGTTCTGGGAAAACGGCCCGCCCGCCATCGCCGATTTCAAGACCACACCGGGCGACGGCGTCGACGGCTATGCACGCGAAGCGGTCGTGCTGCCGAGCCACTACTTCACGCATGCGCCGCGCGGCTATGGCCACGCCGAGTCCGCAACCTTGACCACAGCCGGGCTGACCGCATGGCGCGCGCTCGTCGTGGACGGCCAGTTGAAGGCCGGCGAAACGGTGCTAGTGCTCGGCACCGGCGGCGTGTCGATCTTTGCGTTGCAGATGGCCAAAGCGATGGGCGCGTCGGTGATCGCCACGTCTTCGTCGGATGCGAAGCTCGCCAGGCTTCGCGAGTTGGGCGCCGACCATACGATCAACTATCGCGAGAATCCGGAATGGGGCAAGCAGGTCCGCTCGCTGACCGGCGGCCGAGGTGTCGATCATGTGATCGAAGTGGGCGGTCCGGGGACTTTGCCGCAGTCGATCACCGCGTGCCGGATCGGCGGTCATATCGCGCTGATCGGCGTGTTGACCGGCCGGGCAGGACCGGTGCCCACCGCGGCGCTGATGGCGAGGCAGCAGCGCTTGCAAGGCTTGATCGTCGGCAGCCGGCAGGATCAGCTCGATATGATCCGGGCGCTTGAAGTGACCGGCATCAAGCCGGTGATCGACAGCACGTTCGATCTGGAGAAGCTCGGCGAGGCGTTCGCGCACGAGGAATCCGGTGCTCACTTCGGGAAGATTTGCGTGGCGGTTTAAGCGGTTCGCAGGCGCGAGCGAAATCCGGGTTGCCGGTTTCGCCCGCGCTGTTTGCGGCGCGATACGCCAGTCGCGCGCAGGAGCGTGGCAGGTGCGTTTTAGCCGTACCTTCCCAAGTCGGCGAAATTGACGCTGCGCGCCTCGCACGCCTCTGTGAATACCTCGTCGTAGCTCGAGAAAAACACCGTGCGTGTTTGTGCCAGTGTCTTGAACAGATCGACCAGCACGGCGCGCGCGGCGGCATCGAGTCCGCCGACCGGTTCGTCCGCGATCAGGACCTGGGTCTCGCCGAGCACGGCTGCCGTCAGGAAAAACTTCTTGCGCGTGCCGAACGACATCTGTTCGAAACGTTTGTCGAGATGCGGCGTGAGGCCGAAACGGTCCGCGAGGTCCAGCGTGGTGCCGGTCACTGCGGTCTTTCTCGCCGATGCCACATTGTTCAGATACTCGCGACCGGTCTGATCCGGATAGGGCATGCAGTCTTCGGGCACGTAGGTGAGCACGGATTGCGCGGCGAGCGGTGCGCCGCGCAGCGAATGGCCGCCGAGCCACACCTCGCCGGTATCGGGCTCGATCGTGCCCGCGAGGATGCCGAGCAACGTCGACTTGCCGCTGCCGGATTCATCGTTTAACGCGACGCATCCTGATGCCGTTTCGTAATGCAATCCCTGGAAGATGAGGCGTTCGTCGTAGCGCTTGCTGAGGTTTTCGAATCGAAGCATGGGTTGGAGCGTGATTCACGAGAAGACCCGCCGCGTCGAGTCGCGCGGCGCAGTGTCTTCTACAGGTTGGCGTGGCGCCAGTGTAGCAGCGCAAGCCGTGGTCGCTGTCGCGTCCGAAGACCATTCACCGATCCGCTGCCAGCAAAAACGCCACCATGCGGTCGCACACACGGTCGAACATCTGCGTGCCTGTCACCGTCGGGCATCCGCGCGCGCGGGCGGCTTCGATCAACGGCGTCAGCGGCGGCTTGGTCACCACATCGCCGACGAATGTCGTGGCCGGCAAACGCGAAACGTCGACAGGTAGCGGGTCGTTCGCGCGCATGCCGAGCGGCGATGCATTGACGACCACGTCGTATGCATTGACGTCCACGGAAGCGGCCACACTGTGTACTTGACCCTGCCCGAGCGCATTCAACCGGACGATCAGCGACGCCGCGCGCTCGGCATCGTTATCACGCACGTCGAGCGACGCTGCGCCCCCTTGAACCAGCGCGTGTCCAATCGCCGAACCCGCACCACCCGCGCCCACCAGCAGCGCGCGTTTGCCGCGCAGTTCGCAACCGGCGTCGACGAGCGCCGCGACGAAGCCGGTGCCGTCGAACATGCCGCCATGCCAATTGCCGTCCGCCGCGCGGCGCAACGTGTTGACCGCGCCGAGAAAGCTCGCCTGTTCGGTGAGCGAGGCGCAATACTGCGCGGCGCTGAACTTGTGCGGCACGGTAATGATCACGCCGTCGACGTTGCGCATAGGTGTCACGCCCGCAAAAAACGCGGGCAGATCGGCGGGCGCGACGTGCGCGGGGACCACCAGCGCATCGCGTCCGGCCGCGCGCAAAGCGGCGGTCACGCCGGACGGCGAGCGTACCTGCGCAATCGGATCGCCGACGATGAAAATCACTCGCGTGGCGCCGCTGAGGCCTTCATCCAGCGAGGCGGAAAAAGAAGAGGCGTCGGGTTGCGTCATGTTGCATGTCTCCAGAGTGTTGCCCGGTGTTCATCTTGCGCGATGCCGGGTGATCTTGCTTGAACGTGTGAACTCTAAGTCTTTATGGAATAGTGTTCAACAATAAAATTATTTCTTTTGAACCGCCGGGGAGGCAGGTTGCCGATAGAAATCCACGGTCTGACGTAGTCCTTCGGTAAGCGAGGTATGCGGCAGATCGGGCAGCAACTCCTCAAGAGTTGGATCAACGGGGAACATCGTCGCAATCGGTAATGGCGCGCCGGCCGTGTCGATACGTGCGCCCGGGACAATCGCGCCGATACGCTCGATGACCTGATCCACCGAAACGATGTCGCCTGCCAGGGTGAACACATGTGCGCCGCGCGGCGCTTGCATGAGGGCGGCTTCATATGCGGCGGCGACATCGTCCGCGAAAACGAGACCGGTCGAACCGGTGAACGGAATCGTGTACGGTTCGCCGCGCGCCGCGGCGCGGCAAGCGAGGCTTGGCCCGGCGCTCGAACCGGTCTCGCGCCCGGCGCCATACACGACGAGCGGCCGGAAGCCGACGCTGGCAATGCCATGTTCGTGCCAGTACGCGCGAGCCGCACCTTCGCAGGCGAGCTTGAACGCGCCGTAAAAGGTCTGCGGAAAAGGCACGGCGCCGTCAGCCGGCCCGAATACGCCCGCGCTGCTGGCGTACAGCACGCTCGTCATACCGGCGGCGCGCGCGGCTTCGAAAACGTTGAGCGTGCCGATCAGATTGATCTGCGCGCCGCGCACCGGATCGAGCGCGCAGGCTGGCGTGAGCACGCCCGCGAGATGAATCACCGCGTCGCAACCGTGCAGTGCGCGCGACACATCGGCTGCATTCGCTATGTCGCCGCTCGCCCATTGCGCCGCCGCGGCCTGCTCGGGCGCGAGCGCTTGCAGCAGACGCGCATCGGCGCGCAGATCGAACGCCCGCACGCCGATGCCTTTGCCAAGCAGACGCCGCATGATCCACGCCCCCAGAAAACCGCTTCCTCCCGTCACCAATACGCGCATCGTCTTTTCTCCGTGAGTGCAGAAATATTTTGCATTTTTGCATTTGTGGAATAGTATTCCGAAATCAAAGCAAATTCTACAGATGTTGACGAACTGCGACGAACTCTCCGTCGCGGGCCAAGACGAGGAGCAGAGGAGCAGGACATGGTGGAGACACTCAGCGGGTTGCAGGAGAACGAAACGTTCGACGTCGCGGTGATCGGCGCGGGCGGGGCAGGGATGTCGGCGGCGCTGTTCGCCGCGATCGAAGGCGCGCGCGTGTTGCTGGTGGAAAGCACCGAATACGTGGGCGGCACCACAGCGTATTCGGCGGGCACCACGTGGATTCCCGATTCGATGCACGGCCCGTCGGTCAATCCGGACGACAGCAGCGCGAACGCCGAAGCGTTTCTGCGTCGTGCGGTCGGCGAGCGCAGCAGCGAGGCGCTGCGTCGCGCGTTTCTGGCAGCCGGACCGCAGGCCGTCGCGCACATCGAGGCCAATTCGGACGTGAAGTATCGGGCGCGCCCGTTTCATCCGGACTATCTGTCCGAGCTCGAAGGCTCGACTTTGCGCGGCCGCGCGCTGGAGCCTCTCGCTTTCGACGGCCGCAAGCTCGAAAAGCATTTCGCGCTGATCCGTCCGCCAATTCCGGAGTTCACGGTACTTGGCGGCATGATGGTGGATCGCGACGACGTCGCTCATTTGCTCGGCATGACGAAGTCGCTCAAGGCCCTGCGCCATGCCGCGAAGCTGCTTGCGCGACACGTCCGCGATCGCATGAGTTGGCCGCGCGGCACGCGTCTCGTGATGGGCAACGCGCTGATCGGCCGTCTGCTTTATTCGCTGCTGGCTCGCAACGTCACTGTGCTGGTGAGCACGAAACTCGAAGCGCTGCGCACCGGGGCGAACGGCAATGTCGACGGTATCACGCTGACCCAGAACGGCCAGCGACGTCAAATCGCGGTGACAGGTGGCGTGATTCTCGCAAGCGGCGGTTTCAACCGGCATCCGCAACGACGCGGCGCGATGCTGCCGGGCGTCGATCCGGGCTGGTGTCCCGGCGCGCCGGGACACACCGGCAGCGCGCACGATCTGGCGCTCGCCGTCGGCGCACGTTATGGCGAAGGCGCGTTGAGCAACGCGTTCTGGGCGCCGGTCTCCGTGCGCAAACGCAAGGACGGCACGACCGCGGTGTTCCCTCACTTCATGATGGATCGCGGCAAGCCCGGCATGGTGGTCGTCAATCAGGCAGGCAAGCGTTTCCTCAACGAAAACACCTCGTATCACCTGTTCGGTATCGCGATGCAGGAGGCGCATCGCCAGTCGCCGTGCGTGCCTGCGTATCTCGTCACGGATGCCGAAGGCTTGCGCAAATATGGTCTCGGCATGGTGCGTCCGGGTGGCAAAGGCCTCGATCCATTTCTCGCCGACGGCTATCTGACACGCGCCGCTACGCTCGACGAACTCGCGCGCAAGCTGGACATCGATCCGCGCGGACTGGCCGATAGCGTCGCGCGCATCAACGAATACGCGCAGACCGGCGTGGATGCGGATTTTCAGCGCGGCACGACCGACTATCAGCGCGCCAACGGCGACGCGAACTGGCCGGGACCGAATCCCTGCCTCGGGCCGATCGGCCGCGCGCCGTTCTACGCGGTGCGGCTCTATCCCGGCGACATCGGCGCGGCGACCGGCCTCGTCAGCGATCATCAGGCCCGCGTGCTGGGGCGCGACGATCAACCTGTCGGCGGTCTGTACGCGTGCGGCAACGACATGCAATCGGTGATGGGCGGTGTGTATCCTGGTCCGGGCATTACGTTGGGACCCGGGCTCGCGTTTGCCTATCTCGCCGGCCGCGACGCGGCTGCGCGCGCCAAAGCCGCTTCGGCTTCAAGGCTTTCGTCTGCGCCGCTCGGCTCTGCTGGCGCCAGCTCGCAGCGGGCCAAGGAAAAAATCCTCTGACGAACCAGGGCCGAGCCTGGTTTGAATGAAATTGTAGAATGGAATAGTATTCAACAAAAGAGATTGAAATCAATCTCTTTTAACCGACCAAGCGAACTGGCAATGAAGCGCGATCCGATCCTCGAATGTGACGTACTGGTACTGGGTTCCGGCGCGGCCGGCCTTTCCACCGCGGTGACCGCCGCGACGCGCGGACTGCGCGTGATGGTGGCGGAAAAAGCCGCGGTGTTCGGCGGCACGACCGCATGGTCGGGCGGCTGGATGTGGATTCCTGGCAACCCGCTCGCAACGCGCGCGGGAATTGTCGAGGATCCCGAATCATCGCGCACGTATCTGCGCAACGAACTCGGCGCGCACTTCGACGCGGACAAGGTCGACGCGTTGCTCGACTATGGTCCCGAGATGATCGAGTTCTTCGAACGCCATACGTCGGTGCGTTTTGTCGACGGCAACCGCATTCCCGATTTTCATACCACGCCCGGCGCCGCGACCGGCGGCCGCTCGGTGTGCGCAATGCCGTTCGACGGCCGCGAACTCGGACCGCTGATCGAGCGGCTGCGCGAGCCGCTCGGCGTGGTGACGCTCAAAGGCATGGCGATCGGTTCAGGGCAGGACCTCGCGCATTTCTTCAACGCCACGCGCTCGCTGCGCTCCACAAGGCACGTGCTGCGCAGGCTCGCGGTGTTCGTGGGCCACAAGCTGCGCTATGGCCGCTCCATGCATCTTGTGAATGGCAACGCGCTGGTCGCGCGACTGCTCAAATCGGCGGCCGATCTCGACGTCGATCTGCGCACGAACGCAAAGGCGGTCGCGTTGCTGCGTGAAGCGGGGCGCGTGGTGGGCGCGCGTGTCGAACTCGACGGCGTGCCACACGAGGTGCGTGCCGCGCGTGGCGTGGTGCTGGCCTGCGGCGGTTATCCGCACGACCTCGAGCGTCGTGCGCAAACTTTTGCTTATACGCCGTCGGGGCGCGAGCACTGGTCGGCCGCGCCGCTCACCAATACCGGCGACGGCATTCGTCTCGGCGAGTCGATCGGCGGGCACTTCGATGCGTCGCTCGAAACGCCCGCCGCCTGGGCGCCGGTCTCGCTCGTGCCGCAAGGCAAGGGGCGCGCGGACGTCGCGTTTCCGCATCTGATCGAGCGCGCGAAGCCGGGCGTGATCGCGGTGACGCGCGCGGGCCGGCGCTTTGTCAACGAAGCCTCGTCATATCACGACTTCGTCAGCGCGCTGATCGGCACCACGCCTGCCGGTGAGGAAGTCTGCGCGTGGCTGGTTTGCGACCATCGTTTCCAGCGCCGCTACGGACTGGGCTTTTCGAAGCCGTTTCCGTTTCCCACCGCGCCGTATCGCCGCTCGGGCTATCTGAAACGCGCGAACAGTCTTGCCGAACTCGCCGCGCAATGCGGCATCGATCGAGAAGGACTGGAGAGTACCGTGGCGGCCTGCAACAGCTACGCAAAGGAGGGCTTCGACCCGCAATTCCACAAGGGCTCGACGCCGTACAACCGCGTGCAGGGCGACGCGGGACACACGCCGAGTCCGTGCCTCGCGCCGCTCGAAGACGGGCCGTTCTATGCGGTCAAGCTGCTGCCCGGCAGCCTCGGCACGTTCGCGGGCCTCGCCACCGATGCCACCGCTCGCGTACTCGATAACGCGGGGCACGCCGTGCCTGGCCTTTACGCGGTCGGCAACGATAGCGCCAGCATGATGGGCGGCTGTTATCCGAGCGGCGGCATCACGCTCGGCCCGGCGATGACGTTCGGTTATCTCGCGGGCCTCTCCATCGCCGGCGAAGCTCGAGCAGTTCAGGCGGCTCAGGCAGTTCACAGCGCGCAAGACTTACCAGCGGCGCCGGCCACGCACACCACCATTCAAACACAAGGACACATGTGATGACGCTCTACGACGTAGTGACACTCACGGTGAAGATCGGCGCGAACGCGCAGGTCTTCGAAAGCATCCGGGCGAGCGGCGATCAGCCGGGCTCGAAGCTGCTCGGCTGCTGGTATTCCGATATCGGCGCGCTTGGACAGGTGATAGTGCTGCGCGGCTTCGATTCGGAAGCCGCGTTGATCACGGAGCGCAGGCGCATGCTGCTCGAAGGCAACCCATTCGGCTGCGGCGAATTCGTCACGGACGTGAAGATCGACAGCTATTCGCTGTTCCCGTTTCTGCCGCCGATCGAACCGGCCGTCTACGGCGGCATCTACGAGATGCGCGTGTACGGCACCAGACTCGCGAGCCTGCAGCAGACCATTGACGCGTGGGAGAAAGCGGTGCCCGAGCGGACGCAGCGTTCGCCGCTCGTGGGCGCAATGTATTCGCTCGACGGCAACGTGCCGCGTTTTCTCAACATCTGGCCGTATGCGAGCGTCGACGAGCGTTCGCGGATTCGCGCCGAAGCGGTGAAGGACGGCATCTGGCCGCCCAAGGGCGGGCCCGCGCATCTGACCACGATGGAGTCGACGATCTGCGTGCCGGCGCCGTTCTCGCCGTTGCGCTGAGCGCGAACCCGAAGAGATGAAATCGAACTCAGGAAACGACATGACCCAGCACAACTCACGGGCGCTCTCGTTGTCGGCGTTGACCGTGCTAGAACTGAGCCCGCCGCGAATGGTGGAATGCGCGGCGCAGGCGGGCTACGGCTTCGTCGGGCTGCGCCTGTTGCCCGCCACCGATCACGAAGCACGCCACGACATCATTGGCCCGACGCAGTTGAAGCGCGAGACGCTCGCATGTCTGCGCGACACCGGCGTCAAGGTGCTCGACGTCGAGATTCTGCGTCTCAAGCCCGACACCGATGTGGCCGCATTCAAGCCGATGCTCGATACCGCCGCCGAACTCGGCGCGCGTTACGTGCTGGTTGCAGGTAACGATCCCGATGAAGCACGCACCGCGGAACGTCTCGCGCGACTCTGCGATCTCGCCGCGCCGCTCGGCCTGTCGCCTTCGCTCGAACCGATGCCGTGGACCGACGTGAAGGACATCACGCAAGGCGCGCGTATTGTCAAGGCGGCGGCGCGGCGCAATACCGGCCTGATCGTCGATCCGATTCACTTCGACCGCGCGGGTTCGTCGGCCGACGCATTGCGAGCGTTGCCACGCGAGTATTTCGGCTACGTGCAGTTTTGCGACGCGCCGGCCGAGCGTCCCGCCGACCTCGACACGTTGCTGTATCAGGCGCGTTGCGAGCGTCTGATTCCGGGCGAGGGCGGCATCGACCTTGGCGGCATTCTGCGCGCACTGCCGGATCATCTGCCGATCAGTATCGAAGTGCCGACCCGGCAGTGGGCTAAAAGCGCGCCCGCTGTGGAGCGCGCCCGCAAGCTGCGCGAGGCGACGCTCGCCGTACTCGAACGGACCTATGCGATGACGTAGTCCGTTTCATCTTCCTGCGAGCCGGTCCGCCGAAGCGCACGCCAAAGATGCCGCGCGGCATGAGACCGGCAACCTCAATCGATAGCAATAACGATAACAACGGTCTGGAGACACCTGATGGAACCTTTACTCAAGGCGCCGCGGAAACCCGCGTCCGCTTCGCGCGTCATCGACGTGCAGCAGTTGCTCGACGACCAACCCGTCGGGCGCTTTCAGATTCTCGTGTTGCTGATGTGCATGTTCATCGTCACGCTCGACGGACTCGACACCGTGATGGTCGGTTTCATCGCACCGGCATTATCGAGTGCGTGGGCGATTCCGCGCGATGCGCTCGGCCCCGTGATGAGCGGCGGCCTGCTCGGTCTCGCGTTCGGCGCGCTGGGCGCGGGACCGCTCGCGGACCGCTTCGGCCGCAAGACGGTGATGACGAGTGCGGTTCTCTTCTTCGGGGTCTGGAGTCTGGGCTCGGCCTTCGCGAGCAACATCGGCGAACTCACGGTGCTGCGCTTTCTCACAGGTCTCGGTCTCGGCGCATCCATGCCCAACGCCGCCACGCTGATGGCCGAATACGCGCCGCAACGCTGCCGTGCGCTGATGGTGACGACCGTGTTCTGCGGCTTCACGCTCGGCGCGGCCGGCGGCGGATTCGTGAGCGCATGGCTGATCGCGTCGCACGGCTGGCATTCGGTGCTGATCCTCGGCGGCGTCCTGCCGATCTTGTACGTGCCGCTGATGATCAAATGGCTGCCCGAATCCGCGCGCTTTCTCGCGCTCAAGGAAACGCGCCGCGCGCGGCTCGTGTCGGTGATGAACCGCCTCGAACCAGGCAGCGCCGATCAGACCACGCGCTTCGTCGCGCATGACACGCCACAGCGCGAACGCAGCCCGATCCGTTTGATCCTGTCGCGCGACTACGCATTCGGCACGGTGATGCTGTGGATCTGCTACTTCGCCGGCTTGCTGACCGTGTATCTGCTCGGCAGCTGGCTGCCGACGCTGATTCGCGGCGCGGGCTTCACGCTCGCCGAAGCGGCGGTGGTCGGCGCGCTGTTTCAGGCGGGCGGCACCATCGGCTCGCTCGCGATCGGCTGGCAGATGGACCGCTTCAATCCGCATCGCGCGCTCGGCGCAACGGTGTTCATGGGCGGCGTGCTGGCCTGGTATATGGGCTTGCCCGGCCACGGCATCACCGCGATCAGCGTGCTGGCGTTCGGCATGGGCTACTGCATGAATGGCTCCAACACGGGATTCTGCGCGTTGGCGGCGGGTTCCTATCCGACCCGCATGCGCGCCACCGGCACGAGCTGGATGCTCGGCATCGGCCGCTTCGGCGGGATTGCGGGGGCGATGTTGGGCGCCGGCATGCTGCACGCGAACTGGGGCTTCGGTCAGGTGTTCACCTCGCTCGCCTTGCCTGCCGCGGTGGGCGCGGCGGCGGTGCTGCTCAAGGGCGCGCGTCACCGCGGGCCGGTGCTGCAGGTCAGTGCGGGCATCGGACACTGAGATCAGCGGAATTTCATTGGCGCCAGACGAAGGCGCCCTTGAGTTCCGATATGGAATCGTGTTCTCATTCGGTATCGAAATCGAATTGAGAGTGCAACATGGCGGGGAATCTGGAGCGGGCGCTGGCCATCATCGAACTGCTGGCGAAGCAGGGCGGCAGCATGCAGTTGGCCGCCATCGCCGATACGCTGAACATTCCGCGCAGCGGCACGCATCGCCTGCTGGCCGAGTTGAGCGAAGAAGGCTATGTGCGGCAGGACGAGCACGGCGAATACGTGCTGGCGCTCAAACTGGTGTCGCTCGCGCTGATGTGGTTGTCCACCGGCGGCGTGCTGGATATTTCGCAGCCGGTGCTCGACCGCCTGGCGGCGGCCTCGGGCGAGCTGGCGCGGCTGGGGGTGGTGGAGGACGATCACATCACCTTCGTCGGCAAGGCGCAGGGCGCCAAATCCGGCTTGCGCTACGACCCGGACATGGGCAGCCAGCCGCCGCTGCACTGCACCGCCAGCGGCCAGGCGTGGCTCGCCACCATGAGCGACGAGGAAGCGCTCGAACTCGTGTCGCGCCAGGGCGGCATCGGCAAGGCAGGGCCGCGCGGCCCCAAGGCGCCGAAAACGATCCAGCAGTTTCTCCAGGACCTGGCGGGCGCGCGCAAGCGCGGCTACGGCGTCGCGAGCGAAACCTACGAGGCCGGCATGACCTCGATGGCGGCGCCGATCCGTCATCCGTTGACTGGGCTGGTGGTGGGGATCGTCAGTCTCGCGGGTCCGACCAGCCGTTTGCCGGAAGCGCGCCTGAAAGAGTTGGCGCCGGCTTTGCTCGAAGCCGCGTCGGATATGGGCGCGGCCACCATGAGTTCGCCGTATTTCAAACGCAGTCTGCGCGTGGCGCCGGTAGCGGCCGTGGTGCAGCCGGTCGAACCGAAGCGCAAGGGACGGCCGCGGGCGGCCTGAGCTTTGATCCGCTTGCTGGAGCGAGTAAGTTCGATTTACAGCTTTGACGTGGTCCTGTTCGGTGGATTTTCGCCGTTTCTGATGGCGTGGCTCATCAACCGGACGGGCGCTCCGATGGTCCCGGCGTGGGATCCGATGGGCGCGGCCGCGCTGACGCTCATCGCGGTCTCTGCGCTTATATCCGCAACCGCCGTCCGCGGGAGCTTCTGAACCACACTGGTCGGCGTCAGGTCGCGCTGGTGCGGGTTGGCCTCGATATAGCGGCGTACCCGACCATCACCGCGGCTTGCAGCGCGGCGCGGCCCGCGCCGCTCAGGCGCGCCTCCTTGCGAAACGCGGCCACCAGCAATTGCGCGCCCGTCTGCAGGGCATCGATGGCGCTGGCCGGACCGGATTTCGCGCGCCGGCGTCCAAATTTGAGACGTACGGTCAAGCCCGACAAAAAAGCTGCATTAATGTTGCGTGATCAGATGCAGATCGTTTCCCTGACGGCGCGCCATGCAGTCGACTTTCGCCCTCTATTGGAATCGCAACTGCGCGCAGAAACAGCGCCGATCCGTTTCGTGCGCTGCATGGCTGCAAGGTTCACGCTTTGTCAGCGGGCAATTCACGGGGTATCAAAGATGAGCGGCACGAACAGGCAACCGACCGGGCAACGTGGCGCTCGACATCCGGCCAGTCTGGTAGACAGCCAGTTGCAACATCTCGAGAACGTGATGGAGTACCTGGCGCGTGGGGACGCGTCCAGCGGGCTGTATCCGCTCGACCACGAGTATTGGGAAAAACGCGTCCGCGCGCTGGAAGAGACCCACGAGCTGATTGCCAGTCAGCGGCAACGCCTGACGAAACTTCTCGGAAGACTCGCGAGCGAAGCGCAGATGGCGCAGATGGCGTTGAAGCCGCGCACGGCTGCCTGATTCCGTCGAAGCACAGGAACGCGAGGAACGGATTTTAGTCGAGGAGAACCAGATCGATGCATGCCGGCATCGTTAATAAAAGCAGCAGAACCTGAGAGCAGGTGGCGATGGTGCGAACGGGCCCGAAGAGGCCCGTCGCACATCCCTAACGTTTGAGTGTCAATGAACACCTGCGGCGCGAACCCGCGCCGTTGCGCCCACCGCCTCGCTCATGAGCCGGTCGATGAGTTTCGCCGCCGGCAGCCATGGCCGGATCAGCGCCGGCGATTTCCTCGCGAACATCCCCTGACGAAACGAGACGCCCGCACTGCCGGACGGTACGGCATTTTCGTCAGACGTCACGCGGACGTTTAAAAAGCGGTTTTTGCCGTAATACTGACCGTTTTTAAATAGGGAGCGGTTAATAGTAGCCAGCCACAATACGCAATGAATTTAGCGCTGATAAACTGTGCGCCAGAGCAGTCTGTTACCCGCAATACACACAGCGCTCGCTCCCCAAATCCGGCGGCTCGAAAACGCCGGATAGACGGTAGAACTAGGCTTTTTCTGCGATTTGGAAGAAGCGGCGGCACGGCATACTGGCCTTGTGCACGTCGCAAAAAGGGACGCATGGTTGGGTGTCCTTTCTTCCGGTCGTGCATGGTGTCGCATCAGTCGATTCCCCTCCGCCAACCTCTGCCCATCTGAACTTTGACAAGTATCAGGGCTCGCTTTGAGCCCGTTTTTGGAAGTGACTTATGAAGCCGGGAAACAACTCGCTTGGTAAAAGACGCACACGCAAGATCGCCATGTCGGTGGCGGCGGCGCTTATCGCAGTGTTGCTCGCATTCGGCGTGTGGCATTACCAGCAGCGCGTGGCGCAGGTCGCGCCGGCGCTGACCGGCGTCGCGAGCCAGATGCGCCACGATTCCTCGGCATGGATGCACGAAGAGAAAGATGCCTCGCAAATGTTGCGCGATATTCACGACGCCAACGTTGCCGCAATCGGCGTGAGCCCCAACGCGATTCTGATCTCGAAGCGCGACGGTACGAAATACTTCGTCACCGACCACAACGCGACGTTCTCGCATGCGCTGCTGCTCGGCGAACCGAAGGCCGATGAGGCCTCCGCCTATCAACTCGTCTGGCTTCCCGACGCGGATATTCAAACCGGCGGCTCCCGCTGGGTGCAAGTGTTCGACCAGGTGCGCGACGCAATCAGCCTGCTGCTGCCGCTGTTGCTGGTCGGCGGCATGGTGTGGTTCATGCGGCGCGAAATGCGCGGCGGCGCCACGCTGCTTGCCAAGGCGCCCGCACTGCGCTTCGACGACGTGATCGGCGCGGGTGAAGCAAAGGCGGCGCTCGCGGACATTCGCGGTTACCTCTCCGACCCGAAGCAATTCACGTCGATGGGCGTGCGCGCGCCGTGCGGCATTCTGATGGTGGGCGGACCGGGCGTCGGCAAGACGCGCCTTGCCCAGGCGCTGGCCGGCGAGTGCGGCGCGAACTTCATCTCGATCACGGGCAGCTATTTCAGCGCGAAGTACTACGGCGTCGGCATCCAGAAAGTCAAACATCTGTTCGAACTGGCGCGCAAGAATGCGCCCACGGTGATTTTCATCGACGAAGCCGACGGTCTCGCCAAGCGCACGGATACGGGCAGCGGCCCGGTCGAAGCCGAGAGCAACCGCATCATCAATCAACTGCTGGCGGAAATGGATGGCTTCGCTTCGAACGAAGGCGTCATCATCGTCGCGGCGACCAATCATCCCGACAATCTGGATGAAGCGTTGCGCCGGCCAGGCCGCTTCGACCGCACCGTGCAGGTCCGTTTGCCCGATCGCGAAGACCGCGCGAAGATTTTCCGTTTCTACGCGGAGAAGCTGAAGTCGAAATCCGCGGATATCGACTACGACCAGTTGGCGCGCCTGACCACGGGTCTGTCGCCGGCAACGGTAGCAATGGTGGTGAATCAGGCGGGGCTCGTCGCGCGCAAATCCGGCGACACCGAAATCACCTCGAAGCATTTCATGGAAGCGATCAAGATTGCGCGCATCGGCGACGTGAGCGGCGCCGAGCGCGCGCTGAGCGAGGACGAACGCACGCGTATAGCAGTGCACGAAGCGGGACATGGTCTCGTCGCCGCGCTGCTGGGCACGGGCGTGCTGGAAGAGGTGACGATCCTGCCGCGCGGCGGTGCGCTGGGTGTCGCGCTCATCACGAAAGCGCAGGACAAGCACCTGTATCGCGAGACGGAGATTCGCAACGAAATCCAGGTTTTGCTCGGCGGCCGCAACGCTGAAATTCTCACGTTTTCCGAAGCATCGAGCGGCGCTGCGTCTGACTTGCAGGAAGCGTCACGCATCAGCCTCGACATGGTGTCGAAATTCGGCTTCAACAGCGACGGCAATCTGTTCAGCCTCGCCGCACTGCCGTCGCAGTACGCGGGTCTGCAAATGAAGAGCGCCATCGAGCACGCGAACGTGCTGCTCAAGGAGTTGAACGAACTGTGCTACGGACTGCTGCATGCGTACGAGCCGGTGCTGCGCGCCATTGCGGACGAACTGCTCGAACAGGAAACCGTCCCCGGGGAGACCGTGTACCGGTTGATCCGCGAGCACAAGAGCACGCTGAAGATCGTGCATGAGCCAGAAGCGGCGTGATCCGGATCGACTGACTGCCTGATGGCAATCGACGGGCGGCGCCAGTTCATGGCGCCGCTTTTTTTTGCGCGGTGCTGGTTACGCGCTAGTTACGCGAAATCCGATGGGCCGGGCTCCGGAACGCCCGGAGGCGTTTCGGTGTCGCCCAACGTTTCGCCGTCGGCGTCGTCAGCGGGTGGAGGCGTCTCGCCTTTTTTCGGCAGCGGCTGATCGAGACCCGGTTCGACCGGCGTGGGAATTGCATCGCCGATTGGCTTGGACACCTTGGTAGGCGGGCCGCCGGGGTCTTCTTCGGGCTGACGCTCGGGCTCGTGCTCTTGCTCCTGCTCATTCGGTGAATTGGCCATGGCTGCCACGACGGGCTCTCCGGTTGATTAGAGTGACACCATTTGAGCAGCAATGCGCGTACCACGGCCCGTTTCGCGCCGGCGCAAATCGCACGAACCTTATAAAACCCCGGATTTCCAGATCATCTGTGCCGCGGCCGCCACCACGAACACCAGCACAAGGATGCGGAACGCTGCGGGCGGCAAGCGGTCGCGCAAGGGCCGCACCAGCAGCATCCCCCCGATCACCGGCACGCTCGCGCAGGCCGAGATGGCCAGGTCGGTCCAACTGGCATGTGCTCCACCGCCGAATGTCGCGACGAGCGTGATGATCGAAACCACCAGAATGATCGCGATCTGCTTCGTGAACGCTTTGCCCGTCGCGCCTGTTGCGATGAGATACATCGCGAGCAAAGGGCCCGGCACCGACGCAATGCTCTCCATGAGCGCCGCGCCGAATCCCAACACGAACCCCGCCGGCTTTGCCCACGTCGGCGACAGCGTCAGCCGCGGCGAAGCCAGCAACAGCAATGCCGCGATCATCAGCAACGCGCCGGCAGCCGCTTGCGCGCGATGCGGCGCCAGCGAAATCAACACCGTCACGCCGACGATGTTGCCGATCACCGTGCCCATCAGCGGCGCGGCGATGCGCCGGACGGTCGGTAAGAGTTCGCCGCCTTCGAGTGCCTGCGGGATATTGCCGAGGATGATCGGCATCGACAACAGAAGAACCGCTTCCTTGATCGGCAGGAAGTGGCTCAGGATCGGCATCGCCACGAGCGGCACGCCGATGCTGACTACGCCCTTGACCATCCCGCCCAGCAGGAGCGCGGCAACGATGCCGAGCAACGCGTACAGGTTCAGCGCTTGCAGGCCGGCGCCAAGAACGCCGTGGGCGAATGTGAAATGAGACATGGTTGGACATCGCGCGCTGGACACCGCGAGGCGGCCGCGCGGATCGGATCGACGGACAGCGCGCTGACGGTGGCTTGTTGTTACGGTCCGGCCAGTTCGGCGCCCGCGTGTCACGCAAGATCAGAAGCAGCCGGCTAAGTGAGGCCGCATGATACCGTGCCCGCACTTGCGCCGCACGCAAGCGAAACGTAAGTCGCGTTGGCCCTGGACGTTGGCCCTAGACCGCGTCCGACGCGGTGCTCTCATTCCTCGACGAATGCTCCACTCGCTCGCGACGCGACGGCAACGTGGCCGGCGTGCAGGCCGAAGCGGGCCGCGCGTCGGTCGCCGGTGCACGCCTCGTCTTCAGGCGCAGGATCGGCTCTTCGATCAGCCGCCAGGACAGCATCGCCATCGCGAGCGAAATCGCAAACGATCCAGCGATCCCCGCGACGTGCGCCCACACGGGCACCGTGCCGCCGAAGAGCGCTGCGGCGTGATGGTTGCGGCTCAGGTCGGGGATCAGGTTGTGGTAGAGGTAAAAGCCGTAGCTGATTCGCCCGAAGCTCACCAGCCAGCCCGTTTCGAGCAGGCCCATCACGACGGCGTTGCGGCAGCAGGCAATCGAACACACCAGCGCCGCGATGCACGCGCCGTACGAGGCGCTGACCACGGTGAACAGCAGCGCACTGTCCACTTCGCTCCAGACCGGCTCAGTCGCGCAAAAACCCACGAGCCCGAGGCTCAGCACGAAGAGCGTTGCGCCGTGCCCGAGCCACGCTCGCAGGCGGCTCTCTTTCCCCGCAATCATCAAGCTGCCGATACCGCCCAAGGCCAGCAACCAGAAGTTGGTCAGCGGGTGCGTGTAGATGGTGATGTCCTGCCAGTGCGCCGCGCGCATCGCCAGCAGCGAAACGAGCCCGACGGCGACGATCGCGAGGCACACCGCGCGATGCCGACGCGCGGCAAGCAACAACAGGAGCGGCGCGAACACGAGGTAAAACTGTTCCTCGATCGCGAGGCTCCACAAATGCGAATACCGCCCCGGCCAATAGTGCAGCACGGAGCCGATCCAGATGTTCGACAGATAGGCGAAATGAAACGGCATGCCGCTCGCCAGTTCGGGACTCGCCATGCCGAACGCCATCAGTACGCACAGCACCACCAGCATCAGGTAGTAAATCGGAAAGATGCGCAAAGTCCGGCGAAACAGAAAGCGCTTCAATTCAGCGCCGAATCGACTGGCGCCGGTTTCAATGCGCGTGCGTTGCGCGGAAAGAATGCCGATGATCAGAAACCCGCTCAGCGCGAAGAAGATCCATACGCCGAGATGGCCGATCTCGCCGATGTCGCCAAACAGGCGGTGCTGAAAAAATACCATCAGGACTGCGATCGCGCGCAATCCGTCGAAGCCGGCAATTCTGTTGTTCATGTGGTCGTCTTCCAGTGCGAAGGTGGCGCGCGCAGCGCAGCCGTTCTGGGCGGTAATGGAAGGACCGGCACGCATTGCCGACGATCAGGTCGGCCGCGGCGAATAGATGGCGTCGCAATGACGCCCGGCGTGCCGGCCGATCGCGGATCGGCTGGCCGCGTGTCCGGTCCACATGAGCGGCCGCCGTCGAAAGGTGGTGTCGCGCGAAACGCACGAGGTCCGACGGGCGTGCAGGAAACCATCCTACGATGAAAAAAAGCGAAAAAAATCGCGCAGCACACTCGGCGATTTATTTTCCGCGCTCGTTACCGATCGCCCGCGCGCCCGGCGAATGAAAGCCGCAAATCTTGCCGCGAACCGAAAACGTGACGACTCAGCATTACCGCATGCCGACAGCCGAATTTCAAATCGCCACCACGTGATCTGAAATTAGAGGCGGGTTGTCAGCGCGCGCCGATGGACCGCGCAGACTCGCTGGGAACGTTTTATTGTCCATGGTGTTCCTACGAAAAACGACGCGCGGCATGCGTGCGTCTATCCTGCGAGAACCTGAATGGAAACCCGTCGCGTCCGCCCCGATGGAAGTCCCCTCCGAGGGCGCTCGATCGAAGTGGACTTTTTCCGCGGCGTCGTGCTGATCGTCATCGTGCTGGATCACATTCCTGGCAGCACGTTGTCGCATCTGATGCTGCACGCGTATGCGTTGTGCGATTCCGCGGAAGTGTTCGTGTTTCTCGGCGGCTATGCGTCGGCGGCGGCGTACACGACGGTGCTCGCGGGCCGCGGCGAGAACGCGGCGAAGATGCGCTTTGTCAGGCGCTGCTGGGAAATCTACCGTGCCTATCTGCTGACAGCGGTATTGATGCTGATGTCCGGCGCCGTCCTCGCGTCGCTGAATCTGAACCGGCCCATGGTCGACCTCACCGGCTGGCCGCCTTTCGCGGTTCAGCCGCTGCGCGAAGCCTTCGATATCATGCTGCTGCGGCGCCAGCCTTATCTGTCGAGCGTGTTGCCCATGTACGTGATCTTCGCGCTATGCGTGCCGTTCGTGGTGCCGCTGGCGCGGCGTTCGTCGCTCATGGCGCTGGGCTTGAGCGTGCTGATCTGGGCGCTGGCCCCGCCGCTGGCCGCATTATTCAGCATTGACGACGTGGCAGACTGGGCTTTTAATCCCTTTGCATGGCAACTGATGTTCGTGCTCGGGATTCTCTGCCGGGTGCGGCCCATCAGCGAGCGCTTTCACGCAAGCCGTACCGCGCGTTGGTTCACGCGCGTCGCGGTGGTCGCGGTGCTGGCGTTCGCTATCGTCAAACTTTTCGTGCTGACGCAACCCTTGCCCGGCACGTTCAAACAGAATCTTTCTCCGGACCGCGTGATCAACTTCATCGTCATTGCCTGGCTCGCCGCACAGTTCGTGCGCACGGGCAGCATCGCGTGGCTCGCGCGGCGGCTGCCTGCCGTGGTCACCGTCGGCCGCACGGGGCTCGTGTGTTTCGTTGCGGGCACACTGGTGTCGCTGATCGTCGATACAGCGACACCGCATATGTTTCATGGCTTTCGCGGCGTGCTGATCGGACTGGGCGGCGACCTCGTCGCCATTGGCGCGGTGCTGATGATCGCGCGCGGCTGGCGCGGCTGGAAAGGGCAGCAGTCGGCCGCGGCGGCCAATGGCGCGGGTTACGGATGAGGGTGCGCCGGCGCCGTATGCGTGTCGCGCGGGACTCGCGCGCAGCCATCCACGTTGTCGGCGCGATGTTGTGGCTCGCCGCCCAGCCGGCGCTCGCCGCGCTCAAGGACGCGCCGCTCGCCATGCGCTGCGCGGAATTGGCGGGCGCCGTTCTGCAACCCGAACTCATTGCCTTGCCGACCGCCGGCGTGCAGATCGAAAGCGCGGCGATGGTGAGCGCCACCGCGCCCGGCAATCAGCAGGGCGGCGAGTATTGCCGTATCACCGGCCGCATCAAAGGGTTCAATGCCACCACACCCGACATCCGTTTCGATCTGAATTTGCCGCGCCGCTGGAACGGCCGCGCGCTGCAGATCGGCGGCGGCGGTTATAACGGCGTGGTGGTGAGCGGCACTGGCGTGATGCCGTTTTCGCCGAACCGCGCGCCGCTCGCGCAAGGCTACGCGACCTTCGGCGACGACTCGGGGCATGTCGGCGATTCGTCTCTCGCGGTGTTCGGCCTCGTCGACGACGCGGTCACCAACTTCGGCTTTGCGCATCTGAAGAAAACCCACGATGCCGCGCTCGCCCTGATTGCACGCGCGTACGGCCGGCCGCCGCAACACATGTATTTCGCCGGTGGCTCGACCGGCGGCCGCGAAGGTTACACCGTGATGCAGCGTTTTCCCGACGACTACGACGGCGTGATCGCCAATTCGCCCGCGCTCAATTTTTCCGGCGTGCGTCTGCTTGGCGTGAAACTCGGCCAGGCGGAATACAACACGCCCGGCGGCTTCATTCCGCCGTTGCTGCTCGAACACGTCTATCAACGAACGCTCGCCACGTGCGACCGGCTCGACGGCGCGACGGACGGCATTGTCAGCGACGTCGCCGCGTGCCGCGAGCACGAAACGGAGATTGTCGATTCGTTACGCTGCAGTGGACGCACGCCTTCGCACGACGAATGTCTCACGAACACCCAGCTCTCCACCTTGCTCGTGATGCGCGACGGGCTCTCGTTGCCTTATCGTCTGGCGTGGGATGTCAACGGCTATAGCGGCTACAACATTTTCCAGGGCACGCATCTGACCGGCCTGCTCGGCCTCGCGCATCAGCCGGAACGTTTGCCGGTGCCGACGTTCTTCGCCAACGGCTACCTGTTCGCGCAAGGCGACGGCTATATCCGCTATTTCGTCGCGCGCGACGCCAACTTCGACTCGCTCAGGTTCGACCCGCAACACCCCGGCAAATATCGCGCGCAAGTGGTCGCGCTGTCGCAGACGATCGGCGCGATGAACCCCGACCTCACGCGCTACATTGCGCGCGGCGGCAAGCTCATCACGCTGCAAGGCCTAGCCGACGAAGTCATCAGCCCGAACCAGACGATCGCCTATTACGACACACTGGTTGATCGGTTCGGCGTCGACCAGGTCAATGGTTTCATGCGTTTGTACATGGTGCCGGGATTTCAGCACGGCGGCGGCGCGTTCATTCCATCGGTCGATCTGCTGGGCGCACTCGATAACTGGGTGACGCGCGGAGCATCGCCCGAAACGTTGACGGCCACCGATATCGCGGCGGCCACCAACGGGCGCTCACGTCCGCTGTGCCGCTACCCGCTGTTTCCGCGCTACGTCGGCAAGGGCAATGTGAATCTCGCCAGCAGCTTTGTTTGTGCTGAACCGTGAGCGGCAGTTCCCGCAAAAAATGCCTCGCAGCCGGAGTGGCCCACGTGTGCGATCAATAGGTTTTTCTTGATGTGTTAAACCACCATTTCCGCCTCGGGAAAGGCAAGGGCGGCGACGCCTTGCATCGGCGCCGCCGCCCCGGTTCGAACTGAGCAACTCAATACGTCAGCAGCCTTCTTTTACTGGCCGTTTTGCATCGTGCCGCCTGTTCCGTTGTTCATGCCATTACCGGTCCCGCTGCGCGTACCGTTGTTCATGCCGTTGCCCATGCCGCTATTCGAACGGTTCATCGCCGGGCTATTCGGTGTCGCGCCAGTGCCGGTGCCCAGTCCGCCGCCGGTGCCGGTCACGCCGGGCGAACCGTAGCCCGAATCGCCCGGGTTCTTCATCGATCCAGTGCCGACGCCGGGCGTTGCAGTCCCGCCCGCACCGCCGGTGGTGCCGCCGCCCGCGCCCACGCCGGTGCCGCCACCGCCCGCACCGCCACCCGCGCCGCCCGCGCCACCGCCAGCCTGCGCATAAGCGCCGCCCGACAATGCCATCACGAGCGCCGAAGCAAAAATCGTCCTGGTAATGCGTTTCATGGTTCACCTCCGTCGAATCGGTTTGATGTCACGCAAGCGCTTGTCGCTCACATGCATGGACTGCCGCAAGCGGTGTGCCTCGCTCGAGCATGTGTCGCCCGAACACGCAAGCCGCGCCAGCATGCCGGGAATCGAGCATGGGGCGTTCCCGGCGTCGCACCATCCAACCGATACGGAAGCCGAACTATTTTGCACTGCAGCGAAACGATTCCGCTTGCGCGTTTTTGCCGTGCCGTTGCGGCCGGCTTCTTTCTCCGCCTCGACCTACGTGTTTTCGGTGCAGTGCCGCGATGCGCTGCACGCTTTCCCACTTTCCATTACATTGCGGGTGCGATGGCGCTTTAGCATCGCTCCCTCTAATCAAACAACGGTGTCTGCCATCGTCGATTCCATGCAGCCAATCGTCTCGGTCACGAACCTGTCGAAAACCTATGCCACCGGTTTTCATGCACTCAAAAACATCAATCTGGCGATCAACCGCGGGGAGATCTTCGCCTTGCTCGGTCCGAATGGCGCCGGTAAAACGACTCTCATCAGCATCATCTGCGGCATTGTCAACGCAAGCGTCGGCAGCGTGACGGTGGACGGCCGCGACATCGCGACCGACTATCGCGGCGCTCGCTCGCTGATCGGCCTCGTGCCGCAGGAGTTGACCACCGACTCCTTCGAAACCGTCTGGGCGACCGTCTCGTTCAGCCGCGGACTGTTCGGCAAGCCGAAAAACCCGGCGTATGTCGAAAAGGTGTTGCGCGACCTGTCGCTGTGGGAAAAGCGCGATAGCAAGATCATCACGCTCTCGGGCGGCATGAAACGGCGCGTGCTGATCGCCAAGGCGCTTTCGCACGAGCCGCGTGTGCTGTTCCTCGACGAACCGACCGCCGGCGTGGACGTGGAGTTGCGCCGCGACATGTGGAAGCTGGTGCGCTCGCTCGCGCAGAGCGGCGTGACGATCATCCTCACCACGCACTATATCGATGAGGCCGAGGAAATGGCGGACCGCATCGGCGTGATCAGTGCGGGTGAAATCATGCTGGTCGAAGAGAAAACGGAGTTGATGCGCAAGCTCGGCAAGAAGCAGTTGACGCTGCAACTGGAGAGCCCGCTCGCACACGTGCCGGTTTCGCTCGCCGGCTACGGACTCGACGTCGCGAAGGGCGGTGACGAATTGATCTACACGTACGAGGGCGAGGGCGGGCGCACCGATATCATCGCGCTGCTCAAGGCGCTCGACGACGCCGGCATCCGCTTCAAGGACCTGCACACCACGCAAAGTTCGCTCGAAGACATCTTCGTCAGTCTGCTCCGAGGTGACCAATGAACATCTACGCAATTCGCGCGATCTACAAGTTCGAGATGGCGCGCACCTGGCGCACGCTGATGCAGAGCATCATCGCGCCGGTGATTTCGACTTCGCTTTACTTCGTCGTGTTCGGCGCGGCGATCGGTTCGCGCATCAAGGAAGTGGACGGCATCAGTTACGGCGCGTTTATCGTGCCGGGTTTGATCATGCTGTCGCTGTTGTCGCAAAGCATTTCTAATGCGTCGTTCGGGATTTATTTTCCGCGCTTTACCGGCACGATCTACGAGTTGTTGTCCGCGCCGGTGTCGTACCTGGAAATCGTCGTGAGTTACGTGGGCGCGGCGGCCACCAAATCGATTCTGCTCGGGCTGATCATTCTCGCGACCGCGGGATTGTTCGTGCCGCTGCAAGTGCAGCATCCGTTCTGGATGATCCTGTTTCTCGTGCTCACGGCGGTCACGTTCAGTCTGCTTGGTTTTATTATCGGCATCTGGGCGGATAGCTTCGAGAAGCTGCAACTCGTGCCGCTGCTGATCATCACGCCGCTGACTTTTCTCGGCGGCAGTTTCTATGCGGTCAATATGCTGCCGCCGTTCTGGAAGGTCGTGACGCTGTTCAATCCGATCGTCTATCTGGTCAGCGGATTCCGCTGGAGCTTCTATGGTCTCGCCGATGTGAACGTCGAGGTCAGTCTCGGCATGACCGCGCTCTTTCTGGCGGTGTTTCTGTTGATCGTTGCCTGGATCTTCAAGACTGGCTACCGGCTCAAGACCTGATAGGGAGCCTGTCAGGCGAAACTCAGGGAGCCCCCCAGCACGGAGCCGATAGCCATGATGTCCGTCCGTTGTCGCTGCGCGAACCCGCGACTTCGTTCATGGAGCATGCGCGCCGGCCGCAACGCCCGGCGCGCGTCGTGTTCAGCGAGGGGCGCGCTGCTGCAGCACTATGACGTGCTGATCTTTCTGACCTCGATCGTGCCACCGTTCCCGTCGAAGCACGTGTGGAGAACGTTTGAGGGGCGGGTGAGGGGGCGTGAAATTCGCACCGCGGCCGGCAGCCCAACGGGCATGCCGGCCACGACGCTAGCCTCTACGTCACGTACGCCTGCGCGACGTTGATCAACTGCACGCGGTTGCGCACATTGAACAACTGCCGCAGACGGCGCAGGTGGTAGTCGACGTTATGCGGCGACAGCCCGAGGAAGTAGGCGATCTCCTTGTCCCGCTGACCCTGCACGACCGCCTTCAGCACCGCGTGCTGCAACTCGCTCAGCGTAACGCGCTGCTGCTGCGCGGGCGCGATGCCGATCACGCTCTTCGCGTGCGTCCAGATGAATTCGTGGATCGTGTGCGCGAACATCAGCGTCTCGGCCACGATCGACTCGGTCATCCAGCGCGGATTGCCGATCTCCGCGTTGAAGCACAGGCTCGCGCTCAACTCCGGCTCGGGCAGCGGCATCTGCGTGAGAATGCCGCTTTTGCGCCCGGTCGCCTCCAGCATGTCGATCAGCCCACCGAGCCGTTCGCTGCGCATTTGCGCACGCGGCAGGTCGGCGCGCATGTCGGCCGTATTCCAGAGAAACGGCATGCCGGTCGGCGAGGCGAGTGCGACGCGCGGGTCGAGCTCGAAATAACGCTCGCGGAAATAACGCGTGAGCCAGCTTTGCGACTCGTAGCTGGTCAGCACGAACATCGTCTTGTGATGCGCCGACGTGCGCGTGGCCGAATAGCTGAACGAGTCGAAGCCCAGTTGCTTGATGCGCTGCCGCACGAAATCGATGCGGTCCTGCGCGCTGCCAAATCGCACCAGCGGGCTGATGACTGGTGCGGCGCGCCGCGCGGCGGGCGAGGGCGTGCCGATCTCCTCCTCGGTGAAGAGCGTGAGAAAGCCTGTGGGCGCCACGCCTGCCGCGGTGCGGATGGGTGCCCTGGATGCTTCAGCCGCGTGGGCCGATTTCTCGGGTTGCCGCGTGCCGGCCGGGTAAGCCGGTTGGGCGGCAACCGCCGAGTTGTATGCTGCCGACGCATGCCCGGCCTCACCTTGCGGCGAGCCGGTCAGCCAATGCGGCAGCGTATCGCATTCGTGTTCCATGAAACGGTAGCTCCGGCGTTCGAAACGCATGAAAGACGACAACCTGAATGATCAGCTACTTCCGAAAATTACGGTAGCCGGTTCCTTGCTATCATTTTTGAATTCTTGCTCTGACAGCGGACTGGCAACGCGGGTATGACAGGGTTCACTCTTCATATGGCTCCTCCCTGGGAATGGACGTGATGGCACGAATTCCAAAGCTCACAACGACGCTCGCCTACGACCGCTACATGGCGGGCCAGAAACTGGTGTCGAGCGTGGATCGCCCGTGGCGGCACCTGGTGCTGCGCTCGTATCTCGAACCGGCCGAGCAGGAACTGCTGGAAGCGCCCGGCTTGCAGGACCTCACGCTGATGACCCTCGCGAGCGGCGCCGAGCACCTCGAGCGCAACCTGGACGGGCGCTGGGAGAGCGCCGATCTGCGGGTGGGCGACGTCTGGTTCGTGCCGCCCGCGCCGATCTCGTGGCGCTGGCGTTCGATCAGCGATGAGCCGCTGTCGACCGTCCATTTGCACATCGAGCGCAGCCTGATCGACAGCGTCGCCGATCAGATGGAGCTTGGCGGCTCCCGCGAGCTGTCGCTCGGCGACGCGATGCAGTTTCGTGATCCGCTGATCGCCGCGATGCTTGCTGCATTGCATCGCGCCGCCGCCGATCCGGCCGACTCGCGTCTGTATGTCGACGCGCTGGTTCACGCGCTCGCCGCGCATCTGTTGCAGCACTATTCGCGCGGCCACCGTGCGCTCCCCGAATCGCCGGCGCGCCCGGAACGCCTCGTGCCGCGCCGGATCCGCCGCGTGACCGACTACATTCGCGCCCATCTCGCCGGGGATCTGGCGATCAGCGAACTGGCCGCGCAGGCGGGGCTAAGCAGCTTTCATTTTGCGCGTGTGTTTCGCCGCGAGACCGGCGAGACGCCGCATCAGTTCGTATCGCGTTTGCGGCTCGACGAAGCGGCAAGGCTGTTACGTGCCACCGATCAGACCGTGCTGCAGATTGCGATTGCGGTTGGTTTCGAGAATGCCAGTCATTTCTCCGTGCAGTTCAAGCGTGACTACGGCGTGACGCCGCTTGCTTACCGGCTGCGCGGCTGAAGTACGGATTGCGCGGCTGGAAGGGGCCGGCTGCTCAGCAGGCAGTGGCGCGACGGCGCCAGACGGTTCGAGGCAGCCTGATGAGGGCACCTGGAGAGTCGCCGCTTCCGCCGCTGGGCAGTGCTGCCGCGCTGTCCCTGACGGCAGACCGGTTGGCTTGTCGGAAGGTAGCGTCCGACGAGCCGCCCTTGGGGGAATCACGCACTTCGCGCAGTGTGCTGCGCATTGCGCGGCTTGCAAACTACGAACTTTCGTGGCGACCATTCGGTTGGACCTGGCATGGGCATGCCGTCAGGGCTTACCGGACGCTATCTGCACAAAACATCGGCACTGGTCCAACTGGACTGACCGGATGAACTGCAACTGTATCTGTCGAAGCCTTGCACCGGACGACAGAATAGTGCGCCAACGGCGTGGCCTGCGCCGCGCGTCCGACCGACCAATCCATTCAACCCGATCACACTGGAAACCTGGCGATGACCCGACTCCGAATCACCTCCTGCGGCCATGTTTTTACCGCCGAAACCCATCCAGATGCGCCGCAAACCGTGGCCGCCTTCCTGAAGCTCCTGCCGTACCGGCAAAAGATCATTCACGTGCGCTGGAGCGGCGAAGGTTGCTGGGTTCCCCTCGGCGACTTCAAGCTCGAGAACGACGGCGCTGCGGTCGGCTTCGAGAATCACACGAGCCATCCGTCGGTCGGCGACATTCTGTTCTACCCCGGCGGCTACAGCGAGACTGAGATCATTCTCGCGTACGGTTCGTGCTGTTTCGCGAGCAAGCTGGGACAACTCGCGGGCAACCACTTCCTGACCATTGTCGAAGGCAAGGAAAAGCTGCGCGAGCTCGGCACCAAGGTGTTGTGGGAAGGCGCGCAGGACGTGCTGTTCGAAAAGATCTGAAGCGGCGGCGCAGTGGCCCAAGGGCACTTTCCTTCGGGCGCACTGCGGCAGACACGTCCTAACCCTGGTTAATTTTTGTTCGGTAAATCGCGCATACTGGAGGCGCCCGGGCGGCTTGTGGAGCGCTCACCTCTGCCTCCTGAGCGCGGTTTGCAGTCCATGCGGTCGCGTTGGGTACGCCCGCGGGAAGTCCCCATGGGGACTGGCGCGGAACACCTATTTTTTCGCCGCCATGCGGCGCCAGGTCTCCCACATGACGGACTCGCAAGTACTGCCGATGACCGCTTTCGCCACACAGTTGCGCCTGCAACAGGTCGATCTGACCGAGCGCTGGATGAAGGCCGTCTTTCACGACGCCGAATTGACCGACTCCGACCGGCTGACCTACGAGCAATTAGCCGATCATATTCCGAACATTCTCGACGAAATCTGCAGCGTGCTGGAGAACCAGGATCTCGACCACGTCGAGGGTGCGATCGAACGCGACGCGCGCCTGCACGGCAAATTGCGCTGGAAACAGGGCTACCGGATCGACGAACTGGTGCGCGAGCTCGATCTGTTCCGGCAGATGCTGCACGGCGCGATCGTCGAATTCAGCGAGGCCCGGCCATATTTCACGCGGCGTCACGAGGAGCGCGCGCGGCATTTCATCGACGAAGCCGTCAGCTTCGTCACGCTGACGTCGATCCGCGAGGTCGTCAACGAGCGCGACCGGAAAATCGACGATTACACCGGGCGCCTCGAGCGCGCCAATCACGAACTGACGCTCAAGCAAAGGCTGGTCGGCGATCTGCACGAGTCGCGCATGCAGATCACGCGTAGCGTCGTGCACGATCTGCGCAACTTTCTCAACGTTTTTTCGATGGCGCTGCAACTGATGAGCCGCCCGCCGTCCAGAATCGAGACCGCGCTCGCGCTCGCGAACCGTCAGGCGGCCGACATGAAAACGCTGGTCGACGAACTGGTCGAATATTCGGTCGTGCTCGGCGACAACAGTCCGCTCGTGCTGGAAAGCTTCGAGCTGCGCGAGCTGTTCGACGAACTGGTGATCTCGTGCGAACCCGCGATCGAAGCGAAAGGGCTGCGTCTTCTGACGGCCTTCGACGGCGCGCTGGGAGCGGTCGTCTCCAACCGGCTCAAACTCAAGCAGGTCGCGATCAACCTGTTGACCAACGCGACCAAATACACCAAGGCCGGCCAGGTCGAATTGAGCATGACGGCTACGGAGAACGATCGCTGGCGTCTGCGCGTCTCGGACACGGGCGTGGGCATCGACGCATCGGACCGGGAACGCGTGTTCAAGGAATTCGAACGCGCGACCGATGACGACATTCCGGGCGCGGGTCTGGGCCTCGCGATTGTCAAGGAATTGTGCCGGCTGCTGGAGGGCGAGATTCGTTTCGACTCGCAGGAAGGCGAGGGCACCATTTTCGAGATCAGTTTTCCGATCCGCTTGCAGGCGGCGGGTGACCAATAGAGCGGTTTGGGTACGGCGCGGTCCGCTGTATCAGTTCTCGCCTCTTCATGTGTAGTTCTCTTGTATGACTTCCGATTGAGTGTCGGCGGTAGACTCATTGCGGTCGGTGTTCATCCAGCTTGGGAGCTTCTGCCGGAATTGTCCCTATCGAATGCGCCGATTCCGAAAAATCGAACCTGTTGCTTATAAATGCCTAAAACAACGAGCGCGATTTAGGAGATTTGGCATTTTAAGTCCTAAACGGGCTATGCCGTTTTTCCGATATAAGCTAAAAAATAGCTTTCCAAGGTATATTTGTGTTCGGCGACTTGGTGTCGTGGCGAAGTAGCAATGCTGTCTTAAGTTTCTATTGGTTTGAGCTAAATAATTAGGATGGCGTAGTAAAAATCCTAGTGCATGGATCTTCTATAAAAAGATTGGGAGGAATGTTGAACAAGTCTTATAAGACCGTATGGAACAAAACGACCGGCACGTACGCAGCCGCGTCCGAGGTGGCGAAAGGCCGTGGTGCGAAAGGGGCTTCGGTACGCGGGTCGCTGGTGGCCGCGAGCGCCGGGCTGCTGAGTGCGCTGGCGTTTTCGCAACCCGCGGCGGCCGTGGAATGTGCGTCGTCGGAACAGGACTGTCTCAGCATCGCGGAGGCGCTGGCGGCTGGACTCGCGGTGCCGGCTACGGCCGATGCAGCCAGGCCGGCGGACCTGGCCGCCGCAATCAGCAACGCAAGCGTGTTTACCGGCAGTCCGGCGGCTGCCGCGGCGGCGCGGCCGTCCATTGTCAGTTCGATCCAGACCAGTTCGCTGGGCGCAAGCGCGGCTCCATCGGTGACCGACTATATCGCCGTCAGTCCAAATGTCGTTCGCGGAACTACCACCAGCGCGTCGACCGATATGAACGCGATGGCCATCGGCCCGACGGCCGCGGCAACCGGCTACAACGCGTTGACGGTTGGCGCGGCCTCGATTGCCGGGTCCGACTATTCGACCGCAGTCGGTTCGGCGGCAGGGGCGGCCTCGGTGAATTCGACCGCCATTGGCGCGATGTCGACGGTTGCGGCCTATTCGGATAACTCGGTAGCGATCGGGTACAACTCCCGCTCAGCTGCAAACAATACGATATCGGTTGGCTCTTTCGCGAGCGCCTCGTCGAATGGATCCGTGGCCATCGGCTACAACACATACGTCAACTCGATGGCAAAAGATTCGATGGCCATCGGTTCCAATTCATCAGCCACCGCCTCGGGCTCGGTCGCGCTGGGCACCGGCTCCATCGCCGACCGCGCCAATGTCATATCGGTGGGCAGCCTCGCGCAAGGCCGCCGGATCGCCTATGTCGCAGCCGGCGCGCGGCCTACCGACGCGGTCAACGTCGGCCAGCTTGCCGCCGTGACCGAAGCGCTCGGCGGTGGCGCGCTCGTCGACCCGAGCGTCGGTACGATAGTCGCACCGGCCTATACCGTTGGCGGGACAACTTATCACGATGTCGGCGCGGCACTCGCCGCGGTCGTTTCAGGTAGCGTCGGCGCCAGCGCCGACTCGCTGCGCTACGACACGCCGAGGCATGACGTGGCGACGCTCGGCGACACGGTCACGCCCGTCAAGCTGACCAATGTCGCGGATGCCACGTTGAGCGGCGCCAGTAAAGACGCCGTGACCGGCGCGCAACTTTACGGCACCAATCAGGCGGTCGCGCAAAACACCACGGATATCACCAACATCACCAATAAGATCAATAACGGCACGACGGGTCTGCTTCAGCAAGACTCGGTCTCGCGCGATCTGACCGTGGCAAAAGGCACGGACGGCAAGCACGTCGATTTCACGGGAACGGCGGGGGCGCGTGAACTGCTCGGCGTGGCGGCGGGCACGACCGCGGGCTCGGCGGCGAATGTGGGGCAACTCGGTCAGGCCGTCGCGTCGCTCGGTGGCGGCGCAACGGTCACTGCCAACGGCTCGGTAGCCGGCCCCACTTACCACGTGCAAGCCGGCACGCAGACTACGGTCGGTAGTGCGCTCAGTTCGCTCGACACGGGTCTGTCGTCGTTGCAGTCGCAGATCAACATCGGCACGATCGGCCTCGTCAAGCAGAATCCCGCTTCTCGCGACATTCTTATCGGCTCAGCCACCGGCGGAACTCGCGTCACCGTGGCAGGCACGGACGGGAATCGCGTGATCTCCGGCGTGGCGCCCGGTACGATCAGTGCTGCCAGCAGCGAGGCGGTCACCGGCGCGCAGCTCTATGCGGGTACGGCCGACGCGGCGGCGGCACTAGGTGGCGGCTCGGCGGTCAACGTGGACGGGTCGCTGAAAAAGCCTGTGTATCGCGTTGGCGGAAGCACTTACACCGACGTGGGTTCCGCGCTCGCGGCCGCCGTCACGACCAGCACTCTGGCCGGCGCCGATGCCGTTCAGTACGATTCCACCTCACACGACAGCGTCACGTTGGGCGGGGCCGCCGCGCCGGTTCGCATCACCAACGTGCGCGCCGCGAATCTCGCTGCCGACAGTTCGGATGCCGTCAACGGCGCGCAACTGTTCGCTACGAATCAGGCCGTCACGCAGAACGCCGGCAGCATCACCAACCTCGATCAGCGCGTCACGGATAACACGACGAACATCAGCAAGCTCGACCAGCGCGTCACCGATAACACGACCAACATCAGCAATCTGGATCAGCGCACCACGACGATCGAAGGCGACGTGAGCAACATCACGAACCAGATCAGCAATGGCGAGATTGGGCTCGTTCAGCAGGATCGGACGTCGCGCAATCTGACCGTCGCGAAAGACACCGACGGCGCCCGAATCGATTTCACCGGCACCGGCGGTGCGCGCCAACTGACTGGCGTCGCGGCGGGCACGACGGATGCCTCCGCGGTCAATCTCGGCCAGTTCAAGCCGGTGGTGGCCGCGTTGGGCGGCGGCGCGCAGATCAACGCCGATGGTTCGCTGACCGGCCCCAGCTATCACATGCAAGGCGGCACGCAGACCACAGTCGGCGACGCGCTCGGCTCGCTCGACAACGGCCTCAGCACCTTGCAGCAGAACATGCAGACCGGTGGCGTCGGCTTGGTCACGCAAGACACGGTGTCGCGTGTCATCAACGTCGGCGCGACGACGGACGGCAATCTGATCAACATGGCCGGCATGGCGGGCAATCGGGTCGTCACGGGTGTCGCGCCCGGCGCGGTCAGTGCCGCCAGCAACGACGCGGTCAACGGCGCGCAACTGTACGCGCAGGCGGCGAGCACCGCGGTGGCGCTCGGCGGCGGGTCGACCGTCAACGCGGACGGTTCTGTGACGGCGCCGTCGTATCGCGTGGGCGGCGCGGTGGTGAACAATGTCGGCAGCGCGATCACCAACCTGGATGGCCGTGTCACGCAAAACAGCAGCGATATTGCCGGTCTGCAAACCACCATCGGCAACCTCAACGGCGCGGTCGCGAACGCGGTGCAGTACGACAGTTCGGCGCACGACAGGATCACGCTCGGCGGCACGGCGGACAATGCGCCGAAAGTACAACTGACCAATCTGCAGGACGGCACGCTATCGGCCACCAGCACCGACGCGGTGACCGGTGCTCAACTCTGGAACACCAATCAGACTGTCAGCGGTCTCAGCCAGATGGTCCAGGTGGTGCAGAACAATCAGACCACCGGCAGTCCCTATGTGTCCGTGAACAGTTCCGGCAACGCCGCGCAGGCGATCGGCAACGGTTCGGTGGCGATTGGCGGCGGCGCGAAAGCGTCCGCGCCGAACTCGGTGGCGATCGGCGAGGGCTCGGTGGCTGATGTGACGAACACGGTTTCCGTGGGCTCGTCCGGCAACGAGCGACGCATCACGAACGTCGCACCAGGCCAGGCGCCCACCGATGCGGTGAACATGCAGCAGTTCCAGGGCGGCTTGAGCGACATGGCGCGCAATGCCTACTCAGGAACGGCGTCGGCGTTGGCGCTGACCTCGATCCCGGAAGTCGATGCCACCAAGAACCTCGCAATCGGCGTCGGAACGGCCGGTTACAAGGGGTATCAGGCGGTGGCGGTGGGTCTGTCGGCGCGCGTCACGCAGAGTTTGAAAGTGAAGCTCGGTGCGGGCATCAGTTCCGCCACGACCGCGGTCACGGCCGGTGCGGCGTATCAGTGGTAGCAGGGAGGCGCGCGATCGGCGCGTCCGTAACGCGCCGGTAGATAGTCAACGAGTCACGCTCGCTGGAGGCACCCCGTCGTCTGAACGCGCGGGGTGCCGGGCGACATTTACTTGAAGAGCTTCATCGCCTGCGAGAGCGTATTGACCACGCCCCATGCGAGCGGCAGCGTCACATACAGCCAGAAGACGGCGAGTTTGACCTTGCTGGTCTGATTCACGACTTGAACGGTCGACATGCGAGTCTCCTTAGGCGCCTTTGGCGAGTTGTGCGTCGGTCATGTGGTGTTTGTCGTCCACGCGCTTGATCAGCAGGTTGCAGACGAAGCCGACTACCAGCAGTACGGCCATGATGTGAACGGTCATCGTGTAGGCATCCGCCTTGGCCACGCCTTGCGCGACTTGATAGGCGCGAATGTAGTTCACCAGCACCGGACCGGCGACGCCCGCCGCGGCCCACGCCGTCAACAGACGTCCGTGAATGCCGCCGACGAATGCGGTGCCGAACATGTCTGCGAGATACGCCGGCACGGTGGCGAAGCCGCCGCCATACATCGTCAGGATCACGCAGTAGGCGAGCACGAAGAGGGCGATGTGCCCCGACGCTGCGAAGCCCGGCACGAGGTAGTACAGCACCGCGCCGAGCGCGAAGAAGATGAAGTAGGTGTTCTTGCGGCCGATCCAGTCCGACGCCGACGCCCACACGAAACGGCCGCCCATGTTGAAGAGCGACAGCAGGCCGACGAAACCGGCCGCGGCGGCCGCCGTCACCGTATCCTTGAAGCTCTCCTGAATCATCACCGAAGCCTGGCCCAGAATGCCGATGCCGGCCGTCACGTTCAGGAACAGCACGAGCCAGATCAGATAGAACTGCGGCGTCTTCAACGCCTGATCGATATGCACATGGTTGCGCGAGATCATCTTGCTTTGACCGGTCGCGTTCGGCGTCCAGCCGGCCGGCTTCCAGTCCGCCGGCGGCACGCGGATCGCGAGTGCGCCGATCGTCATCGAGATGAAGTAGGCGATGCCGAGCACGACGAACGTTTCGGCCACGCCGATGCTGGTCGCGCTGCGGAAGTGGTTCATCAACGCCACCGACAGCGGCGCGGCGATCATCGCGCCGCCGCCGAAGCCCATGATCGCCATGCCCGTCGCCATGCCGCGGCGATCCGGGAACCAACGGATCAGCGTGGACACCGGCGACACGTAGCCGAGGCCCAGCCCGATTCCGCCGATCACGCCGTAGCCGAGATAGAGCAGCACGATCTGATGCAGATACACGCCGAGCGCGGAAACCAGGAAGCCGCCGCCGAAGCAGCATGCGGCGGTAAGCATCGTCCGGCGCGGGCCGACGCGTTCGAGCCACTTGCCGGCGAAGGCCGCCGACAAACCGAGGAATACGATCGCCAGCGAAAAGATCCAGCCGAGCGACGTCAGCGACCAGTCATCCGCGCTGGATTGTGTAATGCCGATGACTTTGGTCAGCGGGCCGTTGAACACCGAGAAGGCATACGCCTGGCCGATACAGAGGTGGACGGCGAGGGCCGCGGGCGGAACCATCCAGCGTGAAAAGCCTGGCTTCGCAACGGTGGCCTGTTTGGAAAAGAAGGGGGCGGAGCCTGAACTCCCGCTCGGCTCTGTGATACTGCTCATGGTCGGTCTCCGGGGTGACGAATTAGTTCTTATCGGCGTTTCACACCAAATGCTGGAGATTTCGCGGCGTAATGTGGTGGCTTTTTGATGCCGTCAATATATGTGTTTTGATTGCATATGACGTGCTCTAATTCGCGGCGAAACCAGCATGGTCGAACAATAGGGTGCGACCAATTCCTTGGCAATATGAGATGCAAATACATAAGGTGTTTGCCTGGTGAAAGGCGACCGCAATTTGTCGAATCGCGGCTTGGCGGGCGGCTGTCCGGAATAAACTACCGGATGCGACCGCGATGAACGGCGTGAACGTGCGAACGCGGCTGCGCGCACGGCGCATTTTCCGCATCTACCCCACGCCCTACGCGTTCAACAAGGCAGTTGAAGCGCCGCAGAGCAGCCCGTGCTACCTTGAGGATGCAATCCGGAAAACAACAGTGTCTGATATACTACATACGGAATATTGATTTTTGCGGCATTGCAGCATATGATTGAGTCATTCAATCACTCAATCATTCGGAGTTACAAATGGAAGTTGTTCCTCTCTCGCTGCTCGCCGTCGCTTTCGTAGGTTTGGGCTCTGCCGCCACTGTGCTGCTGACTCGCTGGGTTCCGCAACCGGTCGCGCAGCTGGCAGCGCAACATGGTCGCTTCGTTGGTCTGGGCGAGCAGCGCGTGGCAGTAGCGGCAGCGCCGTATCGTGCGCGTGTTCAACAAGAGGCGATGAATGTCGTCAGAACTTCAAACTGAAGCAGTGGCCACACCGTTGACGTTGTCATTGCAGCCGATCGGCGCGAGCGCGAGCTTGCGCGATCAGGCGTATGCCATGCTCCGCCAGGCCATCGCCGACGCGGACATCTACCAGAACCGCGAGGAAATCCGTCTCGACGAGCGCGTGCTGAGCGAATCGCTCGGCGTCAGCCGCACGCCGGTGCGCGAGGCCATGACGCTGCTGGAGCAGGAGGGTTTTCTGCGCATGGTGCCGCGGCGCGGCATCTATATCGTGCGCAAGAGCAAGCGCGAAATCGTCGAGATGATCCAGATGTGGGCCGCGCTCGAAAGCATGGCGGCGCGTCTGGCGACGCTGCACGCCACGGACGAGGAAATCGCCCGGTTGCGCCACATGTTCGACAATTTTCGCGATGCGACGCCGGCTGAGCACATCGCCGAGTATTCGGACGCCAACATCGCGTTTCATCAGGCGATCGTCGAGTTATCCAAGTCGGGGATCATTCTCGACACGATCAAGAATATCTTCATCCACGTGCGCGCGATTCGCCGCATGACCATTTCGCAGAGCGACCGCGCTTCGCGGTCGATCGCCGATCATCTGCGCATTATCGAGGCGCTGGAACAACGGGATACCGAACTGGCCGAGCGTCTCACGCGTCAGCACTCGCTGGATCTCGCCGCGTTTGTCGAGGCGAATTGCGATTTTCTGGATTGACGGTAGGCCGCGTAGGCCGCATTTGATTGGCGAAGGTGGATAAGAAGGGCCCGCGGTGGAAACGCCGCGGGCCTTTTTGTTTGCGCCAAAACGCTGATGACGTGCGGCCTCGCGAGCGATGCGGGATAAACCTCGCTTGACGGTCGGTGAAATATGGTATGTGATATATCAAAAGACGCAGACGAAAAGACGACGTCGGTGTTTTCCCTCGAACCGACCGGAGATCGTCAGCGTTTTTTGCCGCAAAGACACGCCAGACAGGCAACGGATGCAGAAAGCGCGTCGAAAGTTGCGTGGAAAAACTAGCTTGATTGACTTTGATATATCACATACGGTGTGGGGCAGACTAAGTGATGCCAATGGGACGCACGTCTCGAAACGCGTTCACCGACAAGCCTTTGCGTAATTGCTTGACCAGGAGCCGACTATGTCTGCAGTTGTGTCATCCCTGCATCCAGCCATGGGCACGATGCGCGAACACCCGACCATGCAGGAGGCGCGCACTGCCGACGCCTTGCAGCGTGCTCGCAAAGCGAACCGTCGCACGGGCCGCCCGGCGGTCGCCAATATTTGCGTCGACACGCGCGTGTATGCGCTGGAGACCCGCAACCAGACCGTGTACAAATAAGACGCCACCTTCAACAACCATGTTGCATGAGACCAGAGTAAGGCGCTGAAGCGCCAACTCTGGTCGACAGGAGACAGGAGACAGGACATGAGCAAAGCACTCGACGGTGTGCGCATTCTCGACTTCACACATGTGCAATCCGGACCCACCTGCACGCAACTGCTTGCGTGGTTCGGCGCGGACGTGATCAAGGTGGAACGGGCGGGCGCGGGTGACATCACGCGCGAGCAGTTGCGCGATATTCCCGATGTGGACAGCCTCTACTTCACGATGCTCAACCACAACAAGCGTTCGGTCACGATCGATACGAAGAACCCCGAAGGCAAGCAGGTGCTCGAAGCGCTGATCCAGACATGCGATGTGCTGGTGGAGAACTTCGCGCCGGGCGCGCTGGACCGCATGGGCTTCACGTGGGAGCGGATTCAGGAGTTGAATCCGCGCATGATCGTCGCTTCGGTGAAGGGCTTCGGCCCTGGGCCATACGAGGACTGCAAGGTCTATGAGAACGTCGCGCAATGCGTGGGCGGCGCGGCCTCGACGACAGGCTTCGACGACGGGCCGCCGGTCGTGACGGGCGCGCAGATCGGCGACAGCGGCACTGGCTTGCATCTGGCGCTCGGCATTGTCACGGCGCTTTATCAGCGCACGCACACCGGACGCGGCCAGCGCGTACTTGCGGCGATGCAGGATGGCGTGCTCAATCTGTGCCGCGTGAAGTTGCGCGATCAGCAGCGGCTCGAACGCACCGGCGTGATGAAAGAGTATCCGCAATATCCCAACGGAGAGTTCGGCGAAGCGGTGCCGCGCGCGGGCAATGCGTCCGGCGGCGGTCAGCCGGGCTGGATTCTCAAGTGCAAGGGTTGGGAGACGGACCCCAACGCGTATATCTACTTCATCACGCAGGCGCCGGTGTGGGCGAAGATCTGCAATGTGATCGGCAAGGAAGAGTGGGCCACGCATCCCGATTACGCGACGCCCGCCGCGCGTCTGCCACACCTGAAGGACATCTTCGCGGAGATCGAGCGCTGGACCATGACGAAGACCAAGTTCGAGGCCATGCAGATTCTCAACAAGTACGACATTCCGTGCGGACCGATTCTGTCGATGAAGGAAATTGCCGAAGAACCTTCGCTGCGCAAAACCGGCACGATTGTCGAAGTGGATCATCCGACGCGCGGGAAGTATCTGACGGTTGGCAATCCTATCAAACTGTCCGACAGTCCGACCGAGGTCACACGCTCACCGCTGCTCGGTGAACATACCGACGAAGTCATGGCTGAACTCGGCTATTCGACTGAGCAGATCAGTGCATTGCGCACTGCCGGCGCGATCTAGATGAACAGGGAGCAACGTATGGATACGTGGATGCGGTTCATGTCGGGCGACGGCGGCGTCGTGTTCGGCCGTGTGGAAGGCGGTTATCTGCACGAGTATGAAAGCCTGGACCACCCGGTGCCAACCGGGGCCGTGCTGTCGACGCGCGCGCTGACGCCGCTCGCTCCGTGCGCGCCCGGCAAGGTCGTCGCGTTGTGGAACAACTATCACGCGCTGGCGGCGAAGCTCGACAAGCCCGTGCCCGCGCATCCGCTTTTCCTGCTCAAGCCCGCGGGTTCGGTGATCGGCGCGGGTGAACCGATCCGGCGGCCACTCAGCTACGCGGGCAAGATCGTTTATGAGGGCGAGCTCGGCATTGTGATCGGGCGTCGCTGCCGCGACGCGAGTGTCGAAGAAGCGGCCGAGGCGATTTTCGGCTACACGCTCGTCAACGACGTCACCGCCGCCGATCTGCTGAACGAGAATCCGCACTTTCCGCAATGGTGCCGGGCGAAAGGTTTCGATACGTTTTGCTGTATCGGACCGGCGATCGTCTCCGGTTTCGACTGGCAGCAAGCGCGCCTTCTGACAATGCTGGATGGCGTGGAGCGGCAAAACTATCCGCTCGCCGACATGGTTTTCTCGCCGGCTGAGCAGGTGAGCCTCATCTCGCAGGATCTGGCGCTCGAGCCCGGCGACGTGATCGCGTGCGGCACGTCGGTCGGCGTCGGGTCGATCAAGGATGGCGCAACGGTGTCGATCACAGTCGACGGGATCGGCACGCTGAGCAATACCTTGAGCGCCGCGCGCGCGGGCGCCGCGGTGGGCGCGGAGCCGGTCGCGACAGGCGCTGTCTGAACGGTTGACTGATCCCGCGATCCATCGGCCCCGATCCCATGCATCGCAACACGGAGGAGCACGCATGCCGCTAGCGTTTGACAGTACTGTGTGGTGTTCGCTGGCTGTCGTGTTTGCTTCCGTATTGGCCGTTGCGCTTGCCGCGGTCGGGCAACTGCCGCTCGAACGGCGACCGAAGCGCCGCCCGGACTGGCAGGCCGGCGCATTGGCCGCCACGCTCGCGGGGCTTTTCGCAGCCGGCATGGGCGCGAGCAACGGCGTGGTCGGCGCCGCGGTCGCCGGCGCGGTGCTCGGCGCATGGCTGGTGCGCCGGCGCAACCTGGCACGGCGCCCGCGCCTCGTTGCGCTGTTGGGCAGCAGCATGGGGCTCGCTGTCATGTCGGGCGGCTTCGCGCGTTATCTGTCGGCGGCGGCGCAGGCGAATGTCGAGCGTGTCGAACTCTATGTTGCCGTGTTCATCGGCGCGTTGATCTTTGCCACGTCGGCCATTGCGTTCTGCAAACTGCGCGGTACGCTGCAGCGCGGCGTGATGGTGCGTCCGGGGCACGGCATCGTCAACCTGTTTGCGCTGCTGCTGTGCGGTTGGCTCGGCTATGGATTCGTGACGGAACAGGCGCAGCCATTCGGACTCGCCGCGCTACTCGCGATGAGCGCGCTGGCTTGTGCGATGGGTGTGCATCTCATGCTGAGCCGCGAGTATGCCGACAGCCACGAGCATGGTCACGATTCAAGCGAACTCGCCTTTGCCGCGCGTTGCCATAGCCTGACGATGGGCAAGCGCGGCCTGTTGTCACGAATCGAATGGCGCGGTGGGGAAGAGCAGGCTTGGACACTGCGCGACGCAGCACCAGACAGCGTGCGCACGGCAGCCTACCCGCATCGTCGAAACGGGAGTCATGGCACACATGGGGAAGCGCGGCAGCGTGCTTTCGCCCGCCATCGGCCGGCGCGCGACACAACACGGCGCGCGCCATGAATGCACTCACCCCTCGACTGGCAGGCGCGACCCTGGGCGAGATCGAGAAGATCCCGCCGACGCCTTCAGTCGCCCGCCACCGCGAACTTGCTGAAGTACTGGGCTTTCTTGTGCAGAATCATTTGAGCGAGAAAATCGGCGTCGTAGGCTCGGTGGAGATGGGCGTGAAACCGCTCGATGTACGCGGTGATACGCGCCGCCTCGCCGTTGAATTCCTTGAGCACGTCGAGCGTGGCGCGATCCCAGCGGAAGCGCAGGCCGAGGTCGCTGAAGGCGGCGTTATACGCGCTCAGGTGTGCATCGTCGAGATGGATCGCGGCAACACGGGCAGTGTGCGCGTTGGGATGAGACTCAACCGAAGCATGATTCATGACCGGCCTCCTAGGCTGACGAGTGATAGAACTCGCTTGCAGCATAGAAGTCCTGACGAATCTGCAATAGTTAAAGTTTCAATGGTTCTCCATAGCCTACTGCTTATACACGCTCAATTCCCTGACGCGCGTGATCTTCTCGATCAGATTCGCGCCTTCCTCCATCAGGAAGCGTTTGAAAGCGACCGCAACCGGCGGCAGCCGTTTGTTCTTTCGATGCACCACGTACCAGTTGAGCATGACCGGAAAGCTCTCGACATCGAGCACGACCAGATGGCCGAGCTGCAATTCGAGGCTGATGGTATGCGCGGACAGAAAGGCGATGCCCATACCCGCGATCACGGCCTGCTTGATCGTCTCGGTGCTTTTGATCTCCATGGCGATCTTGAGATTCGAAAGACGCCCGGCGAAGCCTTCTTCCATCGAATTCCATGTGTCCGAGCCGCGCTCCCGCACGATAAAGGCTTCGTTCGCCAGTTGGCTGAACTTGATGTTGCGCTTATTGGCAAGCGGGTGCGTGGGCGCCGCCACGATCACATACGGGTGCGGCGCGAACGGTTCGTTGGTCGCGTCGGTCTCGTGGGGCGGGCGCACCATCACCGCGAGATCGGTCTGGTTGGTGGCGAGCTGATGCAGCAGTTCCTCGCGATTGTGCACGGCGAGGTTGAGCACGACGCCGGAATAGCGGCGCGTGAATTCGGCGAGCAGTCGCGGAAAGAAGTAGTCGCCGGCGCTGATCACCGCAACATTCAGCTTGCCACCGGAGACGCCTTTGAGCTGGCTCATCGCTTCGTCGACTTCATGAAACTGCTGGATGATCGCGCGGCTGTAGTGAAGCATTTCGGTGCCAGCCGGCGTCAGATAGATCTTTTTTCCGAGCTGTTCGAACAGCGGCAGCCCGGCGTGTTCTTCGAGTTGCCGCACCTGGGTGGAGACGGCCGGCTGGGTGAGATGCAATTCCTCGGCGGCGCGCGAGAAGCTCAGGTGCCGTGCCACCGTTTCGAAAACCTTCAGTTGCCGCAGAGTTGCATTCCGCATCGTCATGACCGATGTATAAACAAATGTGAATCAACATAATAACAAACTTTAATTATTAGTAATTCAGCAATGACCCTAGCATGACTCTGTATAAGAAAGCGGAATTGTCACCGGGAAGAAGCGGCGAAATACTCGGGTTAACGCTTGGATTCGAGGCCTGAAGGACGGGGCAGCCGGCGCCTCGTGGTGTAAAAGGCATTAATTGATCGGAATAAAGCACTTCCCATAAAGCGATGATTTAAGTCCGTCTGTTTTAAAGCAGCGGATTAAAGAAGAAAATATCAAAATATTCCCGGAGAGGACGGCTTTTCGGGTCATAACCATAAGATGGGCGCATACAGCGCGGTGTGTCCCCGAGGGACTTCCTCCGGGACGTCGGCCGCCTGCACCAGATAAATAGTGGAGACAAGGCTCATGGACGATATCAGTCAGCAGACTACGACCGGCGCATTTTGGGCGAACCGTTGGTGGCAACTTGTCATCGGCATGGTGTGCATGGCACTCGTTGCCAATCTTCAATACGCCTGGACGTTGTTCGTCACACCGATGAACGCGCGGCATCACTGGGGCGAAGCGTCCATTCAGCTCGCCTTCGCGATCTTCATCCTCACTGAAACGTGGCTCGTGCCGCTCGAAGGCTGGCTCGTCGACAGGTTCGGACCCCGCCCCGTGGTCGCGGGCGGCGCCATTTGCGCGGGCCTTGCATGGGTGATGAATTCGTATATCACGACCTTGCCGATGCTGTACGTTTCCGCGGTCATCGCCGGGATCGGCGCGGGTGGGGTGTACGGCACGTGCGTGGGCAATGCGTTGAAATGGTTTCCTGACCGCCGCGGACTTGCCGCGGGTCTCACGGCAGCTGGCTTCGGCGCGGGCGCGGCGGTGACGGTGATTCCGATCGCCAACATGATTACGCGTTCGGGCTACGAGCACACGTTCTTCTTCTTCGGCATTCTGCAAGGCGGCTGCATTCTGGCGCTCGCGCTATTGCTGAAGAAACCGAACCTGCGTCCGCAAGCCGCGGCGAAGAAGAAGTTCGCCGTCTCGAAGGTGGACTTCACACCGGGTCAGATGATCAAGACGCCGGTGTTCTGGCTGATCTACGTGTCGTTCGTGGCAGTGGCCGCGGGTGGTTTGATGGCGACCGCGCAGATCGGTCCGATCGCGAAAGACTGGGGCCTCGCACGCATCCCGATGACGATCTTCGGCATGACCTTGCCGCTGCTGACCGCCACACTTTCCATCGACAACGTATGCAACGGATTCACGCGTCCGCTGTGCGGCTTCATCTCCGACAAGCTCGGCCGTGAAAACACGATGTTCGTGATCTTTATCGGCGAGGGCCTCGCGCTGCTCGGCTTGATGCAATACGGGACCAACCCCTATGCGTTCATGACGTTCGCCGCGTTGATCTTCCTGTTCTGGGGTGAAATCTTCTCGATCTTCCCGGCGATCTGTGCCGATACCTTCGGCAGCAAATATGCCGCGGCGAACGCAGGCACCTTGTACACTGCCAAAGGCACGGCTTCGCTGCTGGTGCCGGTTGCTTCGGTACTGTCGGCGACGGGTGGCTGGAATCTCGTCTTCATCGTCTCCGCCGTCGTGACGATCGTCGCGGGCATCTCGGCGAAATTCGTACTCGCGCCGATGCGCTCGCGCTGGATCGAATCGCACAACGAACCTCAGGGTGTGCTGGCGGCCGCCGGCAATGGCAAGGCTTCGCGGCTGAGTCACTGGCCTGAGCAGACAGGGGAATAGGGTAATGGCCCACACCCGGCAGTGACGTTATGAATGTTTCGTTACAGCAACTCAAGGTGTTTGTCGCCGTCGCGCGTGAGCGGAGTTTTACGCGCGCGGCGCGTGAGTTCGACCTGACGCAATCGGCGGTGAGCCGCTGCGTGCGCGAACTCGAAGAAGCCGTCGAATTAAAGCTGTTCGACCGTACCACGCGCCAGGTCGAACTGACTCATGCGGGCGCGAGCCTCGAGCGAAGGATCGGCCGACTGCTCGACGAAATCGAACTGACGCTGCGCGAAGAGCGGGCCGCTTACGACCGGCACACTGGCGTGGTGGTGCTGGCGAGCAACCCGGTGCTGTCGTCGAGTTGGGTGGCGCAGGGACTCGCGCGCTGCGCGGCCGCCTTTCCCGAGCTGACCGTCTCCGTCAGGGATCAGCCGCAAAGCGGCGTGCTCGCGAGTGTCGAGCAAGGCGAGGTGGACTTCGGCGTGGTCTCGCTCGCTGAGCCTCTTGCTGGCGACCTGTTGCACGCGCAACCGGTTTTCACGACGCCGCTCCATGCGGTCATGCCGGCCGCGCATCCGCTTGCCCGCCACACCAGCGTTGCATGGAGCGCCTTGCACGAATGGGCGCTCGTCACGCTGAACGCCGACACGGGTGTGCGCGCGGCGCTCGAACTCGCCTTCAGCACGAACGGCGTGAAGCGCCGGCCGGTGCAGGAACTCGGACATGTCGCGGCAGTGCTGCGCATGATCGAACTGGGGCTCGGCGTCGGCATATTGCCCATCGACACGCATTGGCCCGCAATAGGCGCATCATTGGTCAGCCGGCCGCTCGCGCCCGCGATGAATCTGGCGACGGTGCTCGTGCATCGCCGCAACCGTTCCCTCCGACCCAACGCCGCGGCGGCCTGGGCACAATTCTCCGGGATTTCGCATGCCACCGACGTGTCGCCGTCCGCGTCGCAGATATTCACGAAGCAGACCATTGCACGCGACGGCGCCGTTCTCCACGAACCCTAGATCCTCTACCGGAAAACCGGTTCGCAAGCACTCAGCCATGCAACATCCAAGCAAGGAGCTTCATGATGGAAACTGAAACCGACCTCCGGCGCCATGATCTGCTGATCGACGGCAAGCGCTTGCCGCCCGGTACCGGCGAATATTCCGTCGACATCAATCCCGCCACCGAAGAGCCGATCGCGCTGGTTGCGCAAGGCAGTGCCGCCGACGTGGACGCCGCGGTTCGCGCGGCGCGCGCCGCATTGAAAGTATGGAACGCGATACGCACGGCCGAGCGCGGCCGCATTTTAATGCGTCTCGCCGGCCTGATGCGCGTGAATCTCGAGGAACTCGCCGCGCTCGAAAGCCTCGATGCCGGCAAGCCGATCGCGGCGGTGATGCGCCAGGACATTCCGGCCGCGATCGATACGCTCGAATACTACGCAGGCTGGTGCGACAAGATCAACGGTCAGGTCGTGCCAGTGCGCCCCGATGCATTGACGTACACGTTGCGTGAGCCGGTGGGCGTGGTCGCCGCGATCGTGCCGTGGAATTTCCCGCTGATGATCGGCATGTGGAAGATCGCGCCGGCGCTCGCGTGCGGCTGTACGCTGATCGTCAAGCCCGCGGAGATCACTCCGCTCACGGCACTTCGCATCGGCGAACTTGCACTCGAAGCGGGCGTGCCGCCGGGCGTGCTGAATATCGTCACCGGCAAGGGACGTGTGGTCGGCGATGCGCTGGTCGCGCATCCCGGCATCGACAAGGTGACGTTCACGGGCTCGCCCTCCGTGGGGCGCGGCATTCTTCAAGGCGCGGCCGGCAATTTCAAGCGCGTTACGCTGGAGCTCGGCGGCAAGTCGGCCAACCTGATTTTTCCGGATGCGAATCTCGACAACGCGGTCCGCGCCGCGGCGTCGGGGATCTTCTTCAATACCGGGCAGGTGTGTTCGGCGGGCTCGCGCATTCTCGCCCATCGCGATGTGTACGACGAAGTGGTCGAGCGCCTCACCGCGCGCGCGAAGGCGATCAAGGTCGGCGATCCGTCGTCGCGCGAAACGTCGATGGGGCCGCTCATCTCCGCGGCGCAGATGAAGACGGTGCTGGGCTATGTCGACACGGGCCGCGCCGAAGGCGCATCGCTCGTGGCCGGCGGCGCGCGGGTGGGCGAGCGCGGCTTCTTCGTCGAGCCGACTGTGTTTGCCAACGTCGAGCATGAAATGCGCATTTCGCAGGAGGAAATCTTCGGGCCGGTGGCGAGCGTGATTCGCTTCAACGACGAAGCCGACGCGATACGGATCGCCAACGGCACGTTGTACAGCCTCGCCGCGGGTGTGTGGAGCGCGGACATCGGCCGGGTGCATCGGGTTGCGCGGGATCTGAAGGCAGGGACCGTGTGGATCAACACCTACGGCTACACTGATGTGCGTCTGCCATGGGGAGGGTCGGGCGACTCGGGGTTCGGCCGCGAACACGGCGACGTCGCGATTGAAAACTTCACCGAACCCAAGGCGGTGTGGCTCGCTATCGATCAGTAGCATTAAAAAAAGGATCGAACGCATGCGGCGTTCGATCCTTTCTTGTTTGCGCTTGCCGATATGCGGCGCAGAGCGATCTTCCGATCGCTCTTTCTGAATCTCAATCTCCCTGCAACGCCATTCGTTCGCGCAGTTTGATGAGCGCCAGCACGACGTCGATAGTCGGCGTGGGCTCGGCGACGAGGCGGCCCATTTCCTGCACCACCGTCAACAGCGGATCGATCTCCATCGGACGACGGTTCTCCAGGTCGACCAGGGTCGAGGTCTTGTGTGCGCCGACCGCGCCCGCGCCATCAATACGCTTTTCCACGTCGACGCGAAAGTGCACGCCGAATTGATCCGCGATGCGCTTGGCCTCGAGCATCATGGTGCGCGATACCGCGCGCGTGCCGGGGTCGCTGGTGAGCACGTCGAGCGTGGCATGCGTCAATGCGCTGATCGGGTTGAAGCACAGATTGCCCCACAGCTTGAGCCAGATTTCGTCGCGGATATTGTCGCGGATCGGCGCATCGAAACCCGCCGCCTGCATGATCTCGTGCAATTGCTGAATTCGCGGCGTGTGTTCTCCGCTCGGCTCGCCGATCGGGAATTTCTTGCCGTAGACGTGCTTGATGACGCCTGGTTCGACGATTTCGGCAGCGGGGTACAGCACGCAGCCGATCGCGCGTTCGGGACCGAGCTTGGTCCATTGACCGCCGTCCGGGTCGACGCTGGCGAGGCGTGTGCCGGCGAATCTGCCGCCGTGCTGATAGAAGTACCAATAGGGAATGCCGTTGACGCCCGTGACGATGGCCGTGTGCTTGCCGAGCAGCGGCTGCATTGCATCGACCACGCCGGGCAGCGAATGCGCCTTTAGCGTGACGATCACGAAGTCCTGCACGCCGAGTTCGCGCGGATCGGACGTGCAGCGTACCGGCGCGCTGAACGTCTCGCCGTCCATGATCAGACGCGCGCCGTGTTCGCGCATTGCCGCGAGATGCGCGCCCCGCGCGACGAAACTCACATCCGCACCGGCGCGCGCGAGTTGCACACCCATCAAGCCGCCGATCGCTCCCGCTCCGAAGATACAGATCTTCATGATGCCGCTCCTCTGATGATGAATAGTCGTTTGCCCGATGCCGTATCTCGCCGTGCACAGTCTGCGGGTCATTGTTCGAGCATACGGGGGTGGGACGATTGCAGATAGTTAAAGTTTCTCGATAAATGCATTAGGGATTGGTTATGGACGGCGGCACACCCGACAACGCAAGAATAGGACTGTACCGAAGCGGAAAGCAGAGCGGGAAGTCCGGCAAATCCCCTAGTCGATTGGGAAATTTCTCAAGTCCGCACGATCTGCGTAGGGGCAGAATGCGACCTCATAAAGAAGTTACGCATGCAGGCAGCATCGCAAACGAATTATTGAGAGCGGTGCCATCAAGTCAAAGGTCGATGTGAGCTATCCCGCCGTGTTCTTGCGTGTGGCACCCGTGTGTGAGTTGCAAGGCGTCGGATCGACGGCTCCGTGCTAGGCCGGATCTCATGCACACGGTGATTCGAAAAACCGCCGGCCGGGATTTGGCGGAGATGGAAAGCGTGCTGGCGCGCCTGCTCGATGCGATGTTGATCGCGTTGTCGGCGGCTCTGGCCGCGCTACTGTTCAAGCCTGGCCTGGGGCAGTCGATTCTCGAAGGCGCATTCGTCGCTCTCGACATAGCGTTCGCAGTGTTGCTGCTGCCCTGGTTCGGCGTGTATGACTCGTGGCGTGGTCGCTCGAAATGGCGCTTGGGCGTCAACCTGGTGTTCGGCTGGGTCGCGGTGCAGGCCTGTGGTCTCGCGATGTTGTTTCTGCTGCATCGCGCTGCGTCGGTGTCCCGGCTATGGTGCGTGAGCTGGACCGTGATCGCCGCTGCGGCGCTGGTCGTTTCGCGGTTGGCGGTGCATGCGGTACTCAGTCGAATGAGACGCGGCGGCCGCAACTTGCGAATGGTTGCTGTGGTTGGCACCGGCGCGCATCGCGACGCTGTGATCGCCAACATCATGGGCTCACCCGATGCGGGTTTTCGGGCGGTTGCCGCTTTTAACACGCGACAGGATAGCGGGTCTGGGTTTCCTGGCTTGCCGTCGTTCGAGCGTCTGCGCGAATTCGCAGACTGGGTACGCCGTGAACAGATCGAAGAGGTATGGCTCGCGTTGCCGATGTCCGAAGAGGACACCGTGCTGCGGATCCTTGAAGAATTCAGCGGCGATCTCGTCAATTTGCGCTTCATTCCTGACGTGCGCAGTCTGGCGATGTTCGATCGGAACATGGTCTATCTGATTGGCGCACCGGCCATCAATCTGATGGCCTCGCCGATGACGCCGTGCGCCCTGGTTCAGAAGGCGGTTTTCGACCGGCTGTTTGCGAGCGTGGCGCTGCTGGCGTTGTTGCCGCTGATGCTGTCGATCGCGATTGCCGTCAAGGTGACTTCGAAGGGGCCGGTGTTGTTCACCCAGCGGCGCAAGGGCGCGGACGGCCGCGTCTTCCGCATTTACAAGTTTCGTTCGATGCGCGTGCACGTGGAGCGGCCTGGCGAGGTTCGGCAGGCGACGCGTGGCGATCCACGCGTGACTCGTGTCGGCGCATTTTTGCGTCGCACCAGTCTTGATGAGTTGCCGCAGTTTTTGAATGTGCTGCGCGGGGAAATGTCGGTGGTCGGGCCGCGGCCGCATGCGATCGAACATGACGATCAGTATCGGAGCATCGTCGATGGGTATATCCATCGATACCGGATCAAGCCGGGGATTACCGGGTGGGCTCAGGTGAACGGTTTTCGCGGGGAAACGGATCGGGTTGAGAAGATGCAGGCGCGAGTGGAACACGATCTGTATTACTTGCGGAACTGGTCGTTTGGGTTGGATATGCGGATTGTGTTTGCGACGGTGGTCAAAGGGTTGTTGCATCGGAATGCGTATTGAAATGCGGTTCTATGACTGGCTGCGAGCCGATCGCTTGGGAAATAGTCAGCGTAGAAAAGGCGCATATCGCGATGGAATATGAATCACATTTGTCCAATGTCGGACAGCGCGAGCGTCGCTTCGGCACGTTGGCTTGAATAGGTTGAACACGATGTTAGCGGTATTTCTGACCAGGCCGGCGTTCAGGCTTGGGGTTTTGACGACGGCGGTAGCCCTGTTGACCAGCGCGTGCGCAGTGGCGCCGGGCATGCGGATGGAGACGTCTCGTGTGCAGGCCATGCCGGACGTGTCCAGTACGTCGAGTGTTGCTGAAGAAACCGGCGAAAGTGCAGCAAGTGAAAAAGCGAATGCAACCACAAGCACGCCCGACATCGCGATAACGGAGGTCGACGCGGCGCTGATCTCACAGTTGGCGAAAAGCCGCAAGCAACAGCAGCTCGAACTGTCGCAATTGCTCTCTGGAGCGCCGCAGGCATACGCGGTCGGGCCGGGCGACGTGCTGCAAATCGTCGTTTGGGATCACCCGGAATTTGCGGCCGCACTTGGTTCATCGCAAACACAATCATCGTCGCGGTCGGGAGATCCGCTTGCTGGATTCGTCGTCGATCAGAATGGCGGCCTGACGTTCCCGTATGCAGGCACGCTGCGCGTGATCGGTCTGCGCACCGAAGAGATACAGCAACGCCTGAGCGGCGCGCTCGCAAAATACTTCGTCAAGCCACAAGTCACCGTGCGGATGGCGTCTTACCGTGCGCACCAGGTCTACGTCGACGGCGAAGTGCATAGCCCCGGCGCATTGGCCGTCAACGACGTGCCCATGACACTTTACGAAGCAGTCAGCCGCGCCGGCGGATTCAGCGAAACGGCCGACCAGAGCGACCTCGTTCTGGTGCGTGGAGATCAGTCTCACCGCGTGAATCTGACGCAAATGCTTGCCCAGGGATTGAGCCCGTCGCGCCTCTACCTGAAACCCGGCGACCTGCTGCGCGTCGTGTCGCGCGACGAAAACGACGCGTATGTGATGGGCGAAGTGAACAAACCGGTCTCGGCAATTCCGCGGCGGACCGGGCGCATGACGTTGGCCGACGCACTCTCGCAGGCCGGCAGTGTCAATGCTTCTACGGCGGACGCTGCTCAGATGTTCGTGATTCGCGGTTCCCTGACGGGCACGCCGCAGGTGTTCCACCTCGACGGCCATTCACCGGTCGCGATGCTGCTCGCCAAGGATTTCGAATTGCAACCGAAAGACGTGGTGTATGTCGATGGCAGCGGCCTCGTTCGCTTCAATCGTGTGCTGAGTCTGCTGATGCCGTTGATTAGCACGGGGTTGACTGCGGGGGTGATTGCGAAATGATTGGGGTTTTGATGGTGTGCGAGGGGAATGTTTGTCGCAGTCCGGTTGCGCGAGCGATTCTCGAACGGGCGCTGCCTTACGTCTCAGTGAGTTCAGCAGGTACGCGAGCGCTCGTTGGCAGGCACGCGGATCCGCTCGCCGTTCAGATTGCGCGCGAGCACGGCGTGGACATTAGCGGTCACCTGGCCGAGGCACTCAGCGACGAACACGTACGCGCAGCAGATGTAGTGCTGGCCATGACGAATACTCAGCGTACGGTGATTCTCGATCGATTCCCTTCTGCGAGGGGAAAGGTTTTTCGTCTGGGCGAGCATGAGCAGCTCGATATCGTGGATCCGTATCGGCGGCATCGAGTCATTTTTGAACTCGCCTTCGCGCAAATCGAGCACAGTGTTTTGAAATGGCGCGAAGACATTGCCAGGCTGACGCACTGAATCATGAAATTACTTGATCAGGAACGCTCGGCCGACGCGCTGGGTGAAAATGAAATCACGGTGTCCGACGTCATCGCATTGTTGGGCGAGAATCGGCTTTTGATTGTGTTGACCACTGCGGCGATGCTGTTTCTCGGCGTTGCCTATGCATTGGTCGGCACGCCATTGTACAAAGCCGAGGCGATGATTCAGGTCGACAGGGACCCCGGCAGCGACACGCTCAATGACAAGCTCGGCGACCTCGCATCGTTGTTTCAGAGCAAGGCGTCGACTGACGCGGAAATTGAACTGATCCGTTTGCGGATGGTGGTCGAAGAAACTGTCCGAATTTTGCATCTTGATGTAAAGGCGGCGCCACACCGATTCCCGCTGCTCGGAGCGCTGATCGCACGGCAGGTGCCCGCAGGCGGTTCCGCGAGTCCCGTTTTGGGGATGAGCAGTTTCGCCTGGGGCGGTGAGAGTTTGGGCCCGACGCAATTCGACGTACCTGCTGCACTCTACGATCAGCCTTTCAGATTGATGGTCGTTGGAGAGCAGGCGTTTGAGCTACGCGATCCGGACGGCCGCACGGTGCTCCGCGGTCGCGTTGGCGTTGCGGGACAGGGTATGACGCAGTACGGCTCAGTGCAACTGAAAGTGGACGGCATGGTGGCGCGCGTCGGCACGTCGTTCGATCTGAAGAGGGCCTCTACGCAACTGACGACCGCGGATCTGCAAAGCGCACTCAATATCAGCGAAAAGGTGAAGCAGTCGGGAATCGTCGCCATCTCGCTCGAAGGCCCGGACGCACTCAGGACCGCTGCGACCGTTAACCGCGTCGCCAGCATCTACGTTCAGCGAAATGTGGACAGGAAGTCGGCGCAGGCGCAGCAGATGTTGCAGTTCCTCGGCGACCAACTCCCCCAGTTGCGCGCAGATCTCGACGAAGCCGAAGCAAAATACAACGCGTTCCGCACGCAGAACGGCACCGTCGATCTGGAAGCCGAAGGCAAGCTGCTGCTGCAATCGATCGTCGATAGCAAAACCAGGTTGATCGAGTTGGAACAGCAACGTTCCGCGCTCGCGCAGCGGTACACGGCGGAACACCCGTCCGTGCAGGCGATCGATGCCCAGATCGGTGAATTGCAGGAACAGCAGAGCGCCTTCAATGAGAAAGTGGCAGCGTTGCCGAACATGCAACAACAGGCGCTCCGTCTCATGCGCGACGTGCGGGTCGACACGGACCTATACACAAAGCTGCTGGATAGCACGCAGCAGTTGCGTGTGCTGAAGGCGGGCCAATTGGGCAATGTTCATACGGTCGACTACGCCGAGGTGGCCGAAAAGCCGGTCAAACCGAAGAAGGTCCTGGTAATCGCGCTGTCGGGCGTGATCGGACTGCTGCTTGGATGCACCATCGCATTTGTGCGCAGTACCATGAATCGTGGACTCGAGACTCCATCGGAAATCGAAGGCGCGGTCGGCGTGCCGGTGTTCGCGATCGTCTCCAGGAGCGCGCGGCAGCGTTCATTGCAGCAATCCGTTCGCGGTGGCGCTTCGGTATTGAACGTGCTTGCGGCGATTCGACCCGACGACGTGGCGGTGGAAGGCATCCGCAGTTTGAGAACGGCATTGCAGTTCGGCTTGCTCAAATCGCATACCAACATCGTGATGTTGACGGGGCCGCGGCCGGACGTCGGCAAGTCGTTTCTCTCGGTGAATCTGTCCGCCGTGTTATCGGCCGGCGGCAAACGTGTGCTGTTGGTCGACTCGGATATGCGCCGCGGTGACGTGCATAAATATTTTTCGCTTCCCAGCAAACCCGGCCTATCCGACGTGATTGGCGGAGTCGAGACGGCTAGCGCTGTTTACCGCCAGGTCGTACCGAACCTCGACGTGTTGACGAGTGGAGGCATTCCCACGAGTCCGGCTGAGATGTTGATGAGCGATGCCTTCGGAAAACTGCTTGCGCAGTTTAGCAAACAGTACGACGTGGTGATCGTTGATTCTCCGCCTGTGCTGGCCGTGACCGACCCGGTGCTGATCGGCAAGCACGCAGGCCTGACATTGCTCGTCGTTCGTCACGGGCGGCACTCGGCCGCCGAACTCCAGGAAAGCGTGCGTCAACTGAGTAGCGTCGGCCGCGCTGTCGACGGCGTCTTGTTGAACGACGTGCCGCAACGTGCCAGCGCGTACGGTGCATTCTCCGAGTACGGAGGCGGAAAGTCCGCGTAATGGAATTCGGCGAATGGTCACGGCGCCATGGGGCGTCTTCCACAAAAGTTGGATCGCGACGCTTGCGTGTGCGCGATCAATAAATAGCGTGTTTATGAACACAAGGATTTTGCTCACCTTCGGAACTCGCCCTGAGGCCATCAAGATGGCGCCTCTCGTGCGGCAGCTCAAGGACACTGACGGGATTGACTGTTTTGTCTGCGTGACTGGTCAGCACCGCGAGATGCTCGATCAGGTGCTGACACTGTTCCAGATCCGTCCACATTTCGACTTGAATGTGATGAAGCGGAATCAGGATCTCTACGACATCACGAGTTCCATTCTGCTCGGTATGCGAGATGTCCTGAAGGACTGTCGCCCGGACCTGATGCTGGTGCACGGCGACACGTCGACGACGCTGGCCGCCAGTCTCGCGGCCTTTTATCAGCGCGTGCCGGTGGCCCATGTGGAAGCCGGTCTGCGAACCGGTGATCTTCTGTCGCCGTGGCCAGAGGAAGCGAACCGCAAGCTGACCGGCGTGCTCGCAGCGCTGCACTTCGCACCGACCGAGCGTTCCCGGCAGAATCTGCTCGCGGAGAACGTGCCCGGCGAGCGCATCCTGGTGACGGGCAACACGGTGATCGACGCACTTCTGCACGTGCGGCAGCAGATCGCGAACGATGCGCGACTCCGGGACGAGGCGCAGCGACATCTCCCGGTATTGATGCCTGGCCGTCGCCTGATTCTGGTCACGGGACACCGGCGCGAGAGTTTTGGCGGTGGCTTCGAGCGTATCTGCACGGCGCTGGCCCAAATCGCGAACTCGTATCCCGACGTGGACGTTGTGTACCCGGTACACCTCAATCCGGACGTGCGCGAGCCAGTGAACCGGATTCTGAGCGGCATCGCCAACGTTCACCTGATCGAACCGCTCGACTATTTGCCCTTCGTTTGCCTGATGGATCGTGCGAATCTGATTCTGACAGATTCCGGCGGCATTCAGGAGGAGGCACCGTCTCTCGGCAAGCCCGTACTGGTGATGCGCGAGACCACCGAGCGTCAGGAGGCCGTCGACGCAGGCGTGGTGAAACTTGTCGGCACGGACGTGGAAAAAATCATAGCCGCCGTATCGGAGCTGCTCTGCGACGAGACTATCTACCGGACGATGAGCGTGCGCGGCAATCCTTATGGCGATGGCCATGCCTGCGTCCGCATTGCGAACGCGCTACTTGAAAAACGTTTCGGCCCGGCTCTAGCCGTCTGAGCGAACACAATCTGCAAACGGATATAAAAAGAAAATGGACTTTGAAACTGTTTCGGTGGTCGGCCTCGGCTACATCGGTCTTCCGACGGCGGCCGCATTTGCCGCGCGCCGCAAGCGCGTTATCGGCGTCGACATCAGTCAGCACGCGGTCGACACCATTAATCGCGGTGCTATTCACATTGTCGAGCCGGAGCTCGATATGCTGGTGCACGCGGCGGTGACGCAGGGCTATCTGCGCGCAACGATCACGCCTGAGCCTGCGGACGCGTTTCTGATTGCCGTTCCGACGCCTTTCTCGGACGGCTACAAGCCGGACCTCCGGTTCATCGAGGCGGCGAGCCAGGCGATCGCGCCGGTGCTCAAGAAGGGCGATCTGGTGGTCCTCGAATCGACTTCGCCTGTCGGCACGACCGAGCAAATGGCAGCCTGGATGGCACAACTCCGTCCCGATCTCACGTTTCCGCAACAGGCAGGCGAACAATCAGACATCCGCATCGCACATTGTCCGGAGCGTGTGCTGCCCGGTCATGTAATTCGGGAACTGGTTGAGAACGACCGCGTAATCGGCGGCATGACTCCCCGGTGCAGCGAGTCGGCGCGTGAACTTTATCAAAGCTTCGTGCGTGGCGATTGCATCTTGACAGACGCCCGTACAGCGGAGATGTGCAAGCTCACCGAGAACTCATTTCGTGACGTCAACATTGCGTTCGCCAACGAACTCTCGATCATCTGCGACAAGCTCGATATCAACGTGTGGGAGTTGATCCGTCTCGCCAACCGGCATCCGCGGGTGAGTATCCTGCAGCCGGGACCCGGCGTGGGCGGTCACTGCATCGCCGTCGATCCGTGGTTCATTGTGGACTCCGCACCGGAGCACGCACGCCTGATTCGTACCGCGCGAACAGTCAACGACGATAAACCGGGTTATGTGATCGAGCGCGTCGAACGCGCGGCGCGGCGCTTCAAGGAGCCGGTTATTGCGTGTCTCGGATTGGCATTCAAGGCGAACATCGACGACCTGCGTGAAAGTCCGGCGGTTGAAATCACCGACGAACTCGCGGAGCGATTCGCGGGCCAGGTGGTGGTGGTCGAACCCAATGTCAGATCGTTGCCCGCGGCGCTCGACGGGAAGGTCCGGCTCTGCGAATTGAACGAAGCGCTGCTGGAGGCGGACATCATTGTCATTCTGGTCGACCATGCGCAGTTCCGGCGCGTGGATCCGGTTCGCTTTCAGGCGAAGGTCGTGATCGACACGCGTGGCGTGCTGGCGCATGCGTGATCGGCGGCTTCGCTCCGAGGATCGCCGCCGGAGTGGCTCGTGAGTGGTCGGGGCGTGCAGGGCGCCGCGTCGGCGCGAAAGGCGCCGCGCATGCGTACGAACTTCCTCGCCATGATGATGTGGCAGGTCGGCAACTACCTCGTGCCGTTGGCGACCTTCCCATACCTGACGCGAGTGCTCGGCGCGGCGCCCTTCGGCGTGCTCGGCTATGCGACGGCAATCGCGACGTACGGGATGCTCGTGACGGAATGGGGATTCTTTCTCAGCGGTCCCAAGGCGGTCGTCGAGCGTCGGGAGCAACCGGAGGCGCTCAACGAACTCATCTGGTCGACGATGATCGCCAAAGGCTGCCTGTGCGTGAGCGCGTTTGCCGTACTGATGGTTGTTGCGCACTTCGATCACAAGCTGGCTTCGGTCTATCCCGTGGTACTCGCGGCCTGGCTGCTGGTGGTCGGCAACGTTTTTACTTTGAACTGGCTGTTACAGGGGCTGGAGCGATTCTCGGTCTTTGCGACGGTAGCGCTGGCGGGACGCTTTGCGGCTTTGCCGTTGACGTTCATCTTCGTGCATCACAGCGGTGACGTCGCATTCGCAGCAGGGATTCAGGGGGCGGCTGCGGTGTTAACGGGCATGTTTTCCCTGATTGCCGCACGGCGCCTCGGTGTGTTGCGTCGCCCTTGTGCCTCGGCACTTTCAGTCTGGCAGCGCGTTCGCGAAAGTACCGACATGTTCGTCGCGTCGGCGTCCGCGAGTCTTTTCAGCGTAACGAATGCGGTCATTCTCGCGTCAATGACGACGCCGTATCAGGTGGGCATCTATACGGCCGCCGACAAGCTGAAGACCGTGGTCAACATGGTGCCGGCCCAGATCAATACGGTCTGCTACCCGCGCATCGCCGCGTTGTTCGGCGCACAGCCTCGGTCGGCTGCGCGGCTGACGGTGATCGGCGCGATTGCCACAGTGCTGACCACACTTGCCGGACTGATTGTCATCGCCTGCGTCTCAGCGCCACTTACTGCCTTGGTGCTGGGTGCCGGCTATGCAGGTTCTGCGTCGCTGCTGAAGCTCCTTTGCCTTGCAACCGTCTTCGGCAATCTGGCCTATTTCCTCGGATTGCAGGTACTCGTGCCGTTCGGGGGCGCCCGTACCCGGTCGCTCTTAATGCTGCTGGCAGGCGTGCTTAACGTTGTTCTGGCGGTCGTTCTGACACCGCGATTCGGTGCCGAGGGCGCGGCGGCTTCGCTTCTCGGCGCAGAGGCGGTATTGCTTGCAGTGTATGTGGTGATGATCTTGACCAAACCATCGCTGCGCCACCACTTTACCCAATTGTTGAATGGATGATGGAAAGCCTGGTACCTATTCACGTCATATCCCTGTCGCGTTCAGGCCGTCGCGACGCGATTGCCAGGCTATTGGCCGATCATGGTGTTGCATTTCACATCGAGGACGCCGTCGATGGACGTTTGCTTACGCAAAGCGAATTGCATGCAGCTTACGACGACGCAGCAGCCCGCCGTCGTTATGGACGTTCAATGACCCGCGCCGAGTTGGCGTGTTTCATGAGCCATCGTTCGGTGTGGCGCAAGATTGTGGAGTCGGGCCGCGCCGCGGTGATCCTCGAAGATGATGCAATTCTCGAACCAGCTTTTTTTGAAAGTGTGCTGTGTGCGGATGAGTCCAGGTTGTCGACCGTCGCCGACGTTGTGCTGCTGGGTCGATCCAAGTTGCGCCGCTCCGCGTCATCGTGGATCTACTTCAATGAGCCGCTTAGGCGAAGCACAAAAATCGGCGGTCTGCGGGTCGGCGTTCCGTTCAAGCAGTGGACGTCCGGGTCCGTGGGCTACTGGATATCGACACAGGCCGCCCGTCAGGCTCTCGCCTACGCTGAAGGACCCGTCGACGCATTGCTCGATGACTGGCCATGGCATCGCGACGAGGGTGGGGCTCGCGTAGTCGAACTGCGGCCCTATGCCGTATGGGAAGACTTCGAGCGGTTACCGAGCAGTATTGAAGAAGAGCGTAGAACGGGTGCAAGGTCGCGTACGTCATTGCGTGAGGTCGCACTTTGGCCGCTGCGTCTCGTGCGAACGGCGGCTCGTTGGGGCGTGGTCGCAATGCAAGGGCTTTCGTCCGCCAACCATGTATTGAGCACGCGTCATGACTAACACCGTAATCCCGCGGTGGCGGAGCGCTTTGACTGTGCAAAAGTCGACGCGTCGGCCGCCGACATCGTTGGTATGGATGGTATTCGCCGGTGGCCTCGCGCTGTCGCCTCTGGCGGATTATCTGTCAGTCAGAGCCGCGCATGGCCTCGGCACTGCGGGAGGTGACGCGCGTTACTCGCTTTTCGTGCGCGGAAGCATGGTGGGCGGGCTGCTCTTTCTGCTGGCAAACGGTCGGGTGAAGCTATCGAGCTGGCGCACGGCGCTGCTGGCCGTGGTGGCGATCGTCGCCTCGATTGCGACGTGCGCATTCGGCACTATGTCGAGCGCCGAGTTTGCGCAGCAGGCGGTCTTCATTCTCAAGGTGTTTTCTCTTTTTGTTTGCCTTGCAGCCCTTTCGGGAATGAGCGACGGGCAACTTGAAAAACTCGAGCCGATCGTGCGGTTCACGCTGTTCGCCTACGCATTGGCAATTGTGGCGGGGGCGGTTTTTTCGATCGATATGTTTCGTAGTTATTGGGCCGATACGCAGATTCGCTCGGGCTACAAGGGCATTGTGTACGCGCAGAACGAAGCGTCCGCACTGATGATTGTCGGGCTCAGCCATGGCCTGTTGAGAGTGCTGAAGTCCGGCTGGTCGGTAGCGAATGGCGCGCTGGTCGGCAGCATCGTGCTGGCTTCGTGCCTCGTGGGCACCAAAGCGGCGATGGCCGGGGCGGTTGCCATGACATGTTCGTACTTTTATTGCCGGCACAGAGTGCCGCAAGCGACCTTCCGCGCGTTGACGCTTGTCGCGGCCTTGGTTGGCATTGCGCTGCTCGCGTACCTCGCGCTGCCGGGCGTGCGTAGCGCCGTCGATCTCAGTCTGCAATATTTTATGTACCAGCATGACCATGCGAGCGATGGTGGAGTGCTCACCATGGTCTTGTCCGGCCGTGACGTCAAGTTCTCCAATGTATGGGACGAAGTGGCAAAGGACGCCTACGTGCCGCTGCTGACGGGCGGTTATCCGGTGGTGAGATATCTGGTTGAGATCGACGTGCCGGATCTGGTGTTGGCGATGGGTTTTCCGGTCGGTATTTTCTATTTGTGGGCCGTGGGGAAGGCGTTTCTCTATCGGGAAAGCGGGGTTGTGCCGCGCTTTGGCAAGTGGTTTTTTATCGTCCTGATGGCAACGGCTTGCACCGCGGGGCACGTGCTTGTCTCCGCGATTGTCAGTCCATATCTGGCCATGATCGCCGTGCAGGTCAAGCGTGCCGCGCAGGATCGCCGTGCAGGATCGCCGCGCTCTAACGAAAAGGTCGGGCAATGAGTAGGCGCCGGGATGGTAACGCACACCCAACTCATGAAACATCGCCGCTACGTGTGCTGCACGTGGGACCAGGACAAGGCCAGCGGGGCGGCATCGCGTCTGTTCTCGCTGAACTCGGCGCGCAACGGGCAAGGTTTCAGCATGCGAGTGTAGCGGTGACGATCTTCGAGACGCATGGCTTCCAAAGCGTGAAATCGCTGCTGGGATTTGTGCTGCTCGACATTCCGCGCTTTTTGGTCGCGGTGCTCAAGGGTGCGGATCTGATTCATTTCCATGTATCGGTCCGCGGATCGTTCTACCGAAAGTTTACGTTGTGTCTCCTTGCACGGCTTCTCGGTAAGAGAACGATCTTTCATCTGCACGCGGGTAATTTCCAACATTTTTTCGCCAGTAGCGGATGGATGACTCGCAAAGCAGTGTCGTGCTTCGTTCGTGGAGCAGACGCCGTGGTAGCTGTCTCAACGGCGATTGCGACGGGGCTTCGAGGTTATCAAGGCGTTGCGCGCAATCTGTATGTGATCGGGAACACGGCGTTTGCCGCCGAAGCGATGGCCGGCGCGGCTTTGCAAGAGGCACCAGGCGCGAATGCTGCGGACATGAGGTCCTATGTTGCTTTTGCCGGCAGATTCACGGAGGGCAAGGGGCTTGACGAGTTACTGAGTGCGACGGCGTTGCTGAGGCGGCAAGGCCTGAAGATTCAACTGCGACTAGCCGGTGCCGGCGATACGGAAAGGTGGACTCGCGCAGCGATCGATCATGGCGTGAGCGATCAGGTCCACTTTGTGGGCTGGCTGCAGGGCGATGCAAAGCTCGCGTTCTACCGTGACGCCGCAATGTTTTGCATGCCAAGCCATTTTGAAGCGTTCGGAATTTCGACGCTGGAGGCCATGTTTATCGGCCAACCTGTGATTGGTACGCGCGTAGGTGGTTTCCTCGATCTGGTCGAGGAAGGCGTGACAGGTTATCTGGTCCGTTGCGGGGACGCGCACGCGCTTGCGGAAAGAATCCGGCGTCTGATGGAAAGTCCCGATCTGGCACGTGCGATGGGGCGGCAAGCGGTATCAAGAGCCTTGAGCCGTTATTCGGTTGACGCGATCGTCGGTCAGTACGTCCAGTGCTATCGGAAAGTCGGCCAATCCAAAAGAGGGTGACTTATATGATCTATATGGCGATGTTTCGATGGACCTTGGTGTGTCTATCAGGATGCCTATGCAGCCTAGCTATGGCGCAGGATATCGGGCTTGCCTGGACTGATCCGCAAATGACCGCGTTGGCGAGCACATACGACAAAGTGTTCTCAACCGAATGGGATAACGGTATTGGCGCAGGCATTGGCGTTCAGGCGAATCCTGGCGATATCGGCGTGGTCGATGATCCGGTGGTGGCGGGACGCAAGGCCGTGCGCGTTCGTATGACCCGGTCCGAAGACTTTTCGAAGATTGCGAATGGTGTCCCCAGAGCAGAACTGATTTTTCCGAATGCGGTGAGTTTTTCGCAGGGACCAGACTATCTACTCAGATGGAGCACATTCATACCGGCCGGATTCGCTTTCGATAGTAAGCAAGCCGTCATCATCACTCAGATACACCAGGGTGAATGGACGGGCGGACCGACCGTCGCACTGAGTCTGCAGGGCAAGCAGTACGCCATTTCCGAGCGTGGCGGGGCGAATACGTCGACCGTTTCGGCGGGCAAGTGGCTGTGCTGCGCCGACGCTGACAAGGGCAAGTGGGTGAACTGGTCGCTACGCTATCTTGCCGACGATTCCGATCAGCACGCTTCGACCCAATTGTGGAAAGACGGGCGTTCAGTATTTGCGTCGCAAGGGGTGCCGAACGCCTATTCGGGCGTACAGGATGCATATCTGAAAATGGGACTATACAAATCTGGCTGGAACCGTTCTGCTTCCGACGTCAGTGAGATTACGCTGTTTTTTGGACCGGTCTCGGTGTCGAAGAAATGAAGATCACATCCGCTACGAACTATTCGCGAGACGATGCGAAAGAACATGCAGAGTGTTTTTATGAAGCGCATTGAAGTATTCGGATGTCCAATGGATGCAGCGACAATGGATGAAACGGTTGCCGCGATTTCAACTCGCATTCTCGCAAAGCAGTTCACGCAGCATGTCGCGGTCAATGTCGCGAAACTCGTGCATATGCAGGCCGACACGGAGCTTGCAAAGTCGGTCCATTACTGCGACCTGATCAGTGTGGATGGGATGGGCGTGGTCTGGGCGGCGAGAATGCTGGGTCATGCGGTGCCTGAACGGGTTGCCGGAGTCGATCTATTCGAACGATTGCTGGCGCAGGCGGCGAGGCTAGGGCTTCCGGTGTATCTGCTCGGCGCGACCGACGAGGTTGTCGCACGCGTAGCGACGATATGCGCAGCACGCTATCCTAGCCTTCAGATCGCCGGATATCACCATGGTTATTTCGGCGATGACCAGCGACCCGTTGTCGACCGGATCCGTGAGTCAGGTGCGCGACTGCTGTTCGTGGCCATTACGTCCCCTACCAAGGAACATTTCATTAACCGCTGGCGGGCATCGCTGGGTGTCGATTTCGTGATGGGGGTCGGCGGGACGTTCGATGTCGTGGCCGGTAAAGTCAACAGGGCACCTCGCTGGATGCAAGGAGCGGGTCTGGAATGGCTCTTTCGTGTCTTGCAGGAACCGCGTCGCATGTGGCGACGCTATCTGATCACGAATAGCAAGTTCGCACTCATGTTAGGCAAGGCGCTCTTTGTTCAACGGTAACAAGGTTGGGGCAACCGCATTTGCTGTCAAAAAAAGGAAGCTTTTCATGCTGTACATCTATCGTATTGCGCACCTGCTTTATCGGTTGCGCGTGCCTTTTCTACCTTGGGCGTTGAAGGTCTTTAACCGCGTGGTTTTTTCCGTATCCTTGCCGCCGTCGGTGACAGTTGGCCGCAACGTGGTATTTGGATATCAAGGACTCGGGATCGTCGTGCACCGGCAGGCAGTGTTAGGTAACGATATTGTCATTGCACCCAACGTGGTGATTGGTGGCCGCGGCCAGCCGGGTGCGCCCGTGATTGGTGACAATGTGCTGATCGGCGCGGGCGCGTGCATACTGGGGCCGGTAAAGATCGGGCGGAACGTGAAGATCGGTGCTAACGCCGTAGTCACGTTCGACGTGCCGCCGGATGTGACCGTGGCGGGTGTTCCTGCTCGAATCGTCCGGTTCCGGCAGAGCGATTGAGTATTCCCTCACCCCCGCCTCACCATCAAAAACCCCACCCCAATCGCCGCCAGAAACCCCCCACAGCAGCGATTAAACCACCGCCTTACTCTCTCACGCACCAACCACTTCCCGAGATACATTCCCGCCCACGAATACAACGCGATAGCGAACCACTCCAGCACCAGAAAACTCGCCCCCAGCACCGCGAACTGCGGCAGCATCGGCTTGGCAATATCGACAAACTGCGGCAAGAACGCGGTGAAAACCAGAATGGCCTTCGGGTTACCGGCGGCCACGAGGAACTCTCTTCGCGCGACCCGCGCAAGCGACGCCTCTTCCTGCTGCGTCGTGTCGATCGTAGGCGCATCGCTGTGCCACAGCTGGATGGCCAGCCAGATCAGATAACCAGCGCCGGCCAGTTTGATCGCGAGAAAGAACCACTCCGACGCGTGCAACACAACCGCAAGACCGGTTGCGGCAAGGACGAGCATGACCGCGAATGCGACCAGGCGCCCCGTACCGCCGACGAACGCGGTCATGAAACCATGACGCGCCGCCACATTGATCGACAGCAGATTATTGGGCCCGGGTGCGAGATTGATCGCGAAGCAGGCGGGCAGAAAAAACAGCCAGGCGGTGATGGACATGACGGCTCGCACGTAGAAAATGCAGTTGCGGTGGTTCGCGCAGCAAGACGGCGTGCGCGGCACCTTCACGTGGATTGTAGCGAAGCCGCTCGACCCGATGTCGACGTGGCGCTTAATTCACCGCTTTGACAAACCCCGGATCGCCGATCAGCGCGTCGACGCTCAGCTTGACCGTGTCTTCAATAGCGATGGTGCTACTGGTGAACTTCGGCGATTTTTGCTTGACCGTCTTGGTGGTCGAAAACACGACCTTCTGGGTCGCGGAGTCGGTCACTACATAGCGCATTTTCAGCGTCCACAACGCTGGCGAGCGCGTGTCGTCCACGGTGAATTTCTCGATGCTGCCGCTGAGAACCCGTTCGCCTGCGTCGAGATGAAAGCCGGCGATCCGTAGACTGTTCACAATGCCGTTGCGCACGGTTTCATTGATATCGTTCTTGAGCACGATGCCTGTCATCGCCGTGTTTTCGATACGGTTCGGCGATACTTGTCCGCTACGCGCAGGCATGTAGGGAAACTCACCGGCAGGAGCCACGCTGAGCCAACCGGTCGGATGCGCTACCGCGCGTGGCGAGCTATTCAGGCCGAACCACGACCACGAGCAGGCGGACAACATCAGCGGCAGCGCGATCGTGCCGCATCCCTTGAGCACGGTCGATGTCAAGGGTGAACGCGTGGAACTGGGCGACTGCGGCAGAGACGCGCTCCGATGCGGCGACTCAGGCGCTGTGCTGGAAAAAGCGGCGATCGAGGTCAGGGAAGTTACCCTTTTAAATTGAGTCATTCCGTGGAATAAACCACATGGTAACAGCGGCCCGGACCCAGGCATCTCTTAATCAGGGCGCGCTCTGCTTCTCGCAAGGCAGAAACACGCCACGCCGTCAGAAGAAACCGGCTTTCCCTTGCGTCATATCGATTAGCGCCCGCTGGGCGTCGTCCACCGCATTGATGGGCAAGCGGATCGTCATCTTCACGAGCATGGCGTAGGCGCTGTCCACGAGCGCATAGCCTTCGGCGTCGATCCATCGACGCACTTTCGCCTCGTCGGCGTAACTGACCTCGACGGTCAGCGAGACCTGTGCAATCCGCTCGACACGCGGCGCGTCCAGCAAAGCCGAAGCGATCGCATCGGTGTACGCGCGCACGAGGCCGCCGGCGCCGAGCTTCACGCCGCCGTAGTAGCGCACGACGGCGCCCAGCACGCCGTCCAGATCGTGATGCCGCAGCACTTCGAGAATCGGCCGGCCCGCGGTGCCGGAGGGCTCGCCGTCGTCGGACATGCCGGACTGGCCGCCGGCCAGCAGCGCCCAGCAGACATGCGTCGCGGCAGGATGTGCGTCGCGCAGGCGCCGCAACTCGGCCATCGCGGCGTCGCGGTCGGCGACGGGTATTGCGTGCGCGATAAATCGGCTCTTGCGGATCTCGAGTTCTGCGCTCAACGCCGCGGGCAGGGTATAAGTGGACAAGGCAAACACTTCGGTGGATAAAAAATACGGACCGCGCGTGGCCCCGTGCCCGCCATGGTAACGGATCGGCGGCCGCCGACGGACAATCTCCGGGACGACCATACATGGCTTGCTCGCCTGTTTTCCGGCGTGCATTGTGCCGGCCTGCTTGCCATGCGTTTGCCGCGTAACTCATGGCAATCCGCCGGACTGCACGCACAGTGGACGCCAGGCAGAAATCACGCATTCGTCTACAATCTTCGGCTAAACGCGCGCGCCCATCCGCCGAACCCAGCGCGTCACCAAGGAGACGACATGCTTGACCTATCCACGTTAGGGACTTTCGTAGCCGTTGTACTCGGGCTCTTTCTGATTCCGGGTCCGGCCGTGCTGCTGGTGTTGACGCGCACCGTGCATGGCGGTCGCAAGGCCGGCATTCTCACCGGCCTCGGTATCGCAGTCGGCGATTTCATTCATACGCTGGGCGCATCGGTCGGTCTCTCTGCGCTGCTGATGACCTCCGCGCTGGCCTTCAACGCGGTGAAGTTCGTCGGCGCGGCGTACCTCGTCTATCTGGGCATTCGCGCATTGCGCGAGAAGCAGGCGAGCGCACATATGCCGGCCGTGGTGCCGGTGTCGGCTTCGAAAGCCTTCTTTCAGGCCATTCCCGCCGAAGTGCTGAACCCCAAGACCGCGCTGTTTTTCCTCGCGTTTCTGCCGCAGTTCGTTCGTCCCGAACATGGCTCCACGTTTCTGCAATTCACCACGCTCGGCCTCATCTTTGTCGGCATGAGTGCGCTCTATACGACGCTGATCGTGTTGACGATTCGTCCGCTGGGCAAATTCGTCAAGCGTCTGACGTGGCTGACGCGCTGGCAGAACAAGATCATCGGCGTGCTGTTCATTTCGCTCGGCCTGCGCGTGGCCACGCAAACGCGTTGATCGATCCGCGCGGCAGCGCTTCGTCGCAACGGCAGCGAGGCAGGCCGCGCTCCAGCTAGATATTGCGGCGCTGTCGCCGCAGACGGCCTTCGCGCGCGTATTCCATCTGACCTTCGGTGCGAACCGCGAGCCTTTCCTGTTCGGCACGGCTCATCTGCCGCGTATCGTCGATGTCGCCGACCCGCAGCACTTCCTGGGCAATCCTGATGCGCAGCGTCATCAGCGGTTCGCCGCGCTCGACTAGCGTGCGGTCCGCAGCCCGTGCCTGCTGGACGCCGCAGTCGATCAGGTTGCGCAGTTCCAGCAACGTGAGCCGTTGCCGCTGGATTTCGAGGATGAGCCGCTGGACGGCCTGCTCGTCGCGCGTGCGCCACCAGGCGCGCAGCTCGGCGAGCGTGGGTGGATCGAAATTTGGAAGGCGCATTGCTCAGACGAAAAAGTACTGTATATATGTACAGTATATCTCGTCTTTTTACGGAAACGTGTAGAGCGCGTTCGCGAGTTCCCCCGCTCGGCGAGTGACGGTGTGAATACCTCGTCAGGACAGCGCGAGCAGGATGGATGTGGACACCACGATGATGAAAAGACACGCGCGGCGGTGAGAGAATGTCGTATGGATAGTTCATGTTATGAGCATCTGACATAGCGGTGTGAAGGCCATCATAGGGATGAGCGCGCCGTCTCACTGTCCAGCTTTGCAAGACATAGGCGCTGTCCGGCTACGTATGACTGGAGGGCAAAAAGATGAAGGAGATAGCAACCCACGTGCCCGCGCATGCACCGGAAATCGATTTCTGGTTCGACTTCGGCAGCAACTACAGCTACCTCAGCGTCATGCGCATCGAGGCTGAAGCCGCGGCGCGGGGCGTGCGGATCCACTGGCGTCCGTTCCTGCTGGGGCCGGTCTTCCGCGACCTCGGTTTCGACAATTCGCCGTTCGTGCTGCAGAAGGAGAAGGGCGCATATGTGTGGAAAGACATGGAACGGCAATGCCGCAAATACGGCATCGCCCTGACGCGCCCCACCACGTTCCCGCGCGCCGCGCTTCTTGCGATGCGCGTGGCGCTGCTCGGCGCGGATCGCGAATGGATCGCCGCCTACTGCCGCAAGATCATGCAACTGAACTTCGCGCATGACCGCGATATCGGTTCGGTGGAGGTGGTGAGCGAGGCGCTCGATGAACTGGGTTTGCCTGCGCAGCGGATCATCGCCGATGCGCAAAGCGACGCGAACAAACTGCGCTTGCGTGAGCAGACCGCGGCGGCCGCGGCCCGTGGGATTTTCGGTGCGCCGATGTTTTTTGTCGGCGATGAAATGTTCTGGGGCAACGACCGGCTGGACGATGCATTGGACTACTGCGCATCGATCGCCACACGCGGCTAGCGCAATGAACGCAGGGCGCGTGAGCGGGGCTGCTGAGGGTTATTCGTTGCCGTCCTGGCAGAAGCGCCGGCCCGGCACATGCGAAACAACGGCCTGAGCGATTTCAAGCGGCGTGCTCTCGGCGGGCACGACCCGGCGGCTCGATTCGGGCGTGTGCTTCATGGTCCATTCGACGAGCCGGTATGAACGACCCCAAGGATGTTGCAGCGGGTCCGAGACCTTGCATGAGTGGATCTGGCTGACCCATTCATTGCCGGGCATGGCGCGCAGATGCTCGAATACCGTGTCTTCAACCATGGTTTGACTCCTTCTTCGCGGGCCTGCTGCCCATCTTCTGGCGCGTCGTCGACACCCCGGGGGAAAAAAGCGCCGCCGATGTTCTGGCGGCTTCAACAGGGGATGTTGTGCGTCATGGTTACAGCAAAGAATTAAGCCAGACTTAAGATCGCGTAAAAGCGTAGTCGACCTGATCGGGCCCTCAAGACCTCGCGAAATCCGCCGTTATTACAGCGATTGGGGTCGCCAACCCCGCTTCGCCTTCGGGCCCACACCTGATAACGTGACGAACCTCGCCCAAACGCCGCTTTCCGAGCGCCTTCGTTCGCTCGTCGATACTGTGCAGCACAACGAGCGCACGCTGCGGCGCTTCCAGAACGTCGAGTTGCGTTTGATCGGCGCTCAGGACTTCGCATCGTTTCTCGACACGCTGTTCACTCAGTTGCCGCGGGAATTTTCGCTGAGTGGCGTGACGCTCTGGCTCGACGACCGCGCGCCGATGCTGCGCGAATTGCTCGAGCCGGCCGCCTTGTGCGCACTCGATCAGTCGAGACTGCGCACCTCGCGCGAAGGTGGTCTTGCCGCCCAAGGTCTGTGCGAACAGGGCCGGCCGTGGCTCGGCAAGCCGCACGACATGGATGATTCGGCGCGGCGTGCTTTCTTCGGCGACGCCGAAGCGCCGGCGAGCGCGATCCTGCTGCCGCTTGCCGCCGGCGACACCGTCAGCGGCTATCTCTGTCTCGGCAGCGACGACCCGGCGCGCTTCGGCCGAGGTATGGCGACCGATATTCTGGAGCGCTTCGCGAGCATCGTGACGGCGAGTCTCGACAATGTCGCCCATCGCGAGCGGCTCAAGCAATTGGGCATGACCGATTCGTTGACGGGCCTCGCCAATCGCCGCTATTTCGACGAGCGGCTGCGCGAGGAGATCATGCGCGCCGTCCGCTATAGCGTGCCGGTAGCGTGTCTGTTCATCGATATCGACAGCTTCAAGCGGATCAACGACACCTACGGCCATCAGACCGGCGACCGCGCGTTGGCGGCGGTGGCGGCTTGCGTGCGGCAACAGGTGCGCCTCGGCGATACCGTCGCGCGTTACGGCGGCGAAGAATTCGCGGCGCTCGTGCAAGGCGACCGCGCCGATGCGCTCACCGTCGCCGAGCGTGTGCGGTTGGCGGTCGAACGACTCGCTTTGCAGGACGATCATGGCGAGCGCATCGCCTTGACGGTGTCGATCGGCGTGGCGGCGCGCACGATCAGCGGCACGCCAACCGAGGCGGCCACGCTAGGCGGCGCGATGATGGAAGAAGCCGATCGCGCCATGTATCAGGCCAAACGCAACGGCCGCAATCGCATTGAGGCACTGGTCAATGCGGGTGGCGAGCAGATGGCTCGCTGACCTCAGGCGCCGAAGCTCGCATCGAAAGTTCGCGTGACTGGCTGCCCGACGCGGCAATCGCCTGCATGGCATCCGAAAAAAACGGTGTGCCGCGGCCGGCGCGCGCATGCCGCTTAAAGCTCCTAAGTGCCCGGCGCATCCGGTGGCACACCCAGTAGCTGCAGCGCTCCACCCGTCACGCCGCTGAACACCGGACCGGCCACCGTCCCGCCATAAAACGCCTTGCCCGCCGGGTCGTCGATCATCACGGCGACGATCAGCCGCGGGTCGCTCATCGGCGCCATGCCGACGAACAGTGCGCGGTAGCGGTTTTTCGCGTAAGTCGCGCCGACCTGTTTGCGCGCCGTGCCGGTCTTGCCGCCGATCCGGTAGCCTTCCACCGTCGCCGCGCGTCCCGTGCCGCCCACGCCGGTCGCCATTTCCAGCATCGCGCGGATGGCGCGCGCGGTGGTCGGCGTCGTGACCGCCTGGCCCTTGTCCTCCGATTGCGCGCCCGCTCCATTACGCAGCAGACTCACGCGATGCATCGTGCCGTCGCCGGCATAGGCCGTGTAGACCTGCGCCATTTGCAGTAGCGACGTGGACAGCCCGTAGCCATATGCCATGGTCGCCTGTTCGATCGGGCGCCAGCGCTTATACGGACGCACCTTGCCCGACGCCACGCCCGGAAACGTCAGCTCCGGGCGCAGGCCGAGCCCGTATTCCTGATATTTGGTCCAGATCTTCTCGGCCGGCAAATTCAACGCGAGCTTGGCGAGCGCGATATTGCTCGACTTCTGCACGGCTTCGGCAACGGTCATCACGCCGTGATTCGAAGTGTCGTGGATCACGGCCGGCCCGATCCTGTACCAGCCAGGCGCGGTATCGATCACACTTTGCGGCCGCACCTTGCCCTCGTCGATCGAGAGCGCGACGACCACCGGCTTGATCGTCGAGCCGGGCTCGAAAGTATCGACCACCGCGCGATTGCGCAACTGGCGGCCGGTCAGGCGGGCGCGATCGTTCGGATCGAAGCTCGGGTAATTGGCGAGCGCCAGGATCTCGCCGTTGCGCGCGTCGAGCACCACCACGCTGCCGGCTTCGGCGTGATGTCTGGCAATCGCGTCCTTGAGTTGCGCATAGGCGAGCTGCTGAATCCGCCGATCGATCGTCAGATGGATGGTCTCGCCGTTCTGCGGGGGCACGAGCGGCCGGGTCTCGGACACCACGCGGCCCAGACGGTCGCGGATCACTTCGCGCTGGCCGGGCACGCCGAGCAGTTGCTCGTTGGCGGCGAGCTCGACGCCCTCCTGACCGTTGTCCTCGATATCCGTGAAGCCGACCACGTGCGCCGCCGATTCGCCTTCAGGATAAAAACGCTTCGAATCCGCGATCTGCGTGATGCCCGCGAGGCCCAATTTCGACAGATGCCCGGCGGTCTCGGCGTCCACCTGGCGCTTGAGCAGGACGAAGATCTTGTCTCCGTTCAAACGCCGGCGCAATTCCGCCAGCGGCAGATCGAGCAGCCTGGAGAGCGGCGCGAACGCGGCTTCGTCGATCAGTTTGGGCGAGGCCCAGATCTCGTAGGTTGCGAGGCTGACGGCAAGCATCGAGCCGTTGCGATCGACGATCCGCCCGCGCGTCGCGTCGAGTTCGATGGTGCGCTGATAGCGCTTCTGTCCTTGATCGACGTAGAAGTCCTGGTTCACCACCTGCACCCAGAACGCGCGCCCTGCGAGCGACGCGAACGCGCCGAACACCAGCAGGACGATGAATTTGGAACGCCACATCGGCAGGCGCGCGGCCAGCAACGGGTGTTTCGCGACGGGCGCGTAGGGATCGTGCGACTGCGATTTCTTCTTCTGGATCATTGGGTGCGGATAACGAACAGCTCGATTAACTTTGCGCCGCCCGAATCGGCGGCGGTGAATACCTTGAGTTACCAGCGGAATCGCACCGCCGGCATGCGCAGCGCGAAACTGCACAGCACGTCGCGCAACATGCCGCCGCGCACGCCGCGGCAACCGACGCCGCGCCAATTGTAATGAGAACGTAATCTGGATGCGAGATCCGCGCAAGGGGTAGCGACCGAGCAGCACGTCGCGCACCGTGCCGCCGCAGGGCGCGGTAACCGTGCCGACGAGGCACAGACCGAAGCGATCCATACCGCGGCGCATGCTCATGAATACGCGGGACATGGCGTCGGCGACGATGGCGAGCAGGTAGATGGGCACATGAGCCGGAGACGGCTCAACGTAGACCAGGGCGCGCGCGGGCGTAAAAAAACCGCGCGGACTTGAAAAATCCGCGCGGCTGTTTCGTTCGACTAATGCGTCGACTCCGACGCGGCGTGTTAAAGAGGCGCTCTCCGCCTGTTGAGCGCCTTCTTTTTTGGTGCGCTGCTTCTGTTAGGTCCGGCGTTCCGAAAATGCTCAGGCCGGCAGTGCAAAGCTCGAAATCGCTTCGCGCAGAACACCCACCTGGTCCTTCAGCGAATGCGCGGCGGCCGCGGCCTGTTCGACCAGCGCCGCGTTCTGCTGCGTGACCTGATCCATTTCACCGACCGCGCGATTGACCTGCTCGATGCCCGCGCTCTGTTCGCGCGAGGCGTTGCTGATCTCCTCGAGAATCTCGTTGACGCGACGCACCGACTGCACGATCTCGCCCATCGTCGAACCGGCATTGGCGACCAGCGACGCGCCGGCTTCCACCGTGTTGGTCGAGGTTTCGATCAAGGCCTTGATTTCCTTCGCTGCTGTGGCCGAGCGTTGCGCGAGGCTGCGCACTTCGGCTGCGACCACCGCGAAGCCGCGTCCCTGTTCGCCCGCGCGAGCCGCTTCGACGGCCGCGTTGAGCGCGAGGATGTTGGTCTGGAAGGCGATGCCGTCGATCACGCCGATGATGTCGCCGATCTGCCGCGAACTGGTGGTGATTTCGCCCATCGTGCGGACCACGTCGTCGACCACGCGGCTGCCGCGCGTGGCGACATCCGCGGCCTGGCCGGCGAGGTGCGCGGCCTGCAGCGCACTGTCCGCGTTCTGCTTCACGTTGACCGTCATCTGGTCCATGCTCGACGCCGTTTCGACGAGCGCGGCGGCCTGTTCTTCCGTGCGCTGCGAGAGATCCGTGTTGCCGGCGGCGATTTCGGTCGCGCCGATATTGATGTTCTCCGTGCCGAGCCGCACGCGCGACACCGTCTCGACGAGACCGGCCTGCATGGTCTGAAGCGCATGCAGCAGGCTGCCGGTGTAGTCCGATTGGACCGGCACGCGCGTGGCGAGGTTGCCGCGCGCCATCAACTGCGCGTGTTCCACGGCCACTTCGAGATCGCCGCCGAGTGTACGGCGAACGCTGCGCAGCACCAGCAGCATGACGGCGGTGGCGATTGCGCCGAGCGTGACGGTGATCACGAGCCAGCGCAGCAGATTGGCGTAGAACGCGCTTTGCACGTCGTCCATATACATGCCGGTGACGAGATACCAGTCCCACGGCGCGAAGTGAATCGAGTAGCTGGTTTTGGCAACCGGTTTGTCGCTACCCGGCTTGGACCACAGGTAGTCGATGAAGCCGCCGCCTTCGCGATTGCCCGCGTTGACGATATCGACGAACAGGTGGTTGCCCGCCGGATCGGTGAACTGCGCGAGGTTCTTGCCGACCATTTCCGGCTTGATCGGATGCATCAGCATGACGGGTTGCGAATCGTTGACGGAGATGTAGCCGTCCTTGCCGTAGCGCATGGCCGCGAGGCTTTCAAGCGCCTGCTTCTTCGCTTCTTCTTCGGTCATGGTGTGCTGCTGCGCGAGCGCGTAGTAACGGCCGACGATGTGGTTGGCCTGCTCGATCAGCGATTTCAACTGATCGCGGCGGTCCGAGATCATCGAGGCACGGTTCTGCCATGCGCCGAAGCCGCCGATCAGGATCAGGCCGATCCAGAGGACGGCGATCATCGAGGCCAGTTTTCTGTTCAGAGTCATAGCGGGTTTTGCTTTCGCACAGTGGTCGGTCAGGGATTGGGTTCGCTTGTGGCGAGTGGCTTGTCGCTGACTGTGTTTACGGCGCGGCGGCCTGGACTCCGCAGGGCAGGGGAAACCCGCTGTTATGTATTTCTATTCGTCTGACCAAAAAGACTTTTTTACCGCGCGACGGCATTATTTATGTTTCATTCAGAACGCTTATTCATTTTCTGCTGATTCAATCGGGCTTTCCATCTATTGCCAATGCCAAATGCCAGTGCTTGTGAATCGATATTGATAATTAAGGCTTTCCGCCAATAAAAATCGGATATTCAAACCTCAATATCGCCACAACCGATTGGCGACCAAACCGAACGGACACGCCGCCCGCCAACACGCTGCCATGCGATCGCGTCACGATTCCACAGAACGCCAATAAAATCCAAGCCGCCGGTCGCATTAGCGGATTGCAAAAAACGACACATTTTTCCACTTATCCGCAAATGGAGAAAACCACTGTCACGAAAAAGACGAATAAATAAAAATTCCGCTATAGTCGCCATTTTCCAGACGCCAGTCGGGCAAAAGAAGAGCATCAATAAGCCCGCCACCAGGAGTACATAAAATGAACGCCCGCGAACCCGCTTTCGTCTCCGCGTCCCGCAGCGCGCGCCTGCGCCAGATGCTCGTCAGCAGCGAACTCGAATTCATGATGGAGGCCCATAACGGCCTGTCCGCCCGGATCGTCCGCGAAGCCGGTTTCAAGGCGATCTGGGGTTCGGGCCTCGCGATTTCTGCGCAATACGGCGTGCGCGACAACAATGAAGCAAGCTGGACGCAAGTCGTCGACACGCTCGAATTCATGGCCGACGCCAGCGATCTGCCGATCCTGCTCGACGGCGATACCGGCTACGGCAACTTCAACAACGTGCGCCGCCTCGTGCGCAAACTCGAACAGCGCGGCATTGCCGGCGTGTGTATCGAAGACAAGCAATTCCCCAAGACCAACAGCTTCATCAACGGCGAAGCGCAACCGCTCGCGGATATGGACGAGTTCTGCGGCAAGATCAAAGCCGGTAAAGACTCGCAGTCCGATGAGAACTTTTCGATCGTCGCGCGGGTTGAAGCGTTGATTGCCGGCTGGGGCATGGACGAAGCGCTGCGTCGCGCGGAAGCCTATCGTCAGGCCGGCGCGGATGCGATCCTGATTCACAGCAAACTCTCGCGCCCCGACGAAATTCTCGAATTCGCGCGCGAATGGGCCGGCCGCGCTCCGCTCGTGATCGTGCCGACCAAGTACTACAGCACGCCGACCGAAGTGTTCCGCGAAGCCGGTATCAGCACGGTAATCTGGGCGAACCATTTGATCCGCGCGGCGACCTCGGCGATGCAGGCCGTCGCCAAGGAAATCCATTCGAGCGAGACGCTCGTCAACGTGGAAGACAGCATCGCCGCCGTCAACGAAATCTTCCGCCTGCAAGACGCCGACGAGTATTCGGAAGCGGAAGACCGCTATCTGTCGAGCGGCCGTGCCGCCGGTTCCGCGGTCGTGCTCGCGGCGAGCCGCGGCAAGGGCCTGGAAGCCGTCACCGAAGACCGTCCGAAAGTGATGCTGCCGATCGCCGGCAAGCCGCTGTTGCGCTGGCTCGTCGATGCGTTCAAGAAGCAGGGTGTGAACGACATCACCGTGGTCGGCGGTTATCGCGCCGATGCGATCGACACGGCCGGCATCAAGCTCGTCGTCAACGAACAGCATGCGCAAACCGGCGAACTCGCGTCGCTCGCCTGCGCGGTGGACAAGCTGGCGGGCGACACGGTGATCTCGTACGGCGATCTGCTGTTCCGCAGCTATATTCTGCGCGATCTCGTGGAAAGCGAAGCGGCGTTCAGCGTGGTGGTCGATTCGTCGCTGACCGACGCGGAAAACGCCAGCGTGCGCGATTTCGCCTGGTGTTCGGCGGCGGATGATCGCGGCCTGTTCGGCAACAAGGTGCTGCTGCGTCACGTGTCGAGCGGGCAGGATGCAACGTCGGCCATCGCATCGCAAACGCCGCATGGCCGTTGGGTCGGTCTGCTGAATGTGCGCGGTGAAGGCCGTGAGCGTTTGCAGGCGGTCATGAGCGAGTTGCGGGCGCGCGCGGATTTCGCATCGCTCGACATGCCGGCATTGCTGAACGCGCTGATCGAAGCGGGCGAATCGATCGAAGTGCAATACGTGCACGGCCATTGGCGCGGCGTGAACGACCTGGAGGACTTCCGCCGTGCGGGCGACTTCGCGCACGCGCAAGCGCCGTTCGCGGCCGCGGTCGGCGCCGCAGACAAATGCGTGGGCAAAGGCGCGGGCAAAGGCGCGGCGGACGCAGCGAGCGGAGCCGCGCAATGATCGAGGCAGCACAGTTCGTCGAGGCGGCGCGCGAACGCGGCTTCGACTGGTATGCGGGCGTGCCGTGCTCGTATCTGACGCCGTTCATCAACTACGTGTTGCAGGACGAATCGCTGCATTACGTGTCGGCGGCCAATGAAGGCGACGCCGTCGCGTTGATCGCTGGCGTTACGCTCGGCGCGAAAAACGGCCGCCGCGGCATCACGATGATGCAGAACTCCGGACTCGGCAACGCCGTGAGCCCGTTGACCTCGCTCACGTGGACCTTCCGTCTGCCGCAGTTGCTGATCGTCACGTGGCGCGGCCAGCCCGGTGTCGCCGACGAACCGCAGCACGCGCTGATGGGTCCGGTCACACCCGCGATGCTGGAGACCATGGAGATTCCCTGGGAGACGTTCCCGACCGAAGCCGACGCGATCGGCCCGGCGCTGGATCGCGCCATCGCTTATATGGATGAAACCGGGCGCCCGTACGCGCTCGTCATGCAAAAGGGCAGCGTGGCGCCGTACGAGTTGAAAGACAGCGGTGCGAGCGAGCGCCGCGTGCCCGTTACGCCGCAATCGCAGTTCACGAAGGCGGCGGGCGAACTGGCTTCGCGTCACGACGCGCTGAACAAGGTGATCGCGCACACGCCGCTCGAATCGACGGTAGTGCTTGCGTCGACCGGCTTTTGCGGGCGCGAACTCTACGCGATCGACGACCGTGCGAACCAGTTGTACATGGTCGGCTCGATGGGTTGCGTAACGCCGTTCGCGCTGGGCCTGGCGCTCGCGCGTCCCGACCTGCGCGTGGTCGCGCTCGACGGCGACGGCGCCGCGCTGATGCGCATGGGCGCGTTCGCCACCATCGGCGCGTACGGTCCGTCGAATCTCACGCACGTGCTGCTCGATAATGGCGCGCACGATTCGACCGGCGGTCAGGCGACGGTGTCGTCGCAGGTTTCGTTTGCGGGCGTCGCGGCGGCGTGCGGTTATGCATCCGCGGTCGAAAGCGACGACGTGAACGTGATCGACGCCCTGTTCGAAGCGCCGCCGCTCGACGGCCCGCGCTTCGCGCGTCTGGCCATTCGCCGCGGCACGCCCGACGGGCTGCCGCGTCCCACCATCACGCCGCCCGATGTGAAGACGCGTCTGATGCGCCACATCGGCGCCGCCTGAAGTCAAACCCGATTCAAACTCAAGGAGCGCTCATGCTGCTGCTCAACCCCGGCCCGGTGACGCTCACCGAACGCGTTCGCAACAGCCTGTTGCAGACCGATCTGTGCCACCGCGAAAGCGAGTTTTTCGATTTGCAGGAAGAGGCCCGCACGCGCCTCGTCGATCTGTACGGCCTCGACGCCAGCGAATGGCAGGCCGTGCTGATGACAGGCTCCGGCACGGCGGCCGTCGAAAGCATGACCGCCGCGCTGGTGCCGCAAAACGGCAAGCTGCTCGTCGTGGAAAACGGCGTGTACGGCGAGCGTATTTCGCAGATCGCCTCGCAGTACGGCATCGCGCATGACTCGCTGAAGCACGACTGGATGCAGGCGCCGGATCTCGCGAAGATCGCTGCACGCCTCGCCGCGGACAAGGCGTTCACGCACGTCGCCGTGATCCATCACGAAACCACGACGGGCCGCCTGAACGATCTGGCGGCGCTCGGCGCGCTGTGCCGCGAACGGGGGCTGCGCCTGCTGGTGGACGGCGTGAGCAGCTTCGGCGCGGAACCGGTCGATTTCGCCGACACCAGTCTTGACGCGGTGGCCGCCACGGCGAACAAATGTCTGCATGGCGTGCCGGGCGCGTCGTTCGTGCTGGTGCGCCGCGCGGCGCTCGCGCAGGCGGCGAGCCGCACGTACTACCTCGATCTCGGACGCCTCGCGCGCTTGCAGGATCAGCGTAATACGCCGTTTACGCCGTCGGTGCATGCGTACTACGCGCTGGTCGAAGCGCTGCGCGAACTCGCCGATGAAGGCGGCTGGCGCGCGCGTCACGCGCGCTACGCGGCGCTCGCCGAACAGGCGCGGGCGGGTCTCGCCGAGCGCGGCATCGGCAGCGTGTTGCCGCCGGAGCAGTCGTCTGTGGTGCTGCGCGCGTACCGGTTGCCGGAGGGCATTGCCTATCCGCAACTGCACGACGCGCTGAAGGCACGCGGCTTCGTCATCTACGCCGGGCAAGGCGGCTTGTCGGCCGAACTGTTCCGCATCTCGACGATGGGCAACATTCACGCCGCCGACATCGACCGTCTGCTGCAAGGCTTTACCGAACTGATGCGCTGATTCGCGCTTGCGCCTCCGACCGCGCGACGCGGTCACACCGGATCCTTGTCCGGCGGCCCGTCGGGCCGCTGCGGTTCCTCGACGTGATGGCCGGGCGACGGCGGCACCAGTGGATCGGCCTCCGGGTCGCGGTTCGGATCGGCGTTGGGGTCGGGAATCGGACTGGTATGCATGTCGTAGCTCATGGCAGCACCTTTGAGTGGAGAAGCGAACGGTACGGTGATGCTATCGAATTCAAGCCGGCCGCTTTCTTCAAGCGTAGGCCTTTCCGGCGCGCCGCGTCTCCTACTTTTTCACGCGACGGCCCACGCTGAGCTGCCAGTAACGCTCGGTGGCAAAGACGTCGTCGTAATTGCCGGCGCCGAACGCGCGCAACTGGCTTTCGTAAGCATTGACCGCCTCGCGTTTGAGCTGCGCGCGGCGCTGTGAATCGATCGTGTGGCCAGCGCTCGGATGCGCCGGCGTCGCGACAATGCCGCGCTGCGCGAGATCGGCGAGCCGCGCCTGCACCACGCCGGGCGTGCGCCGGTGAATCGCTTCCTCGTAGCCGAACCAGGTCAGATGCGACAGGCGCGGCAGGATTTCACAACAGGCTTCGAAGACTCGCACGTGATCGTCGTGATGCAGGCCGAGCGGCATCAGCAGTGTGTTCGCGGTGCTGCGGTAAATGGTTTCCTCGAGCGCCGCCGCCATTTTGCTGATCGAGGGTGAGTCCGAATACTGGCTGTCGCGAAACGGCATGCGCAGCGGAATCGCGTCGAGCACTTCGAGCGCGCGATTGTCTTCCAGCGTGCGCTCGTGGATCGCTTGATGGGCGTTCGTGAAGCCCGACTTTTCATCCCATTCGGTATGCATCGGCTGCTCGGGCGGGGCGGCGAATACCGTGCAGACCGCGGCGTCGGGATGGGCGGCGAGCAAGGCGCCGCAACTGAAGACGGCGTCGTCGAAATGGGGCGAGACGATAAAAAGGCGTGGGCTGGTTTCGCTCATGGGACGTGTGATGGTTCGCAACCCGCGAGCCGTGGACGAAGCTGTTCGAGGCTCGAGCGTCGCGCCGGTGCTTGGAAAAATGCGGCGTCACATCAGCTTAGGCGGAATCGTCGCGGCTTGCGCGGCGGGTTTGTGGTCCGCAAGCGGCGTGCCTGATGACACCGGTTGGCTGACGCCTCCGTTCGGGTTAATCGTCTACCCCTGGCGCCGCCAACCCCGCCGCCCGACTGAACGCCGCCACCATGCCCGCGACAATATCCTCGCGCAGCCGGCCATCGGCCATTTTCAGCGCATACGACGGATGCCACGTCGGCACGATGAGCCGCCCGCCGTGATCGATGGTCTGCCCCAGATATTCCGACAGATTGACGTGCGCACCGGTCAACGCCTTCAGCGCGGTCGCGCCGAGCGTAACGACCACACGCGGCGCGACCTGCGTGAGCTCGTTTTCCAGCCAGTACTGGCAGGCTTCGACCTCGCGCCGCGCGGGCGTGCGATGAACGCGCTGCTGGTCGAGTGTTTCCCACTTGTAATGCTTGACGGCATAAGTCAGATACAGCGCCGCGCGCTCGAGGCCGGCGCGCGCTAGCACCGTGTCCAGCAATTGACCGGCTGGGCCGGTGAAGGGCGCGCCGTGCTGGTTCTCGTGCTCGCCGGGCTGTTCGCCGACCACCATGAGTGCCGCCTGAGCCGGACCGGCGCCCGCGACGGCCTGCTTCGCGTTGCGCCACAACGCGCAGCGCCGGCAGGTGGCCAGTGGTCCGGTGGGCTCGCGCAAGGGTGGCGTCACCGCCGAATATTCGAGCGGCGGCAGCTCCGGAACGGTGACGGTGCCGCTCTGCGCGCCGAGACGGCTGCGCTGGCGCGCGAGGTGCGCGGGCAGCGGCGGACCCGCGGGCGGCGTTCTCCAGTAGCGCAGTGGCACGGGCGCCGGGGCGGCATTGAAGACGCTGGCGTAATACGCGAGCCAGAGCGCCTCGGTGGGTTCGCTGGTCGTGGCTTCGCCGGCCATGGCGCCGGGTGGCAACGCTTGCATGGCTGGCGGATTCTGCTGCTGGCGCGTGGGAAAAGGGTGCGTGGCGTGCTCGCCGTCTTCAGTGGTCGGCCGGCTGATTCGCAGCAACATGCCGTTCCAGAGCACCGCGCCTTGCGGCGTCGCCAGCATCCAAGTGGAATCGCCCATGCGCTCGGCAAAGCGCGCGGCGGCACGCTCCAGCAGGTCATGATGCGGCTCGTACCAGCCGACGAACTCCGGCGGTCCCATGGACGGGTCGCGTCGCCTGAACCGGGTGAGCAGCAGCAGATCGTCGGTTTCGTGCTCGACCGACTGGATGCGCTGATCGAGCAGCGCGCCGTCAGCGTCTTGCGTGTCGAGAACGTGGCGCTCGCCGCGTGTCCAACGCCACAGGATGCGGTAGAGCAGGGACCAGCGGTCCGGCGCGCAAAAGCAGGCCGCCGTTTTCAGCCAGGCGAGCAGTTCGCGAGGAATGGCGGGCGGGGCGATGGCGGGGCTGTTTGAAACGTGTGTGCTGTTGGTGCCCGAAGCGACCGAAGCCTCCGAAGCCTCCGAAGCCCCCGCAGCACCTGAATCGAACTCAACCCACTCGATCCGTTCCGGTTCGACTCCTTGCCGCAGCAGTTCCCGCGCCGCGCGGCGCCATGCGGCAAAAGACGGCTCGATTGAAATGCGTTTCATGCGGACGCGCCGCGGCCATGCGCAACATAACGCGCCAGCCCATGCGGACCAAAATACTGTATGGATGTACAGTATGCGCCTGAACAGCGCTCCTGATCAAGCGTGTGACCTCACAACACCACGCCGCGGTCGCAGCTACACGTTGCGCAGATCCTCCGGCGTATCGACGTCGCGCAAAATGCCCGCGTCGTCGACGTCCAGCCGCGTCACCTGTTGCGACATGAGCAACGACCTCGCGCCGGTGTCGCCGTCGAGTGCCAGCAGCGCGTCGCGATGCTCGATGCCGAAGCCGACCGGATGCCCACGCTGCCCCTGATAAAACGGCGCGACCAGCGACGCGCCGCCGTCGAGCGCGCGCGCCACGCCTTCGATCGTCGTGGTGGCGATGCGCGGCATGTCCGCGAGCGCGACGATCCAACCCTCGGCGCCCTCGCTGGCCTCGACGCCGGCGGCGAGACTCGCGCCCATGCCGCGTTCGGCGTCCAGCGCGAACACCACGTCGCAACCGGCATCGTTGAGCAGCCGCGCGAGCGCGTCCGAACCCGGCCGCACTACGGCCAGCACGCGCGTCACGACCCGCAGCAGCCGATGCGCCGATTCATGCGCGACCGGCGTGCCGTCGGGCATGCGCGCGAGCAGTTTATTGTGCAGGCCGTCCGGATCGAAGCGAGAACCGAAGCCGGCGGCGAGCAACACGCCAGTGGCGAGCGAGGCGTAGGCCATGGGCGGGCACCGGTAGAAGGATGAGATCGATTGTGCGATGCAACGCAGCCACAGGCAAGCGCCAATACGGATGCTTGGCGCCTCGGCGCCGGCGGGCTCATCGGATCGCCACGTCGCTCGGAACGAACCGGCGTCAATTTGAGAGACGCGCGCGACGGTGCGGGCGCCCGCTCCCGCACCGTCGAACCGCAGCGGCGACGCCAACGGGCAACGCCGAACGCCAACGCCAACGCCAACGCCAACGCCAACGCCAACGCCGAACGCCGAACGCCGAACGCCGAACGCCGAACGCCGACGCCGACGCCAACGCCAACGCCAACGCCAACGCCAACGCCGACGCCAACGCCGACGCCGACGCCGACGCCAACCCCAACGCGTCAAACCTCCATCGTGCCCATCACCTTGTCTACCGTGATGGGCAGATCGCGCACGCGCACGCCCGTGGCGTGATACACCGCGTTCGCAATCGCCGCCGGCACGCCCGTCACGCCGATCTCACCGATACCGCGCACCCCGAGCGAGTTGATATACGGATCCGGCCGGTCGATAAAAGTAATGTCGAGCGAACCGATATCGGCATTCACCGGCACGTGATAGTCCGCGAGATTCGCGTTGGTGAAGCGCCCGTAACGCGTATCGAGCGAGGTCTCTTCCTGCAGCGCCGCCCCGACGCCCCACACGATGCCGCCCATCAACTGGCTGCGTGCTGTCTTCTCGTTGAGCACGCGGCCCACGTCGTAGACGCCGACCACGCGCGGCACACGGATCGTGCCGAGATCGGCATCGACATGCACTTCCACGAACACGGCGCCGAACGAGTGAAACGAGTACTTCTGCTTTTCGTCGCCGGGCTTGACGGTCGCGCTCGCCTCGATCGGCTTGCCGCCCGAGCGCGCGATGATCGCCGCCGCCGGATCGCGCCTGCCCGGTTGCGAGCGGCTCATCACCCAGCCGTTTTCCACGGTGATGTCGTCGAGCGCGATGCCGTGCACGGGCGACGCCTGATCGGCGAGCGCCAGCGCGATCAACTGGCTGCGCGCCTGGCTCGCCGCGTCGCGCACGGCCGGCGACACGCTCGCGGTCGATTGCGAACCGCCCGACCCCGGCGCTCTGGGCAGCGACGAATCGCCGAGCGCGAAGCGAATGTTTTCCGGCGCGAAGCCGAGCGCGTCGGCGGCCACCTGGGTCATCACGGTATAGGTGCCGGTGCCGATATCCTGGGTGCCGGAGGCGACCATCGCGGTGCCGTCCGGCAAGATCCGCGCAATGGCGCTGGCTTCGCTGCGATTGGCCGGATAGGTCGCGGTCGCCATGCCCATGCCGATCAGCGTGCCGCCGTTGCGCATCGAGCGCGGGGCGGGCGTGCGTCGCGACCAGCCGAATTTCTCCGCGCCGATCCGATAACACTCGCGCAAGGACTTGCCCGACCACGGCTTGTTTTCCTGTGGGTCGGCGTCGGCGTAATTCTTGATGCGCAGCGCGAGCGGGTCCATCTTCAGGGCCGCCGCGAGTTCGTCCATGGCCGATTCGAGCGCGAACGAGCCGGTTGTTTCGCCCGGCGCGCGCGTGAAGGTCGGCGTGCCGAGATTGAGCTGCACGATGCGGTGCGTGGTGACCTGGTTGGGCACCGCGTACAGCATGCGCGTGACCATGCAGCAGGTCTCGGTCCAGTCTTCGATCACCGAGGTGTTCGAGATGCTGTCGTGGCGCATCGCGGTCAGCGTGCCGTCGCGCCGCGCGGCGAGCACGAAGTGCTGCTCGGTGCGCGGACGCGCGCCAACCGGGCCGAACATCTGCGGCCGTTCGAGCACGAGCCGCACGGGCCGCCCGGTCTGCTTCGCCGCCATCGCGCACAACGAGACATGCGACCATGACGAGCCCTTGCAACCGAAACCGCCGCCCACGAACGGCGAAATCACGCGCACGTCGCTGGGTGAAACGCCGAGCGTCTTCGCGATCGCCTGCGCCGCGCCGCTCACGCCTTGCGTCGAATCGTAGAGCGTGAGTTGCGGACCGTCCCAGTGCGCCATCGTGGCGTGCGGCTCCATCGGGTTGTGATGTTCGATCGGCGTGGTGTAGGTTGCGTCCACACGCATCGCGCCGCTTTGCAGGCCGTCGTCGAAGCTGCCGCGTTGCGTGTCGGTTTGCCTGCCTTGCGGTTTGTCCGGCGCATACGCGTTCGGCAAGGCCCGCGCAAAGTCCACGGTCGCGGCGCTGCTCTGATACGCGATGCGCAACTGGCGCGCGGCGTCGGTGGCATGTTCGAGCGTGTCGGCCACCACCACGGCGACCGGCTCGTTGCTGTAGTGAACATCGTTGTCCTGCAGCAGCGAGAGGCGGCGTCCGGCCGGCGGCGCCAACGCGGCCTTGCCGCCGTTCGGCAGACGCGGCGCATTCTGATACGTCATCACGAGCAGCACGCCGGGCAGCGCCTGCGCGCGGCTCGCATCGATCGATGCAATGGTGCCGCGCGCAATCGTGCTGGTGACGAGCACCGCATGCGCGAGACGCGCTTCAGGAAATTCGGCTGCATAGCGCGCTTCGCCGGTGACTTTGAGCAGACCGTCGGTGCGGTCGAGCGGTTGACCAATCAGATTCATGCAACACCTCCCGCACGGCCGGCGGCCTGGTTCACTGCGCGCACGATCGCGCGCTGCGCGAGCCGCACCTTGAAACGATTGTCGTGCTGCGGCCGCGCTTCGCGTAATGCGGCCGCGGCGGCGTTGGTCAGCGTTGCTTGCGTGAGCGGCTGGCCGTCGAGCATCTGTTCCGCGACGCTCGCGCGCCACGGTTTGTGCGCGACGCCGCCCAATGCGATACGCGCGGTCTTCACGCGATCGCCATCCATCTGCAACGCGGCGGCCACCGAGACCAGCGCGAATGCGTAACTGGCGCGGTCACGCACTTTCAGATAGTGGGAGTTCGCGCTGAAGAGCGGCGGCGGCAGATCGACGGCGGTAATCAACTCACCGGGCTGCAAGGTCGTATCGACATCGGGCCGGTCGCCGGGAAGCCGGTGAAAGTCGGCGAACGCAATGGTCCGCTCGCCTGCGGGGCCGCTCACGCGCACCACGGCATCGAGCGCGGCCAGCGCCACGCTCATATCCGACGGATTGACTGCAATGCACTGCGGACTCGCGCCCAGAATCGCATGCGTGCGATTGAGGCCGTCGAGCGCCGCGCAGCCGCTGCCCGGCATGCGCTTGTTGCACTGCGTGAAGGCGGTATCGTAGAAATAGCCGCAACGCGTGCGCTGCAGCAGATTGCCGCCGACCGTCGCCATATTGCGCAGTTGTGACGACGCGCCCGCCAGAAATGCTTGCGAGAGCAACGGGTATTGCTCGCGCACCAACGCGTGGTTGGCCGCATCGCTATTGCGCACCAGCGCACCGAGCCGGATGCCGCCGTCAGGCAGCGTCGTGACCGTATCGAGTCCGCGGATGTGCGTGATATCGATCAGCCGCATCGGCCGCGCTACGCCGCCTTTCATCAGATCGAGCAGATTCGTGCCGCCGCCGATGAATACCGCGCCAGGCTGCTGCGCCGCCCGCACTGCGCCGGCGACATCGCCGGCGCGTTCATAAGAGATCGCATCCATGCTGTCGCTCCGTCAGGCGTTGGGGTTGCTGCCGCCGCTGTTCTGGCCGCCGCCTTCATGCACCGCGCGTACGGCGGCCACGATATTCGCGTAGGCGCCGCAGCGGCAGATGTTGCCGCTCATGCGTTCGCGGATTTCATCGTCGGAGAGTTGGGCAGGGCGGGTGCGCACATTGGCCGTGACGGTGCTCGCCGTGCCATTGCGGAATTCATTCAGAAGGGCGGTCGCGGAACACAATTGCCCGGGCGTACAGTAACCGCACTGAAAGGCATCGTGTTCGATAAATGCGCGTTGCATCGGACTCAGCGCGCCGTTGGCGGCGAGTCCTTCAACCGTCGTGATGTTCTCGCCTTCGTGCATCACGGCGAGCGTCAAACAGGAGTTGATGCGGCGGCCGTCGGCGAGCACCGTGCATGCGCCGCACTGTCCGCGGTCACAGCCTTTCTTCGTGCCCATCAGGCCAGCGTATTCCCGCAACGCGTCGAGCAAGGTCACGCGCGGCTCGAGTTGCAGCGTATACGCGCGGCCGTTTACGGTCAGCGTGACCGGGCGCGGCGGCACGGCTTGCTGAACCTGGGCCGGTGGCGCGGTCGGGGTTTGGCTTTGCGCGCGCAGATGCGGGGCCGCGCCGACCGTGGCGGCAGCGGCGGCTGATTGAAGAAAGCGGCGGCGTGAAGGTTTGGGTGGGGTGGCGGCGGAGGCGTGGCTCGAATCCTGACATTCGTTATGCGTAGACATGACGTTCTATTGACTCCGTTGAAAGGTCAATGCAGGCTAGCGATGCGTCGGTATCCGAAGCGTCGCGATCCCTTGGACAGCACGCAGCAAATTCGGTGCCGTTGCATTCACAACGGTATTAGAAAATAACGGAGACAGTCAAAGATGACATCAGCTTTCGGAATCAGACCTACGCCAAGCCCCGTGCCGTTGGTGCGAACCCTGGCGACGACGATGGCCGTGGCAATTGCGCTGACCGCCTGCCAGGGCAGCAGCGACATTGATTCGCCGCCGCAAGCGAACTCGCTGCCGGGTTTCGTTACTGCCTCATCGGTGAAAACCCAGTCCTACGACGGCAACACCGACGACCTGCTCACCGCGGGCCTCGGCAAATCCGGCCTCGGGTCGGCCACGGCGCCGGCCATTGCCAATGCCGCGCAACCCACCGCCGCCGAACTGCGGCGCCTCGCCATCTGGTCGAACTATCGCGCGCTCGTCGACATGACGGCGAACGGCGGCTATGGACGCTTCTGGGGGCCCAATGTCGACCTGAACGGCAACGACACGCTCGGCGAAGGCAAGATCGCCGGCAAGGAATACCTCGCTTACGCCGACGACGGCAGCGGCACGCAGAACGTGACCATGCTCGTTCAGATACCGGCAAGCTTCAATGCGGATCAGCCGTGCATTGTCACGGCAACGTCATCCGGTTCGCGCGGCGTTTACGGCGCGATTTCGGCGGCAGGCGAGTGGGGCCTCAAGCGCGGTTGCGCGGTCGCGTACACCGACAAAGGCAGCGGCAACGGCGCACATGAGTTGTCTTCCAATCTGGTTACACTGATCGACGGCACGTTGCAGAACGCGACCACCGCCGGCAAGGCCAGCTTCTTCACGGCCAACCTGGGCAACACCGATCTCGCGTCTTACAACAGCAGGTTTCCGAATCGCTACGCGTTCAAGCACGCGCATTCACAGCAGAATCCCGAGAAGGATTGGGGCAAGAATACGTTGCAGGCGATCCAGTTCGCGTATTGGGCGCTCAACGATTCTTACGGAGCGCTCAACGGTTCGACTCGCACGGTGCGTTACGCGAGCGGCAGCATCACGACCATCGCGGCCTCGGTGAGCAACGGCGGCGGCGCGTCGCTCGCGGCGGCGGAACAGGACACGTCCGGTTTGATCACCGCGGTCGTCGTGGGCGAACCGCAGATCAATTTGCGCTTGCCCGCGCAGGTATCGGTGGCCCAGGGCGGCGTGCCGGTAGGTGCATTCGGCAAGCCGCTCGCCGACTACACGACGCTCGCGAACATGCTGCAACCGTGCGCGGCGCTTGCGCCCGCGGCGACCGGCGCGCCGTATCTGACAGCATTGCCACTCGCCACGACCACGGCGATTCGCACCGCGCGATGCGCGTCGCTGGCAGCCGCTGGCGTGATCGCGGGCGGGGACGTGACGACCCAGGCGGCCAACGCGCTCGCGCTCCTGCATCAGAACGGCTACCAGACCGACTCCGATCTGCTGCAAGCGCCGATGTGGGATTCGCAGGCGGTGCCGGCTGTCGCCGTGACCTATGCGGATGCATACGCAAAAGCGAGCGTCACCGCCAACCTTTGCGACTTCAGCTTCGGCACGACGAGCGCGACGGGAACAGCCGGCGTGACGCCGGCGGTGTCGCCGATGCCCACGGTGTTCGGTAATGGCAACGGGGTGCCGCCGACCAACGGCATCAGCCTCATCTTCAATTCGGGTGGGGGCGCGGCGGACCACCGGCTGGCGACCGCCGACGGCAGTTTCGCGGGGGCCTCCTGCCTGCGTACGCTGTGGACGAACGGCACGCTGACCAATAGCGTCGAGGCCATTCGCGTGAATGCGAATCTGCATGGCAAACCCGCCATCATCGTGCAGGGCCGCGCGGATGCGCTGGTGCCGATCAACCACGCGTCACGGCCGTATCTCGGCTTGAATCAATTGAGCGAAGGTGGCGCGAGCAAGCTGTCGTTTTACGAAGTGACGAACGCCCAGCACTTCGATGCGTTCCTCGGCGTGGCGGGTTTCGATTCGCGCTTCGTGCCGCTGCATTACTACAACCTTCAGGCGCTCAATCTGATGTGGAGTCACCTGAAGAACGGCACGCCGCTGCCACCATCGCAGGTGATTCACACGATACCGCGCGGCGGCGCGGCCGGTGCCGCGCCCGCGCTGAGCACGGCCAATCTGCCGTCGATCGCGGCGAGCCCGGGCGTCAACGCGATCACGGTGACCAACGGCGCGGTGAACGTGCCAGACTGAGTCGGGCGGACTGCGCATCCGGCTCACGGCGGTGGCAATCGCGCACGCGAGCCGGTGTGCGCGATTGCCGGCCGTGAGCATGGCTGTCCGGGTATAAACGATGCTGCGGCAGATCAGGTGAAACGCGTTCAAGGGAGAGCGAATGCAGTTCGACTACAGGCATTTTCATATCGATTGCCGAGCCCGTCATGCAGAAGACGGCCTCTACTATGCGAGAGCGAAGATCACGCGCGCGCCGCGGAAAAACGAGCACGTCCAATCGCACGATTCGGGCGATATCGACGGCTTTTCCAATCAGGCCGATGCCATTTCATGCGCGAAGTCCTGGGCGATGGAGTGGTGCGACGCGGCGGCGCACTAGGCCGCATTGCAGGGAGTGCAAGGAGGACAGGCTGTGGCCAGGCTTCGAATCGCGACCTTCAACATCAACGGTATTCGCTCGCGCCTGCCGGCGCTGCTGCAATGGCTCGAACGCGAGGCGCCGGACATCGTCTGTCTGCAGGAACTCAAGGCGGTGGACAGCGCGTTTCCCGTCGAGCAGTTGCGCGATGCCGGCTATGCAGCGATCTGGCAAGGGCAGAGCGCATGGAACGGCGTGGCGATCCTGTCGAAAGGCGAAGCGCCGCTGGAGAGCCGCCGCGGCCTGCCCGGTTTCGAGGACGACACGCACAGCCGTTACCTCGAAGCAGCAGTCGGCGGCGTGCTGGTGGCATGCCTCTATCTGCCGAACGGCAATCCGCAGCCGGGGCCCAAGTTCGACTACAAGCTGGCGTGGTTCGATCATCTGATCAAGCACGCGGCGAAGCTATACAAGAGCGCGCATCCGGTGGTGCTGGCGGGCGACTTCAACGTGGTTCCCACCGATGAAGACATCTACAACCCGCGCTCCTGGCTGAAGGACGCGCTGCTGCAACCCGAAAGCCGCGAGCGCTACCAGCGGCTGCTCGCGCAGGGTTGGACCGACGCGCTGCGAACGCATTTCGGCGACGAACGGGTCTACACCTTCTGGGACTATTTCCGCCGGCATTGGGACACGAACTCCGGCTTGCGCATCGACCATCTGCTGCTGAGCGCCGACCTCGCGCCGCGCTTGCGCGACGCGGGCGTCGATCGTTGGGTGCGTGGCGAGCCGCATGCGAGCGATCATGCGCCTGCGTGGATCGAACTGGAGATGAGCGCAGGGCGCCGTAAGAAAAACGGCGCCTGAAAGCGGTGCATGGGTGCGAAACGGGCGATCGCTCAGCGCGGATCGCCCGGTGGTCAGCCGCGCCGAAAATTAACGGCGATAGTCGCGTCCAGAGGCGCCGTGTGCCCATAGCGCGCCGGCCACGAAACCGGCGAGCGCGACCACCGCGATCGCGGTGAACGGGCTTTCCGCCGTGGTCTCGCGGACGAGGCTCGTGGTGCTCGCGCATAGCTGCTGGGCTTTGCCGCTGAGTTCCTTCGCCTTGCCGGCCAGTTGCGTGCCGGTATCGCCCAACACGTCGCCGACCGCGCCCTGAACCTTGCCAGCGACTTCCTTCACTGCGCCTTCCGCTGAGTTAGTTGCCGAATTGGTGTCCATACGTTTTTGCTCCCATTGTCATATTTACGTGTGAGCCATTGCAATCGCAACGCGATCACACCAAGGTTTCGCGCACGCCACGCCGGGAAGCGCGGCTTACGTCCACCAGACACGGCGCAAGAAGCGCGCCCGGGGAAAAGCGGGACTGGACTCGAGCGTCAGGGGCGCCGCCGGGAATTGATCCCCACGAACACGGCCATCAACATGAGAAAGCCACCGAACAGCAGCGCTGAATTCACCACGGCATGCCTGAACCCGAGCGTCTCGACATTGATGAACGGGTAGGGATAGAAATCCGACAGGCTCCCGCGCCAGAAGGTCACGCCGAGATAGACCAACGGATACACCAGCCACCACAGACAATGCCGCAGCCTCAGATGAAAGCGCGGTACGAACAGCACCCAGTAAAGCGCGGCAAGCATGGGCAAGACACTGTGTAGCGATTCGTTGAGCAGCAGACGGAATGCCGTGGGCGTCCAGTAACCTCGCAACAGCAGGTTGTAGGCGATGCCGACAAACGCCATATACACCACCACAGCGGTGACGACGGTAGGTTGCCGGAAAAACCGCGCAGGCGCCGACCTGTGCCCGCGCAAGGCCACACAGGTAAAACAGATCGCGCAGGCGAGTGCCGTCAGATTGGTGAGGTAACTGCTCATGCGGGCGAAGCCGTCGAACACGGTCAGCCCGCGAGCAAGCGTGCGATCGATCGTGATGTCGGCTTGCGCGACGATGGACATCCACGCAATGACGGCGATGATCGCCGCCAGCGTGATCGACGAGACACTAGGCGTATGCAGCGGAAGCTCGGACTCCCGTTGCTCGGAAAGGGCAGGGCGCATGGGTTCGATTCTATACACACTGTATGTGCCTTGCAGTGTGCGTTATCGAGCGCACGAGCCAAACTGGTCAGGCACGAGGCCGAAACAATGCTACGGCGTGCTATGCGAACCGCTCACCGGCTGCAAGCGCCCGAGCACGGCGGGAATGGCTGAATTCGCCGGCGTGGTTTCGTCGATCGCGGTGCGTCCGCTGTCGTGGAAGAACGCCAGCTCCGCGGCTTTGTTCAATACCAGGATGCTGATGCGAGAACCGATCACTACCACCCAGCCGATTGCAACAAACATACTCTCTGCGATTATCTTGCGCGGTGCACGTTCGATCAGAATAGCCCTTATTTCAGGGGCTTTTCTCGTTCGTCGAAAAATTCCTGCATGTATGGGTAAACGGCTGAATTCGCGTTTGCTGAAGTGCTCGCCAGTATCGAATTCGAAAGAACTCACCAATCGGTTAGTTTTTGAATTGGTGCCGGTAAATCTGTCCGCGTACCGCGATCGATGCAGTTGCAACTGGTGTTTGTCATACCGGTGCAAACCCGAGTTAATGCGTCGTTAACGCTAAGCGGATAGCCACCTTTTTACCGATCGGTCTGCTAGCATGATGAACAGTTCGTCCGGCGGCCATTCCCGTGCAATCCCTTGCCGCGTCACGGCGCCCCGTCGATCAGGAAACCAGGCAGCGCTAGCGACTCAACCGGAGAACAATGCCGCATGCGGACTCTGACATCTCTTGCTCGACGTTGGCTGGTTCCCAAGGCTGCCTGCATGACGGGTTTCGGCCTGCTGTTCATTCCCACCTTCAGTCACGCTCAGGAGTTTTCGCTATTCGGCGGCGGCTCGCGCGCGAGCAGTATTAACACCTATACGTGGGCCTTCAACTATCAGGAAGGCCTGGGGCAATATTTCGCCGCCAGCTTCACGTGGCTCAACGAAGGACATATTCCCGATCATCATCGCGACGGCCAGTTGGTCCAGTTGTGGGCGCGGATTCCCGTGGGCAGCCCGCAATTCGTCCTGCAAGCGGGCGTCGGCCCATACCGCTACTTCGATACGACCACCGGCGGGCAGGGCGGCAGTTATTCCAACACTCACGGCTGGGGCGTGGTGTACAGCGTGCGCGCCGCGTACTATGCGTCGAACCGGTGGATCACGCAGCTCCAGTTGAATCGCGTGCACGTGCAGCGTGGACCGGATTCGGCCGGCGTGATGTTCGGCGTCGGCTATCAGCTCGACGCACCCGGTTCGCCGGGTCCGCGCGACTGGGCGGGCGGCAGCACCCACAAGGTCACCAATAACGAGGTGGCAGTCTCTCAAACCGCTAATCAAGACTCGAAAAAACGGAGAAGAGCATGAAAGCCAGCACCATCGCCGAACGGGAGGCCCGGGGCCGTGCCGCTCGCGAGCATTCGAAACGTTCGAGCCACAAGGCGGTCGGCGAACTGCATCGCAACCCGGTCGAGTTGCTCAAGCAAAGCAGCGAGGGCCGGGTGCACAACCTCGTGCCGCTGCGCTATGGGCGCATGGCCGTGTCGCCTTTCACGTTTTTTCGCGGCACCGCGATCCTTCAGGCGCACGATCTCAGTCAGGTGCGCGACTCTGGCCTGACCATGCCGATCTGCGGCGACGGCCATCTGATGAATTTCGGCGGGTTCGCCACGCCCGAGCGGCAACTCGTCTTCGATCTGAACGACTTCGACGAGGTGTCGGTCGGGCCGTTCGAGTGGGATCTCAAGCGTTTGACCGCGAGCTTCGTGGTCGCCGCGCGTCATATGCGTTTAAGCCGGGGCGCCGCTGAAACCCTGGTGATGACCGCGGTCACCGAATACCGCAACCGCATGGCGCAGTACGCGCAATGCGGCGCGCTCGAACTCTGGTACGACCGCATTACCTTTGACCGCATGGCGGAGACGGCGTTGACGCCGGAGCGCCGCCGCACCGTGCGGCGCGGTATGGAGAAGGCCGCGAGCCGCACGCACGAAAACCTCCTCGAAAAAATGGCGCAGCACGACGGCGACCATTGGACGATTCGCGATGCGCCGCCGGCGCTGTTCCACGTGCTGGGCGCCAACACCCTGTTCACCGCGGAAGAGACCGAAGCGTTCAGAGGCTCGAACTGGCGCAAGATGCTCGAACGTATGTGGGGCGAATATCTGAAGACGATGTCGCACGACCGGCGCGAACTGCTCAGTCATTTCACCGTGCAGGATTGCGTGTTCAAGGTGGTGGGCGTGGGCAGCGTCGGCACGCGCTGCATGGTGGTGCTGCTGGTCGATCACATGGGCAAGCCGCTGTTCCTGCAAATGAAGGAGGCGCGGCCCTCGGTGATCGCGCAGTTTTACAAGTCGCCGGTCATCAAGCATGAGGGCGAGCGCGTCGTGCGGGGGCAGCGCATGCTGCAGGCCGCGAGCGATATCTTTCTCGGCTGGGCGACGGGGCCGCTCGGGCGGCATTTCTATTTCCGCCAGCTGCGCGACATGAAGCTCTCGGCGAATATCGAGTTGTTCGACATCGATCTGCTGGAAGGCTACGCGCGGCTATGTGGCTGGATCATGGCGCGCGCGCATGCCAAGGCGAGCGGGCAGGCCATCGAAGTCAGCGCGTATATCGGCCGTGGCGACCAGTTCGCGGAAGCGCTCACCGGCTATGCGGCTGCCTACGCGGATCAGGTGGAACGTGACTACGACGTGTTCCTGAAGGCGTGCCGCAGCGGCGAGCTCGAAGCACGCACCGACGAAGACATGGCGGCGGATTTCCGCGTGTAGCGGCGGTGTTCGCGCGGCTCTGCGCGTTGAGTCGAGCTGTGTGCGAGCCGCGCGACGGACACGCGCTGAGCGGCCTATGCGCGTGCGGTCGTGCGTGGCTCAGCCGTCCACACGCGCTTCGCGCAGCGTCACGAAACGCAGATGCCGTTGCCGCGCCGCGTCGATCACACGCGGCAGCACCGCGAGGATCAATGGCTTGCCATCGGTCGTGAGGGCGGCGTTGCCGTCGTGCAGCAGCAGAATGTCGCGCGGCCCGAGGCCGTCGAGCAGCCGCCGCGTGACCACCTGAGGATCGCGCTCGCGCGTGTCGTAGCCGCGCCGCGTCCACGCCGCGAGCCGCAGATCGAGCTTGCGCAATACCGGTTCGAGAAAGATGTTGCGCAACCCGGCCGGCGCGCGGAAGAACATCGGCCGTTCGCCGCCCAGGGCTTCGAGCGTGCGTTGCGCGGCGTCGATCTCGCGCGTGAGGGCGCCGGGCAACGTCACGGAAAACGTGTGGACGTGAACCTGCGAATGGTTTTCGAGCGCATGGCCGCGCGCGACGATCTCGCGTGCGAGTTCCGGATACCGCTGCGCCTTCGCGCCGATGCAGAAGAACGTGGCGCGCACGCCGAAGGCGTCGAGCAGATCGAGCACTTGCGGCGTGACGAGCGGATCGGGACCGTCGTCGATGGTCAGCGCGATCGCGTCGGCGTTGCGCGTGGCGGCGGGCAGGCGGGTCCAGTTCGGACCGAGCAGCGAGGTGCGCGGCAACAGGCCGGCCACCGTGAAAATCGCGTGATTCACAAAGATCGCGGCGAGCCACCAGGGCCACGCGGCGGGCACGAGCAACCATCCGGCCAGCACGAATACGTGCCATGCGGCGGTGGCGGTGAGCATCGCGGGATAGCCGGATTGCGGCCAGCGGCGTGGCGGCGCGTCGTGGACGCCATGCGGCGACGTAAAGAGTTCTTTCATCAAGCGTGCTTCCTGTCTTTCTTCCTTCCTCCTTCCTGCGAAGGCCTTCAATCGCGCGCGTGGCGCACAACGGCAAACGATACCATTGATGCGCGCCTCGCCGCGCCTGCCGACAGGAACGGCAAATAATGAAAGCACGCTGAAAGACGTTATGCTTCGCGACGGCCGGGCCATCAGGCGGGCGGCCGCTCGTCCATCTCACTGTGCTCAGTTCGCCGGTTCGTGCCGGTCATGCATCCATGCGTTTGCGTCACATCGAAATCTTTCACGCCATCATGCGCACGGGGTCGCTGTCGAAAGCGGCGGAACTGCTGTGCGTGTCGCAGCCCGCCGTGAGCAAGGCGCTCGCGCACGCCGAGCGCAGCCTCGGCTTCGCTTTGTTCAACCGCGTGCATGGCCGCTTGCAGCCGACGCGTGAAGCGGAGCTGCTGTTCTCCGAATCGCAGAAGCTGCAGGCGAATCTCGACGGCATTCGGCATCTGGCGCGCAATCTCGCGCTGCAACCGGAAGGGCACCTGCGCATCGGCTGTCTGCCGAGTCTCGGGCTGAGTCTGATTCCGCCCGCGGTACAGGCGTTTCGCCGCGCCTATCCGCGGGTGTCGCTGAAGGTTCAGACGCGGCATACGGAGGAGTTGCTGGGCGCGCTGCTCACGCGCGATCTCGATCTCGCGATCGCGCTCAATCCACCGGCGCGGCCCGGCATCACCGCAGTCGAGCTGGGCCGCACGGCAATCGTCTGCGTCTGTCCGCCCGACGATCCCGGCGCGCGGCAGCCGATCGATCTCGCGGCTTTCCTCGCTCGCGACTGGATCAGCATCGGCAATACCGATCCGCTCGGCGAGCTGATCGGCAACGCGCTCGAGGCGCAGGGACTCGATGAAAGCGTCGCCGCCGTCGAAGCGCAGACCTGGTATGTGGCGCGCGCACTGGCCGCGCGCGGCATCGGCTATGCGCTGCTCGACGAATTGACGGCGCGTAGCGGCGCGGAGCCGGTCGCGGTCCGGCCGGTGACGCCCGCGCTGTCGGCGGGCGTGTTCGCGCTGTGGCGCGACGGCGGCATGGACTTGCAGGCCGGCAACGCATTCCTCGACGTGTTGCGCGCACCCTTCGCCTGAGCCGTCGCGCCGATTCGCGCTCTTAACCCTGGGTTATGGAGCCGTGCATCTGCTCATTTGCTGCGCGCATTTCGTCGCGCCACACTCGCGGTGGACGATTTTCTTCAGGCGTGACGTTTATGCGAGTGTGTGTACTCGGTGCAGGCGTGGTGGGTTTGACGAGCGCCTATCAACTGGCGCGCGACGGCCACGACGTGACGATTCTCGAAGGCCGCGGCGGCGCGGCACTGGAAGCGAGCTTCGCGAACGGCGGCCAGTTGAGCTATAGCTATGTCGCGCCGCTTGCCGATCCGTCGGTCCTGCCGCATCTGCCGGCCTGGCTGTTGCAAAGCGATTCCGCGTTGCGTTTCGTGCCGCGTCTCGATCCGCAGCAATGGCGCTGGTGCCTGTCGTTTCTGCTCGCCTGCCGCGGCGACCGCGCGCGGCAGACGGCGATCGAAATGCTGCAACTGGGCGCGTTGAGCCGCGCTGCGCTGCACGAGCTCGTGCAACGCGAAGCGATCGACTTCAATTACGTGCGCAACGGCAAACTCGTCGTGTATCGCGACGCGAATGCGTTCGACGCGGCGCGTCGCAAGATGGCTTATCTGCAAACGGCCGGCTCCGCCCAGCGCGCGCTCGACGCCGCCGCCTGCGTGGCGCTCGAGCCCGCACTCGAACGCGCGCAGCTGCTACTGGCGGGCGGAATTCACACGCCCTCGGAAGAGGCGGGCGATTGCCACCGATTCAGCGTCGCGCTCGCCGAGGTGTTGAAAACGCGCTACGGCGTGGCGATTCACTACGACACGCCGGCGCACTCCGTTGTCACGGTGCGCGGCGCGGCACTCGCCGTGCGCACGCCGCACGGCGACGTCAGCGCGGACGCCTTCGTGGTCGCATTGGGCAACGGCAGCGCGCCGTTGTTGCGCGCGCTTGGCGTGCGACTGCCGATGTATCCGCTCACCGGCTACAGCCTCACCATTCCCGGTGCGCCCGGCCATGCGCCGCGCGTGAGCGTGACCGATCTGCATCGCAAGGTGGTGTACGCACCGCTCGGTGAGCGTTTGCGGATTGCCGGCATGGTCGAAATTGCCGGCATGCATGTCGCGCAACGCGAGCGGCGCCTCGCCTTGCTCCAGCGCCAGGCGCAGGAGATTTTCCCGCATGCCGGCGACTACGCGCAGGCGCAGACATGGTACGGGCATCGTCCGGCCACGCCGGACAGCAAGCCGCTCATCGGCGCCACGCCATTGCGCAACCTGTGGCTCAACACGGGACACGGTGCGCTCGGTTTCACGCTGGCGTGCGGCAGCGCGCGCGTGCTCGCCGATGCGATCGCCGGCCGCGCGCCGCCGCTCGATCTGGGCGCCTATGCATGGCAACGGTAGCGCGCCGCGGTGCGTTACGCCGTCGTTACAGAACCACCACTACCACACGCCGCTTCGGCGCCACGAAAGGAGACGTCATGAAACTCGCTGTAACCCTCACCACGATCGCCATCGCCACGACGCTTGCCGGCACCGCGCGGGCCGAAGAGTCCCCCAAGGGGACTTCTTCCGGGGCGTCGAGCGCCACGCTGAAAAAGATCCGCGACACTGGCGTGATTTCGCTGGGCGTGCGCGAATCGTCGGTGCCGTTCTCTTACTACGATGAACAGCAGCAGGTGATCGGCTACTCGCAGGCCATCGCGCTGAAGATCGTCGACGAGGTGAAGAAGGAACTGAACCTGCCGAATCTGAAAGTGAAGGAAGTGCCGATCACGTCGCAAAACCGTATTCCGCTGGTGCAGAACGGCACTGTCGATATCGAATGCGGTTCGACCACGCACACCAGAGACCGCGACAACCAGGTGGCGTTTTCGAATAGTTTCTTCCAGTACGGCGTGCGCATGATCGTGAAGAAAAGCTCGGGCGTGAAGGACTTTCCCGATCTCGCCGGCAAGACGGTGGTGACCACGGCGGGCACTTCCGAGGAACGGCTCTTGCGGCAGATGAACAACGAGAAGGGCATGAATATGCGCCTGATCAGCGCGAAAGACCACGCGGAATCGTTCCTCAACGTGAAGACCGGCCGCGCCGTGGCATTTGTGATGGACGATCCGCTGTTGTATGGTGCTAAAGCCAAGGAGGCGGACGCGGATGACTACCTGATCACCGGCAGCTCGCCGATGTCCGAAGTGTATGGTTGCATGTTCCGCAAGGAAGACCCGGGCTTCAAGAAACTCGCTGATGGCGTGATCTCCCGGCTGCAAACCTCGGGCGAGGCGGCCACCATGTATCAGAAGTGGTTCACGCAGCCCATTCCGCCGAAGGGCATCAACCTGAACTATCCGCTGTCGGCGGATATGAAGTCGCTGTTCGCGAACCCCAACGACCGCGCGCTGGACTGACTGATCGCCGAGTGATTCCGTGGCGCTCTCCACGCTGTCCGGTCCGGCGGGTTCGCGTACAGCCGCTCTGCACTATGCAGCAACTGCGCAACGAGGAGACGTGCTGTGACGGAAACGGGAATCAAGAAGGTCGCGCTGGTGACGGGCGCGGGCAGCGGGATCGGCCGCGCGTGTGCGCTCAAGCTGCTGGAACATGGGTATAGCGTCGTGCTGGCCGGCCGTCGCCAGGCGCCGCTCGACGCCGTCGTGCAAGAAGCGCAGCAACTCGGCGGCGACGCGCTCGCCGTGGCGTGCGACGTCACGAACGCCGACAGTGTCGCCGCGCTGTTCGAGACGATCCGCGTGCGCCGCGGCCGGCTCGACGTGCTGTTCAACAACGCGGGCCGCAGCGGTTCGCCGGTCGATATCGACGAACTCGATATCGACGAATGGCGCTCGGTGGTCGACACCAATCTCACCGGCGTGTTCCTGTGCACGCGCGCGGCCTTCGGTCTGATGAAAAGGCAGAGCCCGCGCGGCGGGCGCATCATCAACAACGGGTCCATCTCGGCCCATGCGCCGCGGCCCAATAGCGTTGCCTATACCGCCACCAAGCATGCCATCACCGGCCTCACGAAAGCCGTGTCGCTCGACGGCCGCAAGTACGACATCGTGTGCGGGCAGATCGATATCGGCAATGCGGCGACGGAAATGGCCGAACGCATGGCGCGCGGCGTGCCGCAGGCGAACGGCGAGATCGCGGTCGAGCCGCTGATGGACGTCCAGCATGTGGCGGACGCCGTGCTGCACATGGCGGAACTGCCACTCTCGGCGAACGTGCAGTTCATGACGATCATGGCGAGCAAGATGCCGTTCGTCGGCCGGGGTTGACGGCCTCACGCGAACAGCAAGCCGCGCGGGATCAACTTATACTGGTCGCTTCCTGCCTTTGATGGAACGCGATTTGCCGTGCCCCGAGCCACACCGAAGGACGACCCGCAGCCAATGCCGCCCGTGCAGCCCGATCTCGACGACTGTTGTCATAGCGGCTGCAATCCGTGTGTTTTCGATCTCTACGATGAAGCGCTCGAACGTTATCGAACCGTGCTTGCCGAGTGGCAAGCGCGGCAGGCGCAGCAGCACAGGGCGCCGGCGCGGCGGAGCAAGCCGCGCTCGCGCCGTTGAATCGCGCTCGAGGTTTCGCCTCGAGGCTGCAGCCCTCCACCATGCCCCGTCATGACCGACCTTCAGTCCGCCCCTCTCGAACCCCTGAATGAATCGCACACGCTGGACGATCTGCATCGCTTCGTGCAGCGTTACCCGCGACTGTTCGTGCTGACCGGCGCGGGCATCAGCACCGACTCGGGCATCCCCGGCTATCGCGACGACAATGGCGAATGGAAACGCTCGCCACCCATTACGATGCAGGAGTTTCTCGGCACGCTCGCCATGCGCCAGCGCTACTGGGCGCGCAGCATGGTCGGCTGGCCGGTGGTCGCGCACGCGCAGCCCAACGCCGCGCATACGGCGTTGGCCCGGCTCGAAGCGGCCGGCCATGTGCCCACGCTGGTGACGCAGAACGTCGACGGCCTGCATCAGCGGGCGGGCAGCCGCGAGGTGATCGAACTGCATGGCGGCATCGGCGGTGTGACGTGTCTGGACTGCGGCATGCAGCACTCGCGCGCGTCGATCCAGCAGACGCTTGAAGCAGAGAATCCCGCGCTGCTAAACGTGACCGCCGAAACCGCCGCCGATGGCGACGCGCATCTCGAGTGGCACGATCTCGGCGGCTTTCGCATTCCGGCATGCTCGAACTGCGGCGGCCTGCTCAAGCCCGCGGTGGTGTTCTTCGGCGAAAGCGTGCCGAAGGAGCGCGTGGAGGCGGCTTCGCACGCGCTCGACGCAGCGGACGCCGTGCTGGTGATCGGCTCGTCGCTGATGGTCTACTCCGGCTATCGTTTTTGCGTGTGGGCGCAGAAGCAGGGCAAGCCGGTCGTCGCGATCAATCTGGGGCGCACGCGCGCCGATCCGCTGTTGTCGCTGAAAATCGCGGCGCCGTGCGCCGACACGCTGACCGCGCTAGCGGGCCGGCTGGCGCTGGATTAAACGACACATCAACAAACAAGGAATGCCGATGCTGACGACGATCGCACAGCTCGAAGCCCTCTACGGTCAACCGCACGAGCGCGCCGTGCGCAAAGAGATTGGCTGCATCAACGAGGACTATCGCGCGTTCATCGAAGTCGCGCCATTCGTCGTGCTCGCCACCGCCGGCCCGGAAGGCCTCGACTGTTCGCCGCGCGGCGACGCGCCGGGTTTCGTGCGCATCGTCGACGAGCGCACGCTCGCGCTGCCGGACCGGATCGGCAACAATCGGCTCGACAGTCTGCGCAATATCATCGTCGAGCCGCGTCTCGCGCTGCTCTTCATCATTCCCGGCGTGGGCGAAAGTTTGCGCGTGAACGGCCGCGGCCGTATCACCAACGATCCACAATGGCTGGACAGTTTCGCTGTCGAAGGTAAACTGCCGCGCACCGTGCTGCTGATCGACGTGGACAGCGTCTACTTTCACTGCTCGAAAGCCTTGGTGCGCTCGAAACTATGGGATCCCGCGCATCATGTAGAACGTTCGCGGCTGCCGAGCGCGGGCGAGATTCACCGGCGCATCAACGGCGCGCAGTTCGACGCGGCGACCTACGATCGCGAACTCGCCGAACGCGTGCGCACGACCCTCTACTGAAACCGAAGCTGAACATGACAGATTCCCAATCGGCGTTGCGGCAACATTCGCCATCCGCTGAACGCAACCGCGAACCGATCCTCGCGGTGCTGCGCGACGTGTTGCCGGCTAACGGCCGCGTGCTCGAAATCGCGAGCGGCACCGGCCAGCACGCGATCTGGTTTGCCCGCGCCATGCCCGGACTCGACTGGCAACCGAGCGACGCCGATGCCGACGCGCGTGATTCGATCGCCGCGTGGGCCGCGCACCAGGGTCTCGCGAACGTGCGCGCGCCGCTCGCGCTCGACGTGCATCAGCCGGACTGGGGCGTGGACACGCTCGACGCCGTGGTGTGCATCAACATGATTCACATCTCGCCGTGGAGCGCGGCGCAGGCGCTGTTCGCGGGTGCGAGCCGCCGTCTCGCCGACGGCGGTGTACTGTATCTGTACGGTCCTTATAGACGTGGCGGCGCGCATACTTCACCGAGCAACGATGCGTTCGATCAGCAGTTGCGAGGCCGCAACCCGGAGTGGGGCGTGCGCGACATGGAGGCGGTGGTGGCGTTGGGCGCTTCGGTCGGACTCGTGTGCGACGAGCCGATCGCGATGCCGGCCAACAATTTCAGTCTGGTGTTCAGGAAACGCGCGGACGCTGCGCGGGTCTGACACAAACGTTCGACGCAGCAGAAAACGCCGCCCGTTGCCCGCCAACGAGCGGCAAGCTGGCATTTCTTTTATTCTTTCACCCTCGACGTCGCGCCGACGTTCTTTCCGGCGCGGCGTCACGACATTTTTGGACTCTGGAGAATTCACATGGGCAAACAGGCAATCGGCGTGGTGGGGCTGGCGGTCATGGGCCGCAATCTGGCGCTCAACATCGAGAGCCGCGGCCACGCGGTGTCGGTGTACAACCGTAGCCGCGAGAAAACCGACGAACTCATCGCGGAATATCCGGACAAGAAGCTGGTGCCGGCCTTCACGCTGGAAGAATTCGTGGAATCGCTGGAAAAACCGCGTCGCATTCTGCTGATGGTGAAGGCAGGCGAAGGCACCGACGCGACGATCAACCAGCTGAAACCGCTGCTGGACAAGGGCGACATTCTGATCGACGGCGGCAACACGCATTTCACCGACACCATTCGCCGCAATCAGGATCTCGCGAAATCCGGACTGCATTTCATCGGCACGGGCGTGTCGGGCGGCGAGGAAGGCGCGCTGAAAGGCCCGTCGATCATGCCGGGCGGCCAGCGCGACGCCTACGACCTCGTGGCTCCGATCCTCACCGAGATCGCCGCGAAAGCGCCGGACGGCGAGCCGTGCGTCGCCTACATGGGACCGGACGGCGCGGGCCACTTCGTGAAGATGGTGCACAACGGCATCGAATACGGCGACATGCAGCTGATCGCGGAAAGCTACGCGGTGCTCAAGCAGGTGGTCGGCTTGTCGAACCAAGAGCTGGGCAAGGTGTACGCCGAGTGGAATCAGGGCGAGCTCGACAGCTATCTGATCGAAATCACCTCGAAGATTTTCAGCAAGAAGGATGACGAGACCGGCAAGGATCTGGTCGACGTGATTCTCGATCGCGCCGCGCAGAAGGGCACCGGCAAGTGGACCAGCCAGAACGCGCTCGACCTCGGCGCGCCGCTGCCGCTGATCACGGAAGCCGTGTTCGCGCGCGTGCTGTCGTCGCTGAAGACGCAGCGCGTGGCCGCGAGCAAAGTGCTGGAGGGCCCGGCCGCCAAGCCGCTCGGCGCCGAGCGCGACGCCTTCATCGAATCGGTGCGCCGCGCACTCTACTTCAGCAAGGTGATTTCGTACGCGCAAGGCTTCGCGCAACTGCGTGCGGCGTCGGAAGAGTACAAGTGGGATCTGGACTACGGCACCATCGCGAAGATTTTCCGCGCCGGCTGTATCATCCGCGCCCGCTTCCTGCAAAAGATCACGGACGCTTATACGAAAGACAAAGCGATCGCCAATCTGCTGCTCGATCCGTATTTCCGCGACATCGCGAAGAACTACCAATCGGCCTTGCGCGAAGTGGTGATTGCGGCGATCAATGCGGGTGTGCCGGTGCCGGCTTTCGCGTCGGCAATCGCGTATTTCGACGCGTATCGGTCGGAACGCCTGCCGGCGAACCTCGTGCAGGCGCAGCGCGATTTCTTCGGCGCGCATACGTTCGAACGCATCGACAAGCCCGGCAGCTTCCACGCGAACTGGAGCTGAGCGTTTGACCGACAGCCCGGCGCGCCTATGCAGCGAGGCACGCCGGGCTAGGAAGGCGCTTGAAATCGAGACAGCCAATTATTGCTGAAAGCCAATGGACAGACGGCAAGGCGGCACGGCGCCTCTGCTACTGTTGCGAAATCCGAAACAGAGTTTCATCAATTTAGGGGTTTCCCCTAGGTGTCGACACTCCTAAACTTCTGCTTAACCGCTACGGCACAACAAGCCCACAGCGAATTAAAACAAGTTCTGGAGGTTTACATCATGAAGGCTCTTATCTCTGCAGTTGTCGTCGCCGCCGCTCTGGCCGCTCCTGTCGCTTCGTTTGCTCAATCGAACCAGCCGGTTACGCGCGCTCAAGTCCGCGCTGAACTGGTTCAGCTGGAAAAGGCCGGTTACAACCCGGTGGGCGATCACATCGATTACCCGGCTAACATCCAGGCTGCCGAGGCCCGTGTCGACGCTCAAAACGGCGCCGCCCAGGCTGCGAACAGCGGCTATGGCGCACCGATCGCCGGCAGCTCGCAAGCTGGCCGTCCGGTGAGCAGCAACGATCGTAACTCGATCTACTTCGGCAACTGATTCGCGCTGAAGCTGATGGAAATGCCGCCTGGCTAACGGGCGGCGAGCAAATTGAAACGCCGTCCGGATTGCCGGGCGGCGTTTGTTGTTTACGGCGGGGCTTTGGCGCTGGTATCTGACACGATGTCGGCGTGCACGCTTCGACGCGCGGTGTCAACGCGCAGGTCTCAACGCGCAGGTCTCAACGAGTCGGCAAATGGGGAATCGGGTCGCTGCTCGTCAGATTGAGCTGGCGAATCCGCCAGATGCAACGCAGATGCGATCCGCTAATGCGGCTCTAATGCAGTGTGCGAAGCCGGCGGCCTATCTCATCGAATAATGCGCGGCTGGGTTCGAGGGCTAGCAGCCAGGATTCGTCGTAGCCGCTCAGATTGTCGAGCGCCTCGCGCAGTCGCTCGATTGCCAGAGCGGGAATCTCGACGCTCGCTTCCACGCCGCTCGACAATCCCGCAACGCTGGCGAGTTGGACAAGGGCGTCGGCGGCTTCGGCCACGTCGGCGGCGAAGACCAGATGCGTGTTCAGCAACTCGACCAGACCGGGCGACGCAGCCACATCGTCGACGTTGAGTTGTACGGCCAGAAAAGTGGCTTTGTTCATCCTCAACCCCCTCGCTTGATTCAAACGTTCTGCTTACGGCGCGTCGCGGCAGCATGACTGAGTATAGGCGAGGCCCCAAAGGATTCAATATTCACACGAATTGGCGCGCGGCCCGCCGGCGGCAAGCATGGCGTGTAGCGCACCTATAATGGGGCCAGCCGGAACACGGTTCGCGCGAGCCGTGGTGGCTCGCCATGCCGCATGAATCGTATGACTGGCCGGCGTCGTTTTTTTTCAATTGACTCGCGACCATGAAGATCATTCGCAGCAAGAGTTTCACCGCCGCGCGCGCCTGGGGCGCGCTCGATATCGCCAACATGGGCGGCATCACGACGCGCCTGCACTGGACCGATCAGCCGTATAAGTGGCATGTCAACGACGGCGAGGAAGTGTTCGCCGTGCTCGATGGGCGCGTCGAGATGCGCTATCGCGAAGGCGGCGTCGAACAGTCGGCGATTCTGGAAACGGGCGACGTGTTCTACGCTTCGGTGGGCACCGAACATGTCGCTCATCCGATCGGCGCGGCGCGCATTCTGGTGGTCGAGGCGGAGGGTAGCGTCTGAATCTTGGCGGACGGCCGATGCCATGCTGGGCACGGTTGTCCGCGCACACGGCGGCATAATGGATAACCGCGCCCGCGCCCTCGAGACTGCGGCACGGCAAATGCTTGGGCATCGATTGAATCCGATTGATTGAATAAAGTGTCGAGGAAAATCACATGACAAGACCATGGCAATTGACGGGGACCCGGTTGCTGACAGCGGCCGCGCTCGGGGTGATGTTCAGCGGCTGCACGACGATGCCGTGGGAGAGCACGCCGTTTTATAGCAGCACGCCTTCCCGCCCGACCACCCTCAGCACGGTGCCTGTTCCCGCCGGCTTCTACCGGGTCAATCCGGGTGACACGATCGGTGGGATTGCGTCGGCGTATGGTCGCAAACCGCAGGAGATTGCGGCGTGGAACGGCCTCCCGGTCACCGCCGCGGTCACGCCGGGGCAAGTGCTGCGCGTGTCCCCGCCGATGGCTTCAGGCAGTGTGGTGACGCCGCCGGTCGCCGTCGGGCCGAACGGTCCGGTTACGACGCCCGGCGCGCCCCCGGCGGCCACCGGTCCGCAGCAAGGCGTGTTGCAATGGCCGGTTCGCGGTCCCGTGCTGAAAGCCTTCGCACCGGGCAGGTCGAACGGAATCGTGATCGGCGGTCGTCCGGGCGACCCGGTCAAGGCGGCCGCGACCGGCCGCGTCGTCTACGCCGGCTCGGGCATCGAGGCGTACGGCCCGCTCATCATCATCAAGCACGACGACTCGCTGATCACCGCCTACGGGCAGAACAGCACGCTGCTCGTCAAGGAAGGCGACGCCGTCGCGCAGGGGCAAACCATCGGCGAAGTCGGGGTGGACAGCCGCGGTGTGGCGTCGATCCAGTTCGAAGTCCGCCAGAACGGCCAGCCGGTCGATCCGCTCGCGTGGCTGCCCAAGTCGGGTGGGTGAGGTTCTTTTGGCGCGATTTCAGCGCCGCGATAATTGAATATACTGTGTGGCCACACTGCCGGCGCCGTGTCCGTCCGTCGATACCGACGAAGCGGTGCGCCGACCGGCTGTCATTCATGGACGCACAGGAACACCCAATGATCGATTTGCGCAGTGATACCGTAACCCGTCCGACCCCGGCGATGCTCGCGGCCATGTCCGCCGCCGAAGTGGGCGACGATGTCTGGGGCGACGACCCCACCGTGTTGCGTTTGCAGGCCACGCTGGCCGAACGTACCGGCAAGGAGGCAGGCCTGTTCTTCCCGAGCGGGACACAAAGCAACCTCGCGGCCTTGATGGCGCATTGCGCGCGCGGCGACGAATACATCGTCGGCCAGCTGGCGCACACCTATAAATATGAAGGCGGCGGCGCGGCGGTCCTCGGCAGCATCCAGCCGCAGCCGCTCGAAAATGCCGCGGACGGCTCGATCCCGCTGGAGAAGATCGCCGCCGCGATCAAGCCCATCGACAACCACTTCGCGCGCACGCGGCTGCTGGCGCTGGAAAACACCATCGGCGGCAAGGTGCTGCCGGCGGGTTATGTCGCCGAGGCGGTGCAGCTTGCGCGTCAGCGTGGCCTGTCCGCTCACCTCGACGGCGCGCGCGTCTACAACGCGGCGGTTGCTTCGGGCAAGCCGGTTGCGGCGCTGTGCGAGCCGTTCGATTCGATCTCGATCTGTTTTTCGAAGGGACTGGGCGCACCCGTCGGCTCGGTGCTGGTCGGCAGCCGGGAGCTGATCGAAGTGGCGCAACGCTGGCGCAAGGTGCTGGGCGGCGGCATGCGTCAGGCCGGCGTGCTGGCGGCGGCTTGCCTGTACGCGCTGGATCACAACGTCGAGCGTCTCGCCGACGACCATGCGCACGCCGCGCATCTGGCAGCGGGTCTGGAAGGCATCGAGCAGGTCAAGGTGCAGTCGGTCGCCACCAACATGGTGTTCGCGCAATTCCCGCAGCAACATTGCGTGCCGCTCGAAACGTGGCTCAAGGAGCGTGGCATTCTGACGCAGATGTTGTATGCGTCGCGATTCGTGACGCATAAGGACGTGTCACGTGGGGATATCGATACGTTTATCGCCGCGGTGAAGGGGTACTTCGCGGCGCGGTGACGTTTGGGCGAGGCGCGGTCTGATCCTTGGTTTTCGAGCGGCCGCGCTTGCGAAGTCCAGGCGGAGAGTTGATCTGCCAGGCGCATTGAAGTGAAGGCTCAAGCAGGGAAGCGCCGGGCATCAAGGCCGCCGGGAACAGTCGCGAGGCCGGGCGGTGAAGCGAGGCGCCAGCGAGGGGCCGAAGCTGAACAGCAAAGCCGAACAGCAAAGCCGAACAGCAAAGCCGAACAGCAAAGCCAGGCAGCAAAGCAACCAGCAAGAAAAATCAGCAAACAAAAGCGGACGCACTGTCACCCGGCGCGCCCGCTTTTTTCATTTCACCGACGCTTTCGCATGCACACCCGACCGATGCGACGGCGCCAGCAAACGCAGGCCGCTCGCCAGGCTTGCCGCGCCCGCAAAGAAAGCGCCGGCGCTCAGCGCCAGCGTTGGCCCATGCCGCCCCGCAATCCCGAAGCTCAGTGCGACCAGCGCCGCGCCGGTGGTCTGCCCAAGCAGCCGCGCGGTCGCGACAATGCCGCTTGCGCCACCGCTGCGCTCCGGCGGCGCGCTCGCCATCAATGCTTTCAGATTCGGCGACTGGAAGAAGCCGAAGCCCGCGCCGCAAATCGCCATGCGGATGCCAATGTCGAGAACATGCGGATGCACCGGCAGAAGCGCCAGCGACGCCATCCCCGCCGACATCACCGCGAGACCGATCGCGCCGAGCAGTCCCGGCGGATAGCGGTCGGACAAGCTGCCCGCGAGCGGCGCCGCCAGCGCGACCACCACGGGCCACGGCGTCATCAGAAAGCCCGTCTCGACCTGGCTGCGATGCAGCACGTCCTCGAAGTAAAAAGGCAGCGAGACGAACGCCAGCCCTTGCGCGGCGAACGAGCACACGGCAGTCACCGCTGACAACGCGAACACCGGCCGCTTGAACAGATCGACGGGCAGCATCGGCGCCGGGTGGCCCGCTTCGCGGCGAATCAGCAGCAGCCCGAACACCACCGCGATCGCCGCCGCGCTCAGCACCAGTTGCGCCGAGGCACGCTGGGCCGCTTCGCCGAGCGCGAAGATCAACGCGGCGAAGGTGATCACGTTCAGCAACGCCGCGACCGGATCGAAGTTGTGCTTGCCGCGCCCGGTGTGCGGCAGCGCCGGCCAGGCGAAGCCCAAGGCCAGCAGGCCGAGCGGCACGTTGACCGCGAACAGCCACGGCCACGCGGCAACGGACAGAATCAGCGACGCGACAGTCGGCCCGACCGCGAACGACACGCCGACGATCAGCGCATTGGTGCCGAGACCGCGTCCGAGCCGGTGCGGCGGATACAGATAACGGATCAGCGCGGTATTCACGCTCATGATCGCGCTCGCGCCGAGACCTTGCAGAACGCGCGCGGCGGCCAGCAGCGGCAGCGTCGACGCCAGCGAGCACGCCAGCGAAGCCAGCGTGAAGAGCGCAATGCCGCCGATATAGATCCGTCGATGCCCGACGATATCGCCGAGCGCGGCGAGCGGCAGGAGTGTCGCGACCATCGCCAGCTGATAGGCATTGATGATCCACACCGACGCCGCCGGCGCCGCATGCAGGTCGGCGGCAATGGCGGGCAGCGCGGTGTTGGCGATGGCGGTGTCGAGCGTGGCGAGCGCGACGGCGAGCATGATTGCGGCCATCGCACGGCGGTTGGCGGCGGACATTGGGCGGTCCGCGGGGAAGGGCCGGGCGGCGGTGGCGCTAGGTTTGTCGGACAAGGCAGTGGCTCGTCGGGTTAAGCATGCCCGCGCGCGGCCGGACGAGTCGAGGCGCACGGCGCGCGTGTGGCAGGGGTTTCGTGGCATGAAGCGCGTGGTCTGAATCCAGCGTTTGAAGCGTTCCGGCTGGGGCGCGCGGCGAATGTAGTGATTGTTACAGAGACGCGGAAATCCTGCTGGGACCCGAGCGAGTAGGGTTCCGCCCACCTCGCTGTCAATGCAACTAACGGTCAAGTCCGCGCGACCACCGCGAACTGACGCCGCCTCGCGTTGTCACAAGCCATTCCGGCACAACAGCCCTGCAGACGAGGCGCTCCGATTTGACCACGCATCGAGTCCATCGACTCATTCATCCGCGCGTCACGCGGCGAAAAAATAATGACGCTGCGTTCCATGCACGGCGCATCGGCTGGCTCGCAATCGTTTGCCTGTTTTGCGGAACCGATGCACGCGCGCAGTGCCCCATATACGTGGCTTGCACCTCGCGCGTGCGAAAAAGCGGCGCGCCGGCCGATGTCGGCGGGCATGGCATGTGCGTGACCCGACGCTCGCGCTCGCCGGTGTCCGGTGGCCGTAAAATGATCTACTCTGTTTCTTAACCCGCCTGACCGGCACGCGCCTCCCGTCCGTCATCTGTGCGGTTCGCGCATGTCGCGTCTTTTTCCCCGGAGGCTTCGATGACAGCCGTCGATCTGGAATTCGACCAGCTCAACAGTACCGTCGACGCGCTACGGCGCTCAATTTCCAATCGCATGATGTACGGCGTCGGCAAGGACGCCGTCACCGCGCATCCGCATGACTGGCTGCACGCCGCGGCGCTCGCCGTGCGCGACCGGCTGGTCGCGCGCTGGATGAAGACCACGCGCCTGCAATACGAACAGGACGTGAAACGCGTCTACTACCTGTCGATGGAGTTCCTGATTGGCCGGACCTTTACGAACGCCTTGCTCGCCCTCGGCATCCACGACCAGATGAAGGAAGCGCTGGCGAGTCTCGGCGTCGACATGGATGCGCTGACCGATATCGAGCCGGACGCCGCGCTCGGGAACGGCGGCCTCGGCCGGCTCGCGGCGTGCTTTCTCGATTCGATGGCGACGCTCGGCATTCCGGGTTTCGGTTACGGCATCCGTTATGAATACGGCATGTTCCGTCAGCAGATCGTCAACGGCGAGCAGGTCGAAGCGCCGGACTACTGGTTGCGCGCGGGTAATCCGTGGGAGTTTCCGCGGCCCGAGATCAAGTACGTGGTGCACTTCGGCGGCCGCACGGTGCAGCGTGGCGAACATGTCGAGTGGATCGATACGGAACACGTGAATGCCACGGCATACGACACCGTCATTCCGGGTTACGCAACGGATGCGACCAACACACTGCGCCTGTGGTCGGCGCGCGCGACCGAAGAACTCGATCTCGGCGCATTCAATCGCGGCGACTACCGCAACGCGGTCGACACCAAGAACACGTCGGAGAATGTCTCGCGCCTGCTGTACCCGGACGACTCGACACCGGCCGGCCGCGAGTTGCGTCTGCGTCAGGAATACTTTTTCGTCTCGGCGACCATGCAGGATCTGATTCGCCGCTATCAGCGCACGCACAGCACGTTCGGGCGCTTCTCCGAAAAGGTGGCGGTGCATCTGAACGATACGCACCCCGTGCTGGCAATTCCCGAGCTGATGCGTTTGCTGGTGGACGTCCACCATCTGCAGTGGGACAAGGCGTGGAAGCATGTCACGCAGATCTTCTCGTACACGAATCACACGTTGATGCCCGAAGCGCTCGAAACGTGGGACGTGGAGATGCTCGCGCGCCTGTTGCCGCGGCACCTCGAGATCATCTTCGAGATCAATGCGCAATTTCTCAAGCACGTCAGCGAGCAATCGGGCCATGACGCCGAGATGATTCGCCGCATTTCGCTCGTCGACGAATACGGGCAGCGGCGCGTGCGCATGGCGTATCTGGCGATCGTAGCGAGCCACAAGGTGAACGGCGTGTCGAAGCTGCATTCGCAACTGATGACGCGCGATATCTTCGCCGACTTCGCGCGTATCTATCCGGACCGCTTCACCAATGTCACCAACGGCATCACGCCGCGCCGCTGGCTCGCGCAGGCGAGCCCGTCGTTGTCGTCGCTGATCGATCAGCAGATCGGCAAGCACTGGCGCAGCAATCTGTTCGAGCTGGAGCAACTGCGCAACCTGCGCACGGATAGCGGTTTCATCGACGCCTTCCGTGAAGCGAAGCGGCAGAACAAACTGCGGCTCGTGCACCGTCTCGCGCATCATACGAAACTGCATTTCGATCCGGATGCGCTGTTCGATCTGCAGGTCAAGCGCATTCACGAGTACAAGCGGCAACTGCTCAACGTGCTGCACGTGATCGTGCGCTACAACCAGATTCGCGCGAATCCGGAACTCGACTGGGTGCCGCGCGTGGTGATGTTCGCCGGCAAGGCCGCCTCCGCGTACCGGATGGCGAAGACGATCATCAAGCTGATCGGCGACGTCAGCGAAAAGGTCAATCAGGATCCGCTGGTCGGCGACCGCCTGAAGGTGGTATTCGTGCCGAACTATGGCGTGAGCGTGGCGGAGCTGATCATTCCGGCCGCCGATCTGTCGGAGCAGATTTCCATGGCCGGCACGGAGGCATCGGGCACCGGCAACATGAAGCTCGCGCTCAACGGCGCGTTGACGATCGGCACGATGGACGGCGCGAATATCGAAATCTGCGACGCGGTGGGCCGCGAGAACATCTTCATCTTTGGCCACACCGCCGACGAAGTGGACAACCTGCGCGCCAGCGGCTACCGGCCGCGGCAGATCTACGAAGAGAACGCGGAACTGCGCATGGCGCTCGACCAGATCCGCACCGGCTTCTTCTCACCAGACGATCCGCTACGCTTCTCGGCTATTTTCCACACGCTGGTCGATTGGGGCGATCACTACATGGTGCTCGCCGATTTCGCGGCGTTCGCGAAGGCGCAGGACGAGGTGGACGCGCGCTTTGTCGACAAACGCGCGTGGGCCGAAAGCGCAATCGAGAATGTGGCGGGCATGGGGCAGTTTTCGTCGGATCGAACGATCGGCGAATATGCACGCAACATCTGGCATGTGAATCCGCTGGATATCGAATAGCGGACGGTTGCCTCGTTTCAACTCGCCGTAGATGTGCAAAGGCCGTGCGATTGTGGGTGAATCGCACGGCCTTTTTGATTGGCTGCTACCGCAACGCTTATTGCGCGAACTTCTCGACCTCGCTCGCGGCGCGCAGGCCCAACTGGCCGTGCGGGAAGTCGAACAGCACGTCGATATTCTGCATGCCCATCAGGCCGATCACGATGCGCTCGGCGCCCGGATTCGCCTTGACGATTGCCACTTGCGCACCTTCATAGCGATGCACCCATTTGCCCGTGCCGACCGCCGCGTTGTAGTTGCCTTGATTGAGCACCTTGCCTACGTCGTCGTCGCCGGTCCAGTTCGGCGCCTTGTCCATTTCCACGCGGATCATGTCGGTGCTGGCCGTGGCGAACACGAGCGGCGCGCAAAAGGTCATCTTGTCGCCGACGTTGACGCAACCTCTCGGCCATTGCGCCGTGCCGTCTTGCAGGACGGTCATCGGCACCATTGTGTAGTCCTTGGTGAGCGCGCCCGACGGACTCAGCACCAGGTAAGGTTTCGCAAAGTTCGAGTGCACCAGATAGCGCTGGCCGATATTGCCGGGCAACGCGCTCAGCGGTTGCGTGCAGCACGTGTCGTCCGGTTGCGCCGCGCCGATGCCGAACAGACCCGAGAACGCCCAGCCGAATTCACCGGTGTAGCCGTCCATGCCCACGCAGCGCCGGGCGTTGGGCTGGCAATTCACCAGTTCGACGGCTTGCGCGTCGATTTGCGCCGGCTTCGTCCCCGCGAGGCTCATCGGCAATTTCACCGCCGCGCCGGAGACTTGTGCGCCGTTCTGCAACGGCAGCGAACTCACCGGGCCGGCGTTCGGATAGTTTGTGGCCGGCAGAACCGACTTCAGCACGCGCACGCCTTGCGTGCCCGTGTCCAGTGCGACATACACCGGCTTGCCGTCGAGTTGGACCGGCAGGCCGAGGCGCGCATGACCTGCGTCGACGCGCTCCACTTGCAGCGGAATGAGCAGGCCGTCCTGGCCGCCGTTGATCAGGGAGGCAGTCGGCGCGGGCGGCGTGGGCGTGGGGAAGGTCACGGCGCAGCCGCTGAGCGCGGCGAGCGCCCCGGTCACGACGAACGCGGTCGCGCCGAAACGACGCAGGTTGAGGCGCACATGCCGGCGCGCGGCATCGAGAGACGACAGGAACATGGATCACACGCTTTGCAAAAGGTGGGTCCCCGACGAAGGCGAGACATTGCAAGCGGTGAGGCGGACAACACGAGCGGCAATCTCGCTGGATTGGCCGCGGCGTGAGCGGAAACCGTGACGCTTGCGGGCCTGCGGGAGGGAACACGCGATAACAGGAGCGGCGACTCTACATGGCCGCTCAAGTGCAATTGCAAAGATGTGTGAAGGCGCGGGCGCGGCTGACAACCGGCCCGCGCGAGCGTCGATCTACATCCGATCTAAATCAATAGTCGCGCGGACGCCGGACCACGGTCGATTGCGCGCGGCCGAGCGTGGCGCTATCGAGTTTGATGGCCAGCAGGCCGATTACGTCTTCGAGGGTGCGCGAGGTGACTTCGACGCGAAAGGTGACGCGCTCGCGTTGCTGGTCGATGGTGACGACATAAAGACGCAGGTCGTCGCCGAGTGCGGCGTGCAACGCGCGCCGTCCGTCTGCCGACGATGTGCCGGGCACAGTGACGTCGATAATGACGAGCGGCACGACGATATGCGTGCGGCGGGCCATGCGCGGCGTTTGCGGTGTGCGCTGGGTGCGCGAGGGACGTGTGAGGGAGAGGTCGGACGTTGCGGCGGACGGGGGCATAGAGTTGCGCCGACCCGGCGGGCGGCGCGCGTTGTTGACACCCGTTCACTCTAGCGACGCGCGTCTCAATGAAGCGCAAAAGCTGCGGCGCGTCGAATCAAAATTGTGTTAACGGGCGGCCTGCGCGCGACCTGCGTGCACCGTGCTGGCCGGTCAATCGCGGCATCAAACCTTGGGCGCCGCGGCGGCGGCCTTCGCCTCGTTCACGGCCACGCCGACGCGTTCGACGAAATCGCGATCGGTGCTCATCAGCGCTTCACGCTCGCCATTTGCCGTCTGCACCATCAGACGATGGGTGACGTCCTGGGTCAGCCAGGTGAGCCAGCCGACCACGGCCAGCATCGTGCCGCACACCATGCCCACCGGCGAGCGCAATATTACGCCGACAATAGCGCCGACGGCTCCGAGCAGCGAAATCGTGAGCGGCAAGACCTTGTTTTTCGGCACGGTGACGACCTGCACGCTCACGATATCGCGCAGCGGAAAGACCTGGCCGGCGGACGAGAGAGCGTTGCGCGTGACCGACACGCCACGATCATTGAAAGGGGTTTCCATCGAATCTGAATGCAAGCGGTAGCAAAGGGCGCAGCGTACCAGACTTCAGATGCCTGAAGTTAGGGATCTTTGGGTTGGCAGCAAGCCCCGCCGCGTCGTCGCGCTGCCTTACCAGTTGGTCTTGCTGCTGAGATGCCAGACGTTCGCTGGCGGCGCATTCAGCCACACTGTTCTGATGCGGTGCCAACGCAAGCCTATAGGAGCGGCGAATGGGACGCGCGGTTGATACGTGAACTGCACGAGACGGCGAGCCCGGTCGGCGTAAAGGAGTTCGGCGAAAGCCGCAACCGTCGGTTCGACGACACCGGACGAAAGCGAACGAAACGGGAGTCCGGAGACAATAATCGTCTTCGCTGGCAGGTCTTGTAGGACCTCTACGTTCTTATGAAACGCACCGCCGACCACATGCGCTTGAGGAAACCGCCCTCTCAGTTCGGTGGCCAATTGATCGCCGAGCTCGAATACGATTAGCCGCGCCGATGGGTGCCGGCGCACCAGAGAGTCCGTCACGACTCCGGTGCCGGCGCCCACCTCGACGATTGCCTCGAACGACTCGACACCATCGGCCATGGCGTCGGCGAGACAGCGCGACGAAGGAGCCACTGCGCCCACGGTTGCAGGGGCTCTTAACCACTGTTTGAAGAAACTCAGGCTCATGCGAGGAAACACGACGCCGGACGGTCTACGGATCTATCCGTGTCGCGATGCAATTGCGGAGACAGGCCCGAGGATATCAGTTCGTAGTTAACACGAAACGGACGCGGACATGACAAATTTGCCATGAAGTACCTTCTGGCGTCGGTATTGGGCGACGAGGCAATTGGCGGGTATCGGCAGGCCAAATGAACAGCCGGACCCGATAAGCGGCGGCACAACCGCCGTGGTATGCATCGGGGCGCTTGCGCGACGCCACTGCGCCGTCGTTAGAAACTCAGTGTTTCGTGCGCCTTGACGATGTCGCCGGCCACCGTCTCGATCTGTTCGCGTTTGAGCATGGCCTGTGAGCGCAGCAGCTGATATGCATCTTCTTCAGACATGCCGCGCGAGTCCATGACGATTCGCGTGGCTTGCTGGATCACCCGAACCTTCGCCTGCTTCTGCTCGAGCCGCTCGATGTATCGCTCACGTGTGCGGGATGCCTTGAATTGCGTCAGCGCGACAGCGATGGCGGTCAACAGTCCAAACGAGCGGACCGGCGACGGGATTGTCGCGAACGCATTTAGCCGCAGCACCGCTTCGATGGTGATCGGATTTTCGTAGGTCACGACCGGAATCACCGGCGGCGACGTGCTGGTTCCGAGCCACGGATAATCGACTGACAGAGCCTCAGGGCGCATCGCCATGAGGACGAGGCCGGTGTCGGCAGGCAGGCTATCGAGCCGTGGCCAGCATACCTGCACGTCACAGCCGATGCGCTGAAGCTGCGCGAGCAACTCTTCACCGTCCTGATCCTGCGGATGAATCACAACGACTTTTAGCGAACGCAGGTCGCGCAGGATCGCCGGCGTCTGCGTGGTCCGCTTCATCGAACCTCTCCCGCGCGTGCGAGTTCAGGATGCGCGTGCGCGGTCCACGCTGGCGTGCTGTGAGAGACGACGTAGGGATCCGCCTTCACGCGCTCAGGCGCACGCCCGATGATATCGAAGCGGCCATGCGCGTCGACCCGGCCGATCAACGGATGCAGGTACGTGTGGTTGTTGTGCTCGTCGATACGCACGCGGCCTTGCGGCGCGTCGAATTCGAGGCCGGGCAATACGCGCAGCAACAGCGTCGGGTCGTCCGAGCCGACGCGGCGGATCGCATCCGCGAGCAGATGCATCTGGAAATAGGAGGCTTCCCAGCACATGTTGGTCGGCTGGTCGTCGCCGAAGCGAGCCTGATAGCGGGCGACCGCACCGAGGTTCGCAACTGTATCCACACTCTGGAAGTACGCGGCTGAGGTGATGTGTCCTTGTGCGAGGTCGTTTCCCATTACCGCGATTTCGGCTTCACTGGTCATGTGGCTGGCGATAGGCGTGCGGTACGGATCGAGCCCGACCTGCGCAAACGCACGGTACAGATGCGGAATGCCTTCGCCCACTACCGTGGAGAAAATGAAGTCGGGTGCGAGTTGCTTGATCCGCTTGGCGGCATCGAGATAACTCTCCCACGGCGCATCGAGCGGCAGATAGGTTTCGTCCACCTTTTCTCCGCCGCGTTCGAGGATCAGATCGCTCATCACGCGATTCGACTCGTATGGGCACACGTAGTCCGAACCGATCATGCTCACGCGTGAGCCGAACTGCGTGAGCATGAAACCGGCGAGCGGCAAGGTGTTCTGATTGGGCGCCGCGCCGGTGTAGATCACGTTGCGGCTGTATTCGAAGCCTTCATACGGTGTCGCATAGAAGAGCAGCGCATTGTGCCGTTCGACAATCGGAATGACCGCCTTGCGCGTGCTGGACATATAGCAGCCGACGATGATCCGAACCCGGTGTTCGAGAATCAGTTGTTCCGCGAGGTTGGCATAACGCCGCGGCTGGCATTGCGGATCCAGACAGACGAGTTCGATCTCGCGTCCTGACACGCCGCCTGCGCGATTGATTTCCTCCACTGCAAGCATGGTGGCTTGCAGTTGAGTGAGCTCCGCGGCCGAGGTTACGCCTGAGCGTGAATACAGGACGCCAATTCTGATTGGGTCCGAGGTACGGCTGGCATCAATACGAGTCATTCGTCAAAACCAAAGGTCGCCAGGGAAGTGCGCTGTTTGTGCGTGCAGCACGTGACTGGTGCGCACTCGCACTGCCTTTGTGCGGCTTTCAGGTAGTCAGCCGCGCAAAGTGCTTTATTTATAATGCCTCCCGCGTTGACCGGGGCGCAACTAATCAATTTACAGCCGCTTCACAAAGGCTTTTGCGGCACGCACCCCTGCCGAACGCAAAGCTCTGGCATGACCGTTGCTTATATGGTGACGCTGTCCCGCTGTGCATCACGGCGACCCACAGCATCCATTTCGTTGTTCGAGACAAAGGCGTCTTGAGCAGCACCGGCCAAAAAAGCCCGAAACCAGCTTGTCTGGTTTCGGGCTTTTTGCGTTTGCGATTTCTAATCCATGTCGGAGTGAAGCATATGAAAAGACGTACTTTCCTGTCGGCAGTCGGCTCCGGATTGGTGACCGCTGCGGGCACCGCGCTACCTAAGGCTGCGTTCGCCGCACAAGCCAGCGATCCGATCAAGCTCGGCCTGCTGTTCTCGCAGTCGGGCACGATGGCCAATGGCGAGTCGCTGTTAAAAGATACGGCACTGATGACGATCGATCAGATCAACGCCAAGGGCGGCGTGCTCGGGCGCAAGCTTCAGGGTGTCGTCGTCGATCCGGCGTCGGACTGGCCCATGTATGCGCAGCTCTCGAAGCAACTGATTCTGCGCGACAAATGCGCGGCGCTATTCGGCTGCTGGACGTCGGTGTCGCGCAAGTCGGTGTTGCCGGTGGTCGAGTCGCAAGACAGCCTGCTGTTTTATCCGCTTCACTTCGAAGGCGAAGAGCAGTCGAAGAACGTCGTCTATCTGAACTCGCCGCCGAGCAGCTCGGTGCTCCCCGCAATCGATTACCTGATGAGTGACCAGGGCGGCGGCGCCAAGCGTTTCTATATGATCGGCAGCGACTACGTCTGGCCGCGCACGATCAACAAGATGCTCAAGGGCTATCTCAAGACCAAGAACATTCCGGACTCCGCATGGCGCGAACACTACGTTCCATTCGGGCAATCGAACTTCCAGACCATCGTGCGCGACATCAAGGACTTCGCCGCGCAACCGGGTGGCCAGGCCATCGTCGTGATGACCGTGGTCGGCGATTCGATTCCGGCGATGTTCAAGGAAGCGATCAATCAGGGCGTGCGCGCCACCGATATTCCGATTCTTGGCCTGGACGTGGTCGACAGCGATCTGGAGGGTCTCGATACAAAGCCGCTGGTCGGCCACCTCAGCTGCTGGTGCTATTTCCAGAACGTGGATACGCCGCAGAATCGCCAGTTCAAGAGCGACTGGAAGAACTACGTCAGCGCGCATAGCCTGAAGCATCGGCCGGACATGGTGATCGACCCGATGGTGTCGACCTACCTCGGCATCAATCTGTGGGCGCAGGCTGCCGCGAAGGCGCATTCCACCGACACGGACGCGGTGCGCAAGGCGCTCGCGGGTCAGTCGATGGTCGATCCGGCGGGTTACACGGTGAAGATGGATGCTTCCACGCAGTACTTGTGGCGGGGCGACATGATCGGCTCGATCAACGCGACTCAGGGCTTCGACATTTTGTGGAAGTCGAAAGACATCGAGAAGCCAGTGGCATTCAGCCCGTTCATCGGCAAGGCTTGACAGTCCCTGTCGCACAGTCAGCAGTTGTGGGATCGGCATACGCAAGCATGCCGGTCCCCTGGCAGGATCGAATGGAAACACCCATGATCAATTTCAGGCAGCTCTTTTTCGCGATCGCTTGTCTGGCGCTTGTTTGGGCCACTACCGCGAACGCAGCGCCGAGCCGCGCTGCGATGCTCACGTCGTTCTGCGCGACGGACGGCGATAAGGCCGCCGCGCTGGAGCAAGTCGTCGAAGCCGGCGTGTCGGACGACACGCACGAGCGTGCGTGGGCGCGTCAGATCGTCGATGCGATCCGTAACGGCGCGCTGCAGTGCGGCGCCGACGGTCAGGCGACGCTGCAAGGCAACCCCGCGCTCGACGCCGCGACTCTCCAGCCGCGTGCCAATGGGCCGGCGGATTCGCCCTATGTGCCGAGCATCGTGATGATGCGCAAGCTCGCAGTGGTGTCGGCGGAAATGGACCTGTTCTCGCCACAGCAAGACACCCGCGCGACGGCCGCGCGGCAAGTCGACAAGTTCTTTGCATTACTCGACCCCGCTATCGTCGCCCGTGCGGTCAGGGCGCAGAACGACCCGGATATCGCGACCGTTCTCAGGCTGGCGCTGGCCAAGCGCGGACTGAACAGCAACGTCAAGGCCGACCGCCTGGCGGCGATCAAGGCCGTGGCCGAGGTGCCGAGCGAAACCGCGCGTACCGCGCTGGCGAACTTTGCGGAGCAAAGTTCCGTGCGATCGGATCCCGACGTGCTGGCCGCAGTGCAGGGCGCGATCCGCAACATGGATACGTGGCTGTCGCTCGGCAAGGGCTTGTCGATTCTGTTTAGCGGCTTGAGCTATGCCGGCGTGTTGTTGCTGACGGCGCTCGGTTTGTCGATCGTGTTCGGACTGATGGGCGTGATCAATCTCGCGCATGGCGAATTCATCATGATCGGCGCGTACGCGACGTATCTCGTCGAACGTTTCATGCAGGCGCATCTGCCGGGTTTGTTCGACGCCTACATTTTCGTTGCGATTCCCGTGGCGTTCGTGATCTGCGCAGCGTGCGGCATGTTGCTCGAATTCTTCGTCATCCGGTTTCTGTATCGCCGGCCGCTGGAGACACTGCTCGCCACATGGGCGGTCAGCATTGCGTTGATCAAGCTGATTCAGGTGCTGTTCGGCTCGCAGAACGTCGAGTTCATCACGCCCGGCTTTCTCAACGGCGGCATGCAGGTCGCGCCCGGCTTTTTCGTGACCTACAACCGCGTATTTGCAATCGTGCTCGCCGTGCTGATCTTCGTGGCGACCTTCGCCGTGGTCCGCTTCACGAAGCTCGGGTTGCTGATGCGCGCCACCACGCAGCTGCGCGACATGGCGCGCTGCCTTGGCGTCCCCGCCGAGCGCGTCGATCGTATCGCGTTCGGCCTGGGCGCCGGCCTCGCGGGACTGGCCGGCGTGGTGCTGACGCAGATTGCCAGCGTCAATCCGTCGATGGGCACGGGCTTCGTCGTCGATTCGTTCATGGTGGTGGTGCTCGGCGGTGCGGGCAGTCTCGCGGGGACGGTCGTGTCGTCGCTTGCGCTCGGCGAAATCAACCAGTTCATCGAACCGTTCTACGGAGCAGTTGCCGCCAAGGTGGCTGTGCTTCTGCTCATCGTGCTGATTATCCAGAAGCGCCCGCAAGGACTCTTCGCATTGAAGACCCGCGTATGAATACATTTCCTGAACCGCGTAACAGCGGGAGAGTCACCTTGTCGGCGTTCGCAACGAAATGGATGGGCCAGTCCGTGGAGGCCGGTATCGTGCCGGTGCTGGTCCTGCTGGCGCTCTATCTGCCCTTTGCCTATTTTGTGATTCCGGAGTCGAATGCGTTGCATCTGTCGCTGTTCGGCATCAATCTGATCGGACAGATCATGTGTTTCGCGCTGCTCGCGCTGGCGCTCGATCTGGTCTGGGGTTATGCGGGCATCCTGAGCCTCGGGCACGGCGTCTTCTTCGGCATAGGCGGCTATATGATGGCCATCTATCTGCTGAACGGCGCCTATGCCGAAACGCACGTCTTGCCGGACTTCATGCAATACATGGGCGCGAGCGACTTTCCCGCGCTATGGAAGATGCTTTCGCGGCTCGATGTGACGATCGTCGGCACGATCGTCGTCACCGTGCTGGTCGCGGGCGCGTTCGGCTTCGTCACATTCCGCTCGCGCATCAACGGCGTGTATCTGTCGATCATCACTCAGGCGCTCACATATGCGTTGATGCTGCTGTTGTTCATCAACGACGTGGGCCTCGGTGGCAACAATGGCATGACCGGTTTTACGAGCATCGCCGGCCGCAAGCTTGCCGATACGTCCACGCAGATAGGCCTTGCCGTGTGTTCGTGCCTGCTCCTGGTGGTCGCCTATGTCGGCGTGCGGTTTCTCGCGCGCTCCAGTTTTGGCCGGGCGCTGATCGCGGTGCGCGACGACGAAGCGCGGATGCGTTTTCTCGGCTACCGCACGCATACGCTGAAGCTCTTCGCGTGGTGTCTCTCGGCGGTACTCGCGGCGTTTGCCGGAATGCTGTACGTGCCGCAGGTCGGCATCGTCAACCCGACCATCGTTTCGCCGCAACTGTCCGTCGAGATTGCCGTGTGGGTGGCCATCGGTGGGCGCGGCACGCTGATCGGCGCGATCGTCGGCGCTATCGTGATCAACGGACTCAAGTTCTGGCTGACGGCGCAACTGCCGGCGTTGTGGCCGTTCATTCTTGCCGGCGTCACGCTTGTGATCGTCGTCTATTTCAGCAACGGCGTGTGGGGTACGCTCAAGGCCGCCGCCAGCGAAACCAGGAGGGGCGGCCAATGAACAAGCCACAACCGGCCACCGCCATCTACATCAGCGGCCTGTCCGTCACGTTTTCCGGCTTCGCGGCGATCACGAATCTGTCGATGGAGCTTCGATACGGCGAGATTCGCGCCATCATCGGTCCGAACGGTGCGGGCAAGACGACCTTGATGGACGTCATCACGGGGAAGACCCGGCCGGCAGGCGGAGAGGTCTTTCTGAACAAGGTGACGAACCTCGCGACGCTCGACGAAACGTCCATCGCGCGGCTGGGCATCGGCCGCAAGTTCCAGAAGCCGAGCGTGTTCGAAGCACTGCGGGTTCGCGAAAACCTCGAACTGGCGATTCGCAACGGTCGCGGATATGCGGAGATGGTTCGCTCGCGCCTCGGCGCACAGCAGAACCGGCGCATCGACGAAGTGCTCGAGACGATCGGCCTCGGGAATGAAGGGCCCCGGATAGCCGGCACGCTGTCGCACGGCCAGAAGCAGTGGCTCGAAATCGGCATGCTGCTTGTCGCCGATCCGCAAGTGATCCTGCTCGACGAACCGGTTGCCGGCATGACCGACCACGAAACGGCACGCACCGCCGAACTGATCGCGCGGCTCAAGTCGCCCGAGCGGGCGGTGGTGGTGATCGAGCACGACATGGATTTTGTCGGCAGGATCGCGGACCTCGTCAGCGTGCTGCATGAAGGGCAGTTGCTGGGCGAGGGATCGATGGAGAGCGTGCGCAATGATCCACGCGTGATTCAGGTTTATCTCGGACGGTGAGCATGCTGAAGATTTCCGCACTCAATCAGTTTTACGGCAGCAGCCACACGTTGCGCGACGTGTCGCTCAACGTCGCCGACGGCGCCTGCACCGTCGTGCTCGGCCGTAACGGCGTGGGCAAAACGACCTTGCTGAAGTGCCTCGTCGGGCTGTTGCCGGTCAAAGCCGGCGAAATCGAACTGGCGGGCCAGCCGCTGACCCGCACGCCGTCGCACCGGCGCGTATTGGCGGGTCTGGGCTACGTGCCGCAAGGACGCGAGATTTTTCCGCAACTCAGCGTCGAAGAAAACCTGCGCATCGGCGCCTACGCCGGCGAGAGCAATCAGACCGCCAAGGGCAAGCAATTTTCTTTCGATGACGTCTTTCATACCTTTCCTGTGCTGAAGACGATGCGCCGGCGCATTGCAGGAAATCTGTCCGGCGGACAGCAGCAGCAGCTTGCGATTGGCAGGGCGCTTTTGACCAATCCGAAGCTGCTCATTCTCGACGAGCCGACCGAGGGCATCCAGCCGTCGATCGTGATGGAGATCGAGGCGGTGATCCGTTCGCTGAAAGGATCGCTGTCGATCCTGCTGGTAGAGCAATTTTTCGATTTCGCGCAGGCGGTAGCCGACGACTATGTCGTGCTGGTACGCGGCCAGGTTGTCTCGGCTGGGGCCGGGGACCAGATGGAAGCCAATAACGTCAGAGCGTTAATTTCAGTGTAATGCGGCGTGAGCGTTGCGCCCATTCACATCGACAACCCACATTTGAACAGGAAACACCATAATGAACTGGCTCGAACAATCGATCATGTACACGCGCGGCGTCGCACGCGGCCAGGTCCGTGAAACGCATGATCTCAGCGAATCCCGTCAGGGCACATTTCACTACACCATCGGACCGTACTCGACGCCGGTGATGAACATCGCCCCGGGCGACCGGGTAGTGGTTCAGACACGCGACGCATTCGACGGCAAGATCCTGACGGAACAGGATCTGCCGAGTCAGAAGCTGCGGGTGCCGTTCCTGAATCCGCAAAGCGGTCCGATCATGATCGAAGGCGCGGAGAAGGGCGACGTGGTGGCGGTCTACATCGAATCGATGCTGCCGCGCGGCGACAATCCGCGCGGCACCTGCTGCCTGATTCCGCGCTTCGGCGCGCTGACCGGTACGGAATACACCGCGACGCTCAATGAGCCGTTGCCCGAGATCACCCGCAAGATCGACGTGGACGAAGAAGGCGTCTACTGGAGCAAGCGCGTCACGCTGCCGTACAAGCCGCATATCGGCACACTGAGCCTGTCGCCGGAAATCGACTCGATCAATTCGCTCACGCCGGACAATCACGGCGGCAATATGGACGTGCCCGACATGGGCCCGGGCAGCATCACGTATCTGCCGGTGCGCTCCGCCGGTGCGCGGCTCTTTATCGGCGACGCGCACGCCTGCCAGGGCGACGGCGAAGTATGCGGCACCGCCGTCGAATTCTCCAGCACGACCACGATCCACGTCGATCTGATCAAGGGCTGGCACATCGAATGGCCGCGCCTCGAAACGGATGAGCTGCTGATGGCGATCGGCAGTGCGCGCCCGCTTGAAGACGCAACGCGCATCGCGTACCACGAACTGGTGCTGTGGATGGAAAAGGAATACGGCTTCGACCGCTGGGATGCCTACATGATGCTCAGCCAGTGCGGCAAGGTGCGGCTGGGCAATTTCGTCGACCCGAAGTATTCGGTCGGCGCGGCGATCAGCAAGAAATATCTCGCACCGGCTGCCTGAGGAGACGCCACCATGGATCTGAAACTCAACGGTTTGAAGGCACTTGTTACCGGCGGCACCAAAGGTATCGGCCGCGCCATTGCGCAAACGCTGGCCACCGAAGGCGCGCACGTCGCGCTTTGCGCGCGTGATGGCGCCGCCGTCGAACAGACGGTGGCCGGCATCGTGCAGGCCACCCGTGGTGCGGTCAAGGTGTGCGGCGCCTCGGTCGACGTTTCCAACGGTCCCGCGTTACAGGCCTGGACCCGCGAAGCCGCCGCGCAACTGGGCGGAATCGACATCGTGGTCGCCAATGTGAGCGCGCTGTCGATCGGCAACGATCTCGAATCGTGGCGCAAGGAGTTCGAAACCGACCTGATGGGCACGGTCAATCTGGTCGATGCCGCGCTACCGTTTCTCGAAGCGAGCAAGGCCGCCTCGATCATCGCGATATCGAGCGTGTCCGGCCGCGAAATCGACTTCGCCGCCGGCCCTTACGGGACCTTCAAGGCGGCGCTGATCCACTACATGCAAGGCCTCGCCTATCACCTCGCGCCGAAGGGCATTCGCGCGAACGCCGTGTCGCCGGGCAACGTCTATTTCGAAGGCGGCGTGTGGGATCACATCGAACACAACGACCCGAAGCTGTTCGCGGAAGCACTCGCGCTGAATCCCAGCGGACGCATGGCGCGCCCGCAGGAGATCGCGAACGCGGTTGCGTTCGTCGCGAGTCCGGCGGCGAGCTTCGTGAGCGGGGCGAATCTCGTCGTGGATGGCGCGCTCACGCGCGGCGTGCAGCTCTAAGGTGCCGCAAAGGTCTGAGCGGTGCAAATAGCGTGTGGCTCCGCCGGTGGTTCAGGCGGAGCGACTGGCTATTGACGAGATCAAGGCGAACCGCCGCTCTGATATTTGCAGAGATGGGCGGTTAATCCAGGCGTTCATCCCTCGTTGCGCTTATACCTCCGTATAAGCGCGGTACGCTAACGCGGCATTGGCATATCCAACCGTAGAGTAGATTCGTCCTCCGGCTCGGCCTAATCTTCTCTCATCGCTACGCGCTGGCTGTTACACCAGCGGGAAGCCCGCGGTTCGGCCACCACGACGACATGCGCTTCCGGCTCCCGCGGGGCCGATCTCCTCTTTGGCGGTGCCGGCGTTGGCGTAGATTGGGTCAACGCGCCGTGAAGCATCGCCTGGGCACCGGCCTCACGGTACGCTCTTCGGTCTGGCTACAGGAGACTTACCATGCAACTAGAGGTCGCCAGGTTTGCGCGACTGCACCGTCTTCCTTCGGGCCTCGACGATGTAATCAACCCAGGCGAAGTCGGGCCCGAGGACTCGCGTCGCGTGTGCTTACATGCCAGGGCGCAACGATGAAGTGGACTGCGGATAGCCTGGCGATCCTTCGCGATTTGCGCTCGCTGAAAGTTGTTGTGATTCATCCGCAAGATCAGGACGGCGACGAGCTTCTAGCTCAACTCCATCGCATTGGATGCGACGTGACGGTCTGCTGGCCGACACTCGACTGCTTGCCCTTCGGAACCGGCCTCGTGCTGATGGCAATGCGCCCCGAAACCCTCTCGGCCGATTTTCCTTGGCTCGGAACCAGCCTATCGCCGCCCGTGATTCCGGTGGTGACCTGCGAAAATCCGATCACCGTTGAAGCAGTGCTGCGCCTGAACGCGCTGACGACGATACCGTCGCCAGTGCGTTCATTCGGATTGCTGACGGCGATTGCGGTGGCGCTGACGCAATGTCAGGCATTGCGGGTGCGCGATCGATACATCGAGCGGCTCGAGAAGAAGCAGGCGAAGGTTCGAGTGGTCCAGCAGGCCACGCAGATCCTGATGGAAAGGCGCGGTGTGTCGGAAGAGCACGCGTATCAGTCGCTACGCTCAAAGGCGATGCTCAAGCGCGAGCCAATCGAGGTGGTGGCAAGCGACATTGTCAAGGCGCACGAAACGCTGACTCTTTAGCCCGCAAGAATTGTTTGTTGAATCGAGTATGACCGGCTTTCCAGTAACGGATCCCGCAACATCGTCGTCAAGATCCGAACACTAGCCCCCTTGGAAGCCTCGAGTTATCCAGGCGTATAGGTGCACTATGTCCAGGTAGAACTGCAGCAACCGTTCGTAGAATAGTTTTCCTGGAGTCGTCGGTCTATCTTGATTCCATGGGAGGGTTGCTGACATGAACGCGCTTGAAAAGTGGCACAACCGACCGCTCCAGGTCCGGGTGTTGGAACGCTGCGATGAATGCGGCGAGTTGAAGGAAGACGTTCAGAAGCACGTGAGCATTTGGCCGAATATAACCGCCGTCTGTTGTGCGAAGTGCTTCGCCGAAATGACCACGGAATGCAGCGGATTTGCGGTCTGGCAGTAGCCAACGATGACCGGAACGAGATGACCCGTTCCGCATCGGCGACGAGGACGCCATGGCTCCGTCGACGGCGAATGCACTTGCTATTCACGGATAGGCTCCTGCTTCGGAGTGGCTGACAAGTTTTGGAAAGCACCTTGTCGCCATACGATGACCTGATGAAGATCCTTCGTGGGACATGAGGATGAAGATGAACATTAGATACCCCCGATTCACAACCTTCGAGTTGTGTGTCCTCGCCCTCTCTATCATCATCGCGGCCGGAATACAGATGTAAGCGACCGGCCGACGGTCTCATCGAAACTCATCAAAACCCTGTCTGAAATCTGGAATGCGGCCACGCGTGCTGACGCCGGGAGCGACGTTCGCACACCGTTTGCATGCGGCTCCCTTTCAGCGAGGTGCGCATTTTTGCGCAAGAGTCAGCTACGTGTAATCGAGTTTGGCACTCTAATGCAGAGGGTTGGGCACCCATGTTAGGCTTCCCATGATCCTCGGTGTACATGGTCGTCGAGGTACCTGCATTTCGTTCTATGTCTGGAGGGTTTGTGGTTTTTGAACATCGTGGTTTTCGCGTGACCGCTGACGGTGCGCCGGATGAGCTTGGCGTTCAGTGGATATGTCATGCTGTGATTGAACGTACTGACGGGGATAAGCACAAAGGCGCACCCCCGGCAATCGAAATGGCCATTCCAAGGGCCAAGATCGACCCGCTGATGGCGCTCAGTGCGCTTGAGCATCGGGCTCGAACCGATATAGATGATTGGCATGAAAGAGGGCAGGCGTAGGCGTATTTCCCGACTCACGTGGAGCCTCCCGCTCCTGAGCGAAGACTGCGAACGCGACCGCCTGTATCCGCGCGCCGATCGGTGTGGGCGCACTGATCGCGGTGACAGTCGCGAGCTTTGGATCTGGTTCGCGACCGCCCTTGCTAAAACTGGTCGCGGTCACCGCGGAATTCCACGGCACGCCAAACGCTAACCGGCCCGCGGTGCCGCGGTGTCCCGATGATGATCGGCCGCGAGAAACATATACATCGCGGGCACCACGAACAAGGTGAAGAGCGTGCCGATCGACAGCCCCGTGAAGATCACGAGGCCCATCGCATTGCGGCCTGCGGCGCCTGCTCCTGAGGCGACCACGAGCGGCAGGACGCCGAGCACCATCGCCGCCGTCGTCATCAGAATCGGGCGCAGCCGCACGCCGGCGGCTTCTTCCAGCGCTTCGCGCTTCGATCTGCCGGCGTGTTGCAGTTCGTTGGCGAACTGGACGATCAGAATGCCGTGCTTGCTGACGAGCCCCATCAGCGTGACGAGCCCGACCTGCGTGTAGATGTTCAGCGTCGTCAAGCCGATATTGATGAAGATGAGCGCGCCGAAGAGCGCCATCGGCACCGAAATCAGGATCACGACCGGATCGCGGAAACTTTCGAATTGTGCCGCGAGCGCCAGGAACACGATGATCGTCGCGAACATCAGCGTGATGACGAAACCGCCGGACTCCTGCACGAACTGCCGCGATTGCCCCGAGTAATCCGCCGAATAACCCGCGGGCGCGGCTTGCGCGGTCGCCGTGCGCAGAAAGTCGAGAACCTCCCCTTGTGATACGCCCGGCACGATCACGCCAGAGATCGTCGCCGAGTTGAGTTGCTGGAAATGGTTGATCGATTCCGGCACCACGTTGTGTTCGAGATGCGCAATGGTCGAAGCCGGCATGACACTGCCGTCTGGCGTGCGCAGGTAGTAATCGAGCACCTGCGAAGGATTCAGGCGGTCCGTCTGCAATACCTGCGGAATCACCTTGTACGAACGCCCGGCGATCGAGAAGTAGTTGACATAGCCGCCCCCGAGCGCCGAACCGAGCGCCTGCCCGACGTCGCTCTGCGAGAGCCCGAGCGAGGCCACCTTGTCGCGGTCGACGACGAGCACGGCTTCCGGCTTATCGAGCTTGAGATCGCTGTCGACGAAGAAAAACATGCCGCTCGCGCGGGCTTTTTGCAGGACGGCCTGCGATACTTCGTTGAGGTTCTCGAAAGGCTCGGTCGTGCTGATGACGAACTGCACCGGCAAGCCCTGCGAGCCCGGCAGCGGCGGAAACTGGAACGCCGCGACGCGCGCCCCGGCAATCTCATTCCATTTCTGCTGCAATTCCTGCTGCAACGCGGTCGCGCCCTTGCTGCGCTGGTCCCATGTCTTGAACAGCACGCCGCCGATCCCCTGGTTGACTGTCGGCGCGCCCGTGAGCTGGAACATCTGCGCGTATTCAGGCAAGGCTTTGGATATGTCGAATACCTGGTCCGCGTACGTCTGCATCTGCTGGATGGTCGCGTTCGGCGGCCCCTGGATCTGGGACAGTACGATTCCCTGATCCTCCTGCGGCGCGAGCTCCGATTTCGACGTCATGAACAGGTAGACCGTGCCGCCGAGCAGCAGCGCGCCCATCACGGTGAACACGGGCCAGGTGTCGAGCGTCGCGTGCAACAGGCGGCCGTAGCCGCGATGAACGCGTTCGAACTGGCGGTCGACGAAGCGCGCGAAGCGCCCCGACTCCTGCTCCGCGCGAAAGAAGCGCGAGCACATCATCGGCGACAGCGTAAGGGCGATCACGCCGGACACCGTCACCGCGCCGGCCAGCGAGAATGCGAACTCGGTGAAGAGGGCGCCGGTCAGGCCGCCCTGAAAACCGATCGGCGCATACACGGCGATCAGCACGACGGTCATCGCGAGAATCGGTCCGCCGAGTTCGCGCGCGGCGATCAGCGCGGCATCGAGGGGCGCCTTGCCTTCCTCCTTCATGTGACGATCGACGTTTTCGACCACGATGATCGCGTCGTCCACCACAAGTCCGATCGCGAGCACGAGCGCGAGCAGCGTCAGCAGATTGATCGAATAGCCGAGCAATTGCATCACGAAGAACGTGCCGATGAGCGACAACGGCATGGCAATCAGCGGCACGATGACCGCGCGCAAGCTGCCGAGGAACAGGAAAATCACCGCGCTGACGATCAGCAGCGCCTCGACCAGCGTCTTGATGACTTCGACGATGGCCGTGTTGACGAAATCCGTTGCGTCATAAACGATCTCTCCCGTCATGCCGGTTGGAAACTGCTTCTGCAGCCCGGGAAAGATGGCTTTCACGCGCTTGGCGACATCGAGAATGTTGGCGTCCGGCGCGACCTTGATGCCGATGAACACCGAACGCTTGCCGCTGAACGCGACGTTGAAGTCGTAGCTGTCGGCGCCGAGCACGACGTTCGCGACGTCTTCGAGGCGCACGATCGCGCCGTTCTTCTGCTTGATGACGAGTTGCTTGAAGTCGTTCACAGTGTGGAGGTCGGTGCCGGCGTTCAGATCGACGCTGACCATTTGCCCCTTGGTCGTGCCGAGTGTCGCGAGGTAGTTGTTGTTGCCGAGCGCCGTGAAGATGTCGGCGGCCGTCACGCCGTGGGCGGCGAGACGTGTCGCGTCGAGCCACGCGCGCAGCGCGAACTGCCGGCCGCCGAGGATTTCCGCGGTCTGCACGCCTTCGATCGAATCGAGCTTGGGCTTGATGACGCGCAACAGGTAATCCGTGACGTTGTTGCTCGGCAGCACGTCGCTGTAGAAGCCCATGTACATCGCGTCGGTGGTCTGCCCGGTCTGTATCGTCAGTACCGGCTGCTGCGCCTGCGGCGGTAACTGGTTGCGTACCGAGCCGATCTGCGTGTTGATCTCGGTCAGCGCGCGGTTCGCGTCGTAGTTCAGGCGCAGCGTCGCGGTAATGGTCGACACGCCGGTGCTGCTCGTCGACGACATGTAGTCGATGCCTTGCGCCTGGGCGATCGCCGCCTCGAGCGGCTGCGTGATGAAGCCGGCCATGGTATCGGCGTTCGCGCCATAGTAGGCCGTGGTGATCGTCACGACGGCGTTTTCGGTTTGCGGATACTGGCTGACTTTCAGGGCGGCCAGCGAGCGCAGTCCGAGCACGAGGATCAGCAGGCTGACGACCGAGGCAAGCACGGGCCGCCGGATGAAGAGATCGGTGAAGGTCATCGCGCGGTCTCTCTATTGTTCCTGAGGCGCCGGGTTCGGATTGTCCGCCGGCTGCACGCTGTTGTTGATGACGAGCGGCGTGCCGTTCTTGAGTTTGAGCTGTCCGCTCGTCACGACCTGCGTGCCGGCGTCGACACCTTTGAGGATCGCGACCTGATCGCCGCGCGTCGGGCCAGGCGTGACGAACACCTGCTGCGCGACGGGCAGCGCCTTGCCCTGCGCGTTGGCCTGCGCGCCCGGCTTGACGATGAACACGGTCGCGCCATAAGGGTTGTAGGTGATGGCGGTCTGCGGCAGCGTCAGGTAGCGCTGTCCGGCGCCCGCGTCGATCTTCACGTTCGCGTACATGCCCGGCAGCAGCTTGCGCTCGTGATTGTCCACGCTGGCCTCGATCTGCACGTTGCGCGTAGTGCTGTCGACTTTCGGGCTGACCGACTGGATCTTGCCCACGAAGGTTTGCCCGCTGTAGGCATTGGTGTCGACCGCGATGGTCTGGCCGATCGCGAGTTGGCCGAGCTGCTGCTGCGGCAGGGAGAAATCGGCGTAGATCGGATCGATCGCCTGCAGTGTGACGATCGCATCGCCCGGATTGAGGTATTGCCCTGGATTGATCGTGGTGATGCCGAGGCGCCCCGCAAACGGTGCGCGGATGGTCTTCTTGTCGACGAGCGCGACCTGTTGCGCGACTTGCGCCTTCTTGCCCTTCAGGTCGGCGGCGTCCGCGTCGAGTTGCGCCATGGCGATCGCCTTGATGTCGTATTGCGCCTTGTCGCGCGTGTAGACCGTCTGCGCGAGTTCCGCGGCTGCCTGGAGCGACTGGAGCAGCGCCACGTCGCTGTCGGCATTGAGTCTGATAAGAACTTGCCCGGCTTTCGCTTCCTGCCCCGAGCGGAACGCCACCTCGCGCACGAGGCCCGCGACTTCGGTGGTGACATCGACGCCGCGCACGGCGCGCAGGCTGCCGACCGCCGCAAGCTGCGGTTGCCACTGCTGATAGCCGGCGACGATCGCCGACACGGTGGCGGGCGGCGCCGCGTTGCCCGCCATGAATCTGGCGAACATATGCGTGCGGAACATGTTGAAGCCGACGAGCGCGGCCAGCAGCAGGCCGACACAGATCAGCATGATCGCCATCCGCTTTGCCATCGGTTTTCGTTCGGTCATCGTGATGTCCTTGCACGGCATTGGGCGAAGCGCCGGACGGTTCGTCCATTCGTTCCTTCGTTTCCGGCGGCGCGTGTTGCAAAGAGCGGTGTAGCGAATGTCCTGGCGGGCTATCTCAATGCGTCGTCGCGGCGGTGGCCGGCGCGGCGGCGCTCCACCAGCCGCCACCGAGCGCCTGGAAGAGGGCCGCGGTGTCGGCGTAGCGGGCTGCCTGCGCCTGCGCGAGGCTCACCACCGTTTGCTGGTATTGGCGTTGGGCATCGAGAAGCGCCAGATAGCTCACCCCGCCGACGCGATACTGCCCACGCGTCAGTTCCAGTGAGTCGTTGGCGGCACGCCAGGCATCCGTCTGCGCCTTCAGGCCGGTCGCGTCGTGATCGAGCGCGCGCAGCGAGTCCGCGACGTTCTGGAACGCCAGCAGGACCGTTTCGCGGTATTGCGCATCGGCCTGCTCGTATGCCGCTTCGGCCGCGCGCTTCTGCGCGCTCAGTTGTCCGCCATGGAACACCGGTTGCAGCAGGCCGGCGCCGAGGCTCCAGATGGTGCTGCCCGCCTTGAACACCTGGGCCGGCGTCAGAGCCTCGGCGCCGTAGCTGGCGGACAGCGTGATCTGCGGATACATCGCGGCGGTGGCTACGCCGATTTGCGCGCTGGCCTGATGCAGCACCGCGTCGGCGGCGAGAATGTCGGGCCGCTGCTGTACCAGCGCCGACGGCAGGCTCACAGGCAGCGTCTCGGGTAACGAAAACATCTCGAGCCTGAATTCGGGCAACGCGGTTTCGCTGGGCAAGTTGCCCGCCAGCACGGCGAGCTGGTGACGCACCTGATCGAGTTGCTGTTGCAGCGGCGGCAGCGTTGCGCGGGTCTGCGCCAACAGGGTCTGCTGCGCGAGCACCGCCGTGCGGCCCACGCCCCCCAGTTCGAACTGCTTGCCGAGTACGCCCAGTTGTTCGTCTTCTTCCGCGGCGATGCGCTCGGTTGCCTCGATCTGGGCGCGCAGCGACGCTTCCTTGACGGCCGCGGTCACCATGTTGGCGGATATCGCGAGATAGGCGGCCTGCAACTGGAAGCGCTGGTAATCGACTTGCGCGTGCAACGCTTCGAGTTCGCGTCGTGCGCCGCCGAATACATCGAGTTTGTACGACACGTTCACCGACGCGTTGTAGAGATTGAACTCATCGACGAGTCCGGGCTGGCCGAATGAGATGCCGTTCAATTTTTCGCGCGTGGCGCCAAGTTGCGCGTCCACGCTGGGCAGAAGCGTGCCGCCGGCTTGCGCCGAGAAGTTTTCGCGTGCCTGCCGAAGGGCCGCTTGCGCCGCCGCGATGTTCGGACTATTGACGAGTGCCTGACGGATCAGCGTATCGAGCGGCTCGCAATGAAAGAGCGCCCACCAGGCGGCGGGAATGTCCTGTCCCGGGACGAAGCGTTGCGGCAAGCCGGCCGTTCCCGGAGAAGAGGCGGTCTGCTCGGGCAGCGGCGAAGCGGTATAGGAGTCGGTAGCCGGCGCGGGGGGAGAGCGGTAGTCGGGACCGACCATGCAGCCGGCCACTGCGGCGCAGCCGCATAGCGCGACGCACAGGCGCCGCAGCCGGACACTACGCTGGTCAACGTCGATCATCGATCCACCTTGTATCGCCTGCGTTTTGAGTCAACGAGGGAGCGGACGCGGATATTCGGGCAACGTGAACTTGGGTGCTGCTTTTCCTGCCTGTCGTCGGAATTTACCAGGTGGGACGATAGCTACGTAGCCTAGCACGATCGATCGCTGCGCTCGCACACGAGATCACGTAGTCAGTGCGCTTGTCGGTCTTTCACACGGCTACCGCTGGCGTGCGGCCCATGCCATGCCCGACGCAACGTTCATCCGGACACGTCAAAGCTATAAGGCGTTTCGGTCATATCTTACGGCGACCTGATCATTGAACCCCGCGTCTGCCAACCGTACATTTGAGCCACCGTGATGCCAGGTCGGCCGCCCGATTCCGGGTTGGTAGCGGCCGTGACATCGCGCAGACCAGGGCATGCGCATCCAGACTGCGCTCGCCATTCTGCAACGGGATTTTTCCGAAGCTCAACAAGCCACGTTTGTCCAGGAGATGGAAGATGAATGCCAATGCGCAGACCAAAGAAGCCAATATCGTCAACGGCCTGAACGTCGACGACCTGTTCTCACTGATCGAGGGCGTCAAGGGCGATGCATCGAAAGCCACCACCAGCTGGCGCGTTGCCACGACCTGGCAGGGGCAGACCCGGAGTCACTCCGAGGTAAAGGGGTTTGCGCTCGGAGGGCAGGACGTGTCGCGTCGATTCACGATCGATATCGACGAGCCTCGCGAACTCGGCGGGTCGAACCAGTTCGCCAATCCTCAGGAGCATCTGATCGCGGCGCTGAACGCTTGCATGACGGTGGGCTACGCGGCGCAGTGCGCTGTTCGCGGGATCACGCTCGAATCTCTGCAGATCGAAACCGAGGGTGACATCGACCTCAGAGGATTTCTCGGGATCGACCCGAACGTGGCAAACGGCTACGAGAGCCTGCGTTACACCGTTCGTATCAAGGGCAGCGGTACCAGGGAACAGTTCGCTGAAATCCACGATGCTGTCATGGCCACATCTCCCAACTTCTACAATCTGGCGAATGCCGTCCCCCTGAAATCCACGCTTCTGGTCGGGTGAACTTCGCGATGCAGGACGGCGCGACTCGAATGGTTTGCGTCGCGCCGCCTTCCAGCAGCGGATCGAAGTCAGTCATACGAAGTAAAAACCATGTCGTTGTCTGAGGCGCGTGATGCGGAGTTGGAGCGCACGACAGGCGGCGCTCAGCCTGGACATCGGCGCTGAGCGCAAAGGCCAGGACGCGGGAGAATGCGGCTAGCCGCGGTAATCGGATTTCGGGTCGTCGATCAAACGGAGCGCGGCTTGCCACGCCAGCTCCGCGATTTCCGCCGAATCCTCGCGATCGAACTGGCTCGCGGTCAGTTCACAGACTTCGCGCGGCGGGATGCGCAATGCGCTGCCGCCGGCCAGCGCCTGAATCTGCGCCTGACAGGCACGTTCGAGAAAGTAGATCTCATGGAATGCTTCGGCGGCCGTGGCGCCGGCTGCCAGCAGTCCGTGATTGCGCAGGATCATCGCCTTGCAGGTGCCGAGATCGCGGACCAGACGTTCGCGTTCGCCGAGTTCCAGTGCGATGCCTTCGTAATCGTGGTAGCCGAGCTTGCCGTAGAACTTCAACGCATGCTGACTGATCGGCAGCAGGCCTTGTTCCTGTGCGGATACAGCGGTGCCGGCCGCCGTGTGCGTGTGGATCACGAAGTGCAGGTCGTCGCGCGCGGCGTGAATGGCCGAGTGGATCGTGAAACCCGCGGCGTTCACGCGGAACAACGCGGGCTCGGCGTGTGCGCGCGCGTCGATGACCTTGCCCTGATGATCGATCTTCACCAGATCCGACGCGCGCATCTCGTGGAACAGGACGCCATAGCGATTGATCAGGAAGGCGGCTGGCTCACCCGACGCGCTCGGCAGACGGGCGGTAATGTGCGTGTCGATCATGTCCGTCATGCGGAAATGCGCGACCAGCCGGTACAGCGCGGCCAGTTCTTCCCGCACATGCTGCTCGCTAACGGATCGCGCGCTGCGTGCGGCGCGCGATTCCAGCGCAGGGTCGGATAATTGCGTCGTTTGCATTTGAAAGGACTCCGAGGTTCGCACTGGCTTTCGTGTGCGTGGTGTTCGCCAACGTCGAGGCGTCGGTAAACAATACGCCGTTATCGTCGGCGAGGACGATGTCGCCTGGCAGCACCGGGCCTCTATCGGAAACCAGCGCGGCGAACGATTTCAGATAGAAAAGGACTCGCCCAAAAAGAAAAAACGCCCCGCAGGGCGTTTTCCAGAACCTCGATCCAGCAGGGAACCGCGTTCCCCGCCGAGCGGGAGACTCGCTTAGAACTTGTGACGGATACCGACGCGGAACGCCAGCTGGTTATCCGAACCCGTGCCCGACGTGTTGAAGTAGCTCGTGCTCGAACCGATCTGCGCCTGCACATCGCCCGTTGCCGCGTTGTGGCCCGAAGCGATCTGGTAGATACCCAGTGCATACACGTCCGTACGCTTGCTCAGCGCGTAATCGACGCTCAGGTCCGCCTGGTTCCAGTGGCCCGTGTTGGCGTTGCTCAGGTGCATGTACGTGTAGCCCGCGCCTGCCGTCAGAGCCGGCGTGAACGCGTACTTCGCGCCTGCTTCATAGGCGGCGAACGTCGTCGAACCGCCCGTGATCGGCTCGAAGCGCGTGTTCGTGTACAACGCCCACAGCGTGGCTGCGCCGATCGAGTAACGGCCGCCGACGCCGAACGTACGCAGGTCGCGCACGGTGCCCGTCGTCACGTTGGCCATGGCCGTCGAGAACGCCGGCGTTGCCTGACCCGGGTAGCGGATGTCCGTGTAAGCCGCGCCGACGCCGAACGGGCCGTTTGCGTAGTTCACGCCGAAGCTATAAGCACGCGACGAACCCGCGACCGGTGCAGCGGCCGTGCCGGTTGCCGGTGCGCCGGCGAATGCGCCAGCCTGGTTCGAGAAGCCGTACATCGCGCCGAAGGTCAGGCCCGCGAAATTCGCGCTGCTGAACTTGACTGCGTTGTTGATACGGCTCGACGTCAGCTGGTCGACGTCGTTGATGTGGTAAGCGTAGTTACCCGCGACGGTCTGGCCGCCGGTCGAGTAGTTGCCGCCCAGATAGTCCGTCGAAAACGAGTACTGGCGGCCGAACGTCAGCGAGCCCATAGTGTCCTTCGACAGACCGACATAGGCCTGACGGCCGAACAGCGCGCCGCCCTGGCCCAGCGTGCCGTTGCCGCTGTTAAAGCCGTTTTCCAACACGAACAGCGCCTTCAGGCCGCCACCCAGGTCTTCCGTGCCGCGCAGGCCCCAACGGCTGCCTTGTGCAACGCCGTCGTCGTATTTGAAGAGGTTGTCGTGACCCGTTGCGGTCTTCGAGTTGTTCACGTAGCTGATACCGGCATCGATCAAGCCATACAGCGTGACACTGCTTTGTGCGTGGGCGGCAGTGGCGAAGACGGCGAGAGTAGCGGCGGTCAATACTTTCTTGTTCAAGACTTTCTCCGATTAAAAATTAAGCGATCGCGGCGCCCAACTCTTCGGTAAGGTCGTGCGATGGCCCGCAATTTAAGGGAACGCAGAGTAAGGCATGTGACAGCCTGGTTATTTTTGGAATCTGTCGCGCCGGCGCGACACTCGCATGGCGCCGCCAGCGCGAGTCGCGCAGGGCACGCGCATATAAGCTTTCTCCAGATCGTGCGTATTAGCGTGTGAAAAACGATTGGTTTTCGGGCGCCGCGGCCGCATGCGACGATGCGCGCCTATCGACAAATCACACGTGAGGCACCGCATGCAACGCCGGATAATCATCCAGAATCTGCTCGCTATCGCCGCCGTCTCGCTGACGGCCACGTTCGCGCACGCGGACGACAAACAACTCAAGATCGGCACGATGAGCGGTCCGGACGCGCAAATCTGGTCGGTCGTGACGAAAGTGGCGGCGCGCGAAGGATTGAACGTCAAGGTCATCGAATTCAACGATTACATTCAGCCGAACGCGGCGCTCGACGCGGGCGACCTCGACGCCAACGGTTTTCAGCACCAGCCGTTTCTCGACAGCCAGATCAGGCAGCGCGGCTACAGGATCGTCAACGTCGGCCTGACCTACGTGTCGCCAATGGGTTTCTATTCGAAGAAACTCAAGTCGCTCAAGGACTTGCCGGAAGGCGCGAAGGTCGGCATCCAGAACGATCCGTCGAACGGCAACCGCGCGCTGCTGCTTCTGCAGAAGTACGGCGTGATCAAGCTGAAGCCGGGCGTCGGCACGAACGGAGTGAACGCGACGCCGCTCGATGTCGCTGAGAATCCGAAGAAGATCAGGCTGGTCGAACTCGATGCCGCGCAGTTGCCGCGCGCGCTCGGCGACCTCGACGCGGCGTCGATCAATACCGACTACGCGGTCAAGGCCGGCCTGCAGCCGACCCAGGACGCGATCGCGATCGAGGACCTCAAAGGCCCGTACGCGAATCTGATCGCGGTGCGCGAGAAGGACCGCAATCAGCCGTGGGTGAAGAAGCTGGTGGCGGCGTATGAGTCGGACGAAGTGCGCAAGTACATCGATACGCAATTCAAAGGCGCGATCATTCCGGCTTTCTGAGCAGGGTTGTTGATAAACAGTACGTCAACGCAAATCGCCCGCTGAAATAGCGGGCGATTTGCGTTTCGGTTCAAGCCTCGACGGGCGCGATGCGCTAACGCTGCACCGCCCAGGGATGCGCCTTAGTTGCTCAACAGCGACCCGCTGCGGAACGCCTTCGCGCCGGCGATGCGCGCGAACTCCAGGCCGGCCGTCGCAAAGCGCGTCAAATGCCGTGCGTACAGCACGCCGGCCACGCTGCTCTTCAGGGTGACGACCTGCTCCGTCAGCGGATCGACGATATCGGCGATCTCATGGCCGACATCGATCCAGGTGCCCACTTCGCAGCGATAAACCAGCACGCCGCTCATGGGCGCGACGATCGGCTCGGCGCCGGCAAGCGGGGTGGCGGCGAATTCGAGCGGCGGCAGCGGGGCGGCCGTGCCGTCGATCACGCCACGCGAGGTCAGGTATTCGATGATCGCCTGGGCATCATGCTCGGCGTACTCGTACGACACTTCGCGCTGGCCGCGCAGTTCGATCGTCACCGAGATCGAGCCGTTCGGAATCGGGAAGCGGTCGCCGTAGCGGCCGCGCAGATCCGACCAGCAGAAGCTGTGAATTTCGTCGAACGGGTTGCCCACCGAATTGAGCGCGAGCAGCGACGCCTTGGCGTCCAGGTAGCAGGCGAGCGGCTCGACTTCCGGCCACAGATCGGGGTTCGTGTAGAGGTGCATCGCGGCTTCCCAGTCGCAATGCAGATCGAGCACGACATCGGCGTCGTACGATAGCTTTTGCAGTGCGAGGCGCTGCGATTCCAGTTCGGTTGCCGGCTTCTGCGCGTCGAGCGCCTCGCGCATGGCCGTGCGGATCGCCGTGCGGTTGGCGTCGATGTTGTCGGTCAGGCGCGACTCGATCACCGGCTGCACCAGCGCCGACAGATCGTGGAAGTTACGGTTGAAGTTTTGCGCGGTGTTGGTTTCGAAGCGTCCCGTCAGATGACCGAGAAAGTGCTGATTCAGGCCGATCGGGTTGGCCACGGGCACGACCACGACTTCGCCGCGAATCTTGCCGGCCGCTTCCAGCGCAGCCAGCTTGCGGCGCAGCGCCCACGACACCAGCATGCCGGGCAGCTCGTCGGCATGCAGCGACGACTGGATGTAGATCTTCTGCCCGTCGCCGGGACCGTAGTGGAAACTCGTGAGGTTGCGGGCGGTGCCGAGCGTCGGGGCAATCAGCGGATGGGTTTGGGTTTGCATGGTTTTCAAATCCGCGGCCAGGTAGGGCGTGCCGCGCTATCTCGTTGATAACAGTGGGGAAACTTGCTTGACGGCCGGTCAGTCCCGGGCCGCTGTGCAGCGCCTCACGGGCGCCTCGATCGCACGATCTTAGCCGATATGACGCAGTGTGTGGTTTTATGCGGCGCCGCAAATGAAACGGGCTCCGCCTGTGGCGGAGCCCGTTTCTGCCAACCGGCATGCGCGTCGTCAGACGCGCATCGCTGGTTTAGCCGCCGTACACGTCGAAGTCGAAGTACTTCTTCTCGAGCTTCTTGTACGTACCGTCCTTGATGATGTCGGCGATCGCCTTGTCGACCTTCGCCTTCAGATCGGTGTCTTCCTTGCGCATGCCGATGCCCGCGCCGTTGCCGAGGATCTTCGGATCGTCGAGGTTCTTGCCGACGAATTCGAAGCCGGCGCCGCGCGGCGTCTTCAGGAAGCCGATTTCAGCTTGCACCGCGTCTTGCAGCGCTGCGTCCAGACGGCCCGACAGCAAGTCGGCATAGACCTGGTCCTGGTTCTGATACGGCACGACCTTCGTGCCCTTCGCTTCCCAGTACGTCTTCGCGTAGGTTTCCTGGATCGTGCCTTGCTCCACGCCAACCGTCTTGCCCTTGAGCGAGTCGGCCGTCGGCAGGATGCCCGAACCCTTCTTCGCCACGAGGCGCGTCGGCGTGTTGAACAGCTTGTTCGAGAAGGCGATCTGCTCGGCGCGTTGCGGGGTCATGGACATCGACGACAGCACGCCGTCGAACTTCTTCGCTTTCAGGGCCGGGATCATGCCGTCGAAGTCGTTTTCGACCCACACGCACTTGGCCTTCAGGCGCGCGCAGATTTCATTGCCGAGGTCGATGTCGAAGCCAACGAGCTTGCCGTCCGAGCCCTTCGACTCAAACGGAGGATAGCTGGCGTCAACGCCGAAACGGACGGTCGACCAGTCTTTAGCGTGTGCGCCAATCGAGACGGTAGCAAGCAGAGCAACCGTCAAAGCCGCTAGCAGTTTTTTCACTGTTTTTACTCCTCGTGTAGTTCAAATACTCCCGCATGCGGTTGTGCCGCCGCGGGGCGCCCGGCGCGACTCACGACCGGGCTTGGGTTGAAGCTGCCAACCGGGGCGGCCAGCAGCGCGCGCCAAGCTTATCAGTTCAAAAAGATCGGGTAGCTAGTGAAACACCGGATGGCGCGCGAGGATAGCTTATACAGCCTGATTGTGGTGGAGATTCAAAAGGGCTGTGGTGCGTACTGGCTGGAATGAGCCGCCCGCTCACGCATGTAATCGCGTCGTAATGAAGTTGGCTAACTGTGTCCGAATGTGTGCCGGTATAGCCGCGCTTGCCCGAATGGCGCGCAATTCAAGACGCTCGGGCGCGGCCGGAGTCGAAACCGGCGATTTACTCCCGGCCCAGCGAATCCGCGCGCCCGGCGCCGACCGCGCCACACCATAGTTCGCCTTTGTCCAGCATCAGCGCGTCCTGCGCTGACATGCCCGCGCAGGCGCCGCGCATGTCCTGCGTCTCGCGCTCGGCGCGCTCGAGCGCGGCCCGGTTCATCTCGCCCTGAAGCCAACCGCTGAAGCACGCAATCGATCCGGCCGCGACGGCCGCCCACATCCATTCTGTTTTGCTCAAGCGCATTGTCTGTTTCTAGTCCGACTCTTCGACTACCCGGAAGACAGGCCGCGCGGCATCAGGCGACGCTGCCTCGACCGCCGGCGGCAGCCTGGGCAAGAGATCGTTTATCGGCATCGGCGCGAGGGTTCTTTAGAAACGGCGCTGGCGGTATCAGGGTGCCGTTATCGAGTGCGGCTAGCGCGCGCTATCCCAGCGCGCGGTTCAATTGTTTCGCGCGTTTAAACCGGCCGGCGGCGAGTTAAAGTTTCCGCATAAACTGCCGTTAAATGCAGATGAGCGCGTTTGCTGCATCACGACCGACCGGATATTTTTGCGACTCTGACGAAGCCAAAAACCAAAAATGGTTTCCTTGGCGCTAGCATCGTTGCTCCTCGCGCTCCGCCACATGCCGCAACGAGCGCATCTGTCTGAAGAAAGTCACCGAGCACCCCGTCCGCGGATCGAGTCCGTGTGTTTGCACTCGTCGAAAAGGCCTTCTGCTAAACGGTGTTGTATATGCACATGATGTTGACGGCAGATGAAAAGCGCTTGTGTAAACGATTCTTCTATCCACGAATCGCTACTGCCTCGGCGCGCGCATGTGCATCGTTTCGCAGCGTTCGTCCGGGATTTTTAGCATTTCTGATCGCTGCGGTTATCTGCGTGGGCCTTTTTTCGGCGGCGCCGGTTAAAGCCGACGAAAAAATTCTGCGCGTACTGGCATGGCCCGGCTACGCGGACGCCGATGTCGTGAAGAATTTCGAGGCGCGTTACAAGGCCAAAGTCGAAGTGACGCTGGTCGATTCCGATGAGGCGCTGTGGGCCCAGATGCACGCCAAAGGTGCGCCGCCTTTCGACGTGCTCGCTGCCAATACCGCTGAAATCCAGCGCTACGCGCAGGCGAATCTGCTGGCGCCGCTCGATCTCGCCAGCTTGCCGAATACGAAACGACAATTGCCGCGCTTTCGGGCGCTCGCGTCGATTGGCGGACTGGCGTCGGGCGGCAAGGCTTACGCCATTCCGTTCACGTATTCGTCGATGGGATTGATCTACGACCGCAAGCAGGTCGCGGTGGCGCCGCGCTCCATGCGCGAATTGTGGAATCCGCGCTATCGCGGCAAGGTGCTCGACTTCAACAGCGCGCAGCACAATTTTTCGTTCACGGCGCTGGCGCTGGGCTATCCCCATCCTTTTCAGCTCGATGCCGCGCAAATGCGCGCGATTGCTCACAAGCTCGTCGATCTGCGCCGCAATCTGTTGACCTATTACACGTTGCCCGAGGAGGCGACCGCGTTTTTCATTCAGCACAAGGTCGCGCTGATGTTCGGCAACTACGGCACCCAGCAGGTCGAATTGCTGCGCCGCGCGGGCGCCGACGTCGGCTACGTGATTCCCGACGAAGGCGCGCTCGCGTGGCTGGATTGCTGGTCGATGACGCGCGCGGCGGCCGATCAGCCGCTTGCGCTCGCGTGGATCAACTACATGCTCGAACCGGACGTCAGCGCCTTGCTGACGCAACGCCAGGGACTCGCCAACACGTTGAAGGCGCCCGCGGAAAACGGCGATAACGCGCGCATCGTGTGGATCGGTCCGGTCGAAGACATTCAGCGGCGCGAGCAGCTGTGGGCCAGAATCGTGTCCGGGGACCGGTCGGAGCGTTTTTGATGATACGCCCGGGGCTGACCTTCAAATTATCCGTGCTGCTCGCGTGCATCGGCGTGCTCGCGTCGGGCGCGACCGGCTATTACGCGTATCGCGCCAATCGCACGATGCTCGTGAACGAAGCCGAGCGCAGCCTGCTCATGTCGACGGAACTGCTCGGCCAGCGCTTTTCCACCTCGATCGACGATGTCGGCGCCGACGCGCTCGTGCTGGCGAGCTTGCCGTCCACGGCGGAGGTCGCGCAGACCGACGACGGCGTCGGCCCGAACGCGGCGCGCGAACGGCTGGCGCAGGTGTATTCCAGTTTCATGGTTCATCACCTCGAGTACCTGCAAGTCCGTCTGATCACGCGTCAGCACCATGGGCTCGAACTGGTTCGTTTTGACCGCGACGCGGATGGCCTCGTGCGAGTCGAAGGGGACAAGCTGCAGGAGAAAGGCCAGTTCGCATATGTGTTCGACACGCTGGCGTTTTCGCCGGGCCGCATCTACACCTCGCCGATCTCGGTCAACCATGAATACGGCACGCATGCCGCGGAGGGCAAGCCGACCTTGTGGCTCGGCACGCCGGTGTCGAACGCCAACGGAGCGGTGGTGGGCGTGGTCGTGATCGACATCGATCTGGCGAGTTTGTTCAAGCGCCTGCAAAGCGATTTGCCGAGCGACTACCAGGTCTATCTGGCCAACGAGTGGGGCGATTTCCTGGTTCACCCGGACGCCTCGAAAACCTTCGGCTTCGATCGCGGCCGGCGCGTGCTGATGCAGGACAGTTTCTCCGTCACGAGGCCGCTGTTCGAACAGACGCAAAGCGAGGTGCTGGTCAACGGCCTGGCACGGCCACGGCAGGCCGCCGGCCAGGTGCTCACTTTTGTGCGCAGGCCGTTCGGCGACCTGGAAGGCAACCGCTTCATCGTGCTCGGTCTCGCCAAACCGCTCGAAGACGTCTTGTCCGGCGCGAATCTGCTCGGCAACAGAATCGTGCGCATGGTGCTGGTTTTCAGCGTGCTGGCGCTGTTCCTCGCCATTCTGTTCGCGCGCGCGCTGACCAAGCCGCTGCACATTCTCGCGTATGCGGCGACGCATCTGTTCGCCGAGCACGCCATGGAAACGCTGCCGCTCAAACGGACCGACGAGATCGGCGTGCTGGCGCGCTGCTTCGACCGGCTGCGCCGCGAAATCAAATCGCAGATGGACGTGCTGCACACCAAGCAACGCGAGCTCGTGCACCTCGCCACGCACGACGTGCTGACCGGACTGCCGAACCGCGTGCTGTTCATGGAGAAGCTCGAAAGCGCAATCGAGGAAGCGCTGCGGCGACAGGAAGGGCTGGCCGTGCTGTTCGTCGACCTGGATCGCTTCAAGCAGATCAACGATCAGTTCGGCCATGCCGTCGGCGACAAGGTGCTCGTCGCGGTGGCGCGCCGCTTGAAGCAGGTACTGTGTTCCGCGGATGTGGTCGCGCGTCTGGGCGGCGACGAGTTCATCGTGTTGATCGAGGGGCCGCGTTCCGCGGAGGCGGCGCCCGCAATCGCCTCGCGCATCATGGAGACTTTGAACGAGGAACTCCACGTGGACGGGCAAGGCATGACGGTGGGCGCGAGCATCGGCATCAGCCAGTTCCCCGACGACAGCGGCACGGCCGAGGAACTGCTGCTCAACGCGGACGCCGCGATGTATGCGGCAAAATCCGGCGGACGCTGCGCGTATTTGCGCTACCACGACGTGCTCGAAATGCGCCGCCGCGAACGGCTCGAGCAGGCGCGCGCGCAAGCAGGCGTTGGCGCAACGGAAGGGCGCGAGGCCGAGCCTACGGCGTGATGCGTCGAATGTGGCGGATCGGCCGGATACGCCGTCGGATGTACTGCATGCGCCAGATGTCCCAGATGTGCCAGATGCGCAAAGCTTGCCAGGCTCGGCAAGCGCACCAGATGCATCAAACGCTTCAGGCTGCGCGTCAAACCTTGCTGCCCGCTTTCTTCGTGCTTTCGAACAGCCGTTAAAGCTGCGCCACCTGCATCTCCTTCCGTCAAAGCCACGAGGCAACTTTGCCTCGATCCGCGCTTCGCCGAGCGCCGAAGCAATCGTTTGCGCCGATCTTGAGGCAAGTATTTTTGATTTTCGGCGAAGCGTTTCCGCCATCTCAACTTTGCCTCGGGCCTGCCGACAACTCCGATATAGCAACGGACTTGACGGGAGATTGCCGTGAGGCGACAGATAGGGTTGTTGGCTGCCGTTTTCGCGTTCGCCGGATGCGCGCAGATACCTCCGCCGACTGCGGCCCATACGGACAAGGCGCCGAACGAGGTGATCAGTTTCGACATTCCGCCCGACGCGCTCGGCGCGCGCGACCCGCAACTCACCGCCGTACTCGCCAAAGCGGGCGCGCTGGCCGCCGCGCAACCGCAGTCCACGGTCGTTCTCGTGACCGCGCTGGGGCAGGACTTTGCGTACCTGAATCTGGCGGTATGGAAGGGCGTGCCCGCACAGCGCACGGCCCGCGTGAACTTTGAGAACCGGACCGCCGGAGTGGGGCAGCCGTATAGCGTGTCCATCAGGACAGTTCAATGAAGGAGGGCACCGTGACGGTTCGCATCATTTTGCCGGCGCTGGCGCTGCTCCTGAGTGCGCCGGCTTTCGCCGGCCAGCCGGGCGCGGACCTGCAATCCGCCGGCGCGTTTCCGGCCGCGACTCCCGCCGCGGCGGACAAGGTTTATCCGCCGTTGCCGTCGCTCGCGATGCTGCCGCCGCCAGGCGCGGGCGACGACGACTTGCCGCTCAAACCGGCTGCGCATCGCAAGAAAGCGCGAGCGTCGGTTCAGGCGCAGGAGCGCAGAAGTCCGCCGGGGCCGGTCGTGCGCATCGTCGTGTCCGACGCCTCGCATGCGTATCTCGACTCCGTGCAGCGTCAGATCGATCAGGCGTTGACCAGGTAAACAGGCCGACGCTCCTCACTCTTTATCGCCGACCAGCGGAAGGATGCAGCATGTCCTTGAAGATCCTCTTGACTGCGCTCGCGTGCCTGTCGGTATGCGGCGTCGCGCAAGCGTCCGACGACTGCTTCAACGAAGCCGCGGCTTACCAGGGTGTCAACCCGTGGGTGCTGCGCGCGCTTGCATGGTACGAATCGAAGGGTGACGCGAGCGCGATACGGCAGAACGCAAATGGCTCGATCGACGTGGGTCAGTTGCAGATCAACTCGATCCACTTCGACGACCTCGCGCGTGAAGGCGTGCCGCATCGCGCGCTGATCGATCCATGCGTGAACGTGTACGTGGCCGCCTGGCTGCTGAAACAGAAGATGATCAAGTACGGCAATACGTGGCGCGCGATCGGCGCTTACCACTCGGAAACGCCAAAGCAGCGCGACGCCTATGCGCGCGGGATTCAGAAGGTGCTGGTGGCGTGGGGGCAGTTGCCGTCCACGCGTTGAATCCGCTCGCGAGGCGCAACGTGCGCCTCGCGAGCGATAAAAGCCCTATAAAAAAGCCTTCAAACGATGCGTGCCCCGCCGCGATACGTTGCGCGCGGCACCGGCAACTTGTCGAGCATCGTCACGCGCACGAAGTCCGCGCGCAAACCGGTTTCGATCGCGCCGCGGTCGTGCAAGCCGGCTGTGCGCGCCGGTTCGGCGGAGACCGTTGCCATCGCGCGCGGCAAGGTCCAGCCGGCCTTGTCGACCAGCTCGAACACAGCAGTCATCAGGCTCGACGGCACGTAATCCGACGACAGGATATCGAGCAAGCCGGCTCGCGCCAGTTCGAGCGCCGACACGTTGCCTGAATGCGAGCCGCCGCGCACGATATTCGGCGCGCCCATGATGGTCGAAATGCCGTGCTCGCGCGCGGCTTCGGCGGCGATGCGGGTGGTCGGGAATTCGGCGAGCACGATACCTTCCTGCTTCGCCTGTTCGACGTGCTCGATCAGCGTGTCGTCGTGGCTCGCTACCGGAATGCCGAGGCGGTTGCAACGCGCGACGATCTCGCGGCGATGCGCGTCGGCGTAACGTGCCTGTTCGATCGACAGTTCGGTCAGCGCGGTCGCGACATGTTCGTCGCTCAGCTTGCCGTTGCGTTCCTGGAAACGGCGCCATTGCTCGCGGTCGTGCCATTGGCGTTGACCCGGCGTGTGATCCATCACCGAGGCGAGCCGCAGCAACGGGTGCGCGCACAACGAATCGAACACTTCCACCACGTCGGCGGTGGCGATTTCGCAGCGCAGATGCAGAAAGTGTTCCGCACGCAGCAGCTTGCGCTCGGAAAACCGCGCGAGCGATGCGGCGCATTGCGTCTGCAGTTCGCGGCCCCGCAGACCCACGTTCGTGCGCGAGCCGATGGCGAGCGCATCGAACACGGTGGTGATGCCGGCCGCGGCTACCTGCGCGTCGTGGATGACGAAGGCGGCATCGGTATTCCATTGCACGCCTGGACGCGGCGCGAGATGCTTCTCGAGATTGTCCGTGTGCAGTTCGATGAGGCCGGGCAACAGGTAGTCGCCGTCCCAGTCTTCGGCTTCGCGTGCCGCGGTCGTGCCGCGCTCGACGTCGCGAATCACGCCGTCTTCGACGCGTAGCACGCCGGTGAATACTTCGTCTCGCGTCACGATGCGAGCGTTCCTGATCAACATCGACTTGCTCCGTAGTCAGTCAGACTTGAATGGTGCTGGTATGGGTGGTTCCGCATTGACGCCGCATGCGTCAGTGTAGTGCTGTTTCGCGCGGCGCTCGCGCCGCTTCGCATGATTCGTTCAGTGACGCAGCGGCGGCTTCAGTTCCAGACGGCGCGTGGCCACCTTGTTGCGCGTATCTTCATCATGAAAGATGCCGACGATCGCCGCGCCGCGCTCGCGCGCTTCGACGATCAGATCGGCGACCACGTCGCGGTTTTCGGCGTCGAGCGAGGCCGTCGGTTCGTCGAGCAACAGCAGCGGATGCTCAGCGATCAAACCGCGCGCGATATTCACGCGCTGCTGTTCGCCGCCGGAGAACGTGGCCGGCGCGAGCGACCACAGCCGTTCCGGCACGTTCAATCTGGCCAGCAGCGCGGCGGCGCGCGAGCGCGCTTCGTCTTCCCGGACGCCGCGCGAGAGCAGCGGCTCGGCGACGAGCGTGAGGGTCGGCACGCGCGGAATCACGCGTAAAAACTGACTCACGTAGCCGACCACGCCACGGCGCAGGCGCAACACGTCGTGCGGTTCGGCAGCGGTGATCGACACGGGCTGGTCGTCCTGCCCCGTATCGCGAATCGCAATCGAGCCGCTGCTCGCCAGATAGTTGCCGTACAGGCAGCGCAGCAGCGTGCTCTTGCCCGCGCCCGACGGCCCGACCAGCACCACGCATTCGCCGCGCTCCACATCGAGCGAGACGCCTGCCAGCGCTTCAATCTGCACGCCACCCTGGCCATGCAAGGTAAACGTCTTGCCGATGCCGACCGCGCGCAGCATCAGCGCCGCGTTGTCGAGGAACGCGCGCTCGGCGGCGCGCGCTTCAGTGCTTGTTTCAATGGATCGCATTGTGAGCCTCAAACCGGCAGAACCGAGGAAACCAGCGTTTGCGTGTACGGGTGCTGCGGATCGTCGAGCACCTGATCCGTCAGACCCGCCTCGACGACTTCGCCGCCTTGCATGACCATCAGCCGATGCGCGAGCAAACGCGCGACGCCGATATCGTGCGTGACGATCAGCACCGACAGATGCAGCGTGGACGTCAGCGTGCGCAGCAGATCGAGCAGGCGCGCCTGCACCGACACGTCGAGACCCGCGGTGGGTTCGTCCATGAAGACGAGCCGCGGACTGGTGACGAGATTGCGCGCGATCTGCAAACGCTGCTGCATGCCGCCCGAAAACGCCGCGGGAAATTCGTCGATGCGCGAGGAGTCGAGCTCGACGCGCTCCATCCACTGCGTGGCCGCGTAACGGATATCGCCATAGTGGCGCGCGCCGACGGCCATCAATGGCTCGCCGATATTCGCGCCGGCCGAGACGCCGCTGCGCAGTCCGTCGCGCGGATTCTGCTGGACGAAGCCCCATTCGGTGCGCATCAGCAAACGGCGGCGCGGTTCGGACAAGGCGAGCAGATCGAGCTGGTCGCCGTGCGTCGCGGTGTAGTGAAGCGAGCCGCTGTCGGCCGCGGTTTTCAGCGCGAGCGTGTTGAGCAGCGTGGTCTTGCCCGAGCCGGATTCACCGACGATGCACAGCACTTCGCCCGGGTACAGATCGAAGCTGACGTTTCTGCAGCCGTTGCGGCCACCGTATTGTTTGGTGAGCGAGCGGGCGCTCAGGAGCGGCGTCATGCGGGTTCTCCCTTGCGTGCTTCGCGCGACGGCAGATCGAGATCCGCGTCGCCGCGGCGTTCGTGGCAGTAGTCGCTATCGGAGCAGACAAACATCCGTTTGCCCGCATCGTCGACGATCATCTCGTCGAGGAAACTCTCCGTCGATCCGCACAGCGCGCACGCGTGCTGCCACTTCTGCACCTCGAACGGATGATCGTCGAAGTCGAGGCTGCGCACCGGCGTGTAGGGCGGAATCGCGTGAATGCGCCGTTCGCGGCCGGCACCGAACAATTGCAGCGCGGGGTTCATATGCATCTTCGGGTTGTCGAACTTTGGAATCGGCGAGGGCGAAGCCAGATAGCGGTGGTTGACGATCACCGGGTAGTCGTACGTGCTCGCGATGCTGCCGTGATGCACGATATCCTCATAGAGCTTCACGCTGATCAGGCCGTAATCGGCGAGCGCATGCAGCTTCTTGCATTCGGCGACGCGCGGCTCCAGTCGATAGAGCGGCTCGGGCATCGGCACCTGATAGACGAGAATCTGCTTGTCGGTGAGCGGCGCTTCGGGAATGCGGTGACGGGTCTGAATGATCGTCGCGTCGACCGTGCGGCGCGTGGTCGCCACGCCGGTGGTGCGCGCGAAGAAGCGGCGGATGTTGACCGCGTTGGTGGTTTCATCGGAGCCCTGATCGATCACCTTCAGAGTGTCCTGCCTGCCGATGATCGCCGCGGTGACCTGAATGCCGCCGGTGCCCCAGCCGAACGGCAGCGGCATTTCACGCGAGGCGAACGGCACCTGATAACCCGGCACGGCCACGGCCTTGAGCAAGGCGCGACGCAGCATGCGCTTGGTCTGTTCGTCGAGGTACGCGAAGTTGTAGCCGTCGGCCGCGCTGTCGTACGACGCGGCGGACGCGGCGGCGAGAGATGTGTCGGGCGCGTTCATGCTGCCTGCTCCTGCTGGGCGTTGGTTTGATCCTGACTCTGTGCGGCGCGCTGCACGCGCAATCGGCGCACGAGTTCCAGCTCCGATTGAAAGTCGACGTAGTGCGGCAGCTTCAGATGCTGCACGAAACCGGACGCTTCGACGTTATCGCTATGCGAGAGCATGAATTCGATATCCTGCGTCGGCGAGGCAAGCGTTTCGCCGAGTTCCTCGGCGCGCAGCGCGCGGTCCACGAGCGCCATCGCCATCGCCTTGCGCTCGGAGTGGCCGAACGCGAGGCCGTAGCCTTGCGTGAACGTCGGCGGCACCGCGCCGCTGCCGGCGAACTGGTTGATCATCTGGCATTCGGTGATGTCGATGTCGCCGATTTCGACCGTTTCGCCCAGCTCGTCGAGCTCCATTTCCACGGCGATGGTGCCGAAGCGGATCTCGCCCGCGAACGGATGCGAGTGCGCGTAGCCACGCTGCGTCGCGTAACCCATGGCGAGCAGGAAGCCTTCGTCGCCGCGCGCGAGATTTTGCAGACGCGTGGCGCGGCTCGCGGGAAAGGCGAGCGGCTCACGCGACAGGTCGCCGGGTTCCGGCGCGTTTGGCGTGGGACGTTCCTGTTCGATCAGCCCTTCCTTGTCGAGCAGGCTGACGACGCGCGGCATTGCTTCTGCTTCAGGCGCGGCGGCGTGATTCTGCGATGACGACGCGATGACTGAAGCCGCATCTCCATCACCTTCGGCCAGCAACGCGAAATCCAGCAGACGCTGCGTGTAATCGTAGGTCGCGCCCAGCAACTGCCCGCCGGGCACGTCCTTGAAGGTCGCCGAAATGCGGCGTTCCACCTGCATCGCTTCGGTATCGATCGCCTGCGTGTAGCCGAAGCGCGGCAGCGTGGTGCGATACGCGCGCAGCAGGAAGATCGCTTCGACCAGATCGCCGGCGGCCTGTTTGATGGCGAGCGCGGCAAGTTCTTCATCGTAGACCGAACCTTCGGTCATCACGCGCGCCACCGCGAGGCGCAATTGCTCGCGAATCTGCGCGACGCTCAGTTCGGCCAGCCGCGTGTCGCCGCGGCGCGCCTTGTCGAGCAGACGCCACGACGCTTCGATCGCGCGTTCTCCACCCTTGACGGCAACGTACATCAGTTCACCTTCGCTTGAGTTGTGCGCGGCAGGCCGATCAGGCGCGGGCCGCAGACGAGATAACAGTCGACACCGCAAGGAAAGAGCGGTGCGAGGGCGGCGCGTTCGCGCCAGAAATGCTCGGGCAGGCCGACCGGTGCAATCGTCGCCGTGTGCTGGATGCCCGGGCCGCTCAGGACGACCGGCGCGCCACCCGTCAGCGCGCCGACACGGATCAGCAGCGTGGCCGAATGCTCGGGCGATTCCGCCGCGCCGAGCGCGAAGCTTTCCAACGGCGGCAGCGTGCCGGCGTCGTGGATATAGGCAAACGCGGCTTGTCCCGGTTCGTCGGCCAGCGGCGCGCCGGTATGAAAGCGCAGTGCCGAACCCAAGGCCGTATCGGGTTGCGCGAGCCACACGGGCGTCGCGTAGTCGCAGAGTGTGAGCAGCGCCGCGAAGGCGGCGAGTTCGGCGCGCGTGGCCCGCATTTCGGGCAGCACGTTCTCGACCACGCCGACTGTGCCCGGCCGCGACAGCGCGTCGAGCAGGGTGCGGAACACCGCCTGGGTGTCATGCACCGGATCCGCGAAACCCGGTGTCAAAGTGGATAATGCAATCTGTGAGTTTTCCATCAGTCGCCCCGGACCATCGTGAAGAATTCGACGCGCGTAGCCGCGGCATCCTGTTGGCGCCCCGCGCGTTGCGTGGCCTGCTGCGCGGCAAACGGTTCGATCAGCTGCTTATGCAAGACGGCGTGATGCTCCGGCATTTGCAGTAGCGCGTCCGCGAGCGCAGCCAGTTCGGCGCGGCGGCGGTCGCGGCCCAGATGACATGCCACGCCGACGGCCGCACCAGCGTCGCCCGGCGTGCGCAGACGCAGCGTGGCGCGCGTGACGGTGGCTTCGCCGAGATTGAACGGGTCGCCGCTGCCGCCGACGCGCCCGCGCACCATCGCGAGACCGATCTCGGGCGGGCGCAGCCAGTCATACGTTGGAGTGGGGATGTCCCGCAGTGCGCAATCAAGCGCGGCTTCGAGATCGGCGCGCGGCGTGCGGGCGAGGACGGCCATCCATGCGCGCCGGACAGCTGATGGCGGAGCGGAGGAGGGCGAGGCGGAAGTGGCACTCATCGAAATTCCTGTTGATCCAGCAAGTAGACATTTGAGCATCTATTCATCTAAACGTCTAGACGTTTAGGGGTATGCTTGTCGAGCCGTGTAGCGCGTGCCGACCGTTTCACATTTCCATCACGGCTTGCGCACTACAATGCACGTCATTGCGATTATTTGAACCCAGGGGAATGACAGCACCATGACATCGAACGACAACGCGACGCCGGGCACGATGCTCGAACGCGGCGCGGGCGTTGCCGTGTGGCGGCAGATCGAGCAGATTCTGGCGGCGGAAATCGCCGCCAGCGGCTTCGGCGAAGAAGGGCGCCTGCCGAGCGAAGGCGAACTGGCCAAACGCTTCGACGTGAACCGGCATACCGTGCGGCGGGCCATGCTGGGTCTTGCCGCGCTGGGCCTCGTCAGCGTCGAGCAGGGACGCGGCACCTTCGTGCAGCCGGGCGCCATCGACTATACGATTGGCCGCCGCACGCGGTTTACAGAAAACTTGCGACAGCAGCATCACGCGGCGGCGGGCACGATGTTGTCGGCTGCGCGCGTGAAGGCCGAGCCGAGCGTCGCGAAGGCGCTGAGCCTGCGGGCCGGCGCGTCGGTCTACCGGATCGAATCGCTGCATGAATCGGATGGCGTGCCGCTCACTTTCGCGCGCAACTGGTATCCCGCGGCGCGTTTCGCGGACCTGCCGGAAGTGCTGCAGCGCACCGGCGGCATGACGAAGGCCATGGCGGAATTCGGCGTGAACGACTATCTGCGCAAGTGGAGCCGCATCGGCAGCGTGCTGCCCGAGCCTGAAGTGGCGCGGCGTTTGAATATCAACCGTCAGCAGCCGGTGCTGTGGGTTGAAAACGTCGATGTCGATCTGCAGGGCACGCCGGTCAAATACGGCTTCACGCACTTCGCCGCGGACCGCGTGCAACTGCTGGTGGAGCACGACCTATGAGCGGCGTTGAATGGAGCGCCGAGGCTCGTTTCGCTGTGTATTACGCACCGTCGCGTGAATCGGCATGGTGGCAGGACGGGTCGGCGTGGCTGGCGCGCGACGCGGAAAGCGGCGCGCGGTGCGAAGCGCCGCAACCTCCCGAGCTGACGCGGCCGCTCGCGGAACTCACCGAAGCGCCGCGCCGCTACGGCTGGCACGGCACATTGGTCGCGCCGTTTCGGCTCGCGAGCGGCGTGACGCAGGCACACGTATTGCAAGCCACGCGTGAATGGGCGCAAACGCAAAGCGCATTCGCGTTGCCGGTGGAAGCCGCGACGCTCGGCGACTTCGTTGCACTAAGGCCGGCCGACCCGGAGGGCGAAGCCAACATTCGCAACGTGGCCGCGAGCGCGTTGCAAACGCTCGATGCATTGCGCGCGCGGCCATCCGCCGCCGATCTGGCGCGCCGTTTGACGGCACCGCTGAGCGAACGGCAACGCGCACTGTTGATCGAATGGGGCTATCCGTACGTGTTCGACGAATTCCGTTTTCACATGACGCTTTCCAGTTCGCTCGCCGATGCACAGGAGCGCGCCACGCTGGTCGCATGGTGGCAGGCACGCACGCCCGCGCTCGGGCCGCTGCGTGTCGATCACGCCGCGCTCTTCGTCGAACCGGCGCCAGGCGAGCCGTTTGTGTTGTGGCAACGTGTCCCGTTCCGGACCGAGGTGAAATAACAATGACAGGTCGTTTGATCTATGTAATGGGGCCGTCCGGCGCAGGCAAGGATTCATTGCTGGAGTTCGCGCGCAAGCACTTGATGGGTGAGCCGATTCTGTTCGCGCATCGCTACATCACGCGGCCGAGCGGCAATGGCGAGGCGCATGTGGCGTTGAGCGTCGAAGAGTTCGCGGCGCGTTCCGTGCTCGGCCTGTTCGCGCTCGAATGGTCGAGCCACTCGCTGCGCTATGGCATCGGCATCGAACTCGATGCGTGGCTTGCGCGCGGTTGCACGGTGGTCGTCAACGGTTCGCGTCAGCATTTGCAACACACGCTGGCGCGTTATCCGCATACGGAAGTGGTGCACGTGGACGCCGCGCCGCATATTCTTGAAGCCCGGCTCGGCGCGCGGGCGCGCGAGTCGGCGGAACAGGTGGCGGCGCGGCTCGCGCGCCGCGCGCCGTTCTCGTTGCCGGACGGCGTGCGCTGCACCACGATCGACAATTCCGGCGCGCTCGACGACGCGGGACACGAGCTGATTGCGTTTCTCAAGGCGGAAGCCGACGTTCAGTAAGCCGTACTATCCGGCCGCCGCCATGCGCTCGCGCGTCGCGTCCTGCAGACAGGACACGAACTGCGACACGGCCGGCGTCGGCAGCAGGCCGCGCCGCGAAATGATGCTGAGATCGTAGTTCGGCAGCGCTTCTTCGATCTGTGCGACGCGGATGCCGAGCGGCGCGACCATTTGCGCAAGCGGCCGCGTGAAGCAGCCGATCACATCGGTTTGCGACACCAGTCCGAGCGTCACCGCGAACGACGATGGCGCGCGCACCAAACGCTTCGGCACCGGCAGGCCGTGCGCGGCGAACATCGCCATCATCACGCTGTGCGGGAAGTGATCGGCGCCCACGGTCACGATCCACTCCGCGTCGAGCAGCTCATGCAGGCGCGTCACGTTGGCAAGCGGATGCCCGGCGCGCATGGCGACGACGAACTGCGTCGAGTAGAGTGGCGCTTGCACCAGATCGCTGTCGAGCGCCTGCACGTGATGGATCGCCGCGATATCCAGCGCGCCATTGCGCAAGCGCGCGACCGCGTCCGGGATCGTCACTTCTTCCAGATGCAAATTGACCAGCGGCATCGCGCGGCGAAACTTCGAGACCGCATGCGGCAGCGCCGTTAGCGCGATCGACGGCATGGTGCCCACGCTCACCTTGCCGGCCAGTTCTCCCTTCGCCTGTTCGACGGCTTCGACCGTGCGCCGCATATCGCCGAGCAACTGCTCGGCGCGCGGCAGCAGCGCGAGCCCGCACGCCGTCAATTCGATGCCGCGCACGCTGCGCACCATCAACTCGGCGTTCAGCGCGCTTTCGAGTTCGCGGATCGTATGCGTGACGGCCGGTTGCGTCACGCCGAGCTCGCGCGCGGCGGCGCGCAGGCTGCGATGATGGGCGGCGGCGACGAACGCCTGCAACTGCTGCGGTTTCATTGGGGTAATCCCGTATATAACGCTTGTTAATCGGGGTGAAAAAAACAGCATCTTATTCGAACAAAACGGCGTGGCTATAGTGCTCGCCTGTTTGCCGCGTTTTGATGCGGCTATCTATTCATGGAGCCCTGGAGATGAGCGAAGCCGCGCGTTTTACCGAAGTGTCCGACCTGGTGCCTGCTGCCGAAAGCCTGCGCGAGATTCGCCATCACATTCACCATCACCCGGAACTGGCGTACGAAGAACACCAGACGGGCGCGCTGGTCGCCGACAAACTCGAGCAATGGGGCTGGCAGGTTACGCGCGGCGTCGGCCAGACGGGCGTGGTGGGCACGCTGAAAGTGGGCGATGGCAAGCGCAGCATCGGCATTCGCGCCGATATGGACGCGCTGCCGATCATCGAGCAAACCGGCCTGCCGTATGCGAGCGGCACACACGGCAAGATGCACGCATGCGGCCACGACGGCCACACCACGATGCTGCTCGGCGCGGCGCAACGCCTCGCGGCCACGCGCAATTTTTCGGGCACGGTGCATCTGTACTTTCAACCGGCCGAGGAGAGCGGCATCGACAGCGGCGCGCTGAAGATGATCAACGACGGCCTGTTCGAGCGCTTCCCCTGCGACGCCGTGTTCGGCGTGCACAACCATCCGGGTGAGGAGCCGGGCGTGCTGCTGTTTCGCAAGGGGCCGTTCATGTCGGCGGGCGACAAGGCGATCATCACGATCGAAGGCGTCGGTGGCCACGCGGCGCGTCCGCATCTGACGGTCGATCCGGTCGTGGTGGCGGCAAGCATCGTGATGGCGTTGCAGACCATCGTCGCGCGTAACGTCGATCCGTCGCAGCCGGCGGTGGTGACGGTTGGTTCGATGCATGCGGGCACCGCGAACAACGTGATTTCGAGCAGCGCGAAGCTGGAGTTGAGCGTGCGTTCGTTCAGCCCCGAAGTGCGCGCGCTGTTGAAGAAGCGCATTACCGAACTCGCAGAATCGCAGGCCGCGAGCTATGGCGGCAAGGCGGTGGTGGAGTACATCGAAGGCTATCCGGTGGTGGTCAATTCGGATGCCGAAACGGATTTCGCGGTGGAAGTGGCGCGCGAACTGGTCGGCGACGACAAGGTGGTCGCGCAGACCGACATCCTGATGGGCAGCGAAGACTTCGCCTTTATGCTGCAGAAGCGGCCGGGCACGTTCCTGCGCATCGGCAACGGCGCGGGCGAAGACGGCTGCATGGTGCACAACCCGCACTACGACTTCAACGACCGCAATCTGCCGGTTGGCGCGGCGTTCTGGACGCGGCTGGTGGAGCGCTATCTGGGCCAGTGATCGGGCGTGGCGTGCCGCGTCTGAGTCAGCCCGTCCCACAAGCGACCGATCCTGTTCGGACGCGGCGTGCTGGTGCTGCTGCTGTTTCCGGCCTTCATGCTGATCAACCGCTTCCCGCACTTGCCGGTCATCATGTCGCTGACCGCGCTGATGCTGCTGTTCTACTCGATGGGTTCAGCGTCGGAATTCGCCCTGATGTGCGAGTCGTTTCCGCGGCGCGTGCGCGCCACCGGTATTTCGATCGCGTATGCGTTGAGCGTGTGCGTGTTCGGCGGGACCGCGCAGCTCGTCGCGACGTGGCTGATCAAGCTGACCGGCAGCAAGCTCGCGCCGGCCGGTTATGTGGCGGCGTGCGTCGTGGTGTCGTTGATCGCGGTGTCGATGCTGAAGGAAACGGCGGATAAGCCAATCGATTGATTTGCTGATTGCTCGAACAGGGCGCCGTCATGGCGTGGCGCCCGCAGCCGCGCTTACCCGCGCCGTGCCACCATTTCCGAGACGGATTGCGCGGCGTGCTGCAGCGGCTCCAGAAACGCCTTCACCATCTGCTTGGCCGAATTGCGCTGCGCATTGCCGCTGATGTTCATCGCGGCGATCACGCGTCCCTGGCGATTGCGAATCGGCGCGGACAGCGAAATCAGCCCGCCTTCCAGTTCCTGATCGACGATCGCCCAGCCCTGGCGGCGCACCTGCGCGATCAGCTTCTTCAACTCTTCCTTGTCGGTGACCGTGCGCGGCGTGTGCGCGTAGAGCGGCGTCGAACTCAGCGTCGCCTCGAGCGTCTCGTCGTCGAGCGCGGCCAGCAGCACGCGGCCCATCGACGTGCAATACGCCGGCAAGCGGCTGCCGATCGACAGGTTGATCGTCATGATCTTGTGCGTCGGCACGCGCAGCACATAGACGATCTCGGTGCGATCGAGCACGGCCGCCGAGCAGCTCTCGTGTACCTGCGCCGACAGTTGTTCCATCACCGGCTCGGCGAGGTTCCAGAACGGCATCGAGGTCAAATACGCGAAGCCGAGGTCGAGAATCTTCGGCGTGAGACGGAACAGGCGCCCTTCGGCCTCCACGTAGCCGAGCGTCTGCAAGGTCAGCAAAATGCGGCGTGCGCCGGCGCGCGTGAGGCCGGTGGCGGCGGCGACGTCGGTCAGCGTCTGTTCGGGGCGCGTGGCGTCGAACGCGCGGATCACGGCGAGGCCGCGCGCGAACGATTGCACATATGAGTCGCCCGGTTTGTCCGGGGCCGGTTCGGCGCTGGCGAGAACGGCGGAAGACGGCGGCAGGGCTTTGCTCATGGGCCTGAAGGATGCGTTCGAGGAACTGCGGACCCGCGCCGCGCTTGAATCCCCCGCGCGACGCGCTAAAGGCGTGACGATAGCTTAAGCCTTCTGATTCGCCAACTTTGCCGCCTGGCGAACAAAAATCCCAGGGTTTGCATGGATGCAGGCGGCATCTAAAATTTGTATGATGACCCGATAACATGATCAATCGAGGCATCGATGTTCGAGAAGATTCCTGCGAAAGCGTTGAGCGACACCGTCGCGCAGCAGCTTCTCAAGCAGATCGACAAAGGCGCCTTCGAGCGCGGCGGCAAGCTGCCGACCGAGGCCGTGCTCGCGCAGCAGTTCGGCGTGAGCCGCACGGTGATCCGCGAGGCGATTTCGCGGCTGAAGAACGAAGGCGTGGTTGAGCCGCGCCAGGGCAGCGGCGTGTTCGTCGCCGCGCACGGCACGGTCCGGCCGCTGCGTATCGACTACGCGGAAGCGGTCGAGCCCGGCTCGGTGGTGCAGATTCTCGCGTTGCGCCGCGCCATCGAAGCGGAAGTCGCGTCGGAAGCCGCCATGCGCCGCAGCGACGCCGACATGGTGTCGATCGACACAGCGCTTGCGAAGATCGACGAGGCTGTGGCCGACGGCGAGGACGGCGTGGCTCAAGACGTCGCGTTTCATCGCGCGATCGCGGCGGCCACCGGCAATCCGTATTTCCTCAAAACCCTCACGTTCCTGAATCAGTACCTGGAGGCCGGCACGGTCGTCACGCGCCGCAACGAAGCATTGCGCGAGGACTTTTCGCGTCAGGTGCGTGAAGAACATGCGGCAATCGCCGCGGCGATTCGCGCAGGCGATCCAATGGCGGCGCGCAACGCGGCGCGAACTCATATGTACAACGCGGCACGGCGTCTCGCGGAAGCGGGGATTTGCTGAGCTTTACTGCTGAGCTTCGGTGTTCAGCTTCAGGCGCGAGCGCCCAACGAATTCATAGAGGTCAAGCATGTCCAGAAATGTCGGTGTCATCGGTCTTGGTGCAATGGGCCTGGGTGTCGCGCGTTCGCTGCTGCGCGCGGGTCTGCAAGTCCATGCGTGCGATCTGCGCAGCGAAGTCCTGAATGCGTTCGTCGCGGAAGGCGGCATGGGTTGCGCGACGCCCGCCGAACTCGGCGCGCAGTGCGAGGTGGTCGTTACGCTGGTGGTGAATGCCGCGCAAACCGAAGCTGTGTTGTTCGGCGAGCAGGGCGCGGTCGCCGCAATGAAAAAGGGCGGCGTGGTGATTGCCAGCGCGACGGTGGCGCCGGACTTCGCCATCGAACTCGGCAAGCGGATCGAGGCGGCCGGTTTGCAGATGCTCGACGCACCGGTGTCGGGCGGCGCGGCGCGCGCGGCATCCGGTGAAATGACCATGATGACGTCCGGTCCGGCGGCGGCCTACGCCGCATGTGAGGACGTGCTGGCTGCGATGGCCGGCAAGGTGTATCGGCTCGGTGCCGAACACGGCGCGGGGTCGAAGGTAAAGATCATCAATCAGTTGCTGGCCGGCGTGCATATCGCGGTGGCCGCCGAGGCCATGGCGCTCGGCCTGCGCGAAGGTGTCGATCCGGATGCGCTGTACGAGGTCATCACGCATAGCGCGGGCAATTCGTGGATGTTCGAAAACCGTGTGCCGCACATTCTCAAGGGCGACTACACGCCGCTCTCGGCCGTCGATATTTTCGTCAAGGATCTCGGCCTCGTGCTCGATACCGCGCGCCGCTCGAAATTCCCGCTGCCGCTGTCGGCGGCGGCGCATCAGATGTTCATGATGGCGTCCACGGCCGGTCACGGCGGTGAGGACGATTCCGCGGTGATCAAGATTTTTCCCGGCATCGACGTGCCGGCGGCGAAGTGAGGAGGTCAGCATCATGACGGCTACAACGAAACGCGCACTGCTCGGCTGCATCGCCGACGACTTCACCGGCGCGACCGATCTCGCCAACATGCTGGTGCGCGGCGGCATGCGCACGGTGCAGACCATCGGCGTGCCCGCATCGAATGAAACGGTGGAGGCCGACGCGCTCGTGGTCGCGCTGAAATCGCGCACCATTCCCGCCGCCGATGCGGTCGCGCAATCGCTCGCCGCGCTCGACTGGTTGCGCGCGCAAGGCTGCCGGCAGTTCTTCTTCAAATACTGCTCGACGTTCGATTCGACCGACGCGGGCAATATCGGCCCGGTGACGGACGCGCTGCTCGACGCGTTGTCCGCCGACGGCAAGGCCAGCGCGTTCACCATCGCCTGTCCCGCATTTCCCGAAAACGGCCGCACGATCTTTCGCGGCCATCTGTTTGTCGGCGATACGCTGCTCAACGCGTCTGGCATGGAAAACCATCCGCTCACGCCGATGCGCGATGCGAACCTCGTGAGCGTGCTGCAACGGCAGACTCGATCGAAAGTCGGTCTCGTGCGTTACGACGCCGTGGCCCAAGGCGTGTCGACCGTGCGCAAATCGTTCGACGTCTTGCGCAACGAAGGCGTGCGCATGGCAATTGCGGATGCCGTGTCCGACGCCGATCTCTACGTACTCGGCGAAGCCTGCGCCGATCTGACGTTGATCACGGGCGGTTCCGGCGTCGCTTTGGGTTTGCCGGCCAACTTTCGCCGCGCTGGTTTGCTGGCGGAACAGGCGGACGCCGCGCAACTGCCGCGAGTCGGCGGATTGTCGGCGGTGCTGGCCGGCAGCGCGTCGAAAGCGACCAACGCGCAGGTGGCCGAGTGGCGCACTACACGGCCCGCGTTTCGCGTCGATCCGCTCGCTGCGGCGCGCGGGGAGAACGTCGTCGAACAGGCGCTGGCCTTTGCGCAGCCGTACCTCGACAAAGGCGAACCCATGCTGATCTATGCCACTGCCACGCCCGATGAAGTCAAAGCCGTGCAGCGCCAACTCGGTGTGAACGAAGCGGGGCATCTTGTTGAAAACACTTTGGCGTCGATTGCGCGTGGCTTGCATGAACGCGGCGTGCGCAAGTTCGTGGTAGCGGGCGGCGAAACCTCGGGCGCGGTGGTGCAGGCGCTCGACGTGCACACGCTGCGAATCGGCGCGCAGATCGATCCCGGCGTGCCGGCCACTGCCACGACCGGCGCCGAGCCGCTCGCGCTCGCGCTGAAGTCCGGCAACTTCGGCACGAGTGACTTCTTCGAAAAGGCACTGCGTCATCTGGACGGAGCCGCGCAATGACCCACGCACCCGCACTCCAGACGACGAACGAAGCGCGCGTTCGCGAGGAAATCTGCGTGACCGGCGCGAGCCTCTATCAACGCGGCTACACGGTGGGCACCGCCGGCAACATCAGCGCGCGGCTCGACGACGGCTGGCTGATCACGCCGACCGATGCCTGTCTCGGCCGGCTCGATCCCGCCGATATCGCCAAGGTCGATCTCGACGGCAACGCGGTGTCCGGCGGCAGGCCGTCGAAAACGCTGGCCTTGCATCGCGGCATCTATGCGCGCAACGCCACGGCGCGCGGCATCGTCCATACCCATTCGACGCATCTGGTCGCGTTGACGCTCGCGGGCGTCTGGCGCGAGGCCGACGTGCTGCCGCCCATCACGCCGTACTACGTGATGAAAGTGGGCCACGTCCCCCTGATTCGTTACAGGCGGCCCGGCGATCCGCAAGTCGCCGAACAGATCGCGGCTTTGGCCGACAGCGTTCGCGCCGTGCTGCTCGAGCGTCTCGGTCCGGTGGTGTGGGAGCGTTCGGTGGCGCAAGCCGCCTATGCGCTCGAAGAACTCGAAGAGACCGCGCGTCTGTGGTTGCTGACGAATCCACGGCCCGCGCCGCTCGACGAAGCCGCACTCGAAGAACTGCGTACCGTGTTCGGCGCGCGCTGGTAGCCGTAGCCGACAAAACAAAGTTAGGCCACGTTGCGCTCAACGCGCCGCGTCAGGCCATCCATTGAAGGAGACAATGCATGAGTTCGTATCAAGCCACATCGAGCCAGCCGATTGCGGCCGCCATGGGACAACCCGGCGCCGCCGAAGTCGAGCGAACCTATAAGAAAGTGTTCTGGCGCATCGTGCCGTTTCTGATGCTGTGCTACGTAGTCGCCTATCTGGACCGCGTGAATGTCGGCTTTGCGAAACTGCAAATGTCGCAGGACCTGGCGTTCAGCGAAACGGTGTTCGGCCTCGGCGCAGGCGTGTTCTTCATCGGCTATTTCCTGTTCGAATTGCCGAGCAACATTCTGATGCACAAGCTCGGCGCGCGTATCTGGATTGCGCGGATCATGATCACTTGGGGCTTGATGTCGGCGGTGTTCGTATTCGTGAAGACGCCGATGCAGTTCTACATCTTGCGCTTTCTTCTCGGCCTCGCCGAAGCCGGTTTCTATCCCGGCGTGATCCTGTACCTCACTTACTGGTTCCCGTCGCATCGGCGCGCGAAGATCATCGCAGTGTTCATGTCGGCGATTCCGGTGTCGGGCATCTTCGGCAACCCGCTCTCCGGCTGGATCATGCAGACGTTCCACAACAGCTCGGGTTTCGCGGGCTGGCAGTGGATGTTCCTGATCGAAGCGATCCCCGCCGTCGCGATCGGCATCGCCACGATCCTGTATCTCGACAACGGCATCGCCGCCGCGAAGTGGCTGAGCGAACGCGAAAAGCGCCTGCTCACCGATGAAATTGCCGCCGCGCAGCCGCAGGAAAAGGTCCAGGCGCACTCGCTCGGCGCGGTGTTCCGCGACCCGCGCACGTGGTGGATGTCGCTGATCTATTTCGCGTTCGTCACCGGGCAATACGGCCTGACGTTCTGGATGCCGACGCTCGTCAAATCGACGGGTGTGACGGGCGCATTCAACATCGGCCTGCTGAGCGCGATTCCGTTTCTGTGCGCGATCGTCGTGATGAATCTGATGGGGCACAGCGCCGACAAGCGCCGCGAGCGCCGCTGGCATCTGATCGTGCCGGCGCTGTTCGGCGCGGTCGGCTTCACGGTGGCGGCTTCGTTCGCGGACAACACGGTGGTGTCGATCGCGTTTCTCTCGCTCGCCGCCGCCGGTGTGCTGACCTGTGCGCCGCTTTTCTGGTCGCTGCCGACCGCGTTCATGTCAGGCGCGACCGCCGCGGCCGGCATTGCGATCATCAATTCGATCGGCAATCTCGCGGGTTTCGCGAGCCCTTACATGATCGGCTATCTGAAGGACCTCACGCATAGCACGCAGACCGGCATGTATGTGCTGGCCGGCATGCTCGTGATCGGCGCGATTGCCACATGGCTCACGCCGGCCAAGCTGGTCAACCGATAAATCGACGCTCATGCGCGGCATGCGTCGCCGCCGCGCGCCGGACCAAACCGTTTTCAAGGAGTTGCTGCCATGCCTCGCTTCGCCGCCAATCTCACCATGATGTACAACGAGCACGCGTTCCTCGACCGTTTTGCCGCCGCGGCGCAAGACGGCTTCGAAGCGGTCGAGTTTCTGTTCCCCTACGATTTCCGCGCCGATGAGATCAAGGCGCGGCTCGACGCGAGCGGTCTGACGCAAGCGCTCTTCAATGCGCCGCCCGGCGATTGGGCCGGCGGCGAACGCGGCATTGCCTCGCTGCCGGGCCGCGAGGACGAATTTCGCCGCGGCATCGACACCGCGCTCGACTACACGCGTGTGATCGGCAATCGCAAGCTGCATGTGATGGCCGGCCTGATCGGCGCGGATCAGCCGCGCGCAAAGCATCGCGAGGTATACCTGAGCAATCTCGCGCATGCCGCCAAGGCCGCGCAAGCCGAAGGCATCACGGTCGTGATCGAGCCGATCAATACGCGCGACATGCCGGGCTTCTTTCTGACCCGCCAGGACGAGGCGCAAGCGATCTGCGCCGAAGTCGGCGCGCCGAATCTCAAGGTGCAGTTCGACTGCTACCACTGCCAGATCGTCGAAGGCGATCTGGCAGTGAAACTCAAACGCGATATGGCCGGCATCGGCCACATTCAGATCGCGGGCGTGCCGGAACGGCATGAACCCGATACGGGCGAGCTGAACTATCCCTATCTGCTCGAACTGATCGACTCGCTTGGCTACGACGGCTACATCGGCTGCGAATACCGGCCGCGCGCGGGCACCTCAGCCGGTCTCGGCTGGCTCAAGCCTTATCTGAACGCGACCCGCTAACAAGGACGAAACCCATCATGAAAGTACTGATTACCGGCGGCGCGGGTTTTCTCGGCCAGCGTCTCGCGCGTGAACTGCTCGCGCGTGGCGCCCTGAAAGACGCGCAAGGCACGCCGCAAGCGATTACCGAACTGGTGTTGCTCGACGTGGTGCAAGCCAACGATTTCGGCGATAGCCGCGTGCGCGCGGAAGTGGGCGACATCGCCGAGCGCAGTGTGCTCGAGCGCGTGATCGACAACCAGACTTCGGCGATCTTCCATCTGGCCGCGATCGTGAGCGGCCAGGCCGAAGCGGACTTCGATCTCGGCATGCGCATCAATCTGGACGCATCGCGCCTGTTGCTCGAAGTTTGCCGACAACGCGGCCACCGGCCGCGTGTGTTGTTCACCAGTTCGGTGGCGGTCTATGGCGGCGAGTTGCCCGAGGTCGTGCAGAACGATACCGCGCTGAATCCGCAGTCGTCGTATGGCGCGCAGAAGGCGATCGCGGAGTTGCTGCTCAACGATTACGCGCGGCGCGGTTTCGTCGACGGCCGTGTGGTGCGGTTGCCGACCATCAGCGTGCGGCCGGGCAAGCCGAATGCGGCGGCGTCGTCGTTCGCGAGCGGCATCATTCGCGAGCCGTTGAACGGCGAAGCGGCAGTGTGCCCGGTGTCGGGCTCGACGCGCCTATGGCTGCTGTCGCCGCGCAAGGCGATCGAGAGTCTGATCGCCGGACTCGAACTCGATTCCGCCGCGTTGGGTAACCAGCGCGTGCTGAATTTGCCGGGCATTTCGGTGAGCGTTGACGAGATGGTCGCCGCGCTGCGCGAGGTCGCGGGCGACGCGGTCGCCGAGCGGATCGTGTGGGAGCCGGATGCGCGAATCGAAAAGATCGTGGGCAGCTGGCCGGGACGGTGGGATACGTCGCGCGCCGAGGGGCTGGGGCTGAGCGGCGAGCAAAGTTTTGCCGACGTGATCCGCAGCTACGTCGAAGACGAGCATATCCAGATCCGCCAATAACCAGCTTCCACGCGGCCCCGCCGCGGCCTCCAGCCCCGTGCCCGCGCGTTGAACACGCGCCGGCGGGCACGAGCGCGTCATTCGTCTGATCCTTTGCAAGAACGGCCGCGGCCTGCACGTATTCCCTGGTGCAGGCCTGGCCGCGCTTGACATGGTTTCGCGCACACGCCTATCATCGGGTCTAATTGTTCGATATATGACCGAATGTTCGCATAAAGAACAAATGGCCGCAATCTCGAGCCCGTCGTTCACTATCCTGCGCTAAGCTGAACTGGCGTGACGGCTGCCTCGCAGCCGCTTCCCGTCGCGCTTGCCGGTGCTTGCGCTACGCCGGAGAGCCGGCCGCGGCGTAGCGCAAGCAGCACATCAACTGGAGACATCACATGACCGAAGCATTCCTGTGCGACGCGATTCGCACCCCCATCGGCCGCTATGCGGGTTCGCTGTCGTCGGTGCGCGCCGACGATCTGGGCGCCGTGCCGCTCAAAGCGCTGATGGAGCGCAACAAAGACGTCGACTGGAACGCGATCGACGACGTGATCTACGGCTGCGCGAACCAGGCCGGTGAGGACAACCGCAACGTCGCGCGCATGTCGCTACTGCTGGCCGGCTTGCCGCAAGGCGTGCCGGGCACGACGGTGAACCGCCTGTGCGGTTCGGGTATGGACGCGGTCGGCATCGCGGCGCGCGCGATCAAGTCGGGCGAGGCCGCGTTGATGGTGGCCGGCGGCGTGGAAAGCATGAGCCGCGCGCCGTTCGTGATGGGCAAGGCGCCGACAGCGTTTTCGCGCCAGGCCGAGATCTACGACACGACCATCGGCTGGCGTTTCGTCAACCCGCTGATGAAGAAAATGTACGGCGTCGATTCGATGCCGGAAACGGGCGAGAACGTCGCGACGGACTACAGCATCAGCCGTGCCGATCAGGACGCCTTCGCTGTGCGCAGCCAGCAGAAAGCCGCGCGTGCGCAACGCGACGGCACACTCGCGCAGGAAATCGTCGGCGTGACGATCGCACAGAAGAAGGGCGATCCGGTCACCGTGCTGCAAGACGAGCATCCGCGTGAGACGAGTCTTGAAACGCTCGCCAAGCTCAAGGGCGTGGTGCGTCCGGACGGCACGGTCACGGCGGGCAACGCCTCGGGCGTGAACGACGGCGCGGCGGCACTGCTGCTCGCGAATGAAGAGACCGCCAGGCGCTTCGGTCTCACGCCGCGTGCTCGCGTGCTGGGTATCGCCACGGCCGGCGTTGCGCCGCGCGTGATGGGCATCGGCCCGGCGCCCGCCACGCAAAAACTGTTGGTGCGCCTGAACATGACCATCGATCAATTCGACGTGATCGAACTGAACGAGGCCTTCGCGTCGCAAGGCATCGCGGTGTTGCGCGCACTCGGCGTGGCCGACGACGACGCCCGTGTGAATCCGAACGGTGGCGCGATCGCACTCGGCCACCCGCTCGGCATGAGCGGCGCGCGCCTGGTGACCACCGCGATGTATCAGCTGCATCGCACGCAAGGCCGTTTTGCGTTGTGCACGATGTGCATCGGCGTCGGCCAGGGTATTGCGATCGCGATTGAACGAGTGTGATCGTTTAGCGGGTTAGTCCGCGCTACGGTTGACGCTGGATAAACAGCCTCGTCGCTCTCGCGACGAGGCTGTTTATTTTTGTGCCGCGATCACATCGAATGCCGTCTAATTTGATCTAAAGACACTTTTGATTATGGCGGAATACCACGAGACATCGATTGCCGATTCGATCGCCATACAGTATGTGTTTAATGCTGTCTGCATTTAAAGCACGCGCTCATTATGAATGGCCGTGAAAGTATCCCGGCGTGGTCGACCGACAGGATGCCGCTGCGACGCCATGCCGCTGCGCTCTAATGTCCACGCGAATTCATTTGAAAATCACAATTCAATCAATTGCAGGCTGTTGTAAGGCATGTAAAATCATTTGCGTCGTACCTTTTGAAAACTATCATCCCGAAGATACACAAGTATTCACGGCGTTGAGAGCCGGCATCCCGCGGTTTCAGATCGCCGTCACGCTGGATCAAACAATTTCTCAAGGAGCATGCACATGAAGGCAACGACGATTGGAGCAGCGTTGATGGTCGCGGCGTTTGCCGCAGCACAGCCGGCCTGGGCGCAAGATGCCATGGCTAGCGCCGCGCAAGGCATCGTCAGCGAGGTGGAGCCCGTCCATCTGAAGGCGCAGATCGTCGGTATCGATCCAAACAGCCGCACGCTCACGCTCAAGGGGCAGGGCGGCAACGTGCTGGTCGTGCTGGTGAGCCAGCAGGTGCAGGGTTTCGACCAGTTGAAAGTGGGTGACCGCGTCGACGTGCTCTACAAGAATGCGCTGCTCGTGAAGGCCGAGAAGGTCACCGGGAAAGACAAGGGTATTCGCGCGCGAGTCGACACGGATGTCTATGCCCCGGCCTCGGGTGGTTTCCAGTCGGCTCGCCAGATCGAAGTGCTCGCCACCGTGCAGAAGATCGATCGCAAGAAGCGTCTGGTCACGCTGCGCGGCGCGTATCAGACGCAAACGCTGCAAGTCGGGCCGGACGTCGATCTGAAGGACGTCAAGGTCGGCGATACGGTCCACGCGGTGTTCGTTTCGGCGGCGGCCGTGCAGGTGACGCCTCAATAACCGGGCAATCGAGCAGGACGACACGTTCATGCAAGATGGCATGCCGGGCAAACACCTCTCAATAGCAAGGGTGCTTGCTCTTTCCCGCGGCGCGAAACGTCCTCGCGCGACCCGCGCGGTCATGCGTCCGTTTAACGCGGCGCAGATGGTCCCAGGCTCAACCACGCGAGCCGTCCCACGTAGTGCTGGTGACGAGCAGCGTGTTTTGCGCGTGGCTGCGCATCACGCTGACAGTTGGCGCTTCAACGTCGATGCGGCGCGACGATGCCCAGCGACGCAATACGCCGGTACAAAGTGGCGCGTGATATGCCGAGCGCTTGCGCCGTTGGGTTCGGCCGCCACTGATTGCGTGTGAGCGCATCGATAATGCGTGCGCGCTCTTCGCGCGGGTCCTGCCGTGCGTCCCGCTGCCGGCCGTCATGCGAATCGATCCGCAATAACGCCGGCTTGTGCGCGGCCTCCGGCGCGAGCAACGCCGCTATATCCGGCGCGACATGGCGCAATTCCACGCGTGCGCCGTCGCAGATCGCGCAGGCGTAGCGCAGCACATTGCGCAACTGGCGAATGTTGCCCGGCCATGCGAAGCCCGCAAGCCGCTCGGCAAGCTGCGCGTCCAGGGTAAGCACGTGGCCGGCCATTTGCGCTTCCTCGTCGAAGACCACGTCGATCACGTCGCGGATATCCGTGCGCTCGCGCAAAGGCGGCATTGGCAACGACGCGCCGCTCAGCCGGTAGTAAAGGTCTTCGCGGAACGTGCCGGCCGCGACCATCTGCGCGAGATCGCGGTGCGTGGCGCAGATGACGTCGATATCCACCCGCACGGGCGCATCGCCGCCGAGCGGCGTGACCTCGCCTTCGGCCAGCACGCGCAGCAGCCGCGTTTGCAGATCGAGCGGCATGTCGCCGATTTCATCCAGAAACAGCGTACCTGTGTGCGCCTGCGCAATCTTGCCGCGTGCGCCGCGGCTGCGCGCGCCGGTGAAGGCGCCAGGCACGTAGCCGAACAATTCGCTTTCGATCAGCGATTCGGGAATCGCGCCGCAATTCACCGCGATAAACGGCCTCGCGCGCCGCGCGCCCGAATCATGCACCGCGTGCGCGAATACTTCCTTGCCGACGCCGGTCTCGCCAAGAATCAGAATCGGCAGACGCTTGCCCATCACGCGCAACGCGACGGCCGCGTTGTGCGCGATCTGCGGATCCGCGCTGTGCAGGAAGCGGCCGAGCGCACCGAGTTGCAGATCGTTTTGCGACGCGGTTTGCGCCGATCGTGCGGCGCCGTCGTTCGTCGTGGACGCCGAGCGAGAGACACGCCTGAGCGGCGCGCGAATGCGCGCATACAGCGTCGTGCCGGTCGCGCGCAGACGCAAGCCGACAATCGCATCCGTGCGCGCGACATCGTGCAGGTGCGAGCCCGACGTGTCGAATACATCGTCGATATGGCGCGGACCGTTCAGCGCCGGAATGCACTCGCGCGCCTTGCGATTGGCGGCGACGAGATTGCCGCATTCGTCGAAGGCGATCAGCACTTCGGGCTGCGCCTCGACAAAGTTGCGGCTCGAATGGCCGAACAGAATCCAGTGCTGGGTCGTTTGATTGAGGAAGTAACCGTCTTCGATCAGCCCCGCGCTTTGCCGCACCAGTTGAAACACGAGCCGCTGACTGTCGCGGTTATCCGGCGACTGCACGGCGGACGCGTCGAGCACGCCGATCATCTCGCCGGTCGGCGCGAAGATCGGCGCCGCGCTACAGGTGAGCGTGGTGAACGCCGCGCGGAAATGATCGGTCTTGTGCACGATGATCGGCGCGAGATCGGTCAGCACGTTCGCCACGCCGCACGTGCCTTCCTCGCGCTCGGACCAGCACGAACCGATATACAGGCCCGCATGCTTGAAATCGCTGCGGCGTTCGCGGTCGATCCGGTAGTCGATGGTGACGCCGTGCGCGTCGGTGAGCATCACGCAATAGTCGGCAACGCGAATCATGTCGTGCAGACGTGTCAGGCATTGGCCCGATGCACGCAGAAAGGCTTCTTCCTTGCCTTGCACTTCGCGCAATTCCGCCGAGCTCAGCACGCGCGGCCCGATCACGGCACCCGGATCGAGCCGGTATTGTTCGAACGAACGCTGCCACGACGAGACGAGCCGCGGAGAATCGGCGGGCGCGGGCAGGCGTCCTTCAATGGCGCCACGCACGCGGTCGATATGCTGGGTCTGCGAGACGTAAGGCATGGTCGGCTCCAGGCGAGCGACACACAGTGAGATCAGGCTGTTCTTGTATCACATCCCGCTTGATGAATCACACTGCAATGCAGCACGCGAGACGCGTGAGACGTTTGTCTCAGTCTCAGGTGAGACGGCTTGCGCAATCGTGTAGATCAAGGCGGGGAGAGGGTTTGCGGCGCGTATTCAAACTGCTCGGCCACGCAGGGAACGTCGCACGTCCCATTCGTGAGACGCCTTGAACGCTGCATCGCGTGGCGGTGACTCACCGTCCCAACTGGCGTCTCGATGCGTAAAGCCCTTTAAACAGGGCACTTTCGCGCGGCGGTGCGATTTTTCAGCAGATTGGCACACCCTTTGCAGTGTCCTGCGCATGACACAGCGCCGCCGTTCGACGATGGCGCAGAAAGGAGACAAGCACAGTGCCATCGCCCATCACCGTCGGCGTGATCGCGAACCCCGCGTCGGGTCGCGACATTCGTCGCCTCACTTCCTATGCGTCGGTGTTTCCGACCTCGGAAAAAGCCAACATGGTCGTGCGCCTGCTGGCCGGACTCGGCATGCTCGGCGTGACGCGTGTGCTGTGTCTGCGCGATCGGACCGGTGTGGCGGCGCTGCTGCTGCGCGCGCTCGACACGCACGACGCCGTCGCCGCGCAACAGCGCTGGCCCGAAGTCGAGTTCATCGAACAGCCGATCACCGACAGCGTCGCCGATACCCACGCGGGTGTCGCCGCGATGTTGCGGGCAGGCGTCGAATTGATCGCCGTGCTGGGCGGCGACGGCACGCATCGGGCGGTCGCCGCGCATTGCGCAAGAGTGCCGCTGCTGACCTTGTCCACCGGCACCAACAACGCCTTTCCGGATTTGCGCGAAGCCACGGTGGCCGGCCTTGCCGGCGCGCTGGTCGCGTCGGGCGCGGTGCCGCCTGACGTGGCGCTGACGCGCAACAAGCGGCTCGTGGTGCGTTGCACCGCCGGCCCGAATCGCGGCCGCGAGGAGATCGCGCTGGTCGACGTTTGCGTGAGCCGTCAGCGCTTTGTCGGCGCGCGGGCCGTCTCCGATCCGGCCGATATCGAAGAACTCTTCCTCACGTTCGCCGCGCCGGACGGCATCGGCCTCTCGTCGATCGGCGGAGCGTGGGCGCCTGTGGAGCGCACCGCGTCGCACGGTTTGCATCTGCGCTTTGCAGCACGCGGTGAATCTGGCGTGCCGCTGGTGGCGCCGATTGCGCCGGGCCGCGTCGAGCGCGTGCTGATGCGCACGTGCGAACGTTTCGAAGTCGGCATGTGGCGGCCGCTCGAAGCCGAGCACGGCACGCTCGCCTTCGACGGCGAGCGCGAAATCGAACTGGAGCGCGGCGACCGCTATGAGATCGCGCTGGATTGGGAAGGGCCGCTGACCGTCGACGTCGAACGCACGCTGCGTTTCGCGGCGTCGCGGCAGCTGGTGCGGGAAATGGCAAACGTGGTTGCGCATCAAAGGTAGGTTGTGGGCAGGCAGTGCATTCATTCCAAGGAGACACACCATGTCGGTTTCAACTGAGTTGAGCAAGGAAGATCTACTGAAGGCGTATCGCATGATGCGCACGATCCGCGAGTTCGAGGAGCGTCTGCATGTGGAATTCGCGACCGGCGAGATTCCCGGCTTCGTGCATCTGTATGCGGGCGAAGAGGCGTCGGCGGTCGGCACGATGTTGCATCTGAACGACGCCGACTATGTGGCGACCACCCACCGCGGTCACGGCCATTGCATCGCCAAGGGCGTCGATGTGCGCGGCATGATGGCCGAGATTTATGGACGCAAGACCGGCGTGTGCCATGGCAAAGGCGGCTCGATGCATATCGCCGACCTGTCGAAAGGGATGTTAGGTGCGAACGGTATCGTCGGCGCGGGCGGCCCGTTGATTTGCGGCGCGGCGCTGGCGGCGAAGTACAAGAAATCGGGCGGCGTGGGCGTGTGCTTCTTCGGCGACGGCGCGTCGAATCAGGGCGTGATTTTCGAATCGTTGAACCTGGCCTCCGTATGGCGGCTGCCGGCGATTTTCGTGGCGGAGAACAACGGCTACGCGGAAGCGACGTCCTCGACATGGTCGGTGGCGACCGACAACATCGCGGATCGCGCGAGTGGCTTCGGCATGCCGGGCGTGATCGTGGACGGCTTCGATTTCTTCGCGGTGCATGAGGCGCTCGGCGAAGCGATCGAACGGGCGCGCAAAGGCGGCGGACCGACGCTCGTCGAAGTGAAGTTCTCGCGTTACTTCGGCCACTTCGAAGGCGACGCGCAAACCTATCGCGCGCCGGGCGAAGTGCAGAAACTGCGCGATGAGAAGGATTGCCTGAAGCGTTTCGAAGAGCGTGTGGTGCGCGCCGAAATGCTGAGCGCGGATCAGTTGCGCGGTGTGGATGCCGAGGTGAAGAGTCTGATCGACAGTGCGGTGACGCAAGCCAAGGCCGCGCCGTTGCCGACTGCTGAAGACCTGTTGAGCGACGTCTACGTGTCTTATCCGTGACACACGCGTTGGATACCTGAACAATCTGGAGACAGACATGGCACGCAAGATCACATTCTCTCAGGCAATCAACGAAGCCCTGAGTCAGGAAATGGCCCGTGACGAAACCGTCATCGTGATGGGCGAGGACAACGCGGGCGGCGCCGGATCGCCCGGTGAACAGGACGCGTGGGGCGGCGTTCTCGGCGTCACGAAGGGACTGTTTCACAAATATCCGGGGCGCGTGCTCGACACGCCGCTCTCGGAAGGCGGCTATATCGGCGCGGCAGTCGGCGCGGCGGCCTGCGGCCTGCGGCCGGTCGCGGAGCTGATGTTCATCGATTTCATGGGTGTGTGTTTCGACCAGATCTTCAACCAGGCCGCCAAGTTCCGCTACATGTTCGGCGGCAAGGCGGTCACGCCGGTCGTGATCCGCGCGATGCAGGGCGCAGGCTTGCGCGCGGCGGCCCAGCATTCGCAGATGCTGACTTCGTTGTTCACGCACATTCCCGGACTGAAAGTAGTCTGCCCGTCGACGCCGTATGACGCCAAGGGACTGCTGATCCAGGCGATCCGCGACAACGATCCGGTGATTTTCTGCGAGCACAAGTTGCTATACAGCCGCGAGGGCGACGTGCCCGAAGAGTCGTATGCGATTCCGTTCGGCGAGGCGAACGTAGTGCGTGACGGCGACGATGCGACGGTCGTCACCTACGGACGCATGGTGCACTACGCTACCGAAGCCGCCGAAAAACTCGCCAAGGACGGCATCCAGGTCGAGGTGATCGACTTGCGGACGACCTCGCCGCTCGACGAAGAAACCATACTGGAAAGCGCGAACCGCACCGGACGCGTGGTCGTGGTCGACGAAGCGAATCCGCGTTGCTCGATCGCCACCGACATTTCCGCACTGATCGCGCAGCGCGCGTTTCACTCGCTCAAGGCGCCGATCGAAATGGTGACCGCGCCGCATACGCCCGCGCCGTTCGCCGGCGTGCTCGAAGACATGTATATCCCGTCGGCCGCGCAGATCGCCGACGCCGTGCTGAAAGTGAGGGCTTGAGCGATGCCGATCCATATGATCACGATGCCCAAATGGGGCTTGTCGATGGAGCAGGGACAGGTCAACGGGTGGCTCAAGGCCATCGGCGACAAGGTAGTGAAGGGCGACGAAATTCTCGACGTGGAAACGGACAAGATCTCGTCAGGCGTCGAGTGTGCGTTCGAGGGCATCCTGCGCCGGCAGATCGCCCAGGAGGGCGACACGCTGCCGGTCGGCGCGTTGCTGGCGGTGGTCGCGGACGCGGAGACGCCGGACGCGCAGATCGATTCGGAAGTCGAAGCGTTTCAACGCGACTTCGTGCCGGCCACGTCGGCGGATGGCGACAGTGGCCCGCAACCGGAGAAAACGCAGATCGGCGGACGCACCGTGCGCTATCTGAAACTCGGCGAGGGCGGCACGCCCGCGCTGCTGATTCACGGCTTCGGCGGCGATCTGAACAACTGGTTGTTCAATCATGCCGACCTTGCCGCGCAGCGCGCCGTGTGGGCGCTGGATCTGCCGGGTCATGGCGAATCCGGCAAGGCGCTCGACACCGGCAGTGCCGACGAACTCGCGGACAGCGTGATTGCGTTCATGGACGATCGCGGCATCGACAACGTGCATCTGATCGGCCACTCCATGGGCGCGTTGATCGCGATGACCGTGGCGGCGAAAGCGCCAGGGCGCGTGGCCTCATTGGCGTTGATCTCGGGCGTGGGTTTGGGCAAGGAGATCAACGGTGACTACATCCACGGTTTTACCGAGGGCAGCAATCGCAATGCGCTCAAGCCGCAGTTGGCGAAACTCTTCGCCGACCCAGGTCTCGTGACGCGTCAACTGGTGGAGGACATCGTCAAGTACAAGCGGCTCGAAGGCGTGCCCGAGGCGCTGCGCAAGATCGCGGCGTCGGCGTTCGATGGCAACGTGCAACGCACGAGCTATCGTGACCGGCTGGCGGAACTCGCGCCGCGCAGTCTGGTGATCTGGGGCGCGCAGGATCAGATCATCCCGGCCGCGCATGCGCGGGACCTGCAAGGCGACATCCGCGTTCATGTGCTCGACGGCAAGGGGCATATGGTGCAGATGGAGGCGGCCTCCGAAGTGAATCGTCTGCTCAACGATTTTCTGGGGCGCTGAAATGGACGCCGCATTGCATGGCGACAGCGTCACCGCGCTCGGTCAGCACGGCAAGCGCAGCGCTGACAAGCTCGCACGGATTCCGGTGAAGATCGTGCCGGCCACGCACGGCGAAGTCTTGTCGAAGCCGCCGTGGCTGCGCGCGAAGCCGATGATGAGCGAGACGGTCGCCGGCATTGCGGCGATCCTGCGCGAGCATCGTTTGCATTCCGTGTGCGAGGAGGCGATGTGTCCGAACATCGGCGAATGTTTTGCGCGGCACACCGCGACGTTCATGATCATGGGCGGCATCTGCACGCGGCGCTGTGCGTTCTGCGACGTCGCGCACGGCCGTCCTGCGCCGCTCGACGAAGGGGAGCCCGCGCGGTTAGCGGATGCCGTGGCGGCGCTCGGCTTGCGCTACGTCGTGGTGACGTCGGTGGATCGCGATGATCTGCGTGACGGCGGCGCGGCGCATTTTGCCCGCTGCGTCGCGTTGCTGCGCGAGCGCGTGCCGGGCATTCGGGTTGAAGTGCTGACGCCGGATTTCCGTGGACGCGTCGAGCGGGCGTTACAGGCGCTTTCGCACGCGTGGCCGGATGTCTTCAATCACAATCTGGAGACGGTGCCTGCTTTATATCGCGCCGCGCGCGCGGGCTCGGATTATCAGGGCTCGCTGCAACTGCTCGCGCGTGTCAAACAGGCGAACGCGACGATGCTGACCAAGTCAGGGTTGATGGCCGGACTGGGGGAATCCGACGAAGAACTGCTCGACGCGATGCGCGACCTGCGCGCGCATCGCGTGGACATCCTGACGATCGGGCAGTATCTCGCGCCGTCGCGTTTTCATATGCCGGTGCGGCGCTATGTGACGCCGCAACAGTTCGACGCCTGGCGCGACGCGGGATTGGAGATGGGTTTTCGCGAAGTCGTGGCGGGACCGCTGGTGCGCTCGTCGTATCAGGCGGACCGGACCGCCGATGTCGCCATGGCGCGTGCAACGCAATGATATGAAGAACGATTGCCGCCCTCGCTTCCTGTCGTAGACGAGAGCCGGGAGCGGCAACGTCGCCGTACGGAAGCGAGGCCGGTCCGCTGTTTCCCCCGCAACAATCTATGTCGAAATATGTCGCGCGGCGCCGGAAACGCCCGAAAACCCTTGTCACACGGGGCTTGCTTGTGATGAAACAGGGTGACATATCTTCCTTGTCGATTATGTCGACGCGTCCTTCTATAGTCCGTTTCGTCGCCACGCAGCAGTGACACAGTGGCCCGAATCCAAGAAGGACATACCGTGAAAAATCGTTCGTTCGTCGTCCCGGCCACTGCCGCTGTTTGTGTCTCTGCTTGTGACTCGGTGGCAACCCCTTCATCCGCCCGCGGCGCGTTGCGCAAGCTCGTGCTCTCCGCCACGGTCGCCGTGCTCGCGCTCGGTAGCGCCTCGGCGTTCGCCTGGTCGCAACACGGCACGGCGTACACCTCGCGCGGCACATACAACGGCGCGCGTTACGGCTCGTGCGGCGGTGGCAGCTGCTCGCATGCGGGCGGCGTCGCCGGCCCCTACGGCGGCCTCGCCACCAACACCGGCACGGTGACGCGCAATGCGCCGGGACAGTTCTCGAATTCGGGCACCGCGACCGGACGTTACGGCAACTCCGTCCAGCATGCGGGCGACACCAACTGCGCCGGCGGCACCTGCTCGCACACCGGCACGCTCACGGGACCGGACGGCAAGACGGCCACCACGTCGGGCGATGTCACGAAGACCGGTGCGGGGCAGTATTCGTCGTCGGGATCGGTGACGGGTTCGAACGGCAACACCGTCAACCATTCGGCGTCGACGAATTGCGCCGGCTCGACGTGCTCGCGCTCGGGCACCGTGACCGGCTCGGATGGTGGATCCGTCAATCACTCCGGTTCGGCCACGCGTGTGGCACCGGGCGTCGTGACGACCTCGACGAGCGTCACGGGCACGCACGGAAATACGGTGACGTCGAGCGGGACAGTCGTGGCGACCACGGGTGTCGTCGCGACAGGCGGCACGACGGTAGTGGTGGCGCCGAAGCCGGTGGTGGTTGCGCCGCCGGTTGCGTACGTGCCGCCGCCTCCGGTGGTGGTGACGCCTGCTCCGGTGGTGGTGCCGCCGCCAGTGGTGGTGACGCCGAAGCCGGTTGTCGTGACGCCCGCACCGGTCGTGGTCGCGCCGCCGGCTGCTTATGTGCGGCCGCCGGTGGTCTACGCACCGCCGCCCCCGCCGCCTGCCGTGTATGTCGCTCCACGGGTCGTCTATGTCGCGCCGGCGCCGCGTCCGGCCGTGTGGGTGCCGGGCCACTGGGTCGGGCGCGTCTGGGTGCCGGCGCACTGGGCCTGATGGGCACTGCCATGCGAATCAAATCTCGCGCGACAGTTAAAACGTGCCGATCGGCTTTGGATGGTTCGTCGACACGGCGGTTCTACAAAGCAGGCGCGTTGGCAGCGATCGTAGTCGCCGCGGGGATCGCGATTGCGATGAGCGTCTGCGTCGTACCAACCGATACGCGTGGAGCGAGTGAGTCGTCGCAAGAATGCTCCGCTCGCTACGCCGCGTTGCTCGACCTGGCGGAATTGGCGCGACGTGATGGCAAATCATCCGAGGTGGTCGTGCGCGGGCTGAGCGACAGGGGCGGCGCGATGAGCGGATGTTTGTCGACAGGCGGCAGCGGACGGGGCGGATTAGAGGGGTGAGCGCCGGTCACGCTGCTCATGCCACACGCGGCGCATATTGTCTGCCGGCCTGCAGACCTCGACCCGACGGACGGACATGGAGCCGCTTCATTTCCAGGTCGTATCGTCTAGAGGCCGCATGGCGACGCAGCCGATGCGTGCCTCATCGTTGTGGGCGAGAAGAACCCGGCCTCACGGCGGCGCGAAATTGCCCGGCAAGTCGGCAAGCTCGGACTCGAAGTTCTGGAAGCTGAGATCGATGCCCAGGCTCCCGGCATATTCGCGGAAGATGGCCTGGACCGCATCCAGTTGCTGCGGGAATTGGGCGGTCGTGATCTGGATCATGGGTGTTCGTTGATCGTGTGGTCCTATTGCGGCTCCGCAAGCGCCAGCGGAAAGCGGATCTCGAATGTCGTGCCCACACCTTCGTGCGAGACGAAATCGATGTGCCCGTCCAACACACGGCACAGTTCCTTGACGATGGCGAGCCCGAGGCCCGTGCCGGGAATATCTTCGCCGGCGGCGCGCTCGAATTCATCGAATACGCGTTGCGCGTCCGAAGGCGCGATGCCCACGCCGGTATCCGAGACGCGAATCAACCAGTGCTCCGTATCGGCCATCGTAAAGTTGAGTTCGATTTCCCCCGACTTCGTGTACTTGGTCGCGTTGGAAAGCAGATTGACGGCAATCTGTTTGAGCTTGAGACGATTGGATGTGACAGCAGTCAACGCGGGATCGAACGTCGCGTGTAACCTGAGCCCTTTTGCCTCGACCGATGGGCGCGACGAGGTGACGAGTTCATCGTACAGCTCGCGCAGTTCGACCTGTTCGAGTGCGAGCGGGGCGCCGTCGCCGAGCACCACCGAGTACTCGACCATCTGATCGACAAGCTGCTTCATGTCGGTGGCCTGACGGTTCGCCAGCGTCAATGCCGTTTCGGCCTTTGCAGGCGCACGCGCGATCAACTGCAACGCAATGGAAAACGTGTTCAGAAAATTGCGCAGATCGTGGACCACGCTGCGGGTGATCTGCATGCGCGACTCGTACAGGTCGCTCACCAGCCGCTGCTTGAGCATCAGCTCGTGATTGGCGCGCTCGAGCCGCCCGGTGTACTCGTCGATCTTGCGGTCCCGTTCGCTCACCACTTCCTTGATCGACGTGAGCGTGACCATGCTGAATGTTTCGGCGATCAGGCGCCGTGCCCGGCTTTCATGACGGCGCGTGAACGTGCTGTCGAGCCTGGCGAATTCTTCGAGCGCCTCGGCGAGCACCTGATCGAAGAGATCGAGTTCGCGCACGAGCTCCTCGATACGATAGCCCTGGCGCCAGCGGACCTTGCCATGTTTTCTCGCTTCGCGCTCGATGGCCGTTTCGACCCGTTCGAGATCTTCGACATCGAGCGCCGCGCACAATCCTTCGAGAATTTCCGGCAGATGATCCGCGAGTTGCTGATAAGTGAGCTTGTCCGCTTCGACGAGGTCGGTGTCGCCGAATACGGCATTCATCCATTGCTCGGTGAGGCGGCTCCGTTCCGCGCGAACGAAGTCAGCAAAATTGCGCAGCGGGTAAACACGTGTGTCGGTCATGATGGCGCATTGGGGTGAAGTTTCTACAACATACAGAGGCTTGAACCCACCCGGGCGCGTCGGACTGGAGGCACATGGCGTGTCTCACCGGACAGGTACTTTCGGCTGGAGTCGATTGAAGGCTTGCTGGCAAGCTCTGCGCCTTTCGCGTGCTCATAAAGCGTCGCCGCAGCCGATTATTCGCAACATTAACACCGCAATCGGGGATTGTGGAACACCTCTTGCGGCGTTATGAGCAGACGACAATAACGCTACTCGAACGTTTAACCCCGGCGGCCCCTGATGCACTCAATCTTGCTGGTGGACGACGAGCCCGAAATCCTGGCGGCGTGGCGCCTGATACTCGAGAACGAAGGTTACGAAGTCGGTTGCGCAAGCAACGGCGTGGAGGCGGTTGTGCGTGCCGCAACCCGTGTTCCCGCCTTGATCATTACCGACTGGATGATGCCGCTTATGGACGGCCCTGAATTGTGCCGACGGCTTAAGGCGATACCTGAGCTCGCCAAAGTGCCGATTCTCATGCATACCGCTGTTCCCCCGCCCGAGGGCGCGGTCAGGAACTGGGATGTCTGCTTGAGAAAGCCGGTGGGCGCGGAGCTCTTTTTGACGACGGTTGCGAAACTGTGCCGGCAACGGCATTAGCTGTTGATGGATTCGCTGCAATGGGCAGTTTCTTCCGAATCGTGCGTGTCGCCTCCTTGATGATCGGCAATATCGCCCTCCGCGAATTTCTCTCGCGGCTCGTATCAGGCTGCATTCAGCGCTTTCAAAAAATCGACGAACGCGCGCAACGGCGCCGGTAAATGACGACGCCCCGGGTAGTATAGAAACGGGCCGGAAAAACGCTGCCACCACGGCTCCAGAATCGGCTCCAATGCGCCACTGTCGAGATGCGGGCGAAGCATGTCCTCGAACAGATGCACCACCCCAACGCCTGCGACGGCCGCGCTGACCGCGAGGTCGATCGCCGCGCCGGGCCGCACCAGCAGCGGTCCCGATGGATTCAGTTGCAACACTTCGCCGTCGCGTTCGAAGTACCAGATCGGCATGGCGCCACCGGCGAACTGGCCGCGCAGGCATGCATGCGAAAGTAATTCGCTGGGATGGTCGGGACGGCCGTGCGCGTCGAGATAGCCCGGCGCCGCGGCGGTCGCGAAGCGTTGCACGCGCGGTCCGATCGGAAGCGCGATCATGTCCTGCTCGAGCCGCTCGTCATAGCGAATGCCGGCGTCGCAGCCGATCGACAGCACGTCGACGAAACCATCCTCGACCACGACTTCGACGCGTATGTCGGGATACGTCTTCAGGAATGCGGCGATGATGCCCGGCAAGACGATCCGGGCGGCGCTCGACGGTACATTGAGTTTGAGCGTGCCGGCCGGCTTGTCCCTGAACACGTTCAGCACATCCAGCGCCGCTTCCATCTCGCTGAAGAGCGGCGTCAGCTTCTCGATGAGACGCAAGCCGGCTTCGGTCGGCGCGACACTGCGCGTGGTGCGGTTGAGCAGGCGCAGACCGAGCTTCGCCTCGAGACGGCGCACGGCGATGCTCAGACTCGACGCCGACACGCCGCTGGTTCGCGCCGCGTCGCGGAAGCCGCCTGCGCGGGCGACCGAAACGAATGCAGCGAGATCGTTCAATTCCATGGCGATTGTGCACATTAATAAACAACCCGTACACGTTAGACGGCTTTATTTAACAACGCAACCACGTCCATACTTGCGCTCAACCACTCACCAAGGAGCGTGTCATGTCGAATCTCACCACCACGGACATCTTCCCGCTGGCCGGCCATCCCGTGCGCCGCATGGGCTACGGCGCCATGCAACTCGCCGGCCCCGGCGTGTTCGGGGCGCCGAAGGACCGCGACGCCGCAATCGCCGTGCTGCGCGAGGCGGTGGCGGCAGGCGTCAATCACATCGATACGAGCGACTTTTACGGGCCGCACATTACCAACCAGTTGATCCGCGAAGCGCTGCATCCTTATCCCGACGACCTCGTGATCGTCACCAAGGTGGGCGCGGTGCGTGGCAGCGACGGTGCGTGGCTGCCGGCGCTCGAACCGGACGATATCGAGCGTGGCGTGCACGACAATCTGCGCAATCTCGGCCTCGATGTGCTGGAGATCGTCAACATGAGGATGATGGGCGACGTGCACGCGCCCGCTGAAGGATCGATCGAAAAGCAGGTCACGGCGCTCGCCGAGCTTCAACGCCGCGGACTCGTGCGCCACATCGGCTTGAGCAACGCGACCGCGACGCAGATTGCGGAAGCGCAGCGCATCGCGGAGATCGTCTGCGTGCAGAACCATTACAACCTGGTTCACCGCGAGGACGACGCGCTAATTGGCGAACTCGCAGAGAAGGGGATTGCGTATGTGCCGTTCTTCCCATTGGGCGGCTTCACGCCGATTCAGTCGTCGGCGCTGTCCAGCATCGCGCAAACACTCGGCGCGACGCCGATGCAGGTGGCACTCGCGTGGCTGTTGCATCGGGCACCTAACATTCTGCTGATCCCCGGCACGTCGACGCTCGGGCATCTGCGTGAAAATCTGCAGGCGTCGCAATTGAAATTGTCCGCCGAAGTGTGCGCGGAACTCAATGCGATAGGCGGCGCCAACGGCAAAGCGTAATTGCCCGACGGGAGTGGCGGGGCGAGATGTTTTTCGCTGAGCCACGGCGATTTCACACCGAATTCGCGATGTACTCCCGCAGCGATCGATGTGCCGGATCGCGGTGCGCGCGAAACCGGAGGTGACGGCTCGAATGAACGACCCGGGCTCGCTTCTGCCTCGATCGTCTCAGTCCGGTGAACTCGCACGGCGACAGTTTCCGTGGATCCGCGGACCCGTGAGTCTTGAACACCACCCATAACAGGAATGCGTAATAGACAATGCTTCATTTCTGTCCCATCCTGATTAGACGCAGAGTTGTGGTGGGTTCAATAGCCGACCGGTGCCGTCTGTCGTGGTCTCATGTCGTGAGTGCTTTCAACAAACAGCGGGAAGGCGGGAGCAGCGGTGAGCAAAGAAGAAGCAGTCTTTCCCACAGCCGACATGGTGGAATCCGAATTTCCATCCGAGCGGGACTGGATTGAAGTCCACTACAACCCAACGAGAATCACACTCGATCGCATAACGAAGATCACCATAATTGTCGTATGCGGTTGGTCGTTGGTCGAAACGCCCTTGGAAATTGGCGCATTTGATTCGCACACGTGGGTGCTCGCGCTTGCTGTTTCGAAATTTATAGTGATCCTAACGGGTATTACCGCTATTGCCCGGGTACGAGTCGCGCGTGCGATCTTTGCTTTCGGTTGCGGGATGAGTGTACTCGCCATCGCGCCCTCACTGCCGTTCGTCTATACGGAATCCGTCGAAATTGCAGCGATATCGACCGTGGAATGCCTTCTCAAGGCCGCGTGTCTTGGCGCACTGGGTCTTTCGTCGTTTCAGAAGCAGCTGCGGAAAAGACAGAGGGGGACAGCGGATCGCGGCATGCGGTAAGAACGATCGTCGATTCGACGATGCGATTTAGAGGAGCAGCGGCGCTACATGCAGTACCTGCGCAAAGTTCGCAGAACTTCGGTAGTCGTCAAAAGCTCAAGAGTAACGGCGCCCACGCGCTGGAATTGCACCACATCCCAGGCGAGCGAGTCGCGTGTGGTAAATGGCCTCGGCGTAAAGCCAAGATGCGCGTCAAAGACTTATTTGATCGTCAGAGGTGGACGACGACGTAGGCAGGCTGGTCCGCTGGTTTCGCGTCGCATCCGAAGTCGCAATCGGAAGGCTGAAGCTGAAGGTTACGCCCCGGACTTCATTGCGCGCGACCCAAATGAGGCCGGCGTGTGCTTCGACAATCGACCGACAGATCGCGAGGCCCATGCCCATGCCCGTTGACTTTGTGGTGGTAAATGGCTCGAATATCGTCGCCAGATTCGTGAGCCCCACGCCTTCGTCCTGAACGTCGACCACCACGTTGTCTCCGTCGCGCCGGGAGCGGATCACTAGCGGCCTCGGTCGTTCCATCGTTGCCGACATCGCCTCGATGGCGTTGCGCACGAGGTTGACGATTACCTGCTGAATCTGCACTGCGTCGGCTCTGATCATCGTCACGTCTTCGGTTAGCTGGGTCTCGAGCAGAATCAGATTTCCGTGGATTTCGTTATCCATCAGCGTGCAGACCTGAAGGATCAGCTTGTTGATGTCAAGATCGGCCTTTTCAGGAGCCGTGCGACTGAACAGCGCGCGAATACGGCTTATCACGTTCGCCGTGGCATATCCGTCACGGACGATGGCTTCAGCGCTGAGTCGGGCGTTGTCGATGTTGGGCGGCGTTGCGGCGAGCCAGCGCCGGCACGCCTGTCCATGGGCCACAACGGACTGCAGCGGCTGGTTGATTTCGTGGGCGATGGACGCGGACAGCTCGGCGACAGTCGCCATCTGTGAAGCCTGGGCAAGCTTTTCCCGGGCATGTCGCAGCGCATCCTCGCTGGCGAGCAGGTTGCGGTGCGCGAGCGCGCTCGTCAGCGCATCTTCCAGGCGTCTGCCGATCTCCTCGAAGAGCCGTTGCTCCACGCAGGTCCAGGAGCGCGGATGCGAGCACTGATGCAAGCCGAACAGGTACGGCCTGTCGCCCCTCGGACGAACCGCGATGGCAATCGTCGACACGATGTTGAACCGCTCGCGAACCTCCGGCGCGATGCCTGGATCTACCACCGCCCTTGGGGTGTGCAGCATGATGCGCAGGGATTGCGCCGTCACGGAGTCCATCGGGAGTTCCTGGTCGAGCGCGAAGGCGCCCGGATAGTCCGGATGCGTGTGCTCCATCACTGCGCGACACGTCGGCGCATCGGGATCGCACGGATAGACCAGCCAGGCCCGATCGCAATTGAACATCGCCCGTGCCTCCTCAAGCACGCCGCGCATCATGCCCTCGACATCGTTCGTTCGCTGCATCGCGCGGTTGATGCGGTCCATGCACTCCAGGAACCATAGATGTTCCTCGCGCTCCTGCTCAGCACGCTTCTGCTCCGTGACATCGATCGTGGTGCCGATGTACTCGATCACCTGGCCTGAGCGGTCCAGAATCGGATGTCCCACGGTACGGAGGGTTATCACTCCGGCATCGAAGTTCCTGAGCCGGTACTCGACTTCCATGTCGGTACCGTCGCGCACGGCCTGCATGAAGCTTTCCACGGTTGGGGCGCGGTCATCCGGGCAAAGTTGCTCCGCTACCTGCTCGAACGAAGGCAGGCCTTTCGCAGGGTCGAGACCGTGGACGCGATAGCACTCGTCCGACCAGTACAGTACGGCATTTGAAAGGGCGCTCCATGCCCAGCTTCCGGTGTGGCTGACCTTCTGCGCCTCCGCCAGGTACTGGCGGCTGCGCCGCAGTTCCGCCTCCGCGCGCTTGCGCTCGGACATGTCGATGACGAAGGCCACACCGCGTTCGCAGCTCTCGTCAAAAGCGGCCACACCGATCAGTACCGGCACCAGGCTGCCATTTTTGTGGAAATACTCCTTTTCGAAAGGTTGCAAGCTGCCTGTCGCGTCGAGCTGCGGCATGGTTTGCTCGAGTTCATGGGCTAGCGATTCGCGAGGTGTCAGATCGGTCCACCGCAAGCGACCCGAGATGAGATCCTCGCGCTGGTACCCGACTATGCGCAGGAACGCGTCATTGGCCTCGAGAATCCGGCCTTTCCGGTCCCAGATCATGATTCCGATAATGTTGGCGTCGACCAGACGGCGAACTTGCGCTTCGCGTTCCCGGAGGTCGCGGTACAGACTGCTGTTTTCGAGCGAAATCGCCGCCTGGGAAGCAATCACCTTCAGGACAGCAATCCTGCCTGGCGTAAAAACGCCTGAAACGAGCCTGTTTTCCAGGTACAGCAGCGCAACCAGTGCGCCCTGCTTCATCAACGGCAGGCAGAGTATCGACCGCACACCCTGTGCAGCGATGTACTGATCGGTGGAATGAGGATTCGGCATTGAAGTATCGTCGAGCATCACGATCTCCCGGGTACGCGCGACGTAGCGGATCACCGACTCGGGAAGCTCGTCCGCGGAAACTGGCGTGTCGCGCAGGCTGACCGAAATGGAGCTGCCGCAAGTCTGCGCTTGCGCCTGAATCAGGAATTCGCTGTCTCGCGGGAGAATCAGCAGCCCACGGTCCGCGCCGGCGTGTTCGATGGCCGTGCGCAACAGCGATTCGATGAGCTTTTCCGGGACAAGCTCGCCCGACATCGCCTGCGACACCTTGATCACAGTGGCCAGATCCAGATGTTCGACCGGCGCGTCGATCATGCCGGCGGAGCCCGGGGCACGGTCGTCCTGCCTTAACGCGGGATAAAGCTGATCGAGCTGTCGTACCTTCCCGAAGGCTCCCCACCGCAGATAGGCACGCCGTGCGTTTCCCAGATAGAACTGCGCAATCTCCTCAAGGCCGCGTGCCGCGTAGCAGCGGGCAGCCAGTTCGTAGGACAGCGCCTCGTTCTGAACGAAGCCATTCGAACGCGCGGAGCGAATCGCTTGCTCGTACAGATCCATTGCGTCGGGCAGGCGCCCCTCGATGCGCGCGATCTCCGCGCCGACCAGCGCCGCGCGATCCTCGAAGTTCTGTGGGCAGTTTTCAGCCCATGCCCGGAGTTGCCGTTCGTGTGCCAACAGCTCCTCCCGATGCTTTGCATACCGATCGGGACCGAGGGGCTCGCAGCATGCGGCACGCGTGAGAGCGGCATAGAAATGGTATTCCACCCTCTCCACCAGCATGAAGGAAAGCGACGCTGACGTTGAATAGTATCTTTCCGCCCTTTCCGCGGCATCGACAGCCGATGCGTATTCGCCAGCGAAGAATCTCGCCTGCAGCTTGCGGATCCAGTAGAAACATTCGGGCATGGCCAGAGCCGGATGGCCGGTGAGGCGCGCCTCAAATGCGCGCTCCGTGAACGGGCCGTCGTCGAGCGAACCAAATTTCGCTGTTTCGCCACGGAGTGCGCGGATAAGCGCGAGCGGAGCGGAGATCATGTCGGCCACGAATCCGAACCGGACCGTGCGCGCAAACTCCAATCCGTGCTCGGCTTCACGCTCAATCCGATCGAGTGGATCACCTGACGCGAACAGAATGGAACTCATAGTGCGACAGGCGTATGCAGCGTACGTTGGGTCGCATTGCTCGTTCGCCATCTGAAAGGCACGTCGAGCCGGATCGACAGCCTCACGGAGCGGTCGTGTCCACGGCACCAGGAGCGCGAAGACCAGATAGGTTTTTCCTCCCAGGCGCTTCAATCCACGACGTTCGGTCAGATCGCAAGCCATCTTTCCAAGTCGATAACCGGCGTCGTAATGGCCGAAGCAGTCGCCGGCGATAAGCCCGACCGCGACGTAACGCGCAGGTGCGGCGTCGCTGTTGCCACGCGCGAGGCTGAGATTCACCGCCCTGCAGATGGTGAGTGCGTACAGATTCTCGTCGATGTATAGCGTCGCTCCCAGGGTGGCGAGCACGTCGAGCGTCGCGAGAGACTCCGGATCCTCCATCAGCGGCAGGTCGATGATTTCCTCGATTGGCCGGCTTCCGAGCTGGGACCAGATTCGCTCGTACTCGCGATGCGCTTCCTGCTGGGTGGGATGGGCTGCCCAATCGATGCCCACATGCCGGAGGTATTTCAGACCCACCGCGACCGCACGATCGCCAGCGCCGAGCATCGTGTAAAGATCCACGCGCCGGCTCGCGACGGCCGCTCGTTGGATCGTGTCGACAGCGCGTGTGGCAAGCGCCGCGAGGCGTTCCTCCACGGACGGCAGTGCGCCCATCCAGAGCTCGCAGTCGGCCCCATGCAGTTCCAGTGCGAAGGCAAGCTCCTGCCGACGCTCCCACGCATCCTCCCACATCAGCGCCGTGCCGGCACGCAGATAACTCAGCGCCGAGGCGTAGGCGGACGCGGCTTTCGCTCGCTTGCCGGCGATCAGGTTCAGCTCGGCGAGCTGCTCGCGCTCGTCCTGTGACGTGATGAGGTGGGCGCCGCGGTTGAGCTGGTTGACGATTTCGAAGATCATCTCCGGCAGCCTTCCCGGCGGGGTGCATTCCACAAGCAGCCTGCCTATCCGGCGATGGATCTGCGCACGCGCTTCCTCCGGAATCAACGAGTAGGCCGCCTCCTGAACCCGGTCGTGAATGAAGCTGCACGCATGTTCCGTACAGGAGATGAGACCCGGTCGTATCGCCTTCCAAAGCTGCTCGCGGATTTCGTCTGCCGGGCGCTCGGACAAGCTTTCCAGCAGGGCAAGCTCGGCGCTGCTCCCCATGCACGCAAGCAGCTGCAGGCCTTGCTGCGTTTCAGCGGGCAGGCGGTTCAGCTTGCCGACCATGAGGTCCGCCACGTTGTCGGTATAGCCCTTCGTGTGGATGCGATCGAGGTCCCAGGACCAGCACGCCGCATCATGATCGAAGATCAGCATCCCCTCTTCGGCGAGAGAAGAAATGAACTGAATCGCGAAGAACGGATTTCCGGCGGTCTTGTCATGCACGAGGCGCGCTAGCGGTGCGACCCTGTCCCGCTTGCAACGAAGCGCATCTGCGATCAACTGTTCGAGATGCTCCCCGGCAAGCGGCGCGAGCGTGATCTCCGCCACCTTGCCGCCGGCGGCCTTGATGGCGTCGAGCTTGCGCATCAACGGATGCGTGGCCGTGACTTCGTTGTCGCGATAGGCGCCGATCAGCACGAGGTTGCGCGGATGGGACCGGGTCAACAGGTCCTCCATCAGGTCGAGCGTCGCCACATCGAGCCATTGCAGATCGTCGAGGAAAAGCACCAGCGGATGTTCTGGCCGGGCGAATACTTCGATGAACCGCCGGAACGTGAGCTGGAACCGGCGCTGCGCGTCTTGTGGAGGCAACTCGGGCACCGGCGCGGGCTGTCCGATGATGTGGCCCACTTCAGGAACGAGATCCACAATGAGTCCGGCATTCGGTCCCAGCGCTTCGCGAAGAGCGTCGCGCCAGGCCGCAAGCTCCGCCTCGCTTTTGCCAAGCAGCGGCCGCAACAGACTCCGGAAGGCTTGCGCCAGCGTCGAATAGGGGATGTCACGTTTGTACTGGTCGAATTTGCCGGAGGCGAAGAGCGCGCGCGAGGGCACCAGCATCTGCTGCAATTCGTTGACGACGGACGACTTGCCGATGCCGGAATACCCGGAGACCAGCACCAGTTCCGGCGCTCCCCTTTCGACGACGCGCCGGAGGGCGTCAAGCAATGTCTCGACCTCACACGACCGCCCGTACAGTTTCTCGGGAATCATCAACTGGTCCGGCGTGTCGTGCTCGCCGGGTGCGAATTCGTCAATGCGTCGGTCGGTTTCCCATAACGCAAGACAGCGTCGCAGGTCCGCTTCAACGCCTGCCGCGGTCTGATAGCGCTCCTCCGCGGTCTTGGCGAGCAGTTTCATCACGATCGCGGAGAGGACCGGTGCCAGGTGGGCCACACGCTCGTACGGTGGCACCGCCTCTCTCGCGATATGGCAATGCACCCATTCCATCGGGGCGGAGGCCGTAAACGGCAGCGCGCCAGTCAGCATCTGGTAGAGCGTGACGCCGAACGCATAGAGGTCGCTGCGCGAATCGATTGAGCGATTCATCCGCCCGGTCTGCTCGGGCGCCATGTAGGCGAGCGTGCCGGCGATAGTCTCGGGCGGCTCGGGCGCCTGTCGCTCACGCGGCAGCCGCGAGGCGAGGCCGAAACCCGTGAGCCGCGCCTGTCCGTCAGCGCAGTTCACCAGAATATGGGTGGGTTTGAGATCCCTATGGACGAGGCTGCGCTGGTGGAGCTTGCCCAGTACCGCAGAGATGCTGACGGCAAGGCGCAAAAAATTTCCTGTCTCCATTGGCGCGCCGAGCAACCGCGCGAGCGGCTCGCCGCCAGGGTCCTCGAGCACCAGCAGGGTCCGGCCGCCCTCGCAGACCAGCTCCAGCGGCCGCACCGCCCATGCACCATCGAGTTCGTCCTTCAGGCCAAACTCGTGAGCGAGGCGATCAAGGCTGGCGGGTAGCGGATGGTCGGCGGCGGGCCGCGCAAGCAGGACGCTGTGGCCGCCCCCACCCGGGCGCCGCCCTCGACAGAAGACGCGCTCGCCATCGTCCCACAAAATCTGGTGTCTGTTGCCCATCGGCGCCGGAACCATATGTAGGTTTTCATCTACCGCACGCTGCTGACAGGCTGCTGCCCGTCATTGGGTTGGACGATACATTTGTCCGCATAATCCGGGCACGGTACGCTCGAGAAAGCGATTTGCAACACGGCATCTCCGCGATCACCAACGCTGCAGGAGCAGGCATTTCATGAGGATACACCTCGGCGACCGCGGCGCCATCGGCGCTCATGCGGCGCTGACTGCCACTGGGATGGGGTCAAGTGCTGCGGCGGTCGCTTCGGCGAAAAAGATACCGGCGCGAAGTCTGGTCAAAAGGCGGAGAGGCAAAAGCGCTTTTCTGGAACAAGCTTCCGCCCGCCCGATTCCGGTTGTCGATACCGATAACTTCGAGCGGCAAGACGACGAGACGGCCTTGTCATCGACGGGGCGCCAATATTTCAATTGCAAGCGTGAGCAATACGTCTGCAATTGTCTTGTTCAACTCACGGCTTACTTTAAATACCAACAAGTTCAAGCGATGCTATTCAGCAGGTCCAGCAGCGCTTCCCCGTCGATGGGCTTGGTGAAGAATCCCAATGCGCCTCTCTGCAGATAGTAGTCTTCCGTATGCACGCCCGGTTTGCCTGTGATAATGATGACGGGCACTGCTGCGCCAGAATGGGCTACTCTCTCGAGCACTTGCATGCCGTCAATGGGTCGCATTCCCAGGTCGGTAACAACGCATACCAGACCCGAGTAGTCATCGGACAAAAAATCCAGTGCAGATTCGTAGACTCGTGTTTCATACCCGCCAGAGGCCAGCAGGTTCGCCAGAGACGTCAGCACGCGTCGGTCATCATCGATCACGGCAACGGTTCGAACCGGAGGCGTGGGCATTATTTACTCCGGGTCATTGAGTCCAACAAAGAATAGCGCCGGGCACCGAACGTGGTTATCTACGATGTTTCGAGCTGCATTTTGCTCACTAGTCCGACCAGAGTGCGCGCGTTTGTGTCGACAGAACAATTATATTCGTCGGGATTGTTAGATGAAAACGCAGGCAGATGCCAGTCGCAGGAGTTTGTCGAATCGTTGCTCGACCCGCCTCTGATTGACGGGATCATGCGCCAGCAGGCCGCGGCCGTTAGGCTGTTGCTGTGGGGGACGCTGTCGATTGGCGGTAATCAATGCGTCGAGCCGCTGTGCGCGCGGTATGGTGGGAGTGGTGCAGTCTTCGAAGGGCAACCTATTGGATTTTCGAAGACGCTGCAAAAACGTCCGCCGGCTTGGCTAGGGCGGGTGCGTTGCGGAACAAGACGCTTGTCAATCGACACGTCTGGCGGTCATCGCCACTCGTCGAATCGTGCCGGTGCACCACAAACACGCGGCTGCGAGGAGAGGCGGGCCGGCCACAGTCAGCGTCGCCGCCAGCGCGATCTTCAAGATAAGCATTGTCTTTCCCTTTGGAAAAGTAGTTTGATCGAATTCGTCAAGGGACGCCAAGCCGACCTTCTCTGCGACGTTGCGCGAACACCGCATTTCGTCCGACCCCTAGCCTTGGTCCGAGAAAGACATGATGTGCACGGTCAGCTCATGTTGATCCCAATACATCTGGTTCAAGCGCGTTTGCATGCCTGATAGCATCAACTGAGTAGCTCCGCCGATTTCAATCAGTACGCCCGGGCGTGACCCATCGCCGTCAATGCGAGTCATTGCGTCGATTTCGACCTGTGTGTATTTCCGCACGAACGCGCGGACGTCCTCGTCGCTCTTGTCGGGCGGCAGATTGCTGATCCACAGTTTCATGTTCTTGCAACTCCAGCGGTTCGGGCATGTGCTGCGGGAGCGGGAACTCCCCGGTGGTCGGGATTACCCATGGCGCAACCGTGCTGCCTTTCCGATCCTCGGGCAGTTATTCTCCGGCCTGACATCCACGCTGGTAGATATCACTGATGCTGGTTTACATCTCGTGGCTTCGGTATCGCAGGTAGTCTCGCGTATTGAAACGCAGGCATTGCTTTGAGCGCGTCACGCGTCGCCCCAGGCAAAACAAGCTTGCCATCGACGAAATTCAGTTGATCGACGGGAACCGCCACATCATGATGAGGTATCCCGATGAATTCTTGTGCGTCGATGATGGCATACGAAATCGACTTGTCCGGCGCGACGACGATATCGTAGACCGTGCCTATTTTATCGGCATTCTCGTTGAATACAGGCTTGCGTAGGATCGAACGCTTGACACTCCACCCCGCAAGGATAGCATCCGCTTCCACCACCGTAATTCCTATCGGCTGCTGGCCCACCACCTGCGCCGCCGCTCCCTGCGCAGTCACAGCGGCGCAAGCAACAAGAAGAACAGCCACTAGCACTTTCGAAACCATACTATCTCTCCAGGAGAAATTGTTTAATTGTTTGCCGTGAATTGCCCGCGCGGGACGGCGATCAGGTCCGCGTCCACATCTGGGTCCGCAGTGCAATCGCCACGCCGCAGTGATCGGATTGAACGGTTCAGAGTACCGGGTACTTGATGATAGTTGGCGAGGCGAGAGACGGCTACTACATGAATCTGGTATCGATCCAGCGAGGCACGCCGGACGCTTGTTGAGCAAGGTCGGTCGAACTGACATGATTCGGGTTACATAAATATGCAATGTCTCGGACGGGCGCAACGATATATGTTGTTTCTGTGGCGCTTGATCAAAGCGCGCAATAGCCGACCCAGAAAATCGAAACATCGCCTCCGAAGAAATTGGCAATCCGTCTGACGATCTTGCGCAGGCGCAGTGTCCGCCGTAACGATTCCGGGGCGCAGTATCTCGGTGCGTTCAATCCCAGTGCTAACCGGAGAATCAAGATGAAAGAGCGACCGCTTCCTGACGTGGACGAGCGCTTGAATCAATCGACCGAAGCGACGCTGTCCGCGCTGATAGGCCAGATCAACGGCTTTGTCCGAACCGCGGTCCTTGACAGCCGCTGCGCGGCGAAGCTTGTGAAACGGTTGAAAAACGAGGCCGAACTCATCCGCGGTAGCGGAAATTCGACGAAGGCGGGGCGAAGCGAGTTGAAGGAGGCATTCGATGAAGTGGAGGCGACGCTTCGAGAACATGACGCGGGTCTATTGGTCGCGGCGAACGCTTTTCTACGTGTGAAGGACATGAGCTGATGTTGGCGATGGACTGGACCGCTGCGACGCGCACGATTGTGCCGCGCGGTCGATGCGGCACTCGCCAGGGCACGCATTTTTCACAGGGAGGTCGAGGATGCGGCCACGCTCCGGGCTCTATCAATCGCTGACGCCTCGTGAGCAGGAGGTGTTGCCGTTGCTCGCAAGCGGCTTGCTCATAGCTCGGACGGTGGCGCCCCGGTCGGAGGGACCTCGTCTGCCGGCAACGTGAACCAGAAGCGTGCGCCGATCACGTCGCCGCTGCCATCGATACGATTTTCGGCACCGATGGTCCCATCGTGTGCATCCACGATCACCCGGCAGATCGCGAGGCCGAGACCTATTCCCGGCTTGGCGAACTCTTTCTCGCCGCGCGTGAACTTGTCGAACACGCGCGCCTCCATGCCCGTCGGCAGCCCTGGTCCGCTGTCGTCGACACAGACCTTCACGTATTTCCGGTCATCTTCATGGACCGTCGTCGCGCTGATCTTAAGTGGCGTGCACGGAGGCGTGTACTTCGCGGCGTTCTCAAGGAGATTCGCAAAGAGCCGTTCCATCAGTACCGCTTCGAGTTGCAGAAGCGGGAGTTCCGGCGACGCCTGCACCTGCACCGGACGGTTGCCTAGCATTCGCCGGCATGCGCCGAGCGCCGCGCCGACCACCTCTTCGAGCATCAGCCACTGCCGGCTAAGGCGCACGCCGCCGGCTTCGAGTCGCGTCATTTCGAGGAGGTTGGTGACGAGGCCGGTCATGCGTAGCGCTTCCTCGTAGATCGCGTCGACAAGTCCCATGTTCGCTCTTGCCGACTTTCTCCCTTTATCCTGTTGGGCAAGCATCGACGCGAACCCGACGATTGCGGTTAGCGGTGTGCGCAGGTCATGTGAGATTGCCGACAGCAATGAATTGCGAAGCCGCTCCGACGCCATGCTGACAAGTGCATCCTGTGCAGTCTCCATGTAGTGGACCCGTTCAAGCGCGAGGGCGATCTGTGCGGTGAAAGCATCGAGCGTCCGCTGCTGCTCGGGACTCGCTAGTGCGCAGACCTCCTCCGGGACCAGCGCGAGCACGCCGCGAGTGCATATCGGCGCCTTCAGCGGCAAGTACAGCACGTCCGTCACAGGCAGCGGATCGATGCTGCGTCCAACAGTTTTGTGCTGGTCGTAGACCCGCTGCGCGATGTCCGGGTCGAGCGCCCGTTCGTTGGACATCGCGATGGGCGTTGCCTCTTCGATCTTCTGCTGCAGCTTCTCCGCACAGTCGGGCAAGAGGATCGCGGCGCGGACCTGGAAGCCTTCGGCGACGTATCGGGTGCCGATCTCGATGATCTGCCCGGCCGTCTGCGCCGTACCCAGCTCGCGCGCCATGGCGTACATCGCACGGACGCGGCGTTCGCACGTCGTTGATCTCATGAATGTGTTCCCAACGAGTCGCCATTGGTGGGCGACGTTTGCCTCAACCGGTACGCATCGCACGGTCGGTCCGAATGGGCCTGCGGGACACCACCGTGAGCATGAATGGCGGCTACGATTGCAGGGCTGAGCGCCGGACAATTTCAAATCTGCACTACGCATTGAGAACCTGGTTCATACCACGATCAACTTCTGGAACTTCTGCCGCAGTTGATTTCCAAACGAGCGCGAGATTTCTATGAAGAAGTGCCGCAACGCCTGAACGTTTAGCCTGGCGCGCTTGTGGAGAACTTTTGCCCGCATCACGACCCCCGGACCGCGGTGACTGAATTGGACGGATCGTAGTGCCAGCTTCCTGATCATAGCCGGCGTGGTGCAGGACGGCTATTACATGAATCTGCAATCGCCTTGGTGAGGTTATTGAGGCGCGACCCTTGTGAGCAGCGATGGCAGGCACCTTGACGTGCGTCGGATTACACGTACTTCGTACTTCGTACTTCGGTCGCGGCTCCGCGCTAATTTTCAATGGCCAGAACATCGACTTCGAAAGCATGAAACGACGGTGGCGTCGCATTGCGAAAAGTCGAAGTTCCGCTGCATGCTGACGGGATCGTATGTTTCGCTGAAATTTGGTTGTAAGTCGCCATTGCTAGAGTCGTCGACAGAATTTTGCCGCCGTATGCCGGAAGTGTTCTTCGGACTCCTGGAAAGGGAAGAGCGACACACCATGAATAAAGCTCGTGCGTTCTGGCTCATTCTTACACTGCTCTGTACGACGCCTGCGTGGGCGTTTCAGTCGCGGGTCGTCACCATTCCGAGCGCGGCCATGCATAAGTCGCTCGAAGCGACGGTCGTGCTGCCCGATCAATATGCGCGCGGCAAAGCGGCTGATCGTTTTCCCGTCGTCTATCTGCTGCACGGCTCGGGCGGCGACTACACCGACTGGACTTCGAATTCGCAGATCGGCAAGCTGGCCGACCGCTATCACGTGATACTCGTGATGCCCGACGGTGGCCACGAAAGCTGGTACATCGACAGTCCTGTCGATCCGCACAGCCGGTACGAAACCTATGTAGGCACGGAGGTGGTGAGCTACGTCGACGCGCATTTCCGCACGATCGCGACGCGCCAGGCGCGCGCCATTACCGGCTTGAGCATGGGCGGTTTCGGCGCCTTGCATATCGCGCTGGACCGGCCGGAAGAGTTCGGCGCCGCGGGCAGCATCAGCGGCGCGGTGGATCCGCGTGGTTGTGAAGATGAGCCGGGCATCGACCAGGTATTCGGCGATCCGATGCGGCATGCCGACTTCTGGAACAACGAGGCGATCGTCGAGAACGCGCGCAATTTCAGCAACGCGCATATCGCGCTCACGATCGATTGCGGGGTCAACGACTCGCTGGTGCAATCGAACCGGACGCTGCATGAGCGGCTGGTCGAACTCGGCGTGCCGCACGACTACGCGGAGCGGCCCGGCGGCCACACCTGGAAGTACTGGGCCAACGCCGTGCAGTACCAGGTGCTGTTTTTCGCCGGGACGTTCAAGCGCAATGGGAGCGCCGCGGCCTGAGGCTGTGCCGCGCGCTGCGGGGCGGTTTCATCACGCCGCCCACTGATCCGTCAATCGATGCCGTGAAACACCGCATCGTCCGGGCCGAGATAGGCGGGCGGGCGCCACGCCGCATCGCGCATGGAATGCTGGACCAGTTTCTCGACGCCCAGCAGCACCGCGAAAATCGCCATCCGCACCGGAATGCCGTTGTCGGTTTGCCGGAAAATCGCCAGCCGTGAATCGTGATTCAGGTCCACGCTCAGATCGTTTGCGCCCGGCCGGCTGTCGCGCGGCAGCGGATGCATGATCAGCGTATCGGCGCCGCACACGCTATCCACCAGCGCCTGATTGATCTGGAAATCCGGCGTGTAGCCTTCGAACGATTCGTCGGTGAAGCGCTCCTTCTGAATGCGCGTGGCGTACACCACGTCGGCGCCGCGCAGCCCGGCGGTCAGATCGGTGGTCTGCTCGATCACGTGATCGTTGCGCGAAATCTGCTCGATGATGTAGCTCGGCATTTCAAGCATGGGCGGCGAGATCAGCGTGAATTTGATGCCGCGGTGCAGCGCCAGCAGCTTGACCAGCGAGTGCACGGTGCGCCCGTATTTGAGGTCGCCGACCAGCGCGATATGCGCGCCGTCGACGATCTTGCCCAGGCGCGAGAACTCGCGCTGAATCGTGTACAGATCGAGCAGCGCCTGGCTCGGGTGTTCGCCCGGACCGTCACCGCCGTTGATCACCGGCACGTTGGTGGCGCGCGCGAATTCGGCCACCGAGCCTTGCTCCGGATGGCGGATCACCAGCGCGTCCACGTAGCCGCTCATCACGCGGCTGGTGTCGTAGATCGACTCGCCCTTGGCCATCGACGAAAACGTGAAGCCGGTGGTGTCGCACACCGAGCCGCCCAGCCGGCAGAACGCGGCGCCGAAGCTCACGCGGGTGCGCGTGCTGGCCTCGAAGAACAGATTGCCGAGTACCGCGCCTTCCAGCACGCGGGAGATTTTGCGGCGCCGTGCGATCGGCTGCATGATGTCGGCCACGCGAAACAGCGCCTCCACCGAGTCGCGCGAGAATTGATCCACCGACAGCAACTGCGGCTTGCCCTCGAACAGCATCTGGCTGGCAAGCGACTGCGAGTCTACGCTTTGCGTATATTTTTCGCCCGGCTCCCCGTGGACCACGATTTCCGACACGAAGCGCTCGACGATCTCCGGCATGGCCCGCGATTCCTGCGAGTCGTCCGGCAGCAGCCACGTGTCGAGCGCGCGGCGCGACACGCCGATGCGGCTCGCGAACGTGTCGCGCGTCATGTTCAGGCGACGCATCGCATCGCGTAGGAAGGCTTGTTGCGGGACGCTCATGGGGCACCTGTCGGCAGAGGGAATGGCGGGTTGATGTACGCGGTGCGTATATTAGTTTTCTTGTGGCAGAAGTCAAGCATTTTCGCGATGGACTTGCCAAGCCGCGCCGGCGCATGTCGATGACGCGCGCCAGCGGTGCCCTGATCGAACGGCCGGAAGCGCTGGCTGAACGGGAGCGGAGCGGGTCGCAGGAGACTGAAACCTCGGTTTGAGCCAGGCGCTCATGGCGAAACAGAGGGCATGCGGGCCACGTCGCCTCATCTCCCTGTATTTGAGATGATGCTTCGTGATGCCAGGGGATAATCGGCGCCCTCTGTCATTATCGCGACCGGTCTGTATCCGGTTGATGCCGTATGCAGCTAGCCCTGTTCGCCGATCTTCTGTCCCGCTCGCCATCGCACGGCACACGTCGCACGGCTGGCGCGTTCAAAGCGCTGCCCGTGGCGGACCCGCGCTGCGCCGCAGCCGTACGGACGCACAACGCGAGCCCATCGCGCGCGAGGCGCCGCTGATGTCTTCCGTGTTTCATGCGGGCAGTCGGCTTGCCAGCGGTTCGGTCAGCTTCGTCACGCGCCGCACGGCGCTCGCGCTCGCCTTGAGCGCGGCGGGCGGCGCGGCAGTGCTGGCGCTCGCGGCGGGCTTTGTGATCGGCTCGCACTGGTCCGCGCGCACCGGGTCGGGCGACCAGGCGGCGGTCCGCGTCGAGCACGACTATGCGATCGATCAACTCGGCAAGCTGAACGCCTCGGTGGCGCAGATCGAGCCGCGCATCGCGCGCCTCACGGCTCAGGTCGGCGACTTGCGCGATTTCGAAGCGCGCCTGAATACGCCGCGGCCCGCGCTGCGCGCATCCGTGGCGCCGGCCACGCCGGGTGCGGCGTCTGCGGCGTCCGAAACCGATACGTCCGCCACCGACAGCGAAGGCGAGGGCGGCCCGTCCTTGCCGCCGCGCCGCTGCAGCGACCTCGCGCCGTCACTGGGCCGGCATGCCGATGCCGGGCGCACCGGCCAGCAACTCGATTGCATTGCCGCGACCCTGTCGGCGCTCGAGCGGCAGACCGCCGATCACGCCGTCGTATACGCGGCCTTTCCCGGCCGCATGCCCGCCGACGGCGCGCGCTTCGGCTCGCCGTTCGGCAACCGCACGGATCCCTTCACGCATCGTTTGAGCTTTCATCCGGGCCTCGATCTGGTGGCTAGAACCGGCACGCCGATTCTGGCGGCGGCGGGCGGCCGGGTGGTCTTCGCCGGCGAGAAATCGGGCTACGGCGACGCCGTCGAAATCGATCATGGCAACGGGCTCATGACCCGCTACGGCCACGCGGCGCGCATTGTCGTGCATGTCGGCGATCTGGTGCTGCCGCGCCAATACATCGCCGATGTCGGCTCGACCGGGCGCTCCACCGGCCCGCATCTGCATTTCGAAGTTCTCGTCAACGGCGCGCCGGTCAACCCGCTCGCCTATCTCGCGCTTTTTCCGCCCACACCTCATGGTTGATCGACATTTTTCGCGCGACGCGGACAGTCTGACCCATCGCGCCTACACGCTTCGACCCGCGCGCTCGCTGCGTTTTCGCGCGACGGTGTGGGGCGTGGTCTGCCTGTTGTGCGCCTGCGCGGGCGCGGCGGTGTTCGCGGCCTGGCAGGCGAGGCGCGCCGATATGGCGCAGGAGCAATGCACCCCAACGCCCGTCGACGAAGCAACGAAGCAGACCGAGTTGACCCGCGCGCGGCTCGCCCTGGCGCAGGAGTCGGCGGCGCGCGCCGCGGTGCAGACGGCGGCGGACAGCGCGGCAGCCGAGGTCGCACGGCTCAATGCGGAAGTGCAGTTTTTGCGCGGCCAGAGCAAGGGCCGGTCAGCGGCGGTGGCCGAAAAAGCGCCGCGCCGCTAACCAAGCGAAACAGGCAAACCCGCAAACCAGCACCGCAAACCAGCAACCGCACCAGCCACGCCCCCCGGCTCGTCGCCGCGCCCGGCATGACGCGACGCCCCTTTTTCTCATTTCAAGGAAATCGTTATGTTCAACAAGAAAAAAACCGTGGGCATCCAGCAGGCCAAGCTCGCCACCCTGATCGCTCACGACGTGCGGATCACCGGCGACCTGCAGTTCAGCGACGGCCTGCGCATGGACGGCCATGTGAAGGGCAACGTCAGCGGCGAGCCGGGCGGCCAGACGCTGCTGGTCCTGAGCGACCGCGGCTCGATCGAAGGCAACGTGCACGGCTACGACGTGGTGGTCAACGGCAGGATCGTCGGCGACGTGATTGCCGATCATTTCGTCGAGCTGCAGAGCAACGCGCATGTGACCGGCAACATCTGCTACCAGCAGTTGCGGATGGATTGCGGCGCCTCGGTGGACGGCAAGCTCACCAAGCGCGACGCGGCGCAGGCGGCGACGCCGCATCTGGTGTCGGTGGCCGATAGCGCATTCGACGAGCGCAAGGCCGGCTAGGCGGCGCGGCGCCCGTCAGACGAGCGTCAGGCTCACGCGGCCACCATTCTTTCCCGCAGCAGGTCGCCGAAGTCGTCGGCGCTGAGCGGCTTGCCGAGCAGGAAACCCTGCATCTCGTCGCACATCATCGTCTTGAGCATGTCGAGTTGCGATTCGGTTTCCACGCCCTCGGCCACCACGTCCATTTCCAGCGAGTGCGCGAGCGCGATGATCGCCGACACGATCGCGCTGCCTTCCGGGCCGTGCGCGTCGAGGCCGTTGGTGAAGAAGCGGTCGATCTTCAGTTGCTTGACGCGAAAACGCTGCAGATAGGCGAGGCTCGAATAGCCGGTGCCGAAGTCGTCGATCGCGATCTCGAAGCCGCTCGCCTGGAATTCGCGGATCATTTCGATGGTTTTTGGCGCATCCTGCATGGCCACGGTTTCGGTGATTTCGAACATGATCTGCTCGCAGGCCACGCCTTCGGCCTTGACGATCTCGAGCATGCTCGCGACGAGCTTTGGCTGCAGCAACTGGCGCAGCGAGAGGTTGATCGCTACTTTCATCGACGGCAGGCCTTGCGAAACCCACTGGCGAATGTGCCGGCACGTTTCGCGCACGACCCAATAGCCGATCTGCACGATCTGTCCCGAGCGCTCGGCGATCGGAATGAACTCGAGCGGCGTCAGTGTGCCGAGTTGCGGATGATGCAGGCGGATCAGCGCTTCGGCGCCTGCCAGCGAGTTGCCGCTGCCGTGAAACTTCGGCTGGAAGTGCAGCGAGAAATGGCCGGCGGTGAGCGCGTCGTGCAACGCGTTCTGAATCTGCAGCGTGCGCGTGGCGGCCTCGTTCATCCTGCGTTCGAAGAAGCGATAGGTGCTGCGGCCCGCGCGTTTGGCCTCGTACATGGCCGCGTCGGCGTGCTTCAACAACGTCTCGACGGTGTCGCCGTCGTGCGGATAGAGGGCGATGCCGATGCTCGGCATCACCTGCAGCGGCTGTGAATCGGTCCACACGCCGAGGCGCATGCGCTCGAGCACGCCTTCGGCGAGCGCGCTGGCGTCTTCGCGCGAGCCGAGGTTCTCGGACAACACCACGAATTCGTCGCCGCCCAGCCGCGCCACGGTGTCGCTCGAGCGCACGCACAGCAGCAGGCGCTGCGCGAACGCGGTCAGGACCTGGTCGCCGGCCGAGTGGCCGAGCGAATCGTTGATGGTCTTGAAGCCGTCGAGGTCCATGAAAAGGATCGCGAACAGCGAGCGCTGCCGCCGCGCGTTGAGGATCGCGCGTTCGATGCGGTCGTTCAGCGTGCTGCGGTTCGGCAGTCCGGTCAGGGTGTCGAGCGTGGCGAGCCGTAGGATCTGGCTGTTCAGCCTCGACACCGCGCCGATCAGAAAGGCGGTGCGCGCATCGAAGCGCGACAGTATCAGCGTGACGATCAGAATGGCAAAGGTGAGCAGGATCACCGAGGTCGCGAGCCACGTGGCGTTCACGCCTTTGGCCGCGCCGCAGATGGCGCCGGGCGCAAACTCGGCGGCGGCCATGCCGGCGTAGTGCATGCCGCTGATCGCGACGCCCATCACCAGCGCCGCGGCCAGACGCTTGCGCACCACGTGGCGCGCGTCGTCGTTGCTGAGCGCGCGGGCCATCCACAGCGCGGCGGTCGATGCGCCGATCGCGATCGCGAGCGAACCCGCGAACCACGCCGGCTGATAGCGGATGCCCGGCGCCATTTGCATCGCCATCATGCCGGTGTAGTGCATGCCGGCAATGCCGAGTCCCATTACCACGCCGCCTGCCAGCAGGCGGCCCGCCGTGAGCCGCTCATGAGTCGTGACGTACAGGGCCAGATAGGAGGCGCCGATCGCGAGCGCGAGCGACGCCGCTGTCGTCGTGAAGTCGTAGCCGAGCGGAATCGGCAGCGAAAAGGCGAGCATGGCGATGAAGTGCATCGACCAGATGCCGACGCCGAGCGCCGCGGCGCCGCCCAGCCGCCAGGCGTGCCGCAGACGGGGCGACGCCAGCAGGAAAATGCGGCCGGTCAGATCGAGCGCCGTGTACGACGCCAGCGCCGCCACGACGAATGAAATGGTGACCAGCCAAAGGTTGTATGAGCTCTGCATGTTCAGTCCAACCGCCAGGAGGGAAGCGGCTGAACATGTTATCGACAGTTCGAGGCTTTTATTTAATTGATTTTCAGTATGTTAGCCATTGGCTTCGGCCGTCTCGCCGGCGCGCGCTGCTTGTGCGAGGGCGAAGCCTTCGTCGAGCCAGCCGGTGACGCCGCCGCTCATCAGCTTGACGGGCCGGCCCAACTGAGCGAGGCGCAGCGCGCCGCGTGCGGCGCCGTTGCAGTGCGGCCCCGCGCAGTACGTGACGAAGAGCGTCTCCAGCGGATAGCCGGCGAGCTTCGACGCCACGATCTTGCCGTGCGGCAGGTTGAGCGCGCCCGGCACGTGGCCCTGCGCGAACAGCGCGGGGCCGCGCACGTCCAGCAGCACGAAGCCGGGCGCGTCGGTCGCGAGCGCGTCGTGGACATCGGCGCAATCGGTTTCGAACTGCAGCGAGGCCTGGAAGTGGGCTTGCGCGGCCGCGCTGTCGGCGGCGGGAATGGCGGTAACGGCGTTCAAGGTCGGCATGGTGAAGTGAGGTTCGGGTAGGAGTAGTGGGTGGATTGTCTGGCGATCGCGATTCGGATGCCTTCATTGTGGCGTCGCGCGCCTCATGGGATAAGTGGCGGAATCGTCAATCTCCGGTAACATCGCGCCATGCACAATCATCTCGTCGTCGCGCTCGCCTACGACCGGCTCTGCACCTTCGAATTCGGCTGCGTGACCGAACTGTTCGCGCTCGAGCGTCCTGAACTCGGCGTGGACTGGTATCGCTTCGCAGCCTGCGCAAGCGAGCCGGGTCCGATCCGGGCGGCGGGCGGCATCACTCTTGCGGTGCCTTACACGCTCAAGCTGCTGGAGCGCGCCGACACCATCGTCATTCCCGGCTGGCGCGATGCCGATGAAGTGCCGCCCGAACCGCTCCTGAGGAAGATCCGCGCCGCTTACGCGCGCGGCGCGCGCCTCTGTTCGATCTGCTCCGGCGTGTTCGTTCTCGCTGCGGCGGGCGTCCTCGACGGCAAGACCGTCACGACGCACTGGCGTTACGCCGGCAAATTGCAGCAGCGCTATCCGCAATTGCGTGTGCAGCCAGACGCGCTCTATGTCGACGAAGGGCAGATCATCACCTCCGCGGGCTCGGCGGCGGGGCTCGACATGCTGCTGCATCTGGTGCGGCGCGATCACGGCAGCGCGGTGGCGAACCGGGTCGCGCAGCGGCTCGTGGTGCCGCCGCATCGCGAGGGCGGCCAGGCGCAGTTCGTGCCGCGTCCCATGCCGCAGGACGAAAGCGGACGTCTCTCCAAACTGATGGACTGGGTGCGCAGTCATCCCGCCTTGCCGCATACATTGCGCTCGCTCGCCGGGCGGGCGGCGATGAGTCCGCGCACGCTGCAGCGCCAGTTTCACGATGCCACCGGCATGGCGCCTTATGAGTGGCTCGTGCGCGAACGCGTGGCCATCGCGCGCGAACTGCTCGAAGCGCCGGCGCCGCTGCCGATGACGCGCGTCGCGGAACTGGCGGGATTCAGTTCCGAAGAATCGTTGCGGCGGCACTTTCGGCGTATTGCATTGACGAGTCCCGGTGCGTATCGCAAGAAGTTCGGCGCGCGGGAAACGGCTTAGACGCGCGCCCGCGTGGTGGGCGCGACCGGCCGTTGCTACCGGATGAGCGGCCGTTAGCCCGAAGCCCATGCGCGGCAACCGGCGCCATGCACCTATCCGCGCCTCGCCTGCGACGCTTATGATGCAGCCATTGTGTTCCTGCCAGCCGACATCGACAGTCCGCGCGGCGGCGTGATTCGCGTGACGCCGCTCAATCTGCATGCGCTGGCGGAGTCCATGCGCGCGCATTGAACGATGGCTGAGGCTGCGTTGAGCCTCACATTCAAAGGACATTCATGCTCGATATCGCCAGCACCATCGCCAGTTTCAACGCCGGTCGCGATCCCGAACGGCTCGCGATGAAATACAAGGCCATGCGCACGTCACCGTTCGTGTTTTTGCGCGGCACGTGCCACCTGTTTTACGAACGTCTGCCGCGCGACAAGGTGTTCGACGATGCGCCGCCGGTATGGATCTGCGGCGACATGCATCTGGAAAATTTCGGCAGCTACAAGGCCGATAATCGCCTGATCTACTTCGACAACAACGACTTCGACGAAGCCTGCCTCGCGCCGAATCTCTACGAGCTGGTGCGTCTCTTAACGAGCGTGCTGGTCGGCGCGAGCGATCTCAAACTGAGCCGCGCGCAGGCGCTGGCGCTTTGCCACACCGCGCTGCAAGCGTATGGCGCGGCGCTTGCCTACGGCAAGTCGCGCTGGATCGAAGGCGAAACCGCGACCGGCATGGTGCGCGATCTGTTCGTCGCGCTCGCGAGCCGCACGCGGGTCGTGCATCTGGACCGGCGCACCACGCTCAAAGGCAAAACACGTGTGCTGAAGGTGGACGGCAAGAAAGCGCTGGCGGTCAGCGACGCGCAGCGTGCCGCCATCACACAGTTCATGCAGAAGTTCGCCACGGGCGAGCCCAATCCCGACTTCTTCCGCATTCTCGACGTCGCACGGCGGATTGCCGGCACGGGGAGCCTCGGCGTGGATCGTTACGTGATCCTCGTCGAAGGCAAGGGCTCGCCGGACGGCAACTATCTGATCGATCTGAAAGAGGCGCTGCCTTCTTCGGTGACGCCGCACCTGAGTACGCCGCAGCCGACGTGGCAGACGCAAGCGCAGCGCGTCGTCGAAATTCAGCGGCGCAATCAGGCCGTGTCGCAGGCCTTTCTGCACGCGGTCGAATTCAATCAGCGCTCGTATGTGCTGCGCAGCCTGCAGCCTTCGGAAGACCGCGTGGCCTTGAGCGACTGGGACGGCAAGCTGCCGCGTCTCGAAGCGGTGGTCAATAGCATGGCCGAGTTGAGCGCGTGGGCGCATCTGCGTAGCGGTGGGCGGCAGAAGTCGTCGATCGCCGACGATCTGATCGCGTTCGGCAATCGCAAGGACTGGCAGTTGCCGTTGGTCGATATCGCGACGCAGTGCGAGGCGCAGGTGGTGGCGGATTGGAAAGCCTATTGCGAAGCCTATGACGGCGGTGTGTTCGATCTGAAGTCGAAGCCATGAGGCTGCATCGCGCTGGCGGCGCCGCGCGTGCCGGCGCCCCTCCAGACAAACCCTGATTGCTGCGTCGAATCCGCCGCTGCTATCGTTCGCTGGTCATGTGGAAGCGCTTCCACCTACCCGGTTCAACCACCTCAGGAGAATCCGTGGCAAACGACACATCCGCTGTATCCGACGCTCTCTCTCCCCATTCCCAATCACTCGCCGATCCTTTCAGCCCGCCCGCGGACTCGTCGCTGTGGCGCAAGAACTTTCTGCTCGGCGCGGCCACGGCTTCGTATCAGATCGAAGGCGCCGTGAACGAAGACGGCCGCCTGCCGTCCATCTGGGACACGTTTTCGGCGACGCCCGGCAAGGTGCTGGCCGGCGACACCGGCGAGGTGGCCTGCGATCACTATCATCGCTGGGAAGCGGACATCGACCTGCTGGCCGGGCTCGGCCTCGAAGGCTATCGGCTCTCGATCGCCTGGCCGCGCGTGATGGATGCGGCCGGCGCGCCGAACCGCACAGGCCTCGACTTCTACAAACGCCTGCTGGCGCGGCTGAAAGAGAAGGGCATCACGACCTTCGTCACGTTGTATCACTGGGACTTGCCGCAGCATCTGGAAGATCGCGGCGGCTGGCTCAATCGCGATACCGCTTACCGTTTCGCCGACTACGCCGGCCTGATGAGCCGCGAACTGGCCGGCAGCGTCGATGCGTGGGCGACGCTCAACGAGCCCTGGTGCTCGGCGTATCTCGGCTACGGCAACGGCCACCACGCGCCGGGGCTTGCCGATGCACGTTACGCCACGCAGGCCATGCATCATCTGCTGCTGGCGCACGGTCTCGCGTTGCCGGTGCTGCGCGCCAACGATCCGGCTTCGCAAAAGGGCATCGTCGCCAACATCGGACGCGGTACGGCCAATAGTGAACGCGCCGCCGATCAGCGTGCCGCGCATCTGTTCGAGGTGCAACATAACGCGTGGATTCTCGACCCGCTGCTCAAAGGCAGCTACCCCGAAGATCTGTTTGAGTTGTGGCCAGGCACCGAACCGCTGGTGCTCGACGGCGACATGCAAACCATTGCCGCGCCGCTGGACTTCCTCGGCATCAACTATTATTTCCGCACGAATGTCGCGAGCGACGGCGCGCGTGGTTTCAGGGACGTGCCGCTCGAAGGCGTGGAGCGCACGCAGATGGGTTGGGAAGTGTATCCGGACGGCTTGCGCGATCTGCTGACGGGCTTCAAGGCCACGTACGCGAACCTGCCGCCGATCTACATCACCGAAAACGGCATGGCTTCGAACGACATGGTGGTCGACGGCCGTGTAGAGGACACGCAGCGCATCTCGTTTCTCAAGCGCCATCTCGCCGCGGTCGACGAGGCGATCAAAGCCGGCGTGGAGATTCGTGGCTATTTCCTCTGGTCGCTGATGGACAACTTCGAATGGGCCTTCGGGTACGAGCGGCGCTTCGGTATCGTACATGTCGACTACGCTAGCCAGAAGCGTACGATCAAACGCAGTGCGGAGCTGGTGTCGAAATTCTTGAAGGAGCGCAAGGCACGCGGTGAATAGCGGATGGCAGCTGGTTGGCATGTCGACTTGGAAGCACGGGCGCCAGGCCTGGCGCGACTATCTTGAGGAGACGGAATGAACAGCAAAAAAACGGTCTTGCGAGGCGTGGTTGCGACACTAGCGTTGTATGGCGTCGTCGCGCAGGCGGAGCCCTTGAAGGCCAACGTGATTCACTGGTGGACCTCGGGCGGCGAGTCGGCCGCGATTCGCCAGTTTGCCGATGCGTATAACAAGGCCGGCGGCCAGTGGGTCGACAATGCCGTGGCCGGCGCCGATCAGGCGCGCTCCACCGCGATCAACCGGATCGTGGGTGGCGATCCACCCACGGCCGCACAGTTCAATACGTCCAAGCAGTTTCACGACCTGATCGATCAGGGCCTGCTGAACAACGTCGACGACGTCGCAGCGAAGGAAAACTGGAACAGCGTGTTCCCGCAGTCGATCCTCGACAGCATCAAGGTGAAGGGACATTACTACGCCGCGCCCGTCGATATTCATATGCCGGCATGGTTCTTCTACTCGAAGCCGGTGTTCCAGAAAGCAGGTATCACCGCCGAGCCGAAAAGCTATGACGAGTTCATCGCCGATCTCGGCAAGCTGAAAACCACGGGCGTGATTCCGCTCGCGCTCGGCGGCCAGCCCTGGCAGGAGAAAATCACCTTCGACGCGGTGCTGGCGGACGTGGGCGGTGCCGATCTATACATGAAGGTGTACCGCGACCGCGACATGAACGCCGTGAAGTCGGACGCGTTCAAGAAGGTGCTGGCGTCGTTCAAGCGCCTGCACGATTTCGTCGATGGCGGCTCGCCCGGCCGCAACTGGAACGACGCCACCGCGCTGGTGATTTCCGGTAAAGCAGGCGTGCAGATCATGGGCGACTGGGCCAAGGGCGAATTCTCGGCGGCCAACCAGAGCGCGGGCAAAGACTTCGGCTGTTTCCCCGGTTTCGGTCCGCATTCGCCGTATCTGGTCGCGGGCGACGTGTTCGTGTTCCCGAAAACGGACAACGCCACCACGATCAAGGCGCAAAATCTGCTGGCCACGGTGATGACCTCGCCGGCCGCGCAAGTCGCATTCAGCGCGAAGAAAGGCTCGATTCCGATTCGTCCCGACGTGGACGCCGGCAGTCTCGACATCTGCGCGAAGGAGGGCATTGCGATCATGAAGGACAAGTCGCGTCAGTTGCCGAATCCGGAAATGCTGCTCTCGCCTGACACTCAGGGCGCGTTGATCGACGTCATCACCAACTTCTGGAACAAGAACCAGTCGGTCGACGACGCGCAGAAAGCGTTCGCCAGCGCGTTGAAGAGCTAGGTGCGCCGCATGCACGCGCTCAAGCTGCCGGCCGCCGGGTCGTCCAAGGCTCGCCAGGCGCGGATGAAAAAGCCGCTCAAAAGGCGTGTTCCGTTCGCGGCGTGGCTGGCGCTGCTGCCAATGGTCCTGACCGTCGTGTTCGCGTATCTCGGCACGATGGTCTGGACGGCGCGCGTGTCGCTCAGCAATTCGCGCACGTTTCCTTCCGGCGACTTCGCGGGCTTCACGCAATACGCGCGGCTGTTCAATAACGACCGCTGGCTGCTGTCGCTGCAAAACATCGTGATCTACGGCGCGTGCTTCATCGTGGCGTGCATGGTGATCGGTTTGTTGCTGGCGATTTTCATCGATCAGCGCGTGGTCGCGGAGGGCGCGCTGCGCACCGTGTTTCTCTACCCCTATGCGATGTCGTTCGTGGCAACGGGGCTCGTCTGGCAGTGGATCCTGAACCCGCAACTGGGCGCGCAGGCCGTGCTGCACAAACTCGGTTTCGCGCACGCGCGCTTCGACTGGATCGTCAATCAGGACTGGGTGATCTACACCATCGTGATCGCGACGGTGTGGCAGGCCTCGGGTCTCGTGATGGCGTTGTTGCTCGCGGGCTTGCGCGGCATCGACGACGAGTTGTGGAAGGCCGCGCGCATCGACGGCATTCCGCGCTGGCGTGTCTATGCCAGCATCGTCGTGCCGATGCTCGGACCGTCGATCTCCACCGCTTTCGTGCTGCTGTTCGTGATGGTCGTGAAGCTCTACGACGCCGTGGTCGCGATGACGCAAGGCGGCCCCGGCACGGCGAGCGAAGTGCCGGCGAAGTTCATCATGGACTATCTGTTCGGGCGCGCGAATATCGGGCTCGCGTCGGCGGCGTCGATTGTGTTGCTGGCCACCGTGCTGGCGATTCTCGCGCCGTTCTTCTACTCCCGCAGCCGCGCCGCCGTGCGAAAGGAGGTGTGATGAACACGCTCAGTCCGCCGTTGAAAGGCGGTACGCCGCGCCGCGCGCGGCAGCGTCGCCGCCGTACCGCGTTCACCCCGGCGCGCCTCGGCGTCTACGCGTTTCTGCTGACGGCCGCGCTGTTCTTTCTGCTGCCGCTCTACGTGATGCTCGTCACGTCGGTGAAGCCAATGAGCGAGATCCGCCTCGGCAATCTGCTGGCGTTCCCCGCGCATTTCACGCTCAGCGCGTGGAGCGCCGCGTGGCAGTCCGCGTGCACCGGGCTCGATTGCAACGGCATTCAGGTCGGTTTCTGGAACTCGGTGCGCATTGTCGTGCCGAGCACGATTCTGTCGATTGCGATCGGCGCGGTGAACGGCTATGCGCTGTCGTTCTGGCGGCCGCGCGGCGCCGCCCTGCTATTCGGCGTGCTGCTCATGGGTGCGTTCATTCCCGTGCAGGTGATGGTCTATCCGCTCGTGCGCGTGCTGGCGAGCGTGCATCTGTTCAGTTCGCTGCCGGGTATCGTGGTGATTCACACCATCTTCGGCATGCCGGTGATGACGCTGCTGTTTCGCAACTACTACGTGTCGATTCCGCAAGAGTTGTTCAAGGCGGCGCGCATCGACGGCGGCGGCTTCTGGCGTATCTTCGTGCAACTGATGCTGCCCATGTCGACACCGATCATCGTGGTGGCCATCATCATGCAAGTCACGGGCATCTGGAACGACTTCATTCTCGGCCTCGTGTTCGCCGGCACCAAAAACCTGCCGATGACGGTGCAACTGAACAACATCATCAATACGACGACCGGCGAGCGCCTCTATAACGTCAATATGGCGGCGACCATTCTGACCTCCATGGTGCCGCTTGCGGTGTACTTCATTTCGGGCCGCTGGTTCGTGCGCGGCATTGCATCCGGCGCCGTCAAGGGATAGGGCGATGACAAACGTGGCTAATCCGGCAAACGCTGTCGATATGGCAGGCGTAGCGAGCAGTCCTGATGCGGCGGACGCGGCGGGTCTCACGAATCCGGCCAACGTCGCCATACGCAATCTGACCATCCGGCTGGGGGCGAACACGGTGATCGAGAACCTCGATCTCGACGTGCGGGCCGGCGAATTCGTCGTGCTGCTCGGACCCTCCGGCTGCGGCAAATCCACCTTGCTGCACAGTATTGCCGGCTTGATCGACGTGACCGACGGCAGCATCGAGATTGCCGGCGAAGACATGACATGGGCCGACCCGAAAGACCGCCGCATTGCACTGGTGTTCCAGTCGTACGCGCTTTATCCGACCATGAGCGTGGAGCGCAACCTGTCGTTTGCCTTGCGCATCAACGGCACACCGAAAGCGGAGATCGCGCGGCGCGTGGCGCGGGCTTCCGAGATGTTGCAACTCGCGCCGCTGCTCAAGCGCAAACCGGCACAGCTGTCAGGCGGCCAACGGCAGCGGGTGGCGATCGGCCGGGCGATCGTGCGCGAAGCCGATGTCTTCCTGTTCGACGAACCGCTCTCGAATCTCGACGCCAAATTGCGCACCGAACTACGCCGCGAACTCAAACAACTGCATCAGCGTCTGGGCGCGACGATGATCTACGTCACGCACGATCAGGTCGAGGCGATGACGCTCGCTACCCGCATGGCGGTGATGCGCGGCGGCGTGATCCAGCAGTTCGGCACGCCCGCCGAAGTCTACGCGCGTCCCGACAACCTGTTCGTCGCGACGTTTCTGGGCACGCCCGCGATGAACCTGCTCAAGGGCACGCTCGAAGCGCGCGACGGCGCGCTCCACTTCCGCACGGAGCATTGGCGGCTCGACGTGTCGACGTATCCGTTCAAGACCACGCCGGCCAACGCGTTGCCATGCGTGCTCGGCGTGCGGGCCGAAGACGTGCGGTTGGCCGAGGGCGCGAGCGAACGCGCAAAAGTTTCGCTGGTGGAGCCGATGGGCAACCACCGCGTCATCTGGCTCGACTATCATGGAGTGCAGGTCGCGTCGATCGACCAGACGAAGACGCCGGTGGCGATAGGGGATACCGCGGCGTTCTCGTTCGACAGTACACATGTCTCTCTGTTCGACGAAGCGGGCGGCGCGCGTTTGTAGCGCCGGCACGCGGCGTCACTGACAATACAACATGCTTGACGGAGATCCGCGTGGCAACACTCAAAGATGTCGCGGCACTGGCCGGCGTGGGGATGTCGACCGCCTCACGCGCCATTTCAGGTAAAGGACCCATCTCAGCCGATGCCGCCGCCCGCGTGAAGGCGGCCATCGAGCAACTGAACTTTCGCCCGTCTTCCATCGGCCGGGCCATGGCAACGCAGTCGCTTGGCATGGTCGGCATTTTCGTGCCGACTTTCTTCGGCTCGTACTACGGCACGATTCTCAAGCAGACCGATACCGAATTGCGCGCAGTGCGCCGTCATGTGGTGGTGGCGACCGGTTGCGGAGAAGTCTCGCCGCGCGAGCAGGCCATCGAGGCGGTGCGCTTTCTGATCGGCCGCGATTGCGACGGCGTGGTGGTGATCAGCCACGATCTGCACGACGAAGACCTGGTCATGCTGCATCGCATGCACCCGAAAATGGTGTTTCTGAACCGCGCGTTCGATCAGTTGCCGGAGGCGTCGTTTTGCGCCGACCACCATCGGGGTGGTGAACTGGCGGCACGCACGCTGCTCGATCATGGGCACCGCCACATCGCGGTGATTTCCGGGCCTTTCAGTGCGTCGGATAACCAGGCGCGTATGGAAGGCTTCTTTGCCGAACTGGCGCGCGAGGGTATTGCGCGCGACGACGTCACGCTGATCGAATCGGACTTCTCGCCCGAAGGCGGCTACGCCGCCGCGCAGAAACTGCTCGACGCGAAGCGCCGCTTCACGGGCGTGTTTTGCGCGAACGATACGATGGCCGTGAGCGCGTTGGCGCGTTTTCACCAGGTGGGCATTGCCATTCCCGACGAGGTCTCGGTGATCGGCTATGACGACGATTATTCGGCCGCGTATGCCGCGCCAGGACTCACCTCGGTGCATATTCCGACTGCGGAACTGACGCAGAACGCCGTGCGCTGGCTGGTCAACCAGTGCTACCGGACCACGTGGGACATCTTCCGCGAGTTTCCGGTGAGCGTGACGATGCGCGAGTCGGTGGGGCCGGCGCCGGGCGTGGCGGCCGCCGCGATCACGGCCGCGCGCTTGAGCAGCATGTCGTAGCCGGATCGCGCGACATCGCGAGGCGCTGCCTGCCGCTGCCGCTGCCGCTGCCGCTCGCGGCCGAGGTTCAGGTGCCGCTGCGCAGCGACTGCTCGTAGCGCAGGCGCGCTTCTTCGTCGAGCCGCGTATCTTCGAGTTCCTGAAGCACGGCTTCGAGATCGATCGGCGTGGTGTCCAGTTCGACGCGGCCGGTCAACGCGGCGTCGACGTGCAGCGCGCCCGCTTCGTAGAGCGACCAGATTTCCTTGCCGTAGGTGGTCTCCAGCAGCGCCGGCGCGAAGCGGCCGAAATAGGTCGCGAGGTTGTTCACGTCGCGCTCGAGCATGGCAGGTGCTTCGAGATTGCCGGCGGCGTTCACCGCTTGCGGCAGGTCGATGATGACCGGGCCGTCCGCAGCAAGCAGGATGTTGTATTCGGACAGGTCGCCGTGAATCATGCCGGCGCACAGCATGCGCACCACCTGGTTCACCAGTCGCGCATGCAGGTCGAGCGCACGTTCTTCGCTTAGTTCGACGTCGTTCAGACGCGGCGCGACATTGCCGTCGGCGTCGGTCACCAACTCCATCAGCAACACGCCGTCGGTGCAGATGAAAGGCTGCGGCACGCGCACGCCCGCGTTGGCGAGCTGGAATAGCGCGTCGACTTCGGCATTCTGCCAGGCTTGTTCCTGCACTTCGCGGCCGTAGCGGCTGCCTTTTTCCATGGCGCGTTGCTCGCGGCTGTTCTTGACCTTGCGGCCTTCGCGGTAGGACGCGGCCTGGCGGAAGCTGCGCTGCCTGGCGTCCTTGTAGACCTTCGCGCAGCGCGTGGCGTCGCCGCTGCGCACGACGTAGACGGTGGCTTCCTTGCCGCTCATCAACTGGCAGACGACTTCGTCGATCAGGCCTTCTTCGACCAGCGGGAGCAGACGTTTCGGGGTTTTCATGCGACCGCCGAAGGGCGGTGGACGGCGCGGCGGCGACAGGCAGCCGGTTGCGAGGGCAGGTGAAGCGGAATTCGGATCATGCGGGATTATACGGGGAGACCGTGCGGAGCATGGAAAAGAGGCGCGTCGCCGCGTTTTCTGCCGCATGTTTTGCTGATATCTCGACACGAACGAATCGCGGACTCGCATGAGATTGTTGTAGCCGACGACACACTGATTTGCAGATTTCCCTCATTCATTTGGCAGGCCGATCGCTTAGACTTGCTCACAACAATGTGTTACGGGGTGCGAGATGTTGGCCGTGTTCTTCATTGCCTGCCCGATCTGCATCGCCGCGTTGTTTGGTTTCGCGCGGCACGTGGATCCGGTGACGGGACAATTCAAGCGTTGAATCAGCAGGTCGGGTGTTTCGCGCCGCGCCGCTCGCGCGTGCGCTGAAGTGTTGTGTTTTCTTGAGCCGATCTGGCTGGAAGTCTTGCCTTTGAGTGCCGAGTCGCGGCACGATGCGCGATAACCTGGATTAGGGCGGTATCGCGTATGCAAGATTTTCTGGCGAATATCACGGCGCGCGCCAGCGTGCTGAAGGGCGTCCTCCCTCTGAACCGTGCCGCGGCGGCGCGCGATGCGTTGGCCGGTGTGCAGCTTGCGTCGATGGATATTCCGCAAGTGCTGGGCTATGCGCGGATTGCCGGCATGCCGGCCGTGACGGGCCTGTACACGGTCTTTCTGCCGCTGATCGCGTTTGCGTTGTTCGGCGCCTCGCGGCATCTCGTCGTGGCGGCCGACTCCGCCACCGCCACCATCTTCGCGAGCCGGCTCTCGACCATGGCTCCGGCGTCCAGCGCTGAATATGCCGCGCTCGCCGCGATGGTCGCCTTGCAGACCGCTGCCTTGCTGTTCATCGCGCGGATTTTCAAACTGGGCTTTCTCGCCGACTTTCTGTCGCGCACCGTGTTGGTCGGATTTCTCGCCGGCGTCGGCGTGCAGGTCGGCATTGCGATGCTCGGTGACATGTTCGGCTTGCCGGGGCACGCCGCGCGCAGCGTCGATCAGCTCGTGCTGGTGGTGCGCGAAGCAGCGCAGATCCATCTGCCGACGCTCGCGATTTCGCTGCTGGTCGTCGTCGCCATTCTGACGTGCAAACGCTTTCTGCCACGCGTGCCGGTGCCCTTGATCGCGGTTGTGGCGGGCATCGCCGCGAGCGATCTCTACCATTTCCCGGCCCACGGTATCGCTGTGCTCGGTCCGGTCGCGGGCGGCTTGCCGCCGCTGCGCCTGCCGTCCGTGACGTGGCAGCAGATGCTCGATCTGCTGCCCGTGGCGGCTTCCTGCTTTGTGATGATCGTCGCGCAAAGCGCCGCCGCGAGCCGCGTGTTCGCCGAGCGTCATCACGAACCGGTCGACACCAACGCGGATCTGCTGGGCATCGCCGCGGCCAACGCGGCGGCGGCGTTCTCAGGCGCCTTCGTGGTGAACGGCAGCCCGACGCAAACCGCCATGGCCGATCTCGCGGGCACGCGCAGCCAGTTCGCGCAGCTGGTCTTCGCGGCGGTGGTGGTCGCGGTGTTGCTGTTTTTCAGCCGCTTTTTGCAGTATCTGCCGCACTGCATTCTTGCCAGCATCGTGTTCACGATCGCCATTGGCCTGATCAATCTGAAGACCTTGTTTGCGATTCGCCGCGAAAGTCCCGGCGAATTCGCGCTGGCCGTGTTCACCGCGGCGGCGGTGGTGCTGATCGGCGTCGAGCACGGCATTCTGGTGGCGGTGGCGCTCTCGCTGCTGCGGCACGTGCGCCACAGCTACCGTCCGCATACCATGGTTCTCTCCCCCGGCGACGACGGCGTCTGGATTCCGGTGCCCGCCGTGCCCGGCATTCAGACCGCGCCGGGCCTGATCGTCTACCGCTTCGGCGCCGATCTGTTTTACGCGAACGACCACTTTTTTGTCGACGATACGCGCCGCCTGATCGACCTCGCCCCCAGCAAGGTGCGCTGTTTCGTGATCGACGCGAGCGCGATCACCGACATCGACTATTCGGCTGCGCGCTCGATCGGCGAGCTGTGCCAGACGTTGAAAAGCGAAGGCATCAAGGTGCTGTTTGCGCGCGTGAACCCCTATTTGCGTTCGGACATGGACCGGCATGGCATCACGCCGATCGTCGAGGAAACTTGCATTTTCAACACCTTGCACGAGGCGTTGCGCACGGCCGGCGTGGAGAAGCCCGACCGGCATGTGAAAGAGGCGACGTGAGCGCCGGTTTGCGCGCGAGTGTCGCGTAGCTTCTCGCGCCGTAGTTAGTCGTCGGCAAAGAAATAACCGATAAAGAAGCATATTCCCGCGACGACGACGCCCAGCACGGCCACCGTATAAGCGAGCGCGGTGCCGTGCCAGAGGCCGTCGAACCACTGATGAAGCTGCGCCATCAGCACCGCCGCATTGCCGCCGATGCGCTGCAATTCCATCTGATAGCGCGGATCGGCCACGCTATACATGGAGACGGCGTTGTCCGGCGGCGGCGTGCTCGCGTAGATGATCACGGCCAGAATCACACCGGCCACCAGCGCCGCGATGCCCGCCAGATAGAACCGCTTCTGCCATGCCGAGTGCTGTGCCGCCGGCTTCACTTCGTTGCTGCCGCTCATCGTATTCATGTATCCGCTTCAATCGTCACGGCGACAGTATCGCAGAGCCGCGAGCACCTCCAGGCGCGCTCAGCTTTTCGAAGCCAGCAGCTTGATGGCGGCAATGCCGAACATGATCGCGAGCGAACCATCGAGCCAACGCCGGATCGCCGAGTAGATGCGCCGTGCGGAAGCGGTCGAAAACAATACCGCGTAGCTGCTGAACACCTACACGCCGATGCACATGCAACCGAGCACCACCGGCGTGGTGTGTGAGGTACCGCCGGCCGGCGACATGGCGAGCGAGACGATTGACAGCCACACCAGAATCGCTTTCGGATTGGTGAGATGCAGAAGCAGGCCGCGCAGATAAAGGCGCTTGAGCGATTCGTCCTGGCGCGCCGTGCCCGTTGGAAGCGCGTTGGGACGGAACGCGCAGCGCGCGGATTTGAAGCCGAGCCACAGCAGATACAGCCCGCCGGCGATCCTGATCGCCACCAGACATTCGGAGTAAGTGGCGAGCATCGCCGACAAACCCAGCGACGCCAGCAGCGCCCAGAAGAACGAACCCGACATCACGCCGAGCGCGAAGGTCAATGCGCAGCGGCGGCCCGCGCTCATCGCCAGTGACATGATCGCGAGATTGCTCGGCCTCGGACTCGCCGCACCGACGAAGTAGGCGCTGTAGGCGATCAGGACATCGGCGGTGAGGAAGGGGCTGGCGATCATGGGCTGGACCTTGGCGGCGGGCAACGCGTGCCGCTCGGTGCGCACACGGGTAAAGGGCGCGAAGCGTCGCGCGAACGAGGATTCTGCGTGCTGCCGGGCAAACCGCACAGATACAGTTGACCGTTCCGGCTACAGGACAATCATGCCTGCGCGCGGGCGGCTCACGTGCCCGCCGCCGCGCCGATGCAGTCGGCGAGCGCGCCTGCCACCGCCTGCCGGCTATGCCGTGGACGCAGTACGAGGCCGATCTCCCGCTGAAATGTCGCCTCGCCGAGTTCGAGCGCGACGACGTTGGCGGGCCATTTGCCGAGTCCCGCGCTATCTGGAATCAGCGCCACGCCGATGCCGCGCGCGACCAGTTGCACGATCCCTTGCAATTCGTCCAGTTCGACCACGTCGTGCACGTTCAGCCGCGAGCGTCGCAGAAACCGGTCGACCAGCCTGCCGCCGAACGAGGTACGGTCGTAGCGGATAAACGGTTCGCTGCGCAGCAGTTCGCGCCAGGATCGCGCCTCGCCTTTGCCGCGCGCGAGCGCCTTGGGCACGAGCAGCACGAACGGCTCGGCGACGAGCGTGCGCCATTCGAGCTCGGACGGCAGCGCGAAGGGCGGTTTGATGATGACGGCCAGATCCAGTTCACCGGAATCCACTTGCCCCAGCAAGCCCAGCGACACGCCGGGCACGACGCGAAGACGCCAGCCGGGGCGGTCGTCGCGAAAGCGCGCCAGCGCGTCGGCGAGAAACGACACTTGCGCCGACGCAATCGCGCCCACCCGCAGCATGCCGCTCTCAGCCGCGACCGCGCCACGTTCGGAGAGCCGCGCGTAGAGCGTCATCATTTCCTCGGCGAGCGCGAGCGTTTCGCGGCCGGCATCGTTGAGCGTGGCGGAGCGGCCCGTGCGGTCGAATAGCGCGAAACCGAGTTCCTCTTCGAGCCGCTGCATCTGTGCGCTCACGGCGGATTGCGTCAGGCCGATGCGCGCGCCGGCGCCGGAAAACGTGCCGTACTGGCTGATGGCGATGAAGGTTTTGAGTTCGCTCAGCATGATTGTTTGATCGAATATGGTGATGGTCAGCTCAAATATATATCGTTATTCACCATTTTTAGTCATGGTTAAACTTTGCCTCACGCGTGTGGCCCCTGGCGCCTGCACGTTCAACCTAATTCCAATCAGCGAGTTTCCCCATCATGAGCGTTGCCGACACCGTCTTGCCGCCGTTCCATCTGGCGTTCCCTGTTCATAGCATTGCCGCCGCGCGGGAGTTTTACGGCGAACTGCTGGGCTGTCCGGAAGGGCGCAGCTCGGACGCGTGGGTCGATTTCAATTTTTACGGCCATCAGATCGTCGCGCACCTCGCGCCTGAGGAAATCGGCCACCGTCAGACCAGCAAGGTCGACGGCGATGCCGTGCCGGTCCGTCACTTCGGCGCGGTGCTCTCGATGGCGCAATGGCAGGCCGCCGCGGACAAGCTGACGGCCGCCGGCATCGACTTCATCATCGAGCCGCACGTGCGTTTCAAGGGCGAAGTCGGCGAGCAGGCGACCATGTTCTTCCTCGACCCGTCGGGCAATGCGCTGGAATTCAAGGCGTTTGCGGATATGTCGTCGTTGTTTGCCAAGTAAGGCTGGTGTAATCACCCGGCAGCATCCAATGAAGATGCCGGTCACCGTTGAGGCTGACCGGCAATTTTTTTGCGTACGGCATCGATTTGAAGCGACGCCTCAACCTCGGCTATCTTCGCTCATCAAACGTTTGCTTTTCGGCAAACCGTAACGCCATTCAGAGTCGCGTTTCCTTACATCGAGCTTCCTGACAATTGCGCCATTTTGGCGCCATGCAGGCGTTGGCGCCACCGATCTAGCATAGGCGCAGATTCACCCATCCCTTACCTGCATTCATTCGGGCGCGTTTCATGTGGATCGTCAACGTTGCGCTTAAACGGCCATACACGTTCATCGTGATGGCCATTCTGATCTTGCTGGCGACGCCATTCGTGCTGTTCACCACGCCGGTCGACGTGCTGCCGGAAATCAATATTCCGGTGGTCAGCATCATCTGGACCTACACGGGCTTGTCGGCTGAAGACATGGCCAACCGCATCGCGTCGGGGAACGAGCGCGGTCTGACCACCACGGTCAACGACATCGAGCACATCGAATCGCAATCGCTCGCGGGCATCGCGATCCTGAAGGTGTTCCTGCAACCGAATGCGAACATCCAGACCGCGATCGCGCAGATCGTGGCCGTCGAACAGGCGCAGGTCAAACAGATGCCGCCAGGCGCCACGCCGCCGCTGGTGATCAGCTATTCCGCTTCCAGTATTCCGGTGATCCAGCTCGGCCTGTCGAGCCCGAAGCTCTCCGAGCAGGCGCTCAACGACACGGCGCTGAACTTCCTGCGTCCGCAACTCGTGACCATTCCTGGCGCGGCCGTGCCGTATCCGTATGGCGGCAAGTCGCGGTTGATCTCCGTCGATCTCGACACGCGCGCGTTGCTTGCCAAAGGGCTGACGCCCTCCGACGTGGTTAGCGCGTTCAACGCGCAAAACCTGATTCTGCCGACCGGCACGGCGAAGATCGGGCCGAAGGAATACACGATCAACATGAACGGCTCGCCCGCCACGGTGGAAGGGCTCAACGATATTCCGGTGCGCACGCTCAACGGCGCGACGACGTATCTGCGCGAGGTTGCGCACGTGCGTGACGGCTACTCGCCACAGACCAATGTCGTGCGGCAGGACGGCCATCGCGGCGTGCTGATGTCCGTGCTCAAGAACGGCAGTGCGTCGACGCTGTCCATCGTCAATACGCTCAAGGGGTTGCTGCCGGGCGCACAAGCCGCGTTGCCGCCGGACCTGAAGATCACCGCGTTGTTCGATCAGTCGCTGTTCGTGAAAGCGGCGGTGCAGGGCGTGGTGCGCGAGGCGCTGGTCGCCGCCGCGCTGACCGCCGCGATGATTCTGCTGTTCCTCGGCAACTGGCGCAGCACCTGCATCATCGCGGTCTCGATTCCGCTGTCCATTTTGTCCTCGCTGATCGTGCTGCACGCGCTCGGGCAGACCATCAACATCATGACGCTCGGCGGTCTCGCGCTGGCGGTCGGGATTCTGGTGGACGATGCCACGGTGACGATCGAGAACATCGAACGGCATCTGCATATGGGCACGAATCTGCACGATGCGATTCTCGAGGGCGCGGGCGAAATCGCGATTCCCGCGCTGGTGTCGACGCTATGTATCTGTATCGTGTTCGTGCCGATGTTCTTCCTGACCGGCGTGGCGCGTTACCTGTTCGTGCCGCTCGCAGAAGCCGTGGTGTTCGCGATGCTGGCTTCGTACGTTCTGTCGCGTACGCTGGTGCCGACTCTCGCGATGCTGCTGATGGGTCACGCGCACAAGCCGAAGCAGGGCGCGAAGCCGAATCTGTTCATGCGCCTCTATCACCGCTTCGATCGTGGTTTCGAGCGCATGCGCGCCGGCTACATCATGATTCTCAGCAGCTTGCTGGTGCGCCGTGGCATGTTCGGCAGCATGTTCCTCGGCTTTTGCGTCGTCTCGATGGGCCTGATTTTCGTGCTCGGCGAAGACTTCTTCCCGAGTGTGGACGCCGGCGACATTCGCCTGCACATGCGTGCGCCGACTGGCACCCGCATCGAGGAAACCGCGCGTCTTGCCGATGAAGTCGAAAAAGTGATTCGCGAGGTCGTGCCGGAGAAAGAACTCGGCACGATACTCGACAATCTCGGTTTGCCGTATAGCGGCATCAACCTCTCGTACAGCAACGCAGGCACGATCGGCACGCTTGACGGCGAGATCCAGGTGGCGCTCAATGAAGACCACAAGCCGACGCAAATCTACATGGACAGACTGCGCGCGCTCCTGCCGCAGCGTTTTCCGGGCGTCGAGTTTTTCTTCCAGCCGGCCGACATCGTCACGCAGATTCTGAACTTCGGCCTGCCTGCCGCAGTGGACGTGCAGATTTCCGGGGCGAATCAGGAGGGCAACTTCGACATCGCGCGCAAGCTGCTGAAACAGGTGCGCATGATTCCCGGCACGGTGGACACGCACATCCAGCAGAAACTGGATGAACCCGCGATCAATCTTCAGATGGATCGCACGCGTCTGCAGCAACTCAATCTGAGCGCGAGCAACGTGGCGCAAAACGTGCTCATTTCGTTGTCGGGCAGTTCGCAAACATCGCCGGGTTTCTGGTTCAACAACCGCAACGGCGTGGAATACAGTGTGGCCGTGCAAACCCCGCAGTATCAGGTGTCGTCGATCGATGAGCTGTTGCGCACGCCGGTGTCGGGTTCGGCCAACGGCCCGACGCAATTGCTCGGCAACCTGGTGCGGGTCTCGCCGCAGACACAGTTCGCGGAAGTCAACCACTACAACATCAGGCCGGTGATCGATCTGTATGTGAGCGTCGAGAAGCGCGATCTGGGCAGTGTGGCGAATCAGGTCGACAAGCTGGTGGACAACATGCGCGCGTCGCTGCCGCGCGGCAGTCAGATTACCGTGCGCGGCCAGGTGCAGACCATGCGCAGTTCGTTCTTCGGTCTGGGCATCGGCGTGGCGACGGCCATCGTGCTGGTGTACCTGTTGATCGTGGTGAATTTCCAGTCGTGGGTCGATCCTCTGATCATCGTCAGCGCCTTGCCCGCGGCGCTGGCGGGCATTGTGTGGATGCTGTTCCTGACCGGCACGCACCTGAGCGTGCCGGCCTTGACCGGCGCGATCATGACCATGGGCGTGGCCACCGCCAACAGTATTCTGATGGTGTCGTTCGCGCGCCAGCGGCTTTCCGCCGGCGCACCGCCGCTGACCGCAGCGCTCGAAGCCGGTGCGAGCCGGATCAGGCCGGTGCTGATGACCGCCTTCGCGATGATCATCGGCATGATTCCGATGGCGCTCGGTCTCGGCGAAGGCGCCGAGCAGAATGCGCCGCTCGGCCGCGCGGTGATCGGCGGCTTGCTGTTTGCCACCGTGTCCACGCTGTTTTTCGTGCCGCTGGTGTTCGCGGCGATTCACACGCGCCTCGCACGTCGCCACCGCGACGATCATGACGATGACGACACGAACCACACGGGTTCCCATGGCGGCGGCCACGACGGCCCCGCGCCCGGGCACGGCGGCGCCAGCAAGCCCGCGTAAAGTTAAATGACGGCTGACTGAGATGGCTGACTGAGATGACCGAAAAAACTCATGCATCGCTAGCGATTCCCGCGCGAGAGACCGAAGGCGGCCACGCCTTGCCGCCGCGCCATCGCGAATGGAAACGCGCCAGGATCGCCGTCTGGATCGTGCTGGCACTGCTGGCCGTCGGGGCGTTGCGCACCGTGATCGCGAACCTGATGCAAAACCGTTCGGTGGCGGAGACCACGAAGCAGAACGCCACGCAGTATGTGAACGTGGTGAGTCCGACGCAAACCGAAGGCGGCGGCAATACCTTGTTGCCGGGCACGCTGCGCGGCTTCGTCGAATCGCCGATCTACGCGCGCTCCACCGGTTATCTGCTGCACTGGTACGCCGATATCGGCACGCGCGTGAAGCAGGGCCAACTGCTCGCCGATCTCGATACGCCGGAAATCGATCAGGAACTCGCGCAGGCATTGGCGCAGCGCCAGCAAACCAGTTCGAGCCTCGGCCTTGCCAAAAGCTCGCTCGACCGCTGGCAACAATTGCGTCAGCGCGATGCGGTCTCGCAACAGGAACTCGACGAACGGCAGAGCACTTACGCGCAGGACGTCGCCAATCTCGCCGCCGCCGACGCCAACGTCAAGCGCCTGCAGCAACTCGAATCGTTCAAGCGCATCGTCGCGCCGTTCGCGGGCGTGGTCACGCAACGCAATGTGGATGTCGGCGACCTGATCGATGCGGGCAGCGGCACGAGCCGCGCGCTGTTCGCGCTCGCGCAGTCGGACCCGCTGCGCGTCTATGTGCAGTTGCCGCAGGCGTATGCGCAAAACGTGTCGGTGGGGCAGAAGGTGGTGGTGACGCAGGCCGAACTGCCGGGCCAGCCATTCCACGGCACGATCACGCACATTTCCGGCGCGATCGACGTGCCCACCCGTTCGTTGCAGATCGAAGTGACGCTGCCGAATTCGGACAACAAGCTGCGGCCCGGCGCCTATGTCCAGGTCGCGGTGCCGGCCGCGGCGCACGCGCGGCTGATGGTGCCGGGCAACGCGCTGCTGTTTCGCGCCGAAGGCCCGCGGGTTGCGGTGGTCGATGCGAAGGGCAACGTGCAGTTGCACAAGATCGTGATCGCACAGGACCTCGGCCAGTCGCTCGAAATCGAAAGCGGGATCGAGGCCAACGACAAGATCATCATCAACCCGAGCGATTCGATCGCGGACGGCGATCACGTGCAGATCCAGCAGGTGCAGGCCAACGGCAAGGGGGCGTCGTGAAGCACGTGGCCACTTCCCGTGCGCTGACCACGCTGGCAGGCACGGCGCTGCTGACCGCGTGCACGGTCGGGCCGGACTATCAGCGGCCGCAAGCCGAGGTGCCGCCCACCTGGCAAACCGATTCGTACTGGCGCGTGGCCGTACCGTCGCATGCGCCGATCTCGCCGGACTGGTGGAGCGCGTTCGGCGATCCGACGCTCGCCACATTGGAGACGCAGGCGCTCGCGCAGAATCAGACGCTGCTGGCGGCCAGCGCGCATTACGAGCAGTCGCGGGCGACGCTCGCGAACACCCGGGCGCAGCAGGTTCCCGAAGTCGATCTTGCGGCGCAGGCATCGCGCTTCCGGATTTCGCAGAACCGTCCGCAGACCAATTACGGCACGCCTACCATGTCGACGGTGCAGAACAGCGTGCAGCTCGGCCCCACCATCACCTACGACACCGATCTATTCGGCCGGATACGTCGTGAGGTGGAAGGCGCGGCGGCTTCCGCACAGCAATCGGCCGACGACCTCGCCAACGCGCGGCTCGTGCTCACCACCGATCTCGCCACCGACTACTTCTCGCTGCGCGAACTCGACGCCGAGATCGACGTGCTGAACCGGTCGGTGACACTGCAGCAGAAGGCGCTCGACTACGTGACGACTGAACACGATCTCGGTTCGGTGTCGGGGCTCGACGTGCTGCAGCAAAAGTCGCTGCTCGACTCGACCCGTGTGCAGGCGCAACTGCTGCTGAATCAGCGCGCGCAGTTCGAACATGCGATCGCCGCACTGGCCGGCGTGCCCGCGCCGCAGTTCTCGATCGAACCCAAGGTGCTCGCGGTCCAGGTTCCGGCAATTCCGCTCGGCGTGCCGAGCGACGTGCTACAGCGGCGGCCGGATGTCGCTTCGGCGGAGCGCGCGATGGCCGCGGCGAACGCGCAGATCGGCGTCGCCAAAGCGGCGTTTTTCCCGAGTCTCACACTTGCGCCGAGCATCGGCTGGGAAAGCACGCAGTTCGCCAGCCTGCTGAGCGCGCCCTCGCTGATGTGGACGCTCGGCGCGGCGGTCGGCCAGGTGCTGTTCGACGGCGGCCGCCGCGCGGCCAACGTGCAGTTCGCGAGCGAAGGCTACAAGGCGACCGAGGCGAACTACCGCCAGACCGTGCTCACCGCGTTCCAGCAGGTGCAGGACGGCATCACCGGACTCTCCGTGCTGGACGGCGCGGCGAAGCAGTCCAGCGAGGCCGTCACCGACGCGCAGCATCTGCTGGCGCTCGCCAATGACCGCTATTCGGGCGGCCTTGTCGCTTACCTCGACGTCATCACCGCGCAGCAGTCGCTGCTCAACAGTGAGCGCCAGGACGTGCAGATTCATGGCCAGCAGATGACGCTGTCGGTCTCGCTCGTGAAGGCGCTCGGCGGTGGCTGGGACGTCGGCACGGACATGTCGGATACACCCAGGGGCGCGCAGCCCGACGATACGAAGGAGGCGATGGCTCCCGCGCGGTGAGCTGGCGGATCATGAAAACAGAAGCAGAGGCACGCAAGCGGTGCGCAAGTGAAATGCAAGGCGTTTCGTATAATGCAGATACAAGGGGACGCGCATGAAATTGCTGATTGTTGAAGACGAGCACAAGGTGGTCGACTACCTGCGCTCCGGTTTGACAGAGCAGGGCTGGGTCGTCGACGTCGCGCTCGACGGCGAGGAAGGCATGCATCTGGCCACCGAATTCGATTACGACGTGATCGTCCTCGACGTGATGCTGCCCAAACGCGACGGTTTCAGCGTGCTGAAGGCGCTGCGCATGCGCAAATCGACGCCGGTCATCATGCTCACCGCGCGCGACCACGTGAACGACCGTGTGCGCGGTCTGCGCGAAGGCGCCGACGACTACCTCACCAAACCCTTTTCGTTCCTCGAACTGGTCGAGCGGCTGCACGCGCTGGCACGCCGCACCCGTTCGCAGGAATCGACACTGATTTCCGTCGGCGATCTGTTCGTCGATCTGATCGGCCGGCGCGCGACCCGCGACGGTGTGCGGCTCGATCTGACCGCTAAGGAATTCCAGTTGCTCAGCGTGCTGGCGCGCCGGCAAGGCGACATTCTGTCGAAGACGGCCATTACCGAACTCGTCTGGGACGTCAATTTCGACAGTCATACGAACGTGGTCGAGACCGCGATCAAACGATTGCGCGCCAAGCTCGACGGCCCGTTCCCCTCGAAACTGCTGCATACCGTGCGCGGCATGGGTTACGTGCTGGAAGTGCGCGAAGAGGCGGAGCAGTCATGAACCGCTCGATCGCCCGGCGCCTCGCGTTGATGTTCGCGTTCGTCGCGCTGTTCGTGTTCACGCTGGTCGGCACGGGGCTCTTTCTGGTGCTGCGCACGCAGCTCGAACACCATTTGCGCGAGTCGCTCGACGATCGCACGCAGATTGCGCGCATCATCGTCTATCACGCCGTGACGCCGGATAAGTGGCGCATGGCGCGTGAAAAGCTCACCGACATGACGCCGCACGACGGCAGCATCGTGTACGCGGTGTCGAGCACGGATCCGTATTTCCACTACGGCACACCGGTCGACGGTTCGCTGGTCACGCGCTGGGCGGGCGGCTATGCGCGCGTGACGCCGGCCGGCGGCGAGGACATGCTGACTTCGACGGCGACCATCCCGGCTTATGGCGCGCGTCCGGCGGTGCAATTGCAGGTGGCCGCGAGCTATTCGCCCAATGTGCGCACCATGCGCGTGTTCGGTTCGGCGCTCGCCGCGCTGTCGGCGCTCGGCAGTCTCGCCGTGCTGTTGCTCAGCTATTCGGTGACGCGGCTCGGCCTCGCGCCGCTCACGCGCCTCACGCGCGACGCTTCCACCGTGAGTCCGAACAACCGCTCGCAGCGCCTGAATACGGCCTCGCTGCCGCCCGAACTGAACGACCTGGCCAACTCCTTCAACGGCGCACTCGAGCGGCTCGACGGCGCATATGGCCGCCTCGAATCGTTCAATGCGGACGTGGCCCATGAACTGCGCACGCCAGTGACGATTCTGATCGGGCAGACGGAAGTGGCGTTGACACGCAATCGCTCGGTCGACGATCTGCGCCATACGTTGCAATCGAATCTCGAAGAATTCGAGCGCATGCGGGCGATCATCAACGACATGCTGTTCCTCGCCCGCGCCGACCAGGGCGAACGCGCAACGGGCCTCATCGACGTGTCGCTGGCCGCGGAGGTCGCGCATACGCTGGAGTTTCTGGAGATACCGCTCGAGGAAGCGCAGGTGCGCGCGCAATTGCGCGGCGACGCCATGGCGCGCGTGAACCGCTCGCTGTTCGGCCGGGCCTGCGCGAACCTGTTGATGAACGCCATCCAGCATTGCGAGCCGGACGCCGAGATCAGCGTGACGATCGTGAGTGACCAGGATCAGGTGCGCGTCGCGGTCGCCAACCCCGGTGAGCCGATCGCGCCGGATGTGCTCGAACATCTGTTCGACCGGTTCTATCGCGCGGAGGTCTCGCGCACGAACAGCCGCGAAAACCATGGACTGGGTCTCGCGATCGTCAAGGCGATTGCGGAGATGCATCGCGGCACCGTGTCGGCGCAAAGCGCGCACGGCATCAACACCTTTGCGTTCTCGGTCGCGGCGGTCTCGCCGATGGAAGCCGGCATGCCGCCGGCGCGCTCGACGAACGCGAGTGCGAAGCCTGACGGAGCCGGTTATTCGTCGCTGGCGAAAGGCAAGTCGGCCTGAACCGGCAGACGCCGCACTGCGGCAGCACTGCGCTCGCCGGCATCAACGCGCTGACGCGCAGGCCGAGGCGCCGCAGCTTGCGCGCTCAATGTCGCCCAACCTGGGTGTTTGAGTCGTTGTTGGCAGGTCGGAATACATCTGCTCGGTAGAGAACCCCGTGTGCTAAAAATCCAGTGTGAACTGAGGCGACTCGTTGCTTTTCCTCGCTCCTCCGCTTTGGAGACTGCCCGCCTTGACCCCCAACAGCCTGATGGATTTAACGAGGTCAACCCGTTTCAGACACTGGGTCGCCGCGTGACGCAACGCCTTGGCATCCGCAATAGGTTCTGGGAGCGTGACGTCACGCGTTACTGTCTGAAAGTCGCTGAAGCGCAGCTTGATTCCGATTTTCCGTGCGAGATAGCCCTTTCGCTGTAAATCCAGCGCCACCTGCTCGCATAAACGGGTAAATGCGGAACCGAGTTCCTGCCTGTGCCGCACAGCGTGCAGGTCTTGCTCGAATGTGGTCTCCCGGCTCATCGAGACAGGCTCGCTATAAGTCACCACCGGCCTATTATCTAGCCCGTGAGAAACCCTGCGAAGCCACGATCCGTAACTCCGGCCGAACTGTTCGATCAGCCATTGCTCGCTGCATGCGGCAATTTCGCCGATGGTCGTTATTCCCAGAGACGCAAGCCTGGCGTTGGCCTTCGGCCCAATACCGTTGATTTTTCCGGCAGCCATTGGCCAGATCTTGGCTTGCAAATCCTCAAGCCGCAGGATCGTGATGCCGTCGGGCTTTTGCATGTCGGAACATAGCTTGGCCAGGAGTTTGTTTGGCGCAATGCCGACTGAACATGTGAGGCTGGTCGCCTCGAAGACGGCGGATTTCAGGTTCCGTGCAATGTGCTCCGATTCGTCATTCAAGAGCGATAGATCGGCGTACACCTCATCGATTCCCACGTCCTCGATAATCGGACTGACGGATCGAACTGCTTCCTTGAACAGTCGTGAGTAGGTTCGGTAGAGGTCGAAGTTCACCGGAAGGAGAATGGCATTCGGCGCCAGTCGGGCCGCCTTCATCGCGGGCATTCCAGAGTGAACTCCGAGCGCTCGTGCTTCGTAGGTGGCGGTCGTCAAGACGCCTCTGCCCGTATAGTCGCGTAACCTCGAGAATTCACGCGTGCCATCCGCGTTCGTACGGGGCGCATCCGAACGACGGCCGGCAACCACCATGGCCTGGCCTCGCAGTTCTGGATACTGCGAAAGTTCACACGACGCAAAGAATGCGTCCATGTCAATGTGGGCTACGCGCCTGTCATCTGGCATGCCTTGATACTCGAAAATTGCGTTCACTCTCTAGCCTGGCTCACACGGCGTTCATCGACAGCTTTCGGTGATGAACGTCGACACAGCGATAAGTCGCGCTCCGCTGCGCAAATACCTAGACTGTACATTCATACAGTGTTTTTGTCAGGTCATGGACCCGCTTTGGCAATACAAATGGCGAGTCACGCAAAGCGTCGTTCCCGAAACCATTGCGGCAACCCATTGCGAAACTCTGCGCGGCCTCCAGCAAGCCTTCATGCCCGATGCGTCCCATTTTCGGACAAGCCGCGGGCCCGCACCCACACCAAGCGTCCGATTTTGCGACAGTACCCCGGCACGCGAGCCATCCGGTCGTTGTGAATAACGCTGCTTCCCATGCTCACGTGCCTTCTTCGGGCGGCGTGATCGATTTCTCCTCCGATGGCATGGACATTGCCTAGTCTGCATTGGCCGCGCGCAAAAGCGCCGCGCTTACTGTTCGTGGGTTTGCCGGCCAACATAAACGGAGGAGACAAAGTGAAAGCTGCTGTGCTGCATCAGTACGACGAGTCGTTGACTCGCGAAGAATTCGTGCGCTACGAAGACGTCGACGATCCGAAGATCGAGCGACCCACTGATGTCATCGTCCGGATTGGTGGTGCCGGTGTGTGCCGCACCGATCTGCACGTCGTGGAAGGCATCTGGCGCAGCAAGGTCGATGTGAAGTTGCCCTACATCATGGGCCACGAAAACGCTGGCTGGGTTGAAGAGGTGGGCCGCGGTGTGGAGAGTGTCAAGGTCGGCGACCCGGTCATCTGCCATCCCCTCGTGACGAGCGGACATTGCCTCGCCTGCCGGCGTGGCGATGATATGCATGCCACGGAGAGCCGCTTTCCCGGCATCAACGCCAACGGCGGCTACGCGCAATATCTGCTGACCGGCGAACGCTCGCTGATCCAGTTGCCGAAATCGCTCGCGCCGAAGGACGTCGCACCGTATACCGACGCCGGCCTGACCGCGTACCGCGCTGCAAAGAAAGCGTCGCGCCATTTGCTCCCCGGTCAATTCGCCGTCGTGATCGGCGCCGGTGGTCTGGGGCATATCGGCATCCAGGTGCTGAACGCGCTTTGCGCGGCGGAAATCATCGTAGTCGACCGCTCCGAAGTTGCGTTGCAGCTTGCGAAGGATTGCGGCGCGCATCACACGGTCAAGGGCGATGGTGATGAAGTGGAGCGCGTACTCGAACTGACGGGCGGCAACGGCGCCGAAGCGGTCATCGATTTTGTCGGCGAAGGCGACGCCATCGCAAAGGGCCTCGCCATGACGCGCAACGCGGGCTTCTACTACATCGTTGGCTACGGTGGAAAGATCGAGTTGCCGACCATCGACATGATCACCAGCGAGAAGACCATCGTCGGCAACCTGGTGGGCACCTATCCCGAACTCGTCGAACTGATGGCGCTCGCCGACCGTGGCCTCGTTCATCTGTCGACCCGGGAATATCGTCTGAGCGAGGCGAACCAGGCACTCAAGGATCTGCACCACGGCAAGGTCAAAGGCCGGGCAGTGTTGATTCCGTAGATGCCTCGACGGGCGTACCTCAACGTGGAGATCGCCGTGACTGTGGAGCGTGACGCCGCCTCGCTTTTCGAGCGCATGCGTCTGGTTATTGCACTGACCGAAGTCAATTCCCACCACCTGCGCGGAGAAAGCAGGCGCGCGGGCGCGGAGATCGAACTGGCGTGCGCACTCGCTTGCGAGATGCGCGACGGTGTCTCGCCAGAAACAACGTCGCATATCGAGCAATTGCGCGAGCGTCTCGGCGAGGCCGAAAACGTGTTGCGGGCGATCGAATCCGAACGGGAGCGGCTTGCGAACGAGCTGGCCCGATTGGACAGTCGAGCGTCGTCTGAGACACAAGGGGGCTGGCAATGAATCGGATTCCGGTTACGGTGCTCACCGGCTTTCTCGGCGCGGGCAAGACCACGCTGCTCAATCGCATTCTGCGCGAGCAACACGGCCGGCGCTATGCGGTGATCGTCAACGAATTCGGCGCGATCGGCATTGACGGCGGTCTTGTCGTCGGCGCGGAAGACGAGGTCATCGAATTGAACAACGGTTGTGTCTGTTGCAAGGTGCGCGGCGATCTGATTCGCGTGGTGGCGGCCCTGGTCAAGCGTAAGGATGGCTTCGACGGGATCCTGATTGAAACGTCGGGTCTGGCCGATCCCGCGCCGGTGGTGCAAACCTTCTTTATCGACGATGAGATCCGGCAGCGCACGCGGCTCGACAGCGTAATCTGCGTGGCCGATGCCGCGCATTTGCAGGCGCGCCTCGCAGACAGCCGCGAGGCCGCGGAGCAACTCGCGCAGGCCGACATCGTACTGATCAACAAGATCGACCTCGTCGATCCGGCCGGTCTCGCTTCGGTTCAGGAGGCCGTGCGGCGCATCAACCCGACTGTGGAATGGCGGACCAGCGTGCGCTGCGAAATACCGCTTGCCGCGCTGCTCGATCGCGGGGCGTTCGATCTCAAGCGCATGGCGCTTGCCACCTCGGCGGGTGAGGCGGGTGAATCATCACGCGGCGAGCGGACTTACCACTACGTGCCGCTTCGTGCAGGCGCCCCCGTCAAGCAGGGGCGCCATAGTCACGGTATCGATAGCGTATCGCTGCGCGTCGAGCGCCCGCTCGAACGTACGCGCTTCCTCTCCTGGTTGCAGCAGTTGGTGGTCGAGCAAGGCCAGAACCTGTTGCGTGCAAAAGGTATCGTCGATCTCGCCGGATCGGAGCACCGTTTCGTGTTTCAGGGCGTGCACATGACGATGGATACGGATTTCGACCGGCCCTGGCAAGCCGGCGAACACCGTGACAGCCGCCTCGTGTTCATCGGCCGCAATCTCGACCGGCGCGAGTTGCGGGAGAGCATCCGGTACTGCGAGATCGACTCATGAACGCGCCGCCCGTTCTGATCGAACTGCTTGGTGCATGTTGGGTCACCGACGCGTCCGTCGTCGAAGTCGCGTGGGACACGGCGGGGCAATCGGCTGGATTCGCTCTCGGCGACGGTACGCTTGCGCTCGCCACCGGTGTCTGGGACGGCGGCCCTCGACTCAAACCACGCGAAAGCGGCGGCGTCGAGGTCGTGCAGGCACAAGCACCGCCAGCGCCGCTCGCGCGCTTCAGCGTGCATGAGGGCACATGCCTGGCTCTTGCCGCCGACCCTGCGGGCGGATTCGTGAGCGGTGGTGACGACGGCCGTCTCGTCCATCTGCGCCGCGACGGCACGAGCGAACTCGTCGCGCACGAGGCGAGCGCATGGATCGACCGCGTGGCCACCAGCCAGGCGGGTGGTCGAGCTTATGCAAGCGGCCGCCGGGTTCATTGGCTCGGGGCCAAACCCGCCTGCCTCACGCTGCCCGGATCGGCCACATCGCTGGCCTTCGACCCGGCCGGTACGCAACTGGCGATCTCGCATCACGGTGGCGTCACGCTTTGGGCGGCCGCCACGCTTCGAGAGCGTCTGCTTGCGTGGCCGGGCTATCACCGTAACGTGGCGTGGAGCCCTGACGGCCGCTATCTCGTGAGCGGTATGGAGGAGAACGCGCTGCATGGCTGGCGGCTGCCCGACGGCGCCGACATCGAGATGGGCGGCTATCCGGGGCAGCCGCGCTCGCTATCGTTTTCCGCTGACGGCCGCTTTCTCGCCACCAGTGGCGGCATGCGCGCAGTGTGCTGGCGCTTCGATCCGCCCGGCGCGAACGATCAGCCACACGAATGCGGCGTTCCCGGCAAGGCGCCGGTAAGCCGGGTGGCCTGTCATCCGGTTCATCCGCTAATTGCAGTGGGTTATCACAGCGGTGCGGTGTTGCTGTGTCAGCCAGGCAGTAGCGATGTTTTGTTCATCAAGGGTTCCGGCAACAGCGCGGTCAGCGCGATGGCCTGGTCGCCGGACGGTGGGCGGCTCGCTCTGGGAACCGAGGCGGGCGAGCTGGCGCTGGTATTTCTGCCGGACGAGCTGTTCCGCTTCGGACGCCGCAGATAAACGGGCCGTGCTTCCATCACATGTCAAAACGGAGACAACCATGCAGAACGGACACACACCCAAAGAGCAATTCTTCGAGCGCCTTGGCGCAGTGGCAGACGAGATGATCGAAGCCTACGGCAAGGACTTCGCGCTGGGCGCGCTAATTCTCACGGCACGCTTTGTCGCTGAAGGAAAAGAGCCAGGCGGCGCTGCCCGTAGCGTGATTCTTACGGGTGAAAGCCACGGCAGCGTTGCGACGTAGCAGCGTGGCATGGTCTGCCACGTTAGCCGTTACTGAAAATAAGCCATCCGAAGGAATATAGGCGATCCATTCAGAACCCGCCGCTCAATTCAAACGTCCCAATATCGGACAGCGTCGTGAGGCGGAGTTGTCGCAGAACACAACATGGCGCACTGCAGGAATTTTTAGCAGAAGCCCGTGTTCGTTACCAGGCTTGATGCGGAATAAAGGATTCCTTCTGGCACGCTTATCGCTCTATCAGTGCAGGTCAATCCGAAAGCGTCGACGTCACAAGACGCGAGCCGAAAACAGCAGGAGACACGATCAATGAAGACCGGCCCAGCAGGCTTGTCCTTCCGTTTCTTGTCCCGAACTTTTTCGCTTGCTAACGAGACGACCCGCCCGTGTTGTTGACTCTGGTCCTGGCGGTAGCCGGCCCTGCCCGAAGCGTCGCATTGCGACAGTTATCGAAATGGAACTAGGAGAGCTCAATGTCTGATGGATTAACGCTCAACAAGATCACGTCCCAGCGCGGGATCAGCATTGGCGAAGCGGCGCGCCGCGTTGCCGATCTCGGCTGGACTCCGAGTTACGTCCAGGAGGCCATGACCTTCCCGACGGACTACAAGATCAGTAAGGCGCCACGTGACCCGATGAAACAGGTGCTGCGCTCTTATTTTCCGATGCAGGAGGAAAAGGACAATCGCGTGTACGGCGCACTCGACGCGGCATTGCGCGGCGACATGTTCCGCAACGTCCAGCCTCGCTGGGTGGAATGGATGAAGCTGTTCCTCGCCATCATTCCGTTCCCCGAGATTTCGGCGGCGCGTTCGATGGCGATGCTCGGCCGGCTCGCACCGGGTGAAGAGCTACGCACCGGTTTTACGATGCAGATGGTCGACGAGTTCCGGCACTCCACGATCCAGATGAACCTGAAAAAGTGGTACATGGAAAACTATATCGATCCGGCCGGATTCGATATTACTGAAGCCGCGTTTGGCAAGTGCTATGCCACCACGATCGGCCGTCAGTTCGCCGAGGGCTTCCTCACCGGCGACGCGGTCACGGCCGCTAACGTGTTTCTGCAGGTGGTGGCCGAAACGGCATTCACGAATACGCTGTTTGTCGCGATGCCGTCGGAAGCCGCCCGCAACGGCGACTACGCGCTGCCGACGGTGTTCCTTTCGGTGCAGTCGGACGAAAGCCGCCATATCGGCAATGGTCACTCGCTGGTGATGTCGATCATCAACGATCCGGACAACCATCTGCTGCTCGAGCGCGATCTGCGCTATGCGTTCTGGCAGAACCACGCGATCGTCGATGCCGCTATTGGCACCTTCATCGAATATGGCACCACGGACCGCGACAAGAACAAGGAATCGTACGCAGAGTTGTGGCACCGGTGGATCTACGAGGATTACTACCGCACCTACATGCTGCCGCTGGAAAAGTACGGCATCAAGATTCACCACGACGACGTCGCCGCCGCCTGGGACCGCATCGTCAAGCAGAACTATGTCCACAAGGTCGCACAGTTCTTCTCCGTGGGCTGGCCCGTCAACTTCTGGCGTATCGAAGCACAGACCGAAAAAGATTTCGAATGGTTCGAACACAAGTACCCCGGCTGGTACGCCGAATTCGGCGACTTCTGGAAGTGGTACGCGAAGAAGAGCGTGCCGGGCGAAACCAACATGCTGTTCGATCAGGAAAACGGTTACGTGTATCCGCACCGTTGCTGGAGCTGTCTGGTGCCCTGTCTGATCCGTGAAGACTTCGTGGTCGACGAGGTCGACGGTCAGCTATACACGTATTGCTCCGAGCTGTGCCGCTGGACGCACAAAGTGGCGTTCGCGCCGGAATACGAGGGCAGGCCGACTCCGGCCATGGGCCGTTTCAGCGGGCGCCGCCAATGGGAAGAGTGCTACCACGGCTGGGATCTGGCCGATTGCATCAAGGATCTCGGCTTTGTGCGCAGCGACGGCAAGACGCTCGTGCCGCAACCGCATCTGCGCTTTGACGACAAGCAGATGTGGACGCTCGACCACGTGCGCGGCTACACGATCCAGAGCCCGATCGTGCTGCTGCGCGCCATGACACCGGAGCAGCGCGAGAAGCACATTGCCGAGTATCGCGCCGGCTTCAAGATCAATCCGGTGAATTGACGAAGCTATCCGGTCCGGCGGCGCCTACATCGCCGCCGGACCGGATCGGGAGCACAAGATGAGCGACACGCAAGAGACGAGGCACGAGATGACGGAAACAGGCGACGACAAGGTATTCCATACCGTTTACTTCGAGCCGGTCGGTGTGCAGATGTCGGTGGCAGAAGGCGAGACTGTGCTCGATGCCGCGTTTCGACAAGGCATAGCCGTCATGCATGGATGCAAGGAGGGTCAGTGCAGCAGCTGCAAGTCGCTGCTAGTTGAAGGCGATGTCGAACTCAAGAAATACTCGACGTTCGCGTTGCCCGACTACGAACGCGAATCCGGTCATATCCTGCTCTGCCGCACGCTCGCCTACAGCGATCTGACCGTCGAGCTGCTGAATTATGACGAAGACCTGATGCGCCGCTCGATCGCGGTGAGCGAATATGACGCGACGCTGACGAAGATCACCGCGCTCACGCACGACATCAGGCTGCTGGAAGTGAAGTTGTCGAGACCGCTGCGCTTTTGGGCGGGGCAGTACGTCGATCTGACGATTCCGGGCGCGGGCATCACGCGATCTTTCTCGATGGCGAATACGCCTGATGGCGAATCGACGCTGAAATTCATCATCAAGAAGTATCCCAACGGTGCGTTTTCGTCGCAGCTGGACGGTGGTCTGAGTCCAGGCGACAGGCTGGTCGCGAAGGGGCCGTACGGCACCTGTTTCCGGCGCGAGGACCAACCCGGACCGATGGTGCTGGTGGGCGGAGGGTCCGGGATGTCGCCGCTGTGGTCGATCCTCAGCGATCACGTGCAAAGCGGTGAAGAACGGCCGATCCGCTTTTTCTACGGCGCGCGCAGCCGCCGCGATCTGTTCTATCTCGACGAGTTCGCGGAGCTGGAAGACAAGCTGCCGGATTTCCGCTTTATTCCGGCACTCTCGAATGCCGAACCAGATGACGGCTGGACGGGCGAGACCGGTTTCATCCACGAAGTGCTCAGCCGCACCTTGCGCGAGGAGGCGCTCGCCGGCGAGATCGACGCCTACACATGCGGTCCTACCCCGATGATCGAGGCGGTGATGCCGGTTCTTCAGATGGCGGGAGTCGCGCCCGAGCGGCTCTATTTCGACAAATTTACGCAGGCGGTTCGCTGATCGAATCTGGCAAAAACGCCTGTTCGAAGTGCCTATAACCGAAACACGAAGGAGGACTAACATGAGTACGTTGGCAGAGCAGTCGCCAGTGAAGTCGGGCGCGGCCGGCGCGGCCCAGTTTTCCGGCTGGGACAGCCGCAAGTACAACTACTTCGAGCCGAAGGGACGCAAGGCGAGCCACTACGAAGACATGACGGTGGATGTACAGCCGGATCCGAATCGCTATCTGCTGCAAGACTGGATTCTCGCATTCGCTGACGGCACGCCGACGTATTCGAAAACATGGACGGCGGCCAAAAGCTCTGACTGGCATCGGTTCCGCGCTGTGGACGAAGAGTGGGAACGCACCCATTACCAGCGTCAGTCGACCATTGTCGGCATGATCACTGGCGCGATCCAGAACGCGCGGCGCTCAGGGGCGGTGAAGCGCTTCGACAAGACCTGGATCAAGGTGCTGGAACAGCATCTGGGCGCATATAAGCATGCGGAGTTCGGTCTGGGCACAGCCACGATGCATGCACAGCGCTACGGCTACACCCAGATGATCAATAGCGCCATTCTCACGAACGCGTCGTACAAGCTGCGCTTTGCTCAGGACCTGACGCTTTATTTGGGCGAGATCGCGTTGGACCTGCCCAATCTCGACCTCGATGCCGGCAAGCAGCATTGGCTTACCGACCCGATCTGGCAGGACACGCGCCGGGCGATAGAGACCATCGGCGGTGCCACCGATTTTCTCGAGAAGTACTTCGCCGTGAACATCGTATTCGAGCCGCTCGTGGCGGATCTGTTTCGCAGCGGATTCATCATGCAGGTTGCTGCCGCGCAAAACGATTTTCTCACTCCGACCGTCGTGTCCGCCGCGGAAGGCGACTATGAGCGCAATCTGGCCAATGCCGTCGAGCTGTTCCATATGCTCGCTAACGACCCGCAGCACGGCGAAGCCAATCGCAAGCTGTTCGGCGAGTGGCTGGAAAAACACGGTGCGCTGGCCTCGGCGGCAGCAAAGCAGTTGCAGCCAATCTGGTCGATTCCGCATGTGAAGACGGCTCAGTTCAACGACTGTCTGAACAGTTCGATAGAGCGGGCGGAGATGATCGCGAGAGAAATCGGCGTTCACTTTCCGTCGTCGATCCGCGCCTGAGCGCTTGTCGAACCCATCGAACCAACCGCGAAGAGGAGTACGCAATGTCAGTGCATACCGACAATATTTTCAAGTCGATGAAGGACGTCCGCTTCGAACAGACCATTTCGCATCAATGTGGCGTGACGATGAACGACAGCGTCGAGGCCCGGGCGATTGCCGAACTGATGTCCGCCAAGCCGGGCATCACGGTGACCTATTTGCCCGCGATGATCCGCATCGACGGGCAGGGCAAGATCGAGTTCAAGATGGGCGAGATCAGCGAAGTGCTCGGTCGCGAGATGACGCCGCATCTGTTCGAAATCTCGACCTCGACCCACTACGGGCGGATGGTGATGATCGACGACGAGACGGTGGTGCTGTTCGGCAATATGGACGATGCGATGGCTTACGAGTGAGCGGACACCACGCCAGCAAATCAGGCGGCCGGGTGCCTTCAAGGGCGACAGGCCGCCCACGCAACCAAGGAGACGAATGCCATGTATCGAACCTCGGACGGTGAGGACATCTTCATCATCGACGGACACGTTCATCTATGGGACGGCAGCAAGGCCAACCTCAAGAACGTGCACGGTCAGCAATTCATTGACTGCTTTTACGCGTACCACACGAACCTGAGCCCCAAGGAGTATGTGTGGCCGAAGGAGAAGTTCGACAAGTACGGCGAAGAAGCAATGTACAACGACCTGTTCGTCACGGGTTACGACGACATGGCGATCTGTCAGCCAACCTATCTGACCGACTTCTACAAGAACGGCTTCAACACGACCGAAGCCAACTACGTGGTGAAGCAGAAGTATCCGCACCGCTTTATCGTCAACGGCGCATTCGATCCTCGCGATGGGGAAGCAGGACTCGATCGTCTGGAAGAGCTTGCGTCCCTCTACAAGATTCAGGGCGTCAAGCTTTATACGGCGGAATGGCGCGGCGACAGCAAGGGCTACAAGCTGTCAGACCCCAGCGTGCAGCGTTATTTCGAACGCTGCGAGAAGCTGGGTATCAAGAACATCCACGTCCACAAGGGGCCGACGATTCTGCCGCTGAATCGCGACGCGTTCGACGTGGCCGATGTCGACGATGCCGCCACCAGCTTTCAGAACCTGAATTTCATCGTTGAGCACTGTGGCTTGCCACGGCTTGACGACTTCTGCTGGATCGCGACTCAGGAGACAAATGTCTACGGTGGTCTCGCCGTGGTGCTGCCGTTCATCCATACACGGCCTGAGTACTTCGCGCATGTGATCTCGGAACTGCTGTTCTGGATCGGCGAGGACAAGATCCTCTACGGCAGCGACTATGGCATCTGGTCGCCGAAATGGCTGATCGAGAAGTTCATGGCCTTCGAGCTGCCGGAGTCGGTGAGTAAGGAAACCGGCGTGCAGTTGTCGCTGACGGCCAAGAAGAAGATTCTTGGGCTCAATGCGGCGCGGTTGTACGGCATCGACGTCGAGGCGCAGAAGGCGCTGCTGGAGGACGTCCGGCAACCGGCTGCGGTCAGCGCATGAGCACCGTGCGCGCTGTGCCAGCACCGGCTGTCATCGTGTCGAAGGGCGGGTCACGCCGGGTCGCCGAGGTCTGGTCCCGGCTGGAGGCGGTCGACGACCCGGAACTCGATGAGTCGGTGACAGAGTTGGGTTTCGTCACCGCGGTGGAGGTCGACGGCGGCTGCGTGTCGATCGGCTTCCGCCTGCCGACCTACTGGTGTGCGGCCAATTTCGCCTACCTGATGGCGGACGACATGCGACAGGCGATAGCGGCCTTGCCATGGGTGACAGACATCACGATCACACTCGACGAGCATATGTACGCCACCGAGATCAATCGAGGTGTAGCCGCTGGGCGGTCGTTCCAGCAAACCTTTGGCAGCGAAGCGAATGGCGAAGTGGAGGACGTGCGGCGCATTTTTCTCGTCAAGGCTTTTCAGCGGCGACAGGAAGCGCTTTTAAGCTGGCTGCTGGCGCAAGGCAACGAGCCTGCGATGCTGGTGTGCCTGAACCTGGCGCAGCTGTCGGCGCTTGCAAGCACGAGCGCGGACGACGGGAAAACGCAGCGTCTCGTCGCGCGCTATCGCGAGCGGCGTTTCGTAGTGGGGCGCTGCATTGACGAAGCAGAGCAGGCGGATGAAGCGGCTTTTATCGACACACAAGGCGCACCGCTGAATCCTGACGAGCTGGGCGCATACCTGCGTGCGTTGCGAAGGGTCGGCGTCAATGCCGAATTCAACGGCGCGCTATGCCGCGGTCTTCTGGCTGCCCGCTATGGCGAAAGCTGCACCCCTGCGCCGGCGGTCGAGATCAAACCAGTGCATTTCTTCCGCACTGGCGGTTCGAACGCCGGCGGTACGATTGCGCCGGCACGTGAGACACGCGGCGCGGCCGAGTAAAAAACAGCAATCCGAACTAACGGGATCAAGAGGAGCAGGATCATGCCGAATATCATGCTGCACGACGACGACGCGCGCATGGCGCTGGGTCGAGGCGTTGCGAAGCTGGCCAAGGCAGTGCGAGGCACGCTCGGTCCACGCGGAATGAACGCGATCATCGACAGGCCGATCGGCACGCCGATCATCTCGCGTGACGGCGTCAGCATTGCCAACGAGATCGAACTCGAAGATCCATTCGAGAATATCGGTGCGCAAGTCGTGCGCGAGGTGTCAAAGCAGACCAACGAAGTCGCCGGGGACGGCACGACCACCGCGACCGTGCTGGCCGACGCACTGGTCCAGGACGGCCTCGCCTGCCTCGCGCAAGGCGCGAACCCTGTCGAACTGGTGCAGGGTCTGGAGCTGGCCGTCAACGAAGCAATCGAGGCGCTCAAGCGCGCGGCGTCGCCGTTGCGCAGCGCCGACGAAGTGCGCGCCGTGGCGGTGGTGGCAGCCAACGACGAATTTACCGGAAAGCTGGTGGCCGAAGCATTGGAGCGGGTGGGCGCCGATGGGATTGTCGATGTGGAATACGGCACCACCGTCGAAACCCGGCTGGAAGTGGTGGACGGGATGGCTTTCGATCGTGGCTACCTGTCACACCACATGGTGACGGACATCGAGAGAATGCAGGTGGTGCTGGACAACCCGCTTATTCTGATGACCGACCAGCGGCTGCAATCGCAGGAAGAAGTCGCAGCGCTTCAGGCATTGGCGACCCGGAGTAAACGGCCGCTGCTGATCATTGCCGAGGAGGTGGCGCCGGCCTGTGTCATGACGCTGCTCGCATGGCGCGACAACGGCGGCATGCCTGTGGCGGCGATTCATCCACCGGAGTATGGACACTGGCGCAAGGCGATGCTCGAGGACATCGCAATCGTCACAGGCGGCAAGGTCGTTGCCCGCGACCTGGGCGGAAAGCTGGAGGCCACGGAATTGCGCGACCTCGGTAGCGCGCGACAGGTACGCATTTCGTCGAACCAGACCATCATCACGGCGGGCGGCGGCGATCCGTCGGCAGTGGCGGCGCGCCGTCAGCAGGTGGCGCGCCAGTATGAGATGGCGCCGGAGAATGTCGAGCGCGACAAGTTTCAGGTGCGCCTTGCCAAACTGTCCGGCGGCACCGCGCTGATTCTCGCGGGCGGCGCGACGCCGGTCGAACAGAAACGTCGACTGCATCTGATCGACGATGCGATTCACGCGGCGCGCGCGGCGATTGCCGAAGGCGTCGTGTCGGGCGGCGGCATGGCCTTGTTGCGGGTCTCGTCCGAACTGGAGAGCGTCATTGCTCGTAGCCATGGCAGCGTGCAGCAAGGCGCACGGCTCTTGCAGAGTGCGCTGGCGAAGCCGCTCTTTCACATCGCGACGAATTGCGGCCTCGACGGCGCGGCGATCGTAAGCGAAGCGGTGCGGGCAAAGCCCGGCATGGGTCTCGACGCACGTAGCGGTGCATTCGTCAATCTCGTCGAGGCCGGCATCATCGATCCGGTCAAGGTCAGCTACAGTGCGGTGCGCAATGCGGCATCGGTAGCAGGGCTGATTCTCACCACCCAGACGCTGATCGCCAAGAAGCCGGAGACGATCGATCCGACTGCCGGGCCGGCGCTAGGCGCAGGCGCCGAACTGCTCGGCCGTCAATAGACGCGTGTGGCTGACGTCGCCGGTCTCCCTATCAGGGGACCGGCACGGCAAGCAAAGCCGCTGCCAGTACGAACGTGGCGGCCGCCGGTAGAAGGAGACGAACGATGGCTACAGGAACGGCCCGCCGCTTCAGCGCAATTGCGACGACTGCCCGGTATCTTGGCGCGCTGCCGTCCGCGCGCCTGCTCAAACTTACACTGGGCTTGAGTATTACGTTGTGTGGGACGGGTATTCTTGTAAACGATGTAAGTGCAACGATCGCTCCGTTCTTACGCGGTGTCGCCGGTGCGATCATTAAAGCAATGGTGTAATCGACATGCGTGCCTGCTTCGGCGGTCGCTCCTTGCGAATTGCACCGGGAACGAGAAGGCATGCATGGATGATCGCGTTCAGCGAACATGCGTGACGAATTCAGGGCAAGAAAAAAGAAACCAGGAAAGGGGCGCGATCCGCTGCGCTGACCGTGTTTCCCCCAAAAGACGCGTTGGAAGTCCAGGACTATACTGGACGCGCGTTAGCTGCTGGGTTTGAGAAATAGAAGTCCACCCGATACACCCAGCCATCACATTCCAGCTAGTCAAGACGAAGCCAGCCGTAGAGCCCGGTTCCGCGTTAAACCATCGCCCAGGAGGAAAGTTGTGGCGAGGAGACATCAGATTGGCAGCATGTTGGGTCTAGGTGATCAGGCGGCGATGCGCAGCATCGTGGCCAACGCGCAGCGCGCCAATCTCCGTCATTCCGACCGGGGTACGATGCTCGCGTGGGAGCGTTTTCTGGCGGGCGAGCCGTCGACCTCTGCTCCCCCGGCGCTGATCGACTCATGGAAACGCAGCTTGCAGTCCGGCGTCAGTCCGACCGCGGTCTCGGCGCCGATCGCGGTACACGGCGACGAGGTTGCGGCGCTGTGCTGGCGCCATCGCGACCTGCTGCAAGCAGCCGACCGCCTGTTCGCGGTCACGGCCGATCTTTTCGCCGATTCACATTCAATCCTGCTGCTCACGAACCAGGAGGGCGTGATCCTCAAGGCGGCTGGCGATTTGCGCACGCGGGCGGCGGGCGAAAAAATCCATCTGACGATCGGCGGCGACTGGGGCGAGGGCAGAGCTGGCACCAATGGTATCGGCACCGCGCTGGCGACCCGCGAGCCGACCTATATCCACGGCTCCGAGCATTTCTGTGAAGGCATCAAGTCATGGAGTTGCGCAGCGGCGCCGATTTGCGAACCGGGCACTGGAGCGGTGATCGGTGTGCTCGATATTTCCGGACCGCCTTCCACCTATCAGATCAACAATCTCACGTTGGCCGTGACCGCGGCGCGCCAGATCGAAATGGTGCTCGCCGAGCAGGCCGCGCGCGAGCATATGCGATTGTTGGCCTTTTGTCTGCAACGCTTGTCGTCGTCGGATGCGACCGGCATGGTGGCGATAGACCGCTGTGGCCGGCTCGTGCATACCACGGGCAGAGTCGCATTGCCGGTCGGCATTGGCGAGCGTTTCCCCGGGATGAGCGAGACTTCTGCCGTGGAGGACTGGACGCAGCATTTGCCCGCGGGGTTGCACGCCGAATGGTTCAATCCTGTTGTGGTCGACGGCAGCACGATTGGCGCGATGCTAGTCGTGCCCGCGCGAGCCCGTTCCGTCAACGTGCGGGTCGCGGAGCGCAACGGAGAGGCTGATCCGCAACGCAATTGTTTCGCGCAGATTCAGGGGCGCAGTGCGGCGATGCTGGCTGCCGTCAATCGTGGGCGGCAACTTGCCAGCAGGCGCGTACCGGTACTGATCGAGGGCGAAACAGGGGTTGGCAAGGAACTGTTCGCGCGCGCTATTCATGGCGAAGAAGGCGGAGGCGGCCCGTTCGTCGCGTATAACTGCGGGGCGGCGTCGAAAGAACTGATTGCGAGCGAGCTGTTCGGTCACGTACGCGGCGCTTTTACTGGCGCGACCACGGAAGGGCGGGCCGGCCGTTTCGAGCTGGCTCATGGTGGGACGCTCTGTCTCGACGAGATCGGTGAGATGCCGCTCGAACTGCAACCTGTCCTGCTGCGTGTGCTGGAAGAAGGCATCATCTACCGGCTTGGCGACACGCAGCCGCGGCGCGTCGATGTGCGCCTGCTGGCAATGACCAACCGCAATCTGCGCGAAGAGGTCGAGTCCGGTCACTTTCGCCGCGATCTGTATTACCGGATCAGTGTTACGCGTATACGTATTCCGCCGCTGCGTGAACGGGACATCGATATCGATCTGCTCATTGAGCACTTCAACCGGAAGCTTGCCTTGCGCCACGGGGTCCCCGAACGCCAACTGAGCGCGGAGATCATGGCGGTGTTGCGCGCCTATTCGTGGCCGGGCAACGTAAGGGAAATGCGCAACGTGATCGAGAATATGCTTTTGACGTCCGGCGAACCCGCTGTGTCGTTCGATGATCTGCCCGCCGAGTTGCTCGATGAAATCGCGACGTCGGTGGCCGTACCGTTGTTGCGGGACGAAGGGGCGAGTCTCGAGGAAACGGAGCGTCTAGCCATTGCACGCGCGGTGCACAATGCGCACGGCAACCTTGCGCAGGCCGCCCGTGCCTTGGGTGTCTCGCGCAGCACCCTTTATCGCAAGATCGAGCTTTATCAGTTGGAAGGTATCGTCAAACCGGCGGGAAAGGAATGAGGTTAAGACCAAGGCAGAGCCGAGTGCCCGTGCTTTGCGTCCGGTTGCCTAACCGGCAGCTGGCGACTGAGAAGAAACGTGAGCGACAAGCGTCTTCAGGACAGCATCGAGAGGAATTTGGCCTTTACGGTGCTCAATGCCAATACCGCGCTGGAAGTCAATCCAACCCTCGTTGAAGCCATCGATCATCCGGATACGGGGCATTGGATATCGCATGCCTTGGGACCGGAACAGTGTTTCCCATGTATCGCGCGGCACCGGGACCATGCGCACAGGACGGCCGAGGGCGGCGCTGAACCCGGACGCGAGGTCGTTTGCGCTATAGCGCGCCGGCCCCTCCAGTTCGACAATGCGCACGCCGGTCCATTCGTCACAAAGGATTTCTGCCGCGGTGTGCCCTATGTCATCAGCGGCCACCATCGGTATTGGATGATCTTGCGGTTGCAGGAAGCAATGAATTGCCCCGGTGCGCGCCGCATCGACATCCCACGCTGCGTTTTCCATGAACCAGGCCGCACGGAGCATGCACACTGGGACGTCCAGCGTGCGAAGCATTTCCTCAGTCATCTTGGAGTTATTGAGCAGGTTGGGCTCCGCGATATGCGCTCCAACAGTCGAAAGGAACACGACCTGTTTTGGCCGCGCGGTCAACAGCGCTTTCCTGATTGCGACAGCGTTGGCCTGCGTGTGCGGGAAGCCTGGTTGGGGATCGTAGTTCGGAGGTGTCATCAGGAACACTCCGTCCGCACCCTCAAAAGCCTTCGTAAGCGCTTCGGCGTCGCTGATCTCCGCAAGAGCGATCTCGCAACCGAGCTCTGCCCATGGCTGACCCTTCGCGATGTCCCGGACAACGGCACGAACAGGTAGTCCTGCCTTCAAAAGCGATCGGGCGACGACACCGCCGACTTTTCCTGTAATTCCAGTGATTGCGTACATTTGACTTAGAGACGGTTTCATAAAGACTGTTGAGCTCGCTGAAGGGTGTTCCAACAGATCAAGCAACAGCCGAGTTTGAGGAACGCTTCATGGATGTCAGCGCGACGTTCGAAGCGAATACGTAGACGACGGAAATGATGCAGCCAGGCATGTGTACGCTCGACAACCCAACGGACTTTGCCAAGGCCACTGCCGTGCGGGTGGCCACGCCGCGCGATGCTAGTGGGAATACTGCGCTCATGGAGAGCGCGTCGGTATTTGTCGTGGTCGTAACCTCGGTCAGCGTAGACACGGCCAGGACGGCTCAGCGGCCGCCCGCGCCTGCCGGCGATCGGTACGATGGCCTCAATCAACGGCACGAGTTGGGTGACATCGTTACGATTGGCGCCAGTCAGGATTGCCGCGATGGGCGTTCCGTTGGCATCGGTGGCGAGGTGGTGCCTGGATCCGGGTCGCGCTCGATCGGTGGGGTTCGGACCAGTTTTTCGCCCGCCCCAACCGCGCGAATCGACGACGAATCCACGACCACGCGCGAGAAGTCGATCTTGTCCATCGCTCGCAACCTCGCCAGAAGCACTGCGTGCAATCGATCCCATATGCCGGCTTGTTGCCAATCGCGTAGCCTTCGCCAGCAACTGACGCCGGAGCCGCATCCCATTTCTGCTGGCAAATCTCGCCACCGGATACCGGTCTTTAGCACGAACAGGATACCGGTCAGCGCAGCCCGATCCGGAACTGGCTTGCGGCCCGGATACTTGAAGCGGCGTGGCTTCGCTGGTGGTAGCAGTGGCTCGATCAGTGTCCACAGTTCGTCGTCGATGATTGGTTTGCCCATCTCCTCGATCCTGTTATCACAACGATCGAGGTTAACAGGTTGCGTTACGGGTTAACAGCCCCTACGAAGCCTTTTTGAAACCGTTTCTTAGTCCTTTAAACGGTATTAAACCTGTCAGCGCGATGTCCTGGAGCTTAAGTTGAACGAACACATAAATGAATATCCGGCACGTCAGAAGTGATATGACAAAATGTCATTAAAGATCGCCGTGGAATTCAATAGACTTGGAGGTGTGTGACAGTAGCAGCTCGGGCTGATGCAAGCGCGGTCTGAAAGCGGCCGTCCGGCGAGGTGGAGTGTAGAAACTTGCGGGCCGGACGGCATGTCGTTCAGTGATGCGCAAAGAGAGAACCGAGCCCTTTAGCGACGGTGCGGCTGCCCGATGTCACGGAGCTGTCCTGTACGCCACCGAAACTGGTTTCGACGTTGGCATCGGTGTCGCGCTGTGCGCTGATCCTGGCCTCGGCAGCCTGAATGTCTTCCGGGTAGTGGGGATCGTTGGCGCGACCGGGCGTGTAGCCGGCCTTTTCAAGCTGAACGAGGTCGGCGCGGACCTGGGCGCGGGTTAGGGTGGAAGCGGTTTCCTGGGCATGGCCGGCAATTGGAAAGGCAAGGGCAGTTGCGACGACCAGGGTAAGTTGGCGGAAGTTCATGGCAAATCTCCTTCGGTTTGGGTTAAGAGACGAACGTATGGTTCGGAATGGATTCTGAACAAAAGGAGATGAAACTTAAATAGCATCGCAGTCATCTCATCGATGCCGGACTGTCATGAAAAGAATCGCCAGGGAACTGACAGGATGAAGTGAATCGCGCCACCGAAACGGGTCGCAGCTAAATTCTGCGGCCAGCGTTGTTAGCAAAATGTTCGGCAGGTATTCGCGTCGTCGGGAGACGGGCTGGGGTTATGACGTCTGCGCTATGTCTTGAGGTCGCGACGGAGGACGGCTCAGCTGGGAGCCGGAAACTACTGTCTACCGAGATAGGAGACTCGCCTCGTGAAAGCTGCGGAAATGCGCCCGTTTTCAACAGCCGGCAGATCCGAAATCGTCAGGGCAGGATCACGCCAGGACGGGTGAATCGCTCATCTACGCGGGATAAGTATTTGAGCAAAGATGGCGAGCGATCCTTGCCATTAGGGACCGCTAGCCTTGGTTCGCCTGTCGGACATCCCCCGTTATGTAACAAGGACAGTTGCATTTCTTGACTGCCCTGCCGCGCAACTTTTTACCAGCGATATTTGCATTGACCGGCATGCTCGCTGATCGCTTTGGTCGTCGCCCCATGCTGATTTTTTCTTGTGCTGCTCTTTGGCACGCTGACCATTGCGACGGCGTTCACAGCGACGCTGGACACTTTGGTAAAGAGCGACCGCTCAGAACCGGTAGCTCACCCCGATCTGCAGCACCGGATACAGCTTGTAGCGCTCCACCTGGTCGCTGATCTTGCGTTCCTGCTCATCGATGTTGGACTGCGACGTGAACATCGAATAGATCGCCGGCACGTTGTAGGAGGCGCGCGGACGGCCGTATGCCACGCCAAGATCGAACGTCATGCCGAAGCCCTTCGAGACCGGCTTATGGCCGTAACCAATGCCGAGGTAAGGCATGACGCGCGGCAGCGTGACCGTGGCGGAGGGCGCGGCGCCCACGGCCGGCACGAAGTCGTCGCCGATCTTGTAGTTGCCTTGCGCGTTCGGCACGGAGTGGGCGGTCAGTTCGTCGTCGTTGATCAGGGCGCCGGCCGTCACGCGAAAGCCGCTGGAACTGAACGGAAACAGATCGAGATACAGGCCGCCTTGCAGGAGTTTCAGATGGCCGTCGTACTCGTTGCCATTGGCGTTGACCGAATGCGACAGGCCGGCGCCCTCGAATTCCGCGTGCACGCCCGCCCATGAATTCAGCGGCATTGCCGCCCCGACGCCAGCGCCGAGCGTGCCGCCATGCACATAAATCTCCTGCGCCTGTGCTGCTCCCCCCATCATCGTCGCCGCCGCCGCGACCACAGCCGCGTGTTTCACCAGATTCACCGCACCCTCTCCCCGACAAGGTTAATTTCCGTGCGGCGACTTTACGGTTTAACCATACGGTTCAAATGAACGAATAGCGGGCAGGTATGGCAGCTTTTCGCACTCAAGTTTTGCGATCCGGCGAAAACGAAATTCGCGGTGATCTACACCTCGGTGGTGCAGTCGCGGTGAGCGGCTGAGCGAAGCCGTAGGCGGCACGTAAGGTGGGAGCAGGTTGCGGCAACGCAACGATCGGGAGACCCGGTTGCCGCAACCGCCGGATGGGAGTCCGGCTGGCAGGCGCTTACTGCTTGATGCCTTCGGCCTGAATGTGCAGCGTGGTCTGCATCTTGAAGCCGTAGGTCTTGCCGAAGTCGACGCCGAAGTCGTCGCGATTGAACGTCGCGGTCGATTCCGTGCCGCACACTTCACGCTTGAGCATCGGGTTGATGAAGCACTTGAACGATTCGATCTTCAGACTGACCGGCTTGGTGATGCCGTGCATCGTCAGCGTGCCGATCACTTCCACCGGCTTGTCGCCGTCGAAGTGGATCTGCGTGCCCTTATAGGTGGCTGTCGGGTATTTCGTAGCGTCGAAGAACTTGTCCGTGACCAGTTCCGCGTCGAGCTTGTCGTTGCCGATATCCACCGAGCTCATGTCGATCGTCACGTCGACCGTGCCGGTCTTCGCCGCGCGATCCAGCACCACGGTGCCGCTGCTCTTCTTGAACTTGCCGCGCCAGATCGACAGGCCGCCGAAGTGGTCGGTTTCGAAGCTCGGGTACGTGTGCGTCGGGTCGAGCTGATACGTGTCGGCTGCCATGGCGTTGAACGACAAGGCGGTGGCCAGCGCGCCCGCGGCGAGCAAAAGTTGTTTCTTCAAGTTGTTCTCCAGGTGTCAAAAAGTGCTGCGATGCTTCGTGTCGAGTTATTTCTTCGAAGCGACGATGTGAAATTTGATGACGACTTCATCGGCGACCACCGACGTATCTTTCCATTCGCCGGTGCCGACGTCGAATTGCGAGCGCTTGATCGGCAACGCGCCGTCGAAGGTTTGCGTGGCGCCCTGACTGGCAATGGTGACGGGCACCACGACGGTTTGCGACTTGCCCTTGATGGTGAGCTTGCCGGTGATTTTGTACTGGTTGCCGCCCGCCGGCGCGATCGCGCTGGAGACGAAGGTCGCGGCCGGGTAGGTGGCGCTGTCGAACCATTCCTTGCCTTGGGCCTGCTTGTTGTAGTCGTCGGCGCCGAGGTCGTAGCTGCCGGTGTCGATCGAAACATTGGCGCTGCCGGTAGTCGGCCTGGCCGGATCGAAATTCAGCTGCGCCGAGAACTTCCTGAACTTGCCGTCGACGGGCACGTTCATCTGTTTCGTGGTGGCAATGACGGTGCTTTTGCCCGTGTCGACGTCGGCATGCGCGAGGCTTGCACCGAAGAGTGACAAGGCCGTGATGCCGGCGAGCGTCACGCGGTGAACGGAGTGGTGAAAGTTTGATTTCATGGTGGTACGCATCCTATCGAACCCGCGTGCGTTGATTGCGCACCGCTGGGAATTAGATTGCCAACAAGCCGTAGCCAATCGCCGGCTGTTCGTCTATTGCCTGCCGTTACTTGAGGAATGGAATCATGCGAGCCAGCAATCCGTCGCGGTCGACGAATTGATGCTTGAGCGCCGCCGCCACATGCATCGCAACGAGCGCGAGCAAGGTGTAATTGAGCAGCACGTGGACGGTGCGCAGGCTTGCCTTGAGCGCCTGATCCGGACCGATGAAGGTGGGCAGCGGCACGATGCCGAGATACACCACCTGAATGCCGGCGGCGGAACTATAGAAGTAGCCGGACAGCGGAATCGCCAGCATCAGCACGTACAGCACGCCGTGCACGAGATGGGCGGCGGCCTTCTGCCATGCGGGTGTGGCGCTGTCGAGCGCCGGCGCGCGGTGGGTGGCGCGCCACAGCACGCGGGCCACGGCAAGCACGAACACGGTCACGCCGATCCACTTGTGCCAGGAGAAATACTTCAGCTTGGTGGGCGTGAAGCCGGGAATATCGGTCATGATCCAGCCGATATAGAAGCCGCAGATGATCAACGCCGCGATCAGCCAGTGCAGGGCAATGGCGGCGCCGTGGTAGCGGTCTGAACGGACAGGGCTGGATTTCATTCTTTGGCGTTCGTGGGTTAGCGGGTATTCCGAGTGAATGCGAATGGTAGGGATGCCAATGAACTCTGAATAGCCGGGGAGAAGGGAACAGATTGTTGTACCCGTGACGCTAATGTCGCTGGAATAAAGCGGCGCGGCGGCCGTGATGGGCTGGCAGACCGTGCGCTGTGTTAATTTGCCGGCTGAACCGCCAGGAGAGTTGAGACTGATGAACAGGATTGAAAACAACTACACCGCGCGAGGCGCGGAATTTCTGCGGCACGAGATGGACGACCGCGAGAGGGTGGTCGAATTCCGTGTCGCGCCGATCCTGCCGAACACCGGCGCCGACGCCGCCCGCCAGTTGGGCGAGCGTCGCCGCGATCGCATTTCCACGGAGGAGATCGCGCACGAGCGCTCGTCGTTCCGGCAAACGGTGACCGCCAGCTTCGGCGTCGGGACCACGATTCCGGCCGGCGGCGCGCAACTTGCTATATCGGCGCCTGCGGCCGCCGCATCACGACCGCCTTCGCCCGGCCATGCCGGACACCCGCTGTCGCGCATCACCAATAATCCAGGGTTCAATTCGTGAATTCCGTTTTCCTGTCTTGGGGTATCGCTGCCGCCGCCACGGCGGGTGTCATCACCCGTCCGTTCAAATGGCCCGAAGCCGTGTGGGCCGTCGCCGGTGCGCTGCTGCTGGTCTCGCTAGGTCTATTGCCGGTTCATCTGGCGCTCGAGGCGATCGGCAAAGGCACCGATGTCTATCTGTTCCTGTTCGGCATGATGCTGCTGTCGGAAGTGGGCCGCCGCGAAGGCCTGTTCGACTGGGTCGCCGTGCTCGCGGTCAACCATGCCCAAGGCTCGCCGCGCAAGCTCTTCCTGCTCGTCTACCTGGTCGGCGTGGTGATCACCGCGTTTCTTTCGAACGACGCCACCGCCGTCGTCCTCACGCCGGCCGTGTTCGCCGCCGCCAAAAAGGCGAAGACGCATCCGCTGCCCTTGCTGTTCGTCTGCGCGTTCATCGCCAATGCCGCGAGCTTCGTGCTGCCGATCTCGAATCCGGCCAACATCGTGCTGTACGGCAATCACACGCCCGCGCTCGGCGCCTGGCTGATGCGCTTCACGCTGCCGTCGCTGCTGTCGATCGTCGCGACCTACGTGATGTTGCGCTGGACCCAGCGCGACGCGCTCGCCGGCACCTGCGAGGCGAATCTCGAGCCGGTCGAGCTGTCGTCGAGCGGCCGCGTGGCGCTCGCGGGCATCGCAGTGACGGCCGTCGTGCTGCTGACGGTCTCCGCGTTCGATATTCCGCTGGGCATGCCGACCGCGATACTCGGCGCGCTGACCGCGCTGGTCGTGCTGATTCTGGAGCGCAAATCGCCGCTGCCGATGATCCGCGAAATCTCGTGGAGCGTGCTGCCGCTGGTGGCCGCGCTGTTCGTACTCGTCGAAATGCTGGATCACACCGGCGTCATTACGGCCGCGGCCCAACTGACACAGCGCGCCGCGCAACAGCACGAACTGGCCACGGCGGGCTGGGCGGGCAGCGTCATCGCGATCGGCAGCAATCTGATGAACAACTTGCCGGCCGGTCTGATCGCCAGTTCGACCGTGATGCAGGCGCACAGTCCGGAGCGTGTGATCGACGCGCTGCTGATCGGCGTCGATCTCGGCCCGAACCTGTCCATTACCGGTTCGCTGGCGACGATCCTCTGGCTCAACGCGATTCGCCGCGAAGGCGAAGACGTGAGCTTCATGAAGTTTCTGAAGGTGGGCGCGCTGGTGATGTTGCCGGCGCTCGTGCTGGCGCTCGGCGCACGGATTCTGACCGGTTGAACGTGTGAATCCCGCAGCGAGGGCGGCGGCGGGTTCCGGGGCGCCGCGTTACATCCGCGTGCCGGTGGGACGCAGCGGCGCTTCGGCGAACGACGCTTCGTCCGCTTCTGTCAGCGAGCGCAACGTCGCCTCGAGCCGCGCGATGCGCGCGCGTTGTATCGGCATCAACGTCGGTCTGGGCAAATTTTGCAGGCGATTGTGCCAGTAGGACAGCGGAATGCGATCGCTGGTGGAGATCATCCCGAACACACGTTCGAGGTGGGCGATCTCCTTGTCGAGTTCCTGGTAGTTCATCTGATGTTTTCCCAAAGGGTGGCGGTCTGGCCGACACCTGTGCGCAAGCCGCTCGCGAGTCCGATGGTTGGACGGATCTGTCCCACGAATGGCCATGCGCCACGTGACAAACGACATTAGCAAGCGTTGTTCCTCTCCCTCTGGAACGCAATCGCGCCGCGTTTGGCCTTCCTCTATAACTGCAAATCTCACAGCTTTATTCCAAGGGCCTGTTCGGAGTTTTGCAGTACGGCGTCGCGCTGCGCAGCACGCGGCCGGACCTTCTTCGGGACAACGGGAATTCACCAGGCGTTCTCGCCAACGGCATGTCCTATGCTGGTTCACCCGCTTTTGTTGTAATCAGTCCGTCGGCTGACGAGACGCCGAACACGCCTAACGCGGCATCATCATGACGGGCTGGGCGTAGCTCACCGCGGGGGCGGGCACGACGGCGTAATTGGTCGGCGCCGGTACAACGACGGTGGTGTAGAGAGGAACGGGCTTCGGAGCCGTCACGGTGGCCGCGACCGGCACCGCCACGGGAAGGGGAACCGGCGGGGGCGCCACCACGTACACGGGATTGACCGGCACGGAGTAGTAGACCGCTCGCGGCGGTGGTGCGTAGACGACGGCGGCGGGCAGGTAGACGACCACGCGGGCGAACGCCGTCGACGAACAGGCGAGGCCGATGGCGGTGACAGTTGAGGCGCAGACGAGACGGATAGTCAATTGGTACTCCTGATGCGTTGAGCGGTGCAATGCGTCTTCGGGTGAAGAAGCGGGCCGGCCGGCTCGGGTGACGTGAGAGTTCAGCCGTTGCGACGCGGCGCGAATGGCGCCGGCAGACGAAAGATACGCAAGGCGCCGTCAAAACGGCATCGCAAACTCATTTCATTCCATGTCACGCCGAGGCGGTGTCGCGGCGTGCGTGCGGGTGTAGGGAGCGCATGCTGCATAGCGGTGGCGGCACACGGGGTGGCGCATGGCGATGCCGCGAAAGCCATGACATAAGTCGACATGATTCTGACGTTGCCTTGCGGCGGCGCATCCACAAGAATTCGGCCTGTCATCGAAACGGATCGCGGCAAACGGCAGGCGACGCTCGGTGGCTCAATCGAAGGAGTCAGTCATGAAGAAGTTGATCGCTATCGTGTTGCTGTGCTGCGCATCCACCGTCACGTTCGCTCAGGCCGCGCCTCAAGGCGGCAATCCTCAGCGCATGGAGCGCATGGTTCAGCAGTTGCAATCGCGCTTTGCGAATGCCAATACCACGCACGACGGCAAGCTCACCCGGGACCAGGCCGCCGCGGGCATGCCGATGGTCGCCAACCACTTCGACGAGATCGATACGCAGAAGGCGGGCTACATCACCTTGCCGCAGATCGAGGCATTCATGCAGGAACGCGGGGCAGCGCACTGACCCGCGCGGGCATTGGCAGGAGCATGGGGCCGTGGCGCGGCGCGCTGTGCCGCCTGCGCGTGAGCCGTCCTGCCGAACCGCCAGCCGTCCTCCGAAACCAATAAAAATGCGCGATGAAATCTGCCACGTCCCGCCATCTGCGTATCGCTGGCGCGTCGATCGTCGTGTCGATCAGTGCGGCGCTCAGCGGCTGCATGAGCGTCGGCCCCGATTTCAAACAACCGCAAGCGACGCTCGAAAACCAATGGCTCGAAAGTTTGCCCGGCGAGGCGCAGGCCACGCCTGCCGCGCAGGCCGCCTGGTGGACCGCCTTCAACGATCCCGTGCTCACCGCGCTGGAGCAGCGCGCGTATGAGCGCAACCTGTCGCTGCAAGTGGCCGGCCTGCATATCTTCAAGGCGCGCGCGCAACTCGCGACCAGCGCGGAGAATCTGCTGCCGCAGTCGGGCAGCGTGTCGGTGGGCGCCGACCATATCAACACCAGCGGCGTCGGCCCGATCCCGCCGACCCATCTGTGGGCTGAGCATTTGCGCGTGAATGCGGGCTGGGAGATCGACTTCTGGGGCAAATATCGCCGGCAGATCGAATCGGACCGCGCGCAATTGCGCGTGTCGGAAGCCGCGTACGACAACGCGCTGGTGTCGTTGTTCGGCGACGTCGCCAATGCCTATATCGATCTGCGTGCGCTCGAACAACGCATCGTCGTGGCGCAACAGAATCTGAAGTCGGTCCAGCAGAGTCTGACGCTGACCCAGGCGCGCTACAAACACGGCGCGTCGAGCCAGCTCGATGTCGAACAGGCCGCCACGCTGGTGGCGGAAACCGAGGCGCAGATTCCGCCGCTCATCAAGGCGCGCGCGCAGGACCGCGACACGCTTGCGGTGCTGCTCGCCGATCCCCCCGACGCCGTCGACGCGCAACTCAAAGGCAGCAGCGCGATCCCCGTGCCGCCGACGCAGATCGATGTCGGCATTCCCGCCGATCTGCTGCGCCGCCGGCCCGACGTGCGCCAGGCCGCGCTCAACGCGGCGGCGCAATCGGCGCTGATCGGCGCGGCGAAGGCGAAGCTGTATCCGTCCTTGTCGTTGACGGGTTTGTTCGGGCTGTCGTCGGGCGAGCAGCACGGCATTGGACTGTCGCAATGGGGCAGCAAGACCATCGGCCTTTTCTCCGCCGGTATCACGCTGCCGATCCTCGATCGCGGCCAACTGAAAAACGCCGTGCGGATTCAGGACGCGACCTTTCAGGAGGCGGTGCTCGACTATCAGAACACGGTGCTGCAAGCGCAGAAAGAAGTGGAAGACGCGATTGCCGGACTGCGCACCACGCTCGACGCGCTGGCCGCGTCGGCGCGCGCGTCGGATGCCTCGCAGCGCGCGCTGCGGCTCGCCAATGCGCAATATCGTTCGGGCTCGGTCACTTACGACACCGTGCTCGACGCCTCGCGCTCCGTGTTGCGCGACGGCGATTCGCTCGCGCAGAACCAGGGGCTCGCCGCGATGGCGGCGGTGGCGTTGTATCGGGCGCTCGGCGGAGGCTGGGAAGTGGCGCAAGGGCAGCAGGTGGTGAGCGAACAGATTGCCGAACAGATGGCGCGGCGCACGGATTGGGGCCGCTTGTTGAATCCGCCCGCGAATTCCGCGTTGGCGCGCGCGAGCACAGGCCAGCCTGAGAATGGGAAATAAGAGCATGGCACATAAGAGCCTGATAACCAGACGTCTCGGGGTGGGGATTTGCATCGTGCTCGGCATGGCGCTGGCCGCCTGCCGCGACGGCAACGCGCCGGCCGCCGCCCAGAATGCGCCCTTGCCGCAAGTGAGCGTGATGCGGCCGCAGCCGCGCGAGGTGCGCGAGCAACTCGACCTGAGCGGCACGGTCGCGCCTTCGGCCACCGTCACGCTGGTGGCGCGCGTGCAGGGCGTGCTGAAGGAAATCGGTTTCAGCGACGGCGCCAACGTCAAGCAGGGGCAATTGCTGTTCCGCATCGAGCCGGACACGTACCGCGCGCAGCTCACCTACGACCAGGCCGAGCTCGTCAACGCCGAACAGGAATTGACGCGCCAGAAGCAGCTCACGTCCGATAACGCGACCTCGGAATCGTCGCTGCAGAAAGCGCAGACCACGCGCGACCAGGCGGTCGCCAAACGCGATATGTCGCGCATCAACCTCGGCTACACGGAGATTCGCGCGCCGTTCGCGGGGCGCATCGGCGCGCGTTCATTCGACGTCGGCAATCTGGTGGGCGCATCGGATTCGACCAGGCTCGCCACGCTGGATCGCATCCAGCCGGTGTACGTGAATTTCACGCTGAACGAACGCGACGCGAACCGCATCGGCCTGTTCACGCAGCCGCCGCGCACGGTGCGGGTGAACGTGCTCGGCGCGCCTGCCGGCAAGGGCGAGGACGCAGCGCTGGAATTCGTCGATACGCGGGTCGACTCCAGCAGCGGCGCGATCAGGCTGCGCGCGGACATCGCCAACACGGACGCGCATCTGATTCCGGGCATGTCGGTCGAAGTGCATATTCCCGCCGGCGCACCGCAAAACGTGCTGCTGGTGCCCGACACCGCATTGCTGCGCGAGCAGGCCGGCGCCTTCGTGCTGGTCGTGAACGGCGCGAGTGTGATCGAGAAGCGCGCGGTGGCGACCGGCGCGCTGTTCGGCTCGCTGCGTGCCGTTATGTCGGGCCTGAACGCCGACGATCAGGTGGTGACGGGCGGCGCGCTGGCGGTGGCGCCGGGCATCAGGGTGCAGGTGGCCGCTGCCGAGACGCAGGGCCAGTCATGATCCGCTTCTTCGTCGAGCGGCCGGTTTTCGCCAATGTGATCGCGCTGATCGTAATGCTGCTCGGCGCCGTGGCGCTGATCAATCTGCCGGTCGCGCAATATCCGCCCATCACGCCGCCGACCGTGCAGGTGGTGGCGCGCTTTCCCGGCGCCAGCGCCGCGACGCTGATCAACCGCGTGGCGCTGCCGATCGAGACGCAGGTCAACGGCGTGGAAAACGCGCTGTACATGCAGTCGACCAGTACCAACGACGGCTCCTACACCCTCACCGTCACGTTCGCCGTCGGCACGGATGTCGATAAGGCGCAGGTGCTGGTGCAAAACCGCGTGTCGGCGGCGACCGCGCAATTGCCGCAAGCGGTGCAGCAACAGGGCGTGACCGTGCGCAAGCGCTCGACCGCGATCCTGCAGCTCTACACGCTGCAATCGCCGGATCCGAAATACGATTCGCTGTTTCTGAGCAACTACGCCGTGATCTATCTGCGCGATACGCTCGCGCGTTTGCCGGGCGTAGGCGACGTGACCGTGTTCGGCACCGGTCAGTACAGCATGCGCGTGTGGCTCGATCCGCAGAAACTGAGCGAGCGCAATCTCACCGCCGCCGACGTGATGAATGCGATCCAGAGCCAGAGCAGGGACGTGAGCGCGGGCCAGCTCGGTTCCGAGCCGAACGCGGGCGGCCAGGCGTTCCAGCTCACGGTGACGATGCACGGCGCGCTCTCCGACCCGCGCGAATTCGATGACATCATCGTCAAGGCCGATCCGGACAGCGGCGGCCATTTCGTGCGGATTCGCGACGTGGGCCACACCGAACTCGGCTCGTCCAGTTACGGGCAGTTCTTCAATCTCGACGGCAAGCCGGCCGCGGGCATCGCCATTTATCAGTTACCCGAAGCGAATGCGCTGGAAGTCGGCAATGCCGTCAAGGCAACCATGGCGCGTCTCGCGAAAGACATGCCGAAAGGCGTCAGCTACCAGCTGCCGTTCGACACGACCACCTTCGTGCGGCAATCGGTGATCGACGTGTACAAGACGCTGTTCGAAGCGGCCTTGCTCGTGCTCGCGGTGATCCTGCTGTTTTTGCAGAACTGGCGCGCGATGCTGGTGCCGGCCACGACGATTCCGGTGACCATCATCGGCACGTTCGGCGCGATCTATATGCTCGGCTTCTCGATCAACCTGCTGACCCTGTTCGCGATCGTGCTGGCTATCGGCATCGTGGTGGACGACGCGATCGTGGTGGTCGAAGGCATCACGCAGCATATCGAGCAGGGTAAGACGCCAAAGCAGGCCGCCATCGACGCGATGCATGAACTGCTCGGGCCGATCGTCGGCATCACGCTGGTGCTGATTTCCGTGTTTCTGCCGTCGGCGTTTCTCGGCGGCGTGACCGGGCAGATGTATCGTCAATTTGCCCTGGTGGTCGTGGCAACGACGGTGATCAGCGCGATCAACGCGGTCACGCTCAAGCCGGTGCAAAGCGTGCGCTGGCTGCGGCACGCGCGGCCCGGTAAGCCGAATATCGTGTATCGCGTGTTCGACAAGGGTTATGCCCGCGTCGAAAAGGGCTACGTGCGAGTGGTGTCGTGGTTCGTCGCGCGCTGCGGGCTTGCGCTCACACTCGCGCTGGTGCTTGGCGCGGGCTCCGCTTTTCTGCTGACGCGCATTCCCACCAGCTTCATTCCGCTCGAAGATCAGGGCTATGTGCTGATCGCCGCGCAACTCGCCGACGCCGCTTCGCTCGGACGCACGCGCGAGGCCAGCACGCAGATCGAAAAGCGGATCGGTGCGATTCCGGGTGTGAGTCATGTGGTGTCGATCGGCGGCATCTCGCCTTTGGATAACAACGCCTCGCTGCCGAATTCCGCGCTCATCTACGTGACGCTCGACGACTGGAGCAAGCGCGGCAAAGGCGAAGACCTGCGCTCGTTGTATCTGCGCATGAATAGCGAGATGGCGAAGCTGCCCGACATCCGCTCCGTGGTGATCGTGCCGCCGCCGATCCAGGGTCTCGGCAACAGCGGCGGCGTACAGATGCAGGTCATGCTGACCGACGGCTCGCAGAACTATCGGCGCCTGCAGAACGCCACCGATGCGCTGATCGCGAACGTGTCGAAGCGGCCCGAATTGCAGCGCGTATTCAGTCCGTTTCGCGCATCGGTGCCGACCGTCGAACTCACGCTCGATCGCGCCAAGGCGGAGTCGCTGCAAGTGCCGGTCGGCAACGTGTTCGATCTGCTGCAGGACTATGTCGGATCGAGCTATGTGAACCAGTTCACCACCTTCAACCATACGTTCCCGGTATTCGTGCAGGCCGACGGCGCATTCCGCCGCGAAACCGACGACGTTCGCCGTCTGCAGATTCGCAGCAACAGCGGCCATATGGTCGAACTGGGCACGTTCATCGACGCGCATACGAGCGTCGGGCCGGCGGTCGCGACGCTGTACAACCTCGCGCCGGCCGCGGCCATCAATGGCAATCCGGCGGCGGGCTACAGCACGGGCGACGCGATCAAGGCATTCGAACAGGAAGCCGCGCGCATTCTGCCGGCGGGCATTGGTTATGAGTGGACCGCGATGTCGTATCAGGAGAAGCTGGTCGGCAATTCGGCGTACTGGGTGTTCGCGGTGGGCGTGTTGCTGGTGTTCTGCGTGCTGGCCGCACAATACGAGAGCTGGCTGCTGCCGGTCGCCGTGGTGCTGGCGGTGCCGCTGGCCTTGCTCGGCACGGCGGGCACGCTTGCCGCGCTCGGTGCCGCCAACAATCTGTACACGCAGATCGGTCTCGTGCTGCTGATCGCGCTGTCGGCGAAGAACGCGATTCTGATCGTCGAGTTCGCGCGGCATCTGCGCGCGCAGGGCGTCGGCATCGCCGAGGCCGCGATCGAAGCCGCGCGTTTGCGCTTCCGGCCGATCATGATGACGTCGTTCGCGTTTATTCTCGGTGTGGTGCCGCTCGTGATCGCCACCGGCGCGAGTGCGAGCGCGCGCCGTTCGCTCGGGATTGCTGTATTTTCAGGGATGCTCGCTTCCACCTGCATCGCCGTGCTGTTCATTCCGTCGTTCTATGTGTTGTTGCAGCATCTGGGCGAGCGGCATGCGGCCCGGCAAACGCCGCCCGACGCCTAGCCTGAATCGAGGAGCTTTCGCATGGATCGCCCCGCCAAAATCATCGTGCTCGACGACGAAGTCGAATTGCGCAACATGCTGCAGCGCTTTCTGCGCAGCCACGGCTTCGACGTGCGAGTCGCCGAGGACGGCAAACGTCTGGACCGCTATCTGGAGCGCGAGCCGTTCGATCTGCTGGTGCTCGATCTGATGATCGGCGAAGAAGACGGCCTCGCCATTTGCGCCCGCTTGCGCGAGCAGGGCCAGACCTTGCCGATCCTGATGCTGACCGCGAAGGGCGATCCTCTCGACCGGGTGGTCGGCCTCGAAACCGGCGCCGACGACTACCTCGCCAAACCGTTCCTGCCGCGTGAACTGGTGGCGCGCATCAACGCGCTGCTGCGCCGTCAGAAGATCGCCTCGGGCGATGTCACGGTGACCTCGCAAAGTGTGCGTTTCGGCGATTTCTCGCTCGATGTCGCCAAGCAGCAACTCTCGCGCGCGGGTGAGCTGCTGGACATTCACTCGGCGCAGATGCTGCTGCTGGTCGCGCTGGCGTCGTCGCCGAACCGGCCGGTGAGCCGCGACAATCTGCTGGCGCGCGCGCGGGGCCGCGAGCACGATGCGCTCGATCGCAGCATCGACGTGCAGGTGCTGCGCCTGCGGCAGATCGTCGAGGACGATCCGTCCAAGCCGCGCTTCATCAAGACCGTGTGGGGCGTGGGCTACATGCTGGTCGCGGATGTCGACTCATGACGCGCTCGCTACTGCACAGGTGGCTGCCGAGAACGCTGCTGGCGCGCAATATCGCGCTGCTGATCGCGCTCGTGATGCTGAGCCAGGTCTGTTCGCTCGCCGTGTTGCTGCATTATGTGCAGAGGCCGCGGGTCGAGCGCGCGGCGGCCGTGTTCGCCACTTATGTGACCACGCTCGACAACCTGCTCGCGGCCACGCCGCCCGCGGCGCGTCGAGAATTGACGACGCGCCTCGACGTGCGCGCACAGGTTCCGGACGAAGCCGTCGCCGAGCCGCCGCCGAGTTTCATGGGCGCGTATCGCATTTATCAGCGCGGCATCTTTCTCGAGAGCTTGCGCGCGCATCTGCCCGCCGACATGCCGACGCGCTGGCAATTGGTGGGCGGTCAGCGCCTGTGGATCCGCATGCACGCGCCGGCCGACGCTCCGCAAGCGCCGTACTGGATCGCGTTGCCGATTCCCGAAGATGCGCAGGGCAACGGACTCGACGCCGCGATCGTGCTGTCGCTCGGACTGGGCGCGCTGGCGGCATTGACCGGTTATGTGATTCAGCGCCACCTGAACCAGCCGCTCCAGCAGTTGACGCGCGCGGCGCGCCGCGTGAGCGCCGGCGAAACGCCCGCGCCGTTGCCGACCGACGGCCCCACCGAAATCGCCGCGGTGAGCGGCGCCTTCAACCAGATGACGCAGGCGTTGCAGCAGGCCGAGGCGACGCGCGCGCTGATGCTCGCCGGCATCTCGCACGACATCCGCACGCCGCTCACCAAGCTGCGCCTCTCGATGGCCATGGCGATGCCCAACGGCAGCGACAGCAGCTTCGTGGTTGCCGCCGAATCGTATCTGGACCAGATCGAAACGATCTTGCAGCAGTTCATGGATTATGCGGGCAGCGGCGAGCGCGAGCAGCCGGAGCCCGGCGATCTGAATGCCTTGATCGAACGGCTGGCGGGAGATTTCGCGGGGCTGGGGCACGAGTTCGAGCTGTCGCTGGCGAGGCTGCCCGCTGTGCCGTACCGGCCGATCAGCATGATGCGCTTGCTGATGAACCTGATGCAGAACGCGATCGTGTACGGTCAAACCGGACTCGCGGTGCGAAGCTGGGCCACGCGCGAAGCGGTGTACGTCGCGGTCGGCGATCGCGGCAAAGGTCTTTCAGCGCAGGAATTGGAGCGGCTGAAGGCGCCGTTCCAGCGCGGCCGCAATGCGCGTTCGCATAGCGGCGGCACCGGTTTGGGACTGGCGATCGTCGAGCGGATCGCGCGGCTGCATAGCGGCAGCCTGGCGTTTCATGCGCGCGAGGGCGGTGGGTTGGAGGTGTGGGTGCGATTGCCTTTCAATGCCTCGACGCACTAGAGACGGCGGCTTCCAGGCGTGGTCCGGCGGCTGGGCGTTCTGCTTTTACTTTCGATCCAGCCACGCATCCAGTCCGACCCGGAACGCCACGCCCGCGATCACCGGCACGGTCAGCATGAGGATGATGCCGAAGTTCGGAATCTCATCGCCGTACGTAATCGGGCCGTAAAGCACGACGGTCGCCACGATCGCAAAGACCAGGACGCCGACGGCCACCATCAGAAGATTGCGCGCGGCGATGGGCAGAACCTTGCGCGGGGCCTTGACCGGCGTGGTGCTGGCAGCGGGGACTTTGTCGTGTTGGGCGGGCATGATGGTTCTCGTGACGATAGGGAAGCAGCGTGAGACGCACCGGTGAACCGGGCTCCACGAAAGGCGCGCGATGATCATCATACCAGGGCGCGTGCATGCCGCGCATTTCATGCCGCGCCACCACCCATCCAGCGGCCGCGATCGGCAGCGAGCGCGACGACCGCGCTGAACCGGCAGTCCCGCTGAAGCAGGAACACGCCTAGCCTCAATATAGTCCGCATTACCGGCCGCGGGATAAAAAGCGCGATCAGCTCGCACTCGCCACGCTCGATGTCACCCGCGCGTCATTTCCCAGAATCTCCATCAAGGTCCGCGCATTGCGCTGCCCCTGATCCTCGAAGCAATTATTGAAAATGACATGCGTGCGTCCGGCCCGTTGCGCGATCGCGCGGATCGGGGCGGCCAGTTCCGTCAGTTCCGCTTCGTCATAGTCGTAGTCGAAGCGATCCGCGGCGCTCGCCGCGCCGGTCGCGCTCCACGTCTGCGTATTGCGCCCATGCAGACGCACCATCGCAAGATCGGGATGGGTGGCCTCCCACACGGTATGCACGCGGTTGCTCACGTCCGGCGGGGCGTCGACGATCACATGCACGATGCCGCGCTCGCGCAGAAACTCGAGCGACCACGACGCATGCTGTTCATCGAACCAGGACTGATTGCGAAATTCAGCCGCCATCATGTAGCCCGCCATCCGCGCCCGGCATTCCTCGACCAGCGCGAGACCGTCCGGCGCGCGGGTGATCCACGGCGCGAATTGAAACAGCACGGCGCCCAGGCGCCCGCTTACGCGCAGCGGTTCGAGCGCTTCCAGGTAGCGCCGCCACAATTCGTCGCGGATGTCGGCCGGCATGTCGCGGTAGTAGACGTTCTTCTTGCGCGGGCCGGTGATGCCTTCCGGCAGCGCCATCGCAATGTCTCGCGGCAGCGCGTCGGGCGAGGTCTGGTGTCCGGTGAAAAGGCGAAACGACTTGAAGTTGAACGTGAAGCCCGCGGGCGTGCGCTCCGACCACAATTGCGCGTTGCTCGCCGAAGGCATTGCGTAGTAAGCCGAATCGACTTCGACCAGCGGGAACTGCGACGCGTAAAACCGCAGGCGCGCTTCGGCGCTGCTGCTGCCGCGCGGATAGAAGCGCTTGCAGGCAATCAGCGTCTTGTCGGTCCAGCCCGCGGTGCCGCAGAGAATGTCCATCGGCGAAGTCGGTTCAGATGCGTTGAGCGCGCCGGCTAGGACGCCGCTTCGGTATGGTCGATCCATTGCGCGAGCTCGCGCCGCAGTTCCGCGATATCGAGCGGTTTGCCGAGCAGCCGCGCGCCGGGAATGGCGTCGCCGATCTGCGCGCTCTTGCCGTAGCCCGACACCAGCAGCACACGAATAGCCGGCTGCTGGCGCAGCATGGCGCGCGCGAGGCTGTCGCCGGACATGCCGGGCAACGTGAGATCCGTGAAGAGGACGTCGAAGTGTTGCGCGGGCACGAGCGGCAGCGCTTCTTCCGCGCTCGCGACCGCGGTGCAATCGAAGCCCAGGGCGTTCAGCAGCTCGCTGAATGCTTCGCGCGAATCCAGGTCGTCTTCGACCAGCAGCACGCGGGCCGGCGTGCCGGGCGAGCGCGCCGCGGCCTCGGCGGCAGCATGCGGGCTATCCTGACTATCCTGGCTGGACCCTCGGCCAGGGTCGTACATGGCGGGCGGCACGCAGGCGGCGATCTGTCCATCGGCCACGGACACGGGCAAGGCCACGCCGGCCGGCGTGGCCTTGCCGGCGCGCAACACGGCGCGCACCTTGCGGGCGAGATCGTCGCGCCGGTACGGCTTCGAGAGCAAGGTGATGCCGGCGTCGAGTTTGCCGTGGTGGACGATCTCGTCGCGCGTATAGCCAGAGGTGAAGAGCGTCGGCACTGCGGGCGAGCGCGCCGCGGCACGCTGCGCGAGTTCCACGCTCTTCACCTTGCCGGGCATGACCACGTCGGTGAACAGCAGATCGATCGGCACGTCGCTGTCGATGAACTCGATTGCTGCGTCGCCGCTCGACGCGGTCAGCACCTTGTAGCCGAGTTGCGCGAGCATTTCGACGGCGGTCAGCCGCACGTCGGCGTCGTCTTCGACGACCAGAATCGTTTCGCCGCCGCCGCTCGGCGCCGCGGTCTCGTCGACCGCTTCCGAGGTTTCGGGTTCGCAGCAGCGCGGGAAAAAGAGCGAGACGGTGGTGCCCCGTCCCACTTCGCTTTCGATCAGGGTGTGACCGCCGCTTTGCCTGACGAAGCCGAACACCATGCTCAGGCCGAGGCCGGTGCCGTGCCCGTCGGGCTTGGTCGTGAAGAACGGTTCGAACGCGCGTTGCAGGACCTCGGGCGGCATGCCGGCGCCGGTATCGGTGACGGAAAACACCACGTATTCACCCGGTGAGAGTTCCGGTTTGCCGCGGCAGAACGCGGCATCCAACACCCGGTTGGCCGCGCGCACGGTGAGGGTGCCATCCGCTTGCATCGCGTCGCGCGCGTTGATCGCGAGATTGAGCAGCGCGTTTTCCAGTTGATTGCGATCGGCCTGCACGTTCCACAGATCGTCGCTCAGGACGGTGTCGATCCGGACGGTTTCGCCAAGCGCGCGATGCAGCATCTCGCTCATGCCGCGCAGGAGGCGGCGCGGGTTCAGCACGGTCGGGGAGAGCGGTTGGCGTCGCGCGAAGGCGAGCAGATGCGCGGCCAGTTTCGCGCCGCGTTTGACGGCGTCCGTTGCGGCGGACAGGCGGCGCAATGTGGCCGGGTGGCCGCCGGCATCGGCGGCGAGCATTTGCAGGTTGCCGTTGATCACCTGCAGCACGTTGTTGAAGTCGTGCGCGACGCCGCCCGTGAGGCTGCCGATCGCTTCCATCTTCTGCGCCTGGCGCAATTGTTCCTCGGCCAACGCGCGCGCCGCGACCGCGTCGGCGACACGCTGTTCGAGCGTTTCGGTCAACTGGCGCAGCGACTGCTCGGCGATCTTGCGCTCGTGAATGTCGATCAGCACGCCGGGAAAGCGAGTCGGTTCGCCAGCGCGATCGAACTCGCATTGGCCGTTTGCCTGCACCCACGTGTAGTCGCCATCGGGCCGCCGGATTCGAAACTCGGCGCGAAACGGCTCGCCCGTGCGTATCGCCTCGACGGTCATGTGTTCGTTGAGCGCCTGGTCGTCCGGATGAAGCATCTGCGTGGCGGCATGGCGATCGACGCCTTTCGCGGCTTCTTCGCGTGGAAAGGAAAAGGTGCGGGCGAAACGTTCGTCGCCGCTGACCTTGCCGGTGCGCACATCCAGCACCCATGTGCCAAGCACCGCGCCGGTGTTGAGCGCGAGTTGCAGCCGTTCGTTGGTCTCATGCAGTTCGGCTTCGGCGCGTTGCCGCCAGCGTTCGGTGAGCACGCGCGCGGTGGTTTCGACGACCACCGCCAGCACGCCGGCTGGCGCGCCGCTGTCGTCGGCGACCGGGCTGTAGTAGAGATCCATCCACACGTCTTCGGGTTTGCCGTCGCGCAGCAGCACCAGTTCCTTGTCGCGATACGACAGCGTGCCGCCCGCGAGACACGTGGCCATCACATGCCGGTTGAAGTCGGCGATTTCCGGCCAGCCGTGTTCGACCGGGCAGCCGAGCAGATAGGGATGCCGTCCGCCCGCGAAGATCGCGTAGGCGTCGTTGTAGATCATGTAGCCGGGTTTGCCCCACAGCAGCACCAGAGGCACCGGCGAGGCGAGCAGCAGCTGGACGGTGGCAGTCAGACTGCGTGGCCAGTATCCAATGGCGCCCAGGCCGGTCGCGGTCCAGTCGAATGCGCTGATGCGCTGCGCCATGTCCCCGCGCCAGCCGGCGCAGCCGTGGTCTTGTGCCGGAAATGGCATGCTGCACTCCACAGAGGTCACGTCGATGAAAGTGTCCCCACTCTGCCGGGCGCGCGCGATGCGCTTGCATTCTCAGCAGGAGGCGGGATGAAGCTTCTGCCGTGCGCCGCACGGCGCGGATAGCTGACATGCGGCTGCGATAATTGTAGGCCACAACGCCGGCCCGGTGACGCGTCACGCATGCGACATGGGGTTTAGCCGGGCCTTGCCTCAAGGCGGATTCGCACCCCTACAGCTCGCATTCATCACGCAGGCGCGAATCCTGCTGTTGCCATTCGTTCGCCCGCGCCGACTGGCGCACCGTGAGCTTGGACGCCACGCAGAATTCGAACCCCACAAACGCGGACCACACGATGGCAAAGAAAAACATCACACGAAACAAGCTGCCTAAACCGGATGCGCGCCAGGCGCTGTTGATCACGCGCCGCAACGCCAGAATGGCGCGCTCCGCACACGCTTATGTACGCGGCAACACCAGCAGATTCTATGAATGGCTCGGGGGCATCGAGGGCCACGCTTTGCCGGAGGGACCCGCGATCTGGATTTGCGGCGACTGCCATACCGGCAATCTCGGACCCGTCGCCGATGCGCAAGGGCGCGTCGAAATCCAGATTCGTGACCTCGACCAGACCGTGATCGGCAATCCGGCTCATGACCTGATTCGCCTCGGGCTGTCATTGGCGACTGCCGCGCGCGGTTCAGACCTGCCGGGCGTGACGACGGTACGCATGATGGAAGCGATCGCGGACGGCTATGAGCGCGCCTTCGACGATGCCGCGGGCGACGCCGACATCCACGCGGAAAAGCCCGAGGCGGTACGGGTGGTGATGAGGGAAGCGGTGCGCCGTTCGTGGCGTCATCTGGCGGAGGAGCGTATCGAGGATCTCGATCCGAGCATTCCGCTCGGCCCGCGCTTCTGGCCGCTCGCGAAAAGCGAGCTTCGCGAGATCGAGGCGCTGTTCGAGAAAGGCACGCTGGCGCGGCTTGCCACGGTGCTGCGCGGCGCGGGCGACGAAGCCGACGTGGAAGTACTCGACGCCGCCTACTGGGTAAAAGGCTGCAGTTCGCTTGGCAGGTTGCGCTATGCGGTGCTGCTCGACATCGACGGCGCGGCGGTGGAGGGCGACGACCTCTGCCTGATCGATATCAAGGAAGCCGCGCCAGCGGCCGCGCCGCGTTATCCCGGCGTGCGCATGCCGCGCGATAACGCCGAGCGGGTGGTGGAGGGGGCGCGGCATCTGTCACCGTCGCTCGGCGAGCGGATGCGCTCCGCGCGTCTGGCGGATCGCGCCGTCGTGATTCGCGAGTTGCTGCCGCAAGACATGAAGTTGACCATCGAGCAATTCACCCGCGACGAAGCGACGAAGGCGGCGCGCTTTCTGGCGATGGTGGTCGGCAAGGCGCACGCGCGGCAGATGGATAGTGGCGAGCGCAAGGCCTGGCTCACTGAACTGCGCAGAAACCGTTCGAAGACACTCGATGCACCTGGCTGGCTCTGGAAAGGTATCGTGGAGCTGGTGAGCAGTCATGCCGCCGGGTATCTGGAACATTGCCGGCGATACGCGACTGGGCGCGAGGAGGCTTGACGCGTTCTGCTCCCGGCGGCGGCAACCCGACTCGGTCCGCCGCCGGAAGACACGCCGGCATCAGTTCGACAACGACAGATACGGCGACGCCAGTGGCGCAGGCGGGAACGGCTGCAAACCAGTCTGCTTGCTGAAGCTGTACCGCACATAGACAGCCGCGAGCCACTCGCGATATTCGTACGCATTGCCGAGCGAAGCGGTGGCCCCGAACGCGAGTTGCGGCGCCAGTTGATATTCGCCCACCGCGCTGAGCGAATACGACACGCCCGTCTTGCTTTGGCCCGGATACACCGCGCCGCTATCCACACCCGTGCCGACCGATGCCGCGTTCGCCGCCGCCGAACTCTGCCGGTTGGAACCATCGTTGAGCGGGAAGTAATTCGACGCGTCCTGGCGGTAATGTTGCACGCCGATCGAGCCCTTCACGTCGTACGTGAACGCGCCATTGCGGCCGGTCCATTCGACCGGCAAGTTCAGGATCACATATTGTTGCGGGCTGAAATAGCCGCCCTGGCCATACGTGAAATACGAGAGATTCTTGTCGTAGCTCATCCACGTGGTGTTCACGCCGATGGTGAGCGTCTGATCGGCGTCTTTGAGCAGGCGCGTGTAGACGCCGCCGCCGCCCTTGACGGCGGTGTTGCTCGGCACGTTGGTGCCGTCGTAGTACTGGAACGCCGCGTTCGCGTACAGACCGCTCGTGCCGTCGTCCCATGCGAGGCTGCCGAGGCCGCCGTTGGAAGTGACGCCGCCCCATTCGAGGCCGGAGCCGGAATCGCGCGCGCCGGCGTAGGACAGCAGACTGTCGGTCACCGCGCGGCGCGCGACGGCCAGCGAATACGACACCTTGTCGGTGATACCGCCGTTGTACTGGGCGCCGCCGACGATGTTGGTCTCGCGGAAACCAATCGGCGTTACGCCGATATCGCCGCTGAGATTGCGGCCTTCGTAGCCGACCGACAGCCCCACGCCGCTCGCCGTCTGGCTGCCGTAGGTGTTGTTGCCCGCCTGGGCAGCCGCTTTGGACGTGTCGTTCGAGAGGCCGGCGCCGAAACGCGCCAGGGTCGAGACGTTGCCGGCCGCGGTGCCGGCGTCGAGCGTGACGGGCGTCGCCGTGACGACGACGTGGCCATTGCCCGCCCTGATACGCCCCTGGATCGGCGCTTCGATGTCGGTGAGGTTGGACAGGCCGTCCTCGCCGTTGCGGTTACGGAACACGATGCCGCCCGAGACGGTGCTCGACCGCTCGCGATTGACTTGCGCCAGCTCTTCGGCGACACCGAGTGTTTGCGCGTTCGCCGCGTTCGACGGCGCGTAGGTGTTGCCATTGCCGTTCGCGCCGGCTTGCGCCGGGTAGTACGGCTGGACGTAGCCGGTGGGGGGCTGCGGAATGTACGGCTGCTGCTGCGCGTAATAGCCCTGATTCGCGTAAGCCTGCTGCTGCGGCGGATAGGGTTGGTAAGGCTGTTGTTGCTGTTGCGCGTAGCCTTGTTGCTGCTGTTGTTGGGGATACGCCGGCTGCGCGTAGTAAGGCTGCTGTTGCTGCGGATAGCCTTGCTGTTGTCCATACGGCTGCTGCGCATAGGCGGGCGCGTTGCGGCTATTCTTCGACGCGCTCTGCTTCTTGCTCGCCGTGCGCTTCGTGCTCGTGCTTGCGCGTGGCGCGCCGTACGGTTGCATTTGCATCGAACCGGCGTTGGCCTGCGCTTCGCGCGCGGCCGGCGACATCGGCCAGGGCGTGGCCGCATAGCCGTCCTGCGCGCCGTATTGCGGCTGCTGCGGATAAGGCGCCTGTTGCGGATAAGGCGCCTGCTGTTGATAAGCCGGGTTGTACTGCTGTGGAGCCTGCTGCATCGGCGGCATCTGCGCCTGCTGCTGCATCGGCGGCTGGCCTTGTCCCGGATAGGGCTGCAACGGCGCACCCGACTGGCTCGATCCGTAGGCTTCCTGACCATAGCCACCCGAGTCGGCACCCTGACGCGGCGCGTTGTACGGCAGGGCAGCGGGCGCCGGGCCCGGTGCATAAGGCTGCGCCGGCGCGTTATAAGGTGCGACGTAAGGCGCGGGTTGCGTAGGCGGCGGATAGTTCGGCACGGTCTGTGTCGGCAAGGAGGACTGCGAATACGGAAGCGCTGCGCGCGCGGCGTTGTAGCTGCCGCCGGCAAGCGCGGCATTGTCGGCGTCGGTCGGCGTGACCGTGGCGGTTTTGCCTTCGAAGGGATTGGTGCCCGGCAGCGGCGTCGCGCCGATCCGGCGCATTGCCGCTTCCCAGCCGCGTGGCACATTGCTCGGGCTGCGCGGGGCGTTGGCCATGCGCGGCGTGTTGGCGGCGACCAGCGCGCGTTGCAGATAGGTCGAGGCGAGCGACAGCTTGCCTTCCGCCCGATACATACGCCCGACCGTGGCCAGCACGCCCGGATCGCCGGGCGCCGCGTTCAAGGCCTGTTTCGCGAGCGTTTCGGCGTAGCTGAATTGCTTCGCGCCGGCCGCGGCGGAGATCGTCGCCTGCAACAGGTTCAGATCGTCGGGCTTGCGTTGCAGCGCGACGCGATAGCTGGCGAGCGCGTTGCGATCGTCGCCGGCACTCGAATAGAGGCGGCCGAGCGCGGCCTGCAGATCGGGGTTGTCGGGCATGGCCGCGAGCCACGGCGCGATCACGTCGTAGGCGCTGGCGAGGTCGCCGCGCTGACGCACCGCATCGCACTGCTTGATGACAATGCCGAGATTCAGGTTGCCGAAGTCGGTGCGTTGCTGCGGCGTCAATTGCATCGACGCGAGCCGGCGCATCACCATGCCGAGCTCGGCTTCCTGTTGTGTGGCGGACAGGATGCCCGCGTATTGCAGCAGCAAATCGGTGTTGCCGGGCGCCGCGTTCATGGCGGCGCGCACGAGTGCGAGCGCGCGGTTCGGGTCGCCGGCCTGGCTGTAAGCGGCGGCGATCACGCTGATCAGTTCCGGACTGTTGCCCGCGACCGGCTCGGCGGCATGCAGCGTGGCGAGCGCCTGTTGAGTTTGCCCATTGCGGGCCATCCGCGTGGCGAGGTCGGCTTGTTGATGCACCCATAAGCGGTGCTGCAAGGTCGTCATCGCGTCGGTGCGCTGCGCGACAGGAATGCGGTCGAGCTGCGCGAGGCCCGTGGACCAGTCCTGCGTTTCCGCCGACAGCAACGCGCTCGCGTACAGCGCGTCGGTCATGTCGGGATGCGCGGCGAGCAAACCGTCCATCATGCTGCGCGCGTTGGCGACCGCGCCCTGGCGCACGTAGATGCGCGCGAGGTCGAGGCGCAGCCACGGATCGTCGGGCGTGTTCAGCAGCGCGTCTTCGAAAAGACTGCGCGCGCTGCCGAGATCGCCGCGCGCTTCGGCCGCGCGCGCTTGCGCCGCCTGCGCTTCGCCACGCAGACGGTTGATGCCGCCGGCCTTCGACTGCTGTTCAGTGTTCAACTGATTGGCGAACTGCAGCGCCTCGTCGCCGCGGCCTTGCGCGGCGAGCGCGCCGACCAGCCCGCGAATCGCGTCGGGGTTGTCGGCCTGGCGCCGCAGCGCCATCCGGTACGCCTGTTCCGCGCCGCTCGGGTCGCCGTTCGCGAGCAGCATTTCGCCGAGCAGCACCTGCGCGGTGACGTCGGACGGATTCAGCGCGATCGCGCGTTCGAACAGCGACTTCGCCTTCGCGAATTCGCCGTTGCTGCGCGCGCCGATCGCGTCGCTCGTGTAGGTCCAGTAGGTCGCGCTGTCGAGCGCGGTTTTCCAGCGCGCCGGATTGCCGTTGCGCGACGCGCGCTCCAGATAGTTGCGGGCTTCGGCGAAATGCTCCTGCTTCAACGCGGCGATCCCCATGCCGCCGAGCGCGTCGGTGTCGTTCGGGCTAGTGGCCAGCACCGAGGAGAACTTCGCGCGCGCCGTCGCCACGTCGTTACGGTCGAGCGCGGTGAAACCGTCGGCGATCGTGCGGCCGCGTGCGTCGACGGCGGCGTTTTCCTGCGAACGGGCGCGGGCCGCGCTGTCTTGCTGCACCATCGAATCGAAGCGCGCCTTGACCGCGGCGTCGTCGTCGGCGGTTTGCAGATAGGCCTGATAGAGCGGGGCGTCGGAGGGCCGCGCGTCGAGCCACAACAGCGCCTGACGCCAGCTCTTTTTCGCCGACGCACCGACCGTGCCGTCGCCCGCGAGTCTTTGCAGCCGCGCGATGCCGTCGCGGCGCGTCACGTCGCGGTAGGTCAGATGCTGCGCGTAGGCGAGGGCGTAACGCGGGTCGTCGGGGTTGTCGCGCGCGAGTTGCTCAAGACCGCGGCGTGCCTGATCCCAGCCCTGCGGCGTGGCCGAGAGTGCCTGGTAGTACTCGAGCTGCAATTCGGGCGTGGCCGGTTTGCCGTTCAGCGCGCGTTGATACTCCTGCACGGCGCTCGCGCTTTGGCCGCTTTGCGCGAGGCGCCGCGCGTCGTTCACGGTCTGATCGCGCGGGCTCGATTCGCCCAGCCGCCGGCCGAGTTCATCCAGATTCGGATAGTTCGGCGCGGCCGCCTTCAGGCGCGCCAGATATTGCTGCGCGCCGGCGCCGTCCTTGCGGTCGGCGAGCACCATGCCCATGCCGAAAAGCGCATCGGGCTGCTTGGGATCGATGCGCAGCACCTTCTGCCACGCCTGCTCGGCGAGGTCGCCGCGCTGATGCGATTGCCAGTACTTGCCCTGATCGATCAGGACGTTCAACGGATCTTTCGACGCCTGCGCCAGCGCATCCGGCGAAACCGTCGCCACGCAGCAGGCGGCCGTGAGGCTCAGCGCGAGGCGCAATGACAATGCGAGGGCGCTCAGTCGCATGCGTTTCTCCAACTCGGCACGAGACGTCCGGCTTCGTCGAAACGATAGCGGCCGTCGATGAAACCCGTGCCGAACAAGCCCAGCACACGATCGTAGTAAACCGGTTCGCGGCCCGGCACGTTGGTGTCGAGCGCGGCGAGATGCGTGCGCGCGAGGCCGAGGCCGTGCTCGTCGCCGAGCGCCTTGAAGTATGGCGCGAGCGCGCCCCAGTAGCTGAGCGGTCCTTCGCCGCTGGCGGTGCCGGTAGTCGACGAAACCTTCTCGGGCGGAAAGCCGGTTTGCGCGACGCGCGCGCGCATGCCGCCGAGCGCCGCAAGCCACGGTTTGGCGAGCGGATCGGCGGGCGAGGCGAGACCGGCCCACAGATAGACGCGGATCGCGTCGTAGCTGCCGGTGTCGCCGTTTTTCGGATCGATCACGAACTGACCGTTTTGCCAGGCCGCCCAGTCGGGCGCGAAGCCCTGCGGCGCGGTGGTCTTGATGAGCTTGTAGGCGCTGTCGGCGAGCTTGCCCCACGGGCCGTTCGGCATGTCGCGCGCGAGCGAGCGCAGCACCGGCAACGGGAGGTAGCTTGGATTCAGACGCGTCACGCCGCCGGTTTGGAAGCCTTGCGGTCCGGGCAGCAGCATCGGCCCGACGCCCGGCAAGCTGGTCATTTCCTGACGCGCGATCTGCGTCGCGAGTGCTTCGCCCAACTGCGTGTAGCCCGCTTCATGCCACAGGCGGCCGGCCTGGAGCAGATCGTAGGCGATCCACAAGTCGGAGTCGGAAGCGGAATTCGGATCGAGCACGCCGTACGAGCCGTCCGCTTTCCTGCCCCATTGCCATGCCGGCAGCCGCATGTTTTGCGCGTCGAACTGATTGCCCGCGAGATTGGTGCGGGTCCAGCCGAGCAGGCGGTCGAAAGTCGCGCGGTCGTTCGCGACCAGCGCGAAGAAGAGCGCGTACGACTGGCCTTCGGAGGTGGTTTGCTGCGCCGGCGTGGAGTAGTCGATCACGCGGCCGTCGGCCTGCACGAAGCGTTCGACGAACGCGCGATAGCCGCTCCAGTCGCCACAGGCGCCGGGTGCGGCGGTGGTCTGCGCCACCTTGACGAGATTGGCGAAACTCACGGACGCCGCCAGCCCGAGCGTCAGCGCCACGCCGATTTTCTTGTTGATTCGAACCCGCATACCAGTCCTATTAGTCCTTCAGACGGCGCGCGGCGATCGAGCGCAGCGTCCGGTAGAACAGGCCCGCGATGATCAGCGCGGCGAGCACGGCGCCCAACATCAACAACAGCGGATGCGACGACAGCGCCCAGCGCAAATACTCCTGCGGCGACAGACGGCCGACGTAATACGCCTCGCCGTTCGAGGTGATGGTGACGGTGCGGCCGTGGATCACGGCCATCGCGCCTTGAATCTGCGGCAGCACATCCGAGTCGAGCAGCGCCGCGGACAGGTCGGCGTCCGACTGGCCGGCCGCGCTCACCAGCGCGACGGCGCTGCGGTTCTTTTGCAGCGGCGATTCGAAGCCGGTCAGGAGCGCGTCGCCGCTCGAACTCACCAGCGTCAGATCGGCGCGCGCGGGCGTGCGCTCGACGCCGCGTTCGCCGTGCCACCAGTCCTCCAGCTTGAAGACGATGTCGGAGAGCTGGAAAGTGCGCGAGTCTCCGTTGCTGGAGAACGGCATCGATTTCGCCCAGCGTTGCAACAGCGGCTGCTTGCCCGGCGCGCCGAAAATCAGCAGGTCCTTGCTGGCGAACTTGTCGGTGTCGTCGGCGGTGCCGACCGTCACGCCCGTCACCGGATAGCCGGTCGAGGCGCCCATGCGGCCCATGGTCAGCAGATACAGGCTGTAGTCGCTCGAATCGGCGTCGTTCGGCAGGATCGCGGCGGTCTCGGAGAGGTCCGCCATGCGCGTGAACGGGAAGCCACTATTGGCGAACGCGGCCAGATCGGGCAGCGCCATATAGTGCGGGAACGACGAGAGGTCGATGGTCGAGTTCGGATCGATCGCGCCGACCACGTTGTCGAGCAGACGCCCATGACATTCGCCGGTATTCGGAATGTCGTAGTAGAAGTGCAGGCGCACCTGCGCGCGCGGCGTCAGCAGCAGCGGCGGAATATGCACGGTGCGACGCGCTTCGGCGGTCTTGTCCGGCAACACGTTGGCGAAGTAATGGCTCAGCTCGAAGACCGAAGCGGACTCGGCCGGAATCGGCAGCGCCTGCACGAAACCGTTGTTCACGCTCACGTTGAGCGACGAGCGGTCGCGCAGCGGACGCACCGTGTAGCGGTAGCGCAGATCGATCGGCGCGCCCTTGGTGTGCCACATGAACAGATCGGGCGGCACGCGCAGATTCACGTGCACGGCGTCGGCGTCGTAACCGGACACGGTCAGATCGCGCGGGTCGGCGAGTTCGCCGAAGCGCACCGGACGGTTGGTGGGCAGCCAGTTCGGCGCGTCGTAAGGCGCGCGCGGCGCGAGTTCGTTCAGCTGCGTGATGGTCGCGCTCTGACCCGTCAAGGTGTTCTGGCCGATGCCGAGCGACTTCGCGGCGGTCTTCAGTTCGGCCTCGGTGCGCCCGAGCACGAGCAGCAGCTTGCCGCGCGCCGGCGCCTCGCGATCGACCACCGCGATGGTCGGGCCGGAGATCGCCGGAATGTTGATGCCGGCCGGGCGTTGATCGGAAGTCGCGAACACAACGGCATTGCCCGACAGCGGCGCATTGTCCAGTTGCGCCGGAAACAGCGCGCCGCGATAGCCGGCGAGCGCGCCGAACCACGAGGCCACGATGCCGCCCGCTTCGAGCGTGGCGTTGCCCGGCTTTTGCGGGAACACGAACGGCAGCTCCAGCCGGCGCACATCGCGGCGGTCGAAGAACGGCTGCGGCAGCGCGGCCAGATCCGGCTTGCTGGCCAGCGACGCATAGGTCAGATCGAGCGAGCTCGCATTGCTGACCGTGGCCCACAGCGAGGAGTTCGCCGGGTCTTCGCAACTCGTCGTGTAATGGCCGATCAACTGCACGTTCAGATGGTTGAATTCGGTGATGAAGCGCGGATCGATCGAGACATCACGCGCCACCAGCATGCCGGCCTGTTCGTGCGGCACGGGCAGGGTGGCGGCGACTTCGCCGTTCACCAGCACCTTGAGCTGCGAGATATTCGCGAGCAGCGCCGGCGAGTAGCTGTAGATCAGATGCAGGACCGCGCCGGTCACCACTTCGTCGCCGCGCACGGAGAACGCCACGCCGTTCTGGCCGTCGGTGCCGCGCAATTGCAGCGGATCGAGCGCGCCGAGGTCGGCGAAAGTCAGCGTTTGACGGCGGCCGCCCGGCACCAGCGTGCCCGGCTCGGCGGTGGTCGGCGTCCTCGTGCCCAACGCTTTCACCGACGCGGCGGCCAGCGCCGGCGTCGGTGTTGCCAGTTGCGGCTGCGTGATCGCGTTCGGATCGTAGGGCACGGCCGGGCTCGGCGCGCTCACGCTGCCGACGCCTGTCGCGGCCGGAGCGGCCGACGGGCTCTGAGTCGCTCCCGCCACGCTCTGAACGGCGCCCGCCGAACTACTGCCGGCCGCCGCCACGACCTCGGCCGCCGACGCCAGCGGCGCGGCCAACGCCGTCTGCAACGCGAGCCAGCACGCGAGGCCGCGCATCAGCCGTCGCGAGCCGGGGCGTGCAACGCGACGCATCCGCAATCCGGTCCCACTGCGCTCGTGATTCGAGCGTTCGATGTTGCCCTTCGCCATCCGGTTGCGCATAGATCAGTCTTTGGTTTTTAGCTTCTTGACGTCCATTGGACGGCTTTTCATCGAACTGCGAAGGTCGGCGTAGAGATGCTCGAACAGACCCGCGATGCCACGCGCTCCGACCGTCAGCACATGCGACAGGCCACGCAGCGGCGTGTCCTGCTGCCGTCCTTCCGCCCAGCCGGTCCAGGCGTCGGCGCGCGCAAAGGTAGTCTTGACGAACTCGTACTCCTGCTCGCGCGTCATCGCCGAGAAGCGCAGGCCCACGCGGCCCGGCGCGGTGAAGCCGACGGTCGCGGGGAACGCGTATTCCTCGTCGCCGCGAAACAGTGAGACGGTCACGCGTTCGTGCATCGGCACCTGGATCGCGGCGGGCAGCGCCACGCCGACGCCGCCTTCCGAGTAGTCGATGGTTTCGCAGGCGAGCGTGCGGCCGGTCGAGAACTTCAGCATGACCGGCATCTGCATCGCCACGCGGTGCACCGCGCGAATTTGCCGGCGCTCGCTGGCGGCCGCCACGCTCGCGCCGAGAATCAGCATGTTGTACGTGGTCCAGCCGAGGTTCAGGAGGGTGGTCTGCACCACGCTGCGAATGTGCCAGTTGAAATAGATATGCACGACGCCCACACAGAAGCCGATCAGGTTCAGCAACAGCAGGAACAGATACGGCCGCGAGATCGCCCAGTCGAAGTAGTTCTTCTCGATCTGGCCGCCTTTGGCCGTCACGTTGAATTTGCCGAGCTTCGGGTTGATCAGCGCGAGCAGGGTCGGCGCGGTGATGTACGAGGCCAGCACCGATTCGTACACTTCGGCCCAGAACGAATGACGGAACGAACGCTGCATGCGCGAGTTGGTGATGCTCGCGTGCATCATGTGCGGCAGCGCGTAGATTGCGATCGTGCCGGCGGCGGCTTCGATCACGTGCGCGCCGAAAAACAGATACGACAGCGGCGCGGTCAGGAACACCAGACGCGGGATGCCGTAGAAGAAGTGCATCATCGCGTTCAGATAGCACAGGCGCTGGCCGATTTTCAGGCCCTTGCCGGTGAGCGGATTGTCGATGCGGAAAATCTGCGTCATGCCGCGCGCCCAGCGAATCCGCTGGCCGATATGGCCGGAGAGACTTTCCGTGGCGAGCCCCGCGGCTTGCGGAATCGCCAGATACGCAGTGGTGTAGCCGAGCCGGTGCAGTTTCAACGCGGTGTGCGCATCTTCAGTCACGGTCTCGACCGCGATGCCGCCGATCTCCTCGACCATGGTCCGGCGCAGCAACGCGCAGGAGCCGCAGAAGAACGTGGCGTTCCACAGATCGTTGCCGTCCTGCACGAGGCCGTAGAACAGTTCGCCTTCATTCGGCACCTTGCGGAAGGTGCCGAGATTGCGTTCGAACGGGTCGGCGGAGAAGAAGTGGTGCGGCGTTTGCAGCATCGACAGCAGCTTGTCGCGCAGGAACCAGCCGAGCCCGATCTGCAGGAACGAGCGGGTCGGAATGTGATCGCAGTCGAAGATCGCGAGGTATTCGCCGCTGGTGATCTTCAGCGCTTCGTTGATGTTGCCGGCTTTCGCGTGGCGATTGTGCGTGCGGATCGTCCAGTTGACGCCGACCTCTTCGCAGAACGCCTTGAACTCGGGACGGCGGCCGTCGTCGAGTACGTGGATCGAGATTTTCTCGGCCGGATAGTCGAGTGCGAGCGCGGCGTAGATGGTCGGCTTCACCACCGAGAGCGGCTCGTTGTAGGTCGGAATGAACACGTCGACACTCGGCCATTGGTCGCGCGAGGCGGGCAGCGGCATCGGCGTGCGCTTGAGCGGCCAGGCGGTCTGGAAGTAGCCGAGCAGCAGCACGATGGTCGAATAGACTTCGGCGGTGACCAGCAGCAAACCCCAGCCGGCGTCGAGCGGATGCTCCCAGTACGTGGTCGCGGTCAGCCGCCAGTACATATAACGGCCGGAGGTCACCACCGACAGCATGATCATCACCATCGTCGCGTAACGGCCTGGCAGGCGGCGGAACATGAGAGCGGTGACGAAGCAGCAGGTCGCGAAGGTCAACTGCTCGTAGAAGGCGAGCGGCACGGTGAACACGAAGTACAGCATCACCAGCGCGAACAGCGTGACGAGTCCGGTGACGATGCGGCTGTTCCAGAAACGCGCGTCGACGAAGCGTTCGAGCCGCGACGGCTCGGCGGGCTCGAGACCCGGCGATGGAGTCGTGCTCATGCCACGTTCCTCGGCGAGACGGCGATCGCGTCGAGCGCCGCCATCAGCCACGTGCCGCACGCGCGGAAATCGGCGGCCGCCTGGCTGAGTGGATCGTAGTGAATCAGCGTGGTGTCGCATGCGAGCGCCTCGCTCACGCCTTCGTCGAGATGGATCACCCCGGGGAACAGCTTCGCGCCGAGCATCTGGCGCAGCACCTTGAGGACGTCTTTGGTGAGCTGGCGCGACTGGTCGATCTGGTTGATCACATAGCCTTCGCCGCCGAACTCGGCGCGCGGCGCCGCGTAGGTCGCGATGAGCCGCTCCATCTGCGGAATCGCGGCATACGACGCGGCATCGGCGAGCACGACGTTCAGCGTGAAGGAAGCCGCGCACAGGGCAGTGCGCACATACACGGAGGAACCCGGCGGCGTGTCGATGATCACGATGTCGGACGCGTCGAGGCGCAGGTTCTGCAACGACTGCGCGAGCCAGCGCTGGTCCTGGTCGAGATGCGTTTCGAAGCGGCGGCGGTCGTCTTCGAGCAACGCGCCATAGGGCAGCACGGTCACGCCGTCGACGCCGTCGAACATCACGGATTGCCACGGATCGCCCGTGAGCGTGGCGCGCGACAAACCGTCGATGCTGTCGAGCGGCACGCCGAAGTGCAGACGCAGCGCGTTCTGCGGATCGAGATCGAGCGCGATCACACGGCGGCCTCCGGCGGCCAGCACGGAAGCGAGATTGGCGGCGAGGGTGGTCTTGCCGACCCCGCCTTTGGCGGACACCACCGCGATGACTTTCATGAGCGACGAGGGCCGTTGATCAGCCACGAGTTGGAGGTGGCGGGCGTGGCGGCGCCGGCCGGTGCGGCGGCCGGTTGAGCGGGTGCGCCGCGCAGACGGTCGAACACCGATTTCAACGGAGCGCAGTCGCCGCTGGACGCGGCCGGTTGCGGCGGCGTGAGTGCGGGTGCGGGTTCCGGCGCGAAGAGCTTGCCGAGGATCGAAGCAGGTTGCGTTGGCGCGGCGGGAGCGGCTGGCGAAATGGTCTGCATCGCCGCTGGGCGCAAGGCAATAGCGGGGAGCACGGAAGCGGGCTGGGTGGTTCGAGGCGCGGCGGCGACCGGTGCGGTCTGTGCTGGCACAGCCACCGGCGCGAACTGTGCAGAGGCCGCGGTCGGCGCGGCTTGCGCTGCCACCGGCGCGGCGCTTTCCACTCGGGCAGCGCCAACCGTCGCTTGCGGCGTCGCCTCGTCTTTCGATTCGAGCACGCCAAAGCGCGACGCGCCTTTCGGCGCGGCAGCCGGTGCGGCCACGGCAACCGGCGGAATGTCTCGCCGATGCGAACGGGTGAAGAGCGGCGCTCTCGCGCGCGTTACCGAGGCTGCGTCTTTTGGCGTGGTGTCCTGACGATCGACGGCCACCGGCGCCTCGACCGCCTGCGACTGAGGCTTGGCCTCGCGACGCTGCCCGATGGCGGGAATCGTCGGCTGGGTCAGATCGAGCGTCACCAATAGCGGCCAGCGGGTGCGCGCTGAACGCGCTTCGTTTTCGCGGCCAATTTCCTGGTACGCGTTGGCGTCACCGCCAAAATGATCGAAGAGTTTTTCGATGTCGCTCGATGAGCTCATAGTGCCGCCGTCTTATTCATGCCTACCCCTGCCCCGATCCTGACTTGCGTTCGCGGCCCTGAAACGCTGGTCCTGCCTGTCCTGCTACTTCACGCGCACCGGTCTTGCGCGTTCCTCTGCTGCATGTTGCGGCCTGGCCCATTCACCACGCGGACGACGTACCAAGCCACCTCACCTTCAACGCACATCGTTCAAACTGGATGACGGCCCAGGCGAAACTCGATCGCAGTGTCTTCGCTGTATCCACTCGTTTGCGCCACCGACAAGCCTTGTGCGCCCAACGCACTCAACCACGTCTGATACACGCCTTCGAGAAACGCCGGCGTCCACGCAAGCGCCGAGCCGCCGAACGCCTGCAACGGCGCGCAGTAATGAACGATGCGCAATGACTCGGGTTCGTCCGCCAATTCGACGTAGCCCCAATCCATGTCATGCCAGTACAGGTTCAAGGTTCGCGCGAGATCGGCGGTCGAGTCGCAGGCGGGCAGCGGATGCGCCGCTGCAAACCGGCTGCCGACGCGGTGCATCAATTGACGCAGTTCGTCGCGCCCGATCTGCGCTTCGAACTCGGTGGCCAGCGCGGTGAGCATGCCGCGCCACTGCGGCGAGATTTGGCGCTCCAGCAGGTAATCGAGAATTGGGACCATGTTTTCCGGGAGATGCCGTGGCTTCAGCCTTAAAAAATCCGAGGCCCACGGCCGAAGTGCTAAGAAAAAAGTGTTGTGGGAAATCGCGTATTGCACGCGGCTTAGGTTAGTTTTACCGGGTTGTCTAGTCTGTCCACCACACTTCGAAGCAGTCTACTTAAGACGTTAACTTTTAGCCACTTTCCATTCGTCTGCTTTTACCCGCAATTGATCGCGATCGATGCATTTTCGATTAAGTAATTCTTGCTGCCTGAATCGCCGGTTCGCTTGTCCAGCATGGAGGCCCGGTGAGAACGCGTCCGTCATGACTCGATTAACGGCTTGCTTCGCCAGTTGATTCAGCGCTTTCGTTTCGTGCTAAATGCAACGCTTCGGAATTGCGCGTTAAACAACGGCATCAGGGCGTCGGTAATTCTTTCTAAATCTTTCGGATCCTTGTGCGCCCAACTTTTACGCGAGCCGCTAAGCTTGCGAACTTGCATCGGTTGCGCACGGAAAAGCACGTGCGTGCGTAGCGTATGCTCGCGATGCCCTTCGAATCATTTACTGCGATGCTCAATCCACTCAGTATTCTGCTGGTCACCCTTTTGTCGAGCGCCATAGCGTTGGCCGTGCTCGGATCGTTGTGGCGCGCGGCGATTCCCGGCGTCGGTTACTGGATTTCGGCCAATGCGGTCGCGATCGTCGCGCTGCTGGCTTTCGCGTTGCAAGGCCACGCGTCGCGGTGGCTGACCTTCGTGGCGTCCAACGTATTGCTGGCCGCCTCGCTACTGCTGGTGGTCGAAGGCTGTTTGCGCTTTCTGGGGCGCCGCGCGCGACCCTGGCCGGGCTACGTCGGCCTCGTCGTCGTGCTGTTCGGCATTTCGTACTGGACCTTCGCCGCGCCGGACTTCAACGCGCGCGTCGCGCTGGTGTCGGCATTTCACGCGGGCCTTTATGCCGCGCTTGCCGTGATCATGCTGCGCGGCCGTCCGGCGAACCGGCCGCGCTACAGTTATTACTTCCTCGCGGTGGCGGCCGTGCTGCTATGCGCTGGGCATACCTCGCGCGGATTCATGTACGGCTTCGATTTGCTGACGCAGACCGGTCTGCTGCAGGTGTCGCCGTCCAACATCATTTTTCTCGCGCTTGGCATTCTTGCGCCGCCTTGTATTTCGATCGGCGTCGTGATGCTCGCGCACGACCGCCTCGCCGAACGGCTCGAACGGCTGGCCAATGTCGACGATCTGACCGGTGCGCTGTCGCGCCGCGCGTTTCTCGCGATTGGCGAGGCGCTGCTGAACGCGTCGCTGCGAACCCGCTCGCCGGTGGCGTTGGCGATCGTCGACATCGACTCGTTCAAGGCCGTCAACGACAACTACGGCCACGCCGCCGGCGACCAGGTGCTGAGCCACTTTGCCACGTTCGTCGCCCGCAACCTGCAGGTCGGCGATGTGTTCGGCAGGCTGGGCGGCGAGGAATTCGGCGTGCTGTGTCCGGCGACCACCGCCGCGGAAGCGGTGAGCCGCCTCGATCGTCTGCGGGCCCGGCTGGTCACGGCCACGCCGGACGAGTTGCCGCGCGGGCTGCGATACACCTTCAGCGTCGGCGTGGACCAGTTTCGGCGTGATGAATCGCTCGCCCAGTTGATGGCGCGCGCCGACGGGGCGTTGTATGCCGCCAAGGCGTCGGGCCGCAATCGCGTGATCGCGGCGTAGGGCAAGGCGGCCCAAAAAGGAGAATTCTTCGTTCTATTTGTGTGGAAGGCATAAATATTTGGCGGACATCTGCCGATATCCATGGGCAGAGTGACCGGAACCAGCCTGATAACTATCAAATATGCTTTCCACCTCAACGCAGCAATCACCGGACACCGGTTTGCGCGAGCGCTTCCACCAGCGCTCGCTCGAACACCAGCGTCCGCTGTCCACGGTGACCATGGCATTCACCGTGGTGGCGTTCCTGTGCTTCATCGGGGCGCGCAACCTGGTCGATGGCCCGGCCGCGCCGCTTGCCTACCGGCTCGCGTGCGCGCTGCTGCTCGCCTTGCTGGTGCTGGCGATTCCGCGCGCGAAGTCGACGTGGATCTTCGGCCTGATCGGCGTTGCTTACTCGCAGGTCCTGGTGGCGGGGCTGGCGATGAACACCGTCGGCGTGGCGCAGCCGCTGCTCTGGACGCTGCCCGCGATGGTCGTGATACCCATCTGCGCCGCGCCGCTGTGGCTCACGCCGGCGCACTTCGTTGCCGGCAGCGCGCTCTTCTATGCGACGGCCTTCGCGCTGCTATCTGGCGTGCCGCTGACGCATGACGTCGAGACCGTCGTGTGGATGTGGATCGGGGCGATCGGCGTGCCGACTTCGGCAGTGTTTCATTTCGGCTTCTACCGGTTTCGCCGCAATCACTTTCTGCTGGAGAGCCAACTCGCGCAACTCGCGGCGACCGACCCGCTGACCGGCCTGCAAAACCGCCGCGCGTTCGTCAAGCAGGCCGAGCGCCGCCTCGACAGCGTCACGCCGGATACGCGGATCAGCGCGATCTTTCTCGACATCGACAACTTCAAATCCCTGAACGACCGCTTCGGCCATGCGATCGGCGACCACGCGCTCTACCAGGTCGCCCAGGTGCTGATGGAAGAGGTTTCCGCGGAAGACAGCGTGAGCCGGATCGGCGGCGAGGAATTCGCGCTGCTGCTGCGCGACGGTCTCACCGGCGCGCTTCATGTGGCCGAACGGCTGCGCCACGCGATTGCCGCGATCGAGCGGCCTGACGGCCGTCTGACCGCGAGCTTCGGCGTGGCCGAGCACCGCAGCGGCGAAAGCATCATGGTGCTGCTCGATCGCGCCGACGAAGCCTTGCTGCGCGCCAAGCACTCGGGCAGAAACCGTGTGTGCGCCGAGCGCGCGCTGCCGCGCGAGCCGCTGCAACTGCTGGCCGGCGACGATTCTGACGAGGACGGGGCGGCGCCGCCGCGGCATCGCTGGGAGGAGTATTACCTGACCTCGCATTTCCAGCCGCTCTACAGTCTGTCGCATCAGAAGCAGGTGGGATTCGAAGCTCTGCTGCGCGGCGAACAGGACGACGGCACGCTGGTGCCACCCGCGGTGCTATTCGCGCCGAGGCCCTCGAGCGACGAAGGCGCGCTCGACCGCGTGAGCCATGTCGTGCATCTGGCCAATGCACGCAAGTCGCTGCCCGCTGACGCCTGGCTTTTCCTCAACATTCTGCCGGCCACGTTCGTCGCCGAAGGCTACGCCGATCAACTGGCGAAGATCGTGCGGACCGTGGGAATCGAACCTGAACGGGTGATTCTGGAGATTCTCGAATCGCACGGCGGCAGCGTCGACGACATGTCGCGGGCAGCGGCGTCGTACCGCGAGCACGGCTTCCTGATCGCCGTCGACGATTTCGGCGCCGGTCAGTCGAATCTCGACCGTCTGTTCAGGATTCGCCCGGACCTCGTCAAGCTCGACGGCGAACTGATCCGCGCGACGGGCCACGGCACCGAGCAGCCGATTCTGCCGAAGCTGGTTTCGCTGCTGCATCAGGCGGGGATGCTGGTGGTCGTCGAAGGCGTGGAGACCACGGAGGAACTGATCCTCGCCGTGGAGTCGAATGTGGATTTCGCGCAGGGCTTCCTGTTAGGACGGCCGGCCAAAGAGATTGTGCCGCCGGAGTCGGTGCACCGGCGAATCGACGAGGCGTTCGACGTGATCGCCCAGGGGCGGGCGCATCAGTATGCGTTGTTCGAAACCGAAGTGGAGCCTTACCGGCTTGCCTTGCGGCTCGCTGCCGACGCGTTGCTGGCCGGCGTGGCGATGGACGAGGCGTTCGCTTCGCTGGCGCGGTTCGAACGCTGCATCAGCTGTTTCATCCTCGACGACTCGGGCAGGCAGATCGGTCATGAGGTGCAGGGGCCGGCCTGGCGCACCGACGGGGCTTCGCTGCAACCCGTGGCGGATCCGCGCGATGCGCGCTGGGACCATCGGCCGTATTTCCGCAATGCGGTGTTGTTGCCGGGCGTGGCGGTGTCGAGCAATCCTTATCTGTCGCTGGCGAGCGGCAGGCCGTGTATCGCGGTGACGCTGGCGCTGCAGTTCGCCGCCGAGCGATCCGTGATCGGCGTGGAACTGGACTGGTCGGCATCGGGCCTGCCGTGGCCCGCGGGGGAATAGGGCGTTGCTTTTCGCTCGCGGCGGGCCTGCGTGTTTGCGCTGAACCTATCAGGTCAGTACCCGCCCTTGGGCGACGCGGCCACCGTCGCGGTTTTCTTATACGACGCCGCCAGATCCGCCGCCGCGCGGCTCAGCAAACCCGTGTCCGTGCCGACCGCCACGAAGGTCGCGCCCGCTTCGAGATAGTCGGCGGCGATCGCCGGATCGGGTGCGAGCACGCCAGCCGCTTTGCCCGCGCGCCGCACGGTCTGGATGCCGTTGCGAATCGCTTCGCGCACGCTGGGGTCGCCGGGTTTGCCGAGCAGTCCCATCGACGCGCTCAGGTCCGACGGACCGAAAAACACGCCGTCGATGCCGTCCACCGCTGCGATAGCTGGCAGATTCCGCATACCCTGCACGGTTTCCACCTGCACCAGCACGCACAACTCGTTTGCCGCCGTGTTCAGGTAATCCGGTATCCGGTTCCAGCGCGATGCGCGCGCCAACGCACTGCCGACACCGCGAATGCCTTGTGGCGGGTAACGCGTGGCCGCGACCGCGTCGGCGGCCTGTTCGGCGGTGTCGATCATCGGCAGCAACAGCGTCTGCGCGCCGATGTCGAGCAGTTGCTTGATCAACGCGCTGTCGCTGCGCACCGGACGCACCACCGGATGCGATGCATACGCGGCCACCGCCTGCAATTGCGCCAGCGTGCTGCGCACGTCGTTCGGCGCATGCTCGTTGTCGATCAGCAGCCAGTCGAAACCGGCGGTGGCCAGCAGCTCTGTCACGTAGGCGTCGGCGAGCGCGGCCCACAGGCCGAATTGCGGTTTGCCTTCGGCCAGCGCGCGTTTGAATGTGTTTTGCGGTAGAGACATGTCGATCAACTCAAATGAAGTTCAGGCCGATGCCGCCCAGCGGTCCGTAGTCGACATGGAATGTGTCGCCCGCGCGCGCGGGGATCGGGCTGGTGAACGAACCGCTCAGGATCACGTCGTTCGCGTTGAGCGTTTCGTCGTATGGCGCGATCTTGTTGGCGAGCCACGCCACGCCCGTGGCCGGATGATTCAGCACGGCGGCCGCGAGGCCGCTTTCTTCGACCGTGCCGTTCTTGTAGAGCAACGCGCCGACCCAGCGCAGGTCGACGTCGAGCGGACGCACGGGCCGGCCGCCCAGTACGATGCCCGCATTCGCCGCGAAGTCGGAGATCGTGTCGAAGACCTTGCGCGGCGCCCTGGTTTCGCGGTCGAACTGTTCGATGCGCGCGTCGATGATTTCCACGGCCGGAGTCACGTAAGCGGTCGCGTCCAGCACATCGAACAGCGTGACGCCGGGGCCCTTCAGCGGCTTGCTCAAGACGAACGCCAGCTCCACTTCCACGCGCGGCGCAATGAAGCGATCCGCACGAATGTCCTGGCCGTTTTCGATGAACATGCTGTCGAGCAACGGCGCGTAGTCGGGTTCGTCGATCTGCGATGAACGCTGCATGGCGCGCGAGGTGAGACCGATCTTGCGGCCCTTGATCACGTGGCCTTCGGCGAGCTTGAGCTTCACCCACTCGCGTTGAATCGCGTAGCCGTCCTGCACGGTCATCTGCGGATACGCGGCGGAGAAGTGACGCAGTTGCGTGCGCGTTTTCTCGGCGTGATCGAGTTGTGCGGCGAGGTCGCGGATAGTCTGTTCGTCTAGCATGATGGATTCTCTCAGTGCCGCTATTCAGCCTTCAGGCGCGCGTGCAAGTTGTTATGTTTCCACGTGCCGGCTTCGCTGAATTCATTGATCTCCAGCGACAACGCCAGGCCGTGCTGTTCGAATTCAGTGGCGAAGTGCTGCTTGATCAGCGCGAAGAGCGCAGCGCCGGTGGCCTTTTTTGCGGCTTCGGAGCGGCCTGCGCCGATCTTCAGGTTCGCATGCAGGAAGGCGGCGTCGGCGCGTCCGTCGGCGATGCAGTACTGCTCGCAGCGTAAGGCGCGCACGCGGATGCCGCCGAGCGGATAAACACGCTGTTCGTTTTCCCGCTGTGCATCGAGACACTGCGCGAGCGCGTGGCACAGTTGACCGATGCTTGCTTCGCCGGCGAGATTGGCGCTGTATTCGAGTGTCAGATGCGGCACAGTGAACTCCTTGTTGAAACTCAGGCGGGCAACGGGGTGACCGGAAAGATCGCGTTGATCTGGCCGGTCCCCGAGCTGCCGAAGTACGGCGTGACGACTTCCACCTTGCCGTCGTAACGATCCCAGCCGAGCGCGCCGAGCAGCATCGCGGTGTCGTGCATGCCGCCTTCGCCCCAGCATTTTTCGTTGTAGAGCGGCAGCATCTCGCAGAAGGTCTTCCAGTCGCCGGCTTCCCACAGTTCGACCACCCTGCGGTCCATCTGTTCGAGAAACGGACTCCACACCTTGTGCATGAACTGCTCGGCTGTGCCGTTGTTGGCGAAGTGGTGGCTGAGCGACCCGCTCGCCAGAATCGCGACGGTGCCCTCGTAACGCTCTTCAATCGCCTTGCGCACCGCGAGCCCGAAGCGCGCACTGGTGTCGAGGTCGTGCCACATGCACCAGCCGGCGACCGACACCGCCTTGAAACGCTGATCGCCGTTCATGTAGCGCATCGGCACCAGCGTGCCGTATTCGAGTTCGAGCGTGGTCTCGCTGTGCGCGCGGCTTTTGACGCCCATTTCGTTGGCGACTTCCGCGATCAGGTTGCCGAGTCCGACATTGCCCGGATACGCGTACGGCATGTTCTTGATGAAATGCGGCAGTTCGTTGCTCGTGTAGACGCCTTCGAACCGCGGCGCGCAATTGATGTGGTATTCGCTGTTCACCAGCCAATGCACGTCGAACACGACGATCGTATCCACGCCCAGTTCGCGGCAACGCCGGCCGATGTCATGATGGCCGTCGATTGCCGGCTGACGGCAGCCTTTATGCGGACCGTCGAGTTCGGACAGATATAACGACGGGACGTGAGTTACTTTTGCTGCCAACGCGAGTTTGCCCATCGCGGTCTCCTGTTCGGTGTGTCCTGGTGCGTGGCCTGTTCCGCGCGAGGCATGCCGCCCCTCGCGCACAAGGCACCTCGGCGCCTCAAACGCCCCAGCGCGGAATGTGATGCGAGCCGAGCGACACGCAAACGTTCTTCGGTTCGAGGAATACTTCGTAGCTCCACGTGCCGCCTTCGCGGCCCACGCCGGATGCCTTGGTGCCGCCGAACGGCTGGCGCAGATCGCGCACGTTCTGGCTGTTGACGAAGCACATGCCGGCTTCGACCGCCGCCGCAACGCGCAATGCGCGCCCGCTGTTCTCGGTCCAGATATAGCTCGACAGGCCGTACGAGATGTCGTTGGCGAGTTTGATCGCGTCGGCTTCATCGTCGAACGGAATCAGGCAGGCCACCGGGCCGAAGATTTCTTCCTGCGCGATGCGCATGCGGTTGTCGACATCGACGAACACGGTGGGTTGAACGAAGTTGCCTTTGCGCATGGCGTCGGGCAGCTCCGGCATGTCGAGCCCGCCGCACGCGAGCGTCGCGCCTTCTTTCGGGCCGAGTTCGATGTAGCTGCGCACCTTCGCCAGATGGCCCTGACTGATCATGGGGCCGACAATGGTGCTGTCGGACAGCGGGTCGCCCACGCTCAAGCGCTTCGCGCGCTCGATGAAGCGCTCGGCAAAACGCGCGTAAATAGAGCGTTGCACGAGAATGCGCGAACCCGCCGTGCAGCGTTCGCCGTTGTTCGAGAAGATCATGAACACGGCGGCGTCGAGCGCGCGTTCGAAATCGGCGTCGTCGAAAATCACGAACGGCGACTTGCCGCCGAGTTCCATCGAAAACTTCTTCAGCCCCGCGGTTTGCACGATGCGGTTGCCGGTCGCCGTCGAGCCGGTGAACGACACCGCATGCACGTCCGGATGCGCGACCAGCGGTTCACCGGTTTCCTTGCCGAAGCCGTGCACCACGTTCAGCACGCCGGCCGGAATGCCGGCTTCGAGCGCGAGGTTGCCGAGCATCGAGGCCGTGAGCGGTGACAGCTCGCTCATCTTGAGCACCGCGGTATTGCCGAACGCGAGACAGGGTGCGACTTTCCACGTGGCCGTCATGAACGGCACGTTCCACGGCGAGATCAGCGCGCACACGCCGACCGGATGGAACAGCGTGTAGTTCAGATGCGTATCGGTCGGATACGTATGGCCGTCGACACGCGTGCACATCTCGGCGAAGTAACTGAAGTTGTCGGCGGCGCGAGGTACGAGCTGCTTGCGCGTCTGCGAGATCGTCTGGCCGGTGTCTTTCGTTTCGGTCTCCGAGATCTCCGGCACGTTCTTCGCGATCAGTTCACCGAGCTTGCGCACCAGTTTCGCGCGTTCCGCGGCGGGCTTGCCGGCCCATGCGGGAAACGCGTCCCTGGCGGCGCGCACGGCGGCGTCGACTTCTTGCGCGCCGCCTCGCGCGACTTCGGCGAGTACGTCCTGCGTGGCCGGATTGACGGTTTCGAAGTAGTCTTTCGCCGCGCCGGCCTTGCCGTTGATCAGATGTTCGATTCGCATTGTCCTGTCCTTTGTCTTCTCGCTGTCGATCGGAGTTGGCGCTTCAGCACTCGCTCCGGTCTTACGCCGCGCGCTCCGGTCTCATGCACGCAGTCGATCACGCGCGGTTGAAGTCCGCGTCGGATGCAATCGTATTGACGAGACGGCCCAGGCCGTCGATTTCGCAGACCACTTCGTCGCCCGCATTGACGTTGACGACGCCTTCCGGCGTGCCGGTCAGGATCACGTCGCCGGGCGCGAGGGTCATGAAGCTGCTCAGGTATTCGATCAGCGCCGGGATGTCGGTGACGAGATCGCGCGTGTTGCCGTGTTGCTGGCGCGTGCCGTTCACGAACGTGCGCAACTCCAGTTGCGTGACGTCTACGATGTCGGCGGCGTCGACGAACCAGGGGCCGAGCACCGTGCCGCCGTCGCGATTCTTCACGCGCAGGTTCGGACGGTAGTAGTTTTCCAGGTAGTCGCGGATCGCGTAGTCGTTGGCGATCATGTAGCCCGCCACATGTTGCATGGCGTTTTCGCGCTTCACATGCTTTGCGGTTTGCCCGATCACCACCGCCAGTTCGCACTCGTAGTGCATGAAGGTGACGTCGGCGGGGCGGCGCGTCACGCCGCGATGGCCGACTACCGTGCCCGGTCCTTTGAGAAACACGAGCGGTTCTTCCTGCTTGTTGAACTGCAATTCTTTTGCGTGCTCGGCGTAGTTCAAGCCGAGCGCGAAGATCGTGCCGACTTCGATCGGCGCGAGCCACACCACTTCATCCTCGCGACGCACGCGGCCATCCGCGAGACGCACGCCATTGGCGTCAGGATACGCTTCGTGAATCGCGCCTGAATATGCAACGCGGCCGCGCCTCATGGCTGTTCTCCTTGTTCTTCGGCACCGACGAACGACACCGTGAGCGGCGGCATGGCGCCGATCGACAGCGTGGCCGTGTCGCCGATATGCGCGACAGGCGAACCGTGGGGCACGCCGAGCGTGATCACGTCGCCCGCGCTGAGCGTCATGAAATCGGTCACGTCAGCGAGCAGTTGTGCCACGTTGCGTATCGACGACGCGGTGCTCGCCGTGAACGCGTTTCGCGACCCGAGTTGAACCCGGATCGCCAGGTTGTCCGGCGTCGCGACATGACGCGCTGCAACGACGGCCGGCCCGACGACACAGAAACCGTCGCGCGCCCGGAATCGTACCGATGGCCGGTACACGCTCGCATGCGGCACGCTGAGGTCGGCGACCAGCGTATAGCCGGCGATGTAGGCGAACGCCTGCTCGACGCCAACGCGTGTCGCAGTGCGGCCGATCACGATGCCGAGCGACGCGCCGACTTCCACGCCCAATGCATCGTCGGGCACGACGACCCGCGCGCGATGCCCGGCAAGCGTATTGCGCGGCTTCAGGTAGAGCACGGGCGCCTGCGGCGGCGCCTTATAAGGCGCGGCGTGCACGGCGTCGCCCAGCGCCTCGAGCGCGGCGCGGTCGTTCAGCAAGGTTCCATAGACAGCGCCGCCAACCGGCGCGCGGCAGGCCGTGCCGCGCGCGAGCAGCGCGGCCGCGGTGCGCGCATCCACGTCGCGCGGCAATGCGTCGCCTTCGGGATGCAGCAGGTGATCGGCAAGTGCAAACATAAATTCGCTGTCTCTCGGCAAAAACACTAACATGTTAGTAGTATTGCGCTTGATATCATCCTTGGTCAATAGGCTGTCGGCTGATCGCGGGTTTTCCCTTAAGCTTCGACGGCTGCTTTCTAATCATCTTCCAACATGTCCGCTTCCGCCTCGACCCGAGTCTTGCACCGCAACCTGCCGATGCTGTTGCTGCGCGCCAGAGAAAAAATGATGGAGCGTTTCCGTCCGTTGATTACCGCGCATGGATTGACCGAACAGCAGTGGCGCGTGATTCGGGCGCTCAATGAACACGGTCCGATGGAGCCGCGCCACATCTCCGATATCTGCACGATTTCGAGTCCGAGCATGGCCGGCGTGCTCGCGCGCATGGAAAGCATGGAACTGGTGACCAAGGAGCGTTTCGCTGAAGACCAGCGGCGCGTGCTGGTGTCGCTGACGGACACGAGCGTGGAATTGGTACGCGTGATTTCGAAGGATCTCGAAGCGCACTATCGCGAACTGGAGCGCAAGGTGGGACCGGAGATCGTCGAGCGCGTGTATCGCGCGGTGGACGATCTGCTCGCCGGTCTGGAGGAAGAGGAGGAGTGATGTGGCGGTTCAGCGGCCCGTGTCGGCTGCCGCTGCGTTGGAGGTGTTCGCTACGTTGTCGTCAGAGGCTGGCGCCTCTCGCGTCACCAACCTTGAAAGCGCCGCCACTCCACACTGTTGCCGTCTGGCGCCACCGCGTGGTACTCGGGAAACTGCGCGCCGGTGGCGCACGCGTGATTCGGCAGAATGCGCAGTTTCATACCGATCGGGAAACGCTGCGTGACGTCGTCGCCGGCGTCTGTGTTTTTTGCTGTCGGACAGAGAATGCCGTGCTCCTGATTGGCGCCGCTGACCACGTAGCCGGACAGCGGTGTGCCGTTCAGCAAACACGGCTGGCCGTAGCCGAAATCGTTGGTCTGCTTCGACGTGCCGCGATCCCGGCTCATCGCCATCCAGCCTGCGTCGAGAATCGCCCAGCCCTTGTCCGCCTGATGACCGATCACGGTGGCGAGCACGCTGAGCGCGATGTCGTCGAGCGCGCACACGCCGACGTTGTGCATGACGAGGTCGAACAGCACATACACCCCGGCGCGCACTTCCGTGACGCCCTCCAGTTGCGTGGCGGCGAGGGCGGTGGGTGTCGAGCCGACGCTGACCGCCGGGCACGCAATGCCGGCTTCGCGCAGCCGTTGCGCCGCGCGCACACAGCCCGCGCGTTCCTGCTCGGCCAGCGCGGCGAGCGCCTCGGGCGTGTCGAGCTCGTAACTCGATCCTGCGTGAGTCATCACGCCGCCCACCTTGACGCCGTTCTCATGCAGAATCCGCCCGACTTCGAGCAAGGCGTCCTGTTCCGGCGTGATGCCTGAGCGGTGCCCGTCCGTGTCCACTTCGATCCACACTTCGAAGGTTTCGCCGTGTTGATCGCCGAACGCGGCGATGGCCGAGGCGGCGGTCGGATTGTCCACCACCAGCTTCAGATTGCAGCCCTGGCGGCGCAGCGCGAGCGCTCTCGGCAGCTTCGAGGGGGCCATGCTCACGGCGTAAAGAATGTCGTCGACACCGGCGGCGAAGAAGGCCTCCGCCTCCTTCAACGTTGAAACGGTGATGCCGCGCGCGCCGGCGGCGATCTGCGCGCGGACCACGTCGATACATTTGGTGGTCTTCACGTGCGGACGAAACGCGACGCCGAGCGTGTTCATCTGCCCCTGCATTCGCGCGATGTTCCGTTGCATCCGGGCGATGTCGATCAACGCGGCTGGGGTTTCGATCTGGTCGAGTTTCATGCTTTCACCGGGAAATGGAGTCGTGCGGGTTCGTGCCGAAGCGAGCAAGCCACGGAACGAGTGAGTCGAGCGTCGGCGATGCGATCTCGGGCGGCTGCGCACCGCTTACGAGCGGCAGGCCGACGCGGTTGTGCCAGTACGTCCGCAAGCCGACGGCGGCCGTGCCGAACATGTCATAGCTGGAGCCGGCCACGAACGCGGCCTCATGGGCGTGCACGCCGAGCTTTTCGAGCGCGAGCCGGTACGGCAGCGGGTCGGGTTTGTACACGCCGGCTTCTTCGGCGGTGACGATCGCGTTCCAGCGGATCGGAAAGAGCTGGGCGGCCTGTGTGCCGAGACGCGTGGAGCAGTTGGTGACGACCGCCAGCTTGCAATGCGGCGCGAGCGTTTGCAACGCATCGAGGGCGCCGCTCCACGGCGCGAGCGTCAGCCAGTCCGCTTCGAGCGCGAGCGCGGCGGATTCGGGCAGGTCGACTTGTGCGGCGGCTTCGCGCACCAGCTGTTCATACGCGATGTATTGGCCGCACCCGTAGGTCAGACGCAGATAGGCGGCGCGCCATGCTCGGCCCGCCTGCTCGGAACCGGCCGCGCGATTCCATGAGGTCCACGAGTCGAGCAGGGCGGTCAGAAGATCGAACAGGACCGCTTTGGGATAGGCGGCAGGCGCGACGCTGAGAGTCATGATTCAACCGGCAGTGGACAGTAAGCTGATTATAAGTTTTCAACAGCGTTGCGGCGTTCAGATGGTTTAACTCTTAGATTCAGTGGAATTGAATGAGTCGGCTGCGACTCCGTGGAACCGGGTTTTGACGTTCATCGCCGCCAGGGCGGTTGCGGCTTGAACCTGCTTTGCAGATACTGCATGAAATGGCGGGTGCGCGCCGGCAGGCCCGCGCGCTGATGCGTAAGCGCCATGACGTCGGCCTCGGGCGTCTTCCATGCCGGCAGCAAACGGATGAGCTTGCCCTTCGCAAGATCGTCGGCCACGTCCCATTCGGAGCGCAGGATCACGCCGCGGCCTTCGCATGCCCATTGACGGATCACATCGCCGTCGTTGCAACTCAAATGAGGAGACACGCGCACGCTGCGGCGCGTGCGGCCTTTGCTGAACTGCCACAGCGAGACATCTTCGTTGTTCTCGCGCAGCACGATGCAGGGCAGCTTGCTCAACTCTTCCGGCGAATTCGGCGTGCCGATTCGCTTGATCAATGCGGGCGCGGCGCAGACGAAACGCGCGTTCGGTGCAATTGTGTAGCCGACCAGATTCGACACCGGTAGTTCGCCGATATGCACGACGATATCGAAGCGGTCCATCGTCTCGGTCAAAGGCTTGTCGGATAGCGTAAGCGCGACGTCGATATCCGGATGCTGCTGCTGGAAATCGGCAATCGCGGGCGCGAGGTGCCGCCGCCCGAACCCCAGCGGCGCGTTGATTTTCAGCGTGCCGACGAGTCCGCCGCGACGCGTCTGCAGGTCTTCGAACAGCGCGTCGAATTGCTGGACGAGGTCGGCGCCCCGTTCGCACAACAGCGTGCCTTCCTCGGTGAATTGCAGGCGGCGTGCCGTGCGGTTCACCAGTTGCGTGCCCAGTTTCTTTTCCAGTTGCTGAAGGCGCTGCGTGACCGCCGAGGGCGACAAGCCCAGCTTTCGCGCCGCGGCGATCAGGCTGCCGCTTTCGCGCAGCGTCAACAGGAAGCGGATATCGGCCGAATCGTTCATGTGAGCGACGTTTGAGTTCGGAAGACTGGCAGCTTAAAGTGTTTGGCTGCGCGGTTCCAGTTCACTCTGGCGCGCGCGCCGACCCATGCGGCTTGGGTTTGCAAGGTAAAGTGACGCTTCTGTCGCGCGGTCGGCAGCGTGAGTCGGTAAAGTATGCGTTTGCGTCGATTTCCCGTTTCTTTCATTTGAAGAGAAGTCCACATGCCGTTGTCCAATGGGTCGTCGAATGACCCGTCAAACGATGCCGCGCGCAGCAGCGCCTTGAAACAGGCGGTGTTCCTGCACACGGGCTGGCGTAGCGCGGGAACGTGGGTCTGGTCGCGTCTGCGCGAACTCGACAGCGTAACCGCCTTCTATGAACCGCTCAGCAATGTGCTCGCGGACCTGAGCCTGGCCGACGTGTCCGCGTCGCGCCCCACGCTGACTTCGGGGCACCCGCCGCTCGAGGCGCCGTATTTCGACGAATACCGCCCGTTTCTGCAGGAAGGGGCCCGCGGTGTGAACGGATACCGCAGGAGTTTCAGTCTCGATCGCTTCGCGAGCGTGCCGGATGTGGAATTTCCCGCGTTGCAGGCCTATTTGCGCAACCTGTGCGAGCGCACCGCCGAACAGGGCCGCGTGCCGGTCTTCAAGTTTTGCCGTTCGTCGGGCCGGCTGCCGTGGCTGAAACAGGCTTTTCCGCAGGCCATGCATGTGGGCGTGTTGCGAAATCCGGCCTCGCAGTTCGCTTCGGGCTGGCTGCTCAGTCAGCAATGGAGCAACCCGTTTTTCGTGGCCGCGCCGTTTCGCGTGCTGGGGCTGAATCAGGCGGATCCTCTGGTCAGGCAGGCCATTGAGTTTTGCGGCGTGAGCTTGCCGCCCTCCGCATCTGCGTCGAACGACGCTTATGCGCAGGCGTGCGAGCACTATGCGCGCACGGCGGAGGGCAATAACGCGTATCGGGCATTCGTCGCGTTGTGGATTCTGTGTGCGTTGCGCATGGCGGGGAGCGTCGATCTGCTGATCGATATCGACCGGCTTGGGGCGTCGCGCGACTACGCGGCGGATTTGCTCGCCGGGTTCGAGACGCAGAGCGGTTTATCGCCGGACTTCGGCAGCGCGCGCGATCTGGTGGAGGAGACGCGTCGCGGCGCGTCGCGCATGAGCGGAATTGACGGACGGGCAATGCGCACCGTGCATTCCGCCGCCCTCAAATTTCTCAAGGCACACGTCGGCGCCGACACCGCCTTTGTCGAAGTGGTCCGCGAGAAGATGGTGCTGGCCAACGAATTGACCGACGCATGGCGCTAGGCATGCGCCGCGCGGTGCTCGACACCGAACGCGGCGATGCGAATTTGCCGTTGTTTATGCGGCGGCCGCCGCCACAGCCGCCCGCAACCCAAGCAGATAACTGTCGACGCCAAAGCCGCAAATCTGCCCTTTGACGACTTCGGCGAACACGGAAACATGCCGGAACGCTTCGCGCGCGTGGATATTCGACATGTGGACTTCCACCACCGGCACCGTCAAGATCGCCAGCGCATCGCGAATGCCGTAGCTGTAGTGCGTCCATGCTCCGGCGTTGATCATGACGCCGTCGGCGTTGTCGGTGAAAGCCTGGTGGATGCGCTCGCACATGGCGGCTTCGCTATTGGTCTGCAAGCTCTCCACCTGAACGCCGAGTTCCTTGCCCAATGCCTGCAGACTGCTGTCGATTTCGGCCAGCGTCACGGTGCCGTATTGCGCGGGATCGCGTTTGCCGAACATATTGTGGTTGATGCCGTGAAGCATCACGAACGTTTTCATGGGGCGTTCCTGGAGTAATGGATTCAGTAAAGGCGATGCGATATCAGTGCGCCGTTGCGAGCGCGGGCGTGGTGTCGATCGTGGAACCGGCATTGGCCGCTTCCACGATCGCCTCGGTAATGCGCAGATTCTGCAAACCGTCGCTCGCGCTCACGAGCGGTTCTGTTTCTTTCCCGATAACGCGCACGAAATGTTCGAGCTGGAGCTTGAGCGGATCGTCGCGAGTCAACTCTGCGACACCGACTTCGAATGGCTTCCACCACGAACGGTCCTCGGCCTTGCCATAGGTTTTCAGGCGCATGGTGGGCACGGCGAGCGAGCCGAACGTGCCCGCGATCACGTAGCAGTCTTCGTCCGGATACGACGGATAAGCCTTGTTTTCCTGCGACGTTTGTTCCCAGCTGCGAGCACTCGCGGCCGTGTCCGACAGCATGAAGCTGCCGAGCGCGCCACTCGCGAAGCGCAGGTTGATCGCCACTGTGTCTTCGACCGGAAAGCCGCGTGTGGCGTGCGACGAAAACGCCTGCACGGCCACGATATCGCCGCACAGCATACGCAGGTTGTGCACCTCGTGGATCATGTTCAGCAGGATCGGACCGCCGCCCGGCTCGCGCCGCCAGGGCGCGTCGGCGAAGTACTGGTCCGGTTTGAAGAAGACCGCGCTGCCCATCACCGCGACCAGTTTGCCGAGCCGGCCGTCGTTGATCAGTTGCTTCGCGCGGGCCATGATCGGGCTGTGCGCGCGATGATGCCCGATCAGCAAGGGCACGCCGCAGCGCTCGACTTCGCCGACCAGCGTTTCGGCTTCGTCGACCGTGGGTGCGATCGGTTTTTCGAGCAGCGTCGGCACGCCGGCCGCGAGACAGGTCAACGCGTGCTCCACATGCAACTGGTTCGGCGTGGCCAGGATCACGCCGTCCGGGCGATCCCGCTCGAGCAGTTCTTCGAGCGTCCGGTAAAGCGGCACACCAGCCTCGCTGGCGATTGCCTGCGCCGCCGGCGACGGGTCGACGATCGCCGACAGCATGCACGTGCCGCTCTGCTGCGCGACAGCCATGTGAGCGCGGCCGATATAGCCCGCGCCGGCCACGGCGATCCGGGTTCCGTTCATGGATCGATTCCTCGAAAGTCAGCGAAAGCTATTACGCGAGGGCTTTCTTCGTTTCAGCCATGGTTTCGGCCCGCATCCGCTCGTAGCTGAGTTTGTCGATCGGCACCGCATTGGGTTCACCCAGATCGCTCAGCCTGACGCGGTAGTTCTCGCGTGCGCTCCATGCGGTCACCGCTGCAACGATGGTGATGGCGAACGTGATCGTTCCGATGATGAGCGGCACATTGGTCGATCCGGGCGGCGCGACATAGGCGAACAGCGCGGGCAGCAGGGCCGTGATCGTCGTGCCGATGTTCTGGCCGATGGCCATGGCGGAGACGCGTGAGCGGGTCGGGAACAGTTCCGGATAGAAGCTCGGGAAAATCGCGTTATAGCCTTGATAGACGATGCCCCACATGAGGATCGACATCACCATGGCGAGCGGGACGTTGCGGATGCTGATCGCGTAGAGGTAGCCGAACGAGAGCAGACCCGCGCCGAGCGCGCCGACGATGATGGGCAGGCGCCGGCCGATCCGGTCGGAAAGATTGCCCACATAGGGAATCACCAGCACGGCGACGATATTGCCGATCACCGGAATCCACAGATAGACGCTCTTGGAAAAGCCGATGCCGTACGACGCCTGCACCGCATAGGCCGCGCCGAAGATGGTGGCGACGACCGGGATCACGTTCATCAACGAGCAGAGAATCACGCGCACCATGTCGGGCCAGTTGTAGCGGAAAGCTTCGACAATCGGCGACTTGGGCACGTTGCCGCTCGCGTCTTCCTTGGCGAACGCGGGTGTTTCATGGACTTCGCGGCGAATGTAGTAGCCGGCGATCAGCACGACGGCGCTCATCAGGAACGGGATGCGCCAGCCCCACGAATTGAACGAGCTCTCTTCCATGAAGTACGCGAGCGGCAGGAACACCGCGGCGGCGAGAATCTGGCCCGCCTGCACGCCTTGCAGGGTAAAACTGGCGTAGTAACCGCGCCGCCCGAAGGGTGCATGTTCCAGAATCATCGAACTCGCGCCCGAGATTTCACCGGCCACGGCAAACCCCTGAATCAGGCGCAGCACCACCAGCAGCGCGGGCGCGAGCAGCCCGACGCTGTGATAGGTAGGCAAAAAGGCAACTGCCATCGTCGAGAAGCCCATCAGGAACATGCACACCAGCAAAACGTTCTTGCGGCCGTGGGTGTCGCCCCAATGCCCGAGCACCAGCGCCCCGATCGGCCGCGCGACGTAACCGACGCCATAAGTGGCGAGCGAAGCCACGATGGCGATCTTCGGGTTGCCCGATGGAAAGAACAACTGTGGAAAGATAAGGGCCGCGGCCTGAGCGTAGATGAAGAAGTCGTAGTACTCGAGCGCCGAGCCGATCCAGCCGCTGGCGGTTGCTTTGCGAGCCTGCGAGCGGTGCTCGTGGCCGCCTGCCGATGTATTCGTTTCCATGTTGTCTCCTGAACAGATATGTTTGATCAGCTTCTACGGCTGATTCATTGGCGTCCTGAAAGCAAAACTATGCAAGCCAGGACTTTCCTGGACGCGGCCTGCGCGACCTGTTTTCCGCACGCTCGAATGTTGCTATCCGGCGGACCGGTCGGCCGGCGGTACAGGGTTAACCAGTGCCTGGGTGTCCCGAGTATTGCATCCGAGCCGCACGGCTTGCCCGATCGGCTCGTTAAGGCTAGGGTAATGTGCTTCTGCACAGACACAATGCGGCCAGATGGAAAATCAGAATGCGCTCACAGCCAGCAATGAGTCTTTCCTGCGCGACCTGCAGTTGTTCTGCAATATCGCGCGCCGGGGCAGCTTCGTGGCGGCATCGACGGAAATGGGCTTATCGCCGTCCCATGTCAGCAAGCGCATCGCCATGCTGGAAGCCAGTCTCGGCGTGAAGCTCTTTCAGCGCACCACGCGCCGGGTCAGCGTGACGAGCGACGGCGAAGCGGCTTTGCAGTGGGCGCAGAAAATACTCGACGACGTGCAGGGCATGGCCGATGCGTTCGCCGATCGCCGCACTGAGTTGCGCGGTTTGCTGCGCATCAGCACGAGCCTGCGGCTCGGCCGCAAGCATGTGTCGCCGATTCTGGCCTTGCTGCGCCAGCGTCATCCCAATCTGGAGATCTGGCTGGAATTGCTGGACCGGCGCGCCGATCTCGTCGGCGAGAACTTCGATATCGACGTTCGCGTGGGCGAAGTGCATGAGCCGCATCTGATCGCGCACAAGATGGTGGAGAGCGCGCGAATACTCTGCGCGTCGCCCGATTATCTGGAACGGCGGGGCACGCCGACCGAACTGGCCGAGTTGAGCCAGCACGACTGCCTGCTGTTTCGCGGACGCGATGACCGCTTCGGCGTCTGGCGTCTGAGCGGTCCGAGCGGCGAAAAGAGCGTGAAGGTGACGGGCACCGTCGCGTCCAATCTCAGCGATATCGTCGTGCAGTGGGCCAAGGACGGTTACGGCGTGGTGATGGTGTCGATCTGGGACGTGGCCGAGAGCCTGCGCACCGGCGAACTGGTGCGCGTGCTGCCTGACTACATGCAGTCCGCCGACGTCTGGGCGGTGACGGCGGAGCGGCTGTCGTCGTCGGCGAAGATCCAGGTGTGCATCGAATTTCTCCGCGAACAGTTGACCAGCGGGCCGTATGCGTTGGTCACACGCGGCGTGGGCGGCTTTTGACGGCGTCAAGCCGCAACGCTGCCGAGGTCCGGAAGGCGGTTTCTATTCCAATACAGTTGCCAAACAAAAAACAATACAGTGAGGCACGGTTTTATCCGGCTGTATCGGGAATATGGCCCGCGCCGTCGATACAGTTGGCAGGTCTCGATGGAGCCTGCCGACGAGCGGATCGCCGCTCTGGCGCTGTGCGACGTAGCCTGAATTTTTTGCCTATGGCCCGGTGGTGACGCGCCGCGGTCGATCCCGAACACGAGGTAAGCACATGAATGCAGTGAACGAACAAGCGAAGCTGTCGGTGCAGCAGTTGGGTCACTACATCGGCGGCGCGCCGGCCACGGCGACCAGCGGCCGCTTCAAGGACGTGTTCAATCCCGCCACCGGCAAGGTGACCGGTTCGGTCGCGCTGGCGTCGGTCGAGGAAGTGGATGCGGCGGTGCAGGCCGCCAAGGCCGCCTTTCCCGCCTGGAGCGAAACCGCGCCGATCAAGCGCGCGCGCATTCTGTTCAGGTTCAAGGAGTTGCTGAACCAGCATCACGACGAACTGGCGATGCTGATCACACGCGAACACGGCAAGGTGTTCACGGATGCGCAAGGCGAAGTGGTGCGCGGTATCGAAGTGGTCGAGTTCGCGTGCGGCATTCCGAACCTGCTGAAGACCGATTTCACCGACCAGATCGGCGGCGGCATCGACAACTGGAATTTGCGCCAGGCGCTGGGCGTGGTCGCGGGCATCACGCCGTTCAACTTCCCGGTCATGGTGCCGATGTGGATGTTCCCGGTCGCGCTCGCCTGCGGCAACACGTTCGTGCTGAAGCCGTCGGAGCGTGACCCGTCGGCGTCGCTGCGCATTGCCGAGTTGCTGAAGGAAGCCGGTCTGCCGGACGGCGTGTTCAACGTCGTCAACGGCGACAAGGTGGCCGTGGATGCGCTGATCGATCACCCGGACGTCGCGGCGCTGTCGTTCGTGGGCTCGACGCCGATCGCCGAATACATTCATACGGAAGCGTCGAAGCGCGGCAAGCGCGTGCAGGCGCTCGGCGGCGCGAAGAATCATCTGGTGGTGATGCCGGACGCCGATCTGGACCAGGCCGTCGACGCGCTGATCGGCGCGGCCTACGGTTCGGCGGGCGAGCGCTGCATGGCGATCTCGGTCGCGGTGGCGGTCGGCAACGTGGCCGACCAGCTGATCGAGAAACTGGTGCCGCGCGTCAAATCCCTCGTGATCAAGAACGGTGAACATCTCGACGCCGAAATGGGCCCGTTGGTTACCGCCGAACATAAGGCCAAGGTGACGGGTTATATCGCCTCGGGCGAGGCCGAAGGCGCGAAGCTGATCGTCGACGGCCGCGCGCATCCGGTGGCGAGCGAGGAAGGCTTTTTTGTCGGCGGTACGTTGTTCGACAATGTCGGCACGCAAATGAAGATCTACAAGGAAGAGATCTTCGGCCCGGTGCTGGCGGTGGTGCGGGTGCCCGATTTCGCGAGCGCCGTGGAGTTGATCAACGCGCACGAGTTCGGCAACGGCGTGTCGCTCTTCACGTCGGACGGCGGTGTGGCGCGCGCGTTTGGCCGGCAGATTCAGGTAGGCATGGTCGGCATCAACGTGCCGATTCCGGTGCCGATGGCATGGCATTCGTTCGGCGGCTGGAAGCGTTCGCTATTCGGCGACCATCACGCTTACGGCGAAGAAGGCGTGCGCTTCTATACGCGCTACAAGAGCATCATGCAGCGTTGGCCGGATAGCATCGCCAAGGGGGCTGAATTTACGATGCCGGTGGCGAAGTAAGTTATTCGACGGAACTGTTGCACTGAGAAAGCCGCGCCTGAATTCAAGGCGCGCCTTTTTTGTATGCGGGCGCGGCAACGGTCCTTTAGACGCCCGCAGACGAATCTTCTTCCGCTTCGCTCAACACGGCGTTTTGCACGGCGACTGCGGGGCTGAGGTAAGCAGGCGCCTGACGCGGATCGTCGACGCTGTAACGCAGACGCCCGCCCTCCATATAGACGCGCAACTGGCGATACTTCACCAGGTAGAGCAGGCCGACGACCGCCGCCGCGAAACCCGATGCCGCGCCGACGCCGAGGGCCCAGCGCGGGCCAAAACGGTCCGCGACCCAGCCCACGACCGGCGCGCCGAGCGGCGTGCCGCCCAATGCGATGGCCAGCAGAATCGCGATCACCCGGCCGCGCATGACGGGGTCGGTAGTGAGTTGCACGAGACTGTTCGTGGACGTCGTGAAAGTTTGCGTCGACACGCCGATCACCACCAGGGCGATGCCGAACAGCACGGAGGTCGGCATCAACGACGCCACTGTGCAACCGACGCCGAACACGGACGCCGCGCCGAGCAGCAACGCCATGCGCGGTTTCGCCCGGCGCGCGGCGAGCAGCGCGCCGGTCACGGAGCCGATCGCCATGGTCGAACTCAGTACGCCGTATTCGCTCGCGCCCGCATGGAACGCAGTGACCGACATCGTCGAGATGAAGATCGGAAAATTCAGGCCGAACGTGCCGATCAGGAACAGCATCAACAGCGCGGCCTTCAGATCGGGACGCTTCCACACATACTTGAAACCTTCCACGAAACTGCCGCGTGAGCGCACCGCGCGAGGCTTCAGATGCAGTTCGTTCAACCGCAGCATGTGCAGCGAACCGAGTACGGCGACAAAAGAAAGCCCGTTGATCAGAAATACCCAGCCGGTGCCCACCGAAGCGATCAGCAGACCGGCGACCGCGGGCCCGATCATGCGCGCCGCGTTGAACGAGGTGGAATTCAGTCCAACGGCGTTCGACAGATCGTCCTCGCCGACCAGATCCGACACGAAGGTCTGGCGTGCCGGCGAGTCGAAAGCGGTGACGCAGCCGAGCAGTCCCGCGAACACATAGACGTGCCACAACTGCACGAGCCCGGTGACGGTGAGAATGCCTAGGCCCAGTGCGCAAGTACCCATGGCTGCCTGAGTGGCGAACAGCAGCTTGCGACGGTCGAAGTGATCGGCTGCATAACCGGTGAGCGGCAACAGCAGCATTTGCGGGCCGAACTGCAGCGACATGACGATCCCCACGGAGGTCGCATTGTGACGCGTGAGTTCCGTGAGGACGAGCCAGTCTTGCGCCGTGCGCTGCATCCACGTGCCGATGTTGGAGACGATCGCGCCACTCGCCCAAACCCGGTAATTGAAATTGCGCAGCGAACGGAAGGTGCCTTTCACCGGACTGTTTCCATCTGGAGGATGAGGCCGACGCGCAAGCTGCACGGTGCGTTCGACATCGGGATCATGCGCGCGAGCGCTCGAGCAACTCGAGGAGTTCCTGCGTCGTGCCGGTCTCGCCGAGACGCGGGAAGATGCGCGCGATGCTGTTGGCGTGAGCGTCCGCATTGAGGTCGGTCATGGCGTCGACGACGAGCGTGACGTTAAAGCCGAATTCGTTTGCGTAGCGCGCGGTGGATTCGACGCCGATGCTGGTCGACACGCCCACCAGCACCACTTGCGTGACGCCTTGCTCGCGAAGATACGCTTCGAGATCGGTGTTCGTGAATGCGCCCCAGGTGCGCTTGGTGACCCGATGATCCGACGGCTGCGCGTTCAGTTCCGGCACGAGGTCGGCGAAGCCGGCGGGGAAATCGCCGCTGTGGCGCGCCTGTTCCGCGCGGCCCGGCGCGCCGCCGGCCACGTTGACGAGCACCACGGGCAGGCCGTGGCGGCGAAACGCGTCGGCGATCACAGTAGAGCGCTTGACGACTTCGCCGGTGGGATGCGCGGTGGGCAGCGCGACGATGCCTTGCTGCAAATCGATGACGATTAGTGCGGTCTTCGCGTCGAGCGTGGTGAGTGCCATGAGATGCTCCTGGGAGTTACGAGTCGATGAGGCGTTTGAGTAAATCGACGCCGGTAGCGAGTTGCCGTTGCTCGGCCGTCGAGAAGCGCGTCTGGATGGTGCGAAACAGCCAGTCTTCGCGCGCCGCACGGCTTGCCTTGATCTTCTTGCGAAAGGCGGGTGTGAGCGAGAGGACCGTTTGCCGGCCGTCGTTCGGATCGGGCGCGCCGCTGACGAGGCCGGCGGCTTTCAGAACCGAAAGCGTCTCGCCCATGGATTGCGGACGCATGCCGTGAGCGCGCGCGAGCGCGGTGACCGTTGCCGGACCCTCGCGCTCCAGCAAGCCGAGGACCTGCACCTGTGAAGGGGTGAAATCGCCTAGGTGCGATTCTTCGCGCAAACGGCGGCGCAGTTTGCCCACCAGCACGCGCAGGTCTTCCGCCATGGCGTGCAGGGTTTCGGTATCGGCCGGTAGGTCGCTCTTGCTCATGCTATGACAAATATGAAGGTTACCTGAGAAGGTTACCTTCGTATCTGGTTGGCGTCAAGGTGCGGGAGGCGACGTGGGGAGAATGAAAGGAGGGCGAAGCGTCGGGTGACGGACGCTGCGGTTGGATCGCATGGCGTTGCGCCGTCAGAAATGTTCGGGATGGCGCTCGAATGCCTCGAACGCAAGCAGCGCTGGATCGCGGATCGTGAGTGAAGGGCGAGGCGCGTTGCGTGGGTCTTACAGTGACAGGGCAACTGGGTCAAGCAAATAGGCGTCAGGCAGCCGGTCTTCGACGGCATAGCCGTGGCACGCAGCCGTCTGGGCCGGCGTGTCATCGGTCTGCGGTTCATCATGCGCGCTGGTTTGCACGATAGCCGCGGGTTCCGGTTGCGCAACGACGCTGCAACCGAGCGCTTCGAGCAGCGAGGCCGAATTGGTGCGGCGGCATTCGGCGTGCGACCTGTCGGTCCGATCCGCGAGGCCTAGCAGCGTGCCTCGCTTTTTCGGATCGGCAAACATGTCGGCATACCTGGCATAGGCGAGGCCTGCATGAGTCGGGTCGATCTCGATCGCGAGACTGTATTCGCGACGCGCATCGGCGGGTTTGTCGAGCAACTGGAGCGACTCCGCCAGATTCACGTGCGCTTCCTGATAGTCCGGTTTCAAGCGAATGGCGACGAGAAAGTTGTCGCGAGCGTTTTTCAATTCGTTGACGGCCGCGGCGGAATGAATGTTTCGCTCATGTTTGGCGAGCGTCAGATAGGCGCGGCCGACCGCATTGAACGGCGCTTCGCCTGAAGCTTGCCTGGCGATCGCCTGCTCGAACGCGCCGATTGCCATCCGCTGGCAACCGAGCTCGCTGAGGGCGACGCCCCAGTTATAGAAGCTCCATGAAGAAGGATATTTCCTGGCTAGCTCGCTGACCTGTTCGATTTCGCCTTTGTAGTCGTGATAGGCCTCGTCGATCTTGGAAAGGGCGAGGGAAGCCCATTTGTAATCCGGTTGGTCGTCACCCGCATAGACGATGCTGGAGAAAATTCGCTGCGCCTCGGAGAAGTCGCAAGGACCGTTGCCCGAGTAACAGCGTGCCTGCGCTTGAGCCGACTTATACGATGCGTAGATATAAGGATTGTGTTTTTGCAGCACCGCCTCGGTCAGTGCATCCAGGTGCTTGTCCAAATCGGTGATCGGACCTTCCGGCGTGTCGAAGTGATACACGACGCCGCGCTCCACGAGAGTCAGATGCAGAACATAATGATCCTTCGTGTTCGCGACTTTGGTGACGCTGCCTGTGATAGTGGAGATTGGAAGTGGCAGCGTTTCGCGCACGTATTGCAGCATCGTTTTCGCGGAAACCGATGTGCCCGGCACGGAGAAGTCCGGCATGTCGGCATCGAGTTTGATTTCTTCCTTGGCAGACGCCGGTATCACGTCCGCCGCGCGCTGTTCCAGGCGGATCAGGTGGTCCGCGACGAGCGACTGGAACACGCTGCCCGAATAGCCGGCTTTGCTCAGTTCGTCCGGAACGGAGATTGTTTCGATGAGTGTCTCGTGAGCGCAGACCAGCTTGTACAGTATGGCCCCCGCAAGACCGACGCCGATGAGAAGCAGCAGATCCATGAAGATGGTGCGCAGGCTGGTCGTGATAGCAGCCGCTTTCACGAAGCCCTCCGCCAGCGAGGACGGAGTCGGCGAGGGCGCAACGGGCTGCGGACGTGCCGGTTCGATGGGCCTGACCACGATCAGATGGGGAGAAGGCGCAGATCCGCGATGAGGTCTAGGAGCATGCACGATGCTTTCCCCTGATGAACCGGCCGGTGTCAACAAAACGAGGCAGTGCAACGGGGATTTAACGATTCGTCATGTCGTCCTTGCTTTGTCGATTTGCTTAACTATAGTGTTAAATATCAACCGAATGGTTTGTAAAAGGAGGCAGTCATGAGCGAGCCGCTTCATCGTCCTTCGTTGGGATCCGCGGTGTACTACAAGGACCCGTTCGCCGCGCTCGACTGGCTCGAGCGGGCCTTCGGTTTTGAGCGCCAGATGGTCATCACCGACAACGAAGGCCAGTTGGGCCACTCCGAAATGCGTTTCGGCGACAGCTACGTAATGATCTGCCGCGAATGGTCGGAAAACGCGGCTAGTCCGGCTTCGATCGGCGGCAAGAATACGCAGTCGGTGCACGTGCAATTGCGCGACGGCATCGACGAACATTGCGCTCGCGCGCGCGCGGCGGGCGCGGTGATTACGCGCGAGCCGGAGGACCAGTTCTACGGCGACCGCGTCTACGCCGCCCGCGATCCGGAAGGGCATGTCTGGAGCTTCGGCCAGACGGTTCGCGCCGTGTCGCGCGAGGAAGCCGAGCGTGTCAGCGGGCTGAAGATCGAAGGATGGGTGTAGCGCATGACCCAGCCTGCGAGCGCCTCGCTCGATCGCACGCTGGCCGCGCTAGCCGATCCGAACCGGCGTCGGGTAGTCGATCTGCTCAGCCGTCAGCCGATGCGCGCCGGCGAACTGGCGCAAGCCACCGGCCTGTCGCCTCAAGCAATGAGCCGGCACTTGCGTGTGCTGCGCTCGAGCCAGTTGATCGAAGAATCGCATGACGGCGTCGACGCGCGCGTGCGCCTCTACGTGTTGCGCTCGGCGCCGATGAGCGAACTGAAGACATGGCTCGAACAGACTGAAGCTCTGTGGGCCGGGCAATTGCTTTCGTTCAAGGCGCATCTGGAGGCACAGGGATGAGTTCACGCGTGCAGGTGTCGTTGCGCGTGGCTGCCTCGCCGCAACGCGCGTTCGACGTTTTCACGCGCGAGATCGGCGCATGGTGGCGGCCCAATGGGCTCTTTCAGTTCACGCCGCAAGGCGCCGGCGTGTTGTCGTTCGAACCCGCTGCGCAAGCGGGCGGGCAGGGACGCCTGATCGAGACGCAGGCGGACGGCAGCGTCTTCGAGATTGGCCGCGTCACGACCTGGGAACCGGGCGCGCGACTCGCCTTCGGCTGGCGTCAGGCCAGTTTCGCCGACGCGCAGCACACGCATGTCGAAGTGCGCTTCGAAGCGGTGGGCGACGAAACGCGGGTGACCGTCGAGCATCGCGGCTGGGATACCGTGCCGCAGGACCATGTGGCGCGTCACCATTTCCCCGATCGCGCCTTTCTGCTGCGGCACGGCGAATGGTGGCAGGCGTTGCTGGCTTCGCTGCGAACCGCGGTGCAGGCGTCGGCGCCGGCTGGCTGAGCGCGAGCGGGTCTGTGAGTGCTCAGCGCGTGGCGATCGCGGCCGCGACGCCCGCCATCACAGTCGCGCTCGCGCGGTTGGCGATCTTTACGGCACGCCGCGTGGTGAGCAGCCATATGATGGCGAGAAAGGGCAGCACGTCGCGAAAGCCATAAATCAGCACGCGCGCCACCAGCGCGCCGATGCCCGGTCCCGGCGTGCCGACCCCGACGATCAGCGCGAGGGCGAAAACGAGCAAGGCGGACAGCGTCATGACGCTGTCCACGAATTTCAGTGCGCGCGCAGGCGCCGGTTGACGAAGCGCCACACGGCGCTCACGAGCAGCGAGCCGACGCCGAGCGCGACGCCCAGCAGCACGATCGAACTCATGTGATCGCGCACCAGCGGCACGTTGCCGAACAGATAGCCGGCCGCCACCAGCGACACGATCCACAGCGCCGCGCCCGCGGTGACGAACGATACGAAACGCGCGAACGTCATGCGCGAAACGCCCGCGGCGAACGGCGCGAAGGTGCGCACCACGGCGATGAACGGCGACAGCAGGAAGGTCAGTCCGCCGCGCGCTTCGTAAAACGCGTGGGCTTTGCGCAGCGCGTTCTTGTCGAGCCAGCGATAGTCGGCGGTATAGACTTTTTCGCCGATCGCCCGCCCGATCGAATAGTCGACGATACTGCCGGCCACCGTCGCGGCGAACAGCACCGGAATCACGAGCCAGACGTTCAGCGCACCCGTGGCCGCGAGACCGCCGCAAATGAAAATCAGCGGATCGCCGGGCAGGAAGAACAGCGGCAGGAAACCAATCTCGACGAACACGACCAGAAACAGCATCGCGTAGACGGCAGTGCCGTATTGCACGATCAGGCCGCTCAGGTGCTGGTCGAAGTGCAGGGCGACCTGCAGCACATGCATCAGATCCATCTTGGGTCAAAGGGGAATTCGGAACTTCAGCAGTTTAGTCCCGCTGCGGCGCGCTCACTTGTGTATTTCTCGATGGCGATGTCAATATCGGGGCCTGTCGTCGAGAATAACCATCAGCACAAACCTACCGAAACGCCCATGGAACACGCTCCCGCTGTCACCTTCCGCTTTGCCGAACCGCACGATGCGAACGCGATCCGCACGATCGAATTCGAAGCGGGGCAGCGCTTCCTCAGTGTCGACATGGCGGGTATAGCGGATGCGCCGCCCATGGACCTGGAACTCGTCGAGCGCAAGATCGCGGCGCGGGAAGTTATCGTTGCCGTGAGTGCCGAAGCAATGTGCGCCGGTTTCGTGATGTTCGAGCCGCAACCCTTGCGCATCTACGTGCAGGAACTCGATGTGCTCACCTCGCACGCGGGGCAGCGTATCGGCGCGGCGCTGATCGAGCAGGTCGCGCAAATTGCGCGCGGGCAACGACTCAAACAACTCATTCTGTCGACCTTTCGCGAGGTGCCGTGGAATGCGCCGTACTATCGACGGCTCGGGTTTCGCGATATCGGGGAAGCTGAACTCGACGCGGCTTTGATCGCACGGCGCGACGCGCATATCGCGCGAGGACTCGACGAATCGAAGCGGGTGTTTATGCGGCGTGATCTTGCGTGATGTGTGATATGCCTGGGCCTATGTTCGGGCATAAAAAAAGCGGCGGGTGTGACTGGAACATGTGGTTCAGGTCACACCCGCCGCGCGGGTTTTGGGCGCAGTGCCATGCATTGCACGCCTCAACTCAGCAGCCTGAGCTCCGCCGACTCACCGCATAGCTTCGCCTTTTTCCCGCTTGTTTCAAGACTCATTCCACCGTTTCCAGCGTCGGATAATCGACGTAGCCGGTTTCGCCGCGTGCGTAATACGTCGCGGGGTTCGGCTTGTTCAACGGCGCGTTCGTGGCGAAGCGGCGCACCAGATCCGGATTCGCGATGAACAGTTGACCCCATGCCACCGCATCCGCTTCACCTGCGTCGAGCACCTGTTGCGCGGTTTCCTTGGTGAATTTTTCGTTCGCGATGTACGGGCCGCCGAATGCTTTTTTCAGTTGCGGGCCGAGACGGTCGTCGCCGAGCGCTTCACGTGCGGCGATGAATGCGATCTTGCGCTTGCCGAGCTCGCGGGCCACGTAGCCGAACGTGCCGGCCGGATCGGAATCGCCCATGGTGTGCACGTCGCGGCGCGGTGCGAGGTGCACACCGACGCGGTTCGCGCCCCACACGTCGATACAGGCGTCGGTGACTTCGAGCAGCAGACGCGCGCGGTTCTCGATCGAACCGCCGTAGGTGTCGGTCCGCTTGTTGGTGCTGTCCTGCAGGAACTGGTCGAGCAGATAGCCGTTCGCGCCGTGTACTTCGACGCCGTCGAAACCGGCTGCCTTGGCGTTTTCCGCGCCTTTGCGGAACGCTTCCACCACGCTGGCGATTTCATCGAGTTCGAGGGCGCGCGGGGTCACATAGGGACGTTCCGGACGCACCAGGCTCACGTGGCCTTGTGCCGCGATCGCGCTCGGCGCGACCGGCAATTCGCCGTTCAGGAACAGCGGGTCCGAAATACGGCCGACGTGCCACAGTTGCAGAAAGATCTTGCCGCCGGCGGCGTGCACCGCGCTCGTGACGAGCTTCCAGCCTTCGACCTGTTCCTGCGACCAGATGCCCGGCGTCTCGGCGTAACCCACGCCTTGCGGCGTGACAGAAGTCGCTTCGCTGATGATCAGGCCGGCGCTCGCGCGCTCAGCGTAGTACTTCGCCATCAGCGCATTCGGCACGCGGATTTCTTCGGCGCGCTGGCGCGTGAGCGGCGCCATGATGATGCGGTTCGACAGCGTGATGTCGCCAATTTGCAGCGGATCGAAAAGAGTCGGCATATGTGTTCACCTTTGGCCGAGGGCACGCGGCCCGAGCCTTGAAAAAACTGCTTGATGAAAGAAGCGCGGCGATGCGAATAACAACGCCTAGAGCATGGTGTTCATGTGCTCGAGGAACGCCTGGATGACGGCCTCGTTGCGTTTGAAAAACACCCATTGACCCACCCGCTTCGACGTGACGAGACCCGCGCGCTGCAATGCAGCGAGGTGAGCCGAGACCGTGGACTGCGACAAGCCGCAGTGCGCGTCGATCTTGCCGGCGCACACGCCGTAATCGAGCGGCAGTTCCTGGTCGCCGAAATGCGCGTAGGGCTCGCGCAGCCAGCCGAGAATCTCCCGGCGAACAGGATTGGCCAGCGCTTTGTGAATCGCGTCGATGTCGAGCGTCATTGGGTGGGTTTTAGGGTCATCAACAGGCAGGTGAGGGCGCCGATTAACGCCTCGCATCTGCATCGCTACGAGGCGAATCATATATCGTATTTTTACGATATGTTCGAAGGCACTACAGTTAATAGGGGTGATAGGTGTTGAAATCGATTTCAAAAAGTCGGTCGGCGTGTTTGCCGAAGCGTTGCGTCCTATCGGGCTGCCAATCGTCCGCGATGATCCTTGGCAAGCAACGCGATGCCAGCAATGAGAGCCGGCAAGATAAGGATCATAAAGACGCGATTCGCACTCCACTCCAAGCTAAGCATCTGCGCGCCTGAGAAAATACTTAACAGCGCGCCGCATCGCCCGGCTCCATGCATCCAGCAGGACCCCATCTGGTAAACCGCGGCGACGCGAGCGGCATATTGAAGGCTATAGCCTGATTCCTTGATGAGACTCGGCAGCCAGTTGGACAACATGTTGCTCGCGAAAAGCGCGGCAAAGTAGGCGAGCCACATCATCAGGCCACCAAACCAATATTTTTCTGCGAACAGCAGTTTTGTTTGAGCGCCTTCGAGCTGCTCCTTCGAGGCGACAAAAACCGACTGTGCCGACGTTTCGCCCGGCGCCATCCGTTCCACGACAGCGCGGATACGCGCGGCGGGCGCCTTTTGCGCCACCAGAAACCGGACCGATTCTGGCAGCGCGACCAGCAACACTGGAAGCATCAGAAGCGGAATCACACCGCCAACAACCAGCATGCTGCGCCAGCCGAAGGCCGGGATCATCCATGCCGACAGGAAACCTGCGCAAGCCGAACTAAACGCTACGCCGCAGATGATGAACGAAACCGAAAGCGAGCGAATCCGTTGCGGCGCATATTCGGAAATCAGCGTGGCGGTGTTAGGCACAACTGAACCCACACCGATGCCGGTCAGAAACCGGAAAAGAACCAGTTGCGGCAAATCGCCGGCCGTCGCACTCAGCAAGGTGGATGCGCCAAACAAGGCAACGCTCAAAAGAAGGACAGCCTTGCGGCCGAAACGATCCGCGAGCGGGCCCGCCGCCACCGCGCCCAGCACGAGGCCGATCTGCGCGGCGCTCAACGCCGGACCCAACGCGTGGTTCGTGACATGCCATTGCTGCTTGAGCACCGGGACGATGAAACCCATTACGGCCAGATCGAACCCTTCCAGCGCAATAATGCAGAAGCCCAACAGCAGCACCAGCTTCTGCATCCGTCCGATTGGACGGTAGTCAATCATCGTGTGTACATCAATCACACCAGACGCATTCACCAAAACTCATCCTTGACCCGTTCTGCGGGTACACGTATCAGAGACGACAGACAGGACGGCGAACACCGTTCATCCTGTCCCGGTCATTCAGGCGAAATCGCTTCAGCCAGGCCACAAGTCGAAATCAGACGGACTTGCCCATGAACGACTCAGTCAACTGCTCGCGCAAGACTTTTCCTGTTTCGGTGCGAGCGAATTCGTTGACAAAAAAGAGCTTCTCTGGACTGATACCGGTACAGCCTCGCGCATACGAGCGCCATGGAACGCAAGGTGCAACGTCCGCGTTGGGATGGCCGCGCCATGCCCGGCAAGACGCTGCTGATCCACGACGAACAGGGCTACGGCGATACGCTCCAGTTCATGCGCCTCGTTCCGTGGGCCAAAGAAAAAAGCGGAGCGCGGGTCGTGCTCGAGATCAATGCGGAAACGCTTTCGCTGGCCCAGCGCAGCCTGGCTTGCGACGAGATCGTGATGCGAGGCACCCTGCCGCCCGCATTCGACATGCACTGCGAGATGATGAGCCTCCCGGCGGCGCTCGCTCTGAAGCTCGACGATCTGCCCGGACCCGTTCCGTATCTAAGCGCCGATCCGCATCGTCTCGAACGGTGGCGGGAACGTCTCGACAGTTTGCCGCGACCGCTGGTCGCGCTCGTCTGGGCGGGGCGGCCGACGCACCCCAACGATGCAAACCGCTCGCTGCGACGCGCCGACCTTGCACCGCTTGCACAGCCCGGCATCACCTTCCTGTCGATCCAGAAGGGGCCGGCTGCCACGCAAGCCGACGCGCCGCCACCGGGCATGTCGCTTTTGTCGCTAAGCGATGAGATTGCCGATTTCGACGACACCGCAGCGATCCTCTACATTGCCGATCTGCTCATCTCGGTGGACTCGTCTCCCGTCCACCTCGCTGGGGCACTGGGACGGCCGGCGTGGGTCATGCTGCCGAAAATCCCGGATTGGCGCTGGTTGCTCGAGCGTACAGATACACCATGGTATCCGCAGACGCGCCTGTTTCGCCAGGACGCGCGCGCGGACTGGGCCTCTGTCGTGTCGCGAATGGCCATTGAATTGGCGCAGCTTGCCAGTAGAGGAGGTCGAGCAGGGTATGCACAGGCATTGCGGTAACTCGCTGTCTGGCCTGCTTCACGTGGTCACTGCACTGGTCGTCATGGCTGCGCTTGCGGCCTGCACCGAGCTGGATCGTGACGCGCATGCCAACGCCCTTGCTGAGCCCGCTCATCTGCAGCGCGTGTCGGTCGACACTGGCCGCTTCGTGTTGACGGCCTACTCACGAATTTCACAGCCTGACAAACCGCTGCGCGTGTATATCGAAGGCGATGGGCTCGCATGGTTGTCGCGCACCATGCCCTCGCTCGATCCGACGCCTCGCGAGGCAACCGGTCTCGCACTTGCCGCACAGGATCCAGCGCCGAATGTCGTCTATCTGGCGCGGCCCTGCCAGTTCACGCCGAAGGCGACGAATCCGCGTTGCGACATTTCGTATTGGACAGGCAAGCGTTTTGCGCCGGAAGTCATTGAATCGATGAACGATGCAGTGAGTCATTTTGCGACGCTCACGCCGGGGCAGTCTGTCGAGCTCGTGGGCTATTCAGGGGGCGGCGCGGTGGTCGTGCTCATCGCGGCGCACCGGTCCGACGTCGCCTCGATTCGCACCGTGGCAGGCAACCTGGACGACGAGTTCGTCAATCGGTTGCACGACGTGTCGCCAATGCCAGAATCGGAAAACGCAATCGACGTCGCGGCACAGGTTGCGGGCATTCCGCAAATACATTTCAGCGGCGCCGGGGATGCCGTTGTCCCGCCTGCGGTTGCCGCGCGCTTCGTCAAGGCAACCGGCACCCGTTGTGCGCGTGCAATGACGGTTCCCGGCGTGTCGCACGACGGCGATTGGAGCCGATACTGGCCGGTATTGCTGAGTATTGGCCCGACGTGCGCGGCCACTGCATCGGATAGTAAATGAGCCACGGCTTGCTGGCCTGAGTGCAGCGGGCAAGGAGACGCGATCGCCCAGACAACCGCAAACGAGGCCACCGAGCGGCCGGGCGCCGAATCACACGGAGAAGGTCGCAAACGCGGCGAGCGCGCCAATAGTGCGATCGGTCTTCGAGAAGAATAACTGTGGCAGCAAATTCACGATGCGCGTCCGGATGCATCGCGTTCAGGACCTCGGGCCGATCGATGGTCAAGGTCAACAATGGATGTTCAACCCGGTAACGGCAGTAACGATAGGATTCAGCTGTCATAGGGAGCCCCGGCACGCGTTCAATCGAGGGGGACGGAAAGCCGGTCGATCACCGCCCGCGTCTGAGGGTGCGTGCCGCGCCACCACGCAAACGCTTCGGCGGCCTGTTCCACGAGCATCCCGACACCGTCCGCGAGTCCCAGCACACCCGCGTTGCGTGCGAGTCGCAGAAAAGGTGTGAGACGCTTGCCGTAGGCCAGCTCATAGGCCGCCCCGGTCGGGCTGAATACTCCTGGAGGGACTGGCGGGAGTTCGCCGGTCAGGCTCGCCGACGTCGCGTTGACTACAAGATCAAAACGGCCCATAGCCTCGAGGTCGCCGTACCCGCATGCGACGAGAGAATCGCATGTCGCGACTTGTGCGATCAGCGCCTTGACCTTCGGGACGTGCCGGTTCGCAACGACAAGTTCCGCAGGACGCGCCGCGATGAACGGCAGCAATGCGCCGCGCACCGCGCCTCCCGCGCCGAGCACCAGCACGCGCTTGCCGGCCATCGGCATTTTCAGATTGACTTCGATGTCCCGCACGAGGCCAACGCCATCGAAGTTCTCCGCGATAATGCGGCCGTCGCTGAAGCTCAGCGCATTCGCCGCGCCGGCGAGTGTCGCCCGCTCACTGCGTTCGTCGGCCATCGCGAACGCTTTCAGCTTGAAGGGGGCCGTCACGTTCATACCTTTGCCGCCGCCTGCGATAAACGACCGGACGGTCGCAGCAAAAGCGCCGTCCGGCTCCAGCGGTCCTTCAATTGCCACGTACGACATGTCCTGCTGCGATTCTTCGGCAAACAACCCGTGAATCAACGGCGATTTCGTGTGGCCGATCGGATTGCCGATCACTGCATACTGGTCGCTCATCACGGCCTCACCTTCGAATACAACACGCCATCTGTCTCCATGGCATCAATCTCGGCAGCAGTAAAGCCGAGTGACGCAGCGACTTCCGAATTGTGCTGACCGAGGTCCGGCCCGACTTCGCGGATAGTTGTGTCGCAGTCGGAAAAGCGGAATGGCAGATTCGGCAGGCGCAAGGTGCCGAAGCGCGGGTGTTGCTGTTCGACCACCATCCCGCGCGCGATGATCTGCGGATCGGCCAGTACCTCGTCGATGCGCTGCACCTTCGCGCAGGGCACGTCGATACTATCGAGCAATTCCAGCACCTCGGCGACCCGCCGTCCGCCAACCCACGGCTTCACCACCGACAGAATTTCCACGCGATTGGCATTGCGCCCGTTCAGCGTGTGCAAGCGCGTGTCCGTGCCGAACCCGACTGGTCCGCCATGTGTCTCAACCAGAGCGGCGAAGCGCTTCCATGCGTCGTCCACCTGCGCGGCAATCACGAGGTCGCCATCTGCCGCGCGGAACACGCCGTAGAGCGTTGACGTGGGCATGTCGTGACCCGTCTGTTCGGGAACGATGCCCTGCGTCGTGTAGCACTGCACTGCGTATTCGTGCATCGACACGAGCGTGTCGTACAGCGCCATGTCGATGTGCTGTCCTCGGCTGCTCTTCACGCGGCCGAGCAGCGCGGCATTGATCGCCGCCACCGCGTGAATCCCGGCGTACATGTCACCGAGCGAGATGCGCATCAACGGTGGCGGTTCGCCAGGCGTGCCGATCATCTGCATGATCCCGCTCTTTGCCTCGGCGATCAGACCAAAACCGGCGCGGTGCGCGTCCGGTCCCGTGTGGCCGTAGGCGGAGATGGAGCAGTAGACTAGACCCGGATTACGCGTCGACAGTTCATCGTAACCGAGCCCAAGTCTGGTCAGCGCGCCCGGCCGGTAGTTCTCGACGAACACATCCGCCGAGTCGCACAGCCGCTGCATGAACCCCTTGCCACGCGGGTCGCGCATGTTGACGCTGACGCCACGCTTGCCCATGTTCATCTGCAGAAAATAAGCGCTTTGCTCATCGTCGAGCACGGTGGCGTGCTGACGCCCCGCGTCGCCGGTAACTGGACGTTCAACCTTGATCACTTCGGCGCCAAGCGCCGCGAGACAGCGTCCGACATAAGGACCGGCCAGAAAATGGCTATAGTCGACAACGCGAATACCTTCCAGAGGACGTGCCTGCATCAGAATGCTCCCGGTCGGCGCGGCACCATCAAACGGTGCTCGCCATGCTGGACGATCTGGCCGTCCTGATTGATCAACTCCGACGGCAGCACGACAATGCCCCAGTCCGGACGGCTTTTGCTTGCCCGCATCGTGCCGACGCGGAATTTCACGTGCAGCACGTCATTCACCTTGATCGGCAGGTTGAAGTCCCAGGTCCAGCCGAGCGACATGCCCGGCAAAAAGCGATATTCGCTTTGTGTCTTGAGTCCGTCCGCAATGGACAAACCGAACAGGCCGTGCGCGACGATCGATCCAAAGTGGCTCGCGTTCGCGTATTCCTCATCGACGTGAACAGGTGTGTGATCACCGGTCAGGTCCGCGTAGGCCAGAATGCGCTCTTTGGTTACGGTGTAGATCGGGCTGACACACTCGTCGCCTTCGTGGGCGTCGTCCCAGTATTTATCGACGATCGTCATCTCAAGCCTCCGCACGCGGGTTGATGTTCAGTGCTCGCGCCACGCACGAGGCGGGCTTGGCCTGGATCAGTTCGACGGCGAGACCGTCGGGCAGACGCAACCAGTTGCGTCCCTGTCGCATCTCGCTTACACCATACCGCTGCGCTGCAGCGAGCGCGGCTTCCAGGTCTTCGCACATGACACCAAGGTGGCCGAGCCGGCCCTCGGGTGCGTCGTAGTTGGCGTCATGGATGAATTGCAAACCACCCAGGGTCCAGTACTGGCGGGGTTCATCGACGGTACCGTCCACTTCGCGCATCGTCATGCCAAGCACGTCTTCGAAGAAGCGGATATGCCAGTGGATATCCTTCACCCAGATGGCCACGTGTTCCAGATAGGCCTTGCTGCCGTTCATACTGTCTCCCTTTTTCGTCGGTCCGCCATGCAGCGCTCGATGCCCTTGATACAGGCGACCAGCGTTGCGTTGACCGGGGTCGGCACGCCGTGCCGTTGTCCCCAACGCACGACCGCTCCGTTGATGAAGTCGATTTCGGTGATGGAGCCTTTTTCGAGGCTTTGAAGCATCGAAGTCTTGAAGCCGGGCGAAAGTCCTTCGCCGGCGAGCGTCCAGACACGCTCAGGGTCGGTGGTGGAGAGCGTGACGCCAGCGGCCTGGGCAACCGCCATCGCTTCGGTGACCGCAGCAAGCGCAGCCGTCTTCAAAAGCGGTTCGTCGTAAAGCTGGCCATATGTGAGCCCTGTCGTGCCGGTCAGTGCGCCAGTCGCGACATTGACTAGCAGTTTGTCCCACATCGTGCCGACGATATTGGCGCTGACTGTCGTGGCCAGTCCGGACGCATTGAACGTTTCGGCGATCGCATTCGCGCGGGAGGTAATTCGGCCGTCCAACTCACCAATGTGAGTCGCTTTGCCGGCGACGCCAGACTCGATGTGCCCCGGATTGCGCATGACGCCGCCGACATAGGTCTTACCAGCCAGCACACGTTCACGCCCGATGATGTCGGCCAGCACATCTTCGTGTCCAAGCCCGTTCTGCAATGACAGAACAAGCGTTTCCGGTCCAATCAGGGCGAGTGCGCCGCGCATCGCTGCGTCGGTATCGAATGACTTTACCAGCACGACGACCAGATCGACGATGCCGGCTTCGGCAGCCCGTGTGGTGGCGTGAACTTTCACGCGACGGGAGCCACTCGCGTCATCTACCTGTAGACCATCACACCGTATCGCCTCAACGTGCGCTGCCGAGCGGTTCAGCAACCAGACCTCGTTGCCGCCCTCGGTTAGCGCTGCACCAATCGCAGAGCCCAATGCGCCCGCACCCAGAATCGCAATCTTCACTGTCGTCTCCTTAACTTGAAGATCAAGATACAAGCCGGCCATCATGTCGGCAATGCAATGGATGCAATGAGATCATTGCCATAGACAATATCGGTCGACGCATGACGATGAAGCTCCGAAGTGATTCGCACAGGAGCGCTGCTAACGAACGATTTTCCCAATGGAGAGGGCGTCCGGCGTTTCACCGAAGCCGTGCTCGGGCATGCAGCAACACGGTGCCGATCCCGCTAATGGCGATCACGAGCATGCCCGCGGCGGTCCAGAAGTCGGGGACCTTGCCAAAGAGCGCCCAGCTGAAAAGCGTCGCGAATGCAAGTTGCGCGTAGCCGAACGGAGTGAGGAGTGCGAGAGGTGTTCTGCGTAGTGCCTGTAGCATCAGCAGATGGCCGAAGGTGGCAAATGACGCCATCACGAGAACCAGCAGCCAACTGCCGATCGTTACCTTGCGGATTTCGGGCAGGAGGGCTGCCTGACCCACCCAAAGAAGCGCGGCGAGCGCGATACTCGCGACCAGCGCGGTAATGAAATTAGTAGTGGTCGGGTCGCCTGCCGTCGACAGTTTGCTGGACACGACCTGAAAGCATGCGAAGGTCGTGGCGGCGCCAATGGGGAACGCCACTGTCCAGCTGAAATCGCCGCTACCCGGCCGCACGACGGTCAACATGCCGATGAACCCCAGAACAACCATCGACCATTTACTTTTCGGCACCTGCTCGTTGAGCAGGGTAGCGGCAAGCAGCATTGAAATCAGCGGTGCCATCATCGCCAGCGAAGTGGTTACGGGGAGCGGCAAATAACGCAAGCCTGCAAACGTACAAGCCGAATTGAGAAGGAGCAGCAAAGCACGCAGGAGTTGCAGTTTCAGCACGCCCGCGTTGCGGAAGGGGTTGATGCCCTGCCTCGCGTGCCACGTGCCGAGCGCGACGGACTGGAAGCTGTAGCGTCCGAAAAGCAGGGCGACCAGCGGCACCGTCCCGCCGATGACCTTGACGGTGGAATCGCTCGCGGCAAACGTTGCTGTCGTGGCGATCATCAGGACAATGCCAGCCTCGGCGGTCATCGGGAACATGATCTGGCGTTTCAAATCGATGCCTGTAATAAGCTTGCCGGATCAGCAGTGGTGGAATTTCCGCAATGCAGGGTCGCACGTAGAAAACGGTTGCTGGGAGGGGCGAGACCGTGGTCGCAATGCAAGGAACCTGACGCCGATCCCTAGCGATTCCTCCTCAACCTGAAGCTCAAGATACGAGCGGATACTCATTTCCGCAATGCTATGATCGCAATGACGTCATTGCGTGGAGCAATACTCTCATGGGCTCAGCTGAACTCCCTGATTTGAAGCTGCTGCAGCTATTCGATCTCCTCTACGAAGTCCGCAGCGTCACACGCGTGGCCGAGCAACTGGGACAGAGTCAGCCAACGATCAGCATCTGGCTCGGACGTTTGCGGGAGCATTTGCAGGATCCACTGTTTATTAGAACGCCGGCCGGAATGGCGCCTACGCCACAGGCCGATGCCCTGATCGGCCCTTGCCGGGAAATCCTGGAGTCACTACGACGCTTCGCGGCCTGGGAAATTGCGTTTGTTCCGGCTACCGCCAAGCGGCGTTTCCGAATCTGCATGACCGACGCCAGTCACATCACGCTATTGCCGCGAATGTTGGCACATGTGCGCGCGCAGGCACCGGGTATACGCCTGGAAGCGGCGCGTATTGACGGCAATACTGAACGGGCGCTGGAATCCGGCGAGGCAGACCTCGCAATTGGTCACGTTCCCTGGCTTGGAGGTGGGATTTACCAACAGCAACTTTATATGCAGGACTGGGTATGTCTGACGAATCGTCATCATTCAAGACTGAAGAGCAAGCTCGGGCTGAAGCAGTACCGGGCAGAAGGACACGTCGCGATTACAGCGGGGACGGGCGCGCAGCTGCTTGAACAAGCGCTGGTGCGTGAGCACATCGACCGCGACGTGGTGTTGGAATTGCCTGGCTTTCTCGGACTTGGGGCGATCATCAAAAGCACCGACCTGATAGCGACGTTGCCACGACACATCGGCGAAACGTTGGCGAAGGTCAATGATCTGGCGGTTCACCCATGTCCGGTTCCTGTGGAGAGCTTCGCCGTGCGGCAGCACTGGCACGCCAGATATCATCACGAAGCCGGAAACCGCTGGTTGCGCAGTCTGGTCGTGCAGCTGTTTTCCAGTACGGGTTGACCACGGATCGCCGCTTTACGGCCCGAGGAGTCTTTTCAGCCGTGCCTCTTCGAAATCGAGTTCCGATTCGATTCGCTGCAAGGTTTTGTGCTTGATCCGGTTCTCGTCGTGCAACTGAAGCAGCGCCGCGCGGCCCGCCTGGACAGCTCGCAGCCCAAGGTTCAGCCGCGTCAGCCGCAAGTGCACGAGGCTTTCGCCGCCCGTGTGCGCTTGCGCGTTGCTGTCGATACGATAACTGTATTCGTCGATCAGCCGCAGCACGACGTCCTCATCGCCTTTGCATTGCGTGAGGTCGATCTGCTTCAGCGCGTCCAGTGACGCCTGAAACGTGAGGGAGCGCGCCTGATATTGCGTGAGATATTTCGTTTCGGCGGACGCGTGAGCATCGCGAAAACCGACGAAGCGCGCGAGCGGCGCCAGCGTCAAACCTTGCACCACGACCGTCACGAAGATCACTGCGAACGTCGAGAAAATCAGCAGATCGCGATCGGCCAGCGACACGGGCAGCGCCAGTGCAGCGGCGAGACTCACGACACCGCGCATTCCGGCCCAACCGAGGATCGTCGCCTGCTTGAGGTCCGTTCTCACCACGGTGCCGCGAGCGCGCGCAAGGAGATATTCGGGCAATGCGATCGCCCCCATCACCCAGACGAACCGCGCGACGATCACAGCCGCGACCGTTACGCCGGCAATCACCCACACGCGCTCGGGTAGCCACCATGAGAACGTGTGCCCTGCGTCAAGCTTTGCCAGCGTACCGGGCAGCGACACGCCGATCAGGATGAACACGAGCGCTTCCAGCACGAAGACGGCGACGTCCCACGTGCCGGTGGTTTTCAGCCGCGTGGTCGCGTCGAGCGTCATGTGCTGGCACAGTCCAACGATCAGGCCGCACACCACCACCGACAGCACACCAGAGCCGTGCAGGCGCTCACCGAGCAGATAGGCGGCCCACGCGGCGAGGAAGGTCAGCACGACGACCAGATGCGTGTCTTCGAGCCAGCCGAGCAGCTTGACCGTTGCCCAGCCGATGAGCGCACCCGTTGCCATGCCGACGAGCGAGAGCGTCGAAAAGGTGAGGGCGGCGCCGCTCGGGCTGAATGTGCCCGCCGCCAGCGCAACCAGCGCGAAGCGATAGATCACCAGCCCTGACGCGTCGTTGACGAGGCTTTCGCCCTCGAGCACGGTGACCAGGCGTTCCGGCAACGGCAGCTTGCCAAGCAGGGCTTTGGCCGCGACCGCATCCGGCGGCGACACGATCGCGCCGAGCGCGACGCACGCGGCCCACGGTAGCTGTGGATCGACCCAGTGGACGGCGCACGCGACGCATGCGGTCGTGAACATCACCGACCCGAGCGCAAGCGATGCGATCGATGCGGTCTCGCGGCGAAACTCCCGCCAGGCGGTATAAAACGCACTGGACATCAGCAGCGGCGGAATCAGCACGACCATGATGACATCGGGGTCGAGGGCAACGACGGGCGCATCGGTTGCGAAGCCGATCGCCGCACCGCCAACCAGCAATACGGCAGCCGACGGCAGATTGAAACGGCTGGCAACGAGCGATAGCACGCAGGCACCGAGCAGTACGAGAAGCAGGTCTTCGAAGAATACGATGTGGTTCATCAGTGGGGGCCCGAGGGAACAGTGGCGGCCGGCCATTCCCGCGACGCCGCCATGCTTGCATGACTTTAATGCACAAACATTTTACGTGTTGTTTGGGTGCCCACCTGATTGGGCCAGCAAGACAAGGTTCCAAAAGCAGTGGGCGCTGGCAGGACCATGCAGCGGGTCGGCTTCGGGAGGCACACGGAGTGAACGACAGTACTCCCATTATTATGGAATCAGAATTTATAGCCGGACCATTAAAACACTTCTTCGGCTCCCTGATCGATACAGATTCGCAACGATTCCGAGCCATTTTTTATTCCATTCGCGCAGTATTTTTATTTGCGTCACCGCCGGGCATTCGTTACCCGCGCGTCAGATGGCTGTCATTTTGCACCTAGAAAATCGGCGCTTTCAGTACGAGACGACGTCCACGGAATCGGTCGGTTTGCGTCGCAGACAGCGCAATTAATAGCGTTCTGTTCGCGGCGCAATCGTCTCGTATTCCTATTCATACAACGGAGTTCAAATTGAACAGCGATGAAAACAACAAGAGTGGAATTGACCGCCGCACTTTCCTTGCCGGTCTGGCAGCAGGCACGGGTGCACTTGCGCTGGCGGCATGCGGAGGGTCGTCGGACGGCGGCAGCAGCACGATGGCCGGCGGCAGCAGCACGACGGCCGGTCCGGCCGGAAGTACCGGCACGGGTACCGGCAGCACATCGGCAAATGAGATTCCCTCACCCGACGGCACGAACCGCTATACGTTGCCGCGCCCGGTATTGCCCGATCCGACGACTTCGGGCATCGACCATATCGTGCTCGTAACGATGGAAAACCGTTCGTTCGACCACTTCCTGAGCTGGGTCCCGGGCGCCGAGGGAATGCCGCCGAACCAATTATTCACCGACAATTTCGCGCAGCAGCACGCGCCTTTCCTATTGTCCGCCAATCCCGACTATGGCTTCCAGGCATGCAATTTCGCGGATCCGAACCATAGCTTTGCCGGTGGGCGGATCCATCTTGCCAATGGCGCGATGAACGGCTTCCTGTTGTCGACTGCGACGAGCAACACGCAGGGTGACTTACTGCCGATCGGCTTCTATCAGGCCGCCGACCTCGACTTCTTCCGGGGTGTAGCAAGCCAATATACGGTTTCCGATTTCTATTTCAGCGGCATCCTGTCTGAGACATTCCCTAATCGCATCTATCTGCATGCGGGCGCAACGGATCGGCTTAGCAACACGACGACCGTCTCGACGCTGCCGACGATCTGGGACAAGCTGGCCGCCAAGAATGTCAGCGCCACCTATTTTTATCACGACACGCCGTTTACCGCGCTGTTCGGGAACCGCTATACGGGCATATCCCAGATGTTCCCGCAGTTTCTGACGCAGGCCGCGAACGGCACACTACCCTCGTTTTGCATGATCGATCCGATCTTCTCCGGCGAAGCGCAGGGCGTCTCGGCGGACGATCATCCGCACGCGGACATTCGCAACGGCGAAGCCCTGCTTGGCCAGATCTACGACGCACTGCGGACTGGGCCGAACTGGGACCGCACACTGATGATCGTCGTCTATGACGAATGGGGCGGCTTCCATGACCACGTGGTCCCCCCGACGCGTCCCATGAGCGACGCGGAAACGACGCTTGGAAACGATGGAAAGCTGGGTTTTCGCGTGCCTTGCGTATTGCTCGGCCCGCGTGTGCCAGCGGCGACCGTGACGCGCTTTCCGTTTGACCCGAGTTCGATTCACCAACTGATTCAATGGCGCTTTGGCATCGACCCGGTCGGCGTACGCGGCAATGCTCCCGGCACGTTCAATCTTGCGTACGCTCTGGATTTCACTCGTCCGGCGCGTACTGACGCGCCGGCGATTCCGGTCGCTCCGGGACCGTTCGGCAGCGCATGTCCGATACCGGCACCCGCAGCGCCGGCTAGCGGAGCGTCGGGAGCCGTCGCGAAGGCGAGCATGGCTGCCGAAATATCGAACGAGATACCGCGATTCACCGATGTGCGTGAACTCGCCGATACCTTCGGGTTCCCGAGACCCTAAGTTTATCCGCGCCCGTTGACCGGTTATCGTCGATCCGCGGGGCACTGTCAGGTTGGTGGTGAGGCGGCGGCAAAATGAGGCGACGAAGGAGACGAAATCGCTTTATCACAGTCCCCGCTTCACGGCCGCCGTCATCAGCAGTGTGGTCCGCTGATATTTTCGGTTCAATCTGAGCCTGCGCTACATCGAGGAATTGTTGCTCAAGCTCGCCTTTGCAATCTCGCTCGCGTTGATTGATGGATGACGCGTCAAGCGCCAATAGCTTCCTCGGGGGCATTCCATATTCATGTAATACCGGTCCTTCATCGCGCCGACTATCATCCGAAAATCGGCGTCAAAAACTGTTCAAGTCAAACACGGCCTGGTGATTGCACTGCGTACCTCGATGAAACCGCGGTGCCTGATGAACGTCCCGCCGGGCAATGCACGGCGACCGATTCAGCAATCCGTCCCGGAGAGATGGCTTGGTCTCACACGCGCCGACCGCTGGCTTCCCAATCCCTTCGCGATGATCGGCGAAACCGCTACCCGGCACTACACGGTCGCGCCTGACATTCAGTCTATCTTCCAATGGCAGTGACACGAAAGGACATACCATGACTGTGCCCCAAGGCAACGGAACACATCTTTCCACGGACGCAACCCGCGCTGCCCGATTGTTTTTCCTCGAACTGAGCGGTGGCCGAATTCACTCGATCAATCCCGACGGATCCGGCCTCAAGACAATCGTCGCGGATTGCCGCCTCCCGGACGGCATTGTCGTGGACGTGGATGCCGGTCAAATCTATTGGACCAACATGGGTTCGATCGGCCTCCACGACGGCTCGATCGAACGCGCCGACCTGGATGGCGGGAACCGCGTAGTCATTGTCCCGCAAGGCGTCACGCACACACCGAAGCAGATTCATCTCGACAAGGCCGGTGGCAAGCTCTATTGGTGCGATCGAGAAGGTATGCGCGTGATGCGCGCCAACCTCGACGGCTCACAAGTCGAAACGCTGGTCGCGACCGGGCATGGCGACCAGGACCGGCTCGACCAGACCCGGTGGTGCGTCGGAATCACGACCGATCCGAAGCACGGCAAGCTCTACTGGACGCAGAAAGGTCCGGACAACGCCGGTCTGGGCCGCATCTTCCGCGCCAATATCGACATCCCGCAGGGCGAAGACCCGTCAAACCGCTCCGACATCGAAGTGCTGTTCGACCGGTTGCCGGAGCCCATCGACCTCGAGCTCGACCTTGCGAAGCGTGTCCTTTACTGGACCGACCGCGGCGATCCTCCGCGCGGCAATAGCGTGAATCGTGCGCCGATCGATGGAACGGGCACGTCTGAAATCCTCGTTACGCACCTGATGGAGGGAATCGGCATCGCGCTCGACATTCCCGGTAACCGGATGTTCGTCACGGACCTGGGCGGCTCCGTCTATTCCGCCGATCTCGATGGCAAGAACCAGCGCAACTTCCTCTTCGCGCAAGGCAACCTCACCGGTATCGCCTATGCCGAAGTCTGACCCACGCATTGGAGACATGACATGACTGATACCACGCCCATTCGCCGCATCGCCGTCATCGGCACCGGCGTGATCGGTGCCAGCTGGACCGCACTGTTTCTCGCCAAGGGGCTGAAGGTCGTTGCGACGGACATCGCGCCGAATGCCGAAGCCCAGCTCAGGAAGTTCGTGGAGTCCGCCTGGCCGGCGCTCAAGAGGTTGGGCCTTGCGCCCGGAGCGTCGCAAGCGAACCTGACGTTCACGCCCGTGCTCGCACAAGCGCTCACGGATGTGGACCTCGTCCAGGAGAACGGCCCCGAGCGGCTCGAATTCAAACAGGATCTCTATCGGCAACTCGATGAGCTGCTGCCACCCAACGTGATCATCGCGTCGAGCACGTCGACCCTGCCCATGAGCAGCATTCAGGTGGGCGCCGTGCTGCATCCCGAGCGCTGCGTCGTCGGCCATCCGTTCAATCCGCCGCACCTGATTCCGCTGGTCGAGATCGTCGGCGGGACAAAGACCTCGGAAGAGACGATCAGGCGCGCCACGGAGTTCTATACGTCGATCGGGAAACGGGCGGTGCGCCTGCACAAGGAATTGCAGGGCCACGTCGCCAACCGTCTGCAGTTCGCGGTGGCGCGCGAGGTCTATTACCTGGTGGCGGAGGGGGTGCTGAGCGCCGCCGACGTTGACACCGCTCTCTCATGGGGGCCGGGCCTGCGCTGGGGCGTGATGGGCAACATGATGCTCAATCACCTCGGCGGCGGCCCGGGCGGCATCGAGCACTTCTTCCATCAGTTCAGCGGTCCGATGACGGCCGGGTGGAAGGATCTCGGCTCGCCCGAACTGACGCCGGAAGTGCAGAAGAAGCTCATCGACGGCGTTCATGCCGAGGCTGGATCGAGATCCATCGCGGAGCTGGAGGCGGAGCGCGACGAGATGCTGCTCGGCCTCATTGAACTGCGTACTAAAGGTACTGCGCACTAAAGGTACGGCCGCGGCCATGCCACGCGAGGTCGCGGCTCACGCTGTCTGAACGCGGGCAGTTAACATTCCCTAATCGAAATGGATCTTTGCAGATGAATCACTCGACTCACCGCCGAAACGGAAACGAGCCGGATCGGCTCACCGCGATCATTCAATCGAAGCTTGCGAATCCGGAGCGCAGCTCAGATTTCGATCTGCACAGCGCTCTCGATGAGGTACTGAAAGACGTCGGGTTATCGACGGCGGACAGCGGTGGAAAAATCACTTTCTACGGCCGGGATCCGATCATTCCAAGCCTCTTCCGGTTCGGCTCCATGCCCGCGATCGCCCTGGCCGCCAAGGCGGTCGGCGTCGCCGCGCTGTGGCGGCTCCGGACCGACGAAGAACAGGATATCGCGGTGGATGTCCGCAAGGCTTTGCGGCGCTTCGCCGGGTTCTTCGATCTGAAATGGGAAACGATCAATGGACGTCCGCCGGTCCTCGAAGTCGATGCGGATCTCTTCCGCGAGACCCGCGATGGGCGGCACGTCGTGCCCCTGAACATCTACCCGAAGCTGGCGGCCCGCGAGCTTGGCTTGCTCAGATGCGATGCCAGCCCGGAATCCGTGCGCAACGCCATTTTGCAGTGGCGCGCCGACGATCTGGAGAATGCCGCGGCAGAGGCCGGGATTGTCATCGCGAAGGTGCGCACGTTCGAGGAATTCCAGAAGGAGCTTCAGTACACCGAGGTGCTCTCGAAGATGCCACTGATCAGTGTGGAAAAGATTGGCGAGAGCGAGCCGATCCCTTTCACGAAGGATGGCGTCAGTCCGCTGGATGGCATTCGTGCACTCGGAATGAGTCACGTGATTGCCGGAGCGGCCATCGGCAGGGACCTCGCGTTCTACGGGGCCGATGTTCTCAATATCTGGCGGCCGCACGACGATAGCGAGATCGAGGCGTTCGCATGGGACGCACAGGTTGGCATGCGCTCGACAATCCTTGATTACTCGAAGGAGGATCGCGCGAGATTCGATCACCTGCTCAGAGGTGCGGACGTCTTCTTTGCGAACAAGCGTCCGGGTTATCTGGAACGCCATGGCCTCGATGCCGAAGAGCTCTGCGCCCGAAAGCCGGGGTTGATCCATGCGAATGTCCTTCTTCACGGCGACAAGGGCCCCTGGAAGAATCGGCCGGGGTTTGATGAAATCGGCGCGGCTGTCGTGGGGCTGTTCGCTGTCGAAGGCACGCTCACACGCCCCAAATCGCCGCCGATCATCCCGATTGTCGACAACGTGGTGGGCTGGCTCGGCACGGTCGGCGTACTCGCGGCGCTGCGCCGACGCGCTGTCGAGGGCGGCAGCTATCGGGTGACCGTTTCTCTGACCCGAACCGTGCTCTGGCTCTTCTCGCTCGGCATCTTCGACAGGCACTATGCCCGCGCGATCCCCGGGTCTTCCGGCGAACACACCGATGTCGCTCCCGATCTGTTCACGGCGGAGACCCCGCTGGGCACGTATCAGGGCATGACCGACCAGGTAGTCCTGTCAAAGACGCCTGGATCCTTCAGGACGGTTCTCGTGCCGCGAGGCTCGAGCAAGCCCGAATGGCTGGCGCGGTGAGGGTGCCTGACCCACACTCGTGAAAAGTCGGTCAGGTTCGCGACGGTGTTACCGTTGAGATTGGTTAGCTTCCAGCAGTCAAAGGACGCTGTTCCGACCGCCATGGCCGAGGGCTGTTCGACGCGAGCGCCAGCCATCCGTACTTGTGCCCGGATTCGTTGATCGACAAGATGCCGGCGCCGCTTGCCAGCTTGCACAAAGTCGTCGAACTCGACATCCAGCTGCAAAAGCGGCGCGACAAGGCTACGGCTAAACGTTTCTCCAAACGTGTACTGGCGCCTTGTCCTGAAGTGTCGCGAAAGATCATCACTGACCAGTTGCGCAGCTACTGCGCGGCGAAGGCCGCGATTCCTGAACTGGCAAACGTGAAGCACGTTTTCGTCAAAGCCAGCGCCCGAGTCAACAACCGGGCCGGGAATAGTCATCAACCCATGCGTGAACGCGAGCGTCCCATGCGTGGTTTCCGCGATCCTGAACGATCGGCCGGTCAGGCGAGTGAGCGCGGTCAGCACTGGGCCGTGCAATTTTCTGACTACAGGCGACTGCGGACACGAATTGTCCGAACGGACGTCTAGAGTGACGTTTGCTGTTCGCGTCGGGCGCACATGCGCCTTTCGCCTATCGAAAACATCAACTTGACAGGTCGGGAAAAATGATCAACACCAATTCGCCTCTTGAACACCTCGCGTCCTTCGCCATCACATTCGCTGCCGGCGCCCTAGCCACCGTGCTGATGTCGAAATATATCGACAAGGTGCGCCGCGATGCACTCGCGGCCAGCGCGTGCGGCCACTGAAGCGCTAGCGCGTCGGGCTCGCTCAATTAAAGACTTCCTGAACATTGCCGATAAGTCTCTTACGTTCGGGGGGCTTATCGCTGCCCGACCAGAAGGGCTGCACAGTTCAGGCTTCGAGCGACCGCTTGACGGATCGCCCGGCCTGCGGCACCCGAGATCATCCGGCGCGAAGTTGCCCAGCGCATCTGGCAGCCGGCACACGACTTGTTTTTTAGTCAATGGACATGCAACGAGCGCAAGAGCAACAGGCTGACCTGGCTGACCTGATTCAGCACATCAAGGCCATTCTCACGCAGGACGACAACGCGAGCGCCTACTTTGCATCTGAACTGGATTGGCTGAACCACCGCGAGAAGCTGTGGCAAAGCGATGCTTTTCGCGTCGGGCTAATCGGCATTACGAGTTCCGGAAAGTCGACGCTCGTCAACGCATTGCTCGGCGCCGAACTCCTGCCTCACGCCGTGCGGCCTAGCTCCAACAGCCTCGTCGTGTGCGAGTGGGGCAAGCGGCTAGAGTGCATCGTCCATTTCAAGGAGCCTGGCCGCAAGCCCGTTGCGATTCTCGGCAGCGCGATCGCAAAGCGGCTCAAGGAATATGGCGACGAAGCGACCAATCCCGGCAACGTCAAAGGCGTGGCGGAGATCCGCTTGCGCTCGCCGAACTTCAGGCTGGGGCAGGGCGTCACGCTGGTCGACACGCCGGGTCTCGACGCGTTCGGTCATGACGAGCACGAGCGGCTGACACTCGAAGTGCTGTTGCCCACCGTCGATGTGGTCGTGTTCGTCACGACCTGCAAGGCAAACTCCGACGAGAAGATGCGCGAGTACGTCTGTCTGGCTCATGATCACGGCAAGCCCATCGTCGTCGTGCAAAACATGATGGATAGCGTGCTCGAGAAGCCGGGCGCGCACGGCGAGATCCTGAAATCGCGGGATGAGGTGCTCGCAGAGCATCGTAGCAGGGTGCAGTCGGTGCTGAAGAAGGCGGGGGTCGAATCCGTGCTGATCAGCCAGGTCTCCGCGATATGGGCATTGCGGCAACCCGACAAGGCGTCCGGGCTGCCGGAGTTCATCGCGGGCGTGCAAGGCCGGTTCGATGAACTGGCGCCCGCCGTCGCCCAGGGCCGTGGGGCGCAGCTCAACGAATGGCTGCGCGAATTCGTCGACAGGGAATTGCAGCCGGGCGACCCCGCCGCGATCTATCGGCGGCAAAAGGCGGAGGCCAGGCGCCTCGCGAATCTGACCGACGAGTTCGACGCGCGCTACACGCAGATGAAGGAAGAGGCCCGCAGGGAGCCCGCCGCAATCGCCAGGGAGGGCGACCCGCTGCTCGAACAGACGGACGGGCTGACCAGCACGAGCATCGATGATGCGTCTGCGTTGCAGGCGAACGTGGAGCGCTGGTTGAAGCGTTCGGCGGCCAGCCTGAGCACGCTCAACAAGCGTGTGCTGGGGCAGATCGCGGCGGATCACGAGAAGTTGAACCTGCGCGCCGATGACCTCGATCTCTCCACGCAGCTCGCCCGGTCGATCGGCAATCTCGGTTTCACGACGACTCACCGGCATCGACGGGTGCGAGTCGAGCAACCGGGCCTATTCGGCAGTTTCAAGCGCGGAGTCGACATTTTCGGTCAGGACTGGGGCGTGGACGAGCGCATCGAAACCTGGACGGAGATCGAAGACATCAACGCGTTCAGGAAGAGCGTTCAGGGTGCGGTCAAAAAGCAGCGCGCCACGGTCGAGTCGTTCGCCGATGCCATCGTGGAGCGCATCGAGGACGCGCGCAAGCAATTCCGCAAGGAACTCCGGGCCCGCGCACGCGGGCTGGAAGCGAAGATGTCGGCGCAAGAGGGGCTCGTCGGGCGCAATGCCATTGCCCGCGAACTGGAGGCATTGCTGGCCAGGCCGGGCAAGCGCAAGCAGGCCGCGTCAGACCCCGCTTCGAGGCGCACCGCGTTCGCGGCCGCGCCCGTCGCCGAGCAGAGCGTGCATGAGATCGAGGTCGGTTCGGCCGCGCTCGCGCTGACCCGCCTTGCAACGCTGATTGCCCAGCATCGCTTCGTCGATATGCGCAACGAGGTCCTGTTCGACCAGGCATTCAAGCGCGTTCGCGATGAACGGCGTGTGCTGATCGTCGGCTTCGACAGCGACAGCCTCGTGGGCTTCGTCAACCGCTTCTGGTTTGACATGGTGGAGGCCGAGGCCGGCAGGAAAATCACGTTCAGCAAGTGTCGTATCGACGAGGGCTGCATGGATGAAATCGCGGTTGCGGTGCTCGGAGACGCCGCGAGCGTCGGCACGTGGAACGCCGTGAGCACGTTCCTGTCGTCGCCTTGCGTCGTGTTTCTCGTGCTCGATGTGCAGCAGGTCGGCGCGAGCGAGAGTGCGCTGGAGCGCGCGGAGATCCCCTATGACCCGTCGATGCATCCGATCGTCGCGGTCGTGCAATCGATCAGGGAACTGGAAAACTCGGGCGCGGTCTGCGAGGCGCTATTCGAGCTCAAGGCGCTCGCGAAGCGGCACAAGCTCAAGCTGGCCGGCGTGCTGGTCAACGATGAAAAGGTCTATTACTCGGCGCTCGCCAATCGCCTCGTGGCGACGCGCGCGCCGTTCGCCACCGTAGCCGAGGAAAACAGGTTTATTGCGTCGCTGCCCGAGGAGAACCGGGCGGACGCCGGCAAGATCGTCCGCGCATGGCGCGCGACCACCACCGCCTGACTTTGATCCGCAGGAAAACGACATGATCCAACCAACGCGCTTCACCGTTGACGATGCCACCCGCAAGGTGCTGGACGAGCTCAGCGGACAACTGTCGCATACCCCCTCCTGGGTCGCGCAGTTGAAAGACGAACTCGAGGACCAGATTCGCGATACCACTCGTCTCGTGCTGACCGGCCCCGCCAAGTCTCTCAATCAACTTCAGGCGCACGCCACGTCGCAACAGCAATCGCTCGCCGAACTCAGGGCCGCGCTGCAGCAGTTGATCGAAGACGCCGGCGAGAAGAGCGACACGCTGCGCGCATCCATCGACGTGCATGCACGGCAATTGGCGGCACTGGGCACGGACGTGCGCAAGCTCGATGACGGCGCGCAACGCCAGCAGAATCTCATCGGTGAGCTGAGAGACGAACGCAAGGCCGATCACGAACGGCTGATCGAGGCAAGCGGGCAAATGACTGCCGCGATCGCCGAACAGCGTGAGGCGCTCAGGGCGATGAGCGAAGCCTTCCAGCAGGCGACACGTCACCAGGAAGAACGCACCGCGCAACTGACCGAAAACCTGCAAGCCATGCATGCGCTGCTAGCCGGCTTGCAGGCGACACAAGCGAATCAGCTCGACGCATTGCAATCGGTGCAGCAGCGCGTCGATGATTTGTCCCGTTCCCGCTGGAAAAAACTGTTCTGAAACTCCCGACGCTGACGACCATGAACACACATGATTTGCGCAATCTGCTCGGCGATGAGCGACTGCTGTCGCTCGCCGAGCGATACGACGCGAAGCCGGCCGGCCCCGAGGCACGCAATCTCGCCGACCGGCTGCGCGGATACGCGGGCCAACTCTCGGCCGAGCGCTTCGTCCTGCCGATCGCCGGCATCCAGGGCAGCGGCAAGAGCACACTGCTCAATGCGCTTGCCTTCGACACGCCGGTCCTGCCTATCGATGCCGACGAAACCACCTGCGTGCCCGTCGAGATTACGTGGGCGGCGCAAGCGGGTCAGCAGGCGACGATTCATTACGCCGACGGGCGCACCGAGTCCATTCCCTGCACCGAGGATGCGCTGAGATCGGTCGTGCACAACGAGAACAATGCTGGCAACGTGAAGCAGGTGTCGCGTGTCGTGCTCACATCGAACCGCGAGATGTTCAGGCACGGCCTCGTGCTGGTCGATCTGCCGGGCGTCGGCAGCCTCACGCACGCGAATATGGAAACCACGCAGCGCTATCTTCGCGAAGCGGTCGGCGTGATCTTCATGCTGCGCACGGTGCCGCCGCTGACCCGTTCCGAAGCCATTTTCGTGTCCTTGCAATGGACGGCGCTGCGCACCGCGCTCTTCGTGCAGAACCGCTGGAACGACGAAACGGACGAAGAAGCGCTGGCGGGCCGCGATCACAACGTCAAGGTGCTACGGCAGATCGCGGAGCAGGCGAGGATTCCGCTCGACGCGCCACCGAACGTCCGCCTCGTGGACGGTTACGAGGCGCTGCGCGCGGCCCTGAACGGTGACGCCGGAGGCACCGAGTCCTCCGGCGCCCGGGCATTCGCCGCCGAGCTCGAAGAGTTCGGCAACGACTGGTCGGCGCGAGTCGCCGCCGATGTCGCCGCGGCCTGCGAAGCAGAGTTGACGCGCCTGGCAGAAAGCGTCGCGGCGCGTCTTGGCGAAACGAAGCTCGATCGCAAGGCGCATCGCGATCACATGGAACGTGAGGCGCAGGCGTTCGTCAAGCGGCTCGACGGAATCGACGAGCGGGCCGGCCAGATGCGTGACGACGCACGCGCCTTTCGCCGCTCGGTGCGCGATCACTTGCGCAAATGGGAAACCGAGAAGCGCGCCGAATTGCGCAACCGCATGCGCACGAAGATGCGCGCCGGCATAGTCGACGGTCCACGCCTTTCGAGCGCACTCAACGACGAGCAAAAGGAAGCCAGCATCGAGATTTTCGGTCTGGTCCAGGAAGACGCGCTCGCGCTACAGGACCGTTTGCGCAGCGATCTGCAGAATCTCGATGCGTGGACGGCCGACGCCCCTGATCTGCGCTTCACCGTCGACCGGGAAGAGGCACTGCGCTTCGAGAATCTGGCCGGGCGCGCGGGCGCCGTCGCGGGCACGCTCGGCGGCGCGTGGGCAGGCGTCGAGGCCGGCGCGGCGATCGGCGGCCTCCTCGGCGGGCCAGTCGGCCTGGCAATCGGCGCGGCCGTGGGCGCCATCTTCGGGGGGCTCGCAGGGCAGTATGCCGGCGACAAGGCGAGAGACGGCATCACCTATCTGCGCGCCGGGGCGGTCGAAGACGAAGTGTTCGCCGCCATTAACAATTATATCGACGGGACATCGACGGCGCTCAACCGGATCGCCGCGCAATTCTGCGAGCAGCTCGACACGTTGCTCGAACAGTGGCGCGAGTCGCAAACCCACGCGTTCGAAGAGAAGCGCGAGCAGTCCATGTCGATGCTGAACAGGTCGGCGGAAGAAAAAGCGAAGTCGGCCGAACAACTGGAATCCGACCGGGCGATGATCGGCTCGCTTTGCGCACGGCTGAAGGAGGTGCGCGCATGAGCACCCGCAAACAGGCGTGGATGAGCGCCGCACAGCAGTTTTCCGACCTGCTCGACGCTCAGGGCGATGAACAGCGCGCGAGTCTCGTGCGCCTTGTCGTGAATCGACTGGCCGTGCCGCAGGCCTATGTGACCGTGGTTGGCGAAACTAGCACCGGGAAATCGTCGCTGATCAATGCGCTGCTCAGCGACGAGCATCTGCCCGTGAGCGGCAAGCCGACAACCGGCGTCGTCACGCATGTGGCGTGTCGCGACGAAGCCGAGCCGCGCTTCTTCGCCATTTACCGCGATGCGACTCAGGAGGAGATCGACAGGGCGCGTTTCGTCGAGCAAAGCCTCACGCCCGACGACGAGATCCTGCGCCTGCAGATCAGGGTGCGGCCGAAAGCGCCGAGTCATGTCGGGATGCACGTCTTCGACACGCCCGGTTACAACGCGGTGATGAGCCGGCACGAAGAAGTGCTGATGGCCTTCCTGCCGCAAAGTGACGTGATCGTATTCGTGGTCGGCTATCGCACGGGCTTTGGCCAGACCGAACAGGATCTCTTCGAGGCAGTTGCGGAAGCCACCGCGAACGACCCCGACATTCCCGTCATGCTCGTGATCAACCGCGCGCCCGAGGGCTGCGGCCGCGCCGACAAACGCGTCGGCGAGATCATGCGGCTCGCGCAAGACGCTCTCAAGCGTCCATTGTCCTTGCAGATCATCCACTCGACGAATTTCCGGGCGCCCAATGCGACGCTCGAGCGTCGCCCCCTGGCTGCGGAGCGCTTGTGGGACGAAGTGTCGGGCCACGCATTCGCGCCCGAACTCCTGAAAGCGGTCGAGACGAGGCTGGCGAACGCCGTGCTGGCCACGCTCGCTGAAGTGGATGCCGCGCTCGAGCGCGAGGAAGCGGGCTTAAGCGCGAACGCGGACGAGCGAGAAGCGATTGAGCGCGCGATGGAGGTCACGCGTAGCGCCCACGCGCGCTCGCTGCAGGAAATCGACGCAACCATGACGCGTCTGGAGACCGCATTGCCGCGCCTGGTGGACAAGGTCACGGACGCCGCGCTGCGGCGGATCGAAGCCGACATCATGGCTTCGAACAAATGGCTGGGTTACGCGGACTGCGCCCAATGGATCTCTGGCCATTGCCTGCCTTTCGAGGTGCGCCAGATCGGACGCGCGATCGAGAACCACATCACCGTCGAAATGGAGGACTTGAACCGGCGGCTGGAGGATATCGCGAACACGGCGGTCGCCGAACTCGACAAGACCGTGGCGCTTCGCTCCGGCGACCCGGTGTCGAAATTCGTGACTAGCCTTGCCGCGACGCTCGCCCAGCGCGTGGCGGGCAACGCGGCCAATTCCATGCTGCGCGGGTTGGGTGGCGTCGGCGGCGCGGCCGCCGGGGCGGGCAATCTGGCGAAGATGGCCGTGTCGCGGATCGGCAAGCTGTTCGGCCAGCGATTCGGACGCGAGGTCTATAACCAGATTGGCCGTGTCTTCACGAAGAAGATGCTGGAACGGCTGAACGTCGCGCTGACGGTTATCGTGGAAGTCGTGGGCTTTGTGTATGAAGCCCAGGTCTGGCAGGGCAAGTTGCTCGCGCTAAGCCGCGAGGCCATCGGCGAATGGCGCGAGGTGGTGGGGAACGACCTGCGCGACGAGCATCTGCCGGGCATGCGCCAAGGCAATCGCGACATTATCGATGCGCTCTACGGCGACCTGGAAGCGCAACCGGCGCTCCATGCCGAGCCGGATCAACGGCTCGTCGAAGTGCGGTCCTTCAGGCAACAACTCGCGAGCCTGCGCCAACAATTGCATCCGACTCTCAACGCTTGATTCAGGAAAGGAAAACGAACATGAACGATCCGATGGATCTGCCGAGCCGTGGCGTAGCGAAAACGCCCGATGCGCGTACCGACGCGAGCATTGCGCCTCGCAGCAAACTGACTGAACGTCAATTGGATGTGATCGTCGACAGTGGCGCGCAACTGGTGAGCATCGCGGCCGGCGTGATGGATATCGTGAAGATCAAGGCGCAGACACAGCACGAGGTTGCGCAGATCGAAGCTCGGAGCAGGGCGGTCCGTGAAGCCATCCGGGGCGAAATCGAGCGCATGGAGGCCGCGCGCGAGACGATCGTCACCCGCGGGGACGTGGCTATCAAGCTCACGCGCGCCGTGCTCCAGGATTTTACGGAGTACGATTCGGCCACGCGTCAGCTCGCGCTCGAGACGCTGACAAAACTGGTGGACAGCGCCATTAACGCAAAAGACGCGGAGGCCGCGCCGAAATCATGATCGAGGATATCTCCGCGATCGCGATGGAACTCGTCGAACTGATCAAGGCGCGGCAACTCGAAACCGCGCGGCAACTCGTGCATGCCAGCCGCCGCACGGCGCTCGGCGCGCATTCGCACGAGCGGCAACGGTCGGTGCACGAGATTACGCTCGCGATCGCAGAGGCAAAAAAACAGCGAGTGCGGCTGCTTCGAGAGGTGGAGGTGTTGCCGGAAGCGGAGCAGCAGTTCGCGCGCATCGAGATCGAGAGCATTTGCAGCCGTCTCTTCGATGAGGAAATCGCGCGGCTGACCACCCGTAAACGGCAGTTGTCCCGACCGGGCGCCGTGTGAGCGGATGCACGATTTTGCGGTGCCTCTTGTACCGCGCGGCGGCCTGCGGGGTCCTTTCCCCAGCCGTGGAACATGAAGCCGCCGAATTCGCGTTAGGATCGCGGTACAGACCGCCAGCTCCGGTCGACAGCTTTGCATGGGATCGCAGTAAGCGCTAAAGCTCCAACTGCGATCGACAGCTTTGCATGGGACCGGAGTAGACGCTAAAGCGCCAGCTCCGGTCGACAGCCTTGCATGGGGAGACAGCATGGACCTGTTCATGTCGATGGAAGCGTTCGTGCGCGCCGCGGAGGCGCAAAGCTTTGCCGGCGCCGCGCGCCAGCTGGGTGTCGCCAAATCGGTGGTGACCTCGCGCGTTAAGCAGCTCGAAGACCATTTCGGCGTGCCGCTCTTTCATCGTTCGACCCGGGCGGTGCGCCTGTCCGAACTCGGCGAGACGTACTACCGCGAGTGCGCCGAACTCGTCACCAAGGTCCACGATCTGTCCGGCCGCTCGCGCGGCGACCCGCAGGCGCTCGCGGGCACGCTCAATATCCACGTTCTGCCGGGCTTCGCGCTCGGCCATTTTTCGCAGACGCTGATCGAATTCCGCGCCGCGTACCCGCGCGTGGAATTCGTCGTGACCGTCAACGACCGGGTCATCGATCCGGTTCAGGAAGGCTTCGACCTGGCGCTGCAAATCTACCCGCCGGCGTCGAACCTGCTGGTCGAGCGGCGTCTCTTTCCGGTGCGCGGCGTGCTCTGCGCCGCGCCCGGCTATCTGAAGGAAGAACCGCTGATCGAGACACCGCTCGATTTGCTGCGGCACGATTTCGCCCGCTATTCGTACTACCCTTGGGGCGACAAGTGGCCGCTGATGCGCGGCAACGAATGCTTCGAAATCGCGCTGAATCCGGTGCTCAAAACCAATAGCGTGCACCTGCTGCTGGAATTCGCGCGGGCCGGCGCGGGCGTCGTCTATCTGCCGACCATGGTCGCCGCCGCCGATCTGCTCGAACGCCGGCTGGAGCGCGTGCTGCCGGAATACGCGGCGCCGCCGCTGTGGCTGTCGGCGGTGTATCCTGCCTCGCACCGCTCGACCACCAAGGTCAAGGCCTTCGTCGACTTCCTGCGCGCGCGCTATCTGCGTGAGCCGCAGTGGGACAGGGCGCTCGGCATTGCGCCGCCCGATGACGAAACGAAAAGCGTCGACGAAGAGTTGTCCGAGGACTGAGGCCCGCCCGAGGCCGATGAGGGTTCGCCACCAGGTAGTTTCCCTGGCGCGATTTTGGAGCACCCAGGGTTCGCGTTTCCCGACCCTCGGAACATTGCTGTAGCGCCTGCCGCCACTTAATCTTCAATGCAAGCAACGCATTCGTGGATCAAATGGAGGCAGACATGCAACAAACCTGGTTCGGCAGCCTGGACAACTTCCGCAAAGGCTCCATCGAAATCATCAAGGGCAAACCGGAACATTACGCGATGTCGAATGTGTTCGACGTGGCGAGCCGCGCTGCGCCCTACGAGAAAGTCGTGGTCGGCAAGAATCTCAAGTACGTGATCGAGACGCTGCGCGCGGAAGGTTCGTCGCCGTGGTTTGCTGCGTCGCACGATGAGTTCGCGGTCGTGCTCGATGGCGAGATCGACATCTATTTCATCAAGCCGTCGGACGGCCCGCTGGTCGACGCACGGACCGAAGGCAGCGTGCGCCTCGAAGGCCAGCCGTCGGGCCAGTCGATGGGCCATGTGCGGCTGCGTCGTGGCCATCAGGCACTGCTGCCCGCCGGCGCCGCCTATCGCTTCGAAGCGAAGACCAAAGGCGTGCTGCTCGTGCAGACGATCCTCGGACGCTATTCGGTCGAGAAGTGGGCCGACATCTGCATCCACTGAATCCCGCTACACGATCGATCCATCCGGAGCCCATCATGGACAAACTCAGCACTCTGCAAAACGTCACCGCGAGCGAGGCCGACGCGGTGACCGGTTATCGCACGTTCTGCCTCGGCGACTTCGAATTCAGCCGCGACGCTTATTTCGCCACCGTCAGATGGCCGGCCAAAGGCCAGATCCGCTCGCACCAGATGCACGCCGACGACTTCCTGCGCGCGATGATGCGCGACGTGGCGTGGGGCTTCTTCTACGGCTGGGTCAACTTCGACGAAGTGATCGGCACGCGCAATCACTACGGCAAGGTCGACATGTACGCCGGCGCGTATAACGCGAGCTTCAAGGAAGCGGGCGTCGATCACATGCAGCAGTTCGACACGCCGCTCATCATGGCGACCTTCAAGGCGATCCTGAAGGACTGGGTCAACGAAGGCTTCGACCCGTTCGCCGCACCGGAAGAAACCGGCTCCGCGTTCGGCACGAAACACGGCGACAACATCGCCGCGATCGAGCGCACGCGCATTGCCACGAAGCGCATGCCGGGCCTCGAAGGCGACTCGCCGTTACGCGACGATCTGCCCGTCAATCGCCAGTTTGCCGACGTCGGCCAGGACGAACCGGAGATTTACGCGGAGCCGGGTTTCGAAGGCGCGCTGCATGCGTTCAGCCTCTTCAAGTATCTGTCGCGCTCGGACGTGACGTGGAATCCGTCGGTCACGTCGGTGTGCCAGCAGAGCCTGTTCTGCCCGACCACCGAGGAATTCGTGCTGCCGGTGTTCCATGGCAACGACCGCGTCGAGTGGTTCCTGCAACTGTCCGACCAGATCATCTGGGACGTCGCCGACAAGGACAGCGGCGAGCCGCGCGCACGCATCACGATGAACGCGGGCGATATCGCCGCGATGCCGGCCGATATCCGTCACAAAGGCTACTCGCAGAAGCGTTCCATGCTGCTGGTGTGGGAGAACGCGACGCCCGATCTGCCCAAGCGCTACGAAAGCGGTGAGCTGCCGCCGTATCCGATTCAGATGTAACTCTCCGGCATTCCCTCTGATCGTCGATCGAACGGCGCCAGACCGCTGGCGCCGCGGGGAAAGTCGCGTCCAGGTTTTACTTGCACAGGACTGACATGCAAACGCAACTCTTCATCGGCGGCCGCTTCGTGCCGGCTGCAAACGGCGAAACGCTCGCCTCCCTCAATCCGCACGACAACTCGGTGATCGCCGAGGTCGCGATGGCGGGCCCGGCCGATGTCGATCGCGCCGTCGCGGCGGCGAAGGCGGCGTTTCCGAAGTGGAGCAATCTCGCCGCGATGGAGCGCGGGCGCCTGCTTCTCAAACTCGCCGACGCGATCGAAGCGAATGCCGACAAGCTCGCGCGCCTCGAATCGCTCGATACCGGCCACCCGATCCGCGATACGCGCAACCTCGACGTGCCGCGCACGGCGGCCACGTTCCGCTATTTCGGCGGCATGGCCGACAAGTTCGAAGGTTCGGTGATTCCGGTCGAACAGGGCTTTCTGAACTATCTGACGCGCGAGCCGGTCGGCATTGTCGGGCAAGTGGTGCCGTGGAATTTCCCGCTCATGTTCACGAGCTGGAAGATGGCGCCGGCGCTCGCCGCGGGCAACTGCGTGATCATGAAGCCTGCCGAACTCACGCCGCTGTCCAGTCTCGCGATTGCCGAGCTGATGGCCGAGGTGGGTTTTCCGGAAGGCGTCGTCAACATTCTGCCGGGCCTCGGTCATGTGGCCGGTCAGTACATTGCCGAACATCCGGAGATCAGCAAGGTCGCCTTCACCGGTTCAACCGCGGTGGGCCGCAAGGTCGTGCAGGCGTCGAGCGGCAATCTGAAGAAGGTGCAGCTCGAACTCGGCGGCAAGGGCGCGAACATCGTATTCGGCGACGCGAATATCGATGCCGTGGTGCAAGGCTCGGCGTTCGCGATCTTCCACAACCAGGGGCAGGCGTGCATCGCCGGCTCGCGGATGATCGTGCACGAATCGATCGCCGATGAAGTGCTCGAAAAGTTCGCCGCGTTGAGCCGCACGATCAAGATCGGCGATCCGCTCGATCCGTCGACCGAGATGGGTCCGCTCACCTCGCGTCAGCACCGCGACCGCGTGCTGTCGTTCGTCGATGTCGCGCGCGAACAGGGTGGCCGCGTGCTTGCCGGTGGCAAGGCGCCGGACATCGCGGCGCTGGCCAATGGTTGTTATGTCGAGCCGACTATCGTCGAAGCGAAGCCGGAGCATCGGGTCTCGCAGGAAGAAGTGTTCGGTCCGTTCATGACGGTCACCACATTCCGCACCGACGAAGAAGCGCTCGCGATTGCAAACGGCACCGAATACGGTCTCGGCGCGGGTCTCTGGACACGCGATCTGCAACGCGCGCATCTGGTGGCGCGCGAGATACGCGCCGGCATGGTGTGGATCAACTGCTACAAGCGCGTGAGTCCCGCGTCGCCGTTCGGCGGCGTCGGCGCAAGCGGCTACGGCCGCGAAATGGGTTTCGAAGCGATGCGCGAATACACGCAGCCCAAGTCGGTCTGGGTCAACGTGGATGCGCAGATTCCGCCTTACTACCCGCGCTGAACCGCCATGGAACCGTTCATCTACAACGGCTTGCCGTCACGCGTGATCTTCGGCGCGGGCAGTCTCGACCAGCTCGATCGCGAGATCGGCCTGCTCGGCGCGACGCGAGCAATCGTGTTGTCCACGCCGCAGCAACGCGCGCAGGCTGAAGCGCTCGCGGCAAGCCTCGGCTCGCGCGCAGCAGGCGTCTATGCCGAAGCCGTGATGCATGTGCCGGTCGAAACCGCTCGCGCGGCACGTGAGTTCGCCACACAGGCCGGCGCCGATTGCGCGATCGCGCTGGGCGGCGGTTCCACAACGGGGCTCGGCAAGGCAATCGCGCTCGAAACCTCCCTGCCGATCATCGCGATTCCAACCACGTATGCTGGCTCCGAGATGACGCCGATTTACGGCCTCACCGAAGGCGGCGTCAAGAAGACCGGCCGCGATCTGCGAGTGCTGCCGAAGACGGTGATTTACGACCCGGCATTGACCACGTCGCTGCCGCCCGCGTTGTCGCTGACGAGCGGGATCAACGCGATTGCCCACGCGGCGGAAGGGCTCTACGCACAAGACACGAATCCGATCATCAGCCTCATGGCGGAAGAGGGCATTCGCGCGTTCGGCCAGGGACTGCCTCGCGTGATGCAACAACCAGGCGATCTCGCGGCACGCGGCGATTGCCTGTATGGCGCGTGGCTCTGCGGCGCGGTGCTCGGCAGTGTCGGCATGGCCTTGCATCACAAGCTGTGCCATACGCTCGGCGGCACCTTCAATCTGCCGCACGCTGAGACGCACACCATCGTGTTGCCGCACGTGCTCGCCTACAACCGTGCGGCTGCGCCCGAGGCGATGAAGCGTATCGCGCACGCATTGCAAGCGGAGGACGCCGCGCAAGCCGTCTTCGATCTCGCGCGCGACCACGGTGCGCCGACGGCGCTGAAGGACATCGGCCTGACATCAGCCGATCTCGATGTCGCACTCGCTCTCGCGCTGCAGAATCCGTACTGGAATCCGCGGCCGGTCGAGCGAATACCGCTACGTGCTTTGCTCGAAGCCGCCTTCGACGGGCGACGCCCCGACTAGCGCGCCCGATTCACTCATACAATAAAATTCAGGAGACAACCATGGACTCACCTACTTTCGATGCGAGGCGCCGCCGCTTTGTCAGCCTCGCGGCAGGCAGTGCGCTCGCCGCCACGACCTCGGCGTTCTCGCCGCTCGTCTTCTCCGCCGGCTCACGCACGCTGAAAATCGGCTACGTATCGCCGCAAACCGGACCGCTCGCGCCGTTCGGCGAAGCGGATCGCTTCACGATCCAGCAGATGCAGACGGCGCTGAAAAACGGCATCGTGATCGGCGGCAAATCGTATCCGGTGTCGATCGTCGTCAAGGACAGCCAGTCGAATCCGAACCGCGCCGGCGAAGTCGCCAACGACCTGATCCTGAAGGACAAGGTCGACATCATGCTGGTGTCCGGCACACCGGAGACGGCCAATCCCGTGAGCGACGCGTGCGAGCTGAACGAGATGCCGTGCGTGTCGACGGTGGTGCCGTGGCAGCCGTGGTTCTTCGGCAGAAAGGGCGACCCGAAGAAGGGTTTCCGCTTCACCTATCACTTTTTCTGGGGACTGGAGGACGTGATCGCCGTCTACACCGGCATGTGGCAATCGGTGCAAACCAATCACAGCGTGGGCGGCCTCTTTCCCAACGACGGCGACGGCAACGCATGGGGCGACGCCAAGCTCGGCTTTCCACCCGTGCTCGCGCAGAAGGGCTTCACGCTGAAGGATCCCGGCCGCTTCCAGAGCATGACGCAGGACTTCTCCGCGCAGATTTCGTCGTTCAAGCAGTCGAACGCGCAGATCGTCACGGGCGTCGTGATTCCGCCTGACGCCAAGAACTTTCTCGTTCAGGCGCGTCAGCAGGGTTTGAAGCCCAAGGTCATCTCGATCGGCAAAGCACTGCTGTTTCCGACCTCGATCGAAGCGCTCGGCAATCTCGGCGACGGACTTTCCACCGAGGTGTGGTGGTCGCCTTCGCATCCGTTCAAATCGTCGCTGACGGGGCAAAGCGCGCGGCAAGTCGCCGACGACTACGAGCGCGTCACCTCGAAGCAGTGGACTCAACCGATCGGTTTCGCCCACGCGCTATTCGAAATCGCCGTCGATTCGTTGAAGCGCGCTAAAGACGTCGACTCGAACGAAGCGATCCGCGACGCGGTGGCGTCGACGAAGCTCGATACGCTGGTCGGCCATGTCGCGTGGGGCGGCGGTCCGGTGAAGAACGTCGCCAAGACGCCGCTTGTTGGTGGGCAATGGGTGAAAGGTCAGAAGCATCCTTTCGATCTCGCGATCGTCAACAACCAGCTCGCGCCGAGCGTGCCGCTGTCCGGCCCGCTCAAGCTGATTGCCTGATTTCAGAAGCGGAGAGCAGTGATGAACCCAGTGCTCAGACTCACCAGCGTGTCGAAGCGCTACGGCGCGCTGCAGGTGACCGACGACATCAGCTTCGCGGTCGAACGCGGCGAAACCTACGGCATTCTCGGCCCCAACGGCGCCGGCAAGACCACGCTGTTCAATCTCGTCAGCGGCGACGTGCGGCCCGATCAGGGCAGCGTCGAATTCGACGGCGCGGATGTGAACCACTTGCCGCCGCATCGCCGTTGCGCGGCGGGGATCGGCCGCTCGTATCAGGTGCCCCGGCCGTTCGGTGGCATGACGGTGTTCGAAAACCTGCTGGTCGGCGCCACCTTCGGCGGCGAACTGACCGGCCATGCCGCGTACGATGTCTGCGTCGACGTGCTCGAACGCACCGGCCTCAAGGCCCGCGCCAACCAGCTGGCCGGAACGTTGGGATTGCTCGACCGCAAACGGCTCGAACTGGCCCGCGCGCTCGCGACGCAACCGCAACTGCTGCTGCTCGACGAGATCGCCGGCGGCCTCACCGAGCCCGAAACGCACGCCCTCGTCGACGAGATTCGACGCGTCAAGGAGCGTGGCGTGACGATCGTGTGGATCGAACATGTCGTGCATGCGTTGCTCGCGGTGGCCGACCGTTTGCTGGTCATCAACTTCGGCAAGCGGCTCGCGGAGGGCTTGCCCGCCGCCGTGATGGACGACCCCGAAGTGCGGCGCGTGTATCTCGGACTGGAGGCTTGATCATGTCGGCACTATTGGAGACTCGCGCGCTGAGCGCGTTTTACGGTGACTTCCAGGCGCTGTTCGGCATCGACGTGACGGTGGCGCCGGGCGAAGTGATCGCGCTGATCGGGTCGAACGGAGCGGGTAAATCGACCTTTCTGAAATCGGTGGCGGGCCTGCTGCGTCCGCGCACCGCCGAGCAAATTCTCTATCGCGGCGAGCCGATCGGCGCTGCGGCTGCGGCGAGCATTGTCGGCAAGGGCATTGCGCTGGTGCCGGAAGGGCGGCGTCTGTTTGCGAGTTTGACCGTCGAAGAGAACCTGTTGCTCGGCGCGTTCAGCAAGCGGCGGGGACGCTGGAATCTGCAAAGCGTCTATGCGCTGTTCCCGGCGTTGCAAACGCGCCGTCATCACGCGGCCACCGCGTTGTCGGGCGGTCAGCAGCAGATGGTGGCGATCGGCCGCGCGCTGATGAGCAACCCCGATCTGCTGATGTGCGACGAACTCTCGCTCGGTCTCGCGCCGGTGATCGTCCGCGAAATCTATGCAGCGTTGCCCGAGATCGTCTCGCATGGCATGAGCGCGATTGTCGTCGAACAGGACGTGCAACTGGCACGCCGCGTCTCGTCGCGTTTTTATTGCTTGCAGGAAGGGCGCGTTTCGTTGACCGGCGTATCTGCCGAGGTGTCGGACGAGGCGATCACGCAGGCGTATTTTGGAGTGGCGGCATGAACACGCTCATCAATATCGTCGTGCAAGGCGTGCTGTTGGGCGCGCTTTACGGGCTCTTCGCGATGGGCCAGTCACTGGTGTTCGGCGTGATGCGTCTGACCAATACCGCGCATGGCGACTTCATCGTGCTGCTGGTGTTCGTGCTGTTCGCGTTGACGAGCTTCGCCCATCTGCCGCTCGCCGTTGCGCTCGTACTGTTGCTCGTGATCGCGTTCGGCGCGGGCTATGCCGTGCAGTTCGCGCTTCTGAACCGCGTCAGCAGCCGCGATCCGCTGCCGTCGCTGATCGTGACGTTCGGCTTGTCGATCGTGATTCAGAACGTGTTGCAGCAGATGTTCTCCGCGGATCCGCGTTCCATCGCCACCGGCAGCTTCGAATCGCGCAGCATCACGTTCGCGGGCGGCATCACGCTCGGCTATCTGCCGCTCGTCACGCTGGTGGCGACGGTGGCGCTCGCCTTCGCGATGCAGTGGCTGTTCGGCCGCACACCGCTCGGCCGCGCGTTTCGCGCCACCTCCGACGATCGCGAGATCGTGCAACTGATGGGCGTCTCGTACCGCCGCACCTATGCGCTGGCGATGGGCATCGCCTTCGTGCTGATCGCGGTGGCCGCGGCGCTCTATTCGATGCGCACGGCGGTGTCGCCGAGCGATGGCCCGGCGCTGCTGCTGTATGCGTTCGAGGCGGTGATCATCGGCGGAATGGGGTCGTTCTGGGGCACCTTCGTCGGCGGCATGGCGCTCGGTATCGCGCAGCAGGTGGGCTTTTACTTCGACCCCGGCTGGGGTATCTGGCTCGGCCACGTGGTGTTTCTCGGCGTGCTGGTGGCGCGGCCGCAGGGCTTGCTGCCCAAAACCGCATAGAGGCTTCGATATGACCATGCAATTGAACCAGCCCGCAGCGGGCTTCGAGGTGCGGCGCGCGACGCGTGCGAGCCGCGTGGCGGTGATCGTGCTGCTGATCGTCGCGCTGGCGGTGGCGAGCGCGCCGTGGTGGGCAGGGCGCGACGCCATGCGCGACTTCGTGCAACTGGCATCCTACCTGGTATTCGCGTTGATGTGGAACCTGCTGGCGGGTTATGGCGGGATGGTGTCGATCGGCCAGCAGGCATTTTTCGGCATCGGCGGCTACGGCATGCTGATTCTCGCCAACTACTGCGGCATCTCGCCGTTCATCGCGGTGCCGATTGCTGCCGTGATTGCGACGGCGGTGGCGATTCCGGTGTCGATGGTGGCGTTCCGGCTCGAAGGCGGGTACTTCGCGATCGGCACCTGGGTGATCGCCGAAGTGTTCCGGTTGACGGTGGCGAACGTCTCGGTGCTCGGCGGCGGCTCGGGCACGAGCCTCACCGCATTGCAGGAGGTGCCGCGCGCGCTGCGCGAATCGCTGACGCTGTGGCTGGCGCTGGCCATCGTCGCGGCGGCGATCGGTCTGCTGTATCTGTTTCTGCGCTCGAAAGCCGGTCTCGCGTTGACCGCGATGCGCGACAACGCGGTGGCCGCCAGCAGCCAGGGCGTCGACGTGAAGCGCGCGCGCCTGATCGTCTATCTGGTGTCGGCGTGCGGCACCGCGTTGGCGGGCGGCCTGTACTTCGTCGGCAACCTGCGCATTTCGCCCGACGCCGCGTTCTCGGTGAACTGGAGCGCGTTCGGTATTTTCATCGTGATGATCGGCGGTCTCGGCACGCTCGAAGGGCCGATTGTCGGCGCGCTGATTTTCTTCCTGTTGAACCAGTTCCTGTCTGATTTCGGCACCTGGTATCTGATCGGCCTCGGCGCGCTGGCGATCGTCGTGACCATGTTCTTTCCGCAAGGACTGTGGGGCTTCGTGTCGCAGCGCTACGGCCTGCAATTGTTCCCCGTGGGCCGGCGCGTCGTGTTTCGCGACGCGGGCCCGTCTCAACAACGCTCGCCGGACGGCGCGTCCGATTCGCTCGACGCGCGCCCGGCGGCACATCGCGCATGAGGCCAACCATGAACGACGAAACCATCCATCCATTGACGCGAAACGTGCTCAACACCTTCGCCGATTGCACCGATCCACGCCTGAAGCAGATCATGACCGCGCTGGTCACGCATCTGCATGCATTCGCCAGCGAAGTTGAACTGACCGGCGACGAATGGCGCCGCGGCATCGAATTCCTGACCGCTACCGGCAAGATGTGCAACGGCATTCGCCAGGAGTTCATTCTGCTGTCGGACACACTCGGCCTGTCGATCATGGTCGACGCGATCAATCACGGGCGCGGTGGCGTCACCACCGAAAGCAGTCTGCTCGGCCCGTTCTATCGCGAAGGCGCGAAGGAAGAGGAGTTCGGCGCCAACATCGCGCGCACGGAAGGCGAGCCGACGCTGATTCATGGGCGTCTCGTCGACGAGCGCGGTGCGCCCGTGGCCGGTGCGTTGATCGAGGTATGGGAAACCGCGAACAACGGCATGTACGAAGGCCAGGATCCCGATCAGCCCGAGAGCAACCTGCGCGGCAAATTCCGCTCGGGGCCGAACGGCGAATACGCATTCAGGACCATCAAACCGACCAGCTATCCCATTCCGACCGACGGCCCGGTTGGACAGATGCTGATGGCGACCGGCCGTCATCCGATGCGGCCCGCCCACATCCATTTCCTGATCGTAGCGCCCGGCTACGAGACGCTGACCACCGCGCTTTACTCGGAGGGCGACCCCTATGTTCATTCCGACGCGGTGTTCGGCTCGAAGCCGTCGCTCGTGATCGACTACGTGCCGAATCACGACGCTGCCGCCGCCAAAGAGTGGGCGCTGCCAAGCCCATTCTTCGAAGTGCAGCGCGACTTTGTGCTGTCCGCGCAGCAGGCATGAGGAGGCGAGGCCATGAACGCGGCGAATCCCGAACCTCACCAGGACTTTCTCTGCGCGCTCGACGACATTCCCGACGGCGGCGCGCTTGAAATCCCCGCTGACCAGGCCGGCGCACCAGGCGTCGTGGTTCTGCGCCGCGGCGAAGACGCGTGGGCTTACCGCAACGTGTGCCCGCACTTTTCGATTCCGCTGAACTACGAACCGAACACGTTCTGGGCCTACGACGCCGAATTGCTGATGTGCGCGCATCACAGCGCGATGTTTCGCTTCGAAGACGGCGTGTGCGTCGATGGACCGTGTGAGGGCGCGTCGCTCACGCCGGTCGACATCCGCATCGAAGAGCGGCAGATATTCAATAACGACTGGAAGAGACAGCTATGAAAGGGACCAAGCCGAAGCGCCTGGCAATGGCAGGCTGCACGGCTGTGGTAGCAATGGTGTTGCTGCCGCAACGAATGGATTTGAACTAGATCGTTGACCATGGCGCGACCGAGCACATGATCACCGTGCTCGCACGAGCGGCGTTCCCCCGTCTAGTGCACACCCGACGGGTTCGGCGGCGGCAATGCGGGATCGAGCCTGGCGGACTCTTTAACGAGCTGTTGTGTCATCGCGGCCCCGACCGCGTTCGAGCCGCGATGTGGTTGATCGTCGTGCACGAATGGCTCAGGCTGAGGCGGCGGAAGCGCCGGATCCAGCTTGGCGGATTCCTTGACGAGTTCGTCCGTCGCCGCAGTGGAGACGGAAGTCGAATCGCGGCGGCGCAGACCTTCACGGCCATGTCCGGTCGGCGGTACGGCGGCTGTTTTTGACTCGGTGGGCGCAGCCGCGGGCGCGGGCGCAGGGGCGGGGGCCGCAACCAATGCCGGCGTTTGCGGCGTTTGCGGCGTTTGCCGCGTTTGTGGATGCGGCTCTGCTAGTTGCCGCGGCACTTGCGCGGGTGGCGGAGCTGCCGCGGGCGCGATGTGGCCCTCGACGGATTGCGTTGGGACGCGAGCGGCGTCGTCCATGTTCGCGCCGGGCGGCGGCGCGCTGGCGGCGTTCCCGGCGGTCGCACGCAAGGTGCCGGATTGAACAGTATCCGCAGCCAGCGTTGTATCGTCGCCCGCGACCGCGCCGGGTTTGCGCGTCGCTGGGTCGCTTTTGGGGGACAGCAGGTAAACGCCGAACGCAACCTCTGCAAGCACGAGGCCGACCACCAATACTTTTCCGATTTTCCTCATAATTAGCCAACGACGCTCAGAGCGATCCAATCGCACATCATAACCAACCGCCCGCTGACGGTTTGTAACGAGAGGTATGCGGAAGTAACCGGATTACTCAGCGCGGAGCATGCTAGATTTGACTTATTGCGCCAACAACGGAGTTTGTTCCATGGACATTCATTCGATTCTGGGCATGATCCACGCCGAGGAGGCGTTACTGGTTTCCATCGTACGGTCGTTGCCGTCGGACGTGCGCCGCGCGGTCGCTAACGATTTCCACGAGCAGGCCCAACTCGCCGAGACGTCGCATCTGAATCCCACCACCGATCGCGAGGCGAGCGATGCGTTCAAGGCGCATATCAGACGGTTGTCGAACATGCTTGCTTCGCTATCCTGAGAAGACATCGGGTGGGCATCGACAACAAGACGTTCAAACATGGAGCGACACGGCAGCATGCTCAGAATATTGACATCCATCCTCATATCTGGCGCGGTCCTGCCCGCGTTCGCACAGCCCAACGACGCGAGCGCCTCGCGAGCGACACACCCAAAACCGGCCGGCGCATCAATGGCGGCCGTACTCGCTCCGTCCGGCACGCTGCGCGCGTCGATCAACCTCGGCAACCCCGTGCTGGCGACGCTCGATCCAACGACGGGCAAGCCGGTCGGCGTGTCCGTCGATCTCGCCACCGAACTCGCCAAACGACTCGGCGTGCCGCTGCAACTGGTCGCGGTCAAATCGGCGGGCGCCTCGGTTGAGAACGTCAATCAGGACAAGGCCGACATCGGTTTCTTCGCGGTCGATCCGCAGCGTGGCCAGGAAATCGCATTCACAAAGCCGTACGTGCTGATAGAGGGCTTTTATCTCGTGCGCGACGCCTCGCCGATCACCACCAACGAGCAGGTCGATCGACCCGGCGTGACGGTCGCGGTCGGCAAGGGCAGCGCCTACGATCTGTTTCTGACGCGCGAACTGCACCACGCGACGCTCGTGCGCATTGCCACGTCGCCCGCGGTCGTGCAGGGCTTTCTCGATCAGCATCTGGACGTGGCCGCCGGCGTCAAGCAGCAGCTCGAAAAGGACGCCGCCAAAACCGATGGATTGCGGCTATTGGACCAGCGCTTCATGGTGATCCGTCAGGCGATGGGCGTACCCAAAGCAAAGGGCGACGCCGCGGCCGCCTATCTGTCGACATTCGTCGAAGACATGAAAGCGTCCGGCTTCGTCGCGGCGTCGCTCGCGCGGCATCGGATCGCGGGCGCCGAGGTCGCGAAAGACAACGACTAGCGCCTGAAGCGATTAGGCCGACGAGCCCGGTTCAAGGCGAGACTTGCTGTTGCCCCGTCTTGCGCGGATCACTCAGTTCGCTGGCGGACCAGCCGCCTCCCAGATCGCCGATCAACGACGCCGCATCGAGCAGCCGCGTTTGCTGCACGTTCAACGCGGTCTGCTGAAGATTCAACTGGGCGGTTTGCGCGGTCGCGACCGTCGTAAAGTCCACGGTCCCCGCCTGGTATTCATTGCGCGCGATCTCGGTGCCGCGCGTCGCGTCGCGTACGGCGCGCTCCAGTACCTCGGCTTGCTGCGCGAGGATACGCAAGCCGGCCAGGTCGTTCTCCACGCCCTGGAACGCCGCCAGGACCGTGCCGCGATAATTGGCCACGGCCGCTTCATAAGACGCTTTTGCCGCGTCGACCTGTGCGTTGCGTTGGCCGCCATCGAACAGCGTTTCGCTGGCCTGCCCACCCAATGACCAGACATAGTTGGAGATGTGCAGCAGGCCGGCCAACGGCGACTGCGTGAAGCCGTCCAGCGCCGATAGCGAAATGGTCGGGTAATAGGCCGCCACGGCCACGCCGATCGCGGCGTTCTGCGCCGCCATCTGGCGCTCGGCGGCGGCAATGTCGGGCCGGCGCTCCAGCAGCGTGGACGGTACGCTGAGCGGAATGGACGGCAGCGTCGGCAGCGTGGTGTTCGCGGGTATGTCCAGTTCTTCCGGATTTTTGCCGACCAGCACGGCGATCGCATGCACGTTTTGAGCTCGCGCGACACCCAGCGCAATCAGACTCGATTGCGCCGACTCCAGTTGCGTCTGTGCGCTCACCAGATCGGAGGGCGGCACGGTGCCGGCCCGGTCCTGCTCGGCGACGACGCGCAACGATTGCTCGAACGCATCGACGGTGTGATTGAGCAAGTCGATATTCGCATCCGTCACGCGCAGATCGATGATCGCGGTCGCCAGCGCGATCTGCTCGGAGAGCGTGGCGTTCGCGAGGGTCGCCTGGCTCGCCTGTGCGGTGGCGGCGCTCGCCTCGATGTTGCGTCGCACGAGGCCCCACAGGTCGGGTGCCCAACTCGCGTTGGCTTCGAGCGAGCCGGCGTTGTTCACGCGCTGGAAGCTGCTCGCGCCCGCGGCGCCGCCAAATGAACTGCTGCTGAAGTTGCCGGTCGACGAACGCGCGCGAGTCACCGACCCGGTCACGCCGATGGTCGGGAACAGGGCGCTGCGCGCGAGCCGCACTTCGGCGAGCGCCTGCTGGTAGTTCGCGTAGTCCAGGCGCACGGTCTGGTTCGACACCGACACGAGCGGCTCGAATTCATCCATGAGCGGGTCGTTGAAGCCGGTCCACCACTCGCCCTTCGGGCGCTCGGCGGCGGGCTGCGCTTCGGTCCAGCCGGGCAGCTCCTTCCACGTGGCGGGCGTGGCGACGGGCGGGCGATGATAGTCGGGGCCGACCATGCAGCCGCCTGTCAACACAGTCGATAAGGCCAGCATCGCGCCGGCCAGCCGGGTGCGGGAGATCGTCTTCATCATGCGCTCGTATCTGGTGCTTCGCCGCGGCGATTCCACGGCAGGCGCGCCGACCATTTCGCGAGTCGGGCGCGCAGCCGGTCGAGGTACAGATAAATCACCGGCGTGGTGTACAACGTAAAGACCTGACTCACGAGCAGGCCGCCCATGACCGTCACGCCGAGCGGCTGGCGCAGCGACGCGCCCTGGCCGATGCCGATCGCAAGCGGCACGGCGCCCAGCACGGCGGCCGCGGTCGTCATCATGATCGGGCGCAGCCGCACCACGGCGGCCTCGTGAATCGCGTCGCGCGCGTTCATGCCTTCATGGCGCTGCAACTGGATCGCGACATCCACCATCATGATGCCGTTTTTCTTGACGATGCCGATCAGCAGAATGATGCCGATCATCGCGATCACCGAAAAGGGCGTGCCGAAGATCAACAGGGCCAGCGTCGCACCGATGCCGGCCGACGGCAGCGTCGAGAGGATCGTGAGCGGGTGCACGGTATTCTCGTACAGCACGCCGAGCACGAGATAGACCACCACCAGCGCGGCCAGAATCAGCAACGGCACGGCGCCCATCGACTGCGCATACGCTTGCGCGGCGCCCGCGAAGGCGCCGTGCACCGACGCGGGCATGCCGATGTCGCGCTCGGCCTGCGCAATGATCTGGCCGGCCTCGCTGAGCGATCCGCCGGCCGGCAGATTGAACGAGATGGTGCCGGCCACGAGGCCGCTCTGGTGGTTCACCTGGGTGGCGGTGTGGCTGTTCGAAAAGGTCATCAACGCGGAGAGCGGGACCATGGTTTCGGCCGCGGTGCTGTCCGCGCTGCCGCTGGAATTGCCGCCCTTGCTGTTCGAGATGCTGTTGGTCTGCTGGTTTGCCTCGGCGTCGGCGTTCAGCGAATTCGTGTTCGCGAGGGTGCTCGACGCGCTGCTGACGGCCGCCGGCTGTTGCACGGCCTTGACGGTGGCGTTCGACATCTGCGTCTGCTGCGTGCCGTTCGCGTTGCCGGCGGCCGTGCTCAGGTAGATCTGGCTGAGGGACTGCGGATACTGCCAGTAGGCCGGCGCGACTTCCATCACGACGAAATACTGATTGAGCGGGTTGTAAATGGTCGACACGGTGCGCTGGCCGAAAGCGTCGTACAGCACGTTGTCGATCTGATTCGGCTGGAAGCCGTAACGCGCGGCGGTCGCGCGGCTGAAGTTCACATAGGTCTGCAAGCCGTTTTGCTGCAGGTCCGAGTTCACGTCCTCCATCTTGCCGCGGTATTTGCCGAGTTCGGTCACGAGTTTCGGCACCCACGTGAAGAGCGCGTTCGCATCGTCGCTGGAGAGCGTGTACTGGTATTCGGCCGCAGCCTGGCGGCCGCCGATCTGCAGATCCTGCTGCGCCTGCAGGAAGAGCCGCGCGCCCGAGACGGCGTTGAGCTTCGGCCGCAAGCGGTTGACTACCTCGGTCGCCGACAGATGGCGTTGCGCGAGCGGTTTGAGTTCGATGAACACGTTGGCCGTGTTCAGCGCGCGCCCGCCGGTGAAACCCGCGACCGACGCCACCGCCGGATCCTGCTTCACGATCGACTGCAATTGCGCGAGCTTCTTTTCCATGGCGGTGAAAGAGACGCTCTGATCGGCAATAATCTGCCCGATCAGGATGCCGGTGTCCTGTTCGGGAAAGAACGTCCCGGACAGGAACCGCGCCAGGAACACGTTGAGTACTAGCAGGCCGATCAACAGCAGGACGACCGCGAGCGCATGGTCGAGCGCCGTCGAAAGCGAGCGCGAATACGCCTGTTTGAAGCGCTCGAACTGCGCTTCGGCCCAGCGTGCCCAGCGCGACGGCGAATGCATCGCGCGTTCGCGGCTGAGCAGGTACGCGCACATGACCGGCGTGATGGTCAGCGAGATGAGCAGCGACAGCAGGATCGCAATCGAGAGCGTGACGGCGAACTCGTGAAACAGCAGCCCGACAATGCCGGGCATCAGCAGGATCGGTAGAAACACGGCGATCAGCGAGAGGCTCATCGAGATCACGGTGAAGCCGACCTCGGCGCTGCCGCGCAATGCGGCTTCCTTCGGATCGAGACCGGCCTCCAGATGACGCACGATGTTTTCCAGCACCACCACGGCGTCGTCGACCACGAAGCCGGTGCCGATGGTCAGCGCCATCAGCGAGAGATTGTCGATGCTATAGCCGAGCAGATACATCGGTCCGAAGCTGCCGACGATCGACAGCGGCAGCGCGACCGCCGGAATCAGCGTGGCGCGCGGCGACAGCAGAAACACGAACACCACGCCCACCACCAGCAGCACCGCGATGAACAGCGTGCGCTCGGTATCGGCCACCGAGGAGTTCACCGACTCCGAGCGGTCGATGGCGACGTTCACATGAATCGTGCTCGGCAACGCGGCCTCGATGATGGGCAGCCGCGCGCGGATTTGCCCGACCGTTTGCACGACGTTGCTGCCCGGCGTCGGATAAACGATCACGAGCACCGCCGACTTGCCGTTATAGAGCCCGGCATTGCGGATGTTTTCGTTCGAGTCGCGCACCTGGGCCACGTCGCGCAGCAGTACGGGCGCGCCGTCGCGATAGGCGATCACCACGTCACGGTACGGCGCGGCGTTATTGATCTGATCGTTCGACGTGACCACATAGCGCTGCTCGCCCTGATCGATATGGCCTTTCGCGCTGTTCGCGTTGGCCGCGCCGATCGCCGCCCGCACGTCTTCGAGCCCGATGCCGTAACTGTTCAGCTTGCCAGGCTCCAGCTCGACGCGCACCGAGGGCAACGCGCCGCCGCCGAGCGTGATCTGGCCGACGCCGTCAACCTGCGACAACTGCTGCTGGATCACCGAATCGGCGGAGTCGTAGAGCTGGGCCTTGGTGAGCGTGTCGGAGGTCAGCGCGAGCACCATGATCGGCGCGCCGGCCGGGTTGTACTGGCGATACGTCGGGTTGCTGCGCAGCGTGGTCGGCAGATCGGCGCGCGCGGCCTGGATGGCGGCCTGCACATCGCGCGCCGCGCCGTTGATGTCGCGGTTCAGGCCGAACACGACGATGATCATCGACGAGCCCACATAGCTGATCGAGGTGAGCTGGTTCACGTCGGCAATGGTGGCGAGGCGCCGCTCCAGCGGCTCGGCGACCGTGGCGGCCATGATTTCCGGACTCGCGCCCGCCATGTTCGCCTGCAACGCGATCACCGGATAGGCGATGTTCGGCAGCGGCGCGACCGGCAGGCGGAAATACGCGAGCGCGCCCGAGATCAGAATCGCGACCGCCAGCAGCGCGGTCGCGACCGGGCGCCGGATGAAGAGCGCCGAGATGTTCATGGCACGTTCTCCGGCGGCGCGGCGGCGCCGTCATTCGCGGCGCGGCGCCGGTTCTTCACGCGCTGCGCGGCGCGGTCGAAGAACAGATAGATCACCGGCGTCGTGAACAGCGTCAGCACCTGGCTGAGCGTGAGCCCGCCGATGATCGCGAGACCGAGCGGCCGGCGCAGTTCCGAGCCGGTGCCGGTGCCGAGCAGCATGGGCAGCGCGCCGAGCATGGCGGCGAGCGTGGTCATCAGGATCGGCCGGAAGCGCAGCAGCGACGCTTCGAAGATCGCTTCACGCGCCGGCTTGCCGTGCACGCGTTCCGCTTCGAGCGCGAAGTCGACCATCATGATCGCGTTCTTCTTGACGATGCCGATCAGCAGCACGATGCCGATAATGCCGATCACGTCGAGATCGCTGCCCGCGATCATCAGCGCGAGCAGAGCGCCGATGCCGGCCGACGGCAGCGTCGAGAGAATCGTCACCGGGTGAATGTAGCTTTCGTACAGCACGCCGAGCACGATATACACCGCGACCAGCGCGGCGATCAGCAGATACACCTCGCTGGAAAGCGAGTCTTCGAATGCCTGGGCCGCGCCCTGGAACGACGTCGTGATCGACGGCGGCAGCTCCACCGCGTGCTCGGCGTCGCGGATCTGCGCCACGGCGGCGCTGAGCGATGCATCCGGCGCGAGGTTGAACGAGATCGTGACCGACGGGAACTGCGCGAGATGGCTGATCAGCAGCGGCGATTGCGTGATGCTGATCTTCGCGATGCCCGACAGCGGCACCTGGCCGCTGCTGCTGGTCTGGCTCGGCAAATACAGATTGCCGATCGACTGCACGGTGGGGATCGTCTCGGGCTTCGCCACCAGAATCACGCGATATTGGTCGGACTGCTGGAAGATGGTCGAGACGATGCGCTGGCCGAGCGCGTCGTACAGCGCGTTATCGATCGTGGCCGCCGTGATGCCGTAGCGCGCGGCAAGCTGGCGGTTCACTTCCACGTTCACGCTCAGGCCGTTGGTGTTCAGATCGCTCGTGACATCCGTGATGGCGGGAATCTGCTTCATGCGCGCAATCAGCGCGGGCACGTACTGGTTGAAGGCCTGCTGGTTCGGCCCGCGCAGCACGAAGTTGTACTGGTTGCGCGAGATCGAGGTGTCGAGCGTCAGGTCCTGCTCGGGTTGCAGATAGAGGCGAATGCCGGGCACGTCGGCGACTTCCTGCTGGATGCGGCGGCCGATTTCCTCGGCAGTCATTGAGCGGTCGTCGCGCGGGCGCAGATTGATCAGGAAGCGGCCGTTGTTCAGCGTCGGATTGGTGCCGTCGATGCCGACGTACGAGGTCAGCGACACCACGTCGGGATCCTTCAGAATCGCATCGGCGAGGGAGCTTTGACGCCGGACCATCGCCGTGTACGAAACCGAGTTGTCGGCCACGCTGATGCCCTGGATCACGCCGACGTCCTGCACCGGGAACAGGCCCTTCGGAATCACGATATACAGAATCGCGGTGAGCGCGACGGTGATCAGCGCGACCACCAGCGTCAGCATCTGGTGATCGAGCACCCAGCGCAGGCCGCGTTCATACGCGGCGAGCGTCCTGTCGAACAGGCCTTCGCTGATGCGCTCGAAGCGGCTCGGATGGCGCTGCGCCTGCGCGCGCAACAGACGCGCGCACAGCATCGGCACGACAGTCAGCGAGACCACCGCCGAGATCACGATCGTCACTGCGAGCGTGATGGCGAATTCGCTGAAGAGCCGGCCGATCACGCCGCCCATGAACAGCAGCGGAATCAGCACGGCGATCAGCGAGACCGTGAGCGAGAGAATCGTGAAGCCGATCTGGCCGGCGCCTTCGAGCGCGGCTTCGAGCGGCGTCTTGCCTTCCTCCAGATAGCGCACGATGTTCTCGATCATCACGATCGAGTCGTCCACGACGAAACCGGTCGCGATGATCAGCGCCATCAGCGAGAGGTTGTCGATGGAATAGTTGAGCTGGTACATCACGGCGAGCGTGCCGATCAGCGAGACCGGCACGGAGATGCTCGGAATGATGGTGGCGGGCACGTTGCGCAGGAACACGAAAATCACCAGCACGACCAGCACGACGGCGAGCACCAGTTCGAACGCGGCGTCCGAGACCGACGAGCGGATCACGCCGGTGGTGTTCGCCACCACCGTGACTTGCATGCCGGCGGGCAGCGTCGATTCGAGCGCCGGCAACTGCTTCATGATCTGGTTGACGGTGGCGATCACGTTCGCGCCCGGCTGACGCTGCACGTTCAGCACAATGGCCGGCGTGCGGTCGTACCACGCGCCGCGCTCCACATCCTGCGCGGCCTGGCTCACGCGCGCGACGTCGCGCAGATACACCGGCGCGCCGTTCTGATAGGCGATCACCGTGGCCAGATAGTCTTGCGGATCGACGATCTGGTCGTTCGCGTTGATCGTGTAGTCGAGCTCCGGACCGTCGAAATTCCCCTTCGGCTGGCTGACGTTGACGTTCGCGAGCAGCGTGCGCAGATCGTCGAGATTCAGGCCGTAGCCGGCGAGCTTTTGCGGGTCCGCTTCGACGCGCACGGCCGGCACGTTGCCGCCGGCGGTGGTCACGAGACCGACGCCGGGGACTTCGGAAATCTTCGTGGCGAGGCGATTGTTGGCGGTGTCCTGCAACTGCGTCAGCGACATGGACTTCGACGTGACCGCGAGCGTGAGGATCGGCTGATCGGCCGGATTGACCTTCGCGTAGGTCGGCGGCGCGGGCAGGCCGGTCGGCAGGAAGCTGTTGGCGGCGTTGATCGCCTGCTGCACGTTCTGTTCGGCGATGTCCAGATTGAGCGAGAGATCGAATTGCAGCGTGATGACCGACGCGCCTTCCGAACTGTAGGAGACCATCTGCTGCAAGCCCGGAATCTCGCCGAGCTGGACTTCGAGCGGCGCGGTGACGGTGGTCGCCATCACGTTGGGGCTCGCGCCCGGATAGAAGGTCTGAACCTGGATGGTCGGGTAGTCGACGTCGGGCAGGGACGAAACCGGCAGAAAGCGCACCGCGACCAGGCCGACGAGCACGAGCGCGACCATCAGCAGCGACGTCGCCACCGGTCTCAGGATGAACAGACGGGAGAAGTTCATCGGCGGGGCGGTGTGCTATGAGGCGGCGGAAGCCGTGCCGGGCGCGGATGCCGGACGCGTGCGCCGCGCGGCGGACGCGGACCCGGGCGGCGCCGCCGGCGTCGCAGCGGAAGCGCCCGACGCCCCCCTTGCCCCCGTTGCACCCGAAGCCGGCCGCGTCGCCGACGCCTTGATCTTCACGCCGTCGCTCAGGCGGTCCATGCCGTCGGTGACGACCACGTTGCCCGCAACGAGCCCCGACGTGATCACCGTATGCTGCCCGTCGCCCGGTCCCAAGGTGACCTTGCGCACCGATACCGTGTCGTCGGCGTTGACGAGGTACACATAGTCGCCGGGCGCGCCGCTCTGCACGGCAGGCGTCGGCACCAGCACCGCGTTTTGCAGCGTATCGACCAGCAGCTTGACGTTGACGAACTCATTGGGGAAGAGCGCCTCATCGTCGTTGGGCACGGTTGCGCGCAGCGTGACGGTGCCGGTCGCGGTCGCCATCTGGTTGCTGATCGCGTACAGCGTGCCGGTCGCGATTTGGCGGGTATTGTCGCTGCTGAATATGGCGACCGGCAGCTGCGCGCCGGCGTTGACGCGCTGCAGCACCTTGTCGAGCGCGGTTTGCGGCACGGTGAATTGGACCGTGGTCGGCTTCATCGTCGTGATCACCGCAATGCCCGGTTGACTCGACGCGGTCACGTAGTTGCCCGGGTCGACGAGGCGCAATCCGACCCGGCCCGACACCGGCGCGGTAATGTGGCAATAGATCAGGTCGAGCTCGAATTGCGCGACGCTGGCTTCGTCGGCTTTGACCGCCGCTTCGTCCTGCTGGACGAGAAACCGTTGATCCGCATAGGTCTGCTCGGCGATCGACTTGCGCTCGTTGAGTTGCGTAAAGCGCGCGAGATCGGCCCGGGCCTGCGCGAGCGCCGCCTTGTCCTTGGCGAGCTGCGCCTCGGCCTGCCGCTTGCTGATTTCGTACTGGCGCGGGTCGATCTGCGCGAGGAACTGGCCTTTCTGAACGTCCTGACCTTCGCGATAGCCGACGGCGGTCAGGTAGCCGCTCAGTTGCGGCAGCACGGTCACGGTGGCGACGGGCGTGACAGTGCCCAGTTCGCTCAGCGTCTCCGGCATCGGTCCCGTGATAGCGGCGGCGACGGTCACGACCTGCGGCGCCACGCCGGGCCTGGCCGGCTTCGAACGCAACAGATGAAACGCCACCAGCGCGATCAGCGCCAGCACCACGAGCGCGAACACGATGCGGCCACGCCGCGGACGCTTGACCGGGCTTGACGGCGCTTCGCTCATGACGGTCTCCCGCTGGATCCGTGGCACCCGGCGAACGCCGTCCATGGACGGCCCGGCCAATTGCTGTCGAAGAGCGTCATACGAACTCCCAGGATGGGGCATCGCCGTCGCCGGCGACAGGAATCCAGACAATCACGAACAGAAGTCTATCCGACTGTGGGGCCCGTTCTCACGAGAGTGCCTTGACGGGCGTTGCGATTTGTTACGGTCGGCCGGGCCGGGGCGCCTTGCCGTCTGTCCAGGCGCGAGCTCGGCCATACGGAAAAAAGCAGCGACGACGGGAGCCGTAATCGCGAAACGGGTGAATCCCGCGCGCCGTGCCGACGTGTAGCCGCGTAACCTGGCGCAACAGAACCGTAGCCTGAATGTCGGACTTGCACACTAGCATGACGGCATTGTCCAGTCTCAACCGACGAGGTAACCGATGCTAAGCCATCATGAACTCGCGACACTGCTGCGTCTCGCGCATACCGGGCGGCGTCCGGAGGCAATCGATCCCGACGTGCTCGCGCTGAGCCGATACGAACTGGTCGAAATCGACCGGCGCGAGGAGGGCGTGATGGTGGGCGGCACGTCCACGCTGCGGTTGACGAGCCGGGGCCGCGAACTTGTACACCGGCTGTTCGGCGGCGCCGGGCGCGACGGCGCGTGAGCGGATTGCCTTGCGCCGTCGCCTGCGTGCCGAATCACATGAGATCGGGGCGCGGCGCAGGCGTGCGTCTGATCTGCCGCGCCAGCGTGTCGCGATAGATGCCCGGCACGGCGGCCAGCTCGGCCGGCGTGCCTTGCTGAACGACGCGGCCGCGGTTGAGCACCACGATCCGGTCGAAGGACTGCAAGGTCGACAGCCGGTGCGCGATCGCGACGACGGTGCGACGCTGCATGAGCCGTTCGAGCGCCGCCTGAATGGCGGTCTCCGAGGCGGTGTCGAGCGCCGACGTCGCTTCGTCGAGCAGCAGGATGGGCGAGTCCTTGAGAATGGCCCGGGCGATCGCGATGCGCTGGCGCTGCCCGCCGGATAGTTTGGTGCCGCGATCGCCCGCCACGGTGCTGAGCCCTTCAGGCATCGCGTTGATGAAATCGAGGCAGTGAGCGTCCTCGCAGGCGCGGCGCACGTCGGCCTCGTTCGCGTCGGGACAACCGTAGCGGATGTTGTCCAGCAGTGTGCGATGAAACAGCGACACGTCCTGCGGCACGACCGAGATGGCGCCTTGCAAACTTTGCAGCGTGACATGCGAAATGTCCTGGCCCGAAATCCGCACATACCCGGAGCCCGGCTCGTAGAAGTGCTGAAGGAGCGCGAGGATGGTCGATTTCCCCGCCCCCGAGGGGCCGACGAGACCGACGCGCTCGCCCGCGCCGATATGCAGGTTCAGGCCGGTCAACACCGGGCGGCGGCCCGGATACGCGAACGTCACGTCTTCGAAGTCCACGGTGGCGTGCCGGACTTCGAGCGGCGCCGCCCTGGTCGGTTCGGGCATGGCGTGCGGAATCAGCAGCGTTTCCGACGCTTCGCCAAGCCGGGCGACATGCTGGGTCAGGTCGACGAACGCCACGGCAATGTCGCGCGAACCGTGCAGGATCGAGAAGCCCAGCGAGCCGACCAGAACCACGTCGCCCGTGGTCGCACGGCCGACGCTCCACAGCCACACCGTCCACCCGAGCACGCAAGCCGACAGAACGCAGGTGGCGAACGCGTGCAACAGGCGCAGCTTCTCCAGATAAAGCAGGCTGCGCTTGCGGGCGTCGCCTTCGGCGGCGAGCAGCGCGTCGAAGCGCCGCCGTTCGATCACCACGGCGCAGAAGGCGCGGACCAGCCCCATATTGCCGATCACGTCCACCAGTTCACCGTCGACCGAGGCCGCCTGGGCGGCGAACGTTTCGTGCCGGGCGGTGCCTTTGCGCGCCAGCAGGAACAGGCACCAGGCCAGTCCGGCGGAAATGGCGACCAGTGTGAGGCTCATGGGCACGCTGACCGCGCCGACCATGATGATCGCCCCGACCACGGTCAGGCAGGGGGGAAAGGCCGTCCACGCCACCGTGTTTTCGATTACGTACACCGCGTTGGCGGTCGCCGATATCCGGCTCGACAGGACGCCGGGTTGCTTGTCGGCGAAGAAGGTCGGGGCGTGCACGGTGAGATAGTCGAACATCTCGCGCCGGATGTCGCCCGTCACGGCCACGAACGTGCGCGCCGAGACCCAGCCGGCAATGCGCCAGAAGAGGTTGTCGGCGAGGATCAGCGCGACGAGCACGGCAAACGCGTGAATCACTTGCTGCGGATGGGCGCGACCACCCGGCAAGGCGTCGATCAGATTGCGGATCCCATATTGCGACGCCAGCGCGCAGCCGACCGCCGCCATGACGCTGGCCAGCACGATGGCGTGCGCCAGCTTGTGACGGGCCACGTAACGCCAGATCAGCCGGATGGGCCGCCCGCCGTAGCGCGACAGCACGCGGGACTGGCGCCGCCGGCGCACGCGCCCGGCCCGGCCGGCATCGCCATCGTTGGTCAGTTCCATGACACCGCTTTCCCTCGTGGAAGGAGTCGGGCGTCCATGCTGTGGCGCCACGACAGGCAGCCGACAGTCGAGAAGTCCGGCTCCGGTAGCATGCAAGCGGCGTGCCTTCGCGAGCAGCGAGCCATCCTGTCCGGCGGCGATGCATATTGGGTAAGGGCGTGCGCTGTTTCTCCGTTATTTGTCCGACGCAATACCCTATACTTCCAAACGCCAAAACGGTCCGGCGCGCGCCGCCGGCAAGCCGTTTTTTACCACCCGCAGAGTGGGCTCCATTCCATGTCGAGCCGCCGCCATCCGCTGGGAATGCGATGAGTGACCCAATGCAGCCGCCGTTTTCCATTCTCTTCGTCGACGACGATGAAATGTCGCGCAATCACTTCGCGCGCGCGATGAGTGCCGATTACAAAGTGTATGTCGCCCCAGGCGCCGACGAGGCGATGGCGGTGCTGGGCAAGCACGCTTCAGAGGTCGCGGTGCTGGTGACGGATTTCCGCATGCCGGGTCGCGACGGCGACGATCTGCTGCGCCAGGTGGCGCAGGAGTATCCGCAGATCGTGCGCATTCTCGTCACCGCCTATGCGGACAAGGAGATGCTGCTGCAGACGGTCAATACGGGCGACGTGTTCCGCATTATCGAAAAGCCGCTGCGAACGGAGATGGTGCGCGAGGTCCTGCACCTCGCGACCGCGCGCTACACGGAGCGGGAAACGCGTCAGCAGCGGCTCCTGGCAATGGACGAGACGCTGGCTTTCCTCGCTCACGAGCTGAATACGCCGTTGGCCGCGATCTCGCTGTTCGCGCGCTCCGTCGAGAACGACGTGGCCGAGCAATACGATCCGGAGCGTCAGCGGGAGATCGGCCTTGCGGCGAAGTCGATGCTGAACAACGCGCAGTATTGCCTGACGCTGATCTCGTCTTTCTGGGCGACGGTGCACAAGAGCGGCGCCCAGCAGTCCGCGTCCGGCGGAGGCACGCGCGCGGTCAGAGCGACGCGGCTGATCGCCACGCTGCTCGACACTTATCCGTTTGTCGCGTCGCAGCGCGATTGGGTCAGGGTCGACGTGGAAGGGGATTTCGTCGTGCACGCCATGCCCAATTGCGTCGCGCTCGTGCTGTCTTCGCTGTTGTCCAACGCGCTGCGCGCGCTCGACGGCACCAGTGCGCCTTCGCTGCGGCTCGAAGTGGTGGCGTTCCCCGAACCCGAGATCCGCATTCGTGACACTGGCCCGGGAATCGCGCCCGAGATAAAAGCGCGTCTGCTGCAGGATCCGGTCACCACCTACGCCGGCGCCGGCGGCCACGGCATGGGCATGATCTTTTGCAACCGCATCATGCAATCGTTCGGCGGATGCCTGAGCATCGAATCGACGGTCGGCGCGGGCACCACGGTGACCATGGGCTTTCCCGGTTTCAGTAGCCGCCTGCACACCACCGACGACGAGGAACCTACCGACACTCAGGTGGCCTCGCGATAAAATCGCATGGTTTGCATGGCCGCTTGCATCACCACTAGTCGCTCAGAAAATCCCGATGGTCCCGGCGTGCCTTGGCCGTAGCAAAGTACGCCTGCAACGCGTCGGTTGAACGCTCGCTCAACAGGCCGATGCGCGCGAGCCAATCGGTTTCCACCGGCCATTCGCCCTCCACCACGCGCGGATAGATTTGCCGCGCGAACTGATGCAAAGCTCTTGCGCCGATATTGCCGCTGACGCCAAGCAGAAGGTGCAGCGCGCCGTGCGTCGATTCGAGGTCGAGCGCCGCGACACTGGTCGCAAGCCGCGCCACGAGCAGGCGAATCTGCTCGATGCCTTTGAGGAACGATTCGTCGAGCAGATCGAGCGACGCCAGTTCTTCGAGGTGTTTCTCGTCGAGCAGGCTGCTTTCCGTCATGACCGGCAGCTTGCCGGCCGGCGTGGAAGCCAGAGCGGCTTGCGTTGGCACGGTCGAGCCACGTTGCTGTGCAAACTGTCTCGCCAGGCATGCATAGAGTGAGCTGGCTTGCACGGGTTTGATCATGACTTCGTTCATGCCCACTGCCAGACAGGTCTGGACTGCCTTGATATCGGACTGGCTGGTCAAGGCGATGATCGGCAATGCTGCGTAAGAGTCGGCACGCGCGCGAATCGACGCGGTCGTTTCCAGGCCGCCCATTCCCGGCATGTTCATATCCATGACGATGGCGTCGATCACGCCGTCCGCCTGCAGATGCGCGAGCACGGCCTGCCCATGCTCGGCCTCGACGACGCTCGCGCCGCATCGCTCCAGATAGGCTTTGGCGACCAGCCGGCTGTAGGTGTCGTCGTCCGCGACGAGGATCGATTTGCCGGAGAACGCATCCGATTGCTGGCTCAAGTGGTGCCGGCTGCCGTTTTCGAAGAGCGCCTGAAGCGCTGTGATCAGTTCCAGCACGCTGCAGGATTTGCTGATGATTTCATCCATGCCGGCTCGTCGGGCGAGCACGCGCACCACGGTTCCGGGCTCGGCCGTGTAGGCGGCGATCAGCACATTCCAGCTCGGATGGTCGTGCCCGGCGCGAATTCTCTCAGCGGTCGTGTAGCCGTCCAGAACCGGCATGTTGATGTCCATCAACACGAGGTCGTAGGGGGCCGATTCCCGAAGCACGGCCAATGCGATCGCGCCGTTTTCCGCTTCGCTCAGATACGCGCCCACTTTCGACAATGCACGACAGGCCCGCGCGCGCTGGCCGGCGTCGTCGTCCACGATGAGAATGCGCTTGCCCTCGAAGACAGGCGTGGCGCGTTCAACGATCTGCCGTTCGTGGTCCGCGATTTCGCTTTTCGCCACGGCGGGAAACTGCAGCGTGAATTCCGTGAACTTGCCGATTTCCGAGCGGCAACTGATGCTGCCGCCGAAGGCGCGCATCGCGCGCTGACAATAGGCGAGCCCGAGCCCGGTGCCGTCCGAATTGCCCGCTGTACGGAAGGGTTCGAACAGATGCGACAGCATGTCGGGCGCAATGCCGGGACCGGTGTCGCGAACCATGACCGACTGCTGCTCGATCGTCAGGGTGAGCGTGGCCGCCGGGTGCGTGGCGATGTGATGCAGCGAGTTCTTGATCAGGTTGAACAGGGTGAACAGATAGACGGTTTCGTCGACCTTGAAGGTGAAGTCTTCCCGCACCACGAGCCTGACCTTGTCGCGTTCCTTTTCGTCGCCGAAGCCGTATTCTTCCAGCGCCTTACGCGTGGTGCTTGCCGCACTCAGGTACGTGAGGCCATCCGGGCGAATGGGTTTTGCGCTTACCTCGTCCAGAGTCATGGCGATGATGCGCAGACCGCGTTCGATCGACAGCTGCCCCTGGGCGAGATGACGATACAGCACCGCGGCGCTCTCGTTCCTGTCGTGCGTTAGCGCCGGCGAGCGGTTGAATCCCATCGTCGAAGGCAGGGCTTCTTCCACGCGATCCAGCACGTAGCGCAACTGGCTGAGAGGATTGCGCATTTCATGAGCGATCGAACCCGCGAGGGCCTGCAACGCGCGGTTCTTTTCGACGAAGATGCGTCCTTTGCTGATCGCATGGCTAAAGGCCATGCTGCACAGGACGACGACCGGCAGCAAGGCGAGATTCGACTGATCGGCCGCACTCAGGACAATCGGAACCGGCGAACTGATCACCGCGGCGAGCGCCCCGGAAAACACGCCAATGCCGATGCAGCCCATCAGCAAAAGCGGGTTGTCGATGCACAGCGCCATGATGAAGATCATCATGACCTCGGTCATCATCCACATGGTGGAGAATGAATTTCTGATCGCGAGGAATGTGCAAACGAATGGCAGTACGTAGATCAGGCAGCAATGCCAGTAGATCAGCAGGTACTGGTTGAACCGCTTCGGCCAGTGCGCCTGGAAAATCAATGGAATGCAGATGAGCGCCGCACTCAACCGAAGGGAGAGGTTGTCGTAAGGTTGCGGCAGGACATAGGTCCAGACTACGTAGTAGATGGGGTGGCACAGGAGGCCCAGTGCGCCGCCCCATCGTATTGCAAACCGGCTTCGTTCCAGCACGTCCCGCATGCTCTCGCGCGGTATTACCATCAGGCCTCCAATGACGTTTACGAGCCCATCAATTCTCGCTTGCCGCGAAGCTGTGCATCCAGCTCGATCGGCGAGCCGTTTTTCCCATGAAAAGGGCCGACCGTAAAGCCGTACTTCTTCAACAGGCTGTGCGTGTAGGAAACGGACCACACGGGCGGACTGCCGATGATGAAGTCCGACGCAATGCCTTCCTGCCAGGCGGAGTAACCTTCGGCGAAACAGGTATAGCAATCGCGCGTGGTGGGCAGGCGGAACGGGAAGGTGGTGTTGAGTCCGGCCGGCCCACGGGCGAAGCACTCAATATATAGCGTATGACCGCGCGACGCGAGTTCAGCCTCGACGCTCGCGGCCCGTGGGTGGGAGTCGTCGATCCAGAACTGCGCGCGCTTGAGGTCGGCTGCCGTGAGGTAAGGCACGCTGGTGCTGCTCGCCAGAATTGCGCCATCAAAGTCCGGTAGTGGGGTGTTCGGACTGAAGGTGTGCACGGAAACCCGGGTTTTACCGAGCAGGTCCGACGCCATCAACTCCCTGGCTTGTTCCGTGAGCAGGTTCACCTTGTCGGGCAGATCGATCAGAACAAGCTCGCGCGGTGCATCTTTGTAGAGCGCGTATTTGGCCACCGTGGTGCCGAGCCGGCCCGCCGCGCCGAAGAGGGCAAGCTTGGTGTTGCCGAACTCGAGGTCGAGTTCATTGCAGCAGTGCATGGCCCAGTCTTTCAGCATCGCCGCCGTGGCGGCGTGACCCGTGGTGATATGCGGCGGCCTGGTATCGCGCGGCAGTGCGCCGTAGTTGCAGGCGTACGGCGTGGAGGCGCCCATGGCCACCATGTTCAGGCCCGCCTGTCTTGCCAGCTCCAGTGCCGGGAAAAATTGCGTCTCGCGGAATCGCTTGATGCCGCGCGGGCTGCCGAGCCACAACTCGAGCGGAACCGGACAGGCAATATTGGCCCCGATGATCTGGGATCCCGAATAGATCGGTGAGGCGATGAAAGGCTTGGTGTTCCAAAGCTCTTCTTCGAATGACGCGTTTCTATGCTTCACATTGTGAAATGAAAACGAAAGCGTCTCCCAATCGGTAGCGTGAAATAAAAACCCCACGCCGCCTTGACCGGCGGGCAGGTTGTCCCGGATTTCGTCCGCAGTGATGGCGTGTTTGAGCGCCAAAGGGGCGCTCGTTTGAAGTTGACGAACCCCGCTTTGCTCGTCGGAATAGGCCATTACTTCGTGGTGAACAGAAGTTCTCATTTGATTTTCCCTTTGATTGAAACTCACGCTGGACAATCAGCGCGACAAAGTCGACTGGCGTGATAGATGGTCGACCCTTCAACTCTAGAGAAAACTGGTGCGGTGTGCCCGTCTGTTGGTTCGCATTGCCGAGAATGGGCGGCTCGCGATCAGGTCGAACACGGTTGTGTGTGCATTCGAATTGCTGGCCCGTCGACGGACAGCCGCTGCCGCCAAGGCGCGCCAGCCGCGTCTTTCATCACAGCGCTTTGATTCGGTGGGTTTTTCCAGTGAAAAGATGTGTTGAACAAACGAGTCGGTAAAGTCGGAATCTTTCCGTTGGAAAATTTTGGGCGGCCATATGGACGAGCGTTTGGACATGTATGGATACCGCGCCAATCTGGCGCCGACCGATTGGCTGGCGGCGCGCAAATAGCCCACGTGCTCCGGCGCGTTGCGCCGGAGCACGTGAGCGGGTAATCCAAAACCTCGCGGAAACGTTGAGCGAATCACGCATGAGTGCGTGAGCGGGAAGACGCGCGTCAGGTCCTCCATTCGTGCGGCGTGCTGGACGCGTACCAGCGCGCCGGGTTCGCATGCGTTTCGACGATTTTCATGCGGTGTTCGAGATCGGCCAGATCAGCCGACGACGCCAGAAAGGCTTCGCGTTCGTGATCCTCGGTACTGACCAGCAAGGCACCCAATCTCTTCGTAAGTTCAGCAAACATGATTTTCTCCAGTCCGTGTTGCGACGGGCATTTCGATCCGGCTCTGGAAGCCGGCGTTGTCCGTCGATGGAATGAAGCTTAGGGGTGAAGAATGAGCCGAAAATGAGCGCTCGAAACCGGCGAATCACACCTCGGCATGGCGCGAGTTTCGAACTGACACGCCGCTAATTTCCCCCTCATTCTGCGTGACCACAATGCAGTCATTCGATGCAGCCAACCGACTCGCACCGATCGACAAGGGGAACGGAAAATGAAAGTCATTCGCCATCTGGTAGTCGCCGCGGCGCTCGGCGTCGGCTTGGTGAGTTGCGCCGAAGCGCATGTGTTCGTCGGAGTCGGCGTAAGCGTGCCGGCGTTTCCGGTGGTGCCGGTGGTGCCGGCTTACGTGCCGCCGCCGGTCTACTACGCACCGCCGCCGCCCCCTCCGCCGGTGTACACGGCGCCGGTCGTGATTGGGTACTACGGGCATCCGCGGTATCCGCGCTATTACGGCGGCTGGGGTTACGGCTATGGCTACTGGCGCCGTTGAGGCGCGGTCCTGAACCGGCAGCAACTCGAATCAACCATCGACGATCAAGAGGAATATCAGTCATGAAGCAACGTCAACTAGCCTTTATCGCCGCTGCCGCGCTGGCGCTTTCACTCGTATCCGGCTGTGCCGTCGCCGACGATGGTTACGGCTATGGCTACTACATGAGCCGTCATCCGAACATCGAAGCCGCGGACTTCAACGCGCAACAGGCGATCGACCGGATGCGCGCCGCGCAGCGCTCCAACGGCTATGACATGGGCGGCCATGCTGGCCGGGCAATCGCTCTGATGCAGCAGGCTCGCGTCGAGATGCAGGCCTCCGCCGAAATGGCGACGCGGTGAACGCGTCCTCCACCTGGATTCATTCGCCGCTGCCGGGCGAGCGCGACCTTGCGATGAACGCATCGATCGCGGCGGCGAGCGCGCGCGGGTATTGATACATCATTGCGTGCCCCGCCGAACGCACGACGAGCAGTTGCGCATGCGGAATCTGCTCGGCGAGCGCCTCCGAGTTTTGCTTCGGCAGAACCTGATCGTCGGCGCCCGTCAGGACCAGGGTGGCGAGGTGCACGTTTTTCAGCGCTGCTGCGGCGGCTTCGTCGCCGGCCCAATCGTGCAGCAGCGCGGACTGCCCTTCGGTCACCGTCGCCGAAATGGCGGGCGGCCGATAGTCGGCAGGCTGGAACATATTCTTACTGAAGCAGCGTTGCGCTGCGTCCACCGCAGCGGGCGGAAACAGGACTCGCATGACGTCCATGAAGGTCGTGTCCGGTTTGCCGGACAGGGTGGCTTCGACGTCGGGCGTCACCGGCACGCCGAGGTGTCCCGGCGCCGGCGCGCTCATGAGGACGATGCGCCGCACGGCGAGCGGCGCATCGAGCGCGAGTTGCTGGGCAATGGCGCCGCCCATCGACCAGCCGACGAAGGTGACGTCGGAGAGCCGCAGCGCGTCGATCAGCGCGGCCGCGTCGAGCGTCATGTCCCGCGCCGAAAAGGCGGACGCCGCCGGTTCGGAGCGGCCGATGCCGCGGTTGTCGAAGACGATCACCTCGTGCCGCCTGGCGAGATCGGTCAGAAAGGCCGCGTCCCATTCGGCCAGCGTCGCGCGAAAGCCGGTTTGCAGCACGATCGGCGTGCCGCGGCCGAAGCGGTAGTACGCGATGTCGCCGTTCACCGTATGCGCGATCTGCTCGCGAATCGACGGCTTGAGGTCCGGGCGATCGGCAACGACAGGACAGGCCTTTTCGTTCGCGTAGTGGACGGTTTTCGCTTCGACGAGCGTGGCCTGCGTGGCGCCGAATAGCGCCGCCAGCGAAGCAGCCGCGATGAGCCTGCGCAGGCGTGTCACGACGCCGGTCCTTTGCCGGCTTCGCCGAGCATGACGGTCCAGCCGAGCCCGCGCACATTGCGAATCACCGAGAGTCCGAACTTCTTGCGCACCGAATGAATCAGCACGTCGACCGCGTTGCTTTCGACCTCTTTGCCCCAACCGTACAGCCGGTCTTCGAGCTGTTCGCGCGACAGGATCGTGCCGGGGCGTTCGAGAAATGCGAGCATCAGCGCGAATTCGCGTGCGGAGAGCGCGGTCGTGGTGCCGTTGCAGGTCAGCGTGCGTTTGTCGAGATCGAGGCTGAGCGATTCGTCGCCCAGACGCGACGACGCGTAGCCGGCCTTGCGGCGCAGCACCGCGCGGATGCGGGCAAGCAGTTCGGGGACGTCGAAAGGTTTGAGCAGGTAGTCGTCGGCGCCGACATCGAGACCCTGGACGCGCGAATCGAGATCGTCGCGGGCGGTCAGGATCAGCACCGGGACCGCGTTGCCGGCAACGCGCGCCGCCTTCAGCAGTTCGATGCCGCTCATGCCCGGCAAGCCCAGGTCGAGCAGCACGACGGTGTATTCGGCGTTGGCCATGGCGTCTCGCCCAGCGACGCCGTCCCTGACCCAGTCGACGCTATAGTCGGCGTCCTTGAGTGCACGCAGCAGACTCTGGCCGATCTGCAGGTCGTCTTCAACGAGGAGAATTCTCATGATCGTCCTGTCGGCAACAGCCAGGCCGTGCCTGACTCGCAGCTCGCACTCACACGCGTGGCCCGGCCACGGTATGCGAGCGATTGAATGATAACCGACGCACGCGCGGCGGCATGATCCGGAGTGCCGATCTGGTCGAAGGATGAAGGGTCTGGCGCGTGCCGGGACAAGAGTGGATGCAGGACGACTGGAAGACTTCGCTGCGCGCGAAGCGATCACTGAAGCGATGGACGCCCCGGACTCGCCGCGCGCCGGGTTCCCGCTGGCGCATACGACACGCCGAACCGCCAGCTGACGCGGCGCGCCGGCGCGAGGTGCCGTCAATAGGCGCCGGCCATGGCGAGCAGGTAGAACGGCAGCAGATCTTCGTCGGATAGCGGCGCCTCTTGCGCTGCCTCGGAGGCCGCGGCGCTTGCGTTCGCGGTGTCTTCGGACTGGGTGTGAAGGACGGTTTGCGTGTCCATGATGCTAATCCTCGTGATGACCGAACCGCATCTGCGGAGATCCTGGTGGGTCGTTCCGTGCGGTACAGAGTCATCTTGAGCCTCGTAAATTAGCGGGAAATTACGGGGTTTTATGAATGCGGCGGTGGACAAGCGCAGGGCCGCGAAGCGCCATTGACGGCGCTATGCCTGCCTCACCGCGCGCTGCGTGGGATACCACGACGTGAACTTGAGCGCGGCGACGAGCGCGATCACGGTTGCCATCACGCCCGTCGAATGGGGCAGCGCCGGCGCGTAAACCATCGCGATGTCCGCGAGCACCAGCATGCCGAACGCGAGCGCCCAGGCCGGTGGAAGACTTGTCGGTCGCCGGTGATGGGTCAGGTGGCGGACCGTGACGGGCGTGGCGCGTCAGGTGACCTTATCCACAGAAATTGTTCACATCCCTGTGGACAACTCCTGGCCAAGCGACATAACTGATTGAGCGCAGAAGGATTTCTTCGGCGGAGCAGCGAACGCGCTCATTCCGTGGGGGAGGCGAGCAACGACACCGGCACGCCATGGCAACTGACTCGGGCGACGAGCGCCGCGCCCAGGCCCGCACTGGATTTCTCGTGCGCATCGAACGAGGTCATCTCCCGGTCGACCCGCAGAATGTTGATGGGCCACGACGGCCGCGACAGCCGTTCGTGCGCGAAAGCGCCGACCCATAGTGGCGTGACGGACGTGCCGTTCTCCACCGCGTAGCCGCTGGGCCAGAAGCGCAGCACGTCGCGTTCGTCGCGCGTGTCGCCCGGACGCATGAAGACCACCGAGGAAGGCACGCCGTTATTGAGCTTCGGCAAGACCGGCAGCGACACCGCCGCCACATTCGGCGAGGCGATTGAGAGCAGGCTGTGCGCCGTGACATCCGTGCCCTCGACCCACCCCTGGGCGCGCAACTGTCCGCGGATCGACTCGAGGTTCGAGACCCACTGCAGCGTGAGCGGCTCCTTGCGGTCGCCGCCCATATCCGAGCGGTAGCACGGCAGCCGCTTCCACACGGAGAGCGTCCACTCCGACTGCGTGACCAGCACGGGCGGTGGACGCAGCGCGCTGTCCGGTGGCGGAGTGGGCATGTTCAAGCCGATCTGCATACCCACGCTGACCAGTACGACCACCAGCACCACCACGGGCATGAACGCGCGTTCCGGCGGCGGTTCCGGGTGCCGCCACATCGCTGTCAACGCAACGATCGCCACCCAGATGTACGCGAGTGCGGCGCCGCCGATTGCATCGGAAACCCAGTACCGGCCGAAGTACAGTCCTGCGAGCGCGACCAGGATCACCACGATCGCACTCGCGGCCGCCACCAGCACTCCCTCCAGCATGCCCACCCGGCGCGCCAGCAGGAACGCCAGGAAACCGTACACGATGACAGTGGCGGCGACGTGATTGCTCGGAAACACATACGCACCGACCATCAGCGCATTGGGCGGCGCGCGGCGCATCGCGAACTGCAGCACATAGATCAACAATTGGGAAAACACCACCGCGGCGAGCCAGTAGCCGACGGTGCGCCAGCGCCGCTCCAGCAGCATCCACACCGCGACCATCGCGACCAGGGCCGCGAGCGTGAAACTGCTGCCGAGCGTCGAGAGACCCGCGAGCACGGTGTCGCTCCAGGGCGTGCGTACCGATTGCAGGAAGTGATAGACGGAGAGGTCCACTTGCGTGAGCGGATCGCCGCTCATGACGTCGTCGAGCACGCCGAAAAACAGCGCGCCCGATACGAGTACGACCAGCGACGCCAGCAGGACGCTGCTGGCGTCGGGTGTGCCGGGGTCGAGCATCCTGCGCGCGAAACGGCCGAACGGCCCCGGATGCCGGCAGGCCCAGCTTCCCAACTGGCGGCCCGCCGCACTCGACCACGCATTGGCGTGCGAGAGCAGAAAACGCGCGGCGCGAAAACTCAGCCAGACGATGCCCACCAGCAGCGCGATGATCACGACGAGCCGGAACGAGACCGCGCCGGCCAGCAGCACCGAGGCGCCGAATAGCATGCCCGGCAGGATATGGGCGGGCGCCCAGATCAGCGCCGAGAGCACGTTCATCGCGTAGAAGCGTAGCGGCGACATGCCCAGCATGCCCGCCACCACCGGCACGATCGCTCGCAAGGGGCCGATGAAACGCGCCAGCCCGACGCTCTTCGCGCCATGTTTGCGGAAGAAGCGGTGGCCTGCTTCGAGCACCTCGGGATGTTTGCGGAACGGCCAGAACTGGACGATCCGGTCCTTGTAGCGGCAGCCGATCCAGAAGCTCATGCCGTCGCCGGCGATGGCGCCCACGATCGCCCACACGAGTGCCCAGCCCAGGCTGAGCGAGCCGGTGCCGGCCAGCGCGCCGGCGAGGAACATGGCGGTACTGCCCGGAATGAAAGTGCCGATGACGGCGAGGGACTCCAGAAAGGCCGCAAGGAAGACGACCGTGAGCGTCCAGCCGGGATGGCCGGCCAGCAGATGCAGGAGGTGGACGTAGGCGTGCTCCATCGTGCGCGATCAGCCGTTCTGGCATAACGATTGATCATAACGCGCAGGGGAGCCTTCTTATTCCTTTTCGGCAGCGCCTGGACGTTCACGAAACGCGCATCGTCCGCCGAGTCCTGGCTTGGCAGCGGTGAACGAAGTGGCGCGGACGTCGTCATACTATTCGAGCGGCCTGCAAGGCGGACACCGCAGCCGTGCAATTTCGACGATGTAACGGAGTGGGCTATGAAGATCGTAAAGGGCAGTATCGTGGCGTCGGCACTGATAATCGGTGTCGCCGCGACGGCGTATGGGCAGTCGGTCGGCCAGCCGGGCACTGCCGGCATGGGCGGCATGGGTAGCGCGCAGTCCAGTGGAATCAGTAACATGGGCGCCGCGGCGGGTACGGGGCTGGGGACGGGCGCCGGCATGAGTCCGACGCCCGGCGTGGGAGCGATGGGCGGCGCAGGGGCCGGTCCGGCACTCAACACCATGCGGGCAAACGGTACGAGCCTGAACATGAACCCGGACCCGCGCGTGCCGAATCTTGCGGGCAGGGGCATGTCGCCGCGGAATTAGTCGGCGACCGGCGGCGCATCCGCCGCGTGATGGCCACGTATAAAATGCACGCCTCGGCAACCAGATCCGATTCAAAACATAGGAGGTCGGCATGGCTTACGGCGAGCACAAATACAAGGTATCGGTGCGGTGGACCGGCAATCGCGGAAGCGGTACTTCGGGGTACCGTGACTACGGGCGCGATCATGTCATTGCCGCGGGCAACAAACCCGAGATTCCAGGTTCATCGGATGCGGCCTTTCTCGGCGACGCCGATCGCTGGAATCCGGAAGATCTGCTGGTCGCCTCGGCCAGCGCCTGCCACAAACTCTGGTATCTGCATCTGTGCGCGGACGCCGGCATCGCGGTCACCGCGTATCGCGACGACGCCGAAGGCACCATGCTCGACGATCCGAAGCAAGGCCGTTTTTCGCTGATCGTTCTGCGCCCGCACGTCGTGATTCGCGCGGGCGGCGATGTCGAACTCGCCGCGCACTTGCATCACGTGGCGCACGAGAAGTGCTATATCGCGAACTCGGTCAATTTTCCGATTCTCTGCGAGCCCGTCATCGAAGCTGACACGCATTGAACCAGGCACGCCCCGGCCGCCGCTCACAGGAGGAGCGGGCGGCGGCGCGGCGGTATCGATTCAATGCAGCAGCGTCATCTGCACGACCTTGACGATCACCAGCGCGACTGCCACGATCAGATAGCCGCGCAGCACGCCCATCCAGACTCGCTTGGACATCGTCAATTGCGGCGGCGGCAGTTCGTCCAGGGGCGGCATGCGCCAGCCATCGCGCGTTTCCTTCGACAACCTGAACTCGCTTTCGCGAGCCGCAGCGTTCCCGGACTCCTGGCGCAGCTTGCGGACCACGACGGTGGCCGCGTAGCCGGCGACCGCCATCAGCGTGCCGCCTGCGAGCACTTCAAGAATCGCTTCGCCGGTAATGTCCGGATACATTACCGATGCCGTGAGAATGATGGATAGCATGACGAGCACCCAGACCACTGCGCCGGTAAACACGTTGAGCTTCTTCGAGTTCACCCACGGTCCGAGGACCGCGCGGTCGTTGCACAACAGCAGCAGAAACACCGTCGCGCTTGGCAGCAGCACGCCTGCGAGCGTCTGCACCGCTTCCGTCAGAAGGCCGAGCGGGCTGCCTGGAATCAGCACCAGTGTCGCCGCGGCCGCCACGATGCCGAAGTAGACGAGATAGAAGCCCTTTGCATCCGACACGCCGCGATGCAGCGAGTGGCGGATCTTGAAGACGTCGCCGATCGCGTAGGCGGTGGACAACGACACCGCCGCCGCGCCGATGATGCACGCGTCGAGCAGCGCCAAAGCGAAGAGCACGGCGGGCGTGCGGCCGGCATATCTTTCGAGGTCGGCGATCACGCCGCCCGCATCCGTGAAATTGCCGAATTCCGGCTTGCCCGCGTAGAGCGCCGCGCAGAACGAGATCATGGCCACGGCGCCGATCATCACGAAGACGATACCGATCCACAGGTCGGCTTTCTCGTACTTCATGAAGCGCGGCGTGATGCGTTTGTCGACGATGTAGCTCTGCTGGAAAAACAGCTGCCACGGCGCAACGGTGGTGCCGACAATGCCGATCACGAGCAGCATCACGTCGCTCAGCTTCGAATGGGCGGGCCAGCCCGGGATCAGGAAATCGTGCGCCATCTGGCCGGCCGGCGGGTGAATCGACAGCAGCACCGGCACCAGTAGCAGACTCATCAGGCACAGCACCACGGCGAAGCGTTCGAAGCGCCGGAAGTTGCCCGTGCTGACCGCGGCCATGGTCACCGCCGCGGCAATGCAAACGCCCGCCACTTTCGGAATGCCGAAGTACTGCAGCACGAACGTAATGCCGATGAACTCGGTCACGATCGTAAGCGCGTTCAGGATGAACAGGTCGACGACGCTGAAGGCGCCCCAGAACTTGCCGAAGCGCTCGAAGATCAGCCGTGCGTGACCGACGCCGGTCACGGCACCGAGCCGCAGCACCATCTCCTGATTGACGAACAGCACGGGCACGAGCAGCAGCATGGTCCACAGCAAGGTCGTGCCGTAGTTCTGTCCCGCTTGCGTGTAGGTGCCGAACGCACCGGCATCGTTATCGCCGACCATCACGATCAGGCCGGGGCCGAGAATCGCGAGCAGCGTGCGCACGCGGGCCCACCAACTGTTGCGCGGAGCGGTGTCGTGATGGGCGATGGTGCCGAGTGCGCCTTTGATATCGCCAAGGTGCGCGTCGTCGAGAACGGCGCTGCGCGGTGGTGAGACGTTGATTGGTGTGGACATGCTGGCCGCCTGCGTAGGTTTGATTGGATTGAGCGGTGCGTCTTCAGGATCCGCAGGGCGCGCGCAGTCGAACGACGGCGGCGCAGCCGGATCGCGAAGACGCGCTGAGCGGAGCGTGCGTCATGACGAAGCGGTGTATGAAGCGCGGCGCGACACGAGTGCCTTGAGGCGGTGCCACGATACGGCGAGCCAATGCGGCTTGATGCCGTGTTGCGCGAGAGCGGCATCGCTGTGGGTGTGCGTTTGCTGCAGTGTCGGTACGAGGATGGCGAAGTACATGTTGTTTCTCCGGGCGTATGGCTTGACGCGGATTGCGGAAAGCCAGCAGACACGGAGCGCGGCGCAACAGGCGCGGCGGCGGACGTCTACTCGCTTTCCTTGGGCAAATAAAACTTTGCGTGCCCGCTCGGTCGTGACCGAGCGGCACTTAAGCGGCATATGGGATAACTGTCACTGTCCATGGCGGCTCCTTATCGGCGTTCAGTACGCACGTGTTTGTCCACGCGTCCGGCCGTGCCGTTTCGAACGAATCGAAACGGCACGAGCGAACGCTGCCGCGAGCCGAGGCTCGCGACGCAATGCCAGCGGCGGAGCGCACGTGCGTGAGCACTGCGCGGCCGGATGGCGCTAATCAGGGTGCACGGAGAGGGTTACTGCGGCGCGCACCGTCTGCCTGCTGGCAAGACGGCGGCTGAGAAAAGAGAGCGCGGGCGTCGGGCCGGTCAGGCAGTGAAGCTGTTCGAAAGTCGACTACTGCTGGTGTCCAAGGCGTGGGCCCCGTTTGTGAAGACGGCGAATTTTAGGCACTCCCGCAAGCGGAAGTCAACATGCTTCGTTAAACGAAGCAAATATTCTTTTGTGGGGCGTGGGTTGGGCCACGTTGCGGCCGCTTGAGGTCTGATGTCTTTCGGTTTAGACAGGAAAGAAAGGTTAATGAAGGGTGTGTTTTTCGCCGCCGGCGTGGAGAGGGTTGGCCGATATGACGGGCCGGGTTTCATGCGCACCGCGACCTGGTCAGGCGCCCGCACTGGCGAAAAACGCAAGGCGGTTGCCGCGCGTTCTTGACTCTCGGGTACACATGAGCATGCCCGGTGGATGGACTCGATCTTCGGGCGCGCTTCGCCGTCGCTTGCTCGCGAAGCACGCTTCACGACTTCTCAGCGATTGCCGTCGAGCAACTCGCCAAGCAGTTCGTCGAACGCGGCTTGCGCGTCTTCGAGTTCCTGCAGCGCGGCGTCGAATGTTTGCAGCGCGAACTGCGAAGGCTTGCCGCTGCCGGCCGGCGGGAATTGGGATTGCAGCGACGCGAACGCCGACTGCACCCGCTGCGTCGCGGTCAGTACGCGTTGCATCGCGGCGGTTTCTTCGGCTCGCGCCTGTTCGTGATCCATGAGAACTCCGTATTCGTCTGGTCGGCTCGCGCCGTATCAAAGGGGGGACTATGCCACGTTCGCGTTCAGGACAGCGGCAAGCCGCCGTTGGCCTTCACTTCGCGCAACGACAGCGCCGATTCCACCGATGTCACGCCCGGCAGGCTGCGCATCTCGTCGCGCATGAACGTGCCGTAGTCGTCGAGGTCGCGTGCCACTACCTGCAGGATGTAATCCGCGCTGCCCGACACGTTGTGACACGCCAGGATTCGCGGGATGGCCTGGACCTCGCGCTCGAAGCGCGTCGCCACCGTGCGGTCGTGTACGGCAAAGCGCACGTAGACAAAAGCGACCACGCCGAAGCCGAGCGCGGAGCGCGACAGCATCGCGCGGTACTGGTCGATGTAGCCGTCGCCTTCGAGGCGCTTGAGACGGCGCGCGCAGGGCGTTTCGCTCAGGCCGACCGCTTCGGCCAGACGCGCATTCGACATGCGGCCATCTTTCTGCAGCGCGGCGAGGATCGCGCGGTCTGTTTTATCGAGCTCGGTTGTCATGGCTCAGTGGGGTTAATGGCGGATTGGAGGAAAGCATGGGCATAAGCCGCAATGTTAGCGTATTCCTCCAAACCTGAGCATATGGGGCCAGTATTTCGCCAGCAAACCCTCTGCCGACGATTGCAAGATAGAGCCCTGAAGAACAGGAGACTTTTCATGATTTCCGCGCATCTGCTGGCCGTTTATATCGCAGCGTTATTCGTCGTCTACGCCGTGCCCGGGCCGGACATGGCGCTGGTGCTGCAAACCAGTATCGGTCGTGGCGTGCGCAGTGGTTTCGCGGCTGCCGGCGGCCTGGGCCTCGCGCGCGCGACGCACGTCACGCTCTCGGCATGCGGCGTGGCCGCGCTGTTGCGCAGCGCACCGTGGCTGTACGACGTGGTGCGCTATGGCGGCGCGGCGTACCTCGCGTGGGTGGGCATCCAGATTTTTCGTTTGCCGGTGTTTGCGCTGCCTGATAGCGCGACGGCGGGCGCGAGCGCGGGTGCTATTGCGAGCGTGGAATCGCGGCCGCTGCGGGCTGCGTTTGTCAAAGGCCTGCTGACCAACTTGCTGAACCCGAAAGCGCTGCTGTTCTGTTCAGTGCTGCTGCCGCAGTTCGTGCGTCCGGAGGCGGGGCCGGTGGCCTTGCAGATGGTCGAACTCGGTCTGGTGCTGCTCGCTATCGGCGCCTGTTTCGACGTGATGTACGCGGTCGGCGCCGCGCGGATCGCCGACTGGATGCGGGCCCATCCGCTTGCGCAAACGCTGCAACGCTGGACATTCTCGGCCGCGCTGATCGGCTTCGCGTTGCGGCTCTCGCTGGACTGACAGGACAGGACGCGTACGTGGGAAGCCAGGCGGCGAACCACGCAACAGAAGGGCTGCTTACTTGCTCAGCTTATGCTCGCGCCGTGAGCGGTCCTCGATGATTTTCCTGCGATGCTTGTCCTTCATCTTTTTCCAGCTTTTGCATTCATCGCGCGTGCGCAGGCAGCCGATGCAGAAGCCAGTCTTGCTGTCGAACTTGCAGATGTCGATGCAGGGTGACGCGATGCTCATGGCGAAATGCGATTGAAGAGAATGCGAGGACTCTCGCACGCGCCATGCCCGCACGCAAAGTGATTGTGTTAATAAAGCCAATAGAGAGCCACAGCTTATCAGTGGCAACACATCACTCACTTCACTCTCAATGAAAACTTTTCTGCTTTATGCCGTGACCGCCGTTGCTGAAATAGTCGGCTGCTATTTGCCGTGGCGCTGGCTGAAAGAGGGCGGCTCGATCTGGCTGCTGGTGCCGGGTGCGCTCAGCCTCGCGCTGTTCGCCTGGCTGCTGACCCTGCACGGCACCGCCGCAGGCCGCGTGTATGCGGCTTACGGTGGTGTGTACGTGGCGGTGGCGATTGCCTGGCTATGGTGCGTCGACAAGGTGCGGCCCACGCTGTGGGACGCGGCAGGCGCGGCCTTCACGCTGGCCGGCATGGCGATCATCGCGTTCCAGCCGCGCGTTTGAGCTTGCCGGGGCGACGCTCACGCACCGTCGCTGCAGCTCGCAATGAGCGCTCGCCGAGCGCTCATTGCCGCATCCGCGCAAACCTCGAGCGCCATGCAGGCGCTCCCTTCACCTGATGCCGCCGAGATAGTCGAGCTTGCCGAGTTCGACGCCGTTGTGACGCAGAATGTCATACGCCGTCGTGACATGAAAATAGAAGTTCGGCAGCACAAAACCAAGCAGATACGACAGGCCCGTGAACTCGATCGGACCCGTGCGCATCTTCAGCGTGATCGCGCGTTCTTCCGAGCCGTCGATCTGCTCACCATTGAATTCCTTCAGATAATCAATCGTCTTTTGAAGGCGGGCAATCAGTTCTTCAAAGGTCTGTTCGACGTCTTCGTATTTCGGCGCTTCGACGCCGGCGAGACGGGCGGCGCAGCCCTTCGCGGTGTCGCTCGCGATATAGACCTGGCGCACCAGCGGCAGCATGTCCGGTGCGAGCCGGGCGGTCGTGAACACCGAAGGCTCGATCTGTTTCTCGGCAGCGTGCACTTCGGCTTTGCCCAGGATGACCTGCAGGTTCGTCAGGCCGCGGATCAACACGGGCAGTGATGCTTGATACATCGAAATTGACATGGGACTTCCTCTGATTCTTCGATCGTGCGCGCGGATGGCGCGCGAGGCAATGTAGCGGCTGGATTGCCGCTGCAGCATCATAGCGCGAGCGGCGCAGAGTGCGTATTGACGAGCGCGGCGTTAGCCATTCGGATAACTGCCGCGCATGCCGGAACTGTGTTTGAATGGATTGGTCGGACGGTTTGGCGAAGTCCTTGAAACAGCAACTTGCCGCCGGCTTCAGGCGATGAGGTTGTGCAGGCGCGTGGCGTGCGAGGTCCACTCCGTGGAACGCGCCGTCACGCTAACTGGAGGGTCGAGATCATGGTCAATAAGCACCCGCTGCCAGGCAGTGAGCGAACAGTGGAACAGGGTTCGAAAGTCGTGGGGCAATGCGATCCGGCGGAGCGGATCGAAGTATTCGTCATGTTGCGCCGTCAGCAGCAGGCGCAGTTCGACGCGCTGATGAGCAAGATCGAGGCAGGCGATCCCGGCGTCAAGCCGCTGTCGCGCGAGGCGCTCGCCAGGGATTACGGCGCCGCGCCGGCCGACATCGCCAAGGTCAAGGCCTTTGCGGCCGCGCACGGCTTGACGGTGGTGCGCGACGATCCGGCCGCGCGCTCGGTCCTTCTGAGCGGCACGATTGCCCAGTTCCAGGATGCGTTCGCCGTCAAGCTCGAACATTACGAACACCACACGTCCGGCCAGTTCCGTGGCCGCACCGGCACGATCAGCGTGCCGGACGATCTGCACGGCGTGGTGGAAGCCGTTCTTGGCCTGGACAACCGGCCGCAGGCGCGTCCGCACTTTCGCATCCGGCCGCCGTTCCAGCCGGCCCGCGGTCATCAGGTTTCGTTCACGCCGCCGCAGCTCGCGTCGCTCTACCACTTTCCGCAAGGCGACGGCGGCGGCCAGTGCGTCGGCATCATCGAACTGGGCGGCGGGTATAACACCAGCGACCTCAAGTCCTACTTCGCGAGCCTCGGCGTCGCATCGCCCACGGTGAAATCGGTCGGCGTCGATCAGGGCAGCAATCAGCCGACCGGCGATCCGAACGGGCCGGACGGCGAAGTTACGCTCGACATCGAAATCGTCGGCGCGATCGCGCCCGGCGCGACGATCGCGGTGTATTTCACTCAGAACAGCGACGCCGGCTTCATCGACGCGGTGAGCCGCGCGGTGCACGACACGGCCAACAAGCCGTCGGTGATTTCGATCAGTTGGGGCGGGCCGGAGTCGAACTGGACCAGCCAGTCGTTGCAGGCCTTCAACAGCGTGCTGCAAACGGCAGCGGCCCTCGGCGTGACCGTCTGCGCGGCGTCGGGCGACAGCGGTTCGAGCGACGGCGCGTTGAGCGGCGATCAGGTCGACTTCCCGGCGTCGAGCCCTTACGTGCTGGCCTGCGGCGGCACGAGCCTCACTGCCTCGGGCACCTCGATCTCGCACGAGGCGGTCTGGAACGACGGTGCGCAGGGCGGCGCGACCGGTGGAGGGGTGAGCCACGCCTTCCCGGTGCCGACGTGGCAGAAGGGCTTGTCCGCCACGTCGTCGGGCGGCGGCAAGAAGGCGCTCAGCGGGCGCGGCGTGCCGGACGTGGCCGGCGACGCTTCGCCGGTGACGGGCTACAGTGTATTGATCGACGGAACGCAGACAGTGATCGGCGGCACCAGTGCGGTCGCGCCGCTGTGGGCCGCGCTGATCGCGCGCATCAATGCGGCTAAAGGGCAGCCGGCCGGATTCATCAACCCCAAGCTGTATAAGGCGAAGGGCGCGTGCAACGACATCACGCAAGGCAACAACGGCAGTTTCGCGGCATCCGCAGGTTGGGATGCCTGCACGGGCCTCGGCAGTCCCAATGGTCAGAAGGTGGCGGCCGCACTATAGTCTGCAAGACACGCCCCGAAGGAGGTCTCCTTAGGGGCGGCATACAGGACGTGAACGAACCCATGGAGCGATCATGACGAATACCGAGTCAGCTTCTGTTAGTCCGCAGCCTTCGCACAATTCGCATGCTTCGGGCGTCCCGTCGCCCGCGCCCGCGCCGGCCAGCGCGCCGCATAAGGCCAAGGATCAGCCGTTCTTCGATCCGGTCGCCTACGGCAACGGGCCGGACGATTCCGTCACCGAGACCGATGAAAGTGCCGCGATCACGCATCATTCGATCAACATCGGTGGACACAAGATCAACTACACGGCGACGGTGGGCCACCTCGTCATCGTCGACCCGAGCAGTTCGAAGCCGGAAGCCAGGATGTTCTACGTGGCGTTCACGCAGGACAACCAGAAGGAAGAAGCCCGGCCGGTGACGTTCTTCTATAACGGCGGCCCGGGTTCGTCGTCGGTGTTCGTGCTGCTGGGCTCGTTCGCGCCGCGCCGCATCAAGACGTCGATGCCGAGCTTCACGCCACCCGCGCCGTATTCGATGGAAGACAATCCGGACAGCCTGCTCGACAAGAGCGACCTCGTCTTCATCAACCCGGTCGGCACCGGCTACTCGGCGGCGATCGCGCCGAAGAAGAACCGTGACTTCTGGGGCGTCGACCAGGACGCGGACGCGATCAAGCAGTTCATCAAGCGTTTTCTGACCAGGAACAACCGCTGGAATTCGCCGAAATATCTGTTCGGCGAGTCGTACGGCACGGCGCGCAGTTGCGTGCTCGCTTACCGCTTGCACGAAGACGGCGTGGATCTGAACGGCATTACGCTGCAATCGTCGATTCTCGACTACACGCAGGCCGGCAACCCGGTCGGCGTGCTGCCCACGGCGGCCGCGGACGCGTGGTATCACAAGAAGCTCGGCATCGCGCCGCGCCCGACCGATCTCGGCACGTTCGCCGAAGAAGTCGCGCAGTTCGCGCGCACCGACTATCTGGCCGCCTTGCGTAAGTTTCCGACTACCGACACGGCAACGGTCGAAAAGGTCAGCGAATACACCGGCATCGACAAAACGACCCTGCTCGCGTGGAGTCTGGACATCGCGTCGTACGACAGCCGGGGCAATTCGCTGTTCCTGACCACGCTGCTGAAATCCAAAGGTCTTGCGCTCGGAGAGTACGACGGACGGGTGACAGCGATCGGCACGGGCATCGCCGGCAAGATCGACCCGAATTCCGGCGGCAACGACCCGACCATGACGGCCGTCACCGGCGTCTACACGACGATGTGGAACGTGTATCTGAACGAGCAGCTGAAGTACACGTCGAATTCGTCGTTCACGGATCTGAACGACCAGGCCTTTCAGTACTGGGACTTCAGTCATATCGATCCGACCGGTGCGCAGAAGGGCGTCGACGCGAAAGGCAACGTCATTCTGTACACGGCCGGCGACCTGGCCGCCGTGATGGCGCTCAATCCCGACCTGAAGGTGCTGTCGGCGAATGGCTTCTTCGACTACGTGACGCCGTTTTATCAGACCGTGCTCGATCTGCAGCAAATGCCGCTGCTCAGTCAGCAGGTTCGGCAGAACCTGTCGGCGCGCTTTTATCCGTCGGGGCATATGGTCTATCTCGACGGTGGATCGCGCACCGCGCTCAAGGCCGATCTCGCGAAGATGTACGACACGACGGTGTCCAACACGCAGGCGCTACTCCGTATCCGCGCTCTGCAAGCGCGTGTGCCGAAGTAGCCGGCGATGATGGATCGACCCGGCGCGTCGTAGCCGCGACGCGCACGCGGCGTGCCTTGCATGGCGCTGTTGATGGGTGGAGGGCGCCGCGCGGCGAATGCGGACTCGCGGCCGCGTAAGTGGTGGCGTTGCCGCTGCCATCAGCTTGCGAAATCTGGCATATGCATTCGCTGCGCGCCGCACGCATAAGCGAGCTTTTTTTACTTAAGCATATTGAATGTGTTTTAATCAGTCTGCGAATTGAACTATTGCGCGCCGCTCCCGGCGCGCCGACGAATGAACGCAGGCATTGCAGACAGGCGTCGCACTCACCATTCCGGCGACCCGACCAGCAGTACGCATGAAACGGCTCTGCCGGCGCTCACGCGCCGGTGCGACGTTGCGCGTCCCCAGCGCAACACGCGCCTGGCCCTTGCGCTTGGCTTCACGGCGCTGCTCGCGCTACGCATCGGCGACGCCCGCGCGCAGAGCGCCGGCATGCTCGACGAACGTGTCACGCAGCGATCGGTGGCGGAGACGATTTGCCGCCCAGGTTACGCGGATGCGGTTGCGCCGCCGCTCGACGAACTGATGGCGCACAAAGACCGCATGCTTGCCGCGCGCGGCATCGGCGCGAACAACGGCGTCAACTTCGCGCTCGACCGGCGCGTGCCGATCGTGCTCGGCGGCTCGCCGGACGCTCCCGCCAATCTCGATCTTCTGCCATGGGCGGGCCACCAGGGCGAGCGCCGCAAGGCGCGCGCGGCGGTCATGCTCAAGCGCTGTGTCTGCGAAGGCAAACTGAGCCTCGCCGAAGCGCAAGCCGCGATCGTCGGCAATTGGTCGGTGGTTTATTCGGGCTTTAGTCAGACGTCGTGCGACGTACGCCGACTCGACGTCGCCACCAGTGGCGACAACGGCCGTGGCGCCGGACGCGACAACCCGCCATGAAGGCGGCTGCCTCGTCTGTGGCCGCCTGTTTCGTTCATTCGCATTTATTCAACCGCCCGGCTTGCAACTAGCGAGCCGTGGCCCCATCTGGTTTTCGGAGAGTCATCATGATCCATTCACGTCTTGCCGCCATGGCGCTTTCCTTCGGCTGCCTGTTCGGCACTACCGCCGTGTTCGCCGCCGAGTCGGTGCACTGCGGCCATGCCGACACGTTGCAGATTCGCGGCGACGTGCCGGCGGCCATCAGCTTTGACGTGTACCGCCAGTTGCGGCCGTTGAGCGCGCAACGGGTTGCATTGTTGCAGTCGGCGGGCGAGGTGAAGCGCCTGCCGGATGGCCTCGCGGTATGTGAAGTCGCCGACGACGGCGTCGATGACCCGTCCGCAGTGCTGGTTCAACTGCCGCAGGGCAAGAACACATGGTGGGTCAGTTCGGCCAACGTGCAAGCGGCGGACTGATCACGAGGAGCAGTCCGCCTTTTGCGTAGGTCCCCGGCAGGATGCCGTGGCGATGCGTGTCGCGGCCCGGTTTTTGCAGTCCACGTCTGCATTCAACGCGTTTGCTGCGCCTGTACCGCAAAATGAACAGCTGTTTTGCTATTTTTATCGCCGCTTATTCAGGTACAGTGCATTGACGGAGATTTTTCAAGTCCGTCTTTTTGACGACACCGTGTTGCATCGCTTTTGCTGTCGATTATGGCTATCCTGAAAACAGGACGAATTTCGCAGGGGAGAATTAAATGGTCGCCTTCTTTTTGTCATTGGCCGCTTTGGGCGCCGCCGGCGCGGCAGTGATCCGCCAGCTTGCTGCCGAGCAGGCGAAACAGCGTGCTGCCTTGCGCCCCGTGCGCGTGCAGTCCGCGGATCGCGGCACGGGCCGCAACGCGCGCCGGGGGTAGGCCGCATGAACCTGATCGTGCGCAATATCGCGGAATCGTGCAGCGAGCAGGAAGTGCGGGAATTCCTCAAGCACGAACTTGGGCATTACGCGAAAAACATCGAGGTGGTCGACGCCGGCAAGCCCAGCGCCTACGCCACGATCGAACTGGACGCCGACGTGCCCTACGTGGGCGATGTGATTGCGCGGCAGATTCACGGCAAGCAGTTGGGCGGGCAGACGCTGGAAGCCAGCGCCGATCTGTTCACCGACGAACCGCCTGCGGCTGAGTGACCTGACGCGGTCATCGAGCCCGCGAGTGGCGCGCGAAGAAAGCGCGCCTCGGTCTGCGGATTGCCCACGCGCCGACCTCGGCGCATTCAGCGCATCAACTGCACCTCCGTCGCCTTATCAATCTCCGCTTGTCTGTGCCGGCCAATCGAACGGCGTGTACGGCAACGCCCGTTTATGACGCGTGGCGTCGTAAAAACGCAAGATGGTCGCGCGCGCCGCATCGCTCACGGGTTTGCGTTCCAGAAAGTCGTCGATAGCGTCGTACGGAATGCCATAGGCATCCTCATCGGGCCGTTGCGGACGCAACATTTCGAGGTCGGCGGTCGGCACCTTGTGCGCCAATGTTTCCGGTGCGCCCAGTGCCTTGGCCACGGCACGCACGCGACGCTTGTTGAGCCCGGCGAGCGGCAGCACATCGGCGCCGCCGTCGCCGAACTTCGTGAAGAAGCCCATCACCGACTCGGCCGCGTGATCCGTGCCGATGACCACGCCGGCTCGCGCACTGGCTACCGCGTACTGCGCGATCATGCGCTGCCGTGCCTTGATATTGCCGTGTACGAAGTCCTGTTGCGATTCATCCTTGTATAGCACGCCGCTGTGTGCGAGCGCGGTGAGCATGGCATCGGCGGCGGCTTTGATATCGATGGCGAGATTTTCGTCCGCGCGAATGAATCGCAAGGCCTGCTGCGCATCGGCTTCGTCTTTCTGTTCGCCGTAAGGCAGTCGTATTGCGACGAAGCGCGCATCGTAATGTTCGGCGCGCAACCGTTCGACCGCGAGTTGCGCAAGCCGGCCGGCAGTGGTCGAGTCCACACCGCCGCTGATCCCGAGCACATACGTTTTCAGGCCGCTGCTGCGAAGGTAATTCGCGAGAAAAGCGACCCGGCGCTCGATTTCGTGCGCTGCGTCGAACTCGGCGCCGATGTGCATTTCCTTGGAGATGCTTGCCTGGCGTGCAACCGGATCGTGTTGCGTCATGATGTCCTCTTTGCTCCTTGCGCGCTCGCGCAAATGTCGAACGGTGAATGGGCCGGCTTTAATTCACCTTGGCGCCGCTTTTAATCTGCCACGTTGATCGGCAAGGTGCCCGGCTATTACGGCGATATCCGTGAATCGTCGAATCTTCATCGACAGATCGCAATGTGCTTAGTAACATCCTCGTTCCGAGAGCGCCGCATGAGCCGGCGAGCAGTCAATAATAATCAGGTTTGCTCAAATACGCGATGAACCATCCCAACCGGCCTGGCCAGCCTGTACTGGACCGTCTGACGTTCGCGTCGGTCAATCGTCCGCGCGACGCGGTGTGTTTGTCGTATCCGCTTTCCGTGCGCAGCGTCGCGCGCATATTGCCTTCCTTTCGCCGTTTGATGCGTGCGTTGAGCGCCGCATTGTGCGCGTTGTCATGCGGTGCGGCGATCGCAGCTTCGGCACCCGTTGCCGCAGCTGCGCCGAATCCGGCGAATCGTCCGGTGGCCGCCGTCAATGCGTCCGCTGTCGCAGCGCCTGATGCCGCCGGCGTGGTCGATCCGCGTCGCGCGTTGATGCTGCGGGACGTGTTCGCGCAGAACGTCACGCGCAAGCTGAAAGTGCCGGCCGCGGATCAGCGAGCCTATGCCAATCGGCTGCAAGCCGCGCTCGGCGCGCACGTGCTGGGCGATCTGTCGGGCGAGTATGTCGTGCTGGTCGATCGCAACGCCAACATGCAGGCGCTCTTCATCTATTTTCGCACCGCGCCGGCCGATACCTGGCAGATGATCGGCGCGTCGCCGGTTTCGACGGGGCGGCCGGGCGAGTATGACCACTTCATCACGCCGCTCGGCGTGTTCGAACATACACCCGCCAACATGGATTTCCGTTCGGAAGGCACGCAGAACGAAAACCATATTCGCGGCTACGGCAAGCGCGACATGCGAATTTTCGACCTCGGCTGGGCGCAGGGCGAGCGCGGCTGGGGGAAGGGCGGCATGTCGCAGATGCGGTTCCAGATGCACGCCACCGACCCCGATCGCCTTGAATCGCTGCTCGGCATTCGTCATTCGAAGGGCTGCGTGCGCATTCCCGCGTCGCTCAATTCGTTTATCGACCACTACGGCATTCTCGATGCCGAATATGAGTCGCTCGTTGAGTCGGGTAAATCGCTGTGGGTGTTGAAAAGCGACCGACAGGTGATGCCGTGGGCCGGGCGTTACATCGCCGTCGTGGATTCCGCGCGCAAGAGCCGTCCCGCGTGGGCGCCCGCGCCCGGCGGCAATGCGCGCGCCAAAGTGCCGGCCGGGGCGGACACGGCGGATTGATTCGCGGCCGCGCGGTTCAGCTCGAGCGTCCCACTCATCGCGATCACGCCGCCCATCCCAACCGCGCCGCCCATCACGAGCGGGCCAACAACACGCCCACCAGTGCCACAACGAACTCGACGACCTGCAACGGCAACAGCGTCTCGCCGAACCCCACATAACCCTGAAGCGCGGCGAGCGGCGGGGCGAGGAACATCAGCGCGGTTGCGCGCGCCGCGTCGCCGCGTCTGACCATCCACACCAGCAACGTGACGCTGATGCCGGAGAGCATCACGATGCCCCACGCGAGCGATCCCCACAACGCGGGCGACGCAACCCAGCGATGTTCGCCGAGCGCCAGCGCAAGTACGGCCGCGACGAGCGCGGCGCCGAAATTCTGCACCGCGCTCGCACTGCGAATATCGGCCTTGGCCAGCGAAGTCTTCTGAAACAGCGTGCCCGCTGTGATCGCGCCGATCGCGGCAATCGAGATCAGCACGACCAGCCAACCGGGCGCGCTGCCGTGGGCCGTCGGTGCGGTGGCCGCCGCCAGCTTCGGTTCGAGCACCAGCACCACGCCGGCGAGGCCGAGCGCCATGCCGGCCCAGCCACGCCGCGACAGCCGCTCGCCGAAGAGCGGCGCCGCGACGGCGGCCGTCGCGAGCGGTTGCAGCGCGCCGAGCAAGGCCATCACGCCGGCGCTCAAGCCCTGCGCGACGGCCCAGTAGCCGGCACCGAGATAGACGCCTTGCAGTAGCGCGCCGGCCACCAGATGTTTGCCGAAGTCGCGGCCGCTCGGCCACGCGGCGCGTGCAATCAGCGCAGCCAGCGCGAAGATCAGCGCCGTGCCGCCGAAGCGCGCGAGCAGGAATAGATTGGGATCGGCGTACGGCGTGATCGCGCGGGCGACCACGAAACCGGTTGACCACAAAACGACGAAAACCGCGGCGATGAAGGAAGCGAGCATCGGAAACGAGTCGGTGAAAAGCCGCCATCTTCTCCGCGGACGCGACGCGTGTCTTGTTCGAAGCTGCAACCGGCGAAACGGGTTGGCAGAGTGTGGTTTGAGCCGCGAGCCGACGCCATCACCACATCAGCAACACGGTCCCCGCGCCGAGTACGCCGCCGCACACTGCACACGCCCACAGCAGCACACGCGTGCGCCGGTATTCGCGGCCGATCTCCGCCATCAGTTGCGCATTCTGCTGCGGCGAGCGCGCACGATCATGCTCGTGTTGCAGATAGCGAACCGCCAGTTGCGGCACCCGCGGCAGCATATGCGCGAGATGCGGCAGCTCGCGTCCAATCCGTTTGATCCAGCCGCGGTGATCGATGTCGCGCCGCGCGATATCCGCCAGCACGCCGCGGGTGATATTCCACGTGTCCACGCCGGGATGCAGCGCGCGCGCCAGCATTTCCGCTTGATGAAACGAGCGCTGCGCGGTCGCGAGCCGTCCAGGCACCGCGCCCTCGAACGGATGTACTGCATGCAACAGATGATCCAACAGCGAACCCGCCGAACGGTCTTCGGGCTCGGCCGCGAAATGCGCTTCGGCGCGCGTGCGCAACTCGGCTTCGAGCAGCTCGGCGCGCGTGTCGTGCGGCACGTGCCCGGCATCGCGATGCATTTCGGCGAGCCGCCCGTAGTCCTGGTCGAACAGCGCGGTCGCGCCGTGCACGAAGAACTCGCGCTCGCCGGTCGAGAGACTCGACATGATCGAAAATTCCGCCAGCACGAGTCGCCCCAGCGTGTCCGGTTCGATGCTCACACGCACGCGGCGGGCGTCGAGCGTGGCGTGAAAAAAGCCATGCTCGAACGCCTGCTCGGTGACCACTTCGACGATATGCGCGGCCAGCGGCGCGAGTTTGATGTGATGCGCGTGCAGGCCGGGCAGATCGCTCGCCGGCAAGGTGCTGACGCGCTGCATCGTCAGCGTGTAGTTGGTGCAGAGGTCCCAGATCACGTTGGGCACGACGATACGCTTGTCGCCATCGAAGTGATGGCCGGTCTGGCTGAGATTGGCGGCTTCGGCGCGCAGATCGAAGCGGCGCAGGATGTCGTCGGTGAAGGTCTGCGCCAGCGTGTGCAGTTGCAGGCGGCGCGCGGTGCCGGAGAACTTTTCAAGCCAGCGCGCGACCCAGCGCAGCAGCGCGAGTTCGTCGCCGATCTGTTGCAACTGATCGGCGCGCACCAGCTTGATCGCCACTTCGTAGTGACCGTTCACCGGCACCAGCAGCCGCGCGAGATGCGTCTGCTCGGCGAAGCCGCCGCGCACCGGCACCAGATCCACGGCGCTGAACAGCGTGGCGAGCGGCCTGCCGAAGGCGCGCGCGAGCGCCTCCGCGGACTCGCGCGGCGGCAGCGGCGCTTCCATGTGATCGATCGCGTCGATGGCGTCGTGCAAAGTGCCGGTTGCGAGTTCGGGCCGTTCGGCCAGCGTTTGCGCGAACCGTCCCGCGAGCGGTCCGAGCGCCGGCAGCACGCCGCTCAGGCTCTTGCCACTACGCTCGGCCGCGTGCAAACGGCCGGCCAGATCGATCATCCAGTGCAGTTTGTGGTCTGCCGGCGCGGCAAGCCAGATCAGGCGCGCGCCGTAGCGCAACGCGTGGAACAGCAACAGTAGACGGCGAAACAGTGGCGGCATCGGCAGTTCGGGTGACGGACCTGCGGCGTCCACGACTATCGCGGGACATTCGCGCACGGCCAGGGCGTTCAGGTTAGCAGGTAAGCGCGTCGAGAGGAGCATCGCCGCGCGACGCGTAATACAATACGCCGGCCTTCTCCAACCGTGGCGAAACCCCAGCGTGCCGGCTTCCGGCCTTTCATCGATGCTCGCAGAACAACGTCACCAATACATCTTGGCGCAAGTCGCCAAAACGGGCGCGCTCTCGGTCGCGGAGCTGGTGCGCGAACTTAACGTGTCGCGCGAGACCATTCGCCGTGACCTCAACGCGCTGGCCGGGCGCGGCCTGCTGGTCACGACTCACGGCGGCGCGCTGTCGAGCGACCGGCGCGAGCCCGACCTCGATACCCGCGAAGCGGCGAATGCCGGCGCGAAGCGCGCCATCGGCGAGCGCGCGGCGGAGTTCGTGCCGGACGGCGCGTCCCTGATCATCGATTCCGGCAGCACCACGCAAGCGGTGGCGCGAGCGTTGCTCGACCGGCATCGTCTGTCGGTGTACACGAACGACTGGCGGATCGCGCTGCTGCTCGGCCGCCGCAACGACAATCGCGTCACGCTGCTGGGCGGCGAACTGTCGGATATCGAAGACGCCACTTTCGGGCTCGACACTGTCCATCAACTGACGCAGTACCACGCGGACTTTGCCTTCATCGGCGCAGGCGGGATTTCGCCGGATGGCTATCTGACCGACTACAGCCGCATGGCCGCCGAGGTGCGCAGCCGCATGATCGCCGCGGCCGACACGGTGGTGATTGTCGCCGACCATTCGAAATTCGGCCGCGTGACGCCAGTGCGCATCAACGGTATCGAGTCGGCCCGTTATCTGGTGACCGAACTGGCTCCCGAGCGCACGCTCGGCAAGGCGATCACGTTGCATGGCCCGGAAATCCTGATCGCCTGAGCGCGCGGCGACTTGCCCAACTATTTCACCCGGATACCCAGCCGCTCGAGCGTGCGGCCGATCGCGGCCACCGCGTTGTGAAGTTCGTTCGCATCGATCGCGCCGATGCATCCCACGCGGAACGTTTCCACCTGCGTCAGCTTGCCCGGGTACAGCACGTAGCCGGCCTCGCGCACGGCGGCATAGAACGTCGCGAAATGCCAGGCCGGGTCGCGCGGCGCATGGAAGGTGACGATCACCGGCGCCTGCACCTCGGGCTTCAGAAACGGCTCGAAGCCGAGCGCCTTCATTGCGCTGATCAACGCTTCGCAGTTGCGTGCATAACGCGCGCCGCGCATCGGCTGGCCGCCCTCGGCGATGAACTGGTCGAGCGCCTCGCGCAACGCGGCCAGCACGTGAGTCGGCGGCGTGAAGCGCCACTGCGTAGTCTTCCGCATATAGACATATTGATCGTGCAGATCCAGCGCAAGCGACGGCGAACGGCCTTCGCTGTCCTCCAGCACGCTGCGCCGCACAATCACGAAGCCCATACCCGGCACGCCTTCGAGGCACTTGCCGCTCGCCGAGATCAACGCGTCGATGCCGCCGCGCCGCAGGTCGATCGGCAACGCGCCGAACGAACTCATGGCGTCGACGATCAGGCTCTTGCCGTGCCGCTGACACACCGCGGCGATATCGTCGAGCGGATTGAGCAGGCCGGCGCTCGTTTCCGGATGCACTTGCGCGACGTGGCTGATGCGCGATTCGCGATTGAAGGCGTCTTCAATGGCGGCGGCGCTGACGGGTTCGTCCTCGCGCAACGCCAATTCGATGTAAGCGATGCCCATTCGCTGCAATATTTTGATCAGCCGGGCACAATACGCGCCGTTGTTCGGAACCAGCACACAGCCTTGACGCGGCACCAACGTGCCGAGGGCCGCTTCGACCGCGAACGTTCCGCTGCCTTGAAGCGGTACGCAAACATAGTCGTTTTCGCCATGTACGATCCGCAGGAGGTCGGCGCACACGCTATGGGTCATGCGGTTGAACGCGGCGTCCCACGAACCCCAGTCGCGCAGCATCGCCTGGCGCGTCCGCGGCGAGGTGGTGAGCGGCCCCGGGGTCAACAGGATTGGGTCGTTTCCAAGGATCACACAAGCCTCCGTCATCGTCTGAACAAGAGTCGCCCCCAAGCCGGGCGACGAAAAAAAGATTGATTTGGATATTATTGGCGAATTGTGTCATTTGTTGGAACTCTGCAGAATCGTCATGGCGTTGTCACGGAAACCTGTGATCCTTGCCGTGCCCACTCAGGCATGGCCGGCAGCGCGAGTGTCATGGCTGGGCTGTGAGTCAGGCTGGAGAAGAGGCAACAAGAGGCAGCAAAGTTGTTGGCAATCTGCAATCCGCATGAAACTGCACGACAGCTTGATGCGGGCAACACGCAAGCGGCGCGGCGCTACCGCCGTTCAATCACAACAGGTATCGGGATATCCCGACCGTCTGGTTTTTTGCCTTTCGGAGAAAGCGACATGACAAAGACGAATTCCCTTCACGCCACGGCCGGCCTCGTACGCAAACTGCTGCCGGCGCTGGTCGCCGCGGCGGCATTCGGCGGCATGGCCATGCAGGCCCACGCGGCCGACGCCGTGGTGCTGTACACCGCCGACGGCCTCGAGAACCTCTATAAGGACGTGCTGCCGGCCTTCGAAAAGAAGGAAGGTGTGAAGGTCAACATCGTCACGGCGGGTAGCGGCGAAGTGGTGAACCGCGCCACCATCGAAAAGGATCAGCCGAAGGCCGACGTGCTCGTCACGCTGCCGCCGTTCATCCAGCAAGCCGACCAGAGCGGCCTGCTGCAGGCTTATCAGAGTGCCAACTACAAGAACGTGCCGGCGATCGCCAAGGCGTCGAACGGTGCGTGGGCGACCTTCGTGAACAACTACTTTTCGTTCGCGATCAACCCGGAAGTCACCAAGACCCAGCCGAAGACCTTTGCTGACCTGCTGCACCCCGACTTCAGCGGCAAGGTCGCCTACTCGAACCCGGCCACGGCGGGCGACGGCATGGCCGTGATCATCCTGACCTCGTCGCTGATGGGCGAAGACAAGGCGTTTGAGTATCTGAAGAAGCTCGAAAACAGCGCCAAGTTCCACACCAAGGGCACGGGCTACCTCGACGTGCTGCTCTCGCGTAACGAAATCGCGATTGCCAACGGCGACCTGCAAATGGACCTGGACGACGCGGCCAACGGCGGCCTGTCGCTCAAGCCGATTTTCCTCGCGCACGAAGGCGGCCAGCCGACCACGTTCCAGCTGCCGTACGCAATCGGCCTGATCAAGAATGGCCCGAACCAGGCGGAAGGCAAGAAGCTGATCGACTACCTGATGTCGAAGGAAGTGCAGGCGAAGGTGCCGGACATCTTCGGCATTCCGGGCCGCTCCGACGTGCCGCTCACCGGCAAGAACGGCGAAGCCGTCAAGCAGGCGATCGCGGGCGTGAAGCTGATTCCGGTGGACTGGAACCAGGTGATGGCGAAGAAGGCCGACTGGACGGCGCGCTGGAAGAGCGATGTGATCGGTTCGTCGGGCAAGCAGCTCGAAGTGGTCAAGCCGAAGTAAGCCGTTGTGCGTAGCGTAGTCGACGCACTCGGTCACGTGACTGAGTGACGTCGCGGAATCAGGCGGCGCCTGCGGACTCCCGAGGCGCCGCGTCAGCATTAATCAAGTTGGAGGGTGAACCCGGTGAACACGGCCAGTCTTGCTCAACCAGGCGCGCTCGGCGCCTCACCGGACGCGCTCGATGCCACGCGTTCGACTACGCCGGGCGGCGTGCAGATCGATCATCTGACGGTGCGCTTCGGTTCGCGCACGGTGCTCGACGATCTCTCGTTGACCATCCAGCGCGGCGAACTGCTCACGGTGCTCGGCCGCAGCGGCTGCGGCAAGACGACGTTGTTGCGTTTCATCGCCGGGTTTATCGAAGCGGACGGACTGGCCGGCACGCTGACCGTGGCCGGTCACGATCTCACGCATGTGCCGCCGCACAAGCGCAATCTCGGCCTGCTGTTCCAGAGCTATGCGCTGTTTCCCCATCTGTCGGTGTTCGAGAACGTGGCCTTCGGGTTGCGCGCGCGCCGCACGCCGTCCAAAGATGTCGCGCGACGCGTCGCCGACGCGCTGAAACTGGTGCAACTCGGCGACGCCGGTCACGTGATGCCCGCGCAGTTGTCGGGCGGCATGCAGCAGCGCGTGGCGCTTGCGCGCGCCCTCGTGATCGAGCCCGATGTGCTGCTGCTCGACGAACCGCTTTCCGCACTCGACGCCAATCTGCGCGCCTCGGTGCGTTCCGAACTCAAGGCGCTGCATGAGCGCCTGCCGAATCTGACGATCGTCTGCGTGACGCACGATCAGGACGACGCGCTGGTGCTGTCCGACCGCACGCTGCTGATGCGCGAAGGCCGCATCGCCCAACTCGGCACGCCGCAACAGTTGTACGACACGCCGGCCGACGGCTTTGTCGCGCGTTATCTTGGCACGGCCAATCTGTTGCCGCCGCAGGTGGCGTTCAGCATGAGCGACCCACGCTACAACGAGCGCGGCCGCGTGGCCTGTCTGCGCCCTGAGGCGCTGCGGATCGTGCCGCTCGGCGAAGGGCAGTTGCACGGCGCGATCGCCTCGGTCGAATGGTATGGCGCGGTGTTGTCGGTATCCGTCGTACTGGATGCGATGCCCAACGAGCCGGTGCTCGTCACCATGCAGCGTGCCCACGGCATGATGCCGGAGAAGGGCGCGCGTGTTTCCCTGCGTTATGAGGCTGACGATGTCGTCCTTATCAACCCCTGATACGCCCAATCCGCTCGGCACGGCGGCCGCCGACGCCCGCCGCAGCGCCAGCGCCGCCTCGCATATGGCCGCGGTGAAGCGCCGCGAACGCGCCGCGCAGTGGCATCTGCTGTTCATCGCCGTGGTGGTGCTCGGGCCGCTGGTCGTCTATCCGCTCGTGCGTCTGGTGCTGCTGAGTCTGACCGGTCCGCACGGCTTGAGCCTGCACGCTTATTCGGCGTTCTTCGGCAATCCCGAGACGAGCGGCGTGATCGGCACGACGCTGTGGATTCTGTTCGCCAGCGCCGGGCTCGCGTCGCTGCTCGGCGTGGCGCTCGCGTCGATCCTGTTCTTCAAGCCGTTTCCCGGCGCGCGAATGATCACGCGGTTTCTTGAACTGTTCGTCGCGTTCCCGTCGTTTCTGGTCGCCTTCACGCTGATCTTTCTGTACGGCTCGCAAGGCTCCGTCAGCATCGGCTTGCAGCGGCTCTTTCATCTGCAGGCGCCGCCGCTCGATTTCCTGTTCGGCGTGGGCGGCGTGATTCTCGCGGAAGTGGTGTTCTACGCGCCGTTCGTCGTGCGTCCCACGCTGGCTTCGTTCGCCACGCTCGACATGCGTCTGATCGAAGCCGCCCGCAGTCTCGGCGCAAGTGGCTGGATGGTCGCGTTCAAGGTGATCCTGCCGCTTGCGTGGCCGGGCATCGCCGCCGGCACGATCCTGTGTTTTCTGCTGACGCTCAATGAGTTCGGCATTCTGCTCGTGCTTGGTAGCGCGCATCTGATCACGTTGCCGGTGGCGATCTACAGTTCCGCCACCGTCGATCTCGATCTGCCGACCGCCGCCGCCGGCGCGGTCGTGATGCTGATCATGTCTTTGTCGCTCTATGCGCTGTACCGCCAGGTCAATCGTCGCAAGGTGAAAGGAGCGGGCCATGGCCGTTGAACTCGACCCGACCGTTTTGCCGGTCATGCACAAGAAAGCGCGGCCGGTGCGCCGCGGTCTGGTGGTGCGCATGCTCGGCGGTCTGTTTCTCGGCTTTGCCGCGTTGCTGTGCTTCTGGCTGTTCGTGTTGCCGGTGCTGGTCGTCGCGCTGTCGAGCGTGGCCGCGCACTGGTCCGGCACGATCCTGCCCGACGGCTTCAGCACGCGCTGGTTCGAGCGTCTCGGTTCGAGCGACTTCGACGCGCTCACGACCAGCCTCGAAATCGGCATGGGCGTCGCGGTGCTCGGCACGATTCTCGGCCTTTGGCTTGCTTTGGCGCTGGAAGGGCGCGACCGCCGCGGTCTTGGCGCCATCGTCGACACCATTGCGATGATGCCCAACGGCGTGCCGAGCGTGGTGCTCGGGCTCGCGGTGCTGATCGCGTATCACAAGCGACCGTTCGATCTGTCGAGTTCCGCCGCGATCGTCGTCTTCGTGCAGTTGGCGCTGGTGCTGCCGTTCTGCTACCGGTGCGCCGCCGCCGCGTTGCGCCCGGAGCTGACGATTCTGCGCGAAGCCGCGGCAAGCCTCGGTGCGCCGCCTTCCATGGTGTTGCGCCGCGTCGTGCTGCCGCAACTGGTGCCGGCGATACGCGCGAGTCTCGCGTTGGGCTTCGCGCTCTCGCTCGGCGAACTCGGCGCCACGCTGACTGTGTATCCGCCGGGATTCGCAACGGTGCCGATCGTGGTCGTCGGCCAGGTGGAGCGCGGCTATTACCTGCCGGCCTCCGCATTGTCGCTGATTCTTTTGCTGGTCTCGCTCGCTGCGCTGCTGCTGATCGCCGCGCGCGTCCCGCGCCGTCGGGTGGACTGACGAGCAACTTCTGACGCGGTGCGCAGGCGTGCCGCAGCGGCGCGCCTACACATATCGATGTGGCAAAATTTGTCAAAATGACCGAGTATATGCAAACTGCTTCTGTCGATCCGATTGAGGTTGTGCGCAGGCATTCGCTGACGACGCTGGTTCGCGATGAAATCGAACGGCACATCATCGAGGGGGCGCTCGCGCCCGGCGACAAGCTCAACGAAGCCGACTGGGCCACGCGTCTGCAGGTGTCGCGCGGTCCGGTGCGCGAGGCGTTTCGCGCGCTGGAGCAGGTCGGCCTCGTGCGTACCGAGAAGAACCGTGGCGTGTTCGTGCGGACGGTGTCGCTGGCCGAAGCGGATGATATTTACGCGGTGCGCGCGGTGCTCGAAGAGGCAGCGTGCCGCATGCTCGCGGCGAGTATCGATGCCCGCAAGCTGGCGGTATTGCGCGACTGGCTCGACGCGATGCGCGCGGCGCTCGATGCCCAGGATCACGATGCCTACACGCGCGCCAACGTGGCGTTTCACGACGCGCTGGTGGCGGCGTCGGGCAATTTGAAGCTGTATGAGACTTACCGGCGGCTGGTGTGCGAACTGAGCCTGTTTCGACGTGCCGCGCTGGTGGTGCATGCCGATGCGATGGAGCGCTCGCTGGCCGAGCATCGTGCGATCTTGACGGCGCTGGCTTCGCGCGACGCCGAGCATGCCGCGGCGCTGATGCATGCGCACGTGAACGGCGGCTTGCAGCGCGCTCGCGCGGCGTGCGAACCGGCGGAACCGGCGAACGTGATGCGGATGCCGGCGGCGTCGAATGATTGAGACGGTTGCAACGAACTGACTACAACGCGCGTGCCCGGCACGCATGGAAGGTAACGATGGCGAATACAAGTGAACGTACGATCGAAGTCAACGGCCGCAGCTACCGGCTGCCCTCGCAACCGACGGTGGTGGTGTGCGTCGACGGCTGCGAATTCGATTATCTCGAAGCGGCGGTCGCGGCGGGCGTCGCGCCGTTCATCGGCAAGATGCTCAAGGGCGGCAGCGCTTTCAAGGGCGACTGCGTGATCCCGTCGTTCACCAACCCGAACAATCTGTCGATTGTGTGCGGCGTGCCGCCTTCGGTGCACGGCATCTGCGGCAATTACTTCTGGGATCCGGACGCGAACGGTGGCGAAGGCGCGGAAGTGATGATGAACGACCCCGCGTATCTGCGCGCGGGCACCTTGCTCGCCGCTGCCGCCGAAGCCGGCGCCGCGGTCGCCGTGGTCACCGCGAAAGACAAGTTGCGCCGGCTGCTCGGCTGGCAGTTGAAGGGCATCTGCTTCTCGGCGGAGAAAGCCGACAAGGTGTCGCTCGAAGAAAACGGTATCGGCGACGTGCTCGATCTGGTCGGCTTGCCGGTGCCCGATGTGTATAGCGCGGGGCTGTCCGAATTCGTGTTCGCCGCCGGCGTGCGGCTCGCGCAAACGCGCCAACTCGACCTGATGTATCTGTCGACGACCGACTACATCCAGCACAAGTGGGCGCCGGGCACCGAGGGCGCGAACGCGTTCTACGCGATGATGGACGGCTACCTCGCGAAGCTCGATGCGCTCGGCTGGGTGATCGGCCTGACCGCCGACCACGGCATGAACGCGAAGCACGATCCGCAGACCGGCGAGCCGAACGTGATCTATCTGCAGGACGTGCTGGACGACTGGCTCGGCGCCGGCCGCGCGCGCGTCATTCTGCCGATCACGGATCCTTATGTGGTGCATCACGGCGCGCTCGGCTCGTTCGCGACGATTTATCTGCCGCGCGATGTCAGTGTCGCGCAGGTGATCGAGCGGATCGGCGGCTTGCAGGGAATCGATACCGTGCTCGACAATCGGGCGGCGTGCGAGCGCTTCGAACTGCCGAACGACCGCGTCGGCGATATCGTCGTGGTCAGCACGAAGCATGTCGTGCTCGGCACGCGGCGCGCTGAACACGATCTGTCCGGGCTCACGGTGCCGCTGCGCTCGCATGGCGGGATTTCCGAGCAGGAAGTTCCGCTGCTGTTCAATCGGCGTGTCGATGCGTTGCCGTCCAGTCGTGGTGATGGCGGCAAGAGGCTGCGCAACTTCGATATCTTCGACATCGCCCTGAATCGCGTGTCGTCATCATGAACGCCGTGCTGCGGGACCATCCGGCTTTTCGGGCGGAAGCGCTGCGGCTCAAAGGCGAGCGCGTGACACGCTCGCGCACGCTCGATGTGTTCGATCCTTATACGGGAACGCGCGTGGGCACGGTCCCGCTGGCGAGCGTCGACGACGTGCGCGCTGCGTTCGAGTATGCGGCGGCCTATCAGGTGCAGCTCACGCGTTATGAACGCTCGCAGATTCTGGAGCGCGCGGCGGCGCTCATGCGCGAGCGGACCGAAGAGGCGTCGGACCTGATTTCGCTTGAATCCGGTTTGTCGAAGCAGGACTCGCGTTATGAGATTGGCCGCGTGGCCGATGTATTCAAGTTCGCGTCGATCGAAGCGTTGCGTGACGACGGGCAGAGCTTCTCCTGCGATCTGACGCCGCATGGCAAGAAACGGCGCGTGTTTTCGCAGCGCGAACCGCTGGCGGGCGTGATCGTCGCGATTACGCCGTTCAACCATCCGATGAACCAGGTCGCGCACAAGATCGCGCCGGCCGTGGCGACGAACAATCGGGTGGTGCTGAAGCCTTCGGAAAAGGTGCCGCTCTCTGCGCTATATCTCGCCGACGTTCTGTACGAAGCCGGCTTGCCCGCGCCGATGCTACAGGTGCTGACCGGCGATCCGCGCGAAATCGCCGATGAGTTGATCACGCATCCATTGGCGGAACTCGTCACGTTCACGGGCGGCGTGGCGATCGGCAAATACATCGCGGGCAAGGCGGCGTACCGGCGCGTCGTGCTGGAACTGGGCGGCAACGATCCGCTGATCGTGCTCGACGACGCCGATCTCGAACGCGCGGCGACGCTCGCCGTGCAGGGCTCGTATAAGAACTCCGGGCAGCGCTGTACCGCGGTCAAGCGGATGCTCGTGCAAAAGAGCATCGCCGCGGATTTCACCGATCTGGTCGTCGAGAAGACGCGCGCATGGTCGTTCGGCGATCCGTTCGATGCATCGAATCAGATGGGCACTGTGATCGACGTCGCCGCGGCGCAGCTTTTCGAAGCGCGCGTGAATGAAGCGGTGGCGAGCGGGGCGCGTCTGCGCATTGGCAATCAGCGCGAGGGCGCGTTGTATGCGCCGACGGTGCTGGACGGCGTCGATCCGTCGATGACGCTGGTGCGCGAGGAAACCTTTGGACCGGTGTCGCCGATCATCACCTTCGACACGCTCGACGACGCCATCCGCATCAGCAATGGCACGCCGTTCGGGTTGTCGTCGGGTGTGTGCACGAACCGGCAGGATGCGATCACGCGCTTCATCAACGAATTGCGCGTGGGGACGGTCAACGTGTGGGAAGTGCCCGGCTACCGGCTCGAGTTGACGCCGTTCGGCGGCATCAAGGACTCGGGGCTTGGCTATAAGGAAGGTGTTCAGGAAGCGATGAAAAGCTTCACCAATCTGAAGACCTTTTCATTACCGTGGGAGTAATAGCGTGGCATTGAATGTGAAGGATATCCGTTCGCTGTTCGAGCAATACGGCAAGCTGGCTTATAGCGGCGAGCCGGTGACGCAACTCGAACATGCGTTGCAGAGCGGCTTATTGGCGGAACAGGCCGGCGCCGACGAGGAACTGGTTGCTGCGGCGTTTCTGCACGACCTCGGGCACCTGCTCAATCTGCAAGGTGAGACGCCGACGGAGCGCGGCATCGACGATCTGCATCAGTACTTCGCGCTGCCGTTTCTGCGGCCGGTTTTGTCGGACGCGGTATTGGAGCCGATCCGTTTGCACGTCGACGCCAAGCGCTGCCTGTGCGCGATCGACGAGGCGTATTTCGGCCAGCTTTCCGCCGATTCGGTGCGGAGTCTGGAATTGCAGGGTGGCATTTTCAGCAAGGAGGAGGCCGAGGCGTTCCTGCAGAAGCCCTACGCGGAAGACGCATTGCGTCTGCGCAGATGGGACGATCTCGCCAAGGAAGAGAACCGCACGACGCCGGATATCGATCACTATTTGGATGTTGTCGAACGGGTGATGCTTAAGCACGCGGCTGTTTGATTGTGCTTTCGGGGTCGTTAGCGGTAACGCGGTTTTCGGTCCTTTTTGCACTTGCTGGTCTTCCGGTTTTATTGCCATTCTCGCGCCGTTTCTGGCGCAATCCATGCGTATCGAAATAACGCTTGCAAGGCGGAGTGGGGCTCGCTAGAATCTCGCTCTTTCGTGCTCCGGACAGCGGGGCACGGGAGGCGGGAGAGCCAGCAGTGGCAAGGCTTCCAGCGAAGTGGGCAGGTTCAGGAAGTTGGAAAAACCTGTTGACGGCGTAGCGGAAGTTCTTCATAATCTCGTTTCTCTGCTGCAGATGCAGCGACGCAGAACGAAGCGGTGCCGGGTGGTTGAAGTGTGGTGCTGGTTTGGTAGTGAATGCGTAACCGATCTTTAAAAATTAACAGCCGATAAGTGTGGGCGCTTGATGCGCGACGCGAGGCGGATCCTCCGGGGTCTGCCGCAAAGCGAAAGTATCAAGTCTCACACAGTAATGAAAGGAAGGTTTTTTCATCGCGAGATGGAAAGATCATTCGTCAGTACGTTGAGTGAGCGACCGGTTCTTAACTGAACCGAAAACAGTAACAGGTTTGAACTGAAGAGTTTGATCCTGGCTCAGATTGAACGCTGGCGGCATGCCTTACACATGCAAGTCGAACGGCAGCACGGGGGCAACCCTGGTGGCGAGTGGCGAACGGGTGAGTAATACATCGGAACGTGTCCTGTAGTGGGGGATAGCCCGGCGAAAGCCGGATTAATACCGCATGCGATCTGCGGATGAAAGCGGGGGATCTTCGGACCTCGCGCTGCAGGGGCGGCCGATGGCAGATTAGCTAGTTGGTGGGGTAAAGGCCTACCAAGGCGACGATCTGTAGCTGGTCTGAGAGGACGACCAGCCACACTGGGACTGAGACACGGCCCAGACTCCTACGGGAGGCAGCAGTGGGGAATTTTGGACAATGGGGGCAACCCTGATCCAGCAATGCCGCGTGTGTGAAGAAGGCCTTCGGGTTGTAAAGCACTTTTGTCCGGAAAGAAATCCTCTGCCCTAATACGGCGGGGGGATGACGGTACCGGAAGAATAAGCACCGGCTAACTACGTGCCAGCAGCCGCGGTAATACGTAGGGTGCAAGCGTTAATCGGAATTACTGGGCGTAAAGCGTGCGCAGGCGGTTCGCTAAGACAGATGTGAAATCCCCGGGCTTAACCTGGGAACTGCATTTGTGACTGGCGGGCTAGAGTATGGCAGAGGGGGGTAGAATTCCACGTGTAGCAGTGAAATGCGTAGAGATGTGGAGGAATACCGATGGCGAAGGCAGCCCCCTGGGCCAATACTGACGCTCATGCACGAAAGCGTGGGGAGCAAACAGGATTAGATACCCTGGTAGTCCACGCCCTAAACGATGTCAACTAGTTGTCGGGTCTTCATTGACTTGGTAACGTAGCTAACGCGTGAAGTTGACCGCCTGGGGAGTACGGTCGCAAGATTAAAACTCAAAGGAATTGACGGGGACCCGCACAAGCGGTGGATGATGTGGATTAATTCGATGCAACGCGAAAAACCTTACCTACCCTTGACATGTATGGAATCCTGCTGAGAGGTGGGAGTGCCCGAAAGGGAGCCATAACACAGGTGCTGCATGGCTGTCGTCAGCTCGTGTCGTGAGATGTTGGGTTAAGTCCCGCAACGAGCGCAACCCTTGTCCCTAGTTGCTACGCAAGAGCACTCTAGGGAGACTGCCGGTGACAAACCGGAGGAAGGTGGGGATGACGTCAAGTCCTCATGGCCCTTATGGGTAGGGCTTCACACGTCATACAATGGTCGGAACAGAGGGTCGCCAACCCGCGAGGGGGAGCCAATCCCAGAAAACCGATCGTAGTCCGGATCGCACTCTGCAACTCGAGTGCGTGAAGCTGGAATCGCTAGTAATCGCGGATCAGCATGCCGCGGTGAATACGTTCCCGGGTCTTGTACACACCGCCCGTCACACCATGGGAGTGGGTTTTACCAGAAGTGGCTAGTCTAACCGCAAGGAGGACGGTCACCACGGTAGGATTCATGACTGGGGTGAAGTCGTAACAAGGTAGCCGTATCGGAAGGTGCGGCTGGATCACCTCCTTTCTCGAGCTGGACGTGTCGAACGTTGAGCGCTCACGCTTATCGGCTGTGAAAATGGACAGACTCAGGGGTCTGTAGCTCAGTCGGTTAGAGCACCGTCTTGATAAGGCGGGGGTCGATGGTTCGAATCCATCCAGACCCACCAAAGTCTTGTCTGGTGTGCTGATCGTCTAAAAACCTCTGGGGTATCTGTATGACTGGGGGATTAGCTCAGCTGGGAGAGCACCTGCTTTGCAAGCAGGGGGTCGTCGGTTCGATCCCGTCATCCTCCACCAATCCTCAATGCCGGTTTTACTGCGGCAGACCTTGAAAGGGGTTTGCGGTGTAGTGAAACAGGCATTGGCGATTGAGCCAGTCAGAGTGACATGAAACAGGGTTTTATGTCGGCTGTCGTTCTTTAACAATCAGGAAGAAGTAGTAAAGAGATTCACGAAAGCATACTTAGAGATGGGTGTGCGAGTAGGTGAATCAGGGTTGTGATTGTATCAATGTATGAAAAGAGAGATCGAAAGATCGCTTTTGGAATACGGCGCAACACGAATACTCAACCTGTAGCGGGCGTGGCGAGCGTGTGATTCCCAGTGGATCACACAGGAGACACACCCGTTATAGGGTCAAGCGAACAAGTGCATGTGGTGGATGCCTTGGCGATCACAGGCGATGAAGGACGCGGTAGCCTGCGAAAAGCGGTGGGGAGCTGGCAAACGAGCTTTGATCCACCGATATCCGAATGGGGAAACCCGGCCCGTATGGGTCATCCATGACTGAATCCATAGGTCATGTGAAGCGAACGCGGTGAACTGAAACATCTAAGTAACCGCAGGAAAAGAAATCAACCGAGATTCCCAGAGTAGTGGCGAGCGAAATGGGACCAGCCTGTACTCTTTATCTTCATTGTTAGTCGAAGGCTCTGGAAAGTGCCGCCATAGCAGGTGATAGCCCTGTAGACGAAAACAGCGAGGAAGAACTAGGTGTACGGAAAGTAGGGCGGGACACGTGAAATCCTGTCTGAAGATGGGGGGACCATCCTCCAAGGCTAAATACTCGTGATCGACCGATAGTGAACCAGTACCGTGAGGGAAAGGCGAAAAGAACCCCGGGAGGGGAGTGAAACAGATCCTGAAACCGCATGCATACAAACAGTCGGAGCCTCGCAAGGGGTGACGGCGTACCTTTTGTATAATGGGTCAGCGACTTACATTCAGTGGCAAGCTTAACCGATTAGGGCAGGCGTAGCGAAAGCGAGTCCGAACAGGGCGTTCAGTCGCTGGGTGTAGACCCGAAACCAGGTGATCTATCCATGGCCAGGATGAAGGTGCGGTAACACGTACTGGAGGTCCGAACCCACTAACGTTGAAAAGTTAGGGGATGAGCTGTGGATAGGGGTGAAAGGCTAAACAAACCTGGAAATAGCTGGTTCTCTCCGAAAACTATTTAGGTAGTGCCTCGTGTATCACCTTCGGGGGTAGAGCACTGTCATGGTTGTGGGGTCCATTGCGGATTACTACGCCATAGCAAACTCCGAATACCGAAGAGTGCAATCACGGGAGACAGACATCGGGTGCTAACGTCCGGTGTCAAGAGGGAAACAACCCAGACCGCCAGCTAAGGTCCCCAAATATTGCTAAGTGGGAAACGAAGTGGGAAGGCTAAAACAGTCAGGAGGTTGGCTTAGAAGCAGCCATCCTTTAAAGAAAGCGTAATAGCTCACTGATCGAGTCGTCCTGCGCGGAAGATGTAACGGGGCTAAGCAATATACCGAAGCTGCGGATGCACATTTATGTGCATGGTAGGAGAGCGTTCCGTAAGCCTGCGAAGGTGCACTGGAAAGTGTGCTGGAGGTATCGGAAGTGCGAATGCTGACATGAGTAGCGATAAAGGGGGTGAAAGGCCCCCTCGCCGTAAGCCCAAGGTTTCCTACGCAACGTTCATCGGCGTAGGGTGAGTCGGCCCCTAAGGCGAGGCAGAAATGCGTAGCTGATGGGAAGCAGGTTAATATTCCTGCACCATTGTTGAATGCGATGGGGGGACGGATCGCGGAAGGTTGTCCGGGTGTTGGAAGTCCCGGTCCTTGCATTGGAGAAGGCGCTTTGGCAAATCCGGGCGCGGAATTCAAGGGTGCGAGGCCAGTCGCTCAGGCGACGAAGCAATCGGAAGTGGTTCCAGGAAAAGCCTCTAAGCTTCAGTTCAACAAGACCGTACCGCAAACCGACACAGGTGGGCGAGATGAGTATTCTAAGGCGCTTGAGAGAACTCGGGAGAAGGAACTCGGCAAATTGGTACCGTAACTTCGGGATAAGGTACGCCCCTGTAGCCTGACTGGCCTGCGCCAGAAGGGTGAAGGGGTTGCAATAAACTGGTGGCTGCGACTGTTTAATAAAAACACAGCACTCTGCAAACACGAAAGTGGACGTATAGGGTGTGACGCCTGCCCGGTGCCGGAAGATTAAATGATGGGGTGCAAGCTCTTGATTGAAGTCCCGGTAAACGGCGGCCGTAACTATAACGGTCCTAAGGTAGCGAAATTCCTTGTCGGGTAAGTTCCGACCTGCACGAATGGCGTAACGATGGCCACACTGTCTCCTCCCGAGACTCAGCGAAGTTGAAGTGTTTGTGATGATGCAATCTCCCCGCGGCTAGACGGAAAGACCCCATGAACCTTTACTGTAGCTTTGCATTGGACTTTGAACCGGTCTGTGTAGGATAGGTGGGAGGCTTTGAAGCGTGGACGCCAGTCTGCGTGGAGCCATCCTTGAAATACCACCCTGGTTTGTTTGAGGTTCTAACCTTGGTCCGTGATCCGGATCGGGGACAGTGCATGGTAGGCAGTTTGACTGGGGCGGTCTCCTCCCAAAGTGTAACGGAGGAGTACGAAGGTACGCTAGGTACGGTCGGAAATCGTGCTGATAGTGCAATGGCATAAGCGTGCTTAACTGCGAGACCGACAAGTCGAGCAGGTGCGAAAGCAGGTCATAGTGATCCGGTGGTTCTGTATGGAAGGGCCATCGCTCAACGGATAAAAGGTACTCTGGGGATAACAGGCTGATACCGCCCAAGAGTTCATATCGACGGCGGTGTTTGGCACCTCGATGTCGGCTCATCTCATCCTGGGGCTGTAGCCGGTCCCAAGGGTATGGCTGTTCGCCATTTAAAGAGGTACGTGAGCTGGGTTTAAAACGTCGTGAGACAGTTTGGTCCCTATCTGCCGTGGGCGCTGGATATTTGAAGGGGGCTGCTCCTAGTACGAGAGGACCGGAGTGGACGAACCTCTGGTGTACCGGTTGTCACGCCAGTGGCATCGCCGGGTAGCTATGTTCGGAAGAGATAACCGCTGAAAGCATCTAAGCGGGAAACTCGCCTTAAGATGAGATATCCCCGGGGCTTCGAGCCCCTTGAAGGGTCGTTCAAGACCAGGACGTTGATAGGTCAGGTGTGGAAGCGCAGTAATGCGTTAAGCTAACTGATACTAATTGCCCGTAAGGCTTGATCCTATAACAGGTGTGTTTCGTCATGAGTTAGTGCTTCAGCACTTACTCAGGACAACCCCCGAAGGGGGCAGGGCGCTGGAATGACCAGAGGCGCTCGCAGAACGCACGGTTGAGATCAGTGTTGTGCGAATTGATACACACAGACAACACAACCCCAACAGCTTCACCCCTGGTGAGCATCACCAGAAACTACTTCTTCCCGATTGGTTGTGCTGTCCCACAGACAGCATGACAACAAGTCATGCCTGATGACCATAGCGAGTCGGTCCCACCCCTTCCCATCCCGAACAGGACCGTGAAACGACTCCACGCCGATGATAGTGCGGATTACCCGTGTGAAAGTAGGTAATCGTCAGGCTCCCCAGCAGCATCAGAAACCCCACCCAAAAAAGGTGGGGTTTCTGCGTTTACGTGGCCGCAAAAGCCCAGCTTGCTACTCGTCATCCAACAACAGTTGACGTTCAATTCGCCAACAACCATTTCCACTTTCAAACGCCGGCGCAGCATACCGCTGCCGGGCACCGACGCGCGGCAAACAGCACCCACCAACTTCAGGCGTGACACTTACCGCGTCGCAATATCCCCGCCTCCACTCGAGCCAGCAGGCACCACGCCATCGCCAACCCGCGCATCGCCGACTTCCGTGAGCAGCGCCTCATCGCGCGCAATGACTTTCGGAAGATGCGTCCGCAGGAATTCGACCCAGGTCCGCGTCTTCGCATCGATGAACTTACGCGACGGATACAGCGCGTAAATATTCATCTTCTGCGCGGTATATTCCGGCAACACGCGCACCAACGTGCCATCGCGCAATCCGGAAATGGCCGCGTACAGTGGCAGCATGCCAATGCCCATCCCTTCGCGAATCGCCACAATCAGCGACTCGGCGATGTTCACGTGCACCGGTCCATTTACCTCCATCATTTCACTGCCATTTGGCCCGTCTAGCACCCAATCGTGCGGGGGAAACGCTGGCGTGTGCAGGATCAAACACTCGTGGTGCGCCAGATCGGCGGGCTGCTGCGGCGCGCCGTGCGCGCGCACATACGCCGGTGACGCGCACATGATGCTAAAAGTGGTCCCCAGCGGAAGCGACACGAGATCCGAATCAGGCAAAGTGGAGGCGCCGATCACTGCGACGTCCGCGCTACCCTCGAAAAGATCGGGCATACGCTGCGACAACGTCAGTTCGACAGTTACCGCCGAATACAGCGCGCGATAGCGCGAGATGGCCGGCAGCACGTAATGCTGGCCGATGCTGACAAAGCTGTGCATCCGCAAAGCGCCGCTCGGGCGCTCGTGCGCGCAACTGGCTTCTTCTTCTGCGGTGTCGACATCTGCAAGTATCTGCTGACATCGCTCCAGATAACGCTCGCCAGCGGTGGTGAGCGCGAGCCGTCGCGTTGAACGGTTGAGCAACCGAGTCCGCAGATGAGCTTCGAGTTCCGAGACCGCGCGGGACATTGCGCCAGTCGTTGAATTGAGCGACTGCGCGGCGGCGGTAAAACTACCGGCTTCGACCACGCGCACGAACACTCGCATATTTTGTAACGTATCCATCAATCCTTCTTTTTCACGGCTGGTGCCGTATTGTCCGCCTGTCTCGGACGTGCATTGTTGTTCGTTCTGGAAGGGACGTTCCGCCCCTGTCCTCTTAATGCGTGCATCGCATGCTCCTACAATCGGCGCCTTGCCTGCCGGTGCGAGCGGTCTTGTTCTTCGCCGGCGCTTTTTTCAGCGACCAACCGGGGCGCCTTGCTTCCAGATGAAACGCGAACATGCGATCGAACCGACGGCGGAATCCCGCCGCGAGTGGGGCGTCATGTTGCAAACGCTCGGTCCGGCTGTTCGGGATTGGGCGACCAGCGAGGGTCTGGTCTGGTTGCATCTGTTCAAAACGGTTACCGCAGGGCTGTTGGCGTTGGGCATTGCGATGCTGCTGGATCTGCCACAGCCGCGCATCGCGATGACCACCGTGTTCGTGCTGATGCAGCCGTTCAGCGGAATGGTGCTCGCCAAGAGTTTCTACCGGATTCTCGGGACCGCGGTGGGCACGGTCGCTGCGCTGGTGCTTGGCGCACTGTTCGTCCAGCAGCCCGAGTTGTACATGCTCGGCATGATCGGCTGGGTGAGCGCCTGCATTGCGGCAGCGGGCCGGTATCGGCATTTCAGATGGTACGGCTTCGTGCTAGCGGGTTACACCGCTGCGCTGATCGGCATCCCGAACGTGACGGTGCCTCACGACCTGTTTCTGGCGGCGCTCACGCGCGCGGCGGAAGTAGCGGTCGGCATCGTGACCTCGAGCGCGGTCAGTGCGCTGATCGTGCCGCAACGATCCAGCCTTGCACTGCGGCACGCGTTACAAATCCGGTACAGAAATTTTACTGCGTTCACTGCCGATGTGTTGGCTCGCGGCATCGTCCGTGGCCAGTTCGAGCGGCGCTTTGCGGTTCTCGTCGACGAAATCGTCGGGTTCGAGGCGACGCGCACTTTTGCCGCCTTCGAAGATCCGGCCATGCGTTCGCGCAGCCAGCATCTCGGCCGTCTGAACGGCGAGTTCATGGACGCCTGCGCGCGGCTGCATGCACTGCATCAACTGCTCAAGCGTCTGCGCGTGAACGGATCGGCGCCGATCGTCGCGGCGATCAGCCCATACTTCCGCGAGCTGGCCGCACTCATGGCACCGCAGTTCGAGGCCGCTGTGGATGCATCGCGCATGGCCGCCCGCTTGCAGCACTTTCAGGCGAGCTTGCCACGGCGAGTGCGCGAGACGAGAAGGCCGCTGGAAGGGGCGCCCACCGAATCGCTGGCCGACTACGATACGGCGGCAGAACTGCTGTACCGTTTCGTCGATGAATGGATTCGCTACTCGCAGACCTACGCATCTCTGACGCGACGCAAGCTGGGCAGCCACCCACGGGTCAGCAGCCGGTATGTAAGCAAAACGAACAGCTTTGTCGTCGCGTTGACTTTTATCCGCTCGGCTGTGGTCATGGCGATCGCAGGCTGGTTCTGGATCACGACAGACTGGCCGAGCGGTGGCCTTGCGGTCATCGGCGCGGCGCTGGCGTGCGCGCTGACATCCACGGCGCCGAACCCGTCCAGGATGGCCGTGCAGATGGCGGTCGGCACCGTGTTCGCGACCTTGACCGGCTACCTGTTCACTTGCTACGTGTATCCCAACATTGACGGTTTTGCGCTGCTTTGCATGATGCTGGCGCCGGTGCTCGCGTTCGGCGCGTTCATCGCCACGCGCAAGCTCGCGGCGGGGTATGGAATCGGCTTTTCGGTGTTCTTCTGTCTGCTTGCCGGACCTGACAACGTCGTCACCTACGCGCCGGATCTGCTGATCAACAACGGCATTGCGCTTACTGCGTCGATACTGTTGGCGGCGCTTGTCTTCGCGGTCGTTTTCCCCGCGGATATGCCTTGGCTCATCGAGAAAATCATGGGCGATTTGCGCGCGCAAGTCGTGTCCGCGTGCAAGGACGAACTGCCGGGGCTCAATCAACGTTTTCAGTCGAGCACACACGACCTGACTTCCCAGTTGCGCATGCTGTTGACGCGACGCTCCCGGCGCCGTCGCGATGCCTTGCGCTGGATGCTCGCGACGCTCGAAGTGGGTCACGCCGTGATCGATCTGCGCAATGAAGCAGCGCGCGCCGATTACGTGCACGCACTACATCCGCGCTGGACCAGCACCGTCGAGCGCACGCGCGACGACCTCGCGCGGCTCTTTGAGCGGCCCGACACGCGCGGTCTGGAGCGCGCGCTGATATCCGTGCGCGCGGCCACGTGGATTGCGCAGGACGTGCTGCAAACGGTTCATGACGATCGCGACAGGCGTCACGACCTGCAGCGCATCCTGAGCTGCCTGCACTTCATCCGCACGGCGTTGCTCGACAAGGACGCGCCGTTCAATGCACGTTGACCCGATTGGGCGCCACGATCGATTGCGCCCGTCGATCCTTCTGCAGGATGGAAGGATCACTTCCGGGCAGCCCCGTTTATCTGCGGGAACGGCAGCCATATAGTTTTACCACTGCCACGCAGTCCTCCAACGGTCCTTGCGTGGCGGCACCGTAAGTCCTGGAGAACGAAATGAATGTGTTGAAGATTGCCCTGATTGTCTGCTCTTTGTCCGCTGTCGTCGCTCATGCGCAAACGGCGCCGGCCGCCCCGGAACAACAGGTTGCCCAAGCGAATGCGCAGCGCGCGAAGAACGCCGACATGCAAGGCTGCAGCGCCGCACCCGCGATCAAAGCTGAAGAGTGCGTCGGGCCCGTGAGCTTCTGCAACATCTACTTCGGCAGCTAGGAAGCGCCACGCGTCACATTTGAACTACGTGCAAGACCTGTCGCGAACGTTCGACACGCGACGAATCACCTGGCCGCGACGCCGTGCCATCGCGACGCCGCGGCGGGTGCGACACTCTGGCTACTGAGCGAAGCACACCGCAGAAGTGCGCACCGGTAGACTGGACTGCTGACTATGGAGAGGCTCAGTTTCATGTACCAAGACCGGATTCGCTGCGCCGAGCTGCGCGCAAAAATCACATCAGCCGCCGAGGCGGCACTTCTGATTCAGGACGGCATGTGTGTCGGCGCGAGCGGCTTCACGCGCGCGGGCGACGCCAAGGCCGTCCCGGTTGCGCTTGCCGAACGCACGCGTCAGGAAGGCAAGCCGCTGCGCATTACGTTGATGACCGGCGCATCGCTCGGTCACGATGTGGACCGTACGCTCACCGAGGCGCACGTGCTGGCTCGCCGCTTGCCGTTTCAGGTGGACAAGACGCTTCGCGACGCCATCAATCGCGGCGAAGTCATGTTCGTCGATCAGCATCTGTCTGAAACGGTCGAGATGCTGCGCGCCAACCAGCTCGGCAAACTCGACGTCGCCATTATCGAAGCCACTGCGATCACGGAGAGCGGCGGCATTGTGCCGACCACGTCGGTTGGCAATTCGGCGAGTTTCGCGATTCTCGCCGACAAGGTCATCGTCGAAATCAATCTTGCGCAGCCGCTCGCGCTCGAAGGATTGCACGACATCTGGATTCCGGGCCGCAGGCCGCATCGCGAGCCGCTGCCGATCGTTCGTCCGCAAGACCGGGTCGGCACGCCGGCCATCGAGATTCCGCTCGAGAAGATCGCGGCGATCGTCATCACCGATATGGCGGACAGTTCGTCGACGGTGCTGCCGGCGGATACCGAGACCGAATCGATCGCCGGTCATCTGATTGAGTTTTTTCAGCACGAAGTATCGCGCGGACGTATGCCTAAGCGCTTGCCGCCTTTGCAGGCAGGCATCGGCACGATCGCCAACGCCGTGCGGGCCGGTTTCGTCGATTCGCCTTTCGACGCGTTCGAAATTTATTCAGAAGTGCTGCAGGATTCGACCTTCGATCTGCTGGATGCCGGCAAGGTGACATTCGCCTCCGGCGCGTCGATCACGTTGTCGGCCGCGCGCCAGGCGCAGGTGTTCGGCGAACTCGAACGCTATCGCGATCGTCTCGTGTTGCGTCCGCAAGAAGTCAGCAACCATCCCGAAGTGATTCGCCGGCTCGGTCTGATCGCGTTGAATACCGCGCTCGAATTCGACATTTACGGCAACGTGAATTCAACGCATGTGGGCGGCACACACATGATGAACGGCATCGGCGGTTCGGGCGACTTCGCGCGTAACGCGTCGTGCGCGATTTTCGCGACCAAGTCGATGGCAAAGGGCGGCCGCATTTCGAGCATCGTGCCGATGGTGCCGCATTGCGATCACAACGAACACGACGTGGACGTGGTGGTGACGGAGCAGGGGCTCGCCGATTTGCGCGGCCTCGCGCCGCGCGAACGCGCCACGCTGATCATCGAAAATTGCGTGCATCCGCTGTATCGCGATCTGCTGCGCGACTACTACGGGCAAGCATTGAAGGGAGGCGGGCAAACGCCGCATCAATTAGATCAGGCGTTCGCCTGGCATACGCGGCTGCGTGATACCGGCTCGATGTTGCCGGCGAATAAGGCGGAGCTCTAAACGCGGATAGTCGTATTAAGCCGGCGTCAGGTGGCGTTCGCCCCTGACGCCGTAGACGTCAGAAGCCAGGCTCAGGCGCCTCGTCGGACGAGCCGGACAAGAAACAGCAGAATGACCGCGCCGATCACCGCCGTGATGATCGAACCGATCCAGCCGCCGCCCAGCGAAATGTGCAGCACGCCGGCGAGCCAGCCGCCGATGAACGCGCCGACAATCCCGACAATGATGTCGACGATCAGACCGAAGCCGCCGCCCTTGACGAGCACGCCTGCCAGCCAGCCAGCGATCGCGCCGATGATAAGCCATGCAATGATGCCGTGTTCCATAATCGAGACTCCATGGTTGAATGTGAAAAATTCACGGTGACAGAGCTTAGTCGATGGTTATGGGACAGTCCATATTCAGGACGGGGAATTAACGTTGTCTAAATCTATTGCAAATCAAGTGTAGACGATGCGCGCGCATATGGGGGACTTACGCGCTGCGCTTACTCCGGCGTCGGCTCCGCTTCTCTGGCGGTCCAGCTGACGCTGGAGACGCTCTTTTCCATGCTGATGCGGCTGGCCATCTGTTCGAGCTTCGACTGATCCTTGGGATGCATCTTCAGGGTTGCCGTCACACGAATGCGCCCCGGCTCGTTTTCGACGTCCTCGCTCGTCAGGCTTTGAAACGACAGCGGCGTCGAATACATGGAGTTGGAGACGGCGGTACGAATGTGAATCTCGTCGGCTTCCCGGCAGACGATCGTCAACACGTATTCGCGGACCAGGTCGGCGTTGGATACCGGCGTCGCGTTGATCATACGGCTGACTTCGCGCAGCACGGTATTGGTCAGCAGCACGACCAGGGTGCCGGCGAGCGCCGGCCCGTAATGACCCGCGCCGCACAGAACGCCCACCGCGGCCGAGCACCACAAGGTCGCCGCGGTGTTGATCCCCTGAATGGAACCCTTGTCGCGCATGATCACGCCGCCGCCGAGAAAGCCGACGCCGGAGACCACATACGCGGCGATCTGGGTGATGCCCGCCGTGCCGTTGCCGGTCAGCACGCCGAGCGTGACGAACAGGCACGCGCCGCTCGCGACCAGCGTGATGGTGCGCAGGCCGGCATTGCGCTGACGCATCTGCCGTTCGAGGCCGATCGCAACGCCGCAGGCGAAGGCGGCGAGAAGCCGCCAGACGAATTCATTTGTCATCGGTAAAAAAGGTTGAGGCGCGAGTTCGCACAGTGTGAACCTGCCACGTGACAGCGGCACGTCCGTCTTGATGGAACGTGGGCGCGCTCAGGCGTGACCCAACGCGCGAGCAAAGGCTCGCGGCGCTAAAAAGGCAGGCAACGTCTGCATGGCATTCGGCCATGTGGCGCTTCACTGCAATTTCACTGGTAATTTCGCTGGTAAAAAGCGGTTATCAACGACGTGCACCGCCGGCCCGAAGGCAAGACGGCGACAGGAAGACTGGCGCGGAAATCTTGCCGATCAGGCGATCGGGCGAATCGAAGCTCGACGGGTACGACTGCTACTGTCCAAGATCGTGATTCCGGGTAAATGAACTGGGCGGATTTTAGGCATCTCTGTAAAGTTAAGTCAAGCCGCGATCAGCTGAGGCGACCAACGAGTTGCGCGCCATCTTTGGGGAAGTTTCCGCGCTGATGGGAGAATTATTCTCACGTAAATACGGACTCCGAATATTGACGACGTCCATCCCGGAAAACACACTGTCTGCATCACCCGGAACACGTCGCGCGGCCTTAGCGCTCAACTCTGCGTTTCTATATCTCGCGGTCTCGCTCACGCGTCGGTCAGATGCCGTTACGCCGCGATCCGCACGACGTCGTCGTTTTCCGCCGTTCATCCGAATTGAGGACTGTATGAAAGCTAAAACTCTTGGCGTCATCGCCGGCGCGTTGATCGCTGCCGCTCCGCTCATGTCGTCCGCCGCGGGTTTGCCGGCGCCGTTTGAAGGCAGCAGCACGCTGCAGGCAGATGGCGTCGTGAAATCGGTCGATCAGACCAACCATTCGGTCACGGTGCTCGACGCGCAGGGCGGCGAAGCGTCGTTCAACATCACTGACACGCGCAATCTTGCGCAGATCAAGCAAGGCGGCAAGGTGCACATCCGCATGATGCGCAATGCCGTGATCAGCGTCACGCATGGTGTTGACGGTCAAGCCGCGGCGGCTCAGAGCGCGGCGCCGAACACGGTGCAGAGCGTGGCCGCGCAGGTCCAGTCCGTCGACCATGCGTCCGGCATCATGGCGCTCAAAGGCCCGAATGGTTCCGTGTTCCATATCCAGGGCCGCGATCCGGCAAAGATCGCCAGCGTGACGCCGGGCATGCAGGTGGTGGTAGCATTCGCGCCGCAAGTCAGCGTGGCCGTGGCGCCCGCGCAGTAGCGGGCGCCTTCGTCTGGCCTTAATCGGGCTCGCCGGGCACAAGGCGCAAGCGCGTGATTTCGGACGGCGCGCCCAAACGCTTCGGCGGTCCCCAGTAGCCGGTGCCCCGGCTCGTGTACACCCATAGCCCGTTCAGCCGCGCGAGACCAGCGGTGAACGGCTGCTGAAACCGCACGAAGAAATTCCATGGGAAGAACTGGCCGCCATGCGTGTGGCCGGATAGCTGCAGCGTGAAACCGGCTGCGGCGGCGGCTTCGGCTGAGCGCGGCTGGTGGGCGAGCAGCACCTTGATCAGCACGTCGCCAGGCGCGCCTGCCAGCGCCGCGACCGGATCGCTGCGGTGCGCCGGATCATGATGGCCTGCCGAATAATCGGTCACGCCGGCAATCACGGCGCGTGCGCCATCGTGGTCCACGATCACGTGCTCGTTCAGCAGGACGTTCAGTCCCAGGCGCCGGAATTCATCGATCCAGGCGTTGGCGCCCGCGTAGTACTCGTGATTGCCGGTAACGAGAAAAGCACCATGGCGCGCGCTCAACCGTGACAGCGGTTGCGTGTGTTTGGTCAATTGCGGCACGCTGCCGTCCACGATATCGCCCGTGACGGCGATCAGATCTGGCTTGAGGCGATTCACCGCGTCGACGATTGCGTCGACATAGCGGCGTTTGATGGTCGGGCCCACGTGAATGTCGCTGATCTGCACGATCGTGAAGCCTTCGAGCGCGGCTGGCAAGTCGTCGATCGGTACTTCGATCGTCACCACCTTGGCGCGGCGGCGAGCGTTGAAGAGGCCCACGAGCGTGGAGAGCAGCGCGAGCAACGGCACAGCCGCCGCTGAGCCGGTTCGCCAGTGCGCGATGGCGACGGTGTTGGGCCAGATTGCATCGACGGTCAGAAGCGACGCGAGCACGAGGTCGCGCACGAAAGTCAGGACCAGCAGTGACGAGAAGAAACCCATCGCCAGTAGACCGACCCACGCGAGCCGGTCGCCGAGCGGCTGTTGTTTGATCGTACGCGCCAGCATGCCGAGCGGAATCAGAAAGATCGACAGCACGAGCCACAACGCACAGAGCCAACGGCCGGTGGAATCGATCGGCATGTCGGGAATCAGACGCAAGCCTACGTAGATATGTAGCAGGATGCCAATCAGGATGATGCGAACAAAAAACGATGAGCGGCGCATAGAGAGGTTCAGGGCGGGAAGGGGCCGACACAAGCGGACGAGCGGCGGCGGCTCGTCGGCGGCGGCAATCCCGTGGCGAACGAGCCGATCCATTCTACCGAGATGTGCAAACGCGTGCCGGCGCCGCGAAATGCAAGGCACGCACGCCTGACCGTCCGCCTCTGAAGGCGCTGGCGTGGTACTGCATTGCAGCAATCGACGCTGTGGTATATGAGCGGCTCAGTCCGCTGATATGGTCGAATTAAATGGGCTTTGAATTGTGTTCGAGCGTGGACTATTCTCAAATAGAACCGGCTTGTATCACACCTAGGCAAGGGTCACAGCGGAGGCCGCCGCAGTTCGCTAGCGGTTCATTCTGTCGCCGGCAGAGGGCGAGGCAGGAGGCGCATATGAAGCTGCTCAGATCAGGCAACCCGTTCCGCCACGCGCATCATGCGCATCACGTCGGACACGAGGGCAGCCATGTCATGCTGCCGCTCGTGGTCATTTCGCTGATGGCGATCGTTTTGTACTTCAGCGTGCGCAACATCGATTTTTCCGAGTTGGGCAAAAGCGCACTGTTCTATGTCGTGATGCTCAGCGTCGCGCTGGGTATCGCGGGATTGTTCGGGGTCGTCGGGGCGTGGGTTCGGTCCAGCGGTGACGACGCCGAAGAGGGCTTTTGCTTCATTGGTGCTTTGATCGGCGCCGTGGTGTTCTATGTCGCTATCTTCAGCTGAGCGCATCCAACGAGGGCTGTGGCGCCATGCGTCAGACGATCCGCGCGGCTTCGTCGAAGGCAAAGCGCGGGCTGCGCGGAAACAGCTTCGACGGGTCTCCATAGCCCAGATTGATCAGGAAGTTCGACTTCACGGTCGTGCCAGCGAAGAAAGCTTCGTCGACCTTGGCGGCGTCGAAACCCGACATCGCTCCCGTGTCCAGACCGAGCGCGCGCGCGGCGAGAATCAGATAACCGCCTTGCAGCGTTGAATTACGAAATGCGGTGTCGGCGATCGCCTTGTCGTTGCCGGCAAACCAGCTGCGCGCGTCGGCGTGCGGAAACAGCTTTGGCAAGTGCTCATAAAACGCCATGTCCATCCCGACGATCGCCGTGACCGGCGCCGCCATCGTCTTCTCCAGATTGCCGGCCGACAAGGCCGGGCGCAGTTTCTCCTTGCCCTCCCGCGTTCTGACGAACACGAAGCGGCCCGGGCTCGAATTCGCCGAGGTCGGGCCGAGCAGCACGAGTTCGATGAGTTGCTTGAGCACGGCGTCGTCGACCGGTTTTTGCTGCCAGCCGTTATGCGTGCGCGCTTCGCGGAAAAGCTGATCGAGCGCCTGGTCGGAAAGGATCATTTGATTGTTCCTTGAAAGTTGTGTGCGTGAAATGAAAAAGACGGCGCCGGATCAAACCGCAAGCCGCGTGTTAGAGCGTCGTCGTCGTTGCCGCCATAATAGCCAAGGTTCTTATCCGGTCGCCATTGGCGCGCGCTCGTACTCAGGCAATCTCATGACGGATCTCTTTGCGGATTTTTCCGATGCTCTGCCGACCCCCGACGTCGACTGGTATCCCGATTGGCTACCGCCCGAATCAGCGGCGCGGGCCTTGACGCAACTCATCGGCGAAGTCGAATGGCGTCAGGACATGATGGGCACACCCGCCGGCCGCGTGCCGCTGCCGAGGCTGACCGCCTGGCAAGGCGAGCCCGACGCGGTATATGTCTACTCGGGTATTCGCAACGTGCCACAGCCGTGGACGCCATCCGTCGCCGAACTGAAGGCCGCCGTGGAGTCCGTTTGCAACGCGCATTTTAATAGCGTGCTGATCAACCGCTACCGCAGTGGCACTGACAGCATGGGCTGGCATGCGGATCGCGAGCCCGAGCTTGGCGCGCAGCCGGTGATCGCGTCGGTGAGCCTGGGCGTCGCACGCACGTTCGATCTGCGGCATAACAAGACCGGCGTCGTGCAGTCTTTTTCGCTGAAGGGCGGCAGCTTGCTGGTGATGAAGGGCAACACGCAGGCGGATTGGCGGCACCGGGTGCCGAAGGAGCCGCGCGTAGCGGGCGAGCGGATCAATCTGACGTTTCGCTGGGTGACGCCGCGCGCGGGTGTTCGTTGATGCGACGCGCGTTGGCCGGCGGCGGCGTAGCAGAGCCGACAAAGCCGACCAAGCCACCGAGCACGTAAGCGCATAAAAAAGCGCAAAACGCATCATCGCGTCAGACGACGCACCCCAGCCACTTCAACAGCTCATCCCACGTCCACGCCGCAACCGCCACCGCCGCGATACCAAAATTGATATCGCCGACGCGAATCATATGATTGGACCGTTAACGCCCTACACACTACGCTACATCACGATCCACGCACCGTGAGGGCCGCAACGGCCGGACGGGTTTCGATGGATCGGCCTACACAACAACGATCAGGAGACAGTCATGGCGAATACACGACGCGCCGCATGTCGTGCGTTGGGCGCGCTCGCACTCTGCGCGGGCTTCGGTGCGCTGACGCTGACCACGCCGGGCGCCTACGCGCAGGACAAACAGATCACACTGGGTTTTGCGCAGGTCGGTGCGGAAAGCGCATGGCGAACCGCCAACACTGAGTCGGTTAAGTCCGCGGCGGCCGACGCGAAGATCAAGCTCAAATTCTCCGACGCCCAACAGAAGCAGGAAAACCAGATCAAGGCGATCCGCTCCTACATCGCGCAAAAAGTTGACGTGATCGCGTTTTCTCCGGTTGTCGAGTCAGGCTGGGAACCGGTGCTGCGCGAGGCTAAAGCCGCGAAGATTCCGGTGATTCTCACCGACCGCAACATCGATACGAAAGACCCCTCGCTCTACGTGACGATGATCGGCTCGGACTTTTTGGAAGAAGGTCGGCGCGGTGGTCATTGGCTCGCAGATCACTACAAAAATGACCAAGGCCCGATCAACATCGCTGAACTTCAGGGGACGGTCGGATCGGCGCCTGCCAATGACCGACACTCCGGTCTTCTCGAAGTGATCAAGAACGATCCCAAATTCAAGATCATCGCATCGCAAAGCGGCGACTTCACTTTGGCCGGCGGCAAGCAGGTCATGGAAGCGTTTATAAAGACATATGGAAATAAAATAAATGTGGTTTATGCGCATAACGACGATATGGCGCTCGGCGCCATCCAGGCGATGGAAGAGGCCGGCATGCATCCGGGCAAGGACGTCGTCGTCGTTTCGTTCGATGCGACCAAGGGCGGCTTCCAGGCCATGGCCGCGGGCAAGATGAACGTCGACGTGGAGTGCAGTCCGCTGCTGGGGCCGCAATTGATGTCGGCGGTGAAGGACGTCGTGGCCGGCAAGCCGTTGCCCAAGCGTATCCTGACGGAAGAAACGGTCTTCCCGATGAGCGTCGCTGCGCAGACACTGCCGACGCGCAAGTACTGATGTCAATTGATAAGGCTTCCTGACTGCCATAACGGACATCAACGCGCGGGCAAAAAAGCGCAGTAAGGAAGCGCAGTATCGACAGATCGAAAAAAGGTTTCTCCAGTGGTGCCTGGCCGTCCGTCTGCTTGGGCAGCGGGCGGCCTCTTTTCCGCGCCATGCCGGCTGGAGGCCGCTGGAGGCCGCCGAACCACGCACCGCCGATCGAGCGAGGCCAATGACACATTCCGCTTCCAAACCGAATCGGCCAACTGGCGACACCGGCGACGCCCAAGCCACCACCGGCATCGCCGGCGCCGCCGCAACCCGTGCCGACGGCGCCGCGAACGCCGTCGAACCGATTCTCGCCACCGCCGGCGTCAGCAAGACATTCCCCGGCGTGAAGGCGCTGCAGCGGGTCGATTTCCGCCTGTTCCCCGGCGAGATTCACACGCTGATGGGGCAGAACGGCGCGGGCAAATCCACTTTGATCAACGTGCTCACCGGCGTGCTCGCGCCCGACGCCGGCACGATCCGCCTCGGTGGCGAGGTGGTGGCGTTCGCCTCGCCGCAGGAAGCCGAAGCGGCCGGCGTGCGCACGCTGTATCAGGAAGTGAACCTGTGCCCGAACCTCTCCGTGGCGGAGAACATTTTCGCGGGCCGCCAGCCGAGGCGCTTCGGTGCGATCGACTGGCCCGACATCAAGCGGCGGGCGCAAGCCGCACTGGCGCGCCTCGACGTGATGCTCGACGTCACCCGCTCGCTTGACGCCTATCCGATCGCCGTGCAGCAGATGGTGGCCATTGCAAGGGCGCTCTCAGTCGACGCGCGCGTGCTGATCCTCGACGAACCGACCTCGAGCCTCGACGACAGCGAAGTCGCCCAGCTCTTCAAAATACTTCGCCATCTTAAACAATCGGGCATCGCGATTCTGTTCGTCACGCATTTCATCGAGCAGACGTATGCCATTTCCGATCGCATTACGGTAATGCGCAACGGCGAGCGCGAAGGCGAATATCTCGCGCGCGATCTGCCGGCCGATCAGCTGGTGTCGAAGATGGTCGGTCACGAACGCATGAGCGCGCGTTTGCGCGAAGCCGCACATGAAGGGCACGACGCCCATGAAGGGCCGCAAGCCGCGCAGGCGGTCCAGCCGTTCATCGAGCTGCGCGGCGTCGGACGGAGCGGCACGATGCAGCCGATCGACCTCGACGTGCAGCCGGGCCAGATCCTCGGCCTTGCCGGTTTGCTCGGCTCGGGCCGCACGGAAACAGCGCGGCTGCTGTTCGGAGCCGACCGTGCCGACAGCGGCACGATCCTGGTGGAAGGCCGGCCCGTGCGGCTGCGTTCGCCGCGCGACGCGGTACGCCACGGCATCGGCTATTGCGCGGAAGACCGCAAGAAAGAGGGCATCGTTGCCGAACTATCGATCCGCGAGAACATCCTGCTGGCGTTGCAGGCGCGGCGCGGCTGGTGGCGCAAGATCAACCGGCAACGCGCGCGTGACCTGGCCGATCTGTGGATCGAGCGGCTCGGCATCAAGGCCTCGGATGCGGAACAGCCGATCGGCCTGCTGTCCGGCGGCAATCAGCAGAAAGCGCTGCTGGCGCGCTGGCTCGCCACCGATCCCAAGCTGCTGATACTCGACGAACCCACGCGCGGCATCGACGTCGCGGCCAAGTTCGACATCATGGATCGCCTGCTGGCGCTGTGCGCGAGCGGCTTGAGCATCCTGTTCATTTCGTCGGAGATCAGCGAGGTGCTGCGCGTGAGCCATCGCGTGGCGGTATTGCGCGACCGCCGCAAAATCGCCGAAGTGGCCGGCACAGCGTCGAACGAAGACAACATTTATCGACTCATCGCGGGGAGCGGCGAATGAAGCTATCGAACTGGTTCGTGCGCGACGGCGCCGAGCGGCCGTTGATCTGGCCGTGCGTCACGTTGGTGCTGTTGTGCGGGCTGAACCTGTGGGTCAATCCGCATTTCCTGTCGCTGCGCATGCTCGACGGCCATCTGTTCGGCGCGCCGATCGATGTGCTGAATCGCGCCGCGCCGCTCGTGCTCGTCGCCACCGGCATGACACTGGTGATCGCGACGCGTGGCATCGACATTTCGGTCGGTGCGGTGGTGGCGATCGCGGGCGCCGCCGCGGCCACGATACTGGCGACCCAGCCGGCGCCGAGTGGCGGACTGATCGCGCAGGCGCTGGTGGCGGCGTTGATCGTCGGCGTGCTGAGCGGCATGTGGAACGGCTTGCTGGTGTCCTTCGTCGGCATGCAGCCGATCATCGCGACGTTGATCCTGATGGTCGCCGGGCGCGGCATCGCGCAATTGCTGACGGCGGGGCAGATCATTCCGATCGGCGCGCCCGGCTATCTGTTCGTGGGCGGCGGTTACTGGCTCGGCGTGCCATGTTCGGTATGGATCGCCACGGTGGCGGTGCTTGCCACTGCCGCGCTCGTCGAAGGCACGGCGCTCGGGCTGTTCATCCGCGCGATCGGCGTCAATCCGGTCGCCACGCGTCTGGTCGGCTTGCGCTCCAAGGCGCTCGTCTTCGCGGTGTACGGCTTCTCGGGACTGACCGCGGCGATGGCGGGCATTCTCATCAGCTCGAATGTGCGCAGCGCCGACGGCAACAATGCCGGCCTGCTGCTCGAACTCGACGCGATCCTCGCGGTGACGCTCGGCGGCACGTCGCTGCTCGGCGGCCGCTTCAGTCTCGCGGGAACGGTGTTGGGCGCGCTGATCATTCAGACGCTGACCTACACCACGTATTCGATCGGCGTGCCGCCGGAAGCCACGCTCGTCGTCAAGGCGGCCGTGGTGCTCGCGGTGAGCGTGATCCAGTCGCCGGCGGCGCGCGCGCTAGGTATATCGCTTGTCATGCAACGGAGGGTGGCGCGATGAGACGCATCCTCGAAGCCTGGGCTCATATCGTCGATCCGCGCACGCTGCCGATCGCCGTCACGATCCTGCTGTTCTGCGCGCTGTTCGGATTCGGCTCGGTGATGTACACCGGTTTCTTCTCGTGGCAAGTGCTCCTCGATCTGCTGGTCGACAACGCATTCCTGCTGATCGTGGCGATCGGCATGACGTTCGTGATCGTGTCCGGCGGCATCGATCTGTCGGTGGGTTCGGTCGTCGCGCTGACGACCATCGTCGAGGCGGTGCTGTCCGAACACCTGCATTGGCCCGTCTGGGTGATCCTGCCGATCGTGCTGCTGATGGGCACGGTGTTCGGCGCGGTGCAGGGCGCGTTGATTCACTTCTTCCGTTTGCAGGCTTTTATCGTCACGCTGGCCGGCATGTTCTTCGCACGCGGCTTGTGCTTTCTGATCACGACACAGTCGATCACCATCACCGATCCGACGTTCCAGAAGATCTCGGCGTTTCGTCTCGACATCGGCGTCGGCTCCGTCACCGCGAATGTGCTGATCGCGTTCGTCACGCTGCTGGCGGCAATCTATGTGGCGCATTTCACGCGCTTCGGCCGCAACGTCTACGCGATCGGCGGCAACGCGCGCTCAGCGTTGCTGATGGGCTTGCCGGTCGCGCGCACACGCATTGGCGTGTATGCGTTGAGCGGCTTCTGTTCGGCGCTCGGCGGCGCGGTCTTCACGTTCTATGTGCTGTCGGGCTACGGCTTGCAAGGGCAAGGCATGGAGCTCGACGCGATCGCGGCAACCGTAATCGGTGGCACGCTGCTGACAGGCGGCGTCGGTTATGTGATCGGCTCGCTGTTCGGCGTCGGCATTCTCGGCACGATCCAGGCGCTGATCACTTTCGACGGCACGCTCAGTTCGTGGTGGACGCGTATCGTGATCGGCGCATTGCTTTGCGCGTTCTGCCTGTTGCAACGGCTGATCGAGCGTCATGCTAAATCAGTGGGGCGTCCAGGCGGCACTGGCGCGGTCGTGACCGCGGGACGCAAACGCGGGCGCGCGGATGGATCGGCGGCGTCGGATTCGCATGTGATCGGACGCGCGCCGGAGCAGGCTTGAACACGCGCGCTGCCGCGGCTCTCGCGCTATTCGTCGAGCCTTGTCTCATTCAGTTCGTGACGAGTCGCCGTCGCGCGGTGGCCACGAGGCGGTCGAACGAGAAGGTGCTGACAGCGAGCGCGGCGGTCTCCGGAAAGTATTCGCGCGCGATGTCGGTCAAGACCTGGCCCGGCGGCGCTTCGAGCAGCACGTGCGCGCCCATTTCCTGCATGACCGTGAGCGCGTCGAACCAGCGCACCGTGTAGCGGATATTGGTCGCGAGGTCGTTGCGGATCGCGTCCGCCGTATACAACGGACGGCCGCCGCGATTGCCGACATAGATGCTTTGCGGCGCATGAAAGGGCACGTCCTTCGCGTAGGCGACCAGTTCGTCCGTGGCTTGCGCGAGCAATTCGCAATGCGACGGCACGCTCACCGCGAGGCGAGTGGCCCGGCGCGCGCCCGCGGCCAGCGCGCGTTTGATGAAGGCGTCCAGTGCATCGTTCGCGCCCGCTATGACAATCTGGCGCGGCGCGTTCACATTGCCGATATAGACATGCTGCTGTGTTTCATCCGCGTGCCGCGCGGCGAGTGTTTCCACTTGATACTCAGTCAAGCCGGATATCGCTGCGAGACCGTAGCCGGATGGGTAGGCGGTCTCCATCAATTCGGCGCGGCGGCGAACCATTTTCAGCGCGTCTTCGAAGTGAATCGCGCCGCAGCTCACCGCCGCCGGGTACGCGCCGACCGATAAGCCCGCGCTGATCTCCGGCACGAACCGTTCGGCGGCCAGCGCGCGCGTGAGCGCCACGCCAGCAACCGTCAAGCCGATCTGCACGGCGATGGTCGAGCGCAATGCGTCCGGTGTGTCCAGCGTGAGCACATCGACGCCGAGCACCTGCGACGCCTCCGCGAGCGTGTCGCGCACCGCATGATGCTCAGGCAGACGATGCAGGAACCCGCCGGTCTGCGCGCCCTGGCCGGGGAAAAGCAGGGCGAGCATCAGGCGTCGACGCCGCGAGCCGTGGCGGCCCAGGGATCGGCAATTAGCTGCGGGCCACGTGCGTGGCGTGCCAGCACGCGCGGCTTGCCCGCTGCCCATTCGGCCAGCGCGACGCCGCCAGCGGGCGTGTCGAGTTGCGCGTCGACGCGAACGCCGACGCGTTGCGCGAGCGCCTGCAGATGGTCCAGCAATCCGGTCGCGAGGTTTCGCGCGAGCGGCTTGTCATGCGTTCGGATGAGCAGGTCGAGATCGCTCGATGCAGTCACTGTCGGCACTTGTGTCGCCAGCTCGAAACCGGCGCCGCCCGTCGGTCCCCAAACGAATGCACTCAAAGGGCCGGTCACGTCGTCCTGCAATGCGGCAAGCGCGGCGAAAGCCGGCAATGCGTTGCGCGCGGCCAGTGACGTGCATGAAAAAGCGAGCGCTTCCGGCGACACGGCGCTCACCACATCCGCGGAAGATGCCCACGTACCGTAGCGCTGCGACCGCCCGACACCGCGCACGCCGATCGCGACAAATCCATCGGCGGCCAGCGCGCGTCTGACCACCGCAAACGGCACGCGCCCAAAAGCCTCACGCACCCAGGACGGTTCATTGTCGAACGCCTGCAAGCGTTGCAGACGCAGCAAGTCGTGCGGCCGCCATCGCGCATCGCCCGGCGCTGCGTGCTCGATTGCAAACGGCGGCGCGGCACACACCTGCATCACACGGCATCCCATTGTTCGGCGAGGCGCCGGCGCACTTCGATCGACGCCGCGCGATTCTTCTGCGCCGCCGCCGATTCCAGCCGATGCGCGAGGTTGCGGCGGCCATCGTCGCGCACGCCGCGAATCTGCGCGGTCAACACCTGACGCACGCGCTCGATCTGCGCGGCGTCCGGCGCATCGGCATCCACGCCGTCGATCAACTGGTCGAGCAGGCCGAGTTTCGCGAATGACGCCATCGAGTACGACATCGGCACGATGGTTTCGCCGAGCGCGTCGAGTTCTTCGACCGTGCGGCGCGTGACGCGCGCGGCGGCTTCCTTGCCCATCGCGTGAACCATGGTGCCGGGCGCGTCGAGCGCGATGATACGGTTGGCCTGATAGCCGTGCGCGAGAAACGCGCCCGACATGGCCGGTCCGACGATCAGCGCGACCACCGGATGGCCCGCGTCGCGCGCGGCGGCATAGGCGTCCACGGCCGCGGCGCAGGCGAGGTGAATGCCGAGCATCTCCTCGCGATAGCCGTACGCCTGGCTTTTCACGTCGACGATCGCGACGATCGGGCGGCACGTGCCGCTCGCTTCGTCCCGCGCAATCGCGTCGCGCACGGCGCGCGCGAGCCGCCAGCCCTGTTCGAGGCCGACTACGTTATCGGTCGCACGCGGAAAGCGATTGGCGGGGTCGGGCACGACCGAGAAGAAGTGCGCGGTCTCGCCGCCCAGCGGCGCCTCGCCGCTCAACACCGGCGCCGGGCTGGTGGATGCGCCGGCCAGCGCCTGGAACCAGCGCGCGCCGCGGCTAAGTTGTGTGTCGCTCATGCTTGCTCCTTGCGCGACTCGGTTGGCGCGTGACGGTTGAACACGTCACGCATGGTTTCCGGCGTGACGTTGGCGGGATCGATCCGCGCAAGCCGATTGAGGAACGTGTCGACCTGTTCGCTGCGATGCGCGGCGGGCACGCCTTGCTCGAAGGCGGAACGCACGGCGGTGCGCACCGCGTCCGCATCGTCGTCGACCAGTTGATCGGCAAGCGCAGTCGCCGTGCGCTGTTCGCCGCCGATCAGTTGCCACACGCGGCGGCGATCGCTGGCGTCGAGTTCGTCGATGCCGGCTTCCTGTTCGATCACTTCAGGGCCGTTCATGCCGAGCCGCCCTTGCTTCGTCACGACCAGATACGAACACAACGCGGCCGCGAGCGACATGCCGCCGAAGCAGCCGACCATGCCGGCGATCACACCGACCACCGGCACATGCCGCCGCAACGCGACGATCGCGGCCTGTATCTCCGCGATCACCGCGAGGCCGAGGTTGGCTTCCTGAAGCCGCACCCCACCGGTTTCGAACAGCACGACCGGGCGCACGATCTTGCCGCGTTCGCAGTCGCGCAAGGCCAGTTCGAGCGCCGCGGCGATCTTGCTGCCCGACACTTCGCCGATGCTGCCGCCCTGAAACGCGGACTCGATCGCGGCGACCACGGCGGGCTCGCCGTCGATGGTGCCGCGCGCGATCACGCAGCCGTCATCCGCCTGGCAGACGACGCCTTGCAACGGCAGCCACGGCGACTCGATCTTGTCGAATGGGCCGAGCAGTTCGCGGAAGGTGCCCGCGTCCAGCAGCGAGCGGGCGCGCTCGCGCGCCGGCAGTTCGATGAAACTTTCGCGCAGCATGGGCGCGGGATGGGCGGTCGCAACCGTATTCATGCGTCGTCTCCCAGTTCGGCGGCTTCGACGGCTTCGGCGAGCCGCAACGCGACCACGCCGGGCGTCGCGCCGAAGTCGTTGATTTCGATTTGCGCCGCGCCGTCGTAGCGGGTGAAAAAGCGGTCGAGCACGCTTTTCCAGATGTGGCTGTAGCCGTCGACGCTGGTGCGCACGACCACGTGCGCGCTCAGCACGCTAGCCTGATCGGCGGGCGAGAGCAGCACTTCCAGATCGCCCGAGCCCACCACGCCGACATGCGCGCGGGTCGTGACGGCGCGTTGCGCCGGATAGTCGAAGGTCAGATGTTCCATGAGTCGGGGCTCCTGTCGGCGTTGTGGTGCGCCAGCATGTCGAGAAAGAGGGTGGCGGCGAGCAGATCGGCTGCGCCGCCGGGCGATGCGTTGAGCGTTAGCAAGTCGTGTTCGAGTGCCGTGAGCGCGGCGCGGCCCGCGGGCGTCGAACTGCCGCCCGCGTCCCGCACGCGTTGCGCGCCGTGTTGCCCGGCGTGCAGACCAGGCAAGCCCGCGCGATGCAGCAGGCAGGTGTCGTCGAGCGTTGCGATAATCGAGAGCAGGGCGTCGATGCGCGCGGCGTTTTCGTCGATGCCTTGCTCACGCGCCGCGAGCAACGCGGGCAGGCCTATATCGACGACGTGCGGGAAGCCGTCTTGCGCTTCGCGGCGCGCACCGCCGACCTGGAAGCGCTGACGCGCGCGTTCGCCGTGACTGTCGGACGGCGCGGCGAAGCGATCCGGGAAGCAGGCGATCTGCGCGGCGCGCGTGCAGATGCGTGACGCGCTCGCATACGTGGCAGTCGTGGGCAGCGCAGCGCCCGCGACCAGCAGGCCGACGATCCAGATCGCGCCGCGATGCGCGTTGCTGCCGCCCGTCGCGTGCAGCATGTCGAGTTCGCCGGCGCGGCCGATCTGCGCGAGTTCGGTGCGCAACAACGCGGACGGTTCGCCGCGGTGGCGCGCCGCGCGCGCGAGCGCCGCGAAGGTCGGCTCGAGCGCGCGCGCCGAGCGCAGCATGGTGTCGAGATCGAGGTCGCGATGCGCGCCGCTGCCGCGCCGGTCGACCAGCGCGGGCTTCGGCGTGAGTTGGGCTTCGTCGATCAGCGCGGTGATCGCGTAACGGGCGAGTTGCGCGTCGGAAAGCGTGGAAGCGATGTGGGTGGCGCGGGCAGTATCGTGCAAACCGCTGGTGGCGTCAGCGACTCTAACGACTCCGCCAGCCACGGCGACTTCGCCAGCGTCGGCAAGTCCAGCAGATCCGGCAACGTCGACGCGCGGATGGACCGGCGTCGCGCGCACACTGCGAGCAGACGGTGCTTGCGCCTGTTCTCGCGCGAGCAAAGCAGCGGCCGCCATGCTCACCAGCTCCTGAAGCGCGCCGGCGGCTCGTACAGGCCGCCCGACCATGTCACCAGATCGTCGATGCTGCGTGCCGCCAGCAGCGAGCGCTTGGCCTCGCCACGCCGAATGCCGAGATCCTCGGGATACGCGACGATGCCGCGCCGGCGCAACTCCGCCGTTTTCTCCGGTTTGGCGCGCAGCCCGATCGGCGTCACGCCGGCCACGGCGGCGATTGCCGCGCGCCGCTCGTCGATGCCTTCGGCCTTGTGCAGATGTGCGATGCCTTCCTCGGTGACCACATGGCTGACGTCGTCGCCGTAGATCATGACGGGCGCGATCGGCATGCCGCTTTTCGCGCCGACGGCGACGGCGTCGAGTTCATCGACGAAGGTCGGCTCGCCGCCTTTCTTGTAGGTCTCGGCCATCTGCACGACCAGCTTGTGGCCGCGCGACACCGGACCCTCGTCGCGCAGCAGCTTGAGCCACGCTTCGCTCGAATGACGCCGGCCGCGCGGATCGTGGCCCATGTTCGGCGCACCGCCGAAACCGGCAAGCCGCCCGCGCGTGACGGTCGACGAATTCGCGTCGGCATCGATCTGCAAGGTCGAGCCGATGAACAGATCGACTCCGTATTGCCCGGCCAGTTGGCAGAGCACGCGGTTCGAGCGCAGGCTGCCGTCGTTGCCGGTGAAAAAGACGTCGGGACGCGCCTCGATATACGCCTCCATGCCGACTTCGCTGCCAAAGCAATGGATGCTGTCGACCCAGCCCGATTCGATCGCGGGAATCATGGTGGGATGCGGATTGAGCGTCCAGTTGCGGCAGATCTTGCCCTTCAGACCGAGCGATTCGCCGTAAGTAGGCAGCAGCAATTCGATCGCGGCCGTATCGAAGCCGATGCCGTGATTCAGCGACGTCACGCCATAGGGCTCGTAGATGCCGCGAATCACCATCATCGCGGTCAGCACCTGCAAGTCGCCGATATGGCGCGGATCGCGTGTGAACAGCGGCTCGACGGCGAACGGCCGGTCAGCCTGCACGACCACGTCGACCCATGAACCCGGAATGTCGACGCGCGGCAGTTCGTCGACGATCTCGTTGACCTGCACGATCACGATGCCATGACGGAAGGCGGCAGCCTCGGCGATGGTGGGCGTGTCTTCGGTATTCGCGCCGGTGTACAGATTGCCGTGACGGTCGGCCTTTTCCGCGCACAGCAGCGCGACGTGCGGCGTGAGATCCACGAACATGCGCGCGTACAACTCGACGTACGTATAGATCGCGCCGATTTCCAGCTGGCCGTCTTCGAGCAGTTGCGCGACGCGCAGGCTCTGCGGCCCGGCAAACGAGAAATCGACCTTGTGCGCGATGCCGCGCTCGAACAGCGTCAGATGCTCGGGGCGGCCGATGCTCGAAATCAGCAGATGCACGTCGTGAATCTTTTGCGGATCGACCTTGGCGAACGAGCGGGACAGGAAGTCGGCCTGCTTCTGGTTGTCGCCTTCGAGAGCGACACGGTCGCCCGGCTGAATCAGCGTTTCGAGCGCGTCGACGATGCGCTCCGGCGGCAGCACGCCGTCTTCGAGCCAGGGTGCGATGGCGGCGAGGCGACGGTTCTTTTCGTCGCGGCGCGTGGTCCATGAACGGACGGTGGGTGACGTATCGGCGGGTCGGTTCATCGGCTTGGTCAGCTCCCGGTGGTGGCGCGCGGGCGTCTGCCGCGCGGCTTGGGTTGATTCGCAAGCGCGGCTTCGGCCTGCGCTCGTTCGGTCAGGAAACGATAGAGCAGGTCGCCCGTGCCCAGCAGATGCGCGACGACTAGCTTCTGCGCGGCGGGAATGTCGCGGCGTTGCACGGCGTCGAGCAGGGCGGCGTGTTCATTGTCGGACTCGCCCTTGTACGACGGCAAGCCGAACTTCAGGCGCAGGTATCGTTCACCGCGCCGGTGCAGCGTGCCGATCATGTCCTCGAGTTGCGGACGGGCGGCCGGCGCATACAGGCTCATGTGAAACGCGACGTTGCGCGCGACGTACAGCGACGGGTCCGCCTCGAGTTCGGCGGCGCGGCACAGGCTGGCGGATTCGCGCAACGTGGCGGCCGTGTGATTGGGAATCGCAAGCCCGATGGCGAGGCTCTCCAGCGCGGAACGGATCTCGTAGATTTCGCGCGCTGCTTCCGCCGACAAAGGCGCGACGGTGGCGCCCTTGTGCACGGCGGCGTTGGCCCAGCCCTCGCTTTCCAGTTGGCGCAAGGCCTCGCGCACGGGAATTGCGCTGACTGAAAAATGCCGCGCGATCGCGTCCTGCCGCAGCGGCGCGCCGGGGGCCAGCGTTCCGTCGACAATTGCCGCACGCAGCGCCTCCGCGATCACGCGGGACGTGCTTTCACGGGGCGCCGCCGCGGGTAAAAGCAGGCTGCGCGCCGGAGCGTCCAGGGGAAAACCATCTATTGCGTCGTTCATGATATCAAATATTATATATGAAAAGACGCGAATTACAGGCGGGCAAACCCGGAAAAATTTTCGCCGCTCTGTCCGCGGTGTCCTCTGACTGGTCGTACGAGGACACCCGGTTCATCACAAAACGCGCCATCTCGTCGTTTCCGTTTCCGTTACGTACGCCAACCGTTGGGCCGGAGGAGCATGATGAATTCACTAACCGACCGCACGTCGGTCACGCGGCACCGCACGCCGCTCAATCGTTCGCAGATCGCAGGTTTTTGGGGAGCGTGGGCAGGCTGGACGCTCGACGGGATGGACTCGTTCATCTACGCGCTCGTCTTGACGCCGGCCTTGACCGAACTGCTGCCGCGTTCGGGTTATGCGGCCACGCCGGCGAACGTCGGCCTGGCCGGCTCGATCCTGTTCGCGCTGTTCCTGGTCGGGTGGGGGCTGTCGTTCATCTGGGGGCCGCTTGCCGACCGCTACGGCCGCACCAAGGTGCTGGCCGGCACCATCTTCACGTTTGCCATTTTCACGGGACTCGCGGCGACCTCGCACAACGTGTGGGAGCTCGGCATTTACCGGTTCATTGCGGGCGTCGGCATCGGCGGCGAGTGGGCATTGGCCGGGACGTATGTGGCGGAGGCGTGGCCGGAGGATCGCCGCAAGATGGGCGCCGGTTATCTGCAAACGGGCTACTACGCCGGATTCTTCCTCGCGGCGGCGCTGAACTACACGGTCGGCGTTCATTATGGCTGGCGCGCGATGTTCCTGACCGGCGCGGTGCCGGTGGTGGTCGCGATTCTGATTCTGCTGCGCGTGAAGGAGTCGGAGAAGTGGGAGAAGGCCGAAGCGCGCACCGTGTGCACAAAGCCGCTGCGCGAGATCATGGGACCGACTTATCGACGCCGTACCTGGGTCGCGTGCATTCTGCTGACGATCGCGATCATCGGCTTGTGGGCGGGCGCGGTCTACGAACCGTCCGCCGTGATTCAACTGGCGACCAAGGCCGGCATGGCCAAAAACGACGCGATCAGAACGGCGTCGCTGGCCACGGGGCTGCTGTCCATCGCGACGATCCTCGGCTGTCTCGCGCTGCCGCCGCTCGCTGAGCGCATCGGCCGCAAGAAGACGCTGGCGATCTACTTTCTCGGCATGGCGGTGGCCATCGTCGGTAGTTTCGGCTGGGCGTTTTATTTGCCCAACGGGCTCGCGCCGTTCATCGCGTGGCTTTTCGTGCTGGGTTTCTTCGGCGGCAATTTCGCGCTGTTCAGCTTGTGGCTGCCGGAACAGTTCGAAACCCGCGTGCGGGCGACGGCCTTCGCGTTCTGCACGTCGTTCGGGCGGTTCGTCGGCGCGGGCGTCAACTTTCTGCTCGGCGCGGCGGTGCTGCACATGCATACGCTCGGCATACCGGTCGCGTTGACGGCAATCGCGTTTATCGTCGGCCTGTTCATCATTCCGTTTGCGCCGGAAACGAAGGGCGAGGTGTTGCCGCAGTGAGGTTGGCCATTCGGCTGAGTGGCGGCCGGGCTTGCAAGCGGGCATCCTTTCCACCCGTTAGAGACGTAGTTTTTCCGCCGTTTCGAATTGGCTAATCTGTACAGCATTCGGTACAATGATTGCCGGTGACCTGGGGTGTTTCCTGCTTTGGGCCACCGGCTTTGCATGTGGCCCGCGCTTCGCACGGGCATCCGTTCGACAGTGGAATCGTCCCTAACTTTTGACAGGAGCGACTGGAGGGCAACCTCTCAAGTCGGGAAAACGAATGAACGTCCTTACTTACAGCGAGGCGCGTGCCGGCTTCAAGCAAGCGATGGACGACGTCTGCCGCGATCACATACCCATGTTGATCACGAGGCAGACGGGCGAAAACGTGGTCATGGTTTCGCTCGAGGATTTCAATGCGATGCAGGAGACCTTGTATCTGTTGAGTTCATCGAAGAACGCCCAACGGCTCGCCCGATCTATCGCTCAACTGAACGCCGGCGGTGCGACTGCGCGCGAACTGCTGACCGATGAACAACCGCAAAAGCCGCAACGAGGAGGCCGCCAAGGCTGACAGCATTTTTATGTTCACCGACGACGCGTGGGACGATTACCTGTACTGGCAAGAGACCGACCGAAAGGTCTTGCGCAAGATCAACACGTTGCTGGAGGAGTGCAGGCGTGATCCTTATCGCGGCACGGGGAAACCAGAGGCGTTGATGGGCAGTATGAGCGGGCTGTGGTCGCGCCGGATCACGCTTGCCGACCGCCTCGTCTACTTGCCGCGAGACGGAAAAATTTATGTGATCGCCTGTCGCTTCCACTACGACTGCTGAGAGAAACCGGGCGCAACACCCGGTTTTTTTCAACGCGTCGACATTGGCCGAGCGCGCCGGAATCTCAATCCACCTGCCGCCGCACCCGCTCTCCTGGCCGCAGCACCGAAAGCAGCGGCCACCCGAGATTCACCCCTAAACTCGCCACCACGATCAACACCATGCCCGCCAGTTGCGGCATCGACAGAGCCCGTCCATACACGAGCGCATCGACCACGATCGCCGTCAGCGGATACACGAACAGCAACACGGCGATGATCGGCGTGCTCAGCTTGGGCAACGCGCCGTAGATCAGCACATACGACAGCCCCGTGTGCAGCACGCCCATGCCGACCAGCCAGAACCACTGCATCGGGCCGATATGCACGGCGGTGAGCGGCGCGATGAACGGCAGGCACACCACACCGACGGCGCACTGCGCGAGCGTCAGCAGATGCGGCCGCAAATTGCCGAGCCCTTTGGCGATCAATGTGACGCTCGCGTACAGCACCGACCCCACCAGCGCTTCGCCGATGCCGATCAGATAGCTCGTATGGCCCTGTAGATTCTCCGTGGCCGCGACGCCCGACGCGAGCACGAGTCCGACGAAAGCGGTCGCGATCCAGCCGAGCCGGTCCATGCCGAGCCGCTCGTTGAACAACGCCGCGCCGATCAGCACGACCCAGAACGGCTGCACGTGAAACACCACGGTGGCGACCGCGATGCTGGTGCGATGAATCGCATCGAAGAAACCCACCCACTGCGTGACCATCAGCACGCCCGTGATCAACGCCAGCGTGACGGTGCGTCGCGTGAAATGCGCGCGCGTGAAGAAGCCTTTCCACGCGCAATACGCGGCGAGCGAGAGGAAGCCGAACAGGCAGCGAAAGAACACGAGCGTGAGCGCGCCGAGGCGCGCTTCCTCGACGAAAATCCCGAGCGTGCCCATCAAAAGCCCGCCGCTGGCCAGCGTGATGGCGCCTTGTTGACGTTGGGTGAGGGACATGCGCAACGGCTCCATGACGTTAAGTGGAGTGACGTAGCGAGTATTGCGCGGCTTGCACGGTACCGACAAACGAATTAAATTGAGCAATTCCATAAGCCAGATTGATAAATCATGCACCCGGAATTCGACGTCGATCTGCTGCGCACCTTCGTCGCGGTGGTGGAAACGGGCAGCTTCACGAAGGCGTCGGCGACCGTGCATCGCTCGCAGGCGGCCGTCAGCATGCAGATCAAGCGGCTCGAAACCATGCTCGGCACCACGCTGTTTGCCCGCAACACGCGCAATCTTTCGCTCACGCGGCCGGGCAATACGCTGCTCGAATACGCGCGGCGTGTGCTGGCGCTACATGAGGAGGCGTGGTCGGCGATCGTGCGGCCCGAGGTGACCGGCCGCGTGGTGCTCGGCGCACCGGACGATTACGTGTCCTCGCTGTTGTCGCCCGTGTTGCGGCGCTTCTCGAATCTGTATCCGCATGTGGAGATTGAAATCGTCTGCGCGCAGAGCACGTCGCTCGCGCCAATGCTCGCCGACAACAAGATCGATCTCGCGTTCGTCACGCGCGACCGCAAGTTGCGCGGCGAATTCGTGCGCAGCGAGCCGATGGTGTGGGTGGGCGCGTCGGTGGATACGCCGGTGCTGGCGGCGTCGCCGCTGCCGGTGGGGCTGTACGAGCCTGGCTGCGTGGCGCGCCAGCATACGCTGGCCGCGCTCGACGGCGCGCGGATTCGTTATCGCGCCGCGTTCAGCAGCGCGAGCCTGATGGGACTGGTGGCAACCGTGGATGCGGGGTTGTCGGTGATTGCGCTCACGCGTTGCAGCGTGCCGCCGCGGCTCGCGATTCTCGGTGAAGCGCAAGGCTTGCCGAAAATCGCGCCGCTGGAAATCGTGGTGGCGCGCAGCGCCAAATCGGATCGGCCGACCTGCGATTATCTCGCGGCGCAGATGATGCAGGATCTGTCGTTGCGGCCTCAGGCTCAAGCACGCGCATAGGCCGTCACCTCGCCGTCCACCGCGAGCCGCACCTGCTCGCCCGGTCGTGGGCAAAGATAGCCCGGCACCCGCGCGCGCACCATCGTCCGCGTGTCGGAACGCAACTGCAGTGCGACGCCGGCGTCCTGCCCCTGAAAGACCACTTCCGTGACCACGGCGTCATAGGCCGCCGCGCCGTTGGGCATGGTTTCTTCGGAGCGCAAGAGGCGGATCTGCTCGGGCCGCACCATCACGTCGACCGCACCGTGGCCCATCGGCCCGGACAACGGCAATTCACCCAGTTCACAACTCACACGATCCCGCGTGGCCATGCCCGGCAACAACACCGCCTCGCCGACGAACGATGCCAGTTCGCGCGTCACGGGCCGCCGGTAAAGCGTCTCCGGCGTCGCCGTCTGGATCAGCCGGCCGTTCCACAACACCGCCACTTCATGCCCGAGCGACAACGCCTCGGATTGATCGTGCGTGACCAGCACGGCGGTCGCGCCGGCCGCGGCCAGCGCGCTGGCCACGGCCTGGCGGGTTTCGAGCCGCAAGGCGGCGTCGAGCGACGAGAAGGGTTCGTCGAGCATCACCAGCGTGGGCGACGGCGCGAGCGCGCGCGCCAGCGCGACGCGTTGCTGCTGGCCACCCGACAATTGCTGCGGCGCGCGCTCGCCGAAGTTCGCCGGCAAGCCGACCAGCTCCAGCAACTCGGCCACCCGATGCCGTGCACGGCGTTGCGCGCGTGGCAAGCCGAACACGATATTGTCCGCCACCGACAGATGCGGAAACAGCGCGCCTTCCTGCGGCACATAGCCGATGCGTCGCTGTTCGGACGGCACATGCAGGCCGTCGCCAACCACGCGGCGGCCGTCGATTTCGACGCTGCCGCTATCGGCGCGTTCGAAGCCGCACAGGAGGCGCAGCAGGGTGGTCTTGCCGCTGCCGGACGGACCCAGCAACGCCAGCAGCGTGCCGCGTTCGACGGACAGGTCGATGCCGTGCAGCACCGGCGTGCCGTCGAATGATTTTTGCAGCCCGCGGATACGAAGTTCGCTCATGAAAATCCGATGGTAAAAACGCGGCGCGTCAGTTGCGTTCGCCGAGCAGCGCCGATCTGCCGAGCAGTGCGAACAGCAGGCCCGAGGCGCACAGTGAAATGCCGGTGAGCAATGCCGCGTAGGGCGCCGCCGCGGCGAACGCCATCGTCGAGGTGTCGGCCCAGACCTGGGTGGCGAGCGTTTGCGTGTCGAGCGGAGAGAGCAGCAGCGTCGCGTTCAGTTCGGTGACGACCGAGATGAACACCATCGCCGCGGCCGCGCCGAGTCCGGGTCCCGCCAACGGCAACACCACGCGAAACAGGGTCTGCGACCAGTTCAGTCCGAGCGCGCGCGCGGTCTCCTCGAGGCGCGGCTGGGCCTGCATGAAGGCGGCGCGCACACTGACCAGCGCAAGCGGCATGAACAGCATCGCGTAGGCGATCACCAGCAGCGTCGCGCTCTGATAGAGCGGTTGCAGCGCGTGCACCGCGAGCGACACAATTGCCAGGGCGATCACCAGACCCGGCACGCCTTGCGCGAGAAACACAGTGCGTTCGAACAGAGTCGCGAAACGGGTCGGATAGCGCACCAGCAGGAACGCAAGCGGCACGACCAGCAGCGTGGTCAGCAGTGCGGCGGCAAGCCCGAAGCCGAGCGACGAGAGCGTGGCGTTGAACAGCAGTTCCGGCGATACATCCGCCGGTGTGACCGCCGCCGCGCCCGGTTGCGTGAGCCAGTATCCGATCATGCCGAGCGGCACGCCGAGCGTCGTGATCGACAGCAGCGCAAAGCCGGCGACGACGATCCAGCGCCATACGCCGAGCTCGTAGCGCACGACCGCGCGGCGCGTGCCGCGATCGACGCGTTCATAGCGCGCCGCGCCGCGCACGCGAAACTCGAATGCCAGCACGATCAGGCAGATCACGATCAGCAGGCACGCGAGCAGCGAAGCGCCGCCGCCGTCGAAGCTGGTGCGGAATTCCGCGTAGATCTGCGTGGTGAACGTGTGAAATCGCAGCAGCGTAAACGCGCCGAACTCGGACAACACACCGAGCGCGACCAGCAACATGCCGCCGAGCAACGCGGGACGAAGTTGCGGCAGCACCACGCGAATGAAAGTGGTCCAACGGTTGCAGCCGAGCGCACGCGCGCTTTCTTCGAGCGCCGGATCCATGCCGCGCAATGCGGCGGCGACCGGCAGATAGACGAGCGGAAAGTACGCGCAGGTCAGCACCAGCAACGCGCCCGCGAAGTCCTGCAAATCCAGGCTCAGCGACACCCACGCATAGCTCGAAATAAAGGCCGGCATGGCGAGCGGCGCGGCGCTCAACACGGCCCACGCGCGGCGTCCCGGCAAATGCGTGCGTTCGACGAACCACGCGGCGGCCGTGCCGATCACGGCGGCGACCAGCGTGGTCGAGACGGTGATCATCAACGTGTTGACGAGCAGTTCGCCGACGAGCGGCCGGAAGATCAAGTCGATCGCCTCGCCGACGCCGAAGCTCGCGGCGCGCCAGAACGTAAACGCAATCGGCAGCAACACCAGCAAAGCGCTGAGTGCCGCCGCCGCGAACAGCCCGCGCGGCGCGCGCGATCGGGCGCGCGCCGGGACGGTGGGGACAACCGGAGGACCGGCTGACAAAGCTTCGCTCATTACAGCAGGCCCGCCTGGCGCAGCAGCTTGCCGGCCTGGCTGTCGTCGCCGAGTTGCTGGACCGTAAGCGGCGGCGGGCTCAGCTCAGCGAAAGGCTTGAGGATCGGGTCCGGTGCGACGCCGGCGTGCAGCGGATACTCGAACATCACGTGGCTATTCGCCATCAACTGTTGCGCGCGGTCGCTGACCAGGTACGCGAGAAACTTCTGCGCGCCGTCCGTGTTGTGCGCAGACTTCAGCACCGCGGCGCCCGACACGTTCACGGCCGCGCCGGCGTCGCCGTTGCCGAAGTGATAGATCGCGCTGCGGGTTTTGCCGTCGCCGAGTTCGGCATGCAGACGCGCCCAATAGTAGTTGTTGACCAGACCGGTCGCGACACCGCCACGGTTCACGGCGGCGACCACGCCTTCGTCGTCGTCGAAGATCTGCGCGTTGGCTTTCAGGCCCTTGAGCCATTGCACCGTTTGCGCTTCGCCCTTCAGCGCGAGCACCGCGCTCACGAGCGGCAGGAAGTCGCCGTCGCTCGGCGCAATGCCGATCTTGCCTTTCCATTCCGGCTTGGCGAGATCGAACAGCGATTGCGGCAGTTGCGATGCCTGCACCTTGGTGGTGTTGTAGGCGAGCACGTTTTCACGCGCGGTCACCGCGACCCATGCGCCGGTCGGCGAATTGAAGCGCGCCGGCACGGTGGCGAGCGTCGAGTTGTCCACCTTGTTCAGCAGGCCTTTCTCTTCGAGCAGCATCAGCTCGGGCGAGTTTTCCGTGAAGTACACGTCGGCGGGCGTGGCGGCGCCTTCCGCGACGATCTGCGCGGCCATCGCCGGGCCTTCGCCGTTGCGGATCTTCACCGAAATGCCCGTCTGCTTTTCGAAGTCTTTCGCGAGCAGATTGACGACCTGCTCGTGCTGCGCGTTATACAGCGTGATCGACGCGGCCTCGGCCGCCGACGGCACCGTCGTCGCGAAAGCGGCCAGCGTGAGCGCGGCCGCGCTGGTCAGAACACGCAGACGAGTGCCAAACGAGTTGTAAGCCATGATCCAGAAGTCCGTTGTGATGTTGTAGTTGATCTGTGTTTGTCGACTGCGTAGCACGCTTTACGTCTCGAACAGTCCTGCGCCGATATACGAGCCTGGTTTCGCGCCCGGCGGCACGGCGAAAATCGCGCTGCCGACGTGCGTGGTGAACTGGTTCATCATGTCGAACTTGGCGAGCCTGTCGTTGATCGGAATGAAGCCGGTACGCGGGTCGCCCTGATGCGCGATGAAGATGAGTCCCGCGTCGTACTCCGTTTCCTGGCGCCATGGCGGCCAGCGCTCGATGTAGAAGTTCGTGCCGTCGTTATACGAGTACGAACGGCGCAAGATCTGCGCGCCGTTGTTGCTCGCCTGATTCGACAGACGCACGTGCGAGTTCTCCGGAATCACCGGATTGCCGTCCTTGTCCTCTTCCTTCAGGTCCACGGCGTCGAACTCGTTCTTCTTGCCGATCGGCGCGCCGCTGTATTTGTGGCGGCCGAACACCTGTTCCTGGAAGTCCAGTTCGGTGTTGTCCCAGTGCTCCAGCGTGATGCGGATGCGCCGCACGACGGTGTAGGTGCCGCCTTCCATCCACGGCGCGTCCGCGCTGGCGCCGGCCCACACGAACTGGTTCATCAACTGCGGCTTGGCGGTGGATGGATTGTTGGTGCCGTCCTTGAAGCCCATCAGATTGCGCGGCGTCTGACCACGCGGGCCCGACAGGAAACCGGCCTGGCCCCAGCGCATCGCCGCCGTGCCGTATGCAAGTCGCGACAATTGACGTACCGCGTGAAACGCCACTTGCGCGTCGTTCGCGCAGGCCTGAATGAACAGATCGCCGCCGGTTTTTTCCTTGATCAACTGGTCGCCGTTAAAGCGCGGCAGATCGACGAGCGCAGCAGGGCGGCGCGCGGCGAGGCCGTAGCGGTCCTTGCCTTCATGCGTGAAGAGACCGGGGCCGAAGCCGAAGGTGATCGTCAGTCCATTGGGGCCGAGACCGAGCACGTCGCCGGAATCGGGCGCGGGCTTGTTGTCGGCGGCGTCGCCGATCGGCAACGGCGCGGCGGTGCCGCCTTGCGTGAGACGCGCAGCGGCGTCGGTCCAGGCGCGCAGCAGCGTGATCACGTCCTCGCGCTTCTCGGTGGTGAGATCGAGCGCGGCGACGTACGTGTGACTCTGCTGCGGTGTGACGATGCCGCCTTGATGCACGCCATAGAACGGCTCGACGGCAAGCTGCGGATCGGCAAGAGCATGTGCCTGCGTTTTACCGAGCGCGTTTTGCGACGTCGCCAGACCCGCGCCGAGGCTCGCGCCGGCCGCGACGGCGGCGCCGCCGGCCTTGAGAAACCCGCGCCGTGCGGGGCGCGGGGGTTGATCGTTTGCCATGGTTACTTCACCTTCGTTCGGCTTTGGAACATTCAACTTACTTCGCGAGCACCAGCGTGTTCACGTCGTCCTGCACGTAGTAAAAACCGTCGCCTGCAGGGGTCATCGCGAGGCCGAACAGGTCGCCGTTGCCCGGGGGCGATTGCGCCTTGTCGGTGTCGATCCAGCGCGCGTAGATCTGCTTGCCGCTGGCCGGATCGATTTCGACGATCTGGCCGTTCAGCGCGTTGGTGACGAGCAGGTGGCCGTTGGGGGCGGTCACCATCGCGAGCGGCCGGTGCAGCAGGCCGTCGGCGGTCAGTTGACGGCCGACGCCCGCGCTCGTGTCGCGCGTCATCGGTTCGTCGATTTCGGTGATGCGGTTGCCGATCGCGTCGGACACGTACAGCAGTTTCTGATCGGCCGAGAGCGCGAGTCCGGTCGGGCCGACGAGGAACACGCCTTTGTCCGCCTGCGCGCCGAAGCCGCTGCCCACCACCGTTTCCTTCTTCACGACCGGCGGCTTGCCGGCCGGCACGTCGAGGTCGAGGCGCAGCACGGTCGCCTGCTTGAACACCGGCGGATTGCCGTCCGCGCCACCCACGCCGAAGCCGGCGTTGCTGACGAACAGCGCCGCGCTGTTGCCGTTGTCGACGACCGCCATGTTGCCCCACGGATCGTTGATGTTCGGGCTGCTGATGGTCGAGGCGACCTTGCCTTGCGGATCGATCACGATCAGGCAGCCGGCGCCCTTGGTGCCGGTGGTGCCGTCGTTGCTCGGCGTGCTGCCGACGATCACGTAGCCGGACTTGAGCATCGTCATCGCGGTCGACAGGCCGATGCCGCCCGGGCATTCCTTCAGATCGCGCGGCACCGTCGCGAACACCGTCATCTCCCTGGTATCCGGGTGATAGTTGATGATCGTGCTGCCGGTGCCTTGCAGATTGGTCGAGTTGTTGAAGTTGCCGACCAGCACGTCGCCTTGCTTGACCGTGCCGGCCGTGACCGGTGCAACCACTACCGCGTACGGATTCTGGTCGCCATTGCTGGGCACGGTATTGATCAGCGTGGTGTGGTGCTTGACGGTTTCAAGGAAACCTTGCGGATCCGCGTGCGCGCTGCCGGCGGTCGCGAATGCGGCTGCGCTGAGAGTGGCGGCGATCAGGGCCCGCGCGGCGCGCGGCGAAAACTGGCGCGTGGGATTGTTCACGATTGAGCCTCCGTGCCTGCGCACAAAGCGGGGGTTGCGGTCATGATCGAAAGCATGGGATTCGATTGGTCGGTAGCGTGTGAGTTGGGCGCGAACGTCGTCAGAAGTTGATGTTGGTCCGCACGCCGATGACGAACGTGTTGCGCAGCGGCTGCGTCGGATCGTTCGGATTCTGGCCGGCACCGGCGTTGAACGTGTATTGCGCGTCGGCTTGCAACTGCCACCACGGATTGACCTGATACTGGTAGGTCGCCTCGAGCGTGGTTTCGCTGGTGCGTATGCCGTACGGGCTATTGCTGAATGCGCGCGCATCCGTATCGAGGCCGTTCACGTGGTTGCCGACCTTGATGTAGGTAAGCGCGAGGCCGACGCTGTCGTTGTCGCGGCCGGCGAACGGCGCTTTCATCACGACGCCGACGTTGGCGGCGAGGCTCACCAGATTGCGGTCGCCGGGCGCGCCCATCACGCGCGCAAAGACGCCGATGCTGCGCGGCTCGTCCGGGTCCGGGCGCCAGATCATCTGGTCGGCCACGGCGTAGAAGCTGTAGTCGCCGTGATGATTCTGGGCGATGCCACTGCTGGCCGGATTCGCGAGCGACAAGCCGGTGTTGTCGAAGCGCTGATCCGCGAAGGAGTTGTTGTTGTACCAGACACCGAGCTTGTAGGTGCCGGGCAAACCGCCGCCGCCCGCGCCGACCATTTCGCCGTCGGCCGGCTGGTTGATCGCATACTGCAATTCGCCGATGAACAGCGTGCCGTTGTGCAGGTTGAAGTTGGTGCCGCTCCTGTTGTCCGGGTTGTTGCCGAGCGGGTCGCCGTCGTACACGCCCGCCAGCGCCGTCAACGCAGGCGTGATCTGGCCGCGCACGCGCACGCCGAGGCCGGACAGCGGATACGCCGGGCCGCCCGACGGCATGTCGTACGAGGGCAGGGCAGGCCAGCCGAACATCGTGTTGATGAACAACGCCGAGTACTGGCTCGTGATGAATTCCTGGTCGATACTTTGCTGACCGATCTTCACGTCGACGCGCTTGTTGAGAAACGACTGCTGGTACCACAATTCCCACAGACGGGTCGCGTCGTCGGCTTCGATGCCGCTCGCCGTGTTCAGCGTGCCGAGCTTGTTGGCGCTGAGATTGGCGCCGTGAATCTGCAAGGCGCTCACGTTGAACAGGCCGCCCGGCAGGCCGAACGCTTTTTGCGTGTCCAATTGCACGGTGCCCGTCGTCAGGCCGTCGTAGTCGGCGCCCCGCGCGAGACCGCCGCGCAGGTTGGCGAGCACTTCGCTGGTTTCGGTGAGCGTGAAGGTCACGCCGTATTTGCCGAGCCAGGGGCGCAGGCCGCCGATGTCGCCGAGCATCTGCTGTCGATTCCAGAAACCGGTCCACTGGTTCGTCTGGGTCGCCTGGATATTCAGGTCGGCCTCGGGCGCTTCCGGCGCGGCGTCGGGATTGGCTTCGGCCATCGCGGCGCCGGCTGTCAGCGACGCCCACGCGAACGCCGTGCAAAGTGCGGCACGCCGCATGGAGGGCAAACGCGAACGCCGCGTGGTGTTGGCGCGCGGCGCGGAGTCGCGAAACGGACGCGCTTGCACGCGGGGTCCGTTGAATTGGGCGAACTTCATCGAAATCCTTATTGGTGTTGTATCGACTGATTTGAACCATCGCGGCGCATCGCCATGCCCGCGATTTGCCGCATCGGTTCGCGACGCCAACTGCAGCAGATGGCGAGATCGTACGCATGCGGAATTGACGCGTCAACACAAATGAGAACGATTCGCATCAATATTACTGACGTATAAGCTTGCTCTTTAGGCACTGCTACGAAACGGTATGTGCACGTAATTCGCAGCGAATGTAAATGTAATGAAACCGTATGGCGGTGGTCAGATCGAACGCGTTCCGGGGTGTGGTGTCGAACTCGCACGAGTCCCCCCAAATGCCAATTCAGGAGATGGAGATGAACAAACGCATGGTGTTGCTTTCGTTGCTGGCGAGCGGCGGTTTGCTGGTGAGTGGCGTGTCGAATGCGCAACTGAATCTCAAACAGTTCGGCATAGGCGGCGGTGACAGTTCGGCGGGCGCAGGGGCGACAGCGTCGTCGGACGGCGTTTCGCAGTTGCTGCAGAACTATGTGGGCGCGAACCAGCAGGTGCTCAGCGGCCAGTCCAGTCTTGCTTCCGCGATGGGTATCAGCAGCGCGGCCGGGCAAGCGCAGCAGGCGGCGAGATTGCTGAGCGGCGGCACGCCCTCGGTGAGTCAATTGACGCAGGTGGACAGCACACAGCAGTCGCTCTCGCAGACGCTGACCCAGGCTTTCACGAGCGGCGGTGCGTCGGCTACGCCGGTCAACAAGGAGGCCTTCACGGACGGCCTGGCGTCGCTCGGTAAAGGCGTGAGCCAGTATTCGAGCCTGCAGTCGGGGCTTGGCAGCATCGGCCAGATGAGTCCATCGTCGCTGCTGCAGGCCGGCATGAATCCGCAGACGGCGCAAAGCGCGTCATACATCGCGCAATCGGCGCCGGGCCAGTTGCAATCGCTGATGTCGACGTTGAGTTCCGCCGTGCAGTTCGCGTCGAGCCACGGCATCACCGTGCCGTCGATTGCGACTTCGGCGCTAAAGGGCGGCCAGTAACACGCGGCTTTCAGGACGAACGCCACCCTCGCGCCGGGCGGCGTCTCCGGCGGCGACTACTAAAGCAGGTCAAGACCGCCGCACCGGGCCGCCCACAAAAGCGACTATGATCGATTTCCGAAACCGCATGGCCGCACGCAACCAAAAGCGTCCGGCGCCCAAAACCATACCGGAACCCTGCCGATGTCTTACACAGTGAATCTGGACAACTACTTCACCCGCATCGGCTACGAAGCTCCGCGCGCGGCAACACTGGAAGTGCTTCAGGCGCTTCACCGGCTGCAGCCGCGCGCGATTCCGTTCGAGAACCTGAACCCGCTCACGCGGCGTCCGGTGAAACTGGATCTCGAATCGGTCGAGCGCAAACTCGTCACCGAACACCGCGGCGGCTACTGTTTTGAACAGAACGCGCTGTTCGCCAACGTGCTGATGCAGTTGGGCTTCAAGGTCACGCCCTTGCTCGCGCGCGTGCTCTGGGGCCGCGAATCGGACACGCCTGCGCCGCGCACGCATATGGTGTTGCGCCTCGACATCGAAAACGAAGCCTGGATTGCCGACGTCGGCTTCGGCAGCGTGACGCTGACCGCGCCGCTGCGGATGACCGCGGGCATCGCCCAGCCCACCGACCTCGGCACGTTCCGTCTCGCCGACGCATCGCGCGGCGCGCTCTATCTCGAAGTGCAGGCGCGCGACGAAAGCTGGGCGCGGGTCTATTGCTTCGATCTGCATCCGGTCGAGTGGATCGACTACGAAACCTCGAACTGGTACACGTCGACCTCGCCGGAAGCGATCTTTGCGAACACCCTGATCGTGTGTCGCGTATTGCCCGAAGCGCGCCTCGCGCTGCTCAACGATCAACTGAGCGAACGCGCGGCCGATGGCCGGCTCATCAGCGAACGGCAACTCAAGAATGCCGGCGAACTCGCGGCATGTCTGCGCGGTCAGTTTGGTCTGAACACCGGCGACATCGACATCGCCGGGATATTCGACCGCGTGCGCACGCCGCCGAAAACCGCGTAGCAACGAACCGCCATGGTCGCGCGCCTCATCTTCCAAACGGTGGTCTGGCTGGTGGGAATGGGCGCGCTGCTATTTGGCGCGGCGGGCACGTTCGCATGGCCGGCCGCGTGGTGGTACGTGACCGAATTGGGCGTGCTGAGCCTGTGGATCGGTTTGTGGCTGGCGCGCCATGATCCCGGCCTGCTCGCCGAGCGGCTTTCGCCATTCGTGCAGGAGCAGCAAAGCCGCTGGGACCGCGTTTTCATGGTGAGCGTTTCGGTGGCGTGGTGCGGCTGGCTGGTCCTGATGGCGTTCGACGCCATGCGCTTTCATTGGACCGCGCCATTGCCGGTCGCGCTGGTCAGCCTCGGCTCGCTCTGCGTATTCCTCTGCCTTTTCATGTGCCGTTTCGTGTTCCAGGCCAATAGCTATGCCGCGCCGGTCGTGAAGATCCAGGCGGGCCGCGGGCATAAGGTGGTCGACACAGGCCTTTACGCGCATGTCCGTCATCCCATGTATTCCGCTGCGCTGCTGCTGTTCGTCGGCACGCCTTTATTGCTCGGGTCGTGGTGGGGTCTCGCCTTCGTGCCGGTCATGGTGATCGGCATCGGCTGGCGCGCAGTGCGCGAAGAGCGCATGCTGGCCGCGCAACTCGACGGTTACGCGGACTACATGGCGCGCGTGCGGTATCGCTTCGTGCCGTTCATCTGGTAGGGCGCATCGAGCCGCCATTGCCGCGCGCTTGTTCGACTTGCATCAACCTGTCTAGACAAAGTGAATTGCGCTCGCTGATCGAGCGGCGCATGACATGCGCTCTTCACGCATTAAGAATTCCCCGCAAAGCCGCACTGCACGGCATCGACTAGGGGCTTACCCGATGATTCCGTTAATTTCCCGCAAATTCTCTTGCGACGGCTTTTTGACTCATGCAGACTTGTCTATACAAATTAAGCGGCGGTTAAACATCCAGTTCCGACGGTTTCCTCAATCAAAGGAGTTTCGACGTGAAAGTGAAGCGCACGACGGCAGCACAAATATTGATAGGGGCCGTTCTCGGCGCCGCGGCGATTTTTGCGGCACCGGTGCAGGCCAAAGACTGGAAGACGGTGACGATCGCGCTCGAAGGCGGCTACGCCCCGTGGAATCTGACCTTGCCGGGCGGCAAGCTGGGCGGCTTCGAACCCGAACTGGTCGCGAACCTGTGCGAGCGCATCAAGCTGCAATGCAATCTCGTGGCGCAAGACTGGGACGGCATGATTCCCGGTTTGCAGGCGGGCAAGTTCGACGTCCTGATGGACGCGATCTCGATCACGCCGGAGCGTGAAAAAATCATCGCCTTCTCGAAACCGTACGCCGCCACGCCCGCCACGTTCGCCGTGGCCGATGCAAAGGTGCTGCCCAAGGCCGCGCCGGGCGCGGGCGTCGTCAAACTGTCGGGCGACCCGAAGGCCGATCAGCCGACCGTCGACGCTTTGCGCAAGCAACTGAAGGGCAAGACCATCGGCATCCAGTCGGGCACGGTCTACACCAAGTTCATCAATGACGGCTTCAAGGACATTGCCACGATCCGCGTCTACAAGACCTCGCCCGAGCGCGATCTGGATCTGGCCAACGGCCGCATCGACGCCTCGTTCGACGACGTGACGTACTACGCCGCCAACATCGACAAGAAGGAAACCGCGTCGATCGTGATGGCCGGTCCGAAGATCGGCGGCCCGATCTGGGGCCCGGGCGAAGGCCTGGCGTTCCGCAAGCAGGACGCCGACCTCAAAGCGAAGTTCGACACCGCGATCAGTGCCGCGCTCGCCGACGGCACCGTCAAGAAGCTCTCCGACAAGTGGTTCAAGACTGACGTCACGCCTTGATTCGCCTTCACGTTAAGAGGTAGCGGCAGGCGCGCGTGGCGACAACCTGCACGCGCCGGCCGGTTCGATCCGCCGTAACGGATGAGAGGTAAGAAATGGCTCTGATACAGATGCTCGGCTTCGGGCCGGAAGGCTGGGGCGGCGTATTGCTGCTCGCGGCGTTGATGACGGTGGCGCTCACGCTTGCGGCGCTCGCGGTCGGCGCCGTGTTCGGCGCGCTGGTGGCGGCGGCCAAGCTGTCGCGTTTTCGTACGCTGCGCGTAGTCGGCGATATCTACACCACCGTGTTTCGCGGCGTGCCTGAACTGCTCGTCATCTATCTGTTCTATTTCGGCGGCTCGACGCTCGTTACGACCGTCGGCCAGTGGTTCGGCGCGGAGGGTTTCGTCGGCGTGCCGCCGTTCGTGGTCGGCGCGCTGGCCGTGGGCATGATTTCCGGCGCCTACCAGGCCGAGGTCTACCGCTCGGCGGTGCTGGCGGTGTCGCGCGGCGAACTCGAAGCCGCGCGCTCGATCGGCATGCCGACGCTGACCATGGCGCGCCGCATCCTGATCCCGCAAGTGCTGCGTTTCGCGTTGCCCGGCATTGGCAACGTCTGGCAATTGAGCCTGAAGGATTCGGCGCTGATCTCCGTAACGGGGCTCGCCGAATTGCTGCGCACGAGCCAAGTGGCGGCGGGTTCCACGCACCAGTACTTCACGTTCTTCGTGGTGGGCGGCGCGCTCTATCTGCTCATGACCAGCATCTCGAACCGGGTCTTCAACCGCGCCGAAGCGCACGTGGGCCGGTCCTTCAAGCGCAACTTCGCGCGTAACTGACGAGGGCGGCCATCATGCATTTCGACTTCGACTTTCTGTTCGACACGCTCAAGCAACTGCTCGCCGCCGTGCCGACCACGCTCGGCCTGTTCTTCTGCTCGCTGATTCTCGGCGGCCTGCTCTCGCTCGTGATCGTCACGATGCGTGTGTCGCCGCACTGGCTGCCGAATCGCTTCGCACGCGCTTACATCCTCGTGTTTCGCGGCTCGCCGCTGCTGATCCAGATGTTCCTCGTGTACTACGGCATGGGCCAGTTCGGCATGATACGCGAGAGCTTCCTGTGGCCGGTGCTGCGCGAGCCCTATATGTGCGCGGTGTTGTCGCTCGCGCTGTGCACGGCCGGCTACACCGCTGAGATCATTCGCGGCGGCTTGATGGCCGTGCCGGTCGGTCAGATCGAGGCGGGTTATTCGATCGGCCTGTCGGGCTTTGCGCTGCTGCGTCGCGTGATCGGTCCGATCGCGTTGCGCCAGTGTTTGCCGGCGTATTCGACTGAAGCGGTGCTGCTCGTCAAATCGACGGCGCTCGCGAGTCTCGTCACCGTGTGGGAAGTCACCGGCGTCGCGCAGCAGATCATCCAGCAAAGCTATCGCACGACAGAAGTCTTCATCTGCGCCGCGCTCATTTATCTGTTCCTGAATTTCGTCATCGTGCGGCTGCTCGGCATGCTCGAAACGCGTCTGTCGCGCCATCTGCGCGCGGCACGCCCGCAGGCCGCGGCGAGCCGCCCGGTTTCCACCACCACCGAAGCACGCCGCGCCGCGCCCTGAACGGCCGCCCATCCCGGATGAATCTGGAGAACCCCATGAACGCTACGGCACCCGTTGCACTGTCGGTCAAGAACATTCACAAATCGTTCGGCGATCACCACGTGCTCAAAGGCATTTCGCTCGACGCCCATCAAGGCGACGTGATCTCGATTCTCGGCGCGAGCGGTTCGGGCAAGAGCACCTTCCTGCGCTGCCTGAACCTGCTCGAAACGCCCGACGACGGTTCGGTCTCGCTGGCCGGCGAAGAGTTGAAAATGAAGCGCCGCGGCGACGGCAAACTGCAACCGAGCGACCGCCGCCAGGTGGACCGGGTGCGCTCGCAACTCGGCATGGTGTTCCAGAACTTCAACCTCTGGTCGCATATGACAGTGCTGGAAAATCTGATCGAAGGGCCGATGCGCGTGCAAAAACGCAGCCGCGCCGAGTCGGTGGAAGAGGCGGAAGCGCTGCTGGCAAAAGTCGGTCTGGCGGAAAAGCGCGGCCACTATCCGGCACATCTGTCCGGCGGCCAGCAGCAACGCGTGGCGATTGCGCGCGCGTTGGCCATGCATCCGAAAGTGATGCTGTTCGATGAGCCGACCTCGGCGCTCGATCCCGAACTGGTGGGCGAAGTGCTGCGCGTGATGCGCTCGCTGGCCGAAGAGGGCCGCACCATGCTGGTGGTTACGCACGAAATGGGTTTCGCGCGTCATGTATCCAATCGCGTGATGTTCCTGCATCAAGGGCAAGTGGAAGCCGACGGCACGCCCGACGAAGTATTCGTCGAATGCAAGTCGGATCGCTTCCGGCAATTCGTGTCGAGCCATCAGGACCGCACCACCAACTGATCAGCATCACCAGGTAATCCACCAGGCAGAGCACTCATATGGCCGTGATCCGTTCCAATCGTCCTCTCGACTGGGCTCAGGTGGCAGCGGTTGCCGCCGGCGAGCCGCTCGAACTTTCCACCGACGCCCGCGCGCGCATTGCGGCGGCGCGCGTGCTCGTCGAACAGATCGTCGAGCGCGGGATTCGCGCGTATGGCGTGAATACCGGAGTCGGCGCGCTGTGCGACGTCATCGTCTCGCCGGGCGAACAGCGCACGTTGTCGCGCAACATCCTGATGAGCCACGCGGTCGGCGTCGGCGCGCCGCTCGGTGCCGCCGAAACGCGCGCGGTCATGGCCGCGGCCGTCAACAACTTCGCGCACGGACACTCGGGGATTCGCCTCGAAGTCGCGGACCGACTGGTGGCGCTGCTCAACGCGGATTGCCTGCCGGAAGTGCCGGCGTTCGGCTCGGTCGGTTATCTGAGCCATATGGCGCATATCTCGCTCGTCTGCATCGGCGAGGGCTACGTGCGCTTTCGCGGTGAGCGGCTCAAGGGACGCGACGCGCTGCAACGCCTCGGGCTCGAACCGCTCGTGCTCGAAGCCAAAGAAGGGCTGAGTCTCGTCAACGGCACGCCGTGCGTCACGGGCCTCGCCGCGTTAGCCTTAGCGCGTGCCGAACGCCTGCTCGACTGGACCGACATGGTCGCCTCGATGAGCTTCGAGAATCTGCGCGGCCAACTCGCGGCTTTCGACGAAGATTCGCTGGCCTTGCGTATCTCGCCGGGCCTGAACCTGGTCGGCGGGCGGATGCGCGCCGCGCTGGCCGACAGCGGCATTCTCGCGGCGGTGGTCGGTCAGCGCACGCAAGACCCGCTAAGCATGCGGACCATTCCGCACGTGCACGGCGCCGCGCGCGACGTGCTCGCCGCGACCGCCGACGTGGTCAATCGCGAACTCGCCTCGATCACGGATAACCCGATCGTCGCCGGCACGCCGGAAGAGCCGCGCGTGTATTCGCAGGCGCACGCGGTGGGCGCCTCGATCGCGCTGGCCATGGACAGCCTCGCCACCGCGATCGCGCAAGTCGCCGCGATGGCCGAGCGGCGCCTCGACCGTCTCGTCAATCCGCTGGTGAGCGGCCTGCCGGCGTTTCTCGCCGAGCCGGGCGGCACCTGTTCCGGCTTCATGATCGCGCAGTACACGGCGGCGTCGCTGGTCGCGCAGAACCGGCGGCTCGCGCTGCCCGCGAGTCTCGACGGCGGCATCACCTCGGCCTTGCAGGAAGACCACCTGTGCCATGCCACGCCCGCCGCGCTGAAGGCGCTGGAAATCATCGACAACGCCGGGCGCATCGTCGCGATCGAATTGCTGGCGGCGGCACAAGCCTACGACCTGCAAAGTATCGACGCGCCACGCGCACCGCACACCGGAGCGCTGTGGCAGCGCGTGCGCCGCGTCGTGCCGACCTACCGTGACGACCGTCCGCTCGCGGACGACATGAGCGTCGCCTTTCGCATGATCGCCGAGGAAGCGCCGCCGCCGTTGCCGAACCCTGGTAACATTGGCCCTCGGCCGGTCACGTCCGCCGACGGCCCGGACCTGCTGGCATCTGCAACGCTCACGAATCTGGCGGCTGCGGGCCACGTCCGCGCGGCCGCGAGCAGTGCCGTCAACGACGGGCAGGCCGCCGCGCACATGGCATGACCCGGACAATGCCGGTGAGCGGGCTTATCCGCCGGCGAGCCGGCCAAGGTGTACCCACCAGGTACAACCGCGTACCACCTACGAGGTCGGAGTGAACACAACTACAAACGCGCGAACCGCAGAGACGCAAGACCGCCCTGAGCGCGGCCAGGAGACGCCCGCGAAAGCCATGCCTGCGTATGAGCAGATCAAACGCTACGTGATCAGGCGCATCAGCGAAGGGGACTGGAAGCCCGGCGGGTTGATCCCGTCCGAAACGGAGCTGGTGAAGGAATTCGGCGTCGCGCGCATGACGGTGTCGCGCGCGCTGCGCGAGCTGACCACCGAACGCGTGCTCACGCGCGTGCAAGGTTCCGGCACGTTCGTCGCGCCGCAGCGCTACGAATCGACGGTGCTGGAAATCCGCAATATCGCCGACGAAATCGCCGCGCGCGGCCATCGCCATTCGGCACGCGTGTTGACGCTCGAACCGAGCGACGACCCGCAGGCGCTCGAAGCGCTCGGTCTCGCCAGCGGGCCGGCGTTTCACTCGTGCATCGTGCACAGCGAGGAGGGCGAGCCGATCCAGTACGAGGATCGCTACGTCAATCCGAAGGTGTTCCCCGATTACCTGAACCAGGATTTCACGATCGAAACGCCGAATCACTACATGGTGCGCCTTGCGCCGATTCAGCGCGCGGAGTTTCGCATCTATGCGCAGAAGCCCGACGCCTATGTGCGCCGGCATCTGATGATGGATATCGGCGAGCCGTGTCTGCAATTATGGCGGCGCACATGGGTGGGCGACGATGTGGCGACGTCGGTGCAGTTGTGGCATCCGGCGTCGCGTTTTCATCTTGCAGGGAACGTCTAGCGCGGTTTAGTACGCGCAGCGTTTTCAACCCTGGCGTTGCGACAGATCCGGCGAGAAGCGGCAACCCAGCCGGTAGCGCGACCCAGGGTGCACGAACCGCGCGAACGTAACCGCCACGCCGCTCGTCCATGTGCGGCGCATCAGCGTGAGGCACGGTTCCTCGGCGCGAATTTCGAGCAGTTCGGCTTCGGCGCGCGTGGGCAGTCCCGCGTCGACCACGTGCTCGACGTCGTGCGCCGGCACGATCTCGAACAGATATTCCGACGGCCTTACCGCCGAAAAATCCTGCAGCAGAAAATCCGGCGCTATGGCCGGATTCACATAACGATCCTCGAGTTGCACCGGCAAACCGTTCTCCCGATGCACGCAGATCACATGAAATACCGAAGCGCCCGGCGCGAGCCCCAACGCATTCGATACCATCACGGACGCCGTTTCGCGTTGCGACAGGACCGTGTCGTAGCGGTATTCGTGGCCACGCGAGCGGATCTCGTCGCCGATATGGGCGATCATCAGCAGCGTCGATTGCGGCTTGCTTTGCGCGACGAAGGTGCCGACACCTGAGACGCGCGTCACCCGTCCCTCTTCGGCAAGCTCACGCAGCGCGCGGTTGACCGTCATGCGCGACACGCCGAGCGTCGCCACCAGATCGAGTTCGGACGGCAGGCGGTCGCCCGCCCGGCGTTCGCCCGATTCGATGATGTTGCGGATATGGCTCTTGACCTGTTCGTAGCGCGCGGCCGGTGCGTCGGCCGCGGCGCGCGCGGCTTTCATCGCCGGCGCGGAAGGCGGCTTGTCATGAGTGCGGCTGCGAACGGTGGAGGACATCGGCGGCCCTTGCGTCAGCGTCCACGTGAGGCGGGCAGAAACCGGCGCGTGTTCATAGCGGCTGCGCGTCGTCGGGACCGCGCGTCCAGAACGCATTGCGATCGAAGTAGTTTTGCAGGAACTGCCGCAAGCGCGGCTGTCCGGCATCATGAAAGACATCGCGCGGATTGCCTTGCACGGCAATCCGGCCTTGATCGATGAACATGACCTTGTCCGCGACCTGCGCGGCAAAACCCATTTCGTGTGTGACCACGGCCATCGTCATGCCGTCGCGCGCGAGCTGCTTCATCACTTGCAGCACTTCGCCGACCAGTTCCGGATCGAGCGCCGAGGTCGGCTCGTCGAACAGCATGATGTGCGGCTCCATGGCGAGCGCCCGCGCAATCGCCACACGCTGTTGCTGGCCACCCGAGAGCTTCGCCGGATACGCGTCGCCCTTGTGCGCGAGGCCGACCGTTTCGAGCATCGCGTTGGCGCGGCGGCGCGCTTCGTCGCGTGACAGATGGCGCACACGCAGCAGCGATTCCATCACGTTGCCGAGCGCCGTCATGTGCGGCCACAGATTGAATTGCTGAAACACCATGCCGACGTTGCGCCGCACGCGGTTGATCTCGCTTTGCGAGGCGCGCACGCGTTTGCCGTTGCGCTCGCTGTAGCCGAGCAGTTCGCCTTCGATGTGCACGTCCCCCTGATCGTAGGTTTCGAGCGCGGCGAGGCAGCGCAGCAGCGTGCTCTTGCCCGAGCCCGACGGCCCGATGATGCACACCACTTCCGAGCGCGCGATCTCCAGATCGACGCCGCGCAGCACTTCGACTTCACCGAAGCGTTTGCGCAAATCGCGCACTTCGATCAGCGGCGCGCCGGCCGATGGTTCGACGGTAGCGGTGGACGCGGAGGAGGGCATGTCGGCGATGGCGTTCATAAGAGGGTCCCGTTTCCGTTCATGCCATGAAACGTGCGATGCGGGCTTCGGCCCACATGCCCGCGCGCGAAGTCAGTTCGACCAGCGCGAGATAGCACACGCACAGCACCAGCAGCGTTTCGACAAAAGCGAAGGTGGCCGAGCCGATGCCGGTCAGCACGAACGTGAGTTCGGGCACGGTGACGATGGACAACACGGCCGTTTCCTTGCTCAGCACGATGATCAGATTGGTCAGCGCCGGCACGATCAGCACGAGCATTTGCGGCACCTGAATACGCAGGACCGCTTGCCAGCGCGTGAGGCCAAGGCACGACGCCGCTTCCAGATGACCCGGCGGCACGGATTGAAAGCCGGAGCGAAAGGCTTCGGCGAAATACGCGCTGCCGTAAAGGCCCAGGCCGAGCACGCCGGCGGTCATCGGTTCGAGCGTGAGACCGAAGGACGGTCCGCCGTAGTACAGCAAAAAGAGTTGCACGAGAAACGGCGTGCCGCGAAACAGTTCGATATAGAAGCGCAATATGCCGCGTACCCAGCGTCCGCAAAAGAGTTGCAGCACGGCAATCAGAAAGCCGACCAGGATGCCGATCGCGACACCCGCGGCCCAGGTGCCTAGCGTCGTGGCGAGGCCCGCGGCGATCGGCTGCAGGTTGTGCGTGATGACGGTGGGATCGAGCTTTTGCATGGCGTGGTGTCGATGTCGATGTCGAGCTCAGGCGTGCTGCAAGCGGTATTCGGCAGCGTGCGCGACGAGCGCGAGCGCACCGCAGATCACGAAGTAGATCAGTCCGGCCGCGACGTAAGCTTCGAGCGGCCGATAGGTGCTGGCTGCAATGTTCTGCGCGGTGCGCGTCAACTCGGCCACGCCCACCACCGAGATCAGCGATGAAGCCTTGATCAAAAGCACCATTTCATTGACGAGCGAAGGTAGCGTCAAACGGAACGCTTGCGGCACGAGAATGCGGCGCAGCATGTCGAACGGTGAGAGCCCAAGCATGCGCGCGGCTTCGAGATGGCCCGGCGGAACGCTGAGAAAACCGCCGCGCAGGATCTCGGCGATATACGAAGCGGAACACAGCGACACGGCACTCAACGCCGCCACGATCGGCGACACGTTGATGCCCGCGAACGGTAACAGGTAATACACGAGCAGCAACTGCACCAGCATCGGCACGCCGCGAAAGAAGAACACATAGGCGCCGCCGAACATGCGCGCCGCGCGATTCGGCGAAAGCCGCGCCGCGCACACGCCGATCGCGACAAAGAAACCGATCAGGAGGCCCGTCAGCGAAATGCCGATGGTGGCGAGCGCCGCATGCAGCAGCAGCGGCAAGCCCTGAAGAAAGACGGTCGTGCTGAACATAAGCGTCGCACTCGCTGGAACGGGGAGGGCGATGCGGCTCGTTGCGAAGACCGCATCGCGTGCATCAGGACACGTGCAACATCAGTCGATCAATAGTTCGGCGCGGGCATGGTAGTCGGCGCGTCCATGGCGACACCGAACCATTTCTTCTGCAAGGCGGCGAGACGTCCGTCGTTATGCATTTTCACGAGCGCCGCGTTGAAGGCATCGGCCAGCGGCTTGCTGTCCGCGTCTTTACGCAGGCAGTAGGCGAAGTACACCTTCGCGCCGAACGGCGGCTGCACCACGGCGAACGTTTCCGGGCGCTGCTTGGCCACGTACGCGATGTTGGTCATGGAGTTCGCGACCGCCGCGATCCGGCCCGCCGCGAGATCGGCGTAAGCCTGATTGTTGTCGACGTATTCGCGGATTTCAGGCGGCTTCGGCAACGTGGCGACATAGGTCTTCAACTGGTCGAGCTGCGCCGAGCCCTTGCCCGCGCCGACCGTCTTGCCCGCGATATCCGACGATTGCTTGACGGCCGTATCGTTCGCGCGTTTGAGCAGCGCGTCGGTGGCGTCCGCGATCGGCAGCGTGTACGTGTAGCGCTCCATGCGCGCCTTGGTGACGGTGAGCGGGCCGCCCACCATGTCGAACTTGCCGGCTTCGAGACCCGGCAGCACGCTCGGCCACGGCAAATCGATAAAGCGCACCTTCACGCCCATTTCCTTGCCCACCTCGGCGAACAGATCCTTGTTGAAGCCCGCTTGCTGACCGTTTTCAAGGAAGTCGAACGGCGCGAACTGCATCTCGGTGCCGACCACCAGTTCGCCGGCCTTCTTCACTTTGGCGAGCTGGTCTTCCGCGTGGGCGGTGACGCTTGCGGCGCACAACGCCAGCATGACCAAACGACACTTCCAGCCTGCAAGGATGCTCATGGGATTCTCCAGTTGGCAAAGCGGTGTCGCGCGCAAGGGTGCTCGAAACGCATTCGGCGCGAGTCATGCGAGGCAGTATATACCGCAGTTTTCGCGCGAAATAAATAAACGCGCGAGTAGAGAAAAGCCCTATGTGAAGCGCTGCGAAGCAACTTGCGGGTGCGCTTTTGGCGGTATATACAACGGCAATGCATGTGGCGCAAACGCGTCTTCCCGCAGACCATTCAACCGCACTTCAAGTGCTTCTTTCATCAGCCGATTCAGCCGGACCTTCAGGAGCAGCGCGATGCCCGTGACCCGCATTCCGATCATCGATCTCGCCGGCGTTCGCGCGGGCGACCCGCAGGCTTTGCAGCGCGTGGCGCAGGAAATCCGTGAAGCGTGCACCACGATCGGCTTCTTCTACATCGTCAATCATGGCGTGCCGCAAGCGTCGATCGATGCCGCCGAGCAGGCCGCGCGCCGCTTCTTCGCGTTTCCTGTGGAGACCAAGCGGCGCGCGGCGGTCAATCAGCGGCATCGCGGTTTCAATGCGCTCGGCGACGCGACCATGTATCAGGCCAAACGTCCCGACTACAAGGAGTTCTTCAGCATCGGCCTCGAATTGCCGGAGGACGACCCCGACGTGCTGGCCGGCCAGGCGCTGCGCGGGCCGAACAACTGGCCGGACTTCATGCCGGAGTTGCGTCCCGCGCTGTATGGCTACTATGAGGCGGTCGCGGCATGCGGCGCCGATCTGCTGCGCGCGGTGGCGGTGAGCCTCGGCGTCGATGAACAATTCTTCGCGCCGCGTTACACGAAGCGGATGCAGCGCACGCAGATGGTCTACTATCCGCCGCAGCCGCCCCAATCGGACGACGATCAGTTCGGCGTCGCGCCGCATACCGATTACGGCTGCATCACGCTGCTGTGGCAGGATCAGGTGGGCGGCCTGCAGGTACGCGAAATCGCCAACGATACGTGGGTGGATGCGCCGCCGGTCGACGGCAGCTTCGTGGTCAACGTCGGCGATCTGCTCGCGCGCTGGACCAACGACCGCTTCCGCTCAACGTTGCACCGTGTGATCAATGCATCGGGACGCGAGCGTTATTCGATCGCGACGTTCTATGATCCGACTTACGGCGCGCTCGTCGATCCGCGCGATCTCGGCACGAGCGATGCCGATCTCAAGTATCAGCCGGTCGCCGCGGGCGACTATATTCTCGGGCGTATCAACGACTCGATGGGTTATCGGAAGAAACACGCCGTTGAAGGCGCGCAAGGAAACACTGAATGACAGACAACACGACGGCGAATCACGCAGCGCCGCTTTCCTCGACACTCGACGCGCTACGCGCGGCGCTCGGTGAAGACAGCGTACGGGTGGGCGAGCAGATCGGCGAACGCGCCATGACCGACTGGACGCGTCACGACCCGACGCGACCCGCCGCCTTGCTCCTGCCGCGCACCACGGAGCAAGTGTCGCGGGCGCTCGCCATTTGCCACGCGGCGCATCAACCGGTGGTGCCGCAGGGCGGCATGACGGGTCTTGCGGGCGGCGCGATCGCGCGGGCCACGGATATTGCCTTGTCGCTCGAACGGCTGGACGGCGTCGAGGAAGTCGATAGCGCGTCGGCCACGCTGACCGTGCGCGCCGGCACCACGTTGCAAGCCGCGCAGGAAGCCGCCGCCGAAGCCGGCTTCGAACTTGCGCTCGATCTCGGCGCGCGCGGCTCCTGCCAGATCGGCGGCAATCTCGCGACCAACGCGGGCGGCAACCGGGTGATCCAGTCGGGCACCGCGCGCGACCAGGTGCTCGGTCTCGAGGTGGTGCTGGCCAATGGCGACGTGCTCACGTCGCTCGGCAAGATGGTCAAGAACAACACCGGTTATGACCTGAAGCATTGGTTCATCGGCTCGGAGGGCACGCTCGGCGTGATCACGCGCGCGGTGCTGCGACTGCATCCGCAGCGCGCCGCGCGCCATACAGCGCTGGTCGCGCTCGAGGGCTACGACGCCTCCGTGAGCCTGCTGCGCCGTTTGACCACGCGCTTCGGCAACGATATCGGCGCGTTCGAAATCATGTGGCCGGACTTCTACGACTTCGGCGTGAAGCTGACCGGCACGCGCTCGCCGTTCGCCGACGCGCATCCGCTCTATGCACTGATCGAACACGCGAGTTTCGATGCGGCCGACGACGGCGAACGTTTCTCCGCCGCGCTGACCGAAGCTCTCGACGCGGGCGCGATCCGCGACGCGGTGATCGCGCAGTCGGTCGCCGACGTGCGCGCGCTGTGGGCGATTCGCGAATGCACCGCGGAGTTTCCGGTGCGGCTCGACGCGATCAACTTCGACGTGAGCCTGCCGATCGGCGAGATCGGCGTCTTCGTGGACCGCTGCCGCGCGGCGCTCGATCAATGTTGGCCGGGCAACGCGTCGTATTTCTTCGGGCATATCGGCGACTCGAATCTGCATGTCACCGTGGACGGCCATTCGATTCCCGGCGTCGATCATCATGCCGTTTACGCGTTTGTCTATGACATGCTCGGGCCGTTGCATGGTTCGGTGTCGGCGGAACATGGCATTGGTTTGCTCAAGCGCGAGTTCTTGCCGATCTCACGCTCGCCGGCGGAGTTGGCGGCGATGGCCGCAATCAAGCACGCGCTGGACCCGCACGGTATTCTGAATCCGGGCAAGCTGTTTTGAGTGCGCCGTGCCGGCACGCTGCGGCGTGCCGGCATGCGTCGCGTTGCAAGCTTCAATGCGTGGCGACGGAATCGAGTCCGGTCGATTTGACCGCGGCTTGTGCGTTCGGGGAGGCGAGATAGTCGAGCAGCGCTTTCGCTTCTTCCGGATGCTGTGCGCCGACCGGAATCCCCGCGGCATAGCGCGTGACCGATTGCACCGACTCCGGAATCTTGCCGACGAAAGTAGCGCCCGCGACCGGCAGCAATTCACTGACCTGCTGGAATCCCACTTCGTAATCGCCATTGGCAACGACCGACGCGACCGGGATCTTCGGCACCATCTTCGCCTTGCCCTTCACCTGATTTTCAATGCCGAGCCGCTTGAAGAGCTCGCGTTCGATATAGACGCCGCTGGCGCTGTCCGAGTAAGCGATGGACTTCGCGTGCAGCAACGTCTCTTTCAGCGAATCGACCGAGCTGATGTCCGGCTTCGGCGCTCCGTCGCGCACGGCCACGCCGATGCGCGAGTCCGCGAGTTCGACGCGCGAGCCGGGAATCACCTTGCCTTGCTTGATCAGATCATCGAGGGCGTAGCCGACCATGATGACCACGTCCGCGTGTTCGCCGCGTTCGAGGCGATTTGGAATGGCTTCCTGCGATTGACCCATCGACGGTCCGAGTATGGTGTCGAGCGTATTGCCCGTCGACGCAGTGAACTTGGGGCCGAGCAGTTTATAGGCGGCGGTGAAGCCGCCCGAACTCATGACGTGAAGCTCCGCCGCCTGCACTTGCGAGGCGGCAACCGTGCTGCTCAGCAACCCGGTGGTCAACACGGACAGAAGGAAGGTTTTCATTGGCGTAGGCATGGAGGTCTAATGTGCACGATGGCGTGCGGGTGTTAGACCATACATGAATGAGAGGCAAAGGAGAACCTGCGCGATACTGTTGAAAGCCGACGTGTGAGCCAAGTGAAAGGAAGGCGCGCGAGGCTCTCTCGCGCGCCTTTCAGGTACCGACGACGTGCCTCCTCAATGCGCGTTCAGATACTTCACGATCACTGGATAGACATCCACGGCGGCATTCTTCCCGAAGATACAATCGATGTGCCCGTAGCCGGGAATAATGGTCCGCTCATAAGGTTGCTCAGGGAAGTGCTTGACCAGCATGTCGTACGTGAGCTGCGTGCTGATCGGCCGATAGGTTTCATTTTTATCGCCATGGATGAACCCGATCGGCCGGCGCATGCCCTCCAATCCTTTCATCCCGTCCGCGCCCGTCAGATAGACATCCTTGCCGGCGGCATCGACCACTTTGCCTGCCCGCACCATCGCGGCCAGATGCTTGAATACGCCGACGTCGTGCACACCGAGCAATTCCTGCAGATTCGCATGCAACGTCTCGTTCAACTGCTCGTGTTCGTAGAGCAGGCCGTACAGGAAAGTCGCGCGGTGGCAGATCGGATTGCCGCAACCCTCTTTGTGATTGAGCGGGTAGAACTTGAGCGCTTCATCGAGCAGGTTCTGCGGCCATGACTTGTGTTCCGTATAGGCGGTCACGTCGAGCACGCCGAGATGTTCCATGATGTCGGGAACATGCAGGCCGGCCTTGATCTTCTCCAGCGTGCCCGGCACCGGATGCGCCGACACCTGCGAGATGACTACCGAGCGCACGCCCTCGAGTCCGTACAGCAGCGACATGCTCAGCGCCACGCCGCCCATGCAGTGCCCGAGCGCCTGAATCTCAGGCGCGCCGGTCAACTCGCGGATTTTGGCGACCGCGCACGGAATGTCCTCGCGCGCCACCTTGTCGACGTCGGCCGGGACGAACACGCTCGGCATTTCGATGCTGACGCGCAGGTCGACGAGCCACACGTCGTAGCCGGCCGCGTAAAGATATTCGACCATGTTGGTCGCGATCAGATCGGTAGAGTAGATGCGGCTCGACACGCCCGAACCGTGAATCAGCAGCACCGGGCGCGCCGCCTTGCGCGCCGGGTCGTGGTAGCGGGTGAGCCTGAGCTTCGTGCCATCGGGGGTATCGAAGAAGACGATTTGCGGCGCCGGCGCGCGCAACGCACGCTTCAGGCGCGGTTCGGCTTTCGGGTCGTAAAACTGCAGGGGCGCGGCCACGCCGCCGTATTCGGTGAACAGCACGCCCGCAAAAAACTTGCCGAACTTCAGAGTCCATTCGAGACGCGTCTTGAGATCGGGCGCGTGGGTGACTTCGAGCGTGCGTTGCTGCTTGAGGAAATTCTCGGGCGTGATGATCAGGGTCGCCTTGCCGAGCAGCGGCGCATCGGCTTGTGCCGACTCGCGAACCTCCGCAAAGAGCGTGTTGGTCTGTTCCCACAGATTGATCGGCGAAGTACGCGTGATGATCTTTTGGCCGCTCAGGTAGTACGTCTTGCCTTCGGTGGAATTGAGCGTCATGCGGTAATTCATGTTGCGCTCGTCCACGTCCGACTCGTTGACCACGAACAGATTGAAGGTGCCGTTGGAGATTGTCATCGGCTGCGCGGAGAGCGCGGAGCAGGTCAGCGTGCCGGCCGTTTGCGCCAGATGCTGCGGATTGCTGATCATGTCGGCGAGGTCTTCCGACTCGACGGTCAACGTGAACTTCATCGGGCTCGTGGCCGCTGCGCCCGCCACGACCGGCGTGTAGGTGCCGATCATCGTTTCGGTGAAGTGCAGACCGATCTTCTGCGGCGAGGATGGCGTCAACGACGAGGAGGCCTGCTCGGGCGTTGGCGGAGGCGGCAAGCTCGGCGCGGCGGCGCGGCCATCGGCCGGTCCGCTGCTTCCAGGGGGCGTGACAGCTGCGCCTTCAGCCGGCGCCGCGTTCAGCGGATGCGTGGCCACCAGCAACTCGCAATTGCGTTCGGCCAGCGCGGAAATCGTCAGGAGCGGATTGACGCCGAGCGACATCGGCATGACGGCGCCGTCCATCACATACAGACCCTCGTGCACCGCGTTGCCTGTAGCACCGCTGAACACGCGGCCCATGTGGTCGACCACGCCGTGCTCGGCGTCCTCGGCCATGCCGCAGCCGCCGAGCGGATGCACGGTGACGGTGCGGTTTTTCAGAATGTCGGTGGATATCGGATTGCGCAGGTATTTGCCGCCGATCGGCACGGTTGCCTGCTTGAGCACCTCTTCGATCGCCTGGAAGATCGGCTGCTTGCCGGCTTTCTCCCACACGATACGCGGCTGGCCTTTGTCGTCCACGTCGATCTCGCCGTTTTCGTCGTCGTGCGCCATGACGAGGTAGCTTTGCGTGTGATGAAGCGCGCCGTGATACGGGCCGCGCAGAAAGCTCGTGGCCACGCGGGCGTCGTAAGCCAGTTGTTCCTCGAAAGAACGCGGCGCGACATCCACGCCCTCGATCGGCGCAACAGCGCCGAGCATGCCGACCAGCGCCGCGCCCACCGGTCCGGCGAGCGAGCCTTCTTCGATCACGTAGCCGTCTCTGACGTTGCCGGTGCTGCGATGATCGATGAGGCCGGTAATGGTCGGCCCGACTGGCGGAATCTCGCCCTTCTCGTGAGCGCCCCAGCCGACCCCGTTGATCACCGGCTCGGTGTTGTAGGCGAAGGCGAGCACGTCGCCATTGCCGGTGAAGTGTTTGCCGAGCATGCCGGAAACGCTCAAGCCCTGCTTGCGCGAGCGCAACAGCAGCGCGGTCGAGCCGATCGTGCCGGCCGACACGATCACGATATCGGCGCTCACGAACAGATCGGGCGCGCCATAGCTTTCGCGACCGAGACTCACGAGCTGGTAGCCCACGATCCATTTCCGCGTGGCCGCGTCGCGCAGCACCGAATGGACGGCGGCGCCCGTGAAAATCTGCGCGCCGTGCGCGACGGCGTCGGGCAGATAGTTCATGTGCGTCGAATTCTTCGCGTCGTAATTGCAGCCGGAGTTGCAGTCGCCGCAGCCAACGCAAGCCTTCTGCTCGACGCCCGCGGCATTCGTGCGATCCTCGAAGGTGACGGTGATGTCCGGACGCGAGAACTGGTCTTTCATGCCGAGCGCCTGCGCCGACAGTTCGAGCGCCTGCAGTTTCGGCAGCGTCGGATAGCTGTCGGGCACCGGCGACGGCTGCAGCATCGCACGAGCGAGTGCATAGCCCTTGTCGCGCCCCGCCTTGTCGGCGCGCAACGCGGCCGGCCAGCGTTCGTCGTCCCACAGGCGCGGGTCGGCTTCGAGCGCGACGTTCGCGTTGATCAGCGAGGTGCCGCCGAGACCGCAGCCGACTACCGCGTTGACGTCCTTGTTCACGTGCACTTCGAGCAACGCCAGCGGCGAGCCGATGTGGAGCTCCCCCGTGTTGTATTGCACCTGTTCGGCGCCCTGAAACGGCGTGCGCGGAAATTCGCCGGCCATGAATTCGCGCCCACGTTCGAGCACGCACACGCGGCGCCCGGAACGCGCCATGCGGCTCGCGGCAATCGCGCCGCCGTAGCCGGAACCCACCACGACCACGTCGTAGTGGGATTGGATTGCAGTCACGGCGCTCGATAAGCGGTTCATCACGACCACCTCGTCTGGAATGGAATGCGGGGAAGGACAAACAGGACTTCGCAAGCAAGACGGCGTGCGGCGACAGCTTTTTTATCCTAGGCGGTGCGCGCTCACAAAAAAAGGCGCATCGTAGGTGGCGCGCGGCGCCGCTGTGCCGCGTCCGCGGCGTTGTGAGCAGGTGCCGAGGGCTGGAGGGCGCCTGGCCGCCGGCTATTAGGCGGCCGCTTCATCCATTTCGCTGTCGCTCGATTCGGCGGCGAGCAGGTTCAGCGCGAGCAGAATCGCCGGGCGATTGTCGACCTCGATCTCGATGCCGAGCACGTCCGTGAGCCAGCGGCCGATCTTGGTATTGGAAAAATCCTCAGCGCCGGCCGTCTTCTTCATGGTGACGCCGAGCTTGACGGCGCGATAGTGATACGAGGGCACACGATGCTGCGCTGCGACTGCCGACAGACCGCCTTTACCTTCGGAGCACCAGCCGAGACTGCCGGCCAGCACGATACGCTCCGGTTCGTCGAGGCTTTCGATAAAGGCGCGCGCCGAGAGCCGCACGCGCTGTTCGTCGAGGCCGTATTGCAGCAGCACGCTTTCCACCGGGTCTTCCAGCGCTTGCGCGTGCAGATCGATTTCCTGCGCCATGCCGTCGTTTTCCATCGATACGTTGCGCTGATGGCCGGCGCTGCGCAGGCAGTCGATCAGATAGCGGCGGAAGTACGCGCACAGTGCGTAGCCGTTGGACGGCGCGCTGTCGGCGCAAGCGTGGGTTTCCGTATGGCCGGGTGCGAGACGCAGCACCTTCGCGTAGATGAACTGGGCGACCAGTTCTTCCTTGTCCTCGCCGAGCGCCTGCAGCTCGAGCGGATGATAGGTTCGCAAAGCCCGCTTGACCAGTTCGACCATCGACACCATTTCGTCGCCGGACAACCGGGTACGCCGGCGCCACAAATCCGGCAGGATGGCATCGTCGAGATTGCGGACGAACTCGTGGCTCGGAACTGCGCCCATGAAAACCTCCATAAGGGGGGAAGGCCAAGGAGCGCGGGTGAGCCTGAACTGCAGGCGGGGTGTGGATGCTGAAGCGTTAAGGCCGCGCTGGAACGTGAAGGCAGTATGGTTTCCGGCGGCGGCTTCGCCTATATGGATTAAGTGGTAGCTGATGGGTAAACTGCCGGGTAAACCGTCCGACAAAGTGCATCTTATTCGTCTGAAGAGAAACGGGCTGCACTGCAATATTGCATCGCACTGCGGCTACGCAGTTGCATCGCAGACTTGGAGCCACGCCGTATCCGATGTGTCCGATGCGGTTTGCGCCGCTTGCGTCGACGCGCTTCCGATCCACACAACCGACTTGCCGTGTCCAAGGAGACCGCGCGATGCGGGCCGACCCGATCCAGCGTGCCATCGACGAAGACCTGGTGCGCGTGTTGTACGCGCAAGATCCGATCGCTTTCTTTTCGCACTGGTTTTCAATCGCGGTGCTGGTGGCGCTCTACTGGTCGAGGATACCGTCGCCGCCGCTGTTCATCGCGTGCTTCGGTTTCTATGCCGCGGCCAATTGCGGCAGCCTCGCGCTGTGGATCTGCAACCGCCGTTACCCGCAGCTCGTCTCGCCGCGCGGCTGGATCATTCTGCACGCGGTGCGCGGCATGCTGCTTTACAGCGCGCCGGGCATTGCCGTGTGGTTCGCGTTCCAAAGTCCGCAAACCGATTTGCCGCTGCTGCACACGGTCTTGCTCGTCACGCTGGCCGCCGGCGTGTTCATGTCGAACGGTTTCGACCTGCTGAATTTCTCGACTTCGATTCCATTTCTGCTGTTTCCGTCGATCGTCATGCATTTCGGCACGCATACGTTCGACCGCACGATTCTCGCCATCGTCCTCGCGTTTTTCTTCTGCGCGATTAACGTCTACGCGTTGAGTTATCGCAAGCTGTTCCAGCAGGTCGTGCAGGCACGCGTCGATCAGCAATATCTGGCGGAGTCGCTGGCCGCGCAAAAGTGCGTGGCCGAAGAGGCGAGCCTTGCGAAGACGCGCTTTTTCGCGGCCGCCAGTCATGACTTGCGTCAGCCGTTGCATGCGATCGGCCTGCTCGCGGCCTCGCTGAACGACACGGCGGCGACGCCCGTGCAGCATGCAAAGACCGCCGAACACATCGTCTACAACGTCGAGGCGCTGAACCAGTTGTTCAACCAGGTGCTCGATCTGGCGCGGCTCGAAAGCGGCGTGACTCAGGTGATCCGGCTGCATTTCCGGCTCTCCGAACTGTTCGAGCGGGTCGGCAGCCAGTATCGTCCGCAGGCGGCCGCCAAAGGGCTGGCGCTGCGCATCGCGCCGACCGCGATGGTCGTGCACGACGATCCGGTGCTGCTCGAGCGCGTGCTGAGCAATCTGCTGTCGAACGCGGTGCGTTATACCGAAGACGGCGCGATCTGGCTGGGCTTGCGCCGCGCCGGACGGCAGGCGGGCGGCTATATCGAGGTGCGCGACTCGGGCATCGGCATTCCCGTCGAGGAGCACGCGCGCATCTTCGAGGAGTTCTATCAGGTCGCCAATCCGCAACGCGACGCGCGCCAGGGCCACGGCCTCGGCTTGCCGACGGTGAAGCGGCTGGTGGAAATGCTAGGCGGCGAGTTGCAACTGCGCTCGGCGCCGGGCCGCGGTTCGGTGTTCCGCTTTCCGGTGCAGGCGGGCGACCCAGGCGGCGTCGTGGCGAGCCTGAACGAAGCGGTGGCCGGCGGGCCGTCGGCGCAAGGGCGGCGCGTGCTGTGCATCGACGACGATCCGTCGATTCTCGAAGGCCTCGTCAGTCTACTGGGCCGCTGGGGTTGCAGCGTGCTCGGCGCGCGCGACGAGGCCGCGGCGCTCGCGGCGCTCGAAGGCGGCTTCGTGCCCGATGCCGTGCTGTGCGATTACCAGTTGGCGAATCATCGCACCGGCGCGCAGGCGCTCACGGCCATGCGCAATGTGCTCGCGCGCGCGGGGCACGACAATGTGGTGACGCTGCTGATCACGGGCGACATGGCGTCGGCGGAACTGGCGGCGCTCGCCTTGCAGGGGATTCCGGTGCTTCACAAACCGGTCACGCCGGCGCGCTTGCGGCGCACGCTGGAGATGCTGTGGCAGCAGGCCGAACTGGACAAGGGGCGGGCGGCCGCCGCGCGGGAATTGCTCGTGGACCAGGCGGGAAATGAAGTGGGCGACCGGCCGGCGAGCGGAGCGATGCGCGCTGCCGAGGCCGTGCCGCAAGGCGAAGCGAGAATGGAACTGCAGAGTCAGACCCAAAGCACCCAGCCGCAGAGCGCGCCGCAAAAGTAGAGGTGAACCGGCGACGCGAACGCCGCCTGTCATCGATCTCGTGCTACAGGGTTTTCCCCGCTTCCAGCCAGCCGTTGATGACGGCGATTGCCGTCGATCGGTTGTGCACGCCGAGGGCCCGGAAGATCACCGACAGATGCACCTTCACCGTGCCTTCCGCGACGCCCAGGTCGCGCGCGATCATCTTGTTGGTCCAGCCGCGATGCACGAGCCGCATGATGTCCTGTTGACGCGGCGACAGATTCTCCAGCAGATGCTGCTGGTGCGGCTGCAATGCCTGGATCTGCGTGAGAGGTTCCGTGAGTGCGGCGCCGCCCTGGCTGGGCGCGTGCGCGCCGACCGGAGCCGCATGTTGCAGCGACGGATCGGCGGGCGCGTCGGCACGCGCGGGCGCGGCCTGCGCGTCACGCGAGCCCAGCAGGCTGAGCGCTTCCATCGGCACATAGGCGCCGCCTGAGAGCACCAGTTCGATCGCCTTGAGCATGACGCTGGCGGGCTGGCGCTTCGGCACGAAGCCGAGCGCGCCGGCGGCCAGCACCGCGCGCATTTCGTCGGGCGATTCTTCGGCGGAGAGGACGACGAGCGGCAGCGCGGGATTCGCCTTCAACAGCACTTCGAGCGACGAAGCGCCGCTCATGCCCGGCATATGCAGATCGACGATGGCAAGATCGTGATCGGCGTCGGGACGGGCGAGGGTGGCGAGCGTTTCCCAGGTATCGGCTTCGTCGAACTGGGCGTCGGGGTCGAGGCCGCGCAGCATGCCCTTGACGCCTTGCCGGATCAGTTCATGGTCGTCGGCTACAAGAAACTTCATGATGTCTCCGCGAGTCGGGCCTGCCCGATGTGGGCTACCGCCGTTATAGGGTCTCGTTTTACTTCTAGCCTCGTGAATCGCATCATTGCCGCCCACCCCGCGATCATATGCCTGATCGGTGGCGCGGCGCACCTTCCGGCTCGCCGCTTATGTGACCATTTATTCGTCGAGTCGCCGTCTGGTCCGATGCACCGCATGATGCCCAAGGCAGGTCTCCCGCGCATAGGTCCCGGCTTGCTTGGTAGACGAGCCGATCGGCCCTTTTTTGAAGGCTTCCATACAGGATTCCGAAGGTTATGCGCGTCGGATCGAAGGGCGCCGAAGCGGTCTCTATTTGACTGCAAATAACGTCGCATTCATCAGAAGCTTGAATGCGAAACCGAGCGACATCGCCGAGCCCACGCCGAAGCACCACAGCGCGATGAACCACAGCCAGCCCGGCAGTTTGTGCGCCGGCGCGGTCGCTGCGCCGTGAGTCGCGCCGGCGTTCGTCCGCTTAATGATAGTGATGTTGGTCGCCATGACGCACCTTGCCGCGAAATACCCAATAACCCATCGTCGTATAGGCGATGATGATCGGCAGAATCACCGCTGCGCCGGCCAGCGTGAACATCTGGCTGGAACGCGGCGCGGCCGCTTCCCAGAGCGTCATGCTCGACGGAATCGCATACGGCCACAAGCTCACCAGCAACCCCGCGTAGCCGAGCAGCACCAGCAGCAGCGCGAGCACGAACGGCGTGTTGTGGTGCCGCTCACGCACCGCGCGATGCATGAAGAACGCGCAGACCGCCACGAGGAACGGCACCGGCAGCAGACGGTAGAAGAGGCCGTCGTGGAACCAGCGTTGCGCAATGTTCGGATCCTGTAGCGGCGTCCACAGGCTGACCATCGCGATGAAGCCGAGCAGCACGATCGTGAGCGGCCAGACCACGCGATGCAAGCGGCGTTGCAGATCGCCTTCGGTCTTCGCCACCAGCCAGCAGCAGCCGAGCAGCGCATAGGTGACCAGCAGTCCGAGACCCGTGAGCAGGGTGAACGGCGTGAGCCAGCCGAAGGCGTCGCCGGCATACGCGCCGTCGACTACGGGGATGCCTTGCAGGAACGCGCCCAGCGCGATGCCCTGAAAGAACGTCGCGCCCGCCGAGCCGCCGATGAACGCCAGATCCCACAGATGCTTCGTGCGATTGGCCTTGGCGCGAATCTCGAACGACACGCCGCGAAAGATCAGACACACGAGCATGAAGATCAGCGGCAGATACAGCGCGGAGAGCACGGTCGAGTAGACCGCGGGGAACACCGCGAACAGACCGGCGCCGCCGAGCACCAGCCAGGTTTCATTGCCGTCCCACACCGGCGCGACCGTGTTCATCATCAGGTCGCGTTCCTTCTCATCGGGGAAGAACGGGAAGACGATGCCGATGCCCAGATCGAAGCCGTCCAGCACCACATACATGAAAAGGCCCAGCGCGATGATCGCGGCCCACACTACGGTTACGTCCATGTTTTTTCTCTATCGCAGGTAGCTGCTGAAGCAGGGTGGGTTCAGGCGGCGTCGATCATGTGATCGGCGGCGGAGAGCGGGCGGCGCGCGGTCTGGTTCGGCAGATGCTCCGGCGCGCCATGCGGCGTGTGTCCCGGCAGGGCCGGACCCGCGCGCATCAGCTTGAGCATGTAGTAGATGCCGGTGCCGAACACGAGGAAGTACACGGCCACGAAGGTCATCAGCGAGATGCCGACCTGCTGCGTGGTGAGCGGCGACACGGCCTGCGAAGTGCGCAGCACGCCGTACACGACCCACGGCTGACGTCCTGCTTCGGTGGTGACCCAGCCGGCCAGCAGCGTGATGAAGCCCGTCGGCCCCATCGCCACGGCGACGCGTTGGAACCACTTCGATTCGAACAGGCGTCCACGGCGGCGCAGCACCCAGGCGGCCACCGACATCACGATCATCAGCACGCCGAGGCCGGCCATGATGCGGAAGCTCCAGAACACCACCGTCGAGTCCGGCCGGTCTTGCGGCGGGAATTCCTTGAGGCCGCGAATTTCGCCGTCCCAGCTATGCGTGAGGATCAGGCTGCCCAGGTGCGGAATCGACACGGCGTAGCGCGTGGTTTCCGCCTGCATGTCGGGAATGCCAAACAGGTTCAGCGCGGTGCCGCCTTTTTCGGTGTCCCACAGACCCTCGATCGCTGCGATCTTGGCGGGCTGATATTCGCGCGTGTTCAAACCATGCTGATCGCCGACGAACGCCTGGATCGGCGTGAGGATCAGGAGCAGCCAGAGTGCCATGGAGAACATCTTCTTGACGGCCGGATCGCGCCGTCCGCGCAGCAGATGCCACGCGCCCACCGCCGACACCACCAGCGCCCCGACGATGAAGGCCGCGAGCGCCATATGCGCGAGCCGGTACGGGAACGACGGGTTGAACACGATCTTGAACCAGTCGAGCGGCACCACGTGGCCGTTGACGACTTCGAAGCCTTGTGGCGTTTGCATCCAGCTATTGGACGCGAGAATCCAGAAGGTCGAAATCAGCGTGCCGATCGCCACCATCAGCGTGGCGCCGAAGTGGGCGCGCGGACTCACGCGCTGCCAGCCGAACAGCATGATGCCGAGGAAGCCCGCTTCGAGGAAAAACGCGGTCATCACTTCGTACATCAACAGCGGGCCTGTGACGGGGCCGGCGAAACTGGAGAAGCCCGACCAGTTGGTGCCGAACTGATAGCTCATCACGACGCCGGAGACGACGCCCATGCCGAAGGCCACTGCAAAGATCTTTGACCAGAACAGACAAAGGTCTTTGTAGTACGCCTTGCGGGTTTTTAGCCAGCGCCATTCGAGGACGGCGATGAAGCTGGCGAGGCCGATGCTGAGCGCCGGAAAAACGATATGGAACGAGACGGTGAACGCAAACTGAATGCGGGCGAGATCGAAGGCCGATAGAGCGGAGTTCATGAGCAAGAGTGCGTGATGCCCGCGCGGGCGGGCTACGCGCGTCGACCGTTGTCGGTGCGCACTGCCCCGAGGGCAGATGGCGCAGAGAGTAGAGGATGACTGAAATTTTTGCTGCGACGAGCCGTGCGTCAAAAAACCGCCTTGTTTTGCGTCGATTTTCGTTTTTGAGACGGCAAGCCATTGATGGGTATCAAGTTTTCCTGATTGCCTTGGTGCGTGCGATGTGCGCGTTTTCAGCACCGCTGCGGCAATCGACCGCGCTGCAGCAGCGTCGCCGGGGCGGGTTCGAGCGTCGTCGATTCGCTCGGCAAGACGATGTTCGGCAATTGGGACCGGCCCGTCATCAACCGACAATCACCCCATTCAATCCGACTTTCCATGTACCCGGCGGCTAGCCAATGGGCTCGTTTGCTCCTACCATGCAGGCAGCCAAACGGCGGCGTTTTTCAGAAGAGCGCATGCTACTTGCGCGTGCACGCCGTGTAGCCATTCCAGTATTTTTTCCCGTTATTCGCTTCGAATAGTCATAGCCGACGTACCGGCTGAAACAGCCCGGGTGCGTCGCGAATCCGTCATCAACGTGTGGTGCAAGGCATGCCGTGCCTGAATGGGCGTCCTGTCGCGTGCCGCGCGAATGGTTCGAGAGGGCACGCTTCATCCACCTGCCGGGGACGGCAGACTTCATCCACAAGGAGTCAGAAGATGAGCACGATCAAGACGAAAGACGGCACGCAAATTTTCTACAAGGACTGGGGCAAGGGCCTCCCGGTCGTCTTTTCGCATGGCTGGCCGTTGAGCGCGGACGCTTGGGACGCGCAGATGCTGTTTCTCGGCAGCAAAGGCTTTCGCGTGATCGCACATGGCCGGCGCGGGCATGGCCGGTCGGAGCAGACGTGGGACGGCAACGACATGGATACCTACGCCGACGATCTCGCCGCGCTGATCGAACAACTCGACCTGCAGGACGCCATGCTCGTCGGCCATTCGACGGGCGGCGGGGAAGTCGCGCATTACATCGGCCGGCATGGCACGCAACGCGTGGCGAAGGCCGTGCTGATCGGCGCGGTGCCGCCGTTGATGCTGAAGACCGGGAGCAATCCCGCCGGCACCCCGATCGACGTGTTCGACGGCATCCGCAAGGGCGTGGAAGACGATCGTTCGCAGTTCTTCAAGGATCTGGCGCTGCCGTTTTACGGCTACAACCGCCCGGGCGCGAAGGTGTCGCAAGGCGTGATCGATTCGTTCTGGGTTCAGGGCATGGCCGGCTCGATCAAGGGACTCTACGACTGCATCAAGCAGTTCTCCGAAGTCGACTACACGGAAGACCTGAAGAAGATTGACGTGCCGACTCTGGTGCTGCACGGCGACGACGACCAGATCGTGCCGATCGACGCGGCCGGCCGCCTGACCGCGAAGATCGTGAAGAACGCCACGCTCAAGGTCTATCCGGGCGGCCAACACGGCATGTGCACCGTCGAGGCCGCCAAGGTGAACGGCGACTTGCTGGAATTCATCGGCTCGTAATGCGGAGCTGCGGTGATGTGTATTGATGTCGCGAGTGCGGTGGGCTGCGGGTAAGCAAGCGCGCCCGCGTGCACTCGAACCCGAACCGCGGGCCGTGGTCGTTCACGCGCCCGCGTTTCAAACCGCTCAGGCGGTTGGCCAGCCGACGCGCGCCGCTCGTCGCAATGACGAGCGCACCACTAGCCGGTGGAACGGCGCGATCGCGAGAATATAGAAACGGCCGAGTCGATTGTGGCAATGCACGACCGTGGACAGGATCAGATAGCGCGAGCGGTCTTCGCGCGTGCCGCGGGTTTGCTGCAGCACTGAGACGCGGAAGTCGAGATGGCGGTCGTTTTCGCCGAGGATGATCTCGTGCGCGCTACGCGTGTAGATCCTGAAGATGTCGATGCGCTCTCTTGCGGCGGCGGGATCCTTGACGCTGCGCAATTGCGTCGCGGTCTTCAGGCCGAAACGGGCGACGATCGCATCGCGCACGCCCATCAGCCTGGCGACCCAGGCCGCCTGACGCGCGAACACGAAGCGCGCCAGCAGTTCCGGATCGTCGATGGCGTTCTCGGGCAGGCGGACCGCGTATGCGTCGGCCAGGTCCGGCGCGTCGTACAAACGGGTGACGCCCGACTCAGCCGGCAGAGCGACGGATTGCACGGAACGGTGGGCAATGAGCATGGTGGCGTACGACGCTAGAAATTGAATCGAAGACGGCGCTGAGCCGGGTCATGGCGGCAGTTCCGCTTACGCGTGAGCGCATCAAGTCTACCCGCTTGTGTGCGTCTGAGCGGAGCCGCCGAGGCGACTTTTCGGCTCTCGGGTTTCGGCAGAAACGTGCTTTTGAAGTTATACGATGTCACATAAATACACGCGGCGTATTTGCTTGTTTATTAAAGAAAATCCGATTGATGACACTTGAAGATAAGGGTAAGTGCCTAATTGAAATCTGGTCTGGCATCGTTGATAGTACGTTATCGTACAACCATCGCTGAATCGGCACGCGCAGTGCCCTTTATGCCGCGAAGCGAATGCTGTACTTGAGTTCGATCGCGCGCAGCGCAGTAAAGGAACCTCATGAAGAAAATTGCTCTCAGTGGAGCCGGCGGCCAGCTAGGCTCGGTGGTACGCGCTGCGTTGATCGCGCGCGGCACGCCGTTGCGTTCGGCGGCGGGCTCGAAGGCTCTCGTGCCGCTCGTGGAAGGCGAGGACGTGATGCACGGCGACTTGCGCGATCCCGCGGTCGTGGATCGTTTGCTGGAAGGTGTCGACGTCCTGATCCATTTCGCGGGAACGAGCGTGGAGCGTCCGCTGCCCGAGATCATCGAAAACAATCTGCGCGGGCTGGTCGAGGTGTACGAGGGCGCGCGCCGGCACGGCGTGAAGCGCATCGTGTTCGCGAGCTCGAATCACGCAATTGGCATGTATCCGGTCACCGAGCATCTCAGTCTCGACTGCGAACTGCGCCCGGACGGTTTCTACGGCCTGAGCAAGGTGTGGGGCGAGGCGTTGGCAAGAATGTACTGGGACAAGCACGGCATCGAGAGCGTTTGCGTGCGCATCGGCAGTTGCCTCGAGCGGCCGACCGAGCCCCGGCACCTGAGCACCTGGTTCGGTCATCGCGATCTGCTGCATTTTCTCGACCGCTGTGTCGAAGCGGAGAACGTGGGCTTCCTGACCATCTGGGGCGTCTCGGCCAATACGCGCAGCTGGTGGGACAACAGCGGCGCCGAACGTCTGGGCTATCAGCCGACGCAGGATGCCGAGGTCTACGCCGAAGAAATTCTCGCGCGGCCGAATCCGCTCGACGCACTGGGCCAGCGCTTCCAGGGCGGCGGCTTCGTGGGTATCGATTATTCGCGCGATGATGCCACGCCGGACGGCTCGGCCGCTTCCGCTACGCGGCCTGTTTGAGCCGTTCAGGATTACGAGGAGACGCAGCAATGAAAATCAAGGGCATCCGCTGGTGGATGGTCAGTCTGGTCGCGGCCGGGCTCATTATCAATTACCTCGCGCGCAATACGCTGTCAGTCGCGGCGCCGACGTTGATGAAAGACCTCCACATCACCACGGAGCAGTATTCGCACGTGGTTGTGGCGTGGCAGCTTTGCTATGCATTCATGCAGCCGGTCGCGGGCTTCCTGCTCGATACGGTCGGCACCAAGATCGGCTTTGCGGCGTTCGCGCTCGCCTGGTCGCTGGCGTGCGCCGCGGCGGCGTGGTCGACGGGCTGGCGCAGCCTCGCGTTCTTCCGTGGTCTGCTCGGCATTGCCGAGGCGGCCGGCATCCCGGCCGGCGTCAAGGCGACGAGCGAGTGGTTCCCCGCCAAGGAGCGTTCGGTGGCGATCGGCTGGTTCAACATCGGTTCGTCGATCGGCGCGTTGCTGGCGCCGCCGCTGGTGGTCTGGGCGTTGTTGCGCGGCGAGTGGCAATTGGCATTCGTGATCGTCGGCGTGGCGGGGATCGTCTGGAGCGTGCTGTGGATGGTGCTCTACAAGCATCCGCGCAATCAGAAGCTGCTGGGCGACGCTGAACGCGACTACATTCTCAGCGGCCAGGAAGCGAAGCACAGTGACGCCGGCGCCGCCAAGCGCAGCTGGTTCGCCATGCTCGGCAGCCGCGACTTCTGGGCGATCGGCATTCCGCGCATTCTGTCCGAGCCGGCCTGGCAGACCTTCAACGCGTGGATTCCGCTTTACATGATGACCGAGCGTCACATGAACCTGAAGGAAGTCGCGCTGTATGCATGGATGCCGTTCCTGGCCGCCGACATCGGCTGCGTGCTGGGCGGTTATCTCAGTCCGCTGTTTCACAAGTACGCCAAAGTGTCGCTCTTCACGTCGCGCAAGATGGTGTTCGTGGTCGGCGCGCTGTGCATGATCGGACCGGCCTGCGTCGGCCTCGTGGCGAGCCCTTATGTGGCGGTGGCGCTGCTGTGCGTCGGCGGTTTTGCGCATCAGACCCTGTCGGGTGCGCTGTACGCGATCACGTCGGATATGTTCGGCAAGAACGAAGTCGCGACCGCGACCGGCATGGGCGGCATGGCAGGTTATCTGGGCGCGGCGGCGTTCACGGCACTGTTCGGTGTGCTGGTCACGCAGATCGGCTACAGCCCGCTGTTCGTGGTGCTGGCGGTGTTCGACATCATCGCGGCCGCTGTGGTGTGTTTGCTGGCGAAAAGCACCGATAAGATGCCCGAGCCGCGCTGGACGCCGGCGAGCGCGGTGGCCAAGTGAGTTTCGCCAGGTCATGGTGAATTCCGGACGCTGGTTAGTCGAGCCGGGGGAATGAAAATGGCGGCGCTTTTGGGCGCCGCCATTTTTTTGTCTTACTCACTGCGTTTCTCAATCTTCACGGCTGGACGAAACTCGCGCTTCGTCCAGCCGCTCAACCGCTTATTGCTTACCGCTTGTCGACGACCGTCGTGTTATAAGTCGTCGCGCCGATCACCACATTGCTCAACGTAATGCCGTTGACGTTGTATGCGTAGATCGGCCCAGGCGTCGTCGCGCTCGCAGGTCCGGCCGAGACCGCCGTGCCCAGATTGCAGTTCGAGATCGTGACGCCGCTGATCGGCGGAATGGTCGGCGTGGGGGCCGGGCCGTTGTAGTCGAACGCGACGGGCCCTTGGGCGACGATCGCCTGAAAGCACGAGCCGGTCACGCCTCCGAGCGTCACGTTGCTCGCCGTCACGTTCGAAATGTTCACGTTCTGCACGACCGCCGGACGGATTCGAATCGCGTCGTTCGCCGGTTGATAGTCGCAGTCGAATGTGATCAGGCCGCCCTGTGCCGCCGACGGATTGGCGGCGGTTGCCGTCACGACGCCGAGCGGCACCGTGGCGTTGATCGGGCTGCCGCTCAGCAACGCGCTGCCGTAACCCCCGCCTTTCAGGGCGACGCCGTTGGGCAGCGTGACGGTATCGACATAGAAGTTCTTCACGAAGCCGCCGCGATTCATGTTCGTCTTGATGCGAATCGCGATGTTCAGCGGATTGGTCGCCCAGTTCTCGTTCAGCATCCGCAGATCGCGTGCGTAAATGTTCTGCACGCCGCCGCCCATTTCGCTGCCGAGCGTGATGCCGCCGTGGCCGCTGTTCATGGTGCAGTTCTGGATTACGTGGTTCTGCGCGGGGCCGTATTGCGTGTCCAGATCCTTGCCCGACTTGATCGCGATGCAATCGTCGCCGGTGTTAAACGTCACGTTGTCGCACAGCACGTTGTTGCACGCGTCCGGATCGAAGCCGTCGTTATTCGGGCCGATGCTGTTGGTCGTCACGCCGCGAATCACGACGTTCTTGCAATCGGTCGGATGATGCTGCCAGAACGGCGTGTTGTTGGTGCTGTAGTTCTCCATCAACACATTCGTGCAGCCGAGGAACTCGACCATGCACGGGCGCAGATAGTGCCCGATGCCGAAGACCCGCTGTGCAATCGGCACGCCTGCTTCGGAGAGGGCGGGCAGGTAGTTCTGGTCCTGCTGCCACGGTGTCGTGGGACTGGTCAGTTGCGCGTAGAGCGCGTCGGAGATACCCGGCGCCGCGGTTTTCAGATCGACGTTCTTCGGATTGAGGTACGCCTGCGACGGCGTCGACGAATTTACGCAGCCGTACGCGCCATTCGATCCCTTGAAGGTCCACCAGCACGTCGCGGTGTTGCCGCTGCCGGCGAACGGCGTCATGGCTTGCCCGTTGAGCACCGAAGTCGCGTCTTCACCGGTCAGCGCGATGTTGGTCTGGTTGCGCGCATAGACTGGCGAGCCGTAGTTCAGGCAATCGTTCGCCTGCCAGCGGCTATAGAACAGATTGCCGTTGGCGCCGGAGGCGACCGGGCCGTCCTTCGCGTAGTCAGCCGGGTTCGGGCTGAAATAGATCGTGCAGTTCGCGCTGAGGTGGAAGTTCACGTTGCTGAGCAGGACGATCGGCCCGGCGCAGTACCACGTGCCGGCGGGCACGACCACGCGGCCGCCGCCCGCGGCGTTGCAGGCCTGGATGGCGGCGAGAAACGCGGGGCGCGAGTCGAACGAGGCAGCGGCGTTGGTCTGGTTCGAACCAGGGCTCGCGAGCGACGCCGAGCCCGTGTACGGATTGGTCGCGGCGACGACGGCGCACGGTTTGGCGCCGTACTGCGTGACGACGAAATCGCGGGCGGGAAACATCGACTGGGTGATGCCTTGCAAGGACGCGATGATCTGCGTCGCGGCGCCCGAGGTGCCCCAGATCGGGTCCTGTACCACAGGCGGTGTCGTCGTCGGCGGCGTGCCGCCGTTGACGGAGCCGCCGCAGGCGGATAAGCCGCCAAGCAAGGTCGCGCCCGCTGACGTACCCGCCAGCACGATAAACGCGCGGCGAGCGGGCGAATTCGGTTCAGCCTGGCCGGGCGTATTCGATGTTGCCCGCTTGCCGTTGGTTTTATCTATGGTTGCCACGGATGTCTCCTTGCCCTTTGCGGGCGTTGTCAATGATCGCTGCTCTCGGGGGATGCGGTTCGTCGAAGCCGTTTTCTTAACTTAAGGTATCCTTAATGTTTGTGAAGAAACTTTGTCGATTGGGACGATGCAACTTTCGCTAACTCGCTGCGAAACAGGCGAACGCACGCATGCGCCGCTCCGTCTTGCCTAACTGCAAAGGGCAAACGGAGCGGCGCATCGAAAAGTGACGTGCGGCTTAAGCGGTCTTCTGGCCGATCTCATGATTGGCGAGGAATTCGAGTGCTCGCACCATCGCCGAGTGATCCCACGCCTTGCCGCCATGCGCGACGCAGGCATTGAACAGCGCCTGGCAGGTGGCCGTATTCGGCAGGGACACGCCGAGCGATTGCGCAGTCGAAAGCGCGAGGTTCAGATCCTTCTGGTGGAGTTCGATGCGGAAGCCCGGATCGAAGGTCCGTTTGGTCATGCGTTCGCCATGCACTTCGAGAATGCGCGAGGACGCGAAACCGCCCATCAGCGCTTCACGCACGCGCGCCGGATCGACACCGGCTTTGGACGCGAGCAGCAGCGCCTCGCCCACAGCCTCGATCGTCGCCGCGACGATCACCTGATTGGCCACCTTGCACACCTGGCCGGCGCCGACTCCGCCGATCAGGGTGACGTTCTTGCCCATCATGTCGAAGAGCGGCTTGACGGCATCGAAGGTCGCCGTTTCGCCGCCCACCATGATAGTCAGCGAGCCGGCCTTGGCGCCGACTTCGCCGCCGGAAACCGGCGCATCCAGATAGTCGGCGCCGCTCTCGCGCACCCGGGCCGCGAACTCGCGCGTGGCCATCGGCGAAATCGAGCTCATGTCGACCACGGTTTGTCCCGCTCGCATCGCGCTTGCAAGGCCTTGTTCGCCGAACAGCACGCGCTCGACGTCGGGCGTATCGGGCACCATGATGAAAATCACGTCGGCCTGCGCGGCCACGGCGGCAGGGCTGTCGCACGCGAGGGCGCCCGCCTGGATGAGATCGTCGGGCACGCCGCTGCGCGTAAACGCCGCCAGCGCGACGCCGTTCTTGAGAAGATTGGCGGCCATGGGCCTGCCCATGATGCCGAGTCCGATAAAGCCTGCTTTTTGCATGGAATGCTCCGAAGATGTCACGGCGGCCGGATTATTGCTGGCCCGCCTGTTTCTGCATGAAGTGTTTCTGAACCGTCTGCGCGGCGCCTTTCAGCAGCCCCAGATCCGCGCAGACCGCGATCACGCGGCAACCCATGGACAGGTAGCGCTCCGCGTCGGCCTGGACCGGAGCGAGAATGCCGCTCGGCTTGCCGGCCGCCTGCGCGCGTTCGAACACACGGGCAATTGCCTGCTGCACGTCGGGATGACCCGGATTGCCGATATGGCCGTAGGCGGCCGCGAGGTCGGATGGTCCGACGAACACGGCATCGACGCCGTCCACAGCGAGAATCTCGTCGATCGAGTCGACCGCCTTGCGGCTTTCGATCTGCACGATGACGCAGACGTTCTCGTTGGCGATGTCGAAGTAGTCGGGCACGGTCGCATAGCGATTGCCGCGCTGGCTCACTGAGACGCCGCGAATGCCCTGCGGCGGATAGCGTGTAGCGGCGACGGCGCGGGCCGCGTCGTCGGCACTGTCGACGAACGGCACCAGAAAATTCGAGAAGCCGCTGTCGAGGAGTCGCTTGATGAACACGCTGTCGTTGGCGGGCGGCCGCACGACAGGCGCGCTGGCGCTGTCCTTGAGCGCCATCAACTGGGGGATCAGAGTGAGGACGTCGTTCGGCGCGTGCTCGGCATCCAGCAGCATCCAGTCGAAGCCGACAATGCCGAGCAGCTCGGTAACAACTGGACTGGCGAGCGACGACCAGCAGCCGATCAGGGTTTGACCGCCGCACACGGCTCGGCGGAAACTGTTGGGTAACGGCTGGTAGGGCGTGACGGCTGGCATGGGCTGTTTTCCTCGAACGGCAATGGATCGGGCGGTTCCGACGACGGCTGGATGCAAGTTATAAGTCGTCGTATGTCTTGATTGCAGATTAGCACCGGCCACGCGAGTTGTAACGGTCAGGTAAACCCGAATTCCTCACCAGGCAGGCGTTTGAGGTTGCGTGGACGCCCCGCCATGTTGTAGGATGACTTATATCTTAGGCCTTCACTCAAGGAAAGCAAATGTCTATTACCGGCGAAATGCTGATCGGCCGCAAAGCGGTGCGCGGCGAGGAAAAACCATTGCATGCGTTCAATCCTGCCACGGGATCCGACATCGCGGAGCCGGTCTTCGGCAGCGGTTCGGCCGCCCTCGTTGGGCGCGCGTGTGAACTGGCGCAGCAGGCGTTCGATCCGTACCGCCACCTGCCGCACACGGTGCGTGCCGAGTTTCTCGAGCGTATCGCCGACGGCATCACGGCATTGGGCGACGCGCTGATCGAACGGGCGCACCAGGAATCCGGTTTGCCGAAGGCGCGTCTCGAAGGCGAACGCGGCCGCACCACCGGCCAGCTCAAACTGTTCGCGCAAGTCGTGCGCGCCGGCCAGTGGCTCGCCGCCACGCTCGATTCGCCGCTGCCGGAGCGCAAGCCGCTGCCGCGCTCCGATCTGCGCATGCAAAAGATTCCGCTCGGCCCGGTCGCCGTGTTCGGCGCCAGCAATTTCCCGCTCGCGTTTTCGGTGGCGGGCGGCGATACGGCGGCGGCGCTCGCGGCCGGCTGCCCGGTCGTGGTGAAGGCGCATCGCGCTCACCTCGGCACGTCGGAGATGGTCGGCCGGGTGATCCAGCGCGTCGCGCAGGAAATGGACTTGCCTGAGGGCGTGTTCTCGCTGATCGTCGGCGCGGGGAATTCCGTCGGCGAGGCGTTGGTTTCGCATCCGGCCATCAAGGCGGTCGGCTTCACCGGTTCGCGCGCGGGCGGCACGTCGCTGATGCGCGTGGCGGCGGCGCGCGCCGAGCCGATTCCGGTCTACGCGGAAATGAGCAGCATCAATCCTGTGTTCCTGCTGTCGGATGCGCTGGCTCAGCGCGGCGAGAGCATCGCGCGCGGCTTCGTCGATTCGCTCGTGCTCGGTGCCGGTCAGTTCTGTACCAATCCGGGCCTCGCGATTGCCGTCGACAGCGACGCGCTCAAGCATTTTGTGGCCACCGCCTCCGACGCGCTGAGCGGCAAGCCCGCGCAGACCATGCTGACGTCCGGCATCCACGCCGCTTATGAAGAAGGCGAGGGCAAGCTGGCGGCGATCAAGGGCGTCGAGGCCGTGGCACGCGGTGTCGATACAACCGGCCCGACCCAGGCGCGCGCGACGTTGTTCGTGACCGATGCGCAGACGTTCCTCGCCACGCCGGCGCTGGAAGACGAGGTGTTTGGCCCGGCGTCGACCATCGTGCGCTGCAAGGACGAGCAGGAATTGCTCGCGGTCGCTGAGTACTTTGCCGGCCAGTTGACCGCCACCGTGCAGATGGACAGCGCCGACCTGGCGGCGGCGAAGAAGCTGGTGCCGATTCTCGAGCGCAAAGCCGGGCGGATTCTGGTGAACGGTTTCCCGACGGGTGTCGAGGTGTCGCACGCAATGGTGCACGGCGGTCCGTTCCCGGCGACGTCCGATAGCCGCGCGACTTCGGTCGGCACGACTTCAATCGAACGTTTCCTGCGTCCGGTCTGCTACCAGGATTTTCCGGCCGATCTGCTGCCCGAGGCACTGACCGACGGCAACCCGCTGGACCTGTGGCGCCGTCGCGATGGCGAGATCACGCGCGGCTAACTGGTGTGATCGAGTGAGATAAAAGAATGGCCGGGATATCCCGGCCATTTTTTCTATTGCGTCTGCCCAAGCGAACCGAGTCAGCTATTCGCCTCAGCGGCTTCGTTAGCGCGCCGCAAACGCTCGCGGCTGTTGGACAAATGCATGCGCATGGCCGCGCGCGCGCCTTCCGCATCGTGCCGCGTGATCGCTTCGAGAATGCTTTCGTGCTCGAGGTTGACGAGCGACAGATAAGCGTCCGGTTCCGCGTGCGCAATGCCCGCCGAATCGAGCCGGTTACGCGGAATCAGCGCGCTGCCCATTTGCGTGAGAATGTCGACGAAATAGCGGTTGCCGGTGGCGCGCGCCACCGAGATATGAAACTGCAGATCGGCGTCGACGCTGTCCAGCCCGTTATGACGCGTGGCTTCGATCGCGTCGAGCGCGGCGCGCATGCGCGCGAGGTCGTCCGGCTTGGCGCGTTGCGCGGCGAGACCCGCGCATTCCGTTTCGAGGCTGATGCGCAGTTCCAGGATCGACAACACGTCGCGCAAGGTGGTGGCGGGCACCATGTCGATGCCCAGCTTTTCGCGCTGCGGCTCCAGCACGAAGCTGCCGATGCCGTGCCGCGTCTCGATGATCTTGCCCGCCTGCAAACGCGAAATCGCCTCGCGAATGACAGTGCGGCTCACGCTCAGCGTGACCATGAGTTGCGATTCGGTCGGCAGTTTGTCGCCGGGCTTCAGGGCGTTGGACGCAATCTGCTCGGTGACGTAGCTGACGACGAACTCGGCAAGATTACGCGCGCGTCGTGGCGGTGCCGCGGATGCCAGTGGTGTAGCCATCGAAAACGCCCCTTGAATCAAATAGTTGCAGACACTTTTGCGTCTCATTATACCGTCGTCTGACGACTGATTATAACCACGCCATATCATTTTGCGGGCCGGCGCCCAATGCGGCGCCGAAGTCCCTTTCTGGCCTGCATTTCACGCTGCGACGGCGCTCAATTCGCCGTCCGCAGGGAAGTACGATAACCGCCGCGCGATCAGCGCGGGCGCAATTCGACCCGCTTGATGTCTTTCACGATCACGAGATAGCTGAACACCGTGAGCAGGGCGTTGATGCCCACGAACACCAGCGCGCCGTTGAACGACCCGGTCTTCGCCACGAGATAGCCGATCACGATAGGCGTCACGATGCCGGCCACGTTGCCGAACATATTGAAGATCGCGCCGGACAGGCCGAGCGCTTCCTTCGGCGACGTATCGGCGACGACTGCCCAGCCCAGCGCGCCGATACCTTTGCCGAAGAACGCGAGCGACATGAGCGCGACTACGACCCAGTCGGTCGACACGTAGTTGCAGCCGATGATGCACACCGACAGCAGCATGCCGCCGACGATCGGCACCTTGCGCGCGATGGTCAGCGAATGGCCGCGCCGGATCAGTCCGTCGGACAGCACACCGCCGAGCACGCCGCCGGAGAATCCGCAAATCGCGGGCAGCGAAGCCACGAGACCGGCTTGCAGAATCGTCATGCCGCGCGCCTGCACGAGGTAGATCGGAAACCATGTCAGGAAAAAGTAGGTCAGCACGTTGATGCAGTACTGCGCGAGATAGACGCCGACCAGCATGCGGTTGCTCAACAGTTGACGAACCAGCGACCAGCCGCCGGTATTTTCGATCCTGTCGGCGGAGCGGGCCTGCTTCTGCCCGTTGATCACGCCGCCGCCCTGTTCGATGTACTCCAGTTCGGCGCGCGAAACGCGCGGATGGTCGGCGGGATTCTTCATCACCTTCAGCCACGTGAGCGCGAGCACGAGTCCCGTTACACCCATCACGACATAGACCATGTGCCAGCCGAACGCATGCGTAAGCCACGCCATCAGCGGCGTGAACACGACGGCGGCGAAGTATTGCGCCGCATTGAAAATGGCCGACGCCGTGCCGCGCTCGTTGGTCGGGAACCAGCTCGCGACGACCTTGGCATTGGCCGGAAACGCCGGCGATTCGGCCGCGCCCATCGCGAAGCGCAGCACGAACAGCGCGGTGACGGCGGCCGCCGCGCTGCCCAGCAAACCGATGGAGCTTTGCAGCAGTGTGAAGAGCGACCAGAAGAAAATGCTCGCCGCGTAGACGCGCCGCGCGCCGAAGCGGTCCAGCAGCCAGCCGGCCGGCAGTTGCGAGAGCACATAGGCCCAACTGAACGCCGAGAAAATGTAGCCCATGCGGATTGCGTCGAAGCCGAACTCGGCGCGCATCGCCGAGCCGGTGACCGAGAGCGTGGCGCGGTCTGCGTAGTTGAACGTCGTGATCAGAAAGATCAGCAGCAGGATTGCGTAGCGGACTCGCGTGCGCTTTGCGACGTGGGCGGCACTCGCCGTGCGGCTCATTTCCATGGTCATCTCCTGAATCTTTTATGCAGGGAAGAGGGGCTGCCCCGGACGTCGTGGCGCAACAAACGCCACGAGCCTTTCGATACATTCGTGCGGCACAAAAACGCCCGGCGACGTTGCCGTCCCGGGCGCTCTTTGCGGTGCCGTCGACGCGGCCATGGTTCGCACGGCCGCCGGGTGTTGACTGCTTCGGTTACGCCAGCCGGATTACTGCGGGCCGAGCGTCTTGATGAGCGCGTCCAGCTTGCTCATCTCTTCTTCCGTCAGATCGGTCAGCGGTGCGCGCACCGGGCCGGCGCTGTGGCCGACCAGCTTCGCGCCCGCCTTGACGATGCTGACGGCGTAGCCTGCGCGGCGGTTGCGGATCGCCAGATACGGCAGGAAGAATTCGTCGATCAGCTTGCCGACGGTCGCGTGGTCGTCCGCGGCGATCGCGCGGTAGAAGTCCATCGCGGTCTTCGGAATGAAGTTGAACACCGCCGACGAATACACCGGCACGCCCAGCGCCTTGTATGCCGCGGCATAGACTTCCGCGGTCGGCAGGCCGCCGAGGTAGGAAAAGCGCTCGCCGAGGCGGCGGCGGATCGTCACCATGTTTTCGATCTCGCCTACGCCGTCCTTGAAGCCGATCAGGTTCGGGCAGCGCTCGGCCAGCCCTTCGAGCATATCGGCGTTAAGCTTGGAGTTGGCGCGGTTGTAGATGATCACGCCCATGTTCGGCACGGACTTGCAGACTTCTTCCGCGTGCGCGGCGATACCTTCCTGGCAGGCTTCCGTCAGGTAGTGCGGCATCAGCAGAATGCCGTTCGCGCCGTGGCGCTCGGCTTCCTGTGCGTAGGCGATCGCGACGCGCGTCGGGCCGCCCGCGCCCGCGAGAATCGGCACCTTGCCTTTGCAGACTTCGGTGGCCGTTTTCACCACGTTCGAATAGTCGTTGTGCGTGAGCGAGAAGAATTCGCCCGTGCCGCCTGCGACGAACAGCGCCGAAGCACCGTAAGGAGCGAGCCATTCGAGGCGCTCGGCATAGGTGTCAGCGCGGAAATCGCCTTGTTCGTCGAAGTCGGTAACCGGGAAGGACAGGAGGCCTTCGGAAACGATCTGCTTCAGTTCCTGCGGTGTCGTCATGATAAGTATCCAGAGCTCGGAATGGTTCGCGGGTTGGGTCGCGAATGCTTTGATCAGTAGAAATGGAGATTTCTTATACGTCATCGTACAACAACAAATCGACTAACTCAACGGGCATTTGACGGCATAATGCTTGTCATAGGGTAAATACGGAACGTCTGTGCAATCTTTCATGTTGTAGGATGACGTATGAATAGCTGGCGCAGCAGGCGTACAGCGCCATGAGGATCGATGCAATGGAACAATCTCCGCTCTACATTCGCGTTCACCCGAATGACAATGTCGCGATCGTCGTCAACGACGGCGGTCTGGGTGAGGGCGCGGTATTTCCCGATGGGCTGGCGCTGCGCGAGCGCGTGCCGCAAGGGCACAAGGTCGCGCTGGCCGATCTGGCCGAGGGCGACGAGGTCATCCGCTATAACGTGGTGATCGGCTATGCGCTCAAGGCCTTACCCAAGGGCAGCTGGATCAACGAGCACGTGATCCGCATGCCGAGCCCGCCGGGACTCGAGGATCTGCCGATCGCCACGATCAAGGCGCCGGAGATGCCGCCGCTCGAAGGCTACACGTTCGAGGGCTACCGCAACGCGGACGGCTCGGTCGGCTCGCGCAACATCCTCGCCATCACGACCACGGTGCAATGCGTGGCCGACGTGGTCCAGCACGCGGTCGCCCGCATCAAGGCCGAGCTACTGCCGAACTATCCGAATGTCGACGACGTGGTGAGTCTCGGGCACACCTACGGTTGCGGCGTCGCGATCGACGCGCCCGATGCGATGGTGCCGATCCGCACCGTGCGCAATATCAGTCTGAATCCGAATTTCGGCGGCGAGGTGATGATGGTCAGCCTCGGTTGCGAAAAGCTGCAACCCGAACGCCTGATGCCGCCCGGCACGATTCCGATCGCCGCGGCCGCGAATGTGGCCGAAGTCGCGGACATCGGCGATATCGAGGCGGATCTGAACGGCGATGTCGTCGTGCTGCAGGACGAATCGCACGTCGGCTTCCAGTCGATGATCGAGTCGATCATGAAGATGGCCGACGGTCATCTGAAGCGTTTGAACAATCGCCGCCGCGAAACCTGTCCCGCGTCTGACCTGGTGATCGGCGTGCAATGCGGCGGCAGCGATGCGTTCTCCGGTCTCACTGCGAATCCCGCCGTGGGCTACGCCACCGACTTGCTGGTGCGTGCCGGTGCCACGGTCATGTTCTCCGAAGTCACCGAAGTGCGCGACGGCGTCGATCAACTGACGGCGCGCGCGGCCAACCCGGAGGTCGCCGCGGCGATCATCCGCGAGATGCAGTGGTACGACGATTATCTGAAGCGCGGCGGCGCGGACCGCAGCGCCAACACCACGCCGGGCAACAAGAAGGGCGGCCTGTCGAACATCGTCGAGAAGGCGATGGGGTCGATCATCAAGTCGGGTAACTCGGCGATTTCCGGCGTGTTGTCGCCCGGCGAAAAGGTCCGCCAGAAAGGGCTGATTTACGCGGCCACGCCGGCCAGCGATTTCATCTGCGGCACGCTGCAAGTCGCGGCGGGTATCAATCTGCACGTGTTCACCACCGGCCGCGGCACGCCGTATAGCCTCGCTGAAGTGCCCGTCATCAAGGTCGCGACGCGCTCGGATCTGGCGCGTCGCTGGCATGATCTGATGGACATCAACGCCGGCACCATCGCGACCGGCGCGGCGACCATCGAAGAGGTGGGCTGGGAACTGTTCCGTCTGATGCTCGAGGTCGCCAGCGGCCGCAAAGAGACTTGCGCGGAAAAACTCAAGCTCCACAATGCGCTGACGCTGTTCAATCCGGCGCCGGTGACCTGATAGGCTGGCTTGCTTCGGCCGGCGCGGCTCGCTGATTCTGATCGCACTCACACCAACATAGAAACATGACTGATTCGAACCTTGACCGCAGCGCGGCACAGAAACCCTTCCGCCGACTGCTGCTGACCGGCGCGGCCGGCAACCTCGGCAAGCAATTGCGCGGCGCGCTCGCCGCGTGGGCCGATATCGTGCGCGTCACGGATATTGCGCCGCTCGGCGACGTGGCGGCACACGAGGAAGCCTCGAGCGTCGACCTCGCGAACGAAGCCGCGGTTCATGCATTGCTCGAAGGCGTCGACGCGGTGATCCATCTCGGCGGTATTTCCATCGAGGCGCCGTTCGAAGACCTGCTCGAAGCGAACATCCGCGGCCTGTACAACCTTTATTCGGCCGCGCAGAAGCAGGGCGTGAAGCGCATCGTGTATGCGAGCTCGAATCATGCGGTGGGTTTTCATCCGGTGACGGAGGTCGTCGATATCGACGCGCCGCTGCGTCCCGACAGCCTGTACGGCGTGACGAAGTGCTTCGGCGAATCGTTGTCGCGCTACTACTTCGACCGCTTCGGTCTGGAGACGGTGTGCCTGCGGATCGGTTCGTCGTTCGAGCAGCCGAAGAATCCGCGCATGCTCGTGACCTATCTGAGCTTTCGCGACTTCATCGAACTGGTCCGCTGCTCGCTGTTCACCAACCGCGTGGGTCACGCGATCGTCTACGGTGTGTCGGATAACCGGACCAAGTGGGTGGACAACACCAAGGCCGCGTTCCTCGGCTTTCGTCCGCGGGACAGTTCGGTCGAATTCGAGCATCTGTTTCCGGTCACCGCGCCCACTGCCGAACTCGACGATCCGACGCAGCGTTTTCAAGGCGGCGCGTTCGTGCTCGCCGGTCCAATGGAGCCCAAACGGTGAGCGCCGCAACGAACCCGCGAGTGGAACGGGTCGAGGCAGCGGGCCAGGCGCCGGCCTCGGTCGGCGAAAGTCCCGTCTGGCGTGCAGCGGAACAGGCGCTTTACTGGGTGGACATTCCGGCGCAGAAGATCGTGCGCTTGCGCATCGATTCGGGCGAGCGCTCCGAGTGGCTGTTGCCGGAGAAGGTTGCATGTATCGCGTTCGATCGTCGCGGCACGGTGCTGGCCGGCTGCGAGACCGGGCTCTTTGCGGTCACGCTGACTGAAGCCACGGCGGCCGGCGAAGCCGTGCAGGTGACAGGCCGCAAGCTCGCCGCGCCGGATTTCGCATGCGACGACATGCGTTTCAACGACGGCCGTTGCGACCGGCAAGGCCGCTTCTGGTCCGGCACGATGGTGCAGGACATGGCTGCGGCTAAGCCGGCCGGGGCGCTCTATCGTTTTGACGAGCGCGGCGTGCTGTCCGCGCCGGTCGTCGAGGCGCTCATCACGCAGAACGGCCTCGCGTGGTCGCCGGACGGCACGACCATGTATCTGTCGGACTCGCATCCGTTGCGCAGGCAGATCTGGGCATTCGATTACGACGTCGAGACTGGCGAGCCACGCAACCGTCGCGTGTTCGCCGACCTGAATCACTATGCGGGCCGTCCGGACGGCGCCGCGGTGGACGCCGACGGCTGCTACTGGATTTGCGCGAACGACGCGGGCCTGTTATTGCGCTTCACGCCCGAAGGCAGGCTGGACCGGCAAATCGCCGTGCCGGCTATCAAGCCGGCCATGTGCGCGTTCGGTGGACGCCATCTGGATACGCTGTTCGTGACGTCGATTCGGCCGGCGGCGAACGCGAGCGAGCACGACGGGCATCTGTTCGCCGTGCGCCCGGGCGTAAGCGGGCTGCCCGAGCCGGAGTTCGCGGGCGAGTTGTAAGCGGAGTTTGCGTGAGAAGGGCGCCGGGCATGTTGCCATGTCCGGCGCCCTTTCTTTTGTCCGCTTGATATTCATCACTCATCGTACAACACCGTGGCGTGAAACTGACAGTTCCGCCATTTTTCTTCTCCGAAAAACCACTCGTCCAGCACGCCGGCCAGTCTCCCTGACCGCGCGCCCAAGCCACGCGCAGCTTCGCATGCGATGTCGCGGTCAGAGGTGCTGGGCGGCTTCGCGGTGCGGGTAAATACCGTCTGTACAACTCAAACTGTGTTTTATAGACTTCATATGTCGTCGTACAACGTATAAGCCCAAACAAATTCCTTTCCGTGGATTTCGAGTTTTTCGTTCGGTATGAACGAGGCGGTGTCGACGTGCGCGACACCTCGCACACGCGGCGCAAGCCGATGCAGTTGAAGCAAAAGTAAAAGAGTCGAGTTGTCTGGCAGGAGTGCTGAGCATCTGCGCCGGGGACGTTGCACAGGCCAGCACGGCAAAGCGCTCGCGACCGCAAGCGGTGGCGAGCGTCGAGCCGGGAGACGCAGCAAACCATGGCGCATCCGCGGGCGGCCGCCCGCAAGCGGCCGTCCGCAATCGATTGGATGGTCAATTTTTCAAGGAATTTCACGATGAACAAGAAGTTTGCCTCTTCCCGTGTTTCGCTGATCGTCGCAGCTTCGGTGCTGGCCTTCAGCACCGTGTCGGCACAAGCGCGTGTGTTCCGCGTGTCCGACGTGCATGGCGACACCTACCCGACCAACATGGCCGTGAAATACATGGGGGAACAGATCAACAAGGCAACCGGCGGCAAGGATTCCGTGAAGGTCTTCGGCAATAGCGCGCTGGGTTCCGAAAACGACACCATCGATCAGGTGCGCATCGGCGCGCTGGACATGGCGCGTGCCAACGGCGCCGCGTTCAACGAGATCGTGCCCGAATCGATGATTCCGTCGCTGCCGTTCCTGTTCCGCGACATCGACCATTTCCGCAAAGTGATGTACGGCCCGGAAGGCCAGAAGATTCTCGACGCCTTCAAGGCCAAGGGCATGATCGCGCTGACGTTCTACGAGAGCGGCGCGCGTTCCATCTACACGAAGAAGCCGATTCACACGCCGGCTGACATGAAGGGCCTCAAGGTTCGCGTGCAGCCGTCCGATCTGATGGTCGACGAAATCCGCGCAATGGGCGGCACGCCCACGCCGATGCCGTTCGCAGAAGTCTATACGGGCCTGAAGACGGGTCTGGTGGATGCCGCTGAGAACAACATACCGTCGTACGAAGAAACCAAGCACTTCGAAGTCGCGCCGGTCTACTCCGAAACGCAGCATTCGATGACGCCGGAAGTGCTCGTGTTCTCGAAGAAGGTGTGGGACACGCTGACGCCGCAAGAGCAGGACATCATCAAGAAGGCCGCCGCCGACTCGGTGCCGTACTACCAGAAGCTGTGGACCGCGCGCGAAGCCGACGCGAGCAAGACGGTCACGAAGGGCGGCGCGACCATCGTCGCCTCGTCGCAGATCGATCGGGCCGCGTTCGTCAAGGCCATGCAGCCGGTATGGGCGAAGTACGAAAAGACTCCGCAAATGAAGCAGATCGTCGACGAAATTCAGGCAGTCAAATAAGGTTCGCCTGAACGGAGGCGAAGCAGCGGCGAAGGCGCGCGAGAAGATTCGCGGGCTCTGCCGCTGCGCGCTTTCCGAACTGGAAGAGTCGAGCAGGATTGCTGAATATTAAAGACAGGTCGGTCGTATGCAAGGATGGGTTCAATGAGATTCATGAAGCGCCCAAATGATTTTCTGTTCCGCGGGCTGGTCATCGTGGCATCGGTGAGTCTTGCCGTGCTGAGCCTGCTGGTGATCTACAGCGTCGTGATGCGCTACGTCTTCAGCGATGCACCGGATTTCGTCGAGCCCATCGCGCTCCTGCTGGTGATCGTGATCGCCATGTTCGGCGCCGCGCTCAAGGTGCGCGAAGGCGGTCATATCGGGCTCGATTCGCTTGTCAAGAAATTGCCGCCGAAAGGGCAGCTCGTGGCAACGGTCTTTCAGCATATTTGCCTGATCGTGCTGGCCGTGGCGATTTTCTTCGGGTGTTTGCAGATGGTGGAGGCCACCGCCGAAGACCGGATTCCAATTATCGGCTTGCCTGAATCCTTGCGTTACTGCATCCCGGTTATTGCCAGCGTCTGCATAGCAATGTTCTCGTTTGAGAATCTGCTGACGCTTTTTGCACAGAAACAAAAATAGAGCAATCATGGAACTTGCCATTCTCTCCGTTAGTTTCCTCGTTTTTCTCATTCTCGGCGTTCCTGTTTCCTTCGGGCTCGGGCTCTCATGTGTCCTGACTTACCTGTATGAAGGCTTGCCGGCGGCCACCGCCATGCAGTCGATGATTTCGGGCATCAACGGCTTTTCGTTCCTCGCGGTGCCGTTCTTCATCCTGTCGGGCGAACTGATGCTGCACGGTGGCATCGCGGACCGCATCCTGCGTTTCGCGCAAGCCACGGTCGGGCATTTCCGCGGCGGCCTCGGCATGGCGAACGTGGTGGCCTGCACGTTGTTCGGCGGGGTCTCCGGTTCGCCATCGGCGGATACGTCGGCCATGGGCGGCGTGGTTATTCCGCTGATGAAGCGTGAGGGTTACAGCGCGGCGTACGCGGTCAATGTGACGACTCACTCGTCGCTGGCAGGCGCGCTCATGCCGACGTCGACCAACATGATCATCTATGCATTCGCGGCGCAGGGCATCACCGGCACCTTGAATGGCCACCCGATGAGCGGTGTCTCGATCGGCGATCTGTTGTTTTCCGGTCTGCTGCCAGTGTTGTGGGTGATGGGTTTCGTGCTGGTCGCCGCATACTGGCAAGCAGTCAAATACGGTTATCCGCGTCGTGCCGACGGTTCGACGGAATTGCAGAAATTCCCCGGCTGGTACGCCGTGGCCCGCACGTTCCTCGGCGCATTGCCCGGCTTGATGGTGATCGCGATCATTCTGGTTTGCGTGGCAAAAGGCATTGCTACCGCGACAGAAGCCGCCGCTATTGCGGTGTTTTATTCGCTGGTGCTGACGATCGTCGTGTACCGCTCGATGACGATGAAGAAGCTGTTCCACGCGCTGTCCAAAGCGGCCAAAACCACCGGCGTGGTGCTGCTGCTGATCGGCGTGTCGAACATGCTGCGTTACCAGATGGCTTATCTGGAGATTCCGGATGCGATCGAACACATGCTCGATGGCGCGACCAGCCTGCCGTGGCTGATGCTGCTGTACATCAATCTGATCCAGATTTTCCTCGGTACGTTCGTCGACATGGCGGCGCACATCCTGATCACCACGCCGCTGTTCCTGCCGATGGCGATGCACGCCGGCGTGGGTCCCGTGCAGTTCGGGATCATGATCCTGCTGAATTGCGCATTGGGTCTGGTGCACCCGCCGATCGGCTCGGTGCAGTTTATCGGGTGCGCGATTGGCAATGTGTCGATTGGTGAAACTACCAAGGTGGCGTGGCCTTATTACCTGGCTATCTTCAGCGCGATCAACATCGTGACTTACGTGCCGATGTTCTCGACATGGTTGCCTAGCCTGATCAATGGTCATCCGGTATTTTGAAGTCCTTAATTCACACTCAGCGGAACTCGAACAGTGCCGCCATCAAAGAATAATCTTTTAAAGAGGAGCAGAAATGAAAAAGGCACTAGCAACCTCAGCCCTTGGGTTGGTCGCGCTCGGCGCGCACGCACAGAGCAGCGTGACGTTGTACGGGATCGTCGATACGGGGATCGGCTATCAGAGCAGCCAGACGTCGCTCGGTTCGACCAGCGGCGGTCGCTCGGTGGTGAAAATGGTCAACGGCATCTGGGCCGGCAGCCGTTTCGGCCTGAAGGGCGCCGAGGATCTGGGCGGCGGCACGAAGGCGATCTTCCAGTTGGAAGAGGGCTTTAACAGCGCAAACGGCGCGCAGTCAGTCTCCGGCCTTGGGTTTAACCGCCAGGCTTATGTCGGCGTGGCGAATGCCACCTACGGTACGCTCACGGCGGGCCGCCAATATACGTCGTACTACACGCTGCTCTCCCCGTACAGCCCGACCACGTGGCTGACGGGCGCGTACGGTGCGCACCCGGGCGATATCGACTCTCTGGATACGCTGTACCGCGCCAACAACTCGCTGGTGTACACGTCGCCGAGCCTGTATGGCGTGACGGCTAGCGGTTCGTATTCGCTGGGCGGCGTGCCGGGCAGCTTCAACGCCGGTTCGACGTGGAGCGCGGCCTTGCAGTACCTGAACGGTCCGTTCGGTATTGCGGCGGGCTTCCAGCGCATCAACAACTCGACGCCTGGCGGCGGCGCATGGGGCCCTGACTCCACGACGTCGAACGCAGGCGCTCAGGCTGGCGTGTCGGCCATCAACAACGGCTATCAGCGGGCGCAGGCACAGCAGCGCGTGGCGGTGACGGGCGGCTATGCGTTCAGCCCGCAGTGGGACGTGTCGTTCGCGTACTCGAATGTGCAGTACATTCCGGGTATCAACTCGCCGTTCCACACCACGGCGATCTTCAACACCGGCGGCGCCGTGCTGCACTTCAAGCCCTTGACGGCACTGGACCTGGCTGCGGGCTACAGCTATACGCGTGCAACCAAAGCGAACGGCATCACGAGTTCGGCCAGCTACCAGCAGTTCAACCTCTCGCAGTACTACAGCCTCTCCAAGCGCACCGGGCTGTATGCGCTCGAGGCGTACCAACGTGCAGGCGGCCAGACCCTGGGTACGAACGGTGTGAGCATCATCAACGCGACGGCCAGTGTCGGCGACGGCCAGAACGGCACGCCGTCTTCGTCACGCAGCCAGTTTGCAGCGGGTGTGGGCATCATCCACAAGTTCTGATGGCGTAACCTCGTGGCGATGTGTTGCTACGTCGCCACGGCGATGCGCTTTAAATACGCATCGCTGAGCATCACGAGCTGCGCGCGCAACGCGCGCAGCATCTTCGGCGCCCGGCCTTCCAGCATTGCATACGTGGGCCGCGGCCAGCGCGTTCAGCCAGAGTCACCATCGGCAAATCGGCGAATTTCGCGTGAGGAGCCGTTTACAGCAACGTGATGGTGGCCGCGCGCATGCGTTCCGACGCCTCGCGTACCAATCCCGTCGTGTTCAGTTCGGCCGCGATTACCTACAACGCGCGCGATCCGTCCATCCGCGGCGAGCGGGCGGCAAACATCGTCAGGCACACCGCACGCCGCGCGCTTCGCGCTCAGGCGTCGGACCACAAACGCCCAGCGGTCGCCCAGTTTTCGCGTTTCACGTCGGTGAGAATGATATCCACCGAGTTCGCTTCGACGCCAAGCGATTCGCAGGTCGCCTTGGTGATGGCTTCGACGAATTGGCGTTTCTGTTCCACCGAGCGGCCTTCGAAGAGTTCGATATGAAATGTGGGCATGGCGTGACTCCGTTAAAGATGAGATTGGGATTGAGCAGAGCGTGGCGCGAATTCAATCGCGATAGCTGGTGTCGAGGCGGTCGAGTTTGCGCAGCAAGGCAGGCCATTCGAGCGCGCCTTCAATCGCGCCGCCATCGTACAGTTGTTCCGCCGTGCGTGCGGCGACCGCGGCGCTCGGCACGACCAGTTCGCTGCCGCATGCTTGCGCCTGCAACTGGATCTCACATGCCTTGAGCAGCGTTGCCATCAGCACATAGGCTTCGGCGACGGTGCGGCCGGCGGTCAGCGTACCGTGATTGCGCAACAGCATGGCAGGCTTGTCGCCGAGATGTGCGACGAGGCGCTCGCCTTCCGCCGGCGTGAACGCGAGGCCTTCGTAGTCGTGGTACGCGAGTTGGCCGTAGAAACGCAGCGCGTGTTGCGACGCGGGCAGCAAGCCGGCCGGTTGCGCGGAAACGGCGACGCCCGCCGTATTGTGCAAATGCATCACGCAGAAGGCATCGGCGCGCGCTGCGTGGACCGCCGCGTGCAGCGCGAAGCCGGTCGCGTTCACCGCATATTCGCTTGCGCCGACGATGTTGCCTGCAATATCGATCTTTACCAGATTCGACGCGCGCACTTCATCGAAGGCGAGGCCGAATGGATTGATCAGGAAGTGGCCGGGTTCGCCCGGCACGCTCGCCGAGATATGCGTGTAAATCAGATCGTCCCAGCCGTTGAGCGCCGCGAGGCGGTAGGCCGCGGCCAGGTCGACGCGGGTCTGCCGCTCCGCGTCGGACAAGGGCCCCGCCTCGGCGACGCGGCCGGCTGGGGTGTGAGTGAACGACATGTCTGTCTCCTGAAGTTGCCTGATCGCCCAAACGCGTGCGAGCGGGCGCGGGCGCGTGGCAGGCCTGACGGCCCAGCTAGCTTGCGCGTCTGGCTGGAGCCGGCGTGGTCGCGGCGCGTGCGGCATCGACAGGTTTCGCCGGTTCGGCGGCACCCACGGCCATGCCGCACACGAGGCGCCGCTTGAGCCACTGTACGCTCCACGTCGCGAGGACGAAGGGCGCCGTCATGACCGGCCAGCCGACATGCGCCGCCGCCGCTTGCAGCAAGACCGCCACGGCCACGCCGCCGAGTATCGCGACGACGCCGCAGTCCGCCAGCGCGAGCGCAGTCAGCGCGCCGTTGAATCCTAACAGGCCCGCGTCGAACGAGCTTGTCGTGGCGCCGAGCAGTAAATGCGCAGCGCTTGCGAACACTGCCCCGATCAGCGCCCAGCACGCATGCCTGCGCGACGCCGCCGCAATCCCGATCAACACCAGCAAACCGGGCAACGCGTCCGACGCAAAGCCGGTTTGCGCGAAACTGGCCAACAAGCCGCTGCCCAATTGCGTCGCGCTCAACGTGTGGGCCGGGGCCACGTTTACCGACGGCGCGTTGACCGTCACGATCGGCAGCCAAAGCCAGGTGACGATCAGGCACGGGCTCGAAAAAAAGCCGAGCCCACGCGCAAGCAGCCAGCGCGACCACGGCTCCACAAACCACGCCGTGCACGTGGCGGCAAGAATAGCCACCGCACCGGCTGTCGCATTGTCGGCGATGAAGCTGAAGGCCGCGAGCCCCGCCAGCGCGCCATTGAAACCGTGCAGTCCGGCGCGCGTATCATCCTCGCGATACCCGGCCAATACCGCGCTGACGTTGGCCGCGACCGCACCCATCAGCGCCGCGCAGGCGAGGCGCGGGTCGTAAAGCAGCCAGGCGGCAAGCAGGCACGCGCCGGTGAAGGCGTTCGCTTGCAGCACGATCTGGCCGAGGCTGCGCAACAGCGTGCGCAAGGCGGCGGATTGAGCTTCGGTCGCGGCAGCGTGCATGATATGAAGGCGGCGTGATTTCGATGATGCGCAAATCCGCGGCGCGCGCGTCGGGCGTGCGCGAGCTGGATGACTGCGAACCGCGAGCATAGGCCAGCTACGCCGCGCCGGGCATTGCCGCGCGTTGATAGTGGCTATTTGCGACACATATCCGCGATGCCCGTGGTGCTCGACACATCGGTGGAACGAAAGCTTTCGCGCTACGATATGAGCCCGACGGAGCCAGGCAGAACCTGGCTGCGCCGCTTCACGAGGAGACAGGCAGATGCGTGAATTACGGTGGGCATCGGAAGAGGGCGACGGCATCGAACATCTGGCGTTCGACGCGCACGAGGACGGCTTCGCGGTGGAAAGCGCCGTGGTCGGGCAACGCGACGGCAAGCCGTATGGGCTGCACTACAGGGTGCGCTGCGACGCGCAATGGCATACGCGCTATGCGTGGCTGAAGATCGTCGGCGGCGGCGAACTGGAATTGCATGGCGATGGCGCGGGCCATTGGCACGATGGACACGGCCTCGCGCTGAGCGCGATTGAAGGCTGCATCGACATCGATATCGCCGCTACGCCGTTCACCAACACGCTGCCGATCCGCCGCTTGCAACTGGCCGAAGGCGAGCGCCAGCCGATTTCGGTGGCCTATATTTCGACGCCGGATTTGCAGGTCACGCGCGTCGAGCAGGCGTACTCGTGCATCGCGTTGCATCGCGAGTATCGCTACGAAGGTATCTTCCGCAACTTCACGGCGGATATGAAGGTCGATGACGACGGTCTCGTGATCGACTATCCGACGCTCTTCACACGCCTGCCGCGCGAGCGCTGACCGTCGCCTTCGCCATGGTGGCGCCGGCGGCCTGCATCGCAATGCTGCGCAACCGGCCTCAATTCGAGTTCGCGGACGCGACGCTTCAGCCGCGCTATGGCGCCACGTCGTCCGGCACGCTCGAGTCACCCTTGCCGAGCGGGCGCTGCATCAAGGTCGTATCGAGCCAGCGACCGTGTTTGAAGCCTACCGCCTTCAACGTGCCCGTCAATTCGAAACCCAGCTGTGTATGCAGCGACAGCGAGCCGCCGCTGCCGCCGTCCGCGATCACGGCGACCATCTGACGCCACGGTCCAGTTTCGCAGCGCTCGATGAGCGCCTGGAGCAGCACGCGTCCCAGACCCCGGCCGCGATAGGCGTCGTTCACATAGATCGAATCTTCGATGGTGTTGCGATACGCGGCGCGCGGCCGGTAAGGCGTGGCGTAACAATAGCCGGCGACTTCGCCGTCGATCTCCGCCACCATGTACGGCAGCCCGTGGCTGCGTACCGACGCGAGCCGCGTGCGCAGATCGTCGACGGAGGGCGGGGTTTCTTCGAATGAGGCGACGCCGGTCAGCACGTGGTGTGCGTAGATCGACTGAATCGCGGGAAGATCGGCTTCGGTGGCGTCGCGGATCAGCGGGGTGGCCGCGTTCGCCGATCCGGAAGCGGCGGGCGCGGGGTGGGTGGTGCTCATACGTGTTCCTGTCGTGGCGATAGATCGGGGAATACGTTTTACTATGCCCGCCGCGCGTGCGAATTTGAAGCGCGTCAAAAATCGCCACGGGGTATGGCCGGAATTTGCGCTTTGGCGCATGCGCGCGGAGCAGCACACGTCAGCAATCTCTGGCAACGACGACGCGCGTCCACGGTCGCCGTTGCTCCGCTCAGCTATGCGAGTACGTATCCGGCTGCGTCACATGCCCACGATGATGCCGGCGATGCTTCGCGTTATGTTCCGGCCTGGCTTGGGACATCGGCGCATGCTGTTCGGCGGAATGCTGCGGGGCCGGTGCCTGTTGAGCCTGCGCGCCAGGCGCGGGATGCGCATGACCGGACGGCAGCGTGCTTTGCCCTTCGCCGAAACGGAAGGTTTGCGAAGTCTGGGCGTACGCGCCGACAGAGAGCGTCAGGGCGGCAACCGCCAGGCAAATTGAAAACTTCATGGGTCCTCCTTCTGAACGAGCCAGTGAGGATACCCGTTTTCGTGGCAGTCGATCGATCACATCAGACGCAGCGGCCCGCTTGCGCTGTTGTCGATCAGCGGCAACGCGCGCGAGCCCGGCAACTCGTAGTGCCACCATTCGTTCCTGATGTGCGTGAAGCCCGCGCCGTGCATCACGCCCAGCAACAGCATGCGATTGCGCTGCACGTCTATCGGCAAGCCGGGGTGAAAGTGCTCCGATTCGATCGTCATCGCGTCGAAGCCGGTGCCCATGTCGAGTTCCTCGCCGTGGGCGTCGAGCAGTGTCACGTCGAGCGCGGTCCCGCGACTATGGTTGGAGCCGCGTGTCAGGTCCGCCACGTAAGTCGGGTCGGGCAGAAAGTCCCACAGCACCTGCTGCGCTTGCGGCGGCCGGTACGCATCGAAAATGCGCAACGTCGTGCCGATCTGGCGTGCCAGTTCGGCCGCGCGGCGCAGCGCCGCCTCTGCCGGTTCGAGCAGAAGACAATGTGCGGCCTTGTAGATCGGTTTGCCGGTGAAGTTGCGGGCGGTGGCGTAGACGAGGTCGATATCGACGCCATGCGTGGCGTGCGTGATTTCAACGAGTCGATGGTCGGTCATGAGGCGAAGGAAGCGGAGTGCATCAGAGGTCGTCGAATTGATCGAATTCGCTTTGCAGTTCGCGGTTGCGCGCCACGCGTTCGTCGATACGCGGCCCGAGTCTTTCGACGATCGCCGAAATCAGCAGATTGAAGAGACAAGTGAGCGGCGCGAGCGAGTCCCAGAACTGGCCGACGTCGGTCTTGACCTGCAACAGATCGCCGTCGAATTCGCGCGCCCACGGACAATAGATGTCGGTGATGAGCGCGAAGGGCAGGCCGCGTCGCGTGGCCGCTTCGCAATAGCGACGCGCGACCTTCGAATACGCGCGGGTGTCGGTGACGATCAGATACGGCGAGTCGGACCCTGAGTTCAGCGAATCGACGTACGAGCCCGACATGCCGTCGGAATAGAACACGCGCGGACGAATGTATTCGAGGTAACTGTAGAACGCATTGCTGATGCCGCGCGTGGACTGAATGCCGAGAATGTAGACGGCATCGGCGTTGGAGATGCGTTCGGCCACTCGCGCGAACACCGGCGATTGCGCGAGCTGGTAGACATGCTGGATCGCGCCGATTTCGAGTTCGAGCGAATGGGCGAGCGCGGGGTTGGGCGTGCTGGCCGAACTGGCGTCCGGCACGGTTTCGTCGTGTTGACCGGCGGCGCGGCGGAACGCGTCGAGCCGGTCCGTGATCAGCCACGGACGCTCCTGCGCGCCGCGCAGTTCGCGTTTCAGGTCGTCGAGATTCTGATAGCCGATGCTGCGCAGGAACCGGCCGACCGAAATGCCGCTCGTGCCGGCTTGCTGGGCGATCTGATCGGCGGTTTCGAGACCCAGCCGGTCAAGGTTCGCCAGCATATAGCTGGCGACGCGCTTGGAGGTGGGCGTGAGTTCGGCAAAGCGGGCTTCGACGGTTTGAGCAAAAGCGGTCGGCATCGTGTCGCGGCGTTGGGCGGTGGTTAGTCGATCGTTGGAATGATGACATATTCAACCGGCCGCCCACTGCGCGCGCCCGAAAATCGAGGAGACGCATGCCAGCCGCAGGCGCGACGCGCATCAGACAGCCGGCCGCGCCGGCGCCGCTCGCGAGAACCGCCGCGCGCCCGCCACGCAGCCCACTACGACGACGGTGACCAGAATCATCGCCGGCGGCACCTGTTCGTGCAGCAGCAACCCCGCGAGCAGCAGGCCAAAAAACGGCTGCAGCAATTGCAACTGCCCGACGCCGGCAATGCCGCCGAGCGCGAGGCCGCGATACCAGAACACGAAGCCGATCAGCATGCTGAAGAGCGACACGTAGGCGAGCCCCCACAGCGACGCGTGACTGACACCGTCGAACGACGCGGGCCGCGTCCACACGGTGAGCGGAAGCATGAGCGGCAGCGACAGCACGAGCGCCCATGAAATCACCTGCCAGCCGCCGAGGTGGCGCGACAGGCGCGCGCCTTCGGCATAGCCCAGTCCGCATGCGACGATGGCGGCCAGCATCAACGCGTCGCCGACGGGCGATGCATCGAGCCCGTGACGCAAGGCAAACGCCACGACCGCGCCGCTGCCCAGCGCCGAGAACAGCCAGAACGCCGGTTGCGGCCGCTCGCCGCCGCGCAGCACGCCGAAGATCGCCGTGGCGAGCGGCAGGAGGCCGACGAACACGACGGCATGCGCCGCGCTCACGTGGCGCAGCGCGAGCGCCGTCAGCAGCGGAAAGCCGACCACCACGCCGAGCGCGACGATTACCAGCGGAATCACTTCGCGGCGGGACGGCCGCGCCTGGCGAAATACGAGGAGGAGCAGCAGACCGAGCGTGCCGGCGATCGTCGCGCGCGCGACCGTAAGGAATAACGGGTCGAGGCCTTGCACGGCGACGCGCGTGGCCGGCAGCGAGCCGCTGAAAATCAGCACGCCTATCAAGCCGCTCAGCCAGCCATTTGTCGTTTTGTCCATCGGGAGGGTCCGCGCGCAGGGAAGAGGGACTCATAGCATCCACTATCCGGCCATGGACAGTAAGGTACGGATCGGTGCAAATCGTCCAAACTGTACCGAGGAATGGGGCGGTACAGCGGGCGGGCGGCCTCAGTCGCGGTCCAGATCCGATTTCAGCAAATCGAGGCGTGTCTGCCCGTCGGGCGTGAAATGCGTGCCGAAGCGCACCAGCCCCTCCTGATGCAGATCACAACACATCGTGAAGCTCAGCAGCATGCCAGGTTCCGTTTCCCTGATCAGGGTATCGATCGACTTGACGCGTGGTTCGTATTTCAACACGGTCAACTCGATCGCATGGCGAAGCCTGTGTGCCGACGAAGGGAGATGGCGGTAAATCTCCGACAGGTCGTCCAGTCCATAGTCGGGCAGATGGGCAAGCCCATTGCGGCGGCTGTTCAGGATGCGTTGAATATTGTCCTGTACCGACAGGAACGTTTGCGTTTCCGCGTCGAAGTTATCGACCGGCGCACCGTTCGAAAAATGCCCCGTGATGGCTTCGAATAGCCCGGGCCCGCCGCGTGTCATGTCGTCACCTCGGCGGCATCGGCGAAGTCGACAACGATACCGTGTTCATCCGAATACGCGAGACGGATACCTTGCGGCAACGCCTGTCTGCTGATTCGTTCGAGCAGTTCACGCGACAACACCGGCAGGATCTGCTGATCGAGCAGGCTGTCTATGTTGCGCGCGCCGGAGTCGGGCAGCAGGCATGCGCTCACAAGTTCGGCGACCAGTGCGTCGCTGCAGACGAGCGGCACGCTGAAGCGGCGCTCGATCCTCTGCGCAACTTTGTCGAGTTTCAGTCGCACGATTCTTGCCAAGGTGTCGGCCGAGAGCGGCCGGTACACCACGGTCTGGAAGCGCGCGAGCAACGCCGGCTGGAAATGCTCGACGAGCAGCGGTCGAATCGCTTCCATCAGCATGGCGGTTGTCACTTCGTCGTCGGCTTCCGTGGCGGCCATGATCTGCTCGCTGCCGAGATTGGACGTCATCACGATCACGGTGTTGCGGAAGTCGATCACGCGCCCCTCGCCGTCGCGCATGAAGCCGCGGTCGAACACCTGGTAGAACAGATTCAGCACGTCGCGATGCGCCTTTTCGACTTCGTCGAGCAGGATCACGCTGTACGGACGTTGACGTACCGCTTCGGTCAGCACGCCACCCTGGCCATAGCCCACATAACCTGGTGGCGACCCCTTGAGTTGCGAGACGGTGTGGGCCTCCTGGTACTCTGACAGATTGATCGTGACGAGCGCACGTTCACCGCCGAACATCAGATCGGCCAGTGCGCGAGCCGTCTCGGTCTTGCCGACACCCGAAGGACCGGTGAGCAGGAATACGCCCAGCGGCGCCTCGTCGGATTTCAGGCCGGCTTTGGCTGCGCGCAGGTTTTTGGCGATGGCCTCGAGCGCATCGTCCTGGCCCACGACCACGCTCCCGAGCCGCGTTTCCAGGTCGAGCAGGGCGGACAGTTCATCTTCGAGCAGGCTGCCCACCGGCACGCCGGTCCAGTCCGCGATGACACGCGCAATCGCGGCTTCGTCGACTTCCGCCTGGATCAGCGCATCCGCGCCGTGTGCCGCGAGTTTGTCGTGCGCGGCCTTGATCTCGTGTTGAAGATCGCGCCGCACTGACTCGTCGGTCGCCGTTCGCCACTGCTCACGCAGCGCAACGAGGGCAGCGACGATTTCCTTCTGTTCCGCATAAGCCTGTTCGAGCGCATGAAGCTCGCTCGCGATCTCAACGAGGCGCAGTTCGATCGCGCCGATCCGCTCGCCCACATCGGCCGAAGTCGCGCCCTGATCCTCGAGCAGCGCCGCGCGTTCGACTTCGAGCGCGGCCCGTTGTGCAAGACACGCGGAAATCGCGACCGGCGTTGCGTCCGTGCTCATGCGCACGCGGGCGGCGGCGGTGTCGAGCAGATCGACGGCCTTGTCCGGCAACTGGCGCCCTGTGAGATAGCGGCGCGACAGACGTACCGCCGCGCCGACCGCGGCGTCGGTGATGTGCACGCCGTGGTGTTGCGCGTAGCGCTCCTTCAGGCCGCGCAGCATCAGGCTCGCGTTGGCGTCGTCGGGTTCGTCGACCTTGACCATCTGAAACCGCCGCTCGAGCGCCGCGTCGCGCTCGAAGTACTGTTTGTATTCGGACCAGGTCGTGGCGGCGATCGTGCGCAACTCACCGCGCGCCAACGCGGGCTTCAACAGATTCGCCGCGTCGGCGCCGCCTGCGGTGTTGCCCGCCCCGATCAGGGTGTGGGCTTCGTCGATGAAAAGCAGAATGGGTGTCCGGGACTGCTGGACGGCTTCGATGACGTTCTTCAGACGTTGCTCGAACTCGCCCTTGACGCCGGCGCCTGCCTGCAGCAATCCGAGATCGAGCGTGAGGACGCTGACGTCGCGAATGACCGCGGGCACATCGCCCTGCGCGATCTTCAGCGCCAGACCTTCGACCAACGCGGTTTTGCCGACGCCGGGTTCGCCGACGAGAAGCGGATTGTTCTTGCGCCGGCGCGTGAGGATATCGACCATCTGCCGGATCTCGACATCGCGGCCGAAGACCGGATCGATGCGGCCTTCGCGAGCTTTTTGCGTGATGTCGATGGTGAAACGGCCGAGCGCGTCGGCGACCGGTTGCGCACGTTGGGCCGCGCGTTGGCGGCCGGGCGTATTTGTTTCTGCGTTTTTTGCGGAGCTGCGGCTAGCGAACTTCTGGACGCCGGTATCGGCAATGGGCGCCTCGATGGACGTCCAGTCGAGTTCGGGCTTGAGACGTTCGATCTGCGTCGACGAGAGCGAGAGCAGCGCCCATGCGTCCGGCGCGCGCAGCAGATGCGGCGCATCGGCGAGCGCGGCCAGCAGATGCGCGGAACGGATCGACGGTGCGTCCGCTTCGAGCGAGGCGCGCATCCAAGCGGCCTCCAGCAGCTTGCAGAGCCGGTTGGACAGGCCCGGTTTGCCGCGCAGTTCATGCGGCAGCCGTTCGATTGCGCTGAGCAGTCCGTCCCAGATACCGTCCACGTCGAGTTCATAGCTGCGCACGATCGCGACAAGATCGCCTTCGCCCAGTTCGAGCAGCTTGATCAGCCAATGTTCGACTTCGATATCGCGATGGGCGCGTGTCTCGCACAGACCCGCTGCATCGGCGAGCGCGCGGGCGCAATGATCGTTGAGACGGCGCAGAAGCGCAGAGAGATCGCGATGAGTCATGGCAACGAGCGGCTAGGAAATACGATAGAAAAAAACCAGCCCGCACCTGGCGGACCGGCTAAAAACGGCTGAGGTCCGACGCCTATGAAGGATCAGAAGATGCGCGAACGCCAGCCGCGGGGCCACACGGTGTTACGAGCGTTCGTTCCAGGTGTCGGTGTGGATGATGTTGCCGTCCTTGTACGACCACGTGATCTTCTCGTAGCGCAACTGGACGTCTTCCAGATGGTTGTGTTTCTCGAACGCCGGGTTCTTGATGTCGAGCATCTTCGGATTGACGGACACGACCTTGACGTTGTCGAGCTTCGTGTTGAAGTACTCTTTTTCCTTGCCCGCGTCATCGATCTTGTACCACTTGATTTCGATCGACTTGAGGGTCTGGCCGCTCGTCACGGCCTTGTACAGATACCAGTTGTTGCTCGAATACTTCACGTTCCCGGAGAAATTCATGTTCGTGGACCTGCTCGGTCTGGACATGCACGCGATCCCCCAGGACGCGCCGTATTTCGACGTGGAGGTCGTACTGGAGAAGTCTTATCCGGACGACATGCGTTTCTCCGCCGACAATGTGCGCCTCTTCTGCACGCCGATCATCAACCTGTTCCAGCTTGAAGCGGACCCGGTCATCGCGACCCAGTTCGAAACCGAGTACCGTGTCCACGCGATCGAACAATACGGCAGTCATGTGGATGTGTATTCGGTCGATACCGTGCAAGGCTTCGAGGCCGGATCAGGGCGCCGCTTCGAGTACGCACCGTTCGCGGCCTTCCGCCATCGCGGCGGCATGCTGCGCCACGAGATGCCCGAACGGTATTTCCACACCCGCATGCGGCGTGGCCCGTCGGGGCGGTTCGATACCTGGGTCGTGCTGGGCGGCCATGCCTGGGAGCATCAAACGACGCTGCCGAAGGAGACGCTGTCGCTGTCGGTCACCGGCACCAACGGCATGCTCCCGCGCAAAGGCCTGCGCGAAGCGGGCATCACACGTATGCGTGGCGGCTTCACGAACATCGGTGCGGTACGCAATCTGACCGCGCCGACGCTGCCGGTCTACCCGCCAACCGGCGACCGCCTTCATTGGCGGGTGCTGTCGCATCTGGCGCCGAACTACCTGTCGCTCCTGAACGCGGAAATCCTGCGCGGCTCGCTTGCCCTGTACGACTGGACCGAGGGCGAGTTGAACAGGCGCCGCATCGAGGCGATGACTGACGTCAAACACCGTCAGTTGCAGAAACTCGTCAAGGGCGGCGTGCAGCGCGGCGTGGAGATCGAGGTGACGCTCGACAGTAGCCGGTTCGCGGGTGACGGCGATATCGAACTGTTCGGCGGCATGCTGAACCGCTTCCTCGGACTGTACGCGACGCTCAACCTGTTCACGAGGCTCGTGATCGTGTCGCAGCCTACGGGCCGGCGTATCGTTTGGCCCGATACGAAGGGCGAAGGAGCACCGTTTTGAACGCACCGGACAAGGCGTTTGTGTCAAATGCGGACCGGGCGCTGCTGCCGGCGCTGCTCCACGACGCGACGCGGATGAACTTCTTCCGCTTCTGTGAACTGATCGAGCTGGGCGCCCCAGGGAAACCATCGTTGGGCACGACCGATTCGCTCGCAACCGAACCAGTGCGCTTCCGTTCGCGGGCACGGCTCGGATTTCCAAACCGCGAAATCGATGCGGTCGAATACGATCTGGACAACCCGTCTGCGCCGGCGGTGCGAACGACGTTCCTCGGCCTGTATGGCGTCGACGCTCGCATGCCGTCATATTTCGTCGACGAGGTCGCGCAGAACCGCGACGGGGCAGAGCCGCTGTCGGCATTTCTCGACCTGTTTCATCATCGGATCGCGACGCAGTACTACCGTGTATGGCGCAAGTATCGTTACCCGGCGGGTTTCAGAAGTGGCGGGACCGATGAGATTTCGCAATACCTGCTGAGCTTCGCCGGACTCGGTATCGGCGCGCCGGAGATCTCCCAGTCGGTCGGTGTACGCAAGCTGCTGTCGATGCTCGGGCTAGCCGGCCAGAAAACGCGCACGGCAGAAGGGCTCGCGGGCGTGTTGCAGCACGCGGTGCCGGACGCGCGGATTACGGTGGAGGAGTTCCATCCGGTATGGACGGACGCACAGGGTTACGAGCGCGGCGCGCTAGGCGACGGCTGCCTGCTCGGCCGGGGGTTCTTCGACCGGTCGAATACGGTGCGCGTGGTCATTACGCCGGGCACGCGCGAGTCGGTGCTCGGCTTGATTCCCGGTCACGCGACTCACAGTGAAGTCATGGCGCTGCTGCGCTTCTATCTCGGTTATGAGGCACGAGCGCATCTGGAAATGCTCGTCGGCGCGCCACTGATGCCGGCTCAGCAACTCAATTCGGATCAGGTGAGGTTGGGCTATACGACCCGGTTGCCACAGGCTGGAGAGCGAGACCGCGCGACGGGTCAGACGCGGGTCCAGTTAGGCACGTGGACAGGCAGCAGCGCCGGCCACGACGGTCCGCAAGGCGGCGCGCACTGAAACAACAATCAATGGATGTGGAACGCAAAGGGGATCGACACAATGACAAGAAAACTCTGGACCGTCGCTGCGGCTTTGGCCACCCTGACCGTCGCGGCGTGCGGGGTCGGACAGGCGGTGACGGACAGTGCCGTCGACGCGGCGAAATGGGCATTCACTACGCAAGTGAAGACGATGAATGTGGACCTGGTCAGCCGCGCGTCGTTGAACTCGAATGGCGCCGGGCAAGCGTTGTCGACAGTGGTGCGCATCTATCAGTTAAAGACGCCGCAGGCATTCCAGCAGCTCGATTACGCGCAATTGCAGACGAACGACCTCGAGGCACTGAAGGCCGATCTGCTGGCGACGAAAGACGTCGTGCTGCGCCCCGACGCGAGCGCGAGCGTCAGCGAGCCGATGAACAGCGACGCGGCGTATGTCGGCGTCGTCGCATTCTTTCGGGACGCCGGCCGCGACTCGACGTGGAAGCTGCTAATCCCGAAGAAGCAGTGGAAGAACACCGACCCGGTGAGGATCGAGGCCCGCGACAACACGTTGAAGCTCGTCGGCGCGACAGTCGACACGATCAAACGCAACGCGCCGCAGCAAAGCGTGCCGAATCCGCCCAAACCGAAGCCACCGGTGTCGACCGAATATGGCACGCAGGCGGGGTGAAACCCCGCAGTGCACCATGCAGTGGGTGACGAAAGCGCATGACGGAGTGCGCCGAAATCCTCGAAATTCCAACAAGGAGTTCGTTGGCAATGCTATAACTCAGCGGCTTTGTCCACATGAAGCAAAGCCGCGCCATCCGAATAGACGTCTATCGTGAACTTGCGGGTTCACATCAGCAGGTCGACCATGTCAGCAACCATCCTGCATGGGAACAGAGTAAGTGCTTTGCATGGGACCGGAGTAATGCGCTAAAGCGCCAACTCCGGTCGCCACAGGAGACGAACATGAGCAAACTGACCGTCAAGATCAAGCACGAATTCATGGAGATGGTTCCGCCGACAATCTATTTCTTCGTCATCCTGCACATTGTCGCGGTCATGCGTGCGCTGATCACCCGAGGCTACGACGTCACGCTACCGACATCGGTCTCCGTGACCATCGCCGCGTTGATTCTGGGTAAATCGGTGTTGAACGCCAACATGCTGCCGTTCATCAACCGGTTCCCCCAGAAGCCGCTGATCTGGAATATCGGCGGGAAGACGGTGATTTATACGCTGGTGGCCTTGATCGTGCACTACCTGGAACATCTCTATGAATACTGGAAGGAAGCGCCGAGCCTCGCCGCCGCCAACCAGAAGCTGCTCGCCGATCTGAACTGGGCGCATTTCTGGGCCATCCAGATCTTGCTGGTGACCCTGATCGCGATTTATTGCGTGGTGGCCGAGCTGGTCCGCGTGATCGGACGTGACAAGTTCATGGCGATGTTCTTCGGACCAATGCCGCAGAAGCCGGCTGGTCAGGCTGCCGGCTAGGCGAGTCGTTGCCCATGCGCGCCTGAACACCCGTTTGCCGATGTGCCGAATTTACTTGCACAGCAGTAGCAAGCGTTCCTGATCCGTGCACGTCGGACGCGGCTTCGGCGCGGCCTGCTGCTGGGTCGCCGTCGCACTGATCGCGGCACTCTTGTTCGCGAGACACGCGCGCAGATGCTTCTCGACCGGCGAGTAGTATTTCCACCCGCGCACGAGCGGCGGCAACTCGAGCTTCACCTGCTTCCATTTCGGATGCCCGTGCTCCTGAAGATTGTCGAAGTTGGCGCATAGCGAGTCGGCAAAGTGGTTCAGATTGCCGACGGTATCGCGCAGGCCGTAGTCGTAGGTGACGAGAAATGCCTTGACGGTCAGCGCGGGCACATCTTCCTTCAGCCAGGTCGGGTAGCTGGTCGCGCGGATCGTGGTAGGGAAATAGGTCTGTTTGGCGCGGGTGGTTTCGGGTGCGGCCGGATCGGCCTTAAGCAGACGGATCTGTGCCAACAGGTCGGGGTTCATGTCGTTGAACAGTTTCGCCGGCTGTCCGACCACGATGATCGCAACATCTACCTTCTTCACGATCAACGCGGCCAGCGCGTCTTCGTTGCTGAGATGCTGGATGTTCTGCTCGGGAATCGCCTGACCGAACATCAGGTGATAGAGCGTCGTGGCCGACTGCGCGGTGCCGCTGCCGATCAGGCCGACGCTGATGCTTTTGTCCTTGATATCGGCAAGCGTTTTCAGTGGCGAGTCCGCGCGCACCACCACGTTGATTTCCTCGTCGTAGAGCGGCATGATGAGCCGCAGCGGCCGGATTGCCGTGCCGGCGTCGGCATTGCCAGCGTTGGCCATGTCGATGTAAGCCTGATACACGTCGGATTGCACGAGTGCAAGCTTCACCCCCGGCTCGAAGCGCATGCGTTGCACGTTTTCAGCCGAGCCCTTCGACGCCACCACTTCGAGGTCGATGTTCGCCGGTTGCGCCACCCACTTCGACAGATCCTGGCCGATCTGAATATACGTGCCCCGTTCCGGACCGGTGACGATCTTGTAGTGCGCCGGCTCCGCGCAAGCCAGCGAAGATACGACCATCAGCGCCAGCCCCAGCCATCCCGCCAGAAGTCTCTTCAGCATGGTCTATCTACCTATCGGTCAGGTTCATACAGCCTCGCGCCTCGACGCGCGTGAAGCACCAGTGAGCCGGATTGCCATGTCATGTTCGATGTGCCGGGACAGCTAAGTCCGTCTGTTACCTCTCAAACGACATACGCTGATGCGTGCGATTTTCAGGCAGATTCGTCATGCGATTCGGTATCCGAACTATCGGTCACCGGCTCGGTGAGGCACCTGCGGAGGGCTTGGCGGCATTCGTCGCCGGACGCTTCCAGCCGGAGTCCTTGATGGCGCGTTCGCGTACATCGACGCTATTGTTGTCGGGCGTCGCGGCGGCGGAGCGCGGTGCGGCCACCACGCTTTCGCTGTTCTGGGGCATGCCTTTGGGCAGCGGGGTCTGTAGCTGAACCACTTGCTGCGCCGAAGGTTTGACTTGTGGCGACGCGCCTGCCGCGGCATGCGAGTTGAGTGGCGCCCAACCTGTTTCGCGGATCACGCGTTCAAGAATCGACTTCGCCGCATCGTTGCCGGTATCGATCGCGAGCGCTTCGTTGGCGTGCTGGCGTGCGCAAGGCCACGACTGCTGCGCGGCGCAAGTTTGCGCCGCTTGCAACGCGGCGTCGCGGCGTGCGGTCAGCGGCTTCAATTCTGTCGCGAGGTCTTGCGCGTCGGAACTGCCCGGTTGCATCGTTTGCGCGGCGACGAGCGCGGCTTGTGCCGAAGAGAGATCGTTGGCGCGGAAGGCGAGGCGCGCCGCCTGCACAGCTTGCGCGGCGTCGCGGAACTGGGGCGCGGGTCTGGCGGGTGCGGCGGCCACCGGCGGGGCGACGGGCGTCGACGGCATCACCTGCACAGGCTTGGCGGGATTGACGGACGTGGTGGGCTTGCCTGCGGCCGCGGCCTTGTTGGCCGGCTGAGCCGGCGAATATGGTGCGATCGTGCCGGTCGTCGTTCTGGCATCCTGAGTAGTTTCGGATTCGGCGGACTGGTCGCTGTTTCTGCTCGACAAAACGCGATCGCTGAATAGTGAATATCCGACATACGCCAGGCCGATGACGACAATTGCGCCGATGGCATAGAGCACTGTGCGAACCGGGATTGCGCCACGGCCAGCCGCATTGGGCAGTGCCGGGAGCGGCGGGACCGGTGTGTCCGGCGAGACGAGTGCCGACGCAGGCACCGCCGCCTCGGCGCGAGCAGGTTCACCCTCGGGCATGGCGCGCGTTGTGGGGTCGGTTTCGTCGGCTGGTGCCAGGTCGAGGCTGCTCTTGTGTGCCGCTTTATTCGTGGCGCTGGCGCGGCTGCCGGGAATCACGGTCCGCTTATGCGGACCTGCGTCGAGTGGGTGCACCGCGCCGCAATAGGGGCAATAGTCGACTTGCCGGTACAGGGCGCCGCCACACCGCTTGCAAGGCGTCGGAAAGCTGTGGCCGAGTAGTGTCTGGGTGGACATGCTGTGGACCCACCTTTGGAAAACGATGCCATTACGGCATGTTCCGGATCATGTTGAAGCGGGAGCAATGTCCGCGGAAATCACGATCCACATGCGCCGGAGAGTCTTGCGCGGCAAGCCCACGCTTGTGCTGCCGCTGGTTGCAATATGTGGCGTTTCAGCAAGAACGTCAATCGACGTTGCTACCTATCTTATGTGCGCTAACGAACATTTGCAGGTACGACGATATGCTCGCTATATCGGCAGGACGAACGGCCACGGGGTTTTTTCATACCGTTTGCGCGGTGCTGAAAATAGAACGAGGTCGGCGCCCAGGGCGTGCGACCTCGTCATTAAGCGCTTGCATCAAGCGCGTGAACAAAGCGGGAAACAATCAGTGCTTACGGAGCGGATGATCCTTCAGCAGCCACGCGAGTGCGAACGCCAGCACCACCACACACGCAGCCGACAGGTACACCGTGTGCAACGCGCCCGCAAAAGCTTGCAGATAATCGTCGCGCAACGCTTGCGGCAACTCGTGGATCGCAGCAGGCCCGAGCGCGTGCGGCAACTCGGTGTCGGGCGGGATCAGCTTTTCGAGGCGCGCGGCGAGGCCGTTGGAAAACACGGCGCCGAAGCCGGCCACACCAATCGATCCACCGATCGAGCGAAACAGCGTCGCCCCCGAAGTCGCGACGCCCATATGCTTGAACTCGACGGTGTTCTGGACCGCGAGAATCAGCACCTGCATCACCATGCCGAGTCCGCAGCCGAGGATGCCCATGTCGACATACATCACATGAATCGGCGTGCTGATCTGCAGGCGTGCGAGCAGCAGCATGGCGACCGCCACGAGCAATGTGCCCGCGATCGGGAACATGCGGTACTTGCCGATCTTGCTGATCACCCGGCCGGTCACCATCGACATCAGGAACAGGCCACCCATCATCGGCAGCATCTGCATGCCGGCTTCCGAGGGCGTCGAGCCTTTGACCACCTGCAAATACAACGGCAGGAACGTCACCGAGCCGAACAGCGACACGCCGATAATGAAGCCGATCAGACTGCTCAGCAAAAACGTGCGCTGCTTGAAGAGTTCGAGCGGCATGATCGGTTCGACCGCGCTGCGTTCTTCGTGAATGAAACCCCAGATCGCCACGAGCCCCATCCCCAGCGTGAACCAGAGCTGCGGTGACGACCACGGCAGGATCGTGCCACCCTGGCTCGTGAACAGGATGATGCAGGTGAGGGCGCCGGCGAGAAACGCGGCGCCCATGTAGTCGATGGTGTGCTTCACGTGGCGAACGTGCGGCTTGAAGACCGCCCCGATCACGATGAGCGAGATGATGCCGAGCGGCAGGTTGATGTAGAAGATCCAGCGCCACGTCAGGTGCTCGACGAGAAAGCCGCCGAGCAGCGGGCCGATTACAGTCGCGAGACCGAACACGCCGCCGAACACGCCCTGGTAGCGGCCGCGTTCAGCCGGCGGAATCACGTCCGCGATGGCGGCCATGGTCACCACCAGCAAACCGCCGCCGCCGAGACCCTGCAGCGCGCGCAGCACGATGAGCTGCGTCATGTCTTGCGCAACGCCGCACAGCGCGGAGCCGACCAGGAACACGATGATTGCCGTTTGCAGCACGATCTTGCGGCCGAACAGGTCGCCGAATTTGCCGTACAGCGGCACGACGATGGTCGAACTGAGCAGGTAGGCGGTCACCACCCATGACAGGTTATTGAGCCCACCCAGTTCGCCGACGATGGTCGGCAACGCCGTTGAGACGATTGTCTGATCGAGCGCTGCGAGTAGCATCACCAGCAGCAGCGCCGGAAACAGCAGACGGATGGGCGGGTGATCGGTGGTATGCGCGGTCGGCTGCGGATGGGCCTGCGTCAGCTCGGCGGGTTGAGTCGTGGTCGATTGGTCCATGGCATCAGGCATTGAAATTAATTAATTCGGAGATTAATATAGGCGACATCGCGTCACCCGTCAAATTGAATGCAATGGCAAAGATTCCATCCGACCATGGAAGTGTGAAAAACGCGCCGCCTGACACGCTCGCCGTGAAGCTTCGCAAGGCGCGATCCACGCCCACCCAAACTGTCGAAACGGAGGCGGACGCGCCGTCCGCGAAACCCGCGGCCGCCGCGCCCGGACGGCGGCCGGGCAGGCCTTCTGGCGCCGCGCGCGGACCGGAGCAGCGCAAACGCCTGCTCGACGCCGCGCTCGTGCTGTTCGCGCGCCAAGGCATCGTCGACACCACGCTGGGGGAGATTGCCCGCGAGGCCGGTTTCACGCCGGCGATGATGCATTACTACTTCAAGACGCGCGATCAGCTGCTCGACGTGCTGATCGACGAACGTTTCGCCCCGTTGCGCGCGGGGCTCGGCGTGCCGTTCCAGGAAAATCCCGACGATCCAGTCGCGGCGATCACGCAACTCACTCTGCGACTGGTGCAGGTGGCGGCCGACCACCCGTGGTTTCCGTCGCTGTGGGTGCGCGAAGTAATCAGCGACGGCGGCCTGTTGCGCCAGCGCATGCACGAGCGCTTCGGCAATGCGCATCAGAAGGCGTCATTGCTGGCCATTGCTCGCTGGCAGAAAGAGGGGCGGCTGAACGCGGCGCTGGAGCCGTCGCTCGTATTCGTCACGCTGCTCGGGCTGACGATTTTGCCGCTGGCCACGTCGAAGCTGTGGCGCAACGATCCCATGCGTCGCAACATCGGCAGCGAGGACATCGCGCGGCATGCCGTGGCCTTGCTGCTGCAGGGCATCGGTCCGAAGAAAGCGGACTGAAGCCCGCTGCTCGCTGAACCGCGCCGGTGTCGCGCGCAAGCGCGCTGACCTTCGACGCGCTCCGCCGCCGTCTCATGCTTTTCGGTTTTGCTTCCACGCCTCGTAAGCGGCTTTCGTTGTTTCGTTCGGCGGATAAATGCCGGACAACGCGGCGCCGTCGCGAATCCGCTCGGTGAGAAACGCTTCGAGTTGCTCCTGTTCGACAGCGGCTTGCGCGACGTCTGCGGCCATTTTCAGCGGAATCACCACCACGCCGTCCGCATCGCCGACTATCACGTCGCCTGGAAACACCGCGACGCCGCCGCAGCCAATGGGCACATTGATATCCACCGCATGATGGCGAATCAGATTGGGCGGCGCGCTCGCACCCGCGCAGAACACGGGAATGCCCAGCGCGGCGATCGTCGTGGTGTCCCGCACCGGGCCGTCGGACACCATGCCCGCCACGCCTCGAACCTGCAAGCGTTGCGTCAGGATCGAACCGAATGACGCGCTGCTGCGTTCGCCGCGGCAATCCTGCACGAGCACATGCCCGGCGGGAATCGTTTCGACGCACTTGCGCTGGGCATACTCGGGATCGGCAAACAGTTCGAGCACGTCGATGTCTTCACGCGACGGAATGTTGCGCAGCGTGAAGGCCGGTCCGACCAGATTCGCGCCGCGGCGCGCGGCGAGCGGCGCGACGCCTTGCATGAAGGTATTGCGCAGGCCACGCTTGAACAATTGGGTAGTCAGCGTGGCGGTGCTGACATGACGGAGTGCTTCGAGCGTGACGGAGTCGAGATCGGTCATGGTGTCGGGCGGCCTCAGGGTTGAAAGGGCAAAGCGGGGAATGGCGAACGTCTGTTGCGCGGACCGTAGCGGCGCAATGCCGCGTGCGGTCTCGCGCACACGATGATAGCGCCGCCCGCGCCTGGCACCGCAAAGCTCCGCATCGGGACGTACTCGCAGGACGGCGACCGGCGAGGCACGCAACATGCTACTGGTGGGGTGGATGTGAATGCAGACGGCATCAATCAGGTCGCCGGCATCGCAAAAGAACAGCAATGTGAAAAGAGGCGCCAGGTGGGAAAGACCGTGTCAAACGGGGTTTGCACGAGCCGCTGCGGCAAATCGGAGTCGGCATCGGTCGGCCATGACTGTGGGGGCCGAGGGCCAGTTTTTCATCGGCGTGCAATTTTGGCGCGCGTTACTGTGCGCACGCGTGAGCGCTCGGGTCATGTTTTACAATGTTGGGCCTGTTTGCAACTCGGCGCATGAAATCGAGTCGGAACCATGAGCAGCAATATCGCAGCCGCGCAAATCGCCGGCAAGTCGCAGGGCGAAACGTTGGCCAAGTCGGACGGCCTAACCGGTTTTTTAGAGCAACAACGGAAAATGAACGGAGCATTGAGACTCGATCAGGCCACGATCGTGCTCGTAGAAGACGACCCGGACAGCCGGGAATCGTTGACCTTATTACTCGAGGCGGAAGGCGCGCATGTTGTCGCCGTGGCGGATGCGGAAGAGGGCGTGGAGGCGGCGCTGCGGTTATTACCCGACGCCGTGGTGTGCGATCTGGAGTTGCCCGCCATGGACGGCTTCTACCTGATCCAGCGCTTGCGCGACCACGAGATTCGCGGCGACCACGCGCCTTCGGTGGCCGTGGCGCTCACCGGCCACACTGACGACGCTTACCGCTTACGCAGCATCGGCGAAGGCTTCCAGTATTTCATGACCAAGCCGGCTTTGCCCGACGACCTCGTCACGCTGCTGCACGACGCGATCCACGCTCGCGCGGCGGGCTGAAGCAGGCTTCGCGTTTGGCCGATGGATTCGCGGCGCCGCTTTCGAGCGGTGCCGCGAGACTCCCGCATCGCGAGATGCCAGGCTTGATGGCGAAGCAGGTTGTATCGCGGTCCGCGAACCGGCCTGCGAGCGCTGCCGTTATTTGACGGCGACGACAGGCGTTCCCGAATCCTTGCTTGACGCCGCGGCTTCCAGCGCCTGACACGCCGAGCACAATCCCTTCAATTCGATTTCATCGCTCGCGAGGCGGTAGCCCGCGTCTTCGATTTGGGTGACGAGCGCCTGACGCAGTTTGGGCTGATGCAATTCGGTGACGTTGCCGCACTGCTGGCAAACCACCAGGATGCCGTGCTGGCATTGCGTCAGATCGTGGCAGACGGTGAACGCATTGATCGATTCGATCCGATGCACGAGCCCCGCCGAGAGCAGAAAGTCCAACGCCCGGTAAACCGTGGGCGGCGCCGAGCCGGGATGGATCTGGCGCATCTCGTCGAGCAGTGAATACGCTTTGGTGGCACGCCCGGAATTCAGCAGCAATTCGAGCACTTTGCGGCGGATCGGCGTGAGCTTTTCGCCGCGTTCGCGGCAATATTCGTCCGCGAGGGTCAGTGCGGCTTCCTGCGAAACACCGTGCGTGTGCCCCGGCTCATGAGCATGAGCGGAGGTGGCGGAGGTGGCTTTGTCGGCGGTCGCGGCGGGCTTGGCGGTCTTCATGCGTCGATTATAAAGGCCATCTCGCCTCGCTGTGCCGCCGCGCGACACGTCCCGTTGCCGCCCGGACGCTCAAGTCAGCGCGAAGTCGACATACTTCTTGAAACCCGTGCGCGTCGCAATGCGCGAATACCAGCGCTCGAGATTCGGCAGCGGCGGACGCTGCACGCCGTCCAGCCCGAACCAGCGTTTGGCGTAGGCGCCGATCACGATGTCAGCCAGCGTGAACTTCTCGCCCTCGAGAAAGAAGCGCCCCTGCAGATGCGTGTCCAGCATGTGCCACAGCGCGGCGACGGCGTTGAAGTCGGTGGCGAGTTTGGCTGCGTCGCGCTCGGCGGCGGGCGTGCGCACGAGCGCCCAGAACACCGGACGCTCGGCGGGTTGCAGCGTGGACAGCGACCAGTCCAGCCAGCGGTCGATGCTGGCGCGCGGTTGCGGCTCGGACGGATACAGCAGGCTGCCTTCGCCGTACTGCATCACCAGATAGCGCAGAATCGAGTTCGATTCCCACAGCACGAAGTCGTCGTCGACCAGCGTCGGAATCTTGCCGGTCGGGTTCATCGCGAGATAGTCGGGTTCGTTGTTACGGCCGAATTGCAGGCCGGCATCGACACGGTCATACGGCAGCACCAGTTCATCGCAGCACCACAGCACTTTCTGGACGTTGACCGAATTGGCGCGTCCCCAGATCGTAATCATCCGGTAAATCCTTTTTCTTTACGCCCCGAAGGAAGTTCCCTTGGGTGCAGTTGGCAAGCCGCGCCCGTTGCGCGGCGTTCAGCCAGTAACGATACACGATGCGCGCGGCCTGCGCGCCGGCGGGTGGCAACCAGCCGGGCGACCATGGCGGCAGGCGAGTCCGAAAGCACGTCCGCAAGCGGTGCCTCGGCAGGCATTCGGCAACGCGCGCGCGTTGCGTACAATGAGCCCACCCGAATACGACGAGGCACGCATGGCCCGCATTGTTCCCGACGACTGGAAGAGCCTCGCCGCCACCGGCGCGGCGGCCCGCGAACGCGAAACGCTGGCGTTGCTGGAAGAGGCGCTGCCCGATGGCTACACCGTCTATCACGGCGTGCACTGGACGCGTCTGAACCAGAACTTCTCGGTGTTCGGCGAAGCCGATTTCGTGATCGTCAGTCCGGCCGGGCGCGTGATGATCGTCGAACAGAAAACCGGCTTCCTGCGAGAAACGCCGAAAGGGCTCGTCAAGGTCTATCTGCAAACCGAGCGTAATGTGGCGATCGCGCTCGCGCACACCATCGAGAGTTTGCATAGGCGCTTTACGGCGGCATTCGGCGCGGGCACCTATTTCATCGAGGAACTGTTGTATTGCCCGGACCACATCGTCAAGGACGCGGCGATTGCCGGCGTGAATCCCGCGCGGATCGTCGACGCGACGCGCAAGGACCGGCTCGCGGCGATCATCCGCGAAGCCTTGCCGGCCGACGAGCCGCGTCTTGCCTGCGCGCCGAAAATTCACCACTTTCTCGCCGACGAACTGGCGCTCACGCCCGACGCCAGCGCGCTGGTCGGACAAGCGGGCACGCTCGTCACGCGCCTCGCGGGCGGTCTGGCGACATGGGCGCGGCGGCTCGAGTTCGCGCCATTCCGGCTGCGCGTGATCGGCACGGCCGGCTCCGGCAAGACGCAACTCGCGGTGCAGGTCATGAAGGACGCGGTGGCGCGCGGCCAGCGGCCGCTATACGTGTGTTTCAACCGGCCGCTGGCGGATCACATCGCGCGGGTCGCGCCGCCCGAAGCGAAGGTGGCGAACTATCACCAGCTCTGCGACTGGATCGCGCGCGACGCGGGCCGGGAACCGGATTTCCAGGCGGGCGACGTATTCGATCAGCTCGAAACGATTTTCGCCGACACGCCGATCGATCCACGCTGGCAATTCGACGTGCTGATCATCGACGAAGGCCAGGACTTCCAGCAGCCGTGGGTCGCCGCACTCGAGCGTCTGTTGCGACCTGCCGCCGCGTGGTGGTGGCTCGAAGACCCGCTGCAGAATCTGTATATGCGTGAACCGGTTGCGCTACCCGGCTGGACCACGCTGAAAGAAACCACCAACTATCGCAGCCCGCGCGACATTCTCGATTATGTGCGCGACGTAGTCGGCGCCTCGGTGCCGGTCGCCGCGGCGCTCGCGTCGGGCAGTCCGTTCGACGGCTCCGATATCTCGCTCTCGGTCTACGACGAAGCGAACGCCGCCGAAGGCAGCATCGAGGCCACCAAGCGCGCGATTACGCAGGCACTCTCGCTCGGCTTTCGCAAGCAGGACATCGTGTTGCTGTCGTTTCGCGGCCGCGAAGGCTCGGCGATGACCGCGTTGGATCACCTCGGGCCGCATCGGCTGCGCAGTTTCACGGGCAAGTACGATCTGTTCGGCAACCCGGAGTATCGCGAAGGCGACGTGCTGTTCGAGTCGATCTACCGCTTCAAGGGGCAGGCGGCGCCGTGCGTGATTTTCACCGAGGTCGACTTCGAGACTTTCGACGAACGCATTGCGCGCAAGCTGTTCGTCGGCGCGACGCGCGCGACGATGAAGCTGATCGTCGTCGCATCGCAACGGGCCGCGCGGCATCTGCATTTGCGCGACGGCAAGGAGATCAGGGAAGCGAAAGAAGCGCGCGAAGGCTAGCGCCCGGACGCTCAGCTCCACGCCCGCGCGCCGACCAGCATGCCGGTTTGCGTGCGCGCGTCCCACCAGATCACGCGCAGGAGCGGCGCTTGTTGCGCGATCAGCAGCGCCTGTACCGGATCGCTCTCGATGAAATGCGTGACGCCGCCGCGCAATGCGGCCGCGGCCTTATGGGCCGCGCTGCCGGCGGGACTTTCGTCGTGCGTGTGGGGCGTGCGCATCACCAGTTGCAGATGACCGAAGCCGTGCCGCGCGAGCCACCTTTCGGTGCGCGCGCGATCCAGTTCCGGCCGGCCGGTGATGATTGTGCGAACCTGCTGCAAGTCGATGTCCGGTAGCTCCTCGAATGGCAGCAGCGCATCGCGTTCGGCGAGCGCGGCGGCCAGATCCTCGTCGTAACGCGCGAGCGGCACGTCGGGCAGCAGAATGCCGTCGAGGTCGATCGCATACGTGGCGTATTCGTGATCGTCCGCCATCGCGGGCGCCGCGCCTGACTCGACGCGCGCCCAATCGTCGCGATAACGCTCGGTGTACGCCTGGCGCTCCCACGGAAACAACGCGAAGTAGCCGCGCGCGTCGATCGCGTAGTCGGGTTGCGTGCGGCTCAGATCGTCCACGGCGCCGGTCAGCGTCCTGACCACGAGGCCCCGCTGCTGAAGAAACGCGATGCAATCGGTCAACGTGAAGCCGCGCCCCGCGATGTCCTCGCACAGCAGCACGGTCGAGCCCGCGGGCGGGATCGGCAGCGTCGAATCCCAGGCCACCGCGCGCGCCTGGCGGTCGTAGCGCAGGAAGGCGACCGGTGTGCCGACAGCATGCGAGACCATCAGCGCGAGCGGCGCCCCGCCGCGCAGAATGCCGATCGCCATCGTGAAGCGCTCCGCCAGCAAGGCTGGCTGCAGCGATTCGATCCAGTGATCGAGTTGTTCGTACGTCAGGGGCAAAACCGGCTTGTTCATGACTCGTAGGGCGTCGCGTGGCGCGTAGGGGGCGAGCGTCTCTGGCACGGGAGCGGCAAGCGGTGCGCGCGGCCGCGGCTCCTCGTTTTTGAGACAAAGAATTTTGGCGATATTATGCATGCGGTTCGGAGATCGCGCGTCGGGGGTGACGCGCGGCACGCCGAGGCGCGACGCGAGAGCGCGGCCGGCGCAAAGGGCTGGAGGCCAAGGGGCGGCGGCCCCGGCAACAGACCGGGCCGGCGGCTATCAGGCCGCCCGCAAGAAAATAGATAACGGAATAAAAAGCAGATGATCAAGTCGACCGCCAGGGTCAGTGACAGAAAACGCGCAGTAATGGGCGCACGGTTGGCGGCGGGCCTGATCCTCGCGCTGGCGGCGTGCGGCGCGCAGGCTCAGTCGGAGCCGTCATCCTTATCGCTCGACGTGCAAGGCAAGATCGGCAAGACCACCGATGCCGCGCGCAAGACCTATCACTTCAGCGAGGCGCAACTGCTCGCGCTGCCGGTCCACGCAATCACGACCTCGACCACCTGGACGCCGCGTTCCACCTTCACAGGGCCGCTGCTGGCGGATATTCTGAAGACAGCTGGCGCGTATGGCAGCCAGGTCGAGATCCATACGCTCGACGACTATACCTACACCATTCCGGTGGCGGACTGCGATCGCTACGGCGTGGTCGTCGCGTACAGCATGAACGGCCGGCGTCTGAAGATCAGCGACTTCGGGCCGCTGTTCCTTATCTATCCGCGCGATGCGTTCCCGGATGAACTCAAGGGCGCCTCGGGCGATTCGAAATTCGTATGGCAGATCAAAGCCCTCATCGTCAAATAATGCGCCGACCGTGGCGCCGTGCGCTCTACGTGCTGATCTGGCTGACCGCGCTCGCGGCGCCGGTCGGCGCGATTGGCTATCTGTTGTACGCGAATCTGCTCAACCCGCGCGCTACCGAACAGTTGACCGGCTCTTACGACGGCTTCTACTGGGACGCCGCGCAACTGCAAATCGCCTACGCGCGCTTCGAGAACCAGTTGCTGCTGTATCAGTCGGGCGTCGACGACGACTATCAGCGGCTGATGCTGCGTTACCAGTTGCTGCAATCCAAGCTTCATGTGATGGCCGGCTCGACGCGCCGGTTGACCAGCCAGCTCTCGCTGCTGCAACGGCAACTGGACGAAATCCATTCGCTCGATCAGCTGCTGGGCGGCATCGAACCTGAAGTCGACGCGCTGCCGAACGACCGCAGCCAGGCCAACCGGATCGTCGCGCAACTGCGTCAGCACTGGAACGAGGTCAACGATCTCGCGCTGAGCCGCCGTTTCGCCGACGTCGCCGATCGCGAAGCGATGAACCGCGATTTCATCGACAAGCGCCGCATGCTGTTCGCGGGCGGCATGTTGCTGCTGTTGCTGTCGGCGGCGGCGACGCTGCTGCTCGTGTTGAACGGACGGCGCCGGACGCGCCTGATGCATCAACAGCACGCGGCGCTCGAAGCGGAGCACCAGGCGAGCCGCGCCGCGCGCGAAGCCAGTCACGCCAAGGACGCGTTTCTCGGCATGATCAGCCACGAACTGCGCACGCCGCTGCATGCGATCGTGTCGTCGATCGAATTGCTGGGCTTCAACTATCACTCCGAGGCGGACCGCAAGGTGATCCAGCGGCTCGAAACCGCGGCGCGGCATCTGGAAGCGCAGATGAAAGACCTGACCGACTACGCGCGCCTCGGCGCGGGCAAGCTCGAGTTGCGTCACGAGCATTTCGAGCCGCGCGAGCTGCTGGCGTCGATCGTCGATGAGCACGCGATGTCGGCCGCCGCGCGCGGTCTGCAATTGGAGAGCGAGGCGAGCGGCATGAGCGGCCTCGTCGATTCCGACCCGCACCGCATCCGCCAGATCGTCAACAACCTCGTCACCAACGCGATCCGCTACACCGAAACCGGCACGGTGCGCGTGCAGTTGCGGCAGCGGCCGGCGCTGCTGATTTTCGTCGTCAGCGATACGGGGCCGGGTGTGCCGCATGCGCAGATTCCGCTCATCTTCCAGGAGTTCACCCAACTGGATGCGTCGCCCACGCGCCGGTTCGAAGGCGCGGGCATGGGGCTGACCATTGTGCAAGGGCTGGTCAAACTGTTCGGCGGCGCCGTCGAGGTGGCGAGCAAAGTCGGCGAGGGCACGACCTTCACCGTGACGATTCCGGTCATGCCGGTGGCGGCAGCCCAGCCGCCGGACGTGGCGGCGCGCGCCGAGCCGGGCGGCGCGCGTCCGTGCGTGCTGATCGTCGACGACAACCGCCTGATTCGCGAGTCGCTCAGCGAAATGGTCGCGCACATGAATTTCGACGCGCACGCCGTCGCCAATGCCGACGATGCGCTCGCCTGGCTCGACGCGCGCCGCTGCGACGTGGTGTTGCTCGATCTGCATATGCCCGAGCGCGACGGCTATGCGTTTCTCGCGGACTTCGCCGCGCGGGGCGGCCCGTCCGCCGGTGTACCGGTGATCGTGGTCAGCGCGTATGCGCCGGAGGTGAGCGTGACGGGAGAAGAAGCCGGCTCGCAGCCGTTCTTCGACGCGTTATTAAAGCCGGTACATTACGAGGAGCTTCGCAGCGCGTTGCAGCGGGCTTTGGCTTCGCGGCATACGGTGTGATGCGAAGCGTGGACGGCTGGCCAAGGAGGGCATCAACCTGAGCCCAAGCCTTCGGCCGTTTTGCCGGCGCGGATAGATCCGCTTAAGGCCGGTTCAGCCGCTTCGACAGATCGGCGACCAGGATCGCCATGCGCGCGGGCTTTTCATAGCATGCGACGTCGTAAGTGCGGATCACCTGGCTGATCTCCGATTCGCTGGCCTTGCCGGTCAGCAATTCGCCGGTCAGCACGAAGATGGGCGCGTCGGGATTTTCCGACGCGCGTACCGCGCGAATCGCGGCCGCCGACGTCTGCGAGCCGAACAACCAGTCGATCACGACGCCGTCGAACACCTGGGTTTGCAGTTGGTCGGCAAAGGCCGCGAGTCCGTAGATCGCCACCGCCGCGAAACCGCTGCGCTCCAGATAGTCACGCAGGTTGTCGGCGCTGGCCTGGTCGTCGTCGACCACGGCAATGGTCGGCTTGTCGGTTTCGGCGCGGCGCGGATAGATCTCGATCTTGTGGACTTCGTACGCGCTTTGGTAAAGCGTGCCGTCGTGGCGCGCCACGCGCCATTGACCGAGCCGGGAGTACGCGACGAATTCCGGGCGGCTGCCCGCCTCGAGCGCGGCGCCGACCCAGGCCGTGCAGGCCAGTTCGATCGCGCCGATGCTGAACACGGCTTCCTGGGCGATCGCGCCGACCATGCCGGGATCGAGCGATTGCGCGCCGAACAGCTGGGCTGCCGGTTCGCCGAACACCTCGGCGACCTTCTTGATCTGCGAGAGGGTCCACGGGCTGTTGCCGCGCAACTTGCGGTGCCCCTGTGAAAAACTCAGATCGAGGATGCGGCACAGTTCCGTGGTCTGCTGGCGTTTGCCGATTCCGTGCCGGCTCATCAACTCGCGCACGCGCTCGGCGACTGCGATGGAGTCAGGTGAGTTTGTTTCGTTGGCCATACTGCGTGAGAATCCGCCGTCTTAAAGGGTACTGGGGAGTGCGATACGACAGGCGCAGCGCGACCATGCGCATGCAATGCGCAAAGATGCGGCGACGCAGGGGACAGCAAATGTACCGTAAAAAGTATCGCAGTCTGTAGTTTTGTATGACCGCCGCCTGGCCCGTGAGTGCGAGAGTCGGAACGGACCGGTTTGGCGATCTTTTATGCACTGAGCATCAATGTATTTTACCGATGAAACCGAGCCGCATCTGCAGAGAAATATGTCACGCGATGCCAGCCGCGCGAAACGCCTAGCCGGCAGGCATGGTGCCGAGCTTCGCCGCCGAGCTTTTCAGGCCTTTGAAAATCCGCTCGGCAACCTTGGACGGAAAGCGTTCGGGCAATTCCGCCGAGACCCGCTCGATCACGCCGGGCGTCTGTTCGATCAGCCGCTGGATCAGCGGTTCCGCGTCCGCGCCGTACGAGCATTTCAGCGCCATGGTGTTGAAGTGGCGCCGCTGCACGTCGCGAAACGCGTCGTGCTTGTTGCGCGACCACATGCCCATGGCGAGCCGCGCCTTGAACCATGACCACTGGTTCGGGCCGCTGCCTTCCACTGGCCAGATCGACATCACGTCGTAAAGCGGCGTGAGGCGGAAGTGGCCTCCCGCCAGCAGGCGAATGCTGAAGTTCTTGGCGTGGCCGTCCGGCGCCGCCAGCATCCAGAACAGAATCTGGCTCGTGAGCAGCGTCTCGATGTCCTGCCGCGCCTCGACCGATTGCTGCAGAATCCGCGCGAGGTCGAGCACGCCCGGGCCGCCTTCGTTTTCGTATTTGCGATGCGACGGCACGCCGTACACCTGGCAGAAGTCTTCCTGCGGCAGGCGCAACAGCCATTGCCCGCTCGAATGCATTTGCCGGTCGAAGCGCTCGACGCTCAGCACCCGCTGCTTGCCGAACGTCATGATCTCCGTGTTCGCGACCGGCAGGCCGTAGGCGTGCAGAATCCGCAGACAGAGCCACTCGTTTTCAACCGAGGTGCTGAGATCGGCGAGCTTGTTGCCGACCAGTCCGAGCGGCAGCTTGAAAATGTGCGTGGTGGGCGTGGCGCCATGCGGCCGCTGCCACTTGCCGTCGTGCCACAGCAGCGCGGTTTTCTCCTGCGCGCCGGCGAGCGAGACGCGGAAATCATCCGTCTCGTCGGGCGCGCCGAGCGCGGGGTTGCTGACCGTGCGCGCCAGCATGGCCTCGATCTCGGCGTCCGTGAGCGGCGTGCCCTCGATCCGTTCGACGCCTTGCGGCGCGTCGTCTTCGGCGAGCAACTGGACGGCGCCCACGCAATCGCGGCCGATGGCTTGCAGCAGATCGAACGCATCGAGCGTCTCGGTCTGGTAGCGTTGGCCGATGCGCTTTCTGATCGCCTCGCTGTCGGGCAGCAGATTGTCGAAATAGTTGAGGACGCGCGGGCCTTTTTGCGCCAGATTGCCCGGCGTGAACGGCAGCGACAGCGACAGCGGCCGTCCCGCGGGCGAGGCGACCCACGCGGGATCGTAGGCGAACTCCATGGGCCCGCGAGCGGGCAGGCGCCAGACGCCGACGCGCTCGCCGTTGGCCCATACCGAAAGCGCGCGTGTGTGAGTTTGGCGGCCCATGCTCACCACTCGATCAACGGCGCCGGGCCCGGTAGCGCCTGGCTCTTGTCGCGCAACTGCAATTGCAGGCCGTAGACGCCGCACAAGGCCAGCAATTGTGCGAGGGTGAGGGCGGCGGCGTCGGTTTCGAAGGCCGAAATGCGGCTCTGGCTGACGCCGATGCGCGCGGCGGCCTCGGCCTGCGTGAGGCCGGCTTGCCGTCGGCTGGCAGCAAGCAGCTGGGCCATCTGGTCCGGCGTGGCGATGAGGTGGAGCATGGCAGATTATCCGTGACACGAATAAATGCATTTTATGCGTCACACGAATATTCGTCAAATATTCGTGTGACGCATATTTTACCAATATCTGTTTGGCGAATAAAATGCGGATATTCGTGTGGCGAATAATCGGTGTAAGTCACGTGAGAGCCCCCGTGCAAGCGCTTCGAGGCGCTTGTACCGCTGGCCTCCAAGGCGCTGCGGCATTGCGAACAACCGGGCCGCCTGCGAAGATTATGCCCACACTTAACACCTGGCCGTCCGATGACCACGACTTACCCGCTGCACGCGAACCTCACTTCCGCCGACCAGGTGTTCCCAAAACGTGCCGATGTGGTGATCGCCGGCGCCGGCATCATGGGCTGCGCGGCCGCCTACTATCTCGCGCGCCGTGGCCTTTCGGTAGTGGTGCTCGACAAATCGCGGATCGCCGGGCAGCAGTCGTCGCGGGCGTGGGGATTCGTGCGCCAGCAGGGCCGTGAATCCGCCGAAGTGCCACTGATGATGGCCGGCATCCCGCTGTGGAAAAAACTCGAGAGCGAACTGAATTTCGATCTCGAATGGCGTCAGGGCGGCTGTCTGTACGTGGCGACCGGCGAGGAGGACTGGGCCTCGTTCCAGCAATGGATGGATGTCGCGCGTCAGCACGGGCTCGATACGCGCACGCTCGATCGCAAGCAGATCGACACGGTCGTGACGGGAATGCACGGTCCCGCGCTCGGCGGCCTCTATACGCCGAGCGACGGCCAGGCGGAACCGCGCCGCGCCGCGGCCGCTTTCGCGGCGCGGGCGGCGCAAGCCGGCGCGCTGTTTTTCGAAGGCTGCGGCGTGATCGGCGTAGAGCGCGCGGGCGGCGCGATTGCCGGCGTGGTCACCGAGCGCGGCACGCTGCGCACCTCGCGCTTTATCTGCGCGGCCGGCGCCAGCAGCTGGCGTCTGCTCAAAACGCTCGGGCTCGAACTGCCGCAGCAGGCAGTGCGCGGCACCTGCATGCGCACCAATCCGCTGCCGCGCATCACCGCGTCGACGTTCTGGGGCCACGGCCTCGGCGTGCGGCAGCGGGCGAACGGCGCGATCAATCTCGCCGACGACATGCAGGTCGACGTCGACATGACGCTCGGCCATTTCCGCGCGCTCAAGTGGTTCTTGCCGGAGTTGTGGACGCAGTGCGAGAAGTTCAGCTTCCATCTGAACGGCGCGAGCCTGCGTGATCTGCGCGAGCGTTTGCCGGGCGGCGTGCCGAAACACGAGCGTGTGCTGCATCCGCGCGATCCGCATCCGCAGCCGAACGTGGGCCATGGGCCGCGTGCGTTGAAAAAACTGCGCGCCTTGTTCCCCGCGTTGAAAGACGCGCAGGTGGTCGAATCGTGGGCTGGCCTGATCGATGTGCTGCCCGACGGTATTCCGGTGATCGACGCGCCGCCGCAGGTCCGCGGGTTGACGATCGCCACCGGCTTTTGCGGCCACGGTTTCGCGATGGGGCCGATCGTCGGCAAACTGCTCGCGGAATTGAACGATGGCGGCCAGGCGTCGCTCGATCTGTCGGCGTTCCGTTTGCAGCGTTTCTTCGACGGCACGATGCAACGGCCTCGCAGCATGCTGTAAAAAACGCGCCTCTCAATCCACGTTGAAACACCACCCATGAACGAACCGATTCTGCGCCACGCCGACGTGCCGTACTACACGCAGTGGGGCAGTCCCGAATGGGTTGGCCGGATCGTCGAGCAGCACGGCGACCCGTGCGCCGATCCCGGCTGGCAGCGCAGCGGCTTTTCCGATCCCGAGCGTTACCGCTTCTGGGCCAAACGCCTGTGCGGCCTGACGTGCCTCGAGTCGGCGCTCGACTATTGGCGTATCGACCACGCTCCGCGCGCCGCGCTGCTCGACGAAGCATTGCGGCACGGCGTGTATCGCATGCGCGAGGATGGCGGCGTCGACGGTTTGATCTACCGGCCGTTTGCCGATTGGGTGGCCGGCGCGTTCGGCGTTCAGGTCGACGTGCTGCCGCAGGCGTCCATCGAAGACATGGCCGCGCGCCTGAACGCCAAGACGCTGGCGATCGTCTCCGTGAGTCCCGAAATCCGCTATCCCGAGCAGCCCAATCAGCGGCGCGGCGGCCATCTGATCCTGCTGCACGGACGCGGCCGCGATGGCGTGTGGTTTCACAATCCCTCGGGCATCGCGCCGCATCAGGCCGATGTGTATCTGCCGTTCGAAACCATCGCGCGTTTCTACGCGGGGCGCGGCATGACGCTGAGCCGGATCGCGCGCTAGGCGCGGCGGGCCGGACATCCGGTGAGCGCGACGATCGGGCCCGTTTTCTGCTGGATGGCCCGTACCGACTTCTGCGATACCGGATCCGCCATGAATCGAACCTACGCCCTGCTTGCTGCCAGCTTGATTGGTCTGGGCTGCCCTGCCTCGGCGGACGCCGCCAGCCGCGACGATCAGGCCAAGGCCTGCCGCGGCGACGCCATGCATTTCTGCGCCGCCGACATTCCCAACGAAGACAAGATCACCGCCTGCATGAAGCAGCACGTCGATGAACTCAGCCCGGCGTGCCGCGCGATGTTCAAGGGCGGCAAGAAGGGCGGCGACAAAGACACGTCGCAGTGAGGTCACCCGCCGCCTCGAAACTTACCGTCCTGCTTTCCCGCTCCGGCCCCACGGCGCGCCCGGCGTCGTAGAATCGCTTGTCCTCGACTCCCGGAGCCGCCGCGTGCCTGATTCGCCCAAGCCGGAGCCACGTCTGCCGCGCTTCCGTCTGCCGCGCCGCGCCCGCACGCCCTGGCAGGCGCCGCGCGCGCGCACGTTGTTCACGCGGCCTGCAGCGTCGCCGCAGCGCATGCTGCTGCATCGCGTCTATCTGGTGGTCGGCCTGTGCGTGCTCGCCTTCGCCGTGCTCTATCTCGATCGGGACGGCTTGCGCGACGCTAACCGCAAAGTCCTGGGGATCGTCGATCTGATGTACTTCACGATGGTGACGGTGGCTACCGTCGGTTACGGCGACATCGTGCCGGTGACCGCACGCGCACGCCTGATCGACGCCTTTTTCATCGTGCCGATCCGCATCATCATCTGGTTCGTGTTTCTCGGCACCGCCTATCAGTTCGTCATTCAACGCGTCATCGAGGAATTCCGCATGAAACGCCTGCAAAAGCAGTTGCGCGATCACGTCGTGATCTGCGGCTACGGATTGAGCGGTTCGGTCGCCGTGCGCGAGTTGCTTGAAAGCGGTTTCGCAGCGGAATCGATCGTGGTGATCGATCCGCAGCAGGCGGCGCTCGAAGCGGCTACGGCGCTGGGCGTCGCCGGCCTGCTCGGCGATCCGTCGCGCGAAGATCTGTTGCAGCAGGCGCAGGTGCAGATCGCCCGCGCGGTCATCATCGCCGTCACCGACGACGCCACCGCGATCCTGCTCACGCTGAGCGTGCGCAACGTCGCGCCGCAGACCAAGATCGTCGTGCGGATTCGGGAGCAGACCTATCAGCGCCAGTTGCGCCAAGCCGGGGCGGACGTGATCGTCTCGTCGACCAAGATTGGCGGCTTGCTGCTCGCCGACGCGGTCGACAGCGAATACATCGTGCCCTTCGTGAACGACCTGTTGTCGGCACGCGGCCGCGTCAACCTGGTCGAACGTCCGCCGACGCCGCGGGAAATCGGCCGCTGGAGCAATGCGCTGCCGGGCGCGGTGGTGGTGGGTCTCGTACGCGCGGGGCGCGTGCTGTCGTTTTACGAAGACGAGCCGTGTCCGATCGAGGCGGGCGATCTGCTGATGGTGATTCAATCGTCGCGTCAGCCGAGCGAAACGCCCGCCGCCTGCTAACCCATTCGAACTCAACCAACTGCCAAGGACTGGAACGACCTGCCCATGACTCACCCGACCACGCAGACTTTCGACGCCGCCGCGACCACGCGGCTGATTCCCTATGCCGCGCTCGTCGAGGCACTCAAGCGCGCGACGATCGACTACGCGCAGCAGCGCATCGCGAGTCCCGAACGGCTCGTCGTGCCGCTCAACGAAGGCGGCATCATGCTGTCGATGCCCGCCACCGCGCCCGATCTCGCGATTCATAAACTGGTCAACGTGTGCCCGGCCAACCGCGCGCGCGGCCTGCCGACCATCCATGGCAAAGTGATGGCGTTCGACGCCGACACCGGCGAGACGCTCTTCATTCTCGATGGCCCGACGGTGACGGGACGCCGCACGGCGGCGATCTCGATGCTGGGCATCGACACCTTCGCCGCCGCCGCGCCGCGCGAATTCCTGTTGATCGGCACCGGCACGCAGGCGCTCAACCATCTCGAAGCGATCGGCGAACTGTTTCCCGACGCGCGCGTGTGGGTGAAGGGCAGTGCGCCCGCGCGCGCCGAGGCGTTTTGCGCCACGCATCAGGGCAAGACGCGCGACCTGCAACCGCTGACGCAACCCGGTGCCACCATCCCCGAATCGGTCGATGTGGTGGTTGCGCTGACCACTAGCAGACAGCCCGTCTACGACGAAGCGGCACGCGCGGAGCGCCTCGTGATCGGCGTCGGCGCATTCACGCCGGCCATGGTGGAAATCGGCGCGCACACCCTCGGCGGCAGCGCGCTTTTCGTCGACGATGAAGCCGGCGCGCGCCATGAGGCCGGCGACTTCATTCAGGCGGGTGTGGACTGGGCTCAGGTCGGCGGCATCGCCTCGGTGCTCGACAATGCAGCGCTATTGCCGCAAAAAAGACCGATCGTATTTAAAAGCGTCGGCTGTGCGGCGTGGGATCTGGCGGCGTGCCGCGTGGCGCGCGAGGCGTTGTCAGGTGGTTGAAGGCCTGGCGAAAAAGCTTGCGTGAAAGGCTCGCGTGAACGGCGGGCGGGCGTGCTTCGCAGAAGCAATCCAACAGAAGAAGGCCTGTCCGCGAAAAACGAAAAAGGTCTTGAAAACAGGCCTTTACCGCGCCAGGTTGGCATATTGCGCTAACCCGAGGCACATGTTGCCGTGCAAACAATCTGAAAACGTTGCACCATAGGCGTCTGCCAGAAAACGTGCCGGTCCGCCGGCACGGCGCTGCTGCCGCTTTTTTCTGCCCGTTGACCGACGCCTTATCCATCACGACGCTGCGACCGCGCTATGACGACCCACCACACTTCTGCCACTCCCGACCTGCCGCTCGACATGATCATTTTCGGCGGCACCGGCGATCTGTCGTTTCGCAAGCTGCTGCCCGCGCTCTACATGGCGCATCTGCACTGCAATCTGCCGCCGGACACCCGCATTCTCACGATCGGCCGCAAGCCCTGGTCGCGTGAGGAGTACATCAACGAATTCATGGAACTGAAGGCGAAGCCCTTCATCGAGAAGAAAGCATTCGATGCCGGCGCCTGGGACAAATTTCTCGCGCTGTTCGAATACGTGCGCATGGACGTCGACTCTGTCGAGGACTACCACCGCCTGAAAGAAGCGTCGCGTGAAGGCGTGCGCCGCGTGTTCTATCTGGCGACGTCGCCGGATCTGTTCACGAATATCTGCGACAACCTCGCTGCAGCCGGATTGATCGACGCCAACTCGCGCGTCGTGCTCGAGAAGCCGCTGGGTCACGATCTGGCCTCCGCGCAGGAAATCAACACGGCGGTCGGCAAGCACTTCAATGAAGCGCAGATCTACCGGATCGACCACTACCTCGGCAAGGAGACCGTGCAGAACCTGATGGTGCTGCGCTTCGGCAATCCGATTTTCGGCCCGTTGTGGCAGGCGCCGTATATCAAGAGCGTGCAGATCACGGTGGCGGAAACGGTCGGCGTGGGCAGCCGCGCGGGCTTTTACGATAAAACCGGCGCGCTGCGCGACATGGTGCAGAACCACTTGCTGCAATTGCTGTGCATCGTCGCAATGGAGCCGCCCGTGTCGCTCGACCCGGACGCGGTCCGCGACGAAAAGCTCAAGGTGCTGCGTTCGCTGCGGCCCATGACGCCCGAGGACATCGCGCGCGATACCGTGCGTGGCCAGTACACCGCCGGCGCCGTGGACGGCGAGGCAGTGAAGGGTTATCAGGAAGAAGACAACGTGCCGGCGGGCAGCCGCGCCGAAACTTTCGTCGCATTGCGCGCGCATATCAACAACTGGCGTTGGGCGCACGTGCCGTTTTTTCTGCGCACTGGCAAGCGGATGCAGAAGAAGGTGTCGGAGATCGTCATAGAATTTTCCGAGCTGCCTTTCTCGATCATCCCGAACGGGAATAGCGGGCGCAACTACGGCAACCGGCTCGTGATCCAGCTGCAGCCTGAGGAGTCGATCCAGTTGCAGGTGCTCGCGAAGGAGCCGGGCAGCGGCATGCACATGTTGCCGGTGAATCTGAATCTGGATTTGCAGCAGGCGTTCACTGAGCGCCGAGCGGAAGCGTATGAGCGTTTGCTGATCGATGTGATTCGCGGACGTCTCACGCACTTCATGCGCCGCGACGAACTCGAGGCGGCATGGGCGTGGGCCGAGCCGATTCTGGCAGGCTGGAGCAAATCGGGCGACAAGCCGCGTAGCTATACGGCGGGCACGTTCGGGCCGGCTGCATCCACGGCGCTGATGGCTCGCGAAAATGCCGTGTGGGCGGAAGAGTCGCAATAAGCTTCACTTCAGCGTCAAATCTAAATGGCCCGCGAATGTGAAACGTTTCGACAAGCCGAATTTTTTCAATTTCCATGTCGATCTGTTGACACGGCCGGTGCCGGTGACGCTACCTGACTGACACGTTTTTTCCACTGCGCTGCGCGCCTGCAACCCGCCTCAGGCGGCATGCAGACCGCGCAGCAATTGACGGACGCGCGAGAGATCCTGATCGACGTGCTCCGCTTTCTCGAACAATTCCGCCAGCCAGTCCACGAACGCGCGCACGCGCGGCGATACGCGGCGATTCTTCACGTAGGCAACCGAGACTGGCATTGGCACGGGCTTCCATTGCGGCAGGACTTCGCGCAATAGTCCCGAGTCGAGATACGGTTGCGCGGCGATCCGCGCCGGCTGGATGAGACCGAGGCCCTGCAGGCCGCAGGTGAGGTAGGCCTGTTCGTCGCTGACCTTGACGAAGCCTTTTACCTTGACGTTTTGCGCTTCGCCGTCCACTTCGAAATCGAAGTCCACTTCGCGGCCGTTGTGCGGCGACATGCAATTGACAGCCACGTGTCCACGCAAATCGTCGAGGTCCGCGGTCGCGCCGTGGCGGGCCAGGTAGGCCGGACTCGCACACGTCACGTGTTCGAGGGTGCCGAGTTGGCGCGCGACCAGATTCGAATCCGGCAATTCGCCGAGCTGGATGCTGCAGTCGATGGCTTCGGTGATCAGATCGACGGTGCGGTTGCTGATGCCTATCGCAAGGTCGAGGTTAGGGTAGCGCGTGTGAAAGTCGTCCAGGGCCGGCAGGACGATGGCGCTCGCCACGGCGCCTGGCATTTCGATACGCAGACGGCCGGTGAGATTATCCGTGGCGTGACGGATGCTGGCTTCCATTTCGTCGATGTCGGCGAGAATTTGCGAGCAACGTTCGTAGTAGGCCGCGCCTTCGGGTGTGACACTCAGGCGCCGCGTTGTGCGGGCCAGCAGGACGGTGCCTAGCAGGGCTTCCAGATTCTGAACGATGGTGGTCGCCGTGGCGCGAGGAATGTTTAATGATTCCGCTGCGCGGGTGAAGCTGTTGGTGTCCACGATTCGGATGAATGTGCGCATTGCAGTTATTCTGTCAATCACGGTTTCATGCTCCAGTCGGGGGTTTTGAGATTCTGGCGGGTTCTATTGCCTGCGCGGCGGTTCTGGTTGTGGTCTTTGGGGTGTTGTTGGCCTTTCCTTGATTTCTTAGTGGTCTATTAGCGTTGCCCCTGTGCGGGGCGGCACCTACTTTCTTTGCCGCCGCAAAGAAAGTAGGCAAAGAAAGCGGCTTCACACCGCCAGCTCATAAGCGGGTCCCTCGCGCAGCCACGGTAAGTGGTGCATCTGGAATCCGTGTTCTCGCGCATTCCGCGTGAGTGACAAGGCCGTCATACTTCCCGCCTCGCGCTTCGCGCTCGTCGGAGCGGTCCGCGTATAAACAGTGGATTCGTTTGGGCGTGGTGGGGGCGGCTTCGCCTCGGCCACATGCCGAAGAAAACCGTTGGGTTAGTGAGTAACGTGGGCGCGCGCAGCGCCGCCTGAAGAATGACTGCTGTGTCACGAGCGCCGAATGTGCGAGGTGACGGATTCCAGATGCACCACTACCGGGACTGTGCGGGGGACCCACTTAAGAATTAGCGGTTTGAGCCGCTTTCTCTTGCTTACTTCTCTTTGCGGCCGGCAAAGAGAAGTAAGTTGTAGTGGTCCAATGGCTCTGGACACCTCTAAAGGGGATAATTCTCCAACTGAGGTGAGAGACATGGGCAGACGGAACCTGACTGACGAATTCAAGGCAGAGGCAGTGCAACTGGTGGTTGGGCAGGGTTATTCGATCACCAGGGCTTGCGAGGCGCTGGGCGTGGGCGACTCGGCTTTGCGGCGCTGGGTGGCGCAGTGGCGTGCGCAGCAGGCTGAGCCGCCACGCAGCGACATGCAGATCCAGCGCGACCAGCGACGCATCCGTGAGCTGGAAGCGCGCGTGATGGAGCTTGAGCGGGAGCGCGAGATACTAAAAAAGTCTACGGCCTTCTTCGTCAAGGAAATGGATCGCTCCTCGAAGTGATCCGTTCGCTGAAGAAGGCCTGGCCGGTGAGTCTGATGTGCCGTTTGCTGAAAGTGCCGCGAAGCAGCTATTACGCCTTTGCTGCGCGGCCACGCAAACCAGTCGCATCGCCTCCACTGCTGAAGGCCGTGCGTCAGATTCACAGCGAAAGCCGCAGCAGTTACGGCAGTCGCCGGATGGCGCAGGCACTGCAGCAGCAGGGTTACGCGATCGGACGCTACCGGGCGCGTTCGCTGATGCGCGAGGCGCAACTGGCTGTGGCCAGGCGGCGAACGCACCGGTACCGCAAGGCCGGGGGTGAAGCCCTGATTGCACCTAACCTGCTTGAGCGGCAATTCGAGCCGGGCGCGATCAACCGGGTATGGGCGGGCGATATCACGTATGTGAGAACGCGTCAGGGGTGGTCCTATCTGGCCATCGTGATGGATCTGCACTCGCGCCGCATCGTAGGCTGGGCGTTCGCCTTGCAGGCGGATACGGAACTGGTCATCCAGGCGCTACAGCAGGCCCGGCAGAAGCGGCGCCCGGCAGCGGGGCTGATGTTCCACTCCGATCAGGGCTGCCAGTACACGAGCGAGCGCTTTGTGAGCGATCTGAAGGCGAACGGGATCGTCCAGAGCATGAGCAGAAAGGGCAATTGCTGGGACAACGCGGTGGTCGAGCGCTTCTTCAGAAGCCTGAAAAGTGAATGGATTGGCGAACAGGAATACGGCAGCCACGAAGTCGCCCGCCGCGACATCGCGGGCTACATCGCAGACTTCTACAACTACCGGCGCATTCATTCGGCGGCAAACAATTTGCCTCCAGTGCGATACGAAACTTCGATTTATTGAAAAACCTCTTTGTGGGTGTCCAAAGAGGCTTGACCACTACAAGTGCCGCCCCGCACAGGGGCAACGCCAATAGACCACTATGAATTCAAGGAAAGGCCAACACCCCAAAAAACACAGAAAAAAACGACTACAAAACCATCAAAAAACCCACGCCGCAGGCCAAAAAAAACCCACGGCGCGAGCCCAAAAAACCCAAACTCACTTCCGCAAGGAATCCAGATCAATCACAAACCGATACTTAACATCACTCTTGAGCATCCGTTCATAAGCCTCATTGATCCCCTGCATAGCAATCAACTCAATATCAGAAGTAATCCCGTGCTCCCCGCAGAAATCCAGCATTTCCTGCGTCTCAGCAATCCCACCAATCAACGACCCGGCCAACCGGCGACGCTTCATAATCAGATTGAACACCTGCGGCGACGGATGATCGTGCTCCGGTGCGCCGACCAGCGTCATGGTCCCATCCCGCTTGAGCAGATTCAAAAACGGATTCAGGTCATGCGGGGCGGCAACCGTATTCACAATCAGATCGAAGCTGTTCAAATGCGCTTCCATCTCCTCAGCTTTTTTCGAAATCACGACCTCATGCGCGCCCAGCCGCTTCGCGTCTTCGATCTTCGACGGCGACGTGGTGAACAGCACGACATGCGCACCCATCGCACGCGCGAGCTTCACACCCATATGCCCCAGGCCGCCGAGGCCGACAATGCCGACCTTCTTGCCAGGACCCGCGCCCCAGGTCCGCAACGGCGAATAAGTCGTGATGCCGGCGCACAGCAACGGCGCCACGCCGGCCGGGTCGAGATTCTCCGGCACACGCAGCGTGAACGCTTCGTCCACGACGAGTTGCGTGGAATAGCCGCCGTAAGTGATCTGACCGTCGACCCGGTCGACACCGTTATACGTGCCGACAAAACCGTTCTCGCAATACTGTTCTAAACCTTCCTCGCAACTCGCACACGTGCGGCACGAGTCGACCAGACAGCCGACGCCAACCAGATCGCCCGCTTTGTATTTCGTCACGTCAGAGCCGACCGCGGTCACGCGGCCGACGATTTCATGGCCCGGCACGACCGGAAAAGTCGTGTTCTTCCATTCGTTGCGCGCCTGATGCAGATCGGAATGGCACACACCGCAAAACAGTACTTCCATCTGCACGTCATGGGCGCGCAGTTCACGGCGCTGGAATTCGAACGGGGCGAGCGGCGCGGTAGCGTCGGTCGCTGCATAGGCGTAAGTCGTGCTCATGGGTAGCTCCAGCAAAGAGGGTGAAGTCGCAAGTCGCAAGGCGCCGGCGATGGGCGACGCACGTCGCCGATGTGGCCAACCTCGTCATGAACCGGGATCACGGCGCGAGCGGTGGCTGCCAAATTCGTCAAGCTGGAATTGGCAACCGAGCCCGGCGCAGCGCGGAATAGGATGATCCGGCAGGGTTCCCATGATAGGAGGGGCAAGCGACCCAGGGAATACCTGAATGTCTTGAAGATTTGCCTAAAACTCCTGGCGAGGAGCGCGATAGGTCGTTTGGTGCTAAATTTCAAGCATTATTCTCTTGCACGTCACTATACCGTCATGTCAACCCGTTCCGCTGAACCCGTCCCGGTCGATCCCGCCCAGCAGCGCGTGCTCGAATTATTCGACGTGCTCGCGCCCACCCCGGGCCTCACCCGCACGAGCCTCGAAGGCGTCAACCTGATGCGCGCGAATAAGCCCATGCCGCGTATGCCTGTCATGTACGAGCCGAGCATCGTGATCGTCTGTCAGGGCCGCAAGCGCGGCTTTCTCGGCGATCAGGTGTTCCAGTACGACGCGCAGCAGTACCTGGTGCTCTCGGTGCCCTTGCCGTTCGAATGCGAGACCGAGGCGAGCCCGGAAGAGCCGTTTCTCGCCATCTCCGTGCGTGTCGATCTGACCATGGTGGCCGAATTGCTGATGGCGCTGAGCGAAACGCAGGGCGCCGCGCAGCACGACCCCGTCGGGATCTATTCGACACCGCTCGATCCGGCGCTCGGCAATGCGGTACAACGTCTGATGGACGCCTTGGCTGCGCCGCTCGACGCGCGCATTCTCGCGCCCGGCGTGGTGCGCGAAATCTGTTATCGCGTGTTGACCGGCGAGCAGGGTGACGCGATTCGCGCGGCGCTCACGCATCAGAATCATTTCGGCCGCATTGCCAAGGCGCTGCGGCGAATTCATGCGGATTACCACGGCGTGCTCGACGTCGATACCCTCGCGTCCGAAGCGGGCATGAGCCTCGCCGTGTTTCATGCGCAGTTCAAAGCCGTCACGGCGACTTCGCCGATGCAATACGTGAAGACCACGCGTTTGCATCATGCGCGTTTGCTGATGGTGCAGGATGGTTTGAATGCGGGAGCAGCCGCGGCGCGCGTCGGTTATGAAAGCGCGTCGCAATTCAGCCGCGAGTTCAAGCGGCTGTTCGGCCTGAGTCCGGTTGACGAAGTGAAGCGCATGCGCGCCGTCTACGATGCGCCACCGCCGCGCGTGGTCAAGCCGGTGGCGCGTTATGTCACCGCCGTGTGAACGGGCGAATAAGCGGCGTTACAAACCGCTGAACCAGTTGTACCCCTGGTCTTCCCAATAGCCGCCGGGGTTCGTGTTGGTCACGAAGATCGCCGCGATATGCTTGGGATTCTTGAAGCCGAGTTTGGTTGGCACGCGCAGCTTCAGCGGGTAGCCGTATATGGCCGGCAGCGGCTCATTGCGGAAATCGAGCGTGAGCTGCGTCTGCGGATGCAGGGCCGTTGCCATGTCCAGGCTGGAGTAGTAACGATCCGCGCATTTGAAGCCGACATAGCGCGCGTTCAGATCCGCGCCGATGCGCTCCAGAAACGTGCGAAACGGTACGCCGCGCCATTGCCCGATCGCGCTCCATCCTTCGATGCAGATGTGCCGCGTGATCTGCGAAGCCTGCGGCAATGCGCGCAACTGATCGAGATTCCAGGTGCGCTTGTCCGACACGAGCCCCGACACTTCCAGTTGATACGTGGAGCCGTCGATGTCCGGCGCGTCGAACTCCGGATAAAAAGCATTGAACGGGAACGGGTCGGTGATCTCGCGTGCCGAATAGGTGGGCGCCAGCTTGTTGCGGTCGAACAGCCAGCCCTGCACACGATCGTTCCAGCGCGACATGGCCCACAGCACCTTGTCGACCGAATCGCCGTCCTGCATGTTGCAGCCAGAGAGCATCGCCAGCGCGCCGATGGAAAGCGACGAGCGCAGGAACAGGCGCCGTTGCAGCCGCTCGATTTGCGGCTGATGATCAGCGAGGACGATGCGGGACCGGCGCGCGTCGTCGTTGGGTTTAAATATGCTCATGCATGGCTCCCTTCATGGGTCGAATGCCGCGCTCGCCCGGTCAGCATCGGCAGCAAGGTGCGCGGCACGAGCAGCACCAGCGCCAGATGCACGACCACAAACCCGACGACGCCCGCCATCGCGATGAAATGCACGCGCCGCGCAAAGTCGAAGCCGCCGAATAGCGCGGTGAGCCACGAGAACTGCACCGGTTTCCAGATAGACAGGCCCGACGCCACCAGCAGCACGCCAAGACATAGGACGAGCAGATACAGCGCACGCTGCACCGCGTTGTATTTGCCGGTATCGTGCGGCAACCTGAACTGCAGCGCGAGGCTTGCGTCATGCACCACGTCGCGCGGATGCACCGGCAACAGCTTGCGGCGGAAATGCCCACGCCCGATGCCATACGCGAGATACAGCAGCCCGTTCGCGCAGAGCAGCCACATCGCCGCGAAATGCCACGCGATCGAACCGCCCAGCCACCCGCCGACGGTCGCCCAAACCGGAAATCTGAACGGGAAAAACGGCGACGCGTTATAGATGGCCCACCCGCTCATCACCATGCAAACCATCGCGAAGGCGTTGATCCAGTGCGTGATTCGCACGACGAGCGGGTGAACGAGCAGGCGCTTTTGCGGTTCGGACATGGTGCAAGGATCGCGAGACGAACAGGAAATGGAAAGCCGCGTCATTGAAGAACGCGGCTACTCGAACAAACCGGATAAACAACCACGCCGTATTACATCGGCGGCGTCACGCCATGCTCGCCCGCGGAGATGAAGTTGGCCGCCATCGAGCCGTCGGCATCCTTGTGGGCGAACAGCACGACTTTCGCGCCCGGCACCAGCAGCGAACGGTCACCCGGTTCCAACGCGACGATAGGCACGTCTTGCGGAATCACGATTTTCTTTTCGCCGTCCTTGTACTTCACGGTGATCGTGCGGCCGTTGCTGACCACGAGCGAGCCCACGGTGCCGTTGGTCATCGAACTGTTGCCGCCGAGATCCCACGGACGGTGGCCTTCACCGGAGCCGCGCATGCTGGCCGGGAACACGTGCACTTCGAGTGCTTTCAGCGTGCCGTCCGCTTGCGGAATCGCGGCGGTGCCGACATAGCTGTCCGGCTTGATGTCGTTCACGTCGGCGAGTACGACGCCGCGAATCGGCGTGTCCTTGGCGAGCTTCACGTCGACGTCCTTGCCGTCGCGCGTGTGGACCTTGAGCAGATCGCCCGACAGCGACGTCACCGTGCCGCGTACACCGGTAGGCATGGCGTTCTGGGCCTGTGCGGCCGGTCCGGCGGCGAGGAAGGCGGCGGCGAGCGCGGGGGCGACGAAGGCGCGCAACGCGCGCGCGGAAACGATCTTCATGACAGCTCCAAGTGGTGAACGATGGGGACAGATTAGGCTCGGGATCGGCTCCGGCGAGTGACAGACGGATGACAAAAACGTCATGAATGGCGCGTAACAGCCACGTAAAATGGCTGCACATCCACGTCAAGGATTCAGCGAGCGGCAGAGCGACCCTCTGAGCCAATGCCGAATCGGAGCACCGCGCACCATGAGCATCCTCGTCATCGAAGACGATCCAAAAACCGGCGACTACCTGAAGAAGGGCCTGCGCGAGAGCGGCTATGCGGTCGATCTCGCGCGCACCGGCACGGACGGCCTGCACATGGCGCTCGAAAATGCTTACGACCTCGTGGTGCTGGATGTGATGCTGCCCGGTATCGACGGCTGGGAAATCATGCGCGCGCTGCGGGCGCGGCGCGATCTGCCGGTGATTTTCCTGACCGCGCGCGATCACGTCAGCGACCGTATTCGCGGTCTCGAACTCGGCGCGGACGATTATCTCGTCAAGCCGTTTTCGTTCACCGAACTGGTGCTGCGTATCCGCACACTGCTGCGCCGCGGCGTGGTCCGCGAAAGCGATGTCTTCGAGATCGCCGACCTCAAGCTCGACGTACTGCGCCGCAAGGTGACGCGCGAAGGCGTGGAGATTCCGCTCACCAACAAGGAATTCATGCTGTTGCATCTGCTGGTGCGCCGCCAGGGCGAAGCGCTGTCGCGCACGCAGATCGCCTCCGAAGTGTGGGACATGAATTTCGACAGCGACACCAACGTGGTCGACGTGGCCATCAAACGGCTGCGCGCCAAGGTCGATCATCCGTTCGAAAAGAAGCTGATCCATACGGTGCGCAGCATCGGCTACACCTTCGGCGACAGCGCATGAAATTCTGGACCGGGCGCTCGCTCACCGCTCGCACCACGCTGCTATTCGCGTTGATCGCCTGCGTGGTGATCGGCACGCTAGGCGCGTATTTCTATCACTCCGCCGAAGTGTCGCTGCAGCGCCGCGCCGATGTGGTGCTGACGGGCCGCGTCGAGCATTTCAGCCGCATCGTGCGCAATCTCTATTCGGTCAGCGAATTGAAGAGCCGGCCGTTATTGTTCGAGACCATGCTTGGCGCGGAACAGGACGTGCTGCTGTTTCGCCGTCCGGGCGAAGCGCCGTTCATCGACGTGAACCCGGCGGGCGTGGCGGTGCCCGCGCTGCAAGCCGGCGTGGAGGGCCACTTGCCGACCTTTGCCGACATCCGCCAGACGCAGCTGGCCAACGGTGTGCCGGTGCATTGGGCGATCGCCACCGCCAAGGCGCGCGAGGACGGTACCGAAGTCGAAGTGATCGCCGGCCACCCGATGACGCAGGAAGTGCGCATGCTGGCCGCGTATCGCAACCGTATCGTGCTGGCCACGCTGACCGGCATGCTGGCCGCGACGCTGCTCGCCTGGTACGTGCTGCGCCGCGCGTTGCGCCCGGTTCGCGAGATTGCCACGCGGGCCGCGCAGATCAGCCCCACGAGCCTGTCCGTGCGGCTCGACAGCGAGGCGGCGCCGCTCGAATTGCGCCAGCTCACACACGCGTTCAACGCCATGCTCGACCGTCTCGCGGACGGTTATCAACGTCTCTCGCAGTTCTCCGCCGATCTGGCGCACGAGATCCGCACGCCGGTCGGCGCGCTGATCGGGCAGACCCAGGTGACGCTCGCGCGCACGCGCGAGCCCGACGAGTATCAACAGGTACTCGAATCGAATCTGGAAGAACTCAGCCGTCTGAGCCATATCGCGGAAAACATTCTGTTTCTCGCGCATGCGGACCATGCGGCGCTTTCAGTGGAACGCGAGCCGGTCGATCTGCGTGAGGAACTCGTCAGGATCGCAGACTATTTCGAAGGTCTCGCCGACGAACGGGGCATGCGCTTCGTGGTCGAGGCCGAAGGGGTGGCATCGGTCAATCCCATGCTGTGCCGTCGCGCGATCAACAACCTGGTCGTCAATGCCGTGCGTTACGGCGCGAGCGATACGGTGGTGCGTCTGCGTGGCACGCAGGATGAAGAGGGCGCCACCGTGGCGGTCGAAAACGACGGCGCGCCGATTCCCGAGGAGCAATTAGGCCGTCTGTTCGATCGTTTCTATCGCGGCGACGCGGCGCGCAGCGCGTTCACCGAGTCGAGCGGCCTGGGTCTCGCGATCGTCAAGGCGATCATGCATCTGCATGGCGGTACGGCACGCGTGGTGTGTCCGGCGCCGGGCATGGTGCGCTTCGAGTTGCGCTTTCCGGGCGCTTGAGTGGGGGTCGCCACGGCCGGGCGTTGCGGTTCACGACAGCACACGCAGAGCTTGTTGACGTCCGGATCGCGAAAGTACGCGCCGTAATAGTTCGCGTGGTCGTGCGGACGCAAACCCGGTGGCCGCTACGCGAGCGGCGGACTATACTTTTCGATAGCCTGGCGGTCCCGCATGTTTTCGTCACGCCTGGCGAAGCTTTGCACAACACACCTATCGCTCGAATCTCACAGCAGGAGTTCTGTCATGGTCAAGCTCGCTTTGTACGTTCGTCTCGAAGCCAAGCCCGGCAAGGAACAGGAGGTCGAAGCGTTTCTGCTCGGCGGCTTGCCGCTCGTCGAAGCGGAACCGGGCACCGTCGCGTGGTTCGGTTTGAAGCTGGGCCCGTCCACGTTCGGTATTTTCGACGCCTTTGCAGATGAAACCGGCCGTGACGCGCACCTGAACGGCAAGGTGGCGGCCGCGTTGATGGCGAAGGCCGGCGACTTGTTCGCTTCGCCGCCCACGATCGAAAAGGTCGACGTGCTGGCGGCCAAATTGCCGGGCTGAACGAGCGACTAACGGCGCGGTTGATAAGCGCGCCCTTCCGGTTTGCCGACACTGCAATGCGCAATACTGCGCTTGTCGTGCCGACGCCGCGCCGCGAGCCGGCGCGCCCGATCTTTCAGCCGCTGGTCGCGTCGGCCGCGTTCGCAGCCGGCTGGTTCGCGTAGGTCGCGCGCTTTTCCTCGTACATCAGCAGATCGGCGCGCTGCACGCCCGCTTCGAGCCGGTCGCCGCGCTGGCAGGTGGCCGCGCCCATCGAGAAGCTGAGCGGCGAGCCCGGATAGAACTGATTGTTCATCTCCACCAGTTGCCTGATCGCATCGACCATCGCGGTGCCGCCGCGCTCGTCGGTGTCCGGCATCAGGATCGCGAACTCGTCGCCGCCGATACGCGCCGCATGAAACGGCGTCTCGGTCGCTTTGGCGAGCACTTCGCCGGCGCGCCGCAAAAGTGCATCGCCCGCAGCGTGGCCGAGTTGGTCGTTCACGCGTTTCAAACCGTTCAGATCGGCCATGATGATCGTCACGGGCCACGGACCCTTGCGTTCGAGCCGGTTGAGTTCATCCACGTAGAAAGAGCGGTTGCGCAGTTTGGTCAGCACGTCGTGCTTGCCGAGGAACTCGAGGTAGGCTTCGGCCTTCTTGCGCGCCGTGATGTCCGTGAGCGCCACCAACACCAGGTCCCACGTCTCCTCATGGCCCGGCAGCACCGAAAACTGCAGATGCACGTGCACCTCGCTGCCGTCGAGCGAATAGTTCAGCACTTCGCGCTGCTGGAACAGCTTGCCGTCCCACAGATCGACCAGCTGCTCGCGGAAATGCGGACGCATGTCGTCACGGAACACGTCGGCGAGATGCGCCAGCAGCGTTTTCTTGTCTTTCGCCGCGAACATGTCCAGCGTGTGCTGATTCACGTCGAGCACGTGGATTTCCTGCATGCAGCGCTCGACGAACTCGGGATGCACATCCGTGAACACGCGGAAATCGTTGATGCCAGCCGCGCGCGCTTCGTCGAGCAGACGCTTGACCGCGCTGAAATCCTCCACCCAGAGCGATACCGGCGAATACTCGAACAGGCCGCGTACATACTGCTCGGCAAGCGTCACGCGATGCCGCGCGCCTTCCAGTTCCGTTATGTCTTCGACCGACACCAGCACGCGGTCCCAGCGCGCCTCGTGGCCGGGCAGCACGGCGCCCTTGAGCAGCACGTCGAGCCGCCGTCCGCCGAGCGTGTAGTTGACCGTCTGGCTGGTGAACTGCGCTTGCCCGGCCCACAACTGGCACAACTCTTCGAGGTGAGTCTTGAGCATGTCGTCGCGGAACACCGAGGCGAGATTGCCGGTGAGCGCCTCCAGATCGGCAGCCTCGAATTGCGTCAGCGTCTTCTGATTGACCTTGATGACGCGGATGCTGTGCGCGCATTGCGCGACGCAGTCGGGATTGGCAGCGAAATGCGCGCGCAGATCGGTTACGCCGTCCGCCCGCCATGCGTCGAACAGGTCGCGCACGCCGCTGAAGTCTTCGAGCCAGAGCGAGACGGGCGCGAGTTCGAACATCTCGGAATCGTCGTTGGCGGGCGCGGGGCCGCGCGGGAGGATGTCCAGCATGAGGTTCTCAGGATCGGAAGTGCCGCTATTTTAAGTCGGGTTGGACTATGGCCGAAAAGAAAGACCGGTTGGGCATCGTTTTTTATGGCGGCCTTTCCAACAAGATAACGGCGGGCCTGCGATGGACTTGAGGCAGGAGGATCGCGCGCGGCGGGGCATCCAGCCCTTCGGACGCTTGCCAGCAAGCCTTCTGGAGCCTTGTTACACTCGCCTGAAAACTATCCGGTCCATCCACGTAGCCAACAATAATGCCGCCATGAAGCCATCCCTGCTGGTTCTGATCCACCTCAACGACACAAGCCGCGCCCGTATCGAGGCCGCGTTCGATGTCGTCTACGCACCCGACGCCATCAACCAAGCCGCCGCGATCGACACACACGGCAAGACGATTCGCGCGGTGCTGACCAACGGCACGACCGGTTTGAGCGCCGCGGACATCGACCGGATGCCGCAACTCGAACTGCTCAGCGCGCTGGGTGCCGGCTATGAGAATCTCGCCGTCGACCATGCCCGCTCGCGCGGTATCGTGCTCATCAACGGCGCGGGCACCAACGATCATTGCGTGGCCGATCACGCGTTCGCCTTGCTGCTCGCGGTGGTGCGCGACGTGCCGCAGCTCGATCAGGCCACACGCGAAGGCGTCTGGCGCGACACGCTGCCGATGCGCCCGAACGTCTCCGGCAAGCGCCTCGGCATTGTCGGGCTCGGCAACATCGGCGAGAAGGTCGCGCGCCGCGGCGCGGGCTTCGAGATGCAGATCGGCTATCACAACCGCAAACCGCGTGAAGGCTCGCCACATCAGTACTTCGGGAGTGTGGAAGGGCTCGCGCGCTGGAGCGACTTTTTGATCGTCGCGACGCCGGGTGGTGCGGGTACGCGTCATCTGATCGGCGCGGCGGTGTTCGAGGCGCTCGGTCCGCAAGGCTTCGTGGTCAACGTTTCGCGCGGCAGCGTGCTCGATACCGCGGCGCTAGCCCAGGCGCTCACAACCGGGACGATTGCGGGCGCCGCGCTCGACGTCTACGAGGGCGAGCCGAATCCGCCCGAGGCCTTACTGAGGTTGCGCAACGTAGTGCTGACGCCGCACGTGGGCGGCCGCTCGCCGGAAGCGATCACGGCCTCGGTCGACAACTTTTTGAGCAACGCCAGGCGGCATTTTGCGGGCGAGCCGGTGTTGACGCCGATCTGACTCCGGCAGCAAGCGCGACCCGCGGCTACTTTTCTTCGTTGCCGCCAAAGCCGACGCGTCATCGAAAGCCAAACGGAAACTATCGGCACGACGGATAGTTTCTCTCGAAAATGGCGATTTCCCTTGTGAGGCGACGGCGCTTAGGATGGGCGGTATCGCTCACTACCGCTTCGGCCCAGCCGGAGCAGCGACGGAGATCACGCATGGAACACCACGCCCGCACGCAGGACGAACGGCTCGACATCAAGACGACCACTTGCTACATGTGCGCCTGCCGTTGCGGCATTCGTGTGCATCTGCGCGAAGGCGAGGTGCGCTACATCGACGGCAATCCGGAGCATCCGCTCAACCAGGGCGTGATCTGCGCCAAGGGCGCCTCCGGCATCATGAAGCAGTACTCGCCCGCGCGCCTCACTCAACCGTTGATGCGCAAGCCGGGCGCGGAGCGCGGCAGCGCGCAGTTCGAACCGGTGTCGTGGGAACACGCGTTCGACGTGCTCGAAAAGCGCCTCGGCCACATTCGCGCCACCGACCCGAAAAAATTCGCGCTCTTCACGGGCCGCGACCAGATGCAGGCGCTGACCGGCCTCTTCGCCAAACAGTTCGGTACGCCTAATTACGCGGCGCACGGCGGCTTCTGCTCGGCCAACATGGCGGCGGGCATGATCTATACGATCGGCGGCTCGTTCTGGGAATTCGGCGGGCCGGACCTCGACAGCGCCAAGCTCTTCTTCATGATCGGCACGGCGGAAGACCATCACTCGAATCCGCTGAAGATCGCCATTTCGAAGTTCAAGCGCGCGGGCGGCCGGTTCATCGCGATCAATCCGATCCGCACCGGCTACGCGGCGATCGCCGACGAATGGGTGCCGATCAAACCCGGCACCGACGGCGCGCTCTTCATGGCGTTCCTGCACGAACTGATTGCCGCCGACGCGTGGGATCACGAATTCGTACGCCGCTACACCAACGCGGCGGAACTCGTCGATCTCGACGAAGCCGGCGAAAACTTCGGCCTGTTCGTGCGCGACCCCGAACGCCCGGTCGGCAATCCGCTGTTTCCGCAAAATCATCTCTGGTGGGACGCAAAAGCCGCGCGCGCCGTGCCGCATCACACGCCCGGCGTCGATCCCGCGCTCGACGGCCGCTATACGCTCGACGACGGCACGCCGGTCACGCCGTCGTTCGCCTTGCTGCGCGAACGCGTGGCCGATTGCACGCCCGAGTGGGCCGCTAACATCACCGGCATTGCGGCGGACACGATTCGCCGCCTCGCCGGTGAAATGATCCAGACGAGCCGCGCTCACCGCATCACGTTGCCGATCCGCTGGACCGACGCGTGGGGCGAGACGCACGAAACGGTCACTGGCAACCCGGTCGCCTTCCACGCCATGCGCGGCCTCGCGGCGCACTCCAACGGCTTCCAGTCGATCCGCGCGCTGGCCGTGCTGATGTCGCTTCTCGGCACGATCGACACGCCCGGCGGGTTTCGTCACAAGTCGCCGTTTCCGCGCGCCGTGCCGCCGTCGGCGAAACCGCCTAACAGCCCCGACGCCGTCAAGCCGAACACGCCGCTCGCCACCGGCCCGCTCGGCTGGCCCGCCGCGCCCGAGGATCTGTTCATCGACGATCAGGGCGGCCCGGTGCGGATCGACAAGGCCTTCTCGTGGGAATATCCGCTGGCCGTGCATGGCCTGATGCACAGCGTGATTACCAACGCGTGGCGCGGCGATCCGTATCCCATCGACACGCTGATGATTTTCATGGCCAACATGGCGTGGAATTCGTCGATGAATACGATGAAAGTGCGCGAGATGCTCGCCGACAAGCACGCCAACGGCGAGTACAAGATTCCGTTCCTGGTGGTGTGCGACGCGTTCCAGTCGGAGATGACGGCGTTCGCCGATCTGATCTTGCCCGACACGACGTATCTGGAGCGGCACGACGCGATGTCGATGCTCGACCGGCCAATCTCCGAATTCGACGGCCCCGTGGATTCGGTACGCGTGCCGGTCGTGCCGCCTACCGGCGAATGCAAGCCGTTCCAGGAAGTGCTGATCGAACTCGCGTCGCGTTTGAAGTTTCCTGCGTTCACGACCGCCGAGGGCGCACGGCGTTATCGCGACTATCCCGACTTCGTCGTCAACTTCACGACCTCGCCCGATTCCGGCGTGGGCTTTCTGATCGGCTGGCGCGGCAAGGACGGCGACAAGGCGCTGGTGGGCGAGCCCAATCCGCGGCAGTGGGAGCAGTATGCGGAGAACAATTGCGTGTTTCATTACCGGCTGCCCGAGACGCTGCAGTACATGCGCAATTGCAACGGGCCGTATCTAGAGTGGGCGGTCAAGTACGGCTTCCGCAAGTTCAGCGAGCCGATTCTGATTCAGCTTTATTCCGATGTGATGCAGAAATTCAGGCTCGCCGCGCAGGGTCGCACGAGCGGCAGGCAGCCGCCGGATCACTTGCGCGCGCGCGTCGAAAAATACTTCGATCCGCTGCCGTTCTGGTATGCGCCGCTCGAAAGCGCGGCGACCGACCTCGACCAGTTTCCGCTCGCCGCGGTGACCCAGCGGCCGATGGCGATGTACCACTCGTGGGACTCGCAAAACGCGTGGCTGCGGCAGATTCATGGCGAGAACTATCTGTACATGAATCCGTTGATGGCGGCCGAAAACGGTATCGCCGACGGCAGCTGGATCTATGCCGAATCGCAATGGGGCCGCGTGCGCTGCATGGCGCGCTTCAGCGAGACCGTCGAGCCGGGCACCGTATGGACGTGGAATGCGATCGGCAAGGCGTCGGGCGCATGGAACCTCGGCCCGGGCGCGAATGAATCGCAACGCGGTTTCCTGCTCAACCACCTCATCACCGACGAGCTGCCCGGCCGCGACGACGTGGCGCGACGCATGTCGAATTCGGATCCGGTGACGGGCCAGGCCGCCTGGTACGACGTGCGCGTGCGCATCTATCCGGCGGAAGCTGACGCGCGGCACACGTTGCCGCAATTCGCAGCGATGCCCGCGGTGCCGGGCGAGAACGGCGTGATCTCGCGGATCGTGCAGACCTATTTCGCGGGACGCGGGGAGTTCGCGGCGCGGCTGCGCGGCGCGACGGGGCGCAAATAACATCGGGACAGCCGCAAGGAGCCTTTGATGACACAGATGGCATTGGTAATCGACTTGAACGTGTGCGTGGGGTGCCATGCTTGCGTGACGAGTTGCAAGGAGTGGAACACGTCGGGTGAGTCGGGCAGTCTCGCCGATCTGAATCCGTATGACGCGAATCCGTCCGGCACTTTCTTCAACCGGGTGCAGAGTTTTGAAGCCGGCAGTTTTCCCAATGCCGAGACGATCCATTTTCCGAAGTCGTGCCTGCACTGCGAGGACCCGCCGTGCGTGCCGGTCTGTCCGACCGGCGCGAGCTATAAGCGCAAGGAAGACGGGCTCGTGCTGGTCGACTTCGACCGCTGTATCGGCTGCAAGTATTGTGCGTGGGCGTGTCCCTACGGCGCGCGCGAACTCGACGAAGCGCGCAAGGAGATGACGAAGTGCACGCTGTGCGTCGATCGGATCCACGATGAAAATCTGTCCGAGCGCGATCGACAGCCGGCCTGCGTGCTCGCGTGCCCGACCTCGGCGCGGCTGTTCGGCGATATTCATGATCCGGAGTCGGTGGTGTCGAAGGCCATCGAGGAGCGCGGCGGCTATCAGTTGATGCCCGAGTGGAACACGCGGCCCGCGAATCACTATTTGCCGCGCGTGCCGACCGAGGCCGCGGGCTGTGGCAGCGGTTCGTGCTCATGCAAATCGTCCGGCTCGGTAATGGAGCCTTCGCAGTCGCCGGAATCGCTCGATGCGCAACTCGAGCGCGGTGAGCTGCATCTTGCGTCGATGGCGACGCGCATCTAATGAACCGATAGGACCTCACAATGAATCCCGCATTCTCCGTGGTTTTTCTGACCACTTTGAGCGGCGCGGCGCAGGGCCTGCTGATCGCGCTCGTCGGCGTGGAAACCGCCGCGCATCTGGGTCTGCTCGCATCGCCCGCCGATGCGTTCTATATCACCGGCGCGGGTGTGTCGGTGGTGTTGGGCGGGCTCGGACTGATCGCGTCGTTCTTCCATCTCGGCCATCCCGAACGCGCATGGCGCGCGATCGCCATGTGGCGCACCTCCTGGTTGTCGCGCGAATGTCTGTGCCTGCCTGCGTTTCTCGCCTGCGCGTTTTTCTATGGCGTCGCGCACTGGTTCGGCTCGCCCTGGGCGCTCGCAATCGGCTGGCTCGGCGTGCTGGCGAGCGCGGCGCTGTTCGTCTGCACGGCGATGATCTACGCGTGTCTGCGCTTTCTGCAGGAGTGGGCGACGCCGCTCACGCTGGTGAACTTCGCGCTGCTCGGCTGCGCGTCGGGCTTTACCTTGGCGACAGCCTTGACCGCCTGGTTCGTGCCCGAGTTGACCGCGGGGCTGGCGGTTTGCGCATGCGTGTTGACGCTCGCGGGCTGCGTGAGCCGCTCGGCGTCGCTCGTGCGCAATGCGCGCTTGCGGCCGAAGTCGACGGTGCAGAGCGCCACCGGCATTCGCAATCCGAAGCTGGTGCAGGTGTCGCGCGGTTTTACCGCCGGTGCGTTCAATTTGCACGAGTTCTTTCACGGCAAATCGGCAGGCACGCTGCGCGGTGTCAAATGGGGCTTCCTCGCGGCAGCGTTCGTCGCGCCGATCGTGTTGATGGCGCTCGGCGCGAGCCTGCATTCGATCGGCGTTTCGCTCGGCTTGCTGGCCGCGGCGTGTCTCGTGCAATACGCTGGGCTGGTGGCGGAGCGCTGGTTTTTCTTTGCCGAAGCGAAGCATCCGCAGAATCTTTATTACGCGAGGGTTGGCTGAGCGGCGGGTTCGCGCCGCGCCGCACGATCAACCCGATCGCGAGGCGCAGCATCTACCCGCACGCACCCACCTCACCGCACGCGGTGCAGAAGTCGCACCCATCTTTGCGAATCACCGCATTCGCCCCGCATGACCCGCACTTGCGCCCGAGCATCGTATGCAGCCCTTGCGTTCCGCCGGGCTGGGTCAATGCGAGCGCATCGGCATCAGTTTCGACCGGATGCGGACGAATGCCGAAGTCCGCCGGCAACGCCGTCTCGGCCCGCATCTGTCCGCGCGGCAAACGCGCCAGCATGCGCGAGGGCACCTGGTTTCCTTCGGCATCGAGAAAACCACGCCTATGCAGAATCTGCTGGATCGCGAAGGCGAGGGCGGCCACCTCCGAATCGTGCCAGCGCGGCGTGCGGTGCCCATCGAGACGCTGGACCTCGCCGAGCCGGACCTGGCCGCGATCCCACGAGACCTTGCGCATGTCCTGCAGGTTACGCGCGACGAAACCGCCGCGCGCCGCCAACGACAGCGAACGCATCGTCGCCGTGATCCATTGCTGCGATTCGTCGCGCTGACCGGTCGGAATGAAGAACTCGATAGGCCGCTCGATGGTGACGTCTTCACCGCCCAGCCGTCCTGTGACCTCGATGAACGATACCGCCACATAAAGCGACTTCTTGCCCGCCTGCGTCAGATATTCGACCTTCTCGATGATCGCGGGCAGCTCGCCTTTGGGCCGATGATCGATCGCGATACGCAGCGGATCGAGATCGCTCTCGGTCAGCGTGTCGTCGGCTTGCGGCGGGCTCACGCTAAGCACCGCGCCGAGCGTTTCGTTGGGCCTGTAGGTAGCGAGACCCTTGAGGCCGTTTTTCCACGCGTCGAAGTAGAGGCTTTCGAACGCTTCGAACGGGTAGTCGCCAGGCACGTTCACCGTCTTCGAGATCGATGTGTCCACATACGGCTGCACGGCCGCCATCATGTCGAGATGGTCGCGCGCCGACATCTCCAGCGCGCTGACGAAATAGTCCGGCAGTTTGTTCGTGTCGCCACCCAACTCGCGATAAAGCCTGTACGCGTAGTCTTCGACGTCGAAGGATTCGCGGCCGCCGTCTGCCATGACCTTCATGCGCGTGTAGGTCCACGAGAAGGCCGGCTCGATGCCGTTCGACGCATTGTCCGCGAAGGCGAGGCTCACCGTCCCGGTCGGTGCGATGGAGAGAAGATGGCTGTTGCGAATGCCATCGCGGCGGATCGCCTCTTTGATGTCTTCGGGCAGGCGCGAGGCGAACGTGCCGGCTTCCAGATAACCCGCGGCGTCGAAGAGCGGGAACGCGCCGCGCTCGCGCGCCAGTTCCACGGACGCGCGATACGCTTCGTCGCGCATCAGTTGCGCGATGCGTACAGCGAAGTCGCGGCCTTCCTGCGAGTTGTAGCGCAGGCCGAGCATGACGAGCGTGTCGCCGAGGCCGGTGAAGCCCACGCCGATGCGCCGTTTGGCGTGCGACTCGTCGTATTGTTGCGGCAACGGCCACAGCGTGACATCGAGCACGTTGTCGAGAAAGCGCACCTGCGTGCGCGTGCGTTTGGCGAGGCCGTCCCAGTCGAACGAAGGCTTGCGGCCTTTCATCTGCGCGAACGGGTCGATCACGAAACGCGTGAGATTCAATGGCCCGAGGTTGCAGCAGCCATAGGCCGGCAGCGGTTGTTCGCCGCACGGATTGGTGGCGCGGATGGTTTCGACGGCGCGCAGATTGTTGTCCTCGTTCATGCGCGAGATGAACACAATGCCGGGTTCCGCGACGTCGTAAGTGGAGCGCATGATGCGATCCCAGATCGCGCGCGCTGGGCGTTCGCTGTAGACCCACAGACCGTCTTCGCGTTGCCGCACGTCGTCGGCCGCGCGCTGGGCCGGTGAAGGCTCGGCGCGATGCACGAGTTGCCAGGGCTGATCTTCTTCGACGGCGCGCATGAATTCATCGGTCACGCCGACCGAGACGTTGAAGTTGTTCCAGCGGCCTTTCGAATGCTTGGCCTCGATGAACTCGAGCAGGTCGGGGTGATTGCAGTCGAGCACGGCCATCTGCGCGCCGCGCCGCGAACCGGCGCTCTCGACCGTGCGGCACGACGCGTCGAACACATCCATATAGCTGCACGGACCGGAGGCGGACGAACTGGTGGTGTGAACGCGCGCGCCCTTGGGACGGATCGCCGAGAAGTTGTAGCCGACACCGCCGCCGCGGCGCATGGTTTCGGCCGCCTGCAGCAAGGCGACGTAAATGCCGGGCAGGCCTTGATCGTCGACGCCCTGAATCGCGTCGCCCACGGGCTGCACGAAGCAATTGATCAGTGTGGCCGCAATGCCGGTGCCCGCCGCGCTCATGATGCGGCCGGCGCCGAGCGCGCCGTGCCGCAGATTGTCCGCGAAGAGCGCCTCGACCGATTCGCGCAGCGCTTGCGGTTCGGCCTCGGCGACGCCGCGCGCGACGCGCCTGAAGACGTCGTCGGCCGATTGTTCATCGCCTTTCGCGTATTTCTCGAGCAGGACGTCGAGGGAGAATTGTTGCGGTGCGACGAGTGGAGCGGGAGGCGCGGGGGGCGCTATTTGCGCGCGGGTTTCCGGCGTGTCTTCGGCCATGGTATGCCCTCAATCGGCGCCGCAAGGGCACGGCGCGGTGGGTGGAAGTGCGGGTCACTATAGCGCCATGCGTGGAGCCGGCAGGATGACCTGGCGCAACGAGGTCCACCTTAACGCACGAGGCGAAGGGCCGCAATCAGAGGGTGTTTTACCCACGGCGCGGAGCGGGTCACGCGTTGCGCGTGCCGCTATGTGGGTTGGTGCGCCGGGCAGATCGGCGCGTCAGGCACGTCGGGCGGAATTCACGCGCGACGCAGGCAGGAAGATTGAGGCTCAGGCCTCGACGCACTCCAGCAATTCAGCGCAAATCATCGCGGAAGCATTCAAAGGCGCCGGCCGCTCGGCGGGTTTGAACACCGCGTCGCCGCGGCGAATCTTGCGGCGCGACACCGCGCATGTTCCGGACGTATGTGCCGACCTGCGCCGCCACCGCTGCTCGCCGTAATGACATTTTCCCGGTTCGACCCAGCGAATCACCAGCGTCGTGTCCGAGCGCTCGAGAATCTCAATGCGTACGCCATTGGCACCGTCAAGGGGGATGGACTCCAGGGTCATCGTCGTCGGCTCCGTATTGTGTGGTGTGGCGAATGTAGTCCCGCACGCGCTGGATAGCCATTGTGTCGCCGTTGAAACACTGTTCTTCAAACAGCAACAATGAAACTTGACATTCGCGCTATCCCGAAAAGACGGGCCTTCGCGGGTCATCGTTAACGTGAATTTACGATAGGGCGGATTTTTGCAACGCAGTGTTGTACGCAGCGAGACAAGCGTGCCATCGGCAAAAGGGCGCCGGTGCTTCCTTTAAGATGTGGTTATTGACGAGCGACCGTGCAATGCCAGTGTAGTGGTTTCGCATTTTTCCAGTCGGCTCGCGCGCACACACCGAGGCATGCCCCTTGCGGGCTTCGTCACACACCCTAGATGCTATGTGGGAGGGCAGCGACAGAAAGCCCGACTGGAGTAAAACGGGACTTGCACACTCGTTTTCTCCGAAGGAGCACGCAAATGGATACGCCTGACACAGCCCTCCGTGGGCAGAATACGACGGCAGGTGGCCGCCTGTACATGGCTTTTGAACTGGGCGAGAAGAACTGGAAGCTCTCACTCGGTGATGGCCAGCGCGCGCCCAGCCGCTGTACGGTCGCCGCCGGCGATACCGCCGCGGTTCTCACCGCCATCGCCAACGCCAGGGCGCGTTGCCATCTCGGCGCCGACGCACCCGTCTACAGCTGTTATGAAGCAGGCCGCGACGGTTTCTGGCTGCACCGCTGGCTGGCTGAACAGGGCATCGTCAATCTCGTGGTGGATTCGGCCAGCATCGAGGTGAACCGCCGTGCGCGTCGCGCCAAGACAGACCGGCTTGACAGCGACAAGCTGCTGTCGATGCTCATGCGCTATTACGCGGGCGAGCGGCGCGTGTGGGCGGTGGCACGCATTCCCACGCCCGAGCAGGAGGACGACCGGCGCCTGCACCGCGAGCTCGAACGCCTGCGCAAAGAGCAGACCGCACACACCAACCGGATCCGCTCCCTGCTGGTACTGCACAACCTTCGGGTCCGGTCTGTCGGCGGCCGCATCTGGACGCACTGGTGGACCCGTCAGCGCGAGTTGCTGGCGCCCGGTCTGCGCGCCGAGATTGACCGCGAATGTGAGCGGCTCGTGCTGGTGCACAAGCAGATCCGTCTGCTCGAAGTGCAGCAGGAGCGGCAGGTGCGCAGCGGCGCACATCCCGGCATGGCGCTGCTCGCACAGCTTGCCGGCATCGGTGCCGGCAGCGCGTGGACGCTCGTCAGGGAACTGTTCGGCTGGCGGCAGTTTCGCAACCGCCGCGAAGTGGCCGGCTGTCTGGGCCTGACGCCCACGCCGTACGCCAGCGGCACCAGCGAGGTTGAACTCGGTATCAGCAAGGCGGGCAACCGGCGATGTCGCTGGCTGATGGTCGAGCTCGCCTGGAGCTGGCTGCGCCTGCAGCCCGGCAGCCAGCTCAGCCACTGGTTCAACGAGCGCTTTGCCGGTACCGGCAAGCGGATGCGGCGCATCGGTATCGTCGCGCTCGCACGCCGTCTGGCGATCGCCCTGTGGCGTTATCTCGAGCACGGCGAGATCCCCGCCGGTGCGCTACTCAAACCGCGCGACGTCAACACCGTGAGGGCCTGAATCACTGAATGACATCGGATGCAGCAACAGCATGTAAAGGTCAACGCGCCCGGAACACGCTCGGGCTACCCATTGCGGGTGGCCGTTTCCCTAGATGGGGCGCGTCGGTAACAGGGTAGCGCCAGCGCTTCGCGCATGCGGCATGAGGTGACCGGCCTGTCAGGCCGGCACGGATAGAAGGTCGACCCGGCACTGACCGGTCAACAGACACCCTGACCTGAATGACATTGACATGCCAAGGCTGCAACAAGGTGTACGCGATGAGCTTCGGTACCGTCCTTTACGCAACGGTCTCTACGGCCGGCCTGCGCCTGGTCATGGTAGGTGACCGCGCAGGCCGGCCGTAGAGACCGGACAAGGAGGTTTACTTCGCATAACAGAATGTTTAGAACCGGGCTTGACTTTCAGCTCCCCATAGAAGAGCGTGTTAGGCACTTTTGGTCGGACCTGGTATCCTGGCAGGATGAAAAAACGCAGGCCCTACCCAACGGATGTGTCGGACGAAGAGTGGTACTTCGCCGCTGCGTACCTGACTTTGATGAACAAGGACGCACCGCAACGCCGTTACGAACTGCGCGAGATGTTCAACGCGCTGCGGTGGATCGTACGCGCAGGTGCGCCGTGGCGTTTGTTGCCCAATGACTTTCCACCGTGGGAACTGGTCTACCAGCAGACGCAGCGCTGGATTCAGGCAGGCTGCTTCGAGGCCATGGTGAATGACCTGCGTTCGATCATCCGGGTTGCGCAGGGCCGTCAGGGCCAGCCCAGCGCGGTCATTCTCGACGGGCGCACGCTGCAGTCGACCTGCGAGAGTGGACCTCGGGCTGGTTACGACGGCTACAAACGCAAACGCGGCAGCAAAGTCCACATGGCGGTTGATACCTTGGGGCAATTGCTTGCTGTGCATGTTACGCCGGCCAACGAACAGGAACGCGCGCAGGTCGGAGAACTGGCGCGTCAGGTTCAACAGGCCACGGGCCAGACGGTCAAGGTGGCGTTCGCCGACCAGGGATACACCGGCGAAGAGCCTGCGCAGGCAGCACTCGATGAAGGAATCGAGCTTCAGGTAATCAAGCTGTCGGAGGCGAAAAAGGGCTTCGTGCTGTTGCCGCGCCGCTGGGTGGTCGAGCGCAGCTTCGGCTGGCTCAACCGCTTCCGACGATTGGCCAGAGACTATGAGCGATTGCCCGAAACCCTGGCCGGTTTGCACTTCGTCGTATTCTCCGTGCTTATGCTTGTTCACTTTGCAACCCTTAACAAAAGTGCCTAACACCCTCTAAGAGCTCACATGAATTCACGCCCGCCTATTGCATCTCCTGAAGCACCGGACGCGTGGGACCGCCAGAAGAAGCAGAAAGCGGCCTCGCTCGTGCTGTACATCGGACTGGTGCTGCTGGCGCTGTGGGTCGCGCGCGATTTCATCGCGGTGGCGGCATGGGCCGCGGTGATTGCGATTGCGCTGTGGCCGCTGCTGCGCCGGGTCGAGCGCAACCGCTGGTTCACCGGACGCACGACGCTGATCGCGGTGGTGCTGACGCTCGCGATCGCGTTACTGGTCGTGTTGCCGGTGGGCATCGGCATTGCCCAGGCGCTACGCGAAGCGCATGACATGAACGAGTGGTTCAAGGACGCGCAGGAAAACGGCATCCCGCTGCCGGATTTCATTCAGCATCTGCCGTTCGGCGTGCAGCAGGCTTCGACGTGGTGGCAGGCCAACCTCGCTCAGCCGCTGCGCGACTCGGCCGCCATGAAAGGACTGCACAGCACCACCGTGATGACGCTCGGCCGGCACTTCGGCGCGCGCGCGGTGCATGCCGTGGCGGTGTTCGGCTTCATGCTGATCACGTTGTTCGTGATCTTTCAGGCGGGGCCGCGGTTATCGGGCTCGCTGCTCAAAGGCATGCGGCGCTGCTTCGGCGACGACGGCGCGCAGCTTCTGCTACGTATGGCCACGGCGGTGCGCGGCACGGTGTCGGGACTGGTCGTGGTCGGACTCGGCGAGGGCGCGTTGATGGGCGTCGCCTATTTCGTGACGGGCCTGCCGCATGTCGCGCTGCTCGCGCTCGTCACCGCGATCGCCGCGATGCTGCCGTTCTGCGCGCCGATCACCTTCGGTCTCGCGGCCTTGTGGCTGGTCGCGCAAGGCTCGGTGGCGGCGGGCATCGGCCTTGCCGTGTTCGGCTCCGTCGTGGTGTTCATCGCCGAGCACTTCGTGCGGCCGGTGCTGATCGGCAACTCGACGCGTTTGCCCTTCCTGCTCGTGCTGTTCGGCATTCTCGGCGGCGCGGAAACGTTCGGGCTGCTCGGCATCTTCATCGGTCCCGCGCTGATGACCGTGCTGATGGTGTTGTGGACCGACCTCGTGCAATAGTCGCACGGTATTTCCAGACCCGCTTCGGGCACTACTGCGGAACCGTTCAGGGCCGCTGATACGAAGGGTGTTCCAGCGGCGACGGCTGTTGCGGTTGCAACTTTACGCAGCCGAGCGTGTACTTGAGCGCGGCGGGCAGCAGCGCGCTCCAGACGTCCCACGTGTGGCCGCCGTCGATAATGCGCAGCGCCGCCGGATTGCCCGCCAGCCGCAGGCGCGTATACAGCGATGACGCATCGGCCTGGATCGCGAGGTCGTCGTCGCCGGCGGCGATGAACATCGGCAGACGGTACGGCTGGCTCATGTAACGGTCCCATTGCGCCGGATAGTTGAGTTCGTGCCAGACACGCGCGTCGAACTCGCGCTCGCCGAACACGCCGACGCGGCGTGCGGCCGACGCGCGCGGCGGCTCGTTCGGATAGATCGCGGGGCTCAGCAGCAGCGCGCCGCAAAAGCGCTCCGGTTGCGTCATCGCATAGCGCAGCGCGCCGAAGCCGCCCATCGAGACGCCGCCGATCATGCGTCCGCCGCGTTGCGTCGAGACCGCGTAGCGCGCTTCGATCTCGGGCAGCAGATCGTCGAAGAACGCGGTCTCCATCTTCTCCTTGCGATCGACGTACCAATCCGTGCCGCCTTGCGGCATCACGATCACGACGGGCGGCATGTCCTTGTGTTCGATCAGCGCGTCGGCCGCGGCCTGCAGATGGCCTTGCGTGATCCAGTCGATGGCGTCGCCGTTGTTGCCGTGCAGGAGATACAGCACGGGCAGGCGGGCGGCGTCATGCCGATAGCCGGTCGGCAGATAGATCGTGTAGGCCCAGTCGCGGCCGAGGGCGTCGGAATGGAAGCTGCGGCTGATCACCGTGCTGGCGAGCACCGGCGCGCTGGTCGCGGCTGCGCAAAGCGCAACGAAGGCGGAATGTAGGAATAGACGCATGTCAGAGTAGGAGGCTGCGGCGCAGGTCGCGCGCGGCCGTTATGCTATCAGCATCGGCAGTGAATTTTGAGCATCAGCAGGTTCAGCCGGCGGCGGTATGGAAAGTGGCTGAGCACCTGAGTAGCTGGGTGGTTGGGGAATCGCCCACGCCTTATGTACGCACGCCGCTCAGGGCGACATTCGAAGCCACCCGCTATACAACCGGCCGGCTAGACGCTTGAGCGGTTCCACACCCAGCGCCACCGCGAACAGCGCGCCGATCGCGATCGCATCCGCGAGCAGTCCGAGCGGATAGTTCAGATAGCCATCCGTCGCGGCATACAACACGGAATCGACCGTGAGCGAGATCACGGCCCCGGCGATGAAGCACAGCAATCCGTGGCGGCCGATCACGCCGACCCACGGCATCCATTGCGCGAGCTTCTTCGCCCAGCCAAGCTGAATCAGATTCGCGACGAGCCATGCAATGGCGAGGAAATTGATCGCGCGCAGGTAGGAGAGGTTTTGCTTGAGGCTGCCATCGAGCGGTTCGCGTTCGATAAAGAGTTTGTAGTACGCCGCGGCCGCGACCACGGCGAGCGCCAGCAGGCTGACGAGCCAGCTCAGACGGTGCGCGCTCACGCGCTGATAGACCGGCTGGCAACGGGCCAGCACGCCGAGCACGAACAGCAATTGCCAGGCGAATGGATTGAAGTCCCAGTGCATGTCCGGCGCGGCGGGCAGGTAGGCGTCGATTGCCGGAGCGCCGGCCCACAGCGCGACGCTGCCGGCCAGCAGCAGCCACGGCTTGCTGCGCGCGAGCGGCAGGATCATCGGCACCAGCAGGGCGAAGAACACGTACATGGGCAGTACCGAGGCCAGATACGGCTGGCGGCGCAATAGCAGGATGTCGCCGAGCGCCGCGAGCGGGGTGTCCATCAGATCGTCGAGATCGGCGGTGGCGAGATTCGGTCCGTCGATGCGCAACGCGCTGAGCACGGAGCTGACCAGCAGCATCAGCGCGGCGGTGACGAGGAACGCGCGATAGATTTCCAGCGAGCGCCGCAGGAAGCGGCTGCGCGCGATCGTCTCGTCGCGCCGTTCGGCCAGCGCGGCGTAGGCCGTGGCGGTGGCGAAGCCGCCGAGGAACACGAAGACCTCGGCGGCGTCGCAAAGCGCGTAAGCGTGCAGCGTGACGCGCGACAGAATGCTGCCGCCGATGTGATCGACGACGATGATCAGAAGGACCAGCCCTCGAAAAAAATCGAGTTCGATCAGGCGGGACGGCGATTTTTGCATTGTGTTGTGCCAAAGGCAAACCCCGTGCGACGGCGCGCTAGGCTAGCGCGGCGGGCGTCTCACAAGGCTTCTGGAAATTGGATTGGGATGCTGCGGCGGATACGCGACCCGCGTCGCCGCTTTCAACCGGCCGGACGTGGCGCGGTTGCAGGGGGCAGTAAAAGTGACCCCTCGGGACGGCGCGTAGTTCCGCTGCGCCGCCGCAAGAAGCTTGCGATTATATTTCTTTTCGTGACAAATCTGCTTTGAGGCAGGGCAAGTCAGCGGACCTCATCCGCAGCCGGTATCAAGTCCGCGCGGCGTTGCGCCGTTTACCTGAATGAGCGCCGTGACAAAAGGGGCTGCCGCACCAAGTGGAGATTTCGCAACGTTTTGAGATATCGACACGACACCCAATGGACGGACGGCTAACGGCGTGTGAGGATTTCCGTAAAGCGCGTCGAGGTCGGTGCAGCACCTTGAGAGGCGCAAAGAACAAAGCGGCCGGATCGAGTTGTCCCATTGCTCGAGTGCAGGGAGATCGTCATGAACAAGCAAGTGTTCGCGCTAGCTGTCTCCACCGCTATGTCCGCCGCTTTTGCCGCGCCCGCCTCGGCGCAGACGAGCGTGACGCTGTATGGCGTACTCGACGAAGGCATCAACTACACCAACAATGTCGGCCGCGGCCATGTCTATGAGCTGGCGAGCGGCTTTGCGCAAGGCAGCCGCTGGGGGCTGAAGGGCGCCGAGGAACTGGGCGGCGGCCTCAAGGCGATCTTCCAGCTGGAAAACGGTTTCGACGTGAGTTCCGGGCGGCTCAACCAGGGCGGCCGGATGTTCGGCCGTCAGGCCTTCGTCGGCTTGAGCGCGGAGCGCTACGGCACGTTGACGTTCGGCCGCCAGTACGATTCGGTGGTCGATTATCTGGCTCAGACCACGGCCAACGGCAACTGGGCCGGCTCGCTCTTCTCGCATCCGTACGACAACGACAATACGGACAACTCGTTTCGCCTCGACAACTCGGTCAAGTACACGAGTCCGTCGCTGTCCGGCTTCCAGTTCGGCGGCATCTATAGCTTCAGCAACGACACCAACTTCGCCAACAATCGCGCGTACAGTTTCGGCGGCCAGTATGCCTATGGCGGCCTGCTGGTGGCCGCGGCGTATCTGCAGGCCAACAACCCCGGCAACGGCGCGAACGGCGCGATCACGGCGAACGACGCCAGCTTCATTGCCGCCCGCATGCGCGTGTTCGGCGGCGGCATTACCTACACGTTCGGACCGGCGACGGCCGGCTTCGTCTACACCAATTCGAACTATCTGGATCCGACCGGCAACGGCTATCTCGGCGTGACGCCGCTCGTGCCGCCGGGCGTGCTGCTGAACTCGCTGAAGTATCAGAACTTCGAGGTGAACGGCAAGTATCAGATCACGCCGATGCTGTTTGTCGGCGCGCAGTACGTGTACACGATGGAAACCTACGACGCCTCGACCGGCGGCGTGAAGCCGAAAATTCACTCGTTCGGCTTGATGGCGGACTACAACCTGTCCAAACGCACCGACGTCTACATTCAGGGCGAGTATCAGCAGGTGACCGGCGACTCGACCTATTCGATTCTGGACGATGCCTTCTCGGTCGGCACGCAGTCTCCTTCATCGACGTCGAAGCAGGTGGTGGTGCGCGCGGCGATCCGCCACAAGTTCTGACCAATCCGGTTGAACGCCGCGCCTTTATCACTTCATGGGTCCGGCGCAAAATGCGCATCAGGCGTGGCGAATCCGGCTTCGAAGTTGTCTTTCAATCAGGCCGGTCCGCCGCCATCCCCAACACGATCAAACGAGCTCGGGAATGCACGCAATGAACACACGTCAACTGGGCCAGCAGGGTCCGCGAGTTTCCGCCATCGGCCTCGGCTGCATGGGCATGTCCGATCTGTACGGCCCGGCCGACCGCGACGAAAGCATCGCCACGATTCACGCGGCGCTCGACGCCGGTATCACGCTGCTCGACACCGGCGACTTCTACGGCATGGGCCACAACGAAATGCTGATCCGCGACGCGCTGCAAGGGCGCCAGCGTGAGAACGTGGTGGTCAGCGTGAAATTCGGCGGGATGCGTGATCCGGCCGGCGGCTGGATCGGCTTCGACGCGCGGCCGGCGGCGGTGCGCAATTTCCTCGCGTACACGCTGAGGCGGCTGGGCACCGACTATGTCGACATTTACCGTCCCGCGCGACTCGACCCGACGGTGCCGGTCGAGGATACCGTCGGCGCCGTCGCCGATCTGGTCAAGGAAGGTTACGTGCGCCAGATCGGTTTGTCGGAGGTCGGCGCGCACACGCTGCGCCGGGCGCGGGCCGTCGCGCCGATTGCCGATCTGCAGATCGAATACTCGCTGATGTCGCGTGGAATCGAGGCCGAAATCTTGCCGGTGTGCCGTGAACTGGGGATCGGCATTACCGCGTATGGCGTGTTGTCGCGTGGTTTGCTGAGCGGCGCGTGGTCGAAAGAGCGCAGTACGCAGAAGGATTTCCGCAGCGTGAGCCCGCGGTTTCAGGGTGAGAACCTCGAGCGCAATCTGGCGCTGGTCGAAACATTGCGCGCCATCGCCGACGCGCGCGGCACCAATCCGGCGCAACTGGCGATTGCATGGGCCTTGTCACGCGGCGACGACATCGTGCCGTTGGTCGGCGCCCGGCGCCGCAGCCAGTTGACGGACGCGCTCCGCGCCACCGGCTTGAACCTGAGCGCCGACGAACTGGCGCGCATCGAAGCCGCGATTCCGCCGGAAGCCGTCGCCGGCTCGCGCTACAACGACGTGCAGATGGCGCATCTGGACAGCGAGCGCGGCGGCCATTGATCGGGTCGCCGGTTGATCGATTGCGTGGCGGCGGCGGTGTGAAAGGGGAAAGGTAAACAAAACGCGCGCCTTGAATGATCGGCTGTCATTCAAGGCGCGCGAATTGAAGATCGTGAATATCGGGCGGCCTATTGAACCGGATTAACGCTCAATTCATCACGTAATTCTGAATCAGAATGCCGACTAGCACGCCGAATGGAATACCGAAAGTCCGGCCGCGAAGCGTGGCGTTGATATCTTCATCGAGCACGAAGCTGCAACGGCGCTCGCGCCAGACGGTTTTATAGGCCAATGGTTTCGCATCGACGATTACAATGGAAATCATCGCGGTGATAATAATCTTCTCCAGCGCATGCAGTTTGGCCATAAATGGCGAAAATTCACCGGCATTGCACAACAACACCATAATAGCGGCGGCAATCACCGTGCTGAAGAAAAAACCATTCATGAACCGGTTTGCTGAACTGAGAGAATCCACTTGAACCTCGGCTTTATTCGCCGGGCTGATAAAGGCGGCGAATTAAAAATATTCTGACGGAAAGGATTTTCCATTCGATAAACCGGCGCCGCCTTGACTGCGGCGCCGGTCGACCTCAATGGAACGCGTAAGAATATTTTTATTGCCTTGTCCAACCTATCGTCCCTTTCCTAATGCCAGGTAGGATGAGTCCGAAAAAGCGTATGAATTCGCCACGTTCCGGCTACGTGCCGAACAGATTCAGCTTGGCGTACTGCAACAGCATGATGGTCTTGCCGTCGACGATCTCGCCGCGCCCGATCATCGCCAGCGCTTCGTCCACCGGCAGCTCCAGCACTTCGATATCTTCGCCTTCGTCGGCGAGGCCGCCACCCGCGCCGACTTTCGCCACCGCATCGTATTCAGCGACGAAAAAGTGCAGTTTCTCCGTGACCGAGCCCGGACTCATGAAGGCCTCGAATACCTTGCGGACGTCGTGCACGCGGTAGCCCGTTTCTTCCTCCACTTCCGCGCGAATCCGTTCTTCGGGCGACGCGGCCTCCAGTAGCCCGGCCGGCGTCTCGATCAGCATGCCGTGGTGACCGTTGACGAACGCCGGCAGGCGGAATTGCCGGGTCAGCACGACGGTGCGTTGATGCGGTTCGTAGAGCAGCAGCGTCGCGCCGTTGCCGCGGTCGTAGGTTTCGCGGCTCTGGCGTTGCCAGCTGCCGTCGGCGCGCTGGTAGTCGAAGGTGGTCTTCTTCAGCACGTACCAGTCGTCCGACAACACCTCGACGTCGACAATCCTGACTCGCCCGGCGATTTCATTCATGGCTCGCATCCTGTTCGATCGGAAAATGCGGTTCGTCCCGCCTGCGAATCATGGTATCGTGCGATATCGTGCAAAAACAAGTAATTTCGTGCAAATCATTGGAACTCGCCGAGAACCGCCGCCGTGCTTACGTCGCAAAGAAAGCAACTGATACTGGAAGCGCTCAAGCGCAACGGGCAGGTGATCGCCAAATCCTTGAGCGCCGAATTCGAGGTTTCCGAGGACACGATTCGCCGCGATCTGCGCGAACTCGCCGCCGAGGGCCAGCTTCAGCGCGTGCACGGCGGCGCATTGCCGGCGTCGCCGGCGGCGGTGGACTTTGCCGGGCGCGAGCGTATCGAGTCGACGTCGAAAGCGTCGATCGGCCGGGCGGCGGCGGGCATGATCGCGCCTGGCCAGATTGCGTTCGTCGATGGCGGCACGACCGCGGTGCAACTGGCGCGCCATTTGCCGCGTGACTTGCGCGCGACGATCGTCACGCATAGCCCGAGCATCGCCGTCGAACTCGCGGAGCATGCCGAACTCGAGGTCGTGATGATCGGCGGCCGCCTGTTCAGGCATTCGATGGTCAACGTCGGCGCCGCGGCGATCGAAGCGCTCAGTCACATTCGCGCGGACCTGTATTTCATGGGCGTGACGGGCGTGCATCCGCAAGCGGGCCTGAGCACCGGCGACATGGAAGAGGCCTACGTGAAACGCGCGTTCGCGGAACATGCCGCGGAGACGGTGGTGCTGGCTTCGGCGGAAAAACTCAATGCGGCTTCGGCATACAAGATCGCAGACGTGACGGCAGCGAGCACGCTCGTTGTCGAACGGAATACGGCCGAGGCGCTGACCGCGCCGTTCGAGGTGTTGGGCATCAGCATAATGCGCGCATAGTTCGACATACTGACTAAAAAGGGAAAGCCGTCAAGAACCGCTGTGAAACCGCGAATTTGACGGTCGATACCCAATCCACTATTTCCGAGCTGGAGCGCAAAATTTGACGCACCCTGCGGCGAGTCAGCGCGAAAATCGCGGCCCTTGCCGCAGGGCAGCCAATTGAAGCTCAAGGTGAATACATCCCCCGACGCCAGCGCCTGGCCCACTGAAGACAATCGCAATCCCGTTCTGCCGGTGCTGCCCTTCACGCATCGTCCGGTCGGCTACGTGAAGTACCAAGGCAGTACTACAGCTAGCCGCGTTCCATCGAGCCAGGCGGACGCCGGTCCGTCCGCGTTCCGACACGACTCTTATTCGACGCCTAAGGCCGCCGCCGCTGACAATTCAAGTTTCGACCGCACTCTGCCGTTAAACCAAACGGTATCGTGCGCTTGCCGGGGGCTTCGCCATGGGGGCGTTTGCACGGCGTGCGGATGCGGACGTTTATCCGCCAGTGGCGCATGAAGAAAGCCGGTAACGACCGGACTTGCGGCGGTTACGCGGATGCCCGACGGGCACGCGCCGCCGTCGTACAGGTTGCACGCGCAACGATGTCTGCAATACGGCGCGTAAGGTTTGTATCAGAGTGTGTGGGTTGGCGCGTTTTTTATAAAACGCACTTTACAATTCCGCTTGAATTTTCAACGGCAATCTGGCCCTTTTCGCGGAAGATTGGCTGATCTGGCGGGCTGCACATGCGCGTCCCGCGCATCCGGCAGCTTGTGAAGGCGAAGGGTTGGGTTGGTCGGCAGGGCATGGGTGAGCGCCGCACGAAGCGGCTTCGCCGTGTCGCAAAAGAAGCAGCGCGCCGTCCGGGCGCGCGCATCGCACGCGACAAGGCGGCATCCAGGTCGCCAATGAACGAGGCAGGAGTCGAACAAGATGGGAAAGCGCTTCGACAGAACAATGATGGCCAGTCTTGCTGGCGTATGGGTCGCGCTGGCGGTCGGCGGTTGTGCGAATGTGGGGCAGCAGGGCGCGCAGACAGGCGCGGCTGCGGGCGCGGCGGCGGCGTCCGCTGTGCCGGCGGCAAGCGCACCGACGTCCGATGCGACAGCGGCCGCGCCGACCGGGATCAGCGCCGACCAGAGCGCGCTGCTCAAGAAATCGCCGCCGCTGGTGTATCGCGTCAGGCGTGGCGATACCCTGGCGCGCATCGCGCAGCATCACCATTGCAGCATGAAGCAGTTGCAGGCGTGGAATGGATTGAAGGCGTCGTCGCGCCTGAAGCCGGGACAGGTGCTGCACGTCGCGTCGCCGGAAACGGTACGGGCGGTGAATGCGGCCAATGCTGCAGCGAAGGCCGCCGCGGCGTCCGCGCCGGCGGCCTCGGTCGCGGCACGGCAAACGGCGTCGGCGGCATCCACGCCGGCTGCGGCGCAGTCCGCGCAAGCCGTGCAGTCGCCCGCGCTCAGCGCCGCTGAAGCACGCGAAGTGGCGCAGCAAACCGCGCGGCACGCGAACGGCGTATCGCTGGCCTGGCCGGCGGGCGGGCGTGTAGTCGAGGGATTCCAGCCGGGCGAAACGCGCGGCATCGAAATTGGCGGCAAGCCGGGCGACCCGGTGCGGGCCGCGGCCAATGGCAAGGTGATGTACGCCGGCACGGGGCTGAACAGCTACGGCAGTCTTATCATCGTCCAGCACAACAAGGACTTTCTGACCGCCTACTCGCACAACCGCAAGTTGCTGGTCAAGACTGGCGATATCGTCGTGCAGGGCCAGCAGATTGCCGAAATGGGCGACGAAAACAATTCGCGCGTTTCGGTGGGCTTCGAGTTGCGACGCGACGGCAAGCCGATCGATCCCATGCCCTATCTGCCGCAAGGACGCGGCTAGGCGCGAGCCCTCAATCGAACCACCGCAGCGCCGCGGCGATGATCGCTTCCGGCGCATCTTCCTGCATCAGGTGACCGGCTTTCGGGACCGCCTGAAAGCGCGCTTCCGGTATGCTGGCTACGTTGAACCGCACGAACTGATCGCGAAACGTCTAGCTTTCGGGAAAAAGCCAGTTTTGCATAGCGACGAGCGTCGCGAGAAAGTCTGCTTACCTTGGTTGGCAGGGCTTCGTGAAGCATGCTGACCGGCTTTTCGTAGCCTGCTCGGAACGTCTCCCGCAAAAGCTCACCTTTGTTTTATTCAGCAAAGCCAGGCAAATTCAACCGTGACCCGGTCGCGCATCCGTTTCAACGGCAAACGAACATGCACGCACACTGCCGGCAACCCGCAGGGCAAAACGAGGCCAGAACTCACACCACGCGAGCACAAGGCCGCGCGCAACCGGCTACTTCGATTCAATCCCTCGCAACAACTGCGACACCTGGCCATGCTGATGCAGGATCGCCGGATCGGCCTGCAACAGCGGCAGATAGCGCGGCAGAAACGCATTGTTCGGCTGGTCGGGCGAGAACAGCCCCGTCACCGCTTCGGCTGCGGCGGTCCGGTCGGCGGCTTCGGCTTCCCTGTCGTCGAGAATTTCGTCGACGTTCGCAATGACCGTCGAGAGCGGCGTGAGCCAGCGGAAGCCCGAACCGTTGATGAGCACCTGCAGGAAAGCCGCCGGCGTGACCGGGCCGAATTCCTTTTCGTACACGGCACGCTCGTGATCGAGAATGGCCTTGTGCAGCGCCAATAGCGGTCGGCGAATGTCCGAGAGGAATTGAGTGCATTGCGAGTCGTCCATGTGTGCTACTCCTTCGGATGGTCAGTCAGACCGCATCCATGCTATCAAAATCGCCCGGCATTGATTCAACAAGATTCACTGACCGGATAAAGGCCGGCCGCTCGGGCCGATACGCGGATAATCTCCCGTCGATTAAAAACACCTTTCAACCATGCAATCCGCGCGCGCGATATTTTTTCCGTGCGCCCGGCGGCGCGCAGCCGCGAGGCGAACTTTCTAATGCGCGTCTACAATTCGCCGGTCAGTATCCGCACGTTCGCGCCCGTGCATCGATCGCCGTTTGCAACGACCGGAAAGCCGCGACGCGCATTAGTCCGGGTTGTCGAATAAACGCTGCGAGTCTTTACCTTTTGGTTCGACGTCTCTGTCTAAACAGCCTGCCAAACAATAACCCCACTCGGAGCCGCTCAATGACAACGCTGAATATCAATGGCCAGACGCACACCGTCGACGCGCCGCCCGACATGCCCCTTCTGTGGGTCTTGCGCGATCTGGTCGGTCTGACCGGTACGAAGTTCGGTTGCGGCATCGCTCAATGCGGTGCGTGCACTGTGCATCTCGACGGCGTGGCGGTGCGCTCGTGCGTGTTGCCGGCGGCGGCTGTCGGTGACAGGAAGATCACCACGATCGAAGCAGTGGGCAGCACGCCGGCAGGCCAGAAAGTGCAGCAGGCATGGCGTCAATTGGACGTGGTGCAATGCGGCTACTGTCAGTCGGGGCAGGTGATGTCGGCGGCGTCGCTGCTGGCGAGCAACCCCAATCCTACCGATGCGGACATCGACGCCGCCATGGCCGGCAATATCTGCCGCTGTGGGACGTATAACCGCATCCGCGCGGCGATCAAGCAAGCCGCGAAGGGGGCATGACATGTCCCAGGGATTGCTCGATGCGCACAACGGCGCGGAGCCGTCGAAAGCCGACGCGCGCGCCGCGGGTGGCTTGTCACGCCGCACCTTTCTGAAGTTCGGTGTGACGGTGGGGGCGGCGGCCGGCGGCGGCCTGCTGCTCGGCTTCAGCATGCCGGCCGCCAGCCAGGATCAGAAGGCCGGCAAATCCGTGATCGGCGGCGACGGCGTGGAAACGCCGCAAAGCGGTGTGTTCGCGCCGAACGCGTTCATCCAGATCGACACGGCAGGCAAGGTCACGCTCGTGATTCCGAAGGTCGAGATGGGCCAGGGCGTCTACACGTCGATTCCGATGCTGATCGCCGAGGAGCTCGAAGTACCGCTGGACACGGTCACCGTCGATCACGCGCCGCCGAACGAGAAGCTCTTCATGGACCCGCTGCTCGGCGGCCAGCTCACGGGTGGCTCGACCTCGATCCGCTACGCGTGGGAGCCCATGCGTAAAGCGGGCGCAACGGCGCGCACTGTGCTGATCAGCGCGGCGGCGCAGCAATGGCAGGTCGACCCGGCAAGCTGTCATGCGCAGGCCGGGCAGGTGATTCACGCGGCCAGCAACCGCAGCATCGGCTATGGTCAACTGGTGAGCGCAGCCGCCAGTCTGCCCGCGCCGCAGAACGTCAAGCTCAAGGATCCGAAGGACTTCAAGCTGATCGGCACGGCGGCGAAGCGCCTCGATTCGCCGGAGAAAGTAGACGGCACCGCGATGTTCGGGCTCGACGTGCGTGTGCCCGACATGGTCTACGCGGCGATTGCGAACTGCCCGGTGTTCGGCGGCACACTCGCCAGCGTCGACGACACCCACGCGAAAAAAATCCCCGGCGTGCGCCAGGTCGTCAAGATCGACAACGCGGTCGCGGTGATTGGCGACCATACGTGGGCCGCCAAACGCGGCGTGCAGGCGCTCGTCATCAAGTGGAACGAAGGCGCGGGAGCGAACCTGTCGATGAAGCAGATCGTCGACGATCTCGCCAACGCCTCGCAGCGCAACGGCGCGGTGGCGCGCAAGGACGGCGACGTCGGCAATGCCTTTTCCAATGCGAAGACGCGCGTCGACGCCGTGTATCAGCAGCCGTTCCTCGCGCACGCCACCATGGAGCCGATCAACTGCACGGTGCATGTGCGCCCCGACGGTTGCGATGTCTGGCTCGGCTCACAGGTGCCCACGCGCGTGGTGGATGCCGCCGTGGCCGTCACGGGCCTGCCCGCCGACAAGATCGTCGTGCACAACCATCTGATCGGCGGCGGCTTCGGGCGACGGCTCGAGTTCGACATGGTCACGCAGGCGGTGAAGGTCGGCAAACAGGTGTCGACGCCGGTGAAGGTGGTCTGGACGCGCGAAGAAGACATTCAGCACGACATGTACCGCCCGTATTACTACGACAAGATTTCGGCCGGGCTCGACGCCAATGGCAAACCGGTCGCGTGGCAACATCGCATCGTCGGTTCCTCGGTGCTGGCGCGGTTCGCGCCGCCCGCTTTCAAGAACGGCCTCGATCCCGATGCGGTCGAAGTCGCGTCGGATCTGCCATACGACCTGCCGAATCAGCTGGTCGACTACGTGCGCGAGGAGCCGCACGCGGTGCCCACCGCATTCTGGCGCGGCGTGGGACCGACGCGCGGCACCTTCGTGGTGGAGAGTTTCATCGACGAACTCGCGGCGCAGGCCAAAGTCGATCCCGTCAAATACCGTCAGGATCTGCTCGGCAAGACACCGCGCGCACTGAACGTGCTCAACGTCGCCACGCAGGCGGCGAACTGGGGCGGCGCGGTGCCGAAGGGGCAAGGGCGCGGCGTGTCGGTCATGCACGCGTTCGGCAGCTTCTTTGCGATCGTCGTCGACGTCGCGGTGGATCAGGGCGAGGTGGCGGTCAAGCACGTGGTGTGCGCGGTCGATTGCGGCATGGTGGTCAATCCGAACACGATCGAGGCGCAGGTGCAGGGCGGCATCATCTTCGGCATCACCGCGGCTCTTTACGGCGAGATCACGATCAAGGACGGCCGCGTCGAGCAGAGCAACTTCACCGACTACCGGATGCTGCGCATCGATCAGACGCCGCCTATCGAGGTGCATATCGTGAAGAGCAGCGAGGCGCCCGGGGGCATCGGCGAACCGGGCACGGCGGCGCTCGCGCCCGCGCTGACCAACGCGATTTACGCGGCCACCGGCAAGCGGCTGCGGCAATTGCCGGTCGGCAGCCAACTGCAAACCGCCTGACCGGAGCCAGACATGAAAAACACATTGAAGGGTTTCGGTGCGGCGTTGTTCGTGACACTGCCGTTGTTCGCGCAGGCGGCCGCGCAGTCAGCCGATCCCGCGCTGGTGCAACGCGGCGCGTATCTGGCGAAGGTCGGTGATTGCGTCGCCTGTCATACGGCGCCCAAGGGCAAGCCGTTCGCGGGCGGCTTGCCGATGACCACGCCGATGGGCCAGATCTACACCACCAACATCACGCCCGACCAGCAGACCGGCATCGGCGCCTATACGGAAGAGGACTTCGCGCGGGCGATGCGCGAAGGCGTCGCGAAAGACGGCCACAACCTCTATCCGGCGATGCCGTATCCGTCCTACGCCAAGGTCAACGACGACGACATGAAAGCGCTGTATGCGTATTTCATGAGCGGCGTGGCACCGGTGCAGCAGGCGAATCGCGAGGCCGACATCAAGTGGCCGATGAACATGCGCTGGCCGTTGAAATTCTGGAACATGGTGTTCCTCGATAAAGGCGTCTATCAGGACAAGTCGGGCAAGGACGTGGCCTGGAACCGCGGCGCGTATCTGATTCAGGGGCTCGGACACTGCGGGTCGTGCCACACGCCGCGCGGCATCGCGTTCCAGGAGAAGGCGCTCGACGAAAGCGGCAGTGCGTTCCTCACCGGCGGCGTGCTCGACGGCTGGTTCGCGGCCAACCTCACCGGCGAGCAGAACGTCGGTCTGGGCCGCTGGAACGATCAGGACCTGCAGGCGTTCCTGAAGACCGGCGCGAATCGCCATGCCTCGGCGTTCGGTTCGATGACCAGCGTGATCAATAACAGCACGCAGGGCATGAACGATACGGACATCGCGGCCATGTCGACGTATCTGAAGTCGCTGCCGCCGGCGGGCGGCAACGGTGCGCCGCCTTATAGGTACGACCCGCAGGCGACGAAGGTGTCACTCAACCGTCCCGCGAACGATGCCGGCGCGCGCGTCTATACGGCGTATTGCATGCACTGCCACGGTGTCGACGGACGCGGCTTCGCGCCGATGCTGGCGCCGTTGTCCGGCAATCCGAACGTGCTGGAGAAGGATCCGTCGTCGCTGATCAACGTGACGTTGAACGGCACCGAGGATCTGGTGATCGGCGGCATTCCCGCGCCGTATCCGATGCCGAAGTACGCGCCGGTGCTCAACGACCAGCAGATCGCCGACGTGCTGACTTTCGTGCGGGCCGGCTGGAACAACGGCGCGCCGGCGGTGACGGCGGACGACGTGGCGAAGTTGCGCAAGTCGACGCACGCGGCTCGCTAGTCCTCTCACGGCGGCAATAAAAAAGCGGCAACCGTTGTGCACGGTTGCCGCTTTTTCAATTCGCCGCGCTGCGCGAAATCTCAGCGATGCTGGCCCACCTTCTGCCGTTTTTCCAGCACCCGCGCGTACCACGTCAGCGGGAAGCACATCGCGAAGTAAATCATCGCGACCATGCCGTAGATCGGGAACGGGCGGAACGCGGCGTTGGTGATCATGGTGCCGGTCTTGGTCAATTCGGTGAAGCCGATGATCGACGCGAGCGCCGTGCTTTTCACCACTTGCACGAGAAAGCCGACCGTCGGCGCCACCGCGATTTTCCGCGCCTGCGGCCACACGATATAGCGCAGCTGCTGACCGAAGGTCATGCCGAGACTCGCGCCCGCGGCCCACTGGCCGCGCGGCACGGCTTCGACGCAGCCGCGCCAGATATCGACCAGATACGCGCTCGTGTAGAGCGTCAAGGTGACGGTGGCCGCGACCCACGGCGACACATCGACGCCGAGCAGCGGCAAACCAAAGAACGCCAGAAAGAGCTGCATGAGCAGCGGCGTGCCCTGAAACACTTCCACATACACCACGACGATGCGGCGCAGCCAGGCAATCGGCGACACGCGCATCGCGAGCAGAATCAGCCCGACGATGCCGCCGCCGACAAACGCGATCAGCGACAGCAGCACCGTCCAGCGGGCGGCGAGCAACAGATTGCGGGCAATGTCCCACAGCGTGAATTCGACCATGATCAACGCTCCGTGGGCAGGGTGCGGGCGCCGCGCCACATCAGGCGATTGCGCCAGTTGCGCGGCGCGCTCTCGTTGCCGCGCGCCGCACGGCCCGCGAACAGACCGCGGCCGAGCCGGTTGAGGATTTGCCGCAATACGATCGACAGCACCAGATACGTCGCGGTGATGATCAGGTAGCTTTCGAACGAGCGGAAGTTACGCGACTGGATGAAGTTGGCCGCATACGTGAGATCGGGCACTGAGATCTGCGAGACCACCGCCGAGCCGAGCATCACGATCAGCACCTGGCTCAGCAGCGCGGGAAACACGTTGGCGATGGCCTGTGGCAGCACGATGAAGCGAAACACCTGGCGCCCGTGCAGACCAAGCGCCTGCGCTGCCTGCACCTGGCCGCGCGAAATCGAGTCGATGCCGGCGCGCACGATCTCTATGGCGTAGGCGCCGAGGTTGACGGTCATGGCCAGAATCGCGGCCTGCACTTCATCGATATGGATGCCGAGGCTCGGCAAGCCGAAGAACACGAAGAACAACTGCACGATGAACGGCGTGTTGCGGATCAGTTCCACATAACTCGCCACCACCCAGCGCGCCCATTTCGGCCCGGCCACGGCGACGCTCGCACCGGCAATGCCGACGATCCCGCCGAGCAAAGTCGAGACGGCCGTCAGCCCCAGGGTCACGGCGACGCCGCGCGCGAGCATCCCCGCATAGAGGCCGAAGCCGCTGAAATCGAACGCATAAGTCATGGCGTGGCGCTCATCGTGAGGTCAAACTCCGGCGCGGACCACGCTTCATGGTCCGCGCAAAAAAGGTTCAGAGGTCGGCCGGCAGCGGCGCGCGCAGCCATTTCTGCGAAATCGCGTTCATGGTGCCGTCCTTGCGGGCCTTGGCAATCGTTTCGTCGACCTTCTGTTTCAGACGCGGCTCGTTCTTGTTCAAACCGACGTGATCCGGCGAGCTGAACAGCGAGAACTTCTGCTCGGGATCGTTGGCGGGATGACGCGCGAGAATCGTGGCGCCGACGTCGTTGCCGACTACCATCAACTGTACCTGACCAGAAAGAAACGCCGAAATTGCGCCGTTAGGATCGTCGAAACGTTTGATGTTCGCCGTGGGCGGCGCGATCTTGGTCACGCTCAGGTCTTCCAGCGTGCCGCGCGCGACCGAAATCGACTTGCCGGCGAGATCGGCGGCGTTCTTCACGGGCAGGGCTTTCGGGCCGAACACGGCAAGGTAGTACGGCGCGTACGGTTGCGAGAAGTCGATCACCTTTTCGCGTTCCGGCGTCTGCCCGACCGACAGCAGCATGTCCGCCTTGTGGTCGGCGAGATAGGCCATGCGGTTGTCGCCCGTCACCTGCACGAGTTCGACCTTGGCGTTGAGCGCCTTGCCGATCAGGTTGGCGACGTCGATGTCGTAGCCCATCGGCTTCATGTCCGGGCCGATCGAGCCGAACGGCGGATAGTCTTCGAATACGCCGATGCGCACCGTGCCCGTCTTGGCGATGTTGTCGAGCGCGTCCGCATGCGCGGCCGACGGCAACGCGCACAGCGCGCCGAGAGCGGTAAAGGCGAGCGTCGCGGCGAGCGTGGCGAACACCCGGCGGGTGCGGGATTGGGTAGCGGGGCGGTGGATCATGATCTTTCCTCTGTCGAAAATGTCGGTATTGGAATGGACGAGTCGGTGTGAGTCAATAGCGCGCGTTTCAATGCGCTTCAGTGCCTGGCCCGTGCGGCGATCAGTTTGCACGCATGCGGCGGCAATTCCGCGAGCACTGGCATGCCGAGCGTGAGCCCCGGCGTCTCGCGCGGCGTGGTGGCGGCGGTCAGGACGAAGCCGGCGCAGTCGATGGTCGCTTCGAGCGACGCGCCCACGTCGCGGATAAACGTGACGGTGCCTTGCAGCCGGTTCGGGCCCGCTGCGTCGGACGCCGCTTTTACGCACACGTCTTCCGGGCGGATCAGCAGACGGATGTCGCTGCTGGACTCCGGCACGCGCGCCGGTTGCACGACGCTGATGCGCCGGCCGCCCGGCAGGCTCACGCCGCCCGCGCCGTCGTACGTGACCGGCAGGATATTGCCGAGGCCGATGAAGTCGGCGACGAACTCGCTGACCGGATCGCGGTAGATATCGAGCGGCTTGCCGACCTGGGCGATGCGGCCTTTCTCCATCACGACGATTTCGTCGGCCATCGTCATCGCTTCGCGCTGATCGTGCGTGACCATGATCGTCGTGATGCCCAGACGCTGCTGCAGCAAGCGGATCTCCACTTGCATCGCCTCGCGCAGCTTGGCGTCGAGCGCGGAGAGCGGCTCGTCGAGCAGCAGCAGTTTCGGCTGCGAGGCGATCGCGCGCGCAATCGCCACGCGCTGACGCTGGCCGCCGGAGAGTTGCGTGACCGGCCGGTTCGCCATGTGCGGCAACTGGATCAGTTCCAGCAACTCGGCCACGCGGCGCGTCTGCTGGTCCTTCGCGGTCTTGCGCAGCTTCAGCGGATACGCGATGTTTTGCGCGACCGTCATATGCGGAAACAGCGCGAGAGACTGGAACACCATGCCGAAGTCGCGCTGGTTCGCCGGCAGTCGCGTGATGTCGCGCCCGGCGAAATGGATGCTGCCGGAGGTCGGCGTTTCCAGCCCGGCGATCATCCGCAGCAGCGTGGTCTTGCCGCAGCCGGACGGGCCGAGAAAGCACACCAGCTTGCCGTCGGGCACGCTCAGATCGACGCTGTCGACGGCATGCGCCGCGCCGAAACGCCGTGTCACGGCCTGCAAGGTTAAATGGGTCATCGGATGCTCCAGCAGTCAAGCGCCACAAGTGCGCAGGTTCACAAAGCGACGCCTTCGTCGCCGATCAGCTTTTCGAGCAGCCAGATCAGTGCGAAGTCGATCGCGACGATGAACACGGCGAAACAGAACACGGTCGGATCGAGTGACGACACCGTGCGGCTGTAGAGCCACACCGGCAGCGTCATCGTATCGATGCCATAGAGGAAGAACGTCACCGTGAATTCGTTGAACGAGATGATGAACGCGAACAGCATGCCGGCGAGAATGCCGGGGCGCATGAGCGGCAGGATCACGTCGACGAGCGCGCGGCTCGGGCTCGCGCCCATCACGCAGGCAGCCTCTTCGAACTCCGGGCCGATGGCGGCGACCGACGCCGCGCAATTCTTCACGGTGAACGGCAGCGCCAGAATCACATGCGCGATGATCAGGCGGAACACGCCGAGTTCGACCGGCAGCACGTTGAACACCAGCAGCAGCGACAGGCCGAGCATCACCAGCGGGTAGACGAGCGGCAACGCGACCAGTTGTTCGACCGCGGGCTTGCCGCGAAAGCGGTAGCGGCTCAACGCGTAGGCGGCGGGCACCGAGACGAGCGTGGCGATGACCATGGTCGACAGCGCGACGATCAGGCTCGTGCGCAACGCGGCGCCCATCGACAGCGTGTCGCTCGCGTCCGGCGACACGAAGCTGTGCCACGCGGCGCGATACCAGTGCAAGCCGTAGGCGTGCGGCGGGAATTCGAGCGTGTCGGCCGCGCTGAACGACATGGTGATCATCGTGAGGATCGGCAGCGCGGCGAGGAACAGCACGATCGCCGCAAGCAGGGCGGTAGACTTGCCGAGTTGGCCGGGCATGACGGCCGCGAGGCGTGGTGAGCGCGGCGAGCCCGGCATGCGCGCGGGAGCGGTTTGAACGGGCGTGCTCATGCGTGAGGCTCCTCGGAAAGACGCTGCGTGCGGCGCACGAGGCGCTGCGACAACGCCATCACCGTCAGCGTGGCGACCATCAAAACGACGCCCGACGCGGAGGCCGCTGGCCAGTTCAGCAAGGGCGCGACCTGATCGTGCACCAGCACGGCGAGCATCGGCACGCGGCGTCCGCCGAGCAGCAGCGGTACGGCGAACGCGCTCGCGTTGTAGGCGAACACGAGCAGCGCGCCGGACACGAGACCGGGCATCGCCAAAGGCAACAGCACGTGACGCAGCGTTTGCCAGCGCGTCGCGCCGAGCGTGGCGGCGGCTTCTTCGTAGGAGCTCGAGACCGCGCGCATCGCGCTCGAAAGCGGCAGGACGGCGAGTGGAAACGCCGTCTGGATCAGACCGAGCAGCACGCCGTTTTCGCGGTACAGCCACATCAACGGACGTTGCACGAAGCCGCTGCCGAGCAGCGCGTGATTGAGCAGACCGGCCGGCCCGAGAATGATCAGCCAGCCATAGCCCTGCAGCAGCAGATTGACGAGCAGCGGCAGTAATACGCCTGCGAGCAGAAGCCGCCGCGCGAGCCGCGACTTCGTGCGCGCCATGGCCAGCGCGACCGGAATCGCCAGCAGCACCGCGCAGATCATGCTCTGGAACGCGAGCTTCAACGTGAGCCACAACGACTTCAGGAAGTAGCCGTCGAGCAGGTCCGCGTAGTTTTGCAGCGTGAAGCCGCGCCACTCGTTGCCCTGCGTGCCGAAGCTCATGCGCAGCACGACCAGCGCCGCCGCGCCGAGGATGGCGAGAAACAGCAGAATCGGCGCGAGCAGCAGCCATGGCCGCGCTTTCGCCAGCGCGGTGCCGGCGGGCGTGTCCGGTCCGGGAGAGGACGCGTCCGCCGAAGCAGCGGACGCCGATGAAACACGCCGCGAAAAGCGCGCGAGCATCGCGGTCATGCCGAGAAGATTTCGGTGTAACGCTTGATCCACGCCGGCTGTACCACCGCGAGCGCCTTGTCGTCGTGCAGCACGGCTTTCTCGGCGATCTGCTGCGGGCTCGGCACGAACGCGCGGCTCTCGGCGGGAATCACCGCTTTCGAATTCACCGGGCCGTTCAGCACGTCGGCGGCCATGCGGCCTTGCACGCCCGCGTCGAGCGAATGGTTGATGAAGGCGTGGATCAGATCGCTGTCGCCCGGATGCGACTTGGGGATCACGGTGAACATCAGTTGCGTGGCGAAGCCTTCTTTCATGCCGTAGGTCACGCCCATCTTGTACTCGGGCTTGCGGATCTGGGCAGGGAAGAACGCCGGCGAATAGATGCCGCCGATATCGAGCGAGCCGGTGCGGAACAGATCGGCCACCTGGTTCGGGTTCTCGCCGAGCGTCATGACGCGATCTTTCAGCTGCATCAGTTTCTTGAAGCCCGGCTCGATGTTCTGTTGCGAGCCGCCGTTCATTTTCGCGGCGATGATCGCCAGGTCCACCGCTTCGGCCCACTCGGGTGGCGGCAGGAACAGGCGTCCGGCGTATTTGGGATCCCACAAGGCTTCATACGACGCCGGCGCGGTCTTGACCGTCGACGTGTTGTAGATCAACCCATCCGACCACAGCAGGTAGCCGACGCCGAAGCCGTTCGCGCCCGTGCGGTATTGCGCCGCGACGTCTTTCAGGTTCGGCAGCTTGTCCAGATCGGGCTTCATCAGCAGACCGGCGTCGCCGAGGCCGGCCGCGCCCACGCCGGCCAATGTGATGACGTCGTAAGTGGGGCGATCGCGCGCGGCTTTGACTTTGGCGACCATGCCGGAGGTGCCGTCGGCACGGTCGGCGATTACTTTGGCGCCGGTTTCCGCCGTGAACGTGGCGGCGATATTGCGCAAAGCGGCAGCGCCCGTGTCGTCCGACCAGGTCAGGAGGCGCAGCGTCTTGCCGCTGAAATTGTGTTCCTGCGCGCGCAGGTTGATGAACGGCATCGGCAAGGTGGACGCCGCGAGCGCCGCGCCAAGCGCCTTGATGGCCTGCCTTCTACCCCGTTTGATCTCTTGCATGGCGGTCTCCTGTGTTGAACGCCTCGTTGAGTGCCGGTTCGCTGGTGATATCGCTGTGACCGCCGCCATTGCCTCGCTGATTCGCGTTGCCTGCCTGCGCTGCGTGTGGATGCACTCTAGGTTTGCCAAAATCCCTCAACAAACGAAATATGCGCATGGACAGCATGACGTAATCTCATGCAACGGCCGTCGTGCGACCGGGGTGGCGCGCGCCCGTCACACGGCGGGAGCGCCGAGGCAGTAGCGCATGCGGGTTAACGTCCATGCTTTGTCGACGATTCGCGTCCTTCCTGAGGTATGAGGAAAGCTCGGTTCTGGTGCGGTTGCGAACGTGTTTTGCCCTGTGTCGGTGCGCGACAGTTTGATTGGCCGCAGGGCCCGCTGTCGGCATGAGCCGAATGCATGGCCGGCGCGTCGCTGGCTTCCCGCGCGTCAATTTGTGATCGCGTATCCTGTAGGCCCGCGAGAGGTGTTTTGGCGGTACGCGACGACCGGCACCGCCACGCCCACGCAATGACTTTTCCTGATCGGACTGGACACCCACGATGCGACGCCTACCGCCGCTCAACGCGCTGCAGATTTTCGAAACCGTGGCGCGGCATCGCAGTTTCACGCGCGCCGCCGACCACTTATGCCTGACGCAGGGCGCGGTCAGCCGGCAAATCATCGCGCTCGAGGATTACTACAAGTTTCCGCTCTTCAAGCGTCATGCGAAAGGCCTGACGCTCACCGCCGAAGGGGAATTGCTGCTGCCGGCCGTGAAGGAGAGCTTCGCGCGCATCGAGGAAATTTCGCTGCGCCTGACCCGGCAGCGCACCGATCTCGCGCTGAAAGTGCCGACCTGCGTGATGCGCTGGATGCTGCCGAAGATCATGCGCTTCCAGGCCGAATATCCCGAGCTGCACGTGCAGATCACGACCACGTGGCAGCACGACGTCGATTTCCAGCTCGAACCGTTCGATGCCGCGATCATTTACGGCTCGTCGCCGGGGGCGGACGTGCAGGCGGTGCCCTTGTTCGAGGAGCGTCTGACGCCCGTGTGCGCGCCCGATCTGCTGAAAGATAAGCCGCTTGCCGAGGTGGCCGACCTCGCGCGCCACACGCTGCTGCATCCCACGCGCGATCATCGCGACTGGAAAATGTGGCTCGCCAAGGTGACCGAGATCGATGCCGCGAACGCCACGGCGATCGACGCCGAGCACGGCCCGAGCTTCGACACCCTAGATATGGCGACCAACGCCGCATTACAGGGCTTCGGCGTCGCGATCAGCGACCTTGCACTGATCGACGAGGACGTGGCGGCCAAGCGCCTCGTGCGGCCATTCGATACGGTGCTCAAGACCGGGTGGCGTTATTACTTCGTGTACCCGGACTCGGTCGCGCATCAGCAGAAGCTGAATCTGTTTCGCGACTGGATCGCGGCGCACTGGGAAGAGTAGTCCGGCTGTCGTGGCGGCGTGGGTCAGCCGATCCGACGCCGGTCCTTCAGGCTCTGACGTCCAGGGTCAAGGCGCGAACGACAGAAACAGGTACGCCGCGAACAGCGACAGATGCACGGCGCCTTGAAGAATCGTCGTGCGGCCCGAGCTGAGCGTCAGCGTGCCGACTATCAGCGTGAGGACGAGCAGCACCGTTTCCTTGCCGTCGATGCCGAGCACCAGCGGCTGCTGGGTGTACAAAAACACGCCGGCGACGGTCGGAATGGTCAACCCGATGCTGGCCAGCGCCGAGCCCAACGCGAGATTCAGACTGTTCTGCAAGCGGTCGGCGCGCGCCGCGCGCACGGCAGCGAGCCCTTCAGGCAGCAGCACGAGCGCGGCAATGATAATGCCGACCACGGCCGGCGGCGCGCCCGCATTCTTGACCGCGGTTTCGACCACCGGTGAGAGCACCTTGGCGAGCAGCACCACCGCGACGAGGCACACCAGCAGCAGACCGCCGGCCGCCAGTGCCTGGCCGGCGCTCGGCGGCGCGGCGTGGACGTCTTCGTCCGGCACGCCGGCGAGGAAGTAATCGCGATGGCGCACGGTTTGGACGAACACGAACACGCCGTACAGCACCAGGGACGACACCCCGGCAAACGCCAGTTGCGAAGACGACAGGATCGGGCCGACGCTGGTGGTCGTGTAGTTCGGCATGACCAGCGTCAGCACGGACAGGGACGCGAGCACGGCCAGCGCCGCGGCGGCACCACGGCTTTGAAAATCCTGCTCGCGATGGCGGATGCCGCCCACCAGCAGGCAGATGCCGACGATGCCGTTGCAGACGATCATCACCGCGGCAAATACGGTGTCGCGCGCGAGACCGGCCTTTTCCGGACCGGACGTGAGCATGACCGAGACGATCAGCGCGACTTCGATCACGGTGACAGCCACCGCCAGCACCAGCGTGCCGAACGGTTCACCGACGCGATGCGCGACCACTTCCGCATGATGCACCGCCGTGAAGACCGCCGCGCACAGCGCCACGCCGACCAGCACGAGCAGCAGTCCGCTGCCGGGCATGGCATACGCGATACCGAGCACGATCCACGCGACGAACGGCACGGCAATGGTCCAGCGGGGCAGAACGGTCGCGGGCGTGGTCATTCGGGCTTCCTTTCAATGCTTGTAGTGAATGGCCCGGCGGACGCGAACGGCTTCCGCCTTGGCTTGAAGCGAGTGCACATGTTCATGCATATTCTAAGCAACGCGCTCTAACGCTTTAAATTATAAAGGATTGTTGGTGGCGCGAGTGGTTTCCGTCGCTCCTTGGGGAACACACGACGACTCTGCGTCCGGCATGCTGTGGCGCAAACGGCGACTACTGGTGAACGGGATCGGCTCGCGCGGAATTGCGCGGATAGCGCGTGGTGGACGTGGCTGGTGCGTAGCTAATGCGCGATGGCTACGGCGACCGGTATGCATGGCGCTTTCGTTCGCTGAAGGCGGATATCGGGCGAACCTCAGTGTGCCGGGCATACACCGCGGTGCGGCGCGCCCGGCGAAACCGCTCGAAGCCGGTCCGGTGGCGCCAATGCCCTGCGAGAAGGCATGGCGCCCGGCTATTTCGTTTGCGGCAGGTTCACCCTTTTACTGGCCGACCGGACGGATCGTCAGGGCGTTCTTGACCGACGTCACGCCGGCCACGCCTTGCGCCGCCTGGGTTGCCAGATCGATCTGCTGCTGCTCGGGCACGGTGCCGGCCAGCGTCACTGCGCCGCCACGCGCGCGCACGGTGATGTTCGCCACGCTCAGGCCCTTCGTCTTCGACAGCGCGGTGCGGACTTTGCGGCCCATGGCGCGGTTGGCCGCCTTGGTCTGCTTGGCCGTCGGCGACGCCGATGCCGCCGCCGGGGCTGCGGCATCGCTGCTTTGCGCATACGCATTGAGGGACGCGAGAACGATCAACGCGCCGCCGATCATCTTGATTGCCGGAAATGCTTTCATTCAACTCTCTCCTATTGTCATGGGTACAACCGCCCCCGGATGGGACAGTGCGCTACACCAGCAGGTACATCGGGATCAAAACTGAATGGAACGGTGCTGCGGATCGTGCGAATGCTTTCAATCTATATGCTGATTCGGGCGGGCCGAAACACACGTAGGCCGGCAAAGGCTGTGCTGCAGGCCGGAAACACACGATACTCCAATTAGTGCCATGGTGATGGCGGCGCAGCACGGAAGTGAGGTTTTGGTACAACGAACAGGCCGATGAAAACTGACCGATGGCGTTCTACCGCTGGAAGCCATGCGTGCGTCGCGCCGTTTCTGGCGGCTCGCGGCGGCTCAGGCGCACGCATCCCATGTCGTTCGCATACTTTTATGTCCAGCGCCATGCGCTTTAAAAACAAGGCCTAACGCATGCGGAAGCAGCTCCTTCCCATCCTGCCGTTGCTTCGTGACGATTTACCGCTCGATACCGTCGAACTCGCGCGCTTCATGATCGGCAAATATCTCGTGCACGATCTGCCCGATGGGCGCATGAGCGGACGAATCGTCGAAACCGAGGCGTATCCGCTCGGGGATTCGACCAGTCATGCGTTTATCGGCCGTCGTCCGTATAACGGTTCGATGTTTCTCGCGCCGGGTCATGCGTATGTGCGGTTGACCTATGGGCTGTCGTACATGCTCAACATGTCCGCCGAAGCGGAAGAGGTCGGCGCCGGCATCCTGTTGCGCGCGATCGAACCGCTCGAGGGCCTGCCGCTGATGGAAGCGCGCCGGCCCGGCGTGCCGCTGCGCGATCTCGCGCGGGGACCCGGCCGGCTCACCATGGCGCTCGGTATCGGCCAGGCGTTCGACGGCTGGGATCTGTGCGCGGGGCGCGGCTTGTGGATCGGCGTCATAGAGCGGGGCGAAGTGCCGGTGGGTGTGACGACGCGCATTGGCCTGTCGCGCGAAATGCATCGACCGCTCAGGTTTTTTGAACCCGGCAGCGCGTTTGTCAGCGGGCCGCGCAAGCTGCTGATGCCCCAGCCCGGTGCGCCGAAGAGGGCGTAAATTTGCCCAGCGATCAGGCCTACGCCGGCAGAACACGCTCAGATCAGGGATATTTTTGAAACGTCAGACACAAAGGGTTACGATCCCGACAATTATTACGTTAAGCATGCTATTTGGATCGAGTTTTACGGTAATTTTTGGACAATTTTTGCGAATCCGACAATTATATATCTCGCAATCTAGGGTTTTCCCTTGGCGATCTGGTGACTAGACTGAAATCACTCGCTTCTCACATGGTGTGGCAAGCGTCGCAAATAAAACCAGTCTGGAGGTAAGTCATCATGAAATCGCTCATCAAGGCAGTCGCCATTGCAGCCGTTCTCGCCGCTCCGATCGCTTCGTTCGCTCAGTCGAGCCAACAGCCCGTCACCCGCGCGGAAGTTCGCGCCGATCTGATGCGCGTTGAACAAGCCGGCTATAACCCGGCGATCTCCAGCGACTCGACCTATCCGGCCGACATTCAGGCTGCTGAACAACGCGTCCAGGCGCAAAACCCGGCGGTCGCGCAAACGCAGGAACCCGTCGCCGACACCAGCGGTTACGGCGGCGCCATGAGTGGTTCGTCGCAAGCCGGCGGCGTGGTTCAGCCGATGTCGGGTCCGAAGTCGGTGTACTTCGGCAATTAAGCGAGGCAGCCGGGCAGGCATTCGGCCCCTCGCGGCCGGGTTGCCTGCTGAACGCCGATCGAGGCGGAAGCGCGCCGCTCAATCGAACCGTGGTTCGCGTAGCGCCTCGCCTTGAGACCAGATCCAGTAGTCAGCCAGCACGCCGTCTGAAGTCGATAGCAATGCGTGCTGCATTGGTGGCGCGCACCGCTTCAAACGGCGGATAGATTGGGCGCGACACGCGGCGGCAGCGCGGCGAGCGCCATAAGAACGCCGTGCCGCGCGAGTCGCGGTCCACAAGCCAGGGAACCTCCGCTGCCGCAAGGTAGCTTCGCCCAACCGTTTGACCGATTGGGCTTTTTTTGCGCGCGGGGTTGCGCGGCGTGGGCCGTGCGTCAGGGCCGCTCGCCGTGAATATAGAACTCGAGCTGCTGAATGGTGAACTGCTGTTCGGCGATGATGTTCTTCACCAGGTCGCCGATCGATACCATGCCGACCAGCCGGTCATTCTCGATGACGGGCAAGTGGCGCATGCGCCGCTCTGTCATGAGAGCCATGCAGTCGTCGGTGGTCTGATCGGGGCGTACAAAGCGCACGGCCTTGCTCATGATGTCGCGCACCGGCGTGGCCTTCGAGGAGCGGTCCATCAGCACGACTTTGCGCGCATAGTCGCGCTCCGTGACGATTCCGGCGATGCTATCGCCGTCGGTGACGACCAGCGCGCCGATGCCCTTTTCGGCCATCAGCTTGATTGCCTCATAGACTGAGTCGTCGGCCCCGACAGTAAAAACGGTGGTGTTGTTCGGTTTCGTTTTAAGAAGCTGTGCAACGCTTGTCATGGAGCGGCTCCGTTTCGCAGTGCAGCACGCCGGCGCGGCGCGCTGTCGTGAGGGACAGGCCATTCCAGTATAGGCGTGACGCGCCACTGAGGTACTTCGGGAATACCTGTGGCGCGCCGGACGTTTAACTCGGGTAGTCGTGGCGCGCCGCGACGCCGGTTCCGTGCTGCGTGCAAGGCATACGGGTGCGGGACGCCGATTAGCGGTAAACTCCCAGTCCGTACCTTATTCCCGGTTTGATCGGGTTCATGTCAGCACCACTGTCTAACGCCATGCTCACGTCTCACGATCCGTCGCCCGCAGTAGACGGCGCACCCAACGGCGAATGCGTCATTCTCGACGCTACCGCCACGCTTCCCACGCGCTACGGCACGTTCACTTCCTACGTGTTTCGCGTGTGCGAAAGCGGCGCCGAACATCTCGCGCTCGTGATGGGCGACGTCGCCAACCAGTCGTCCGTGCTGACGCGCCTGCATTCCGAGTGCCTCACCGGCGACGTGCTCGGCTCGTACCGCTGCGACTGCGGCGAGCAGCTCGACCTCGCGCTGCGTTACATCGCGGCGGAAGGCTGCGGCGTGCTGCTGTATCTGCGTGGCCACGAAGGGCGCGGCATCGGCCTGTCGAACAAGATTCGCGCGTATGCGCTGCAGGAGCAGGGGCGCGACACCGTCGAGGCCAATCTCGATCTCGGCTTGCCGGACGACTCGCGCGAATACGATTCGGCGGCGGGCATTCTGCGCACGCTGAAGGTCACGTCCGTGCGCCTGATGAGCAACAATCCGGAGAAGTTCGACACGCTGTCCAAGCACGGCATTCCGGTGTGCGAGCGGGTCGCGCTGGCGATTCCGATGCGCGAGGAAAACGAGCGCTATATCCGCACCAAGCAGGTGAAGTTCGGGCATTACTTCGACGAGAACGAATGAGCCACGCGTGTGCGCCGGCCGCCGTGTGTGAGCCGCAGGCGGCGCTGTAGCGGCGGATTCGTCGAGATCTTGCGCCCGGGATTGCATCTCGGGCGTTTTGTTTTGCGCGTCCGTCGTCTCGCAACGCAGCGGATCAGAACAGGCTGAAGTCGTCGTTGCTGTCGGGAATCGCATTGAGCACGTCCCGCAGCGCGTGCCAGCCCAGCCATCCCACCAGACTTGCCGACATCGCCAGCCAGCGGCGCGCGCGCGTGCTCGTGCGCGTTGACTGCGTTCGATGTTGGGGCTCGACCTTGCGCGCATCGATCGATGCACGTAGCAAAGGGCAGGTATGCATGCGGTCCTTCCTCCCTAGCGAGCGGTGCCGTCGGCAGTAGCCGCAGCTTCGGCCACGCGCGGCAGAATCGCCGCCAATACTTGCGCGAGCGTCGTCGCGCCGAAACGCCGCTCGCTGATGTCCGCTTCAACATCGATGCGACCCGCGTTGTGCGCGTCGTAGAGATCGGTGATCAAACGCGCGTGCTGTTCGCCGAGTCCCGCGGCTTGCAGCATCGCGGCCCAATCGCCGCGCGGCACTTCGCGTGCCGCGACTGCGCGGCCCGCCAGTTCGCTGATCGTGCGCGCGACGTCCAATGCGCTGACGCGCGCATCGCCTTCGATGCTCACGACACGCGGCGAGACCGGCTGCACGCTATCGTCGAGCAACAACTCGGCGGCCAGCACGCCCACGTCCTGTGCGGCGACGGTCGGGAAGCGCTTGCTCAACGGATGATGCAGACTCGGCAGCGCGCCTCTCGCGAGCGCGATCGGCAGCACGCGCGCCCAGTTGTGCATGTGTTCGGCGGCGCGCAGAAACGTCAACTGCGAGTCCACGGTTCGCAGTTGCGTTTCAAGCTCGTGAAACAGCGTGGTGATGCCCGTGCCGTCCGCGTGTTCCGCTCCGTAGTCGGAGAGCGCGAGAATGCGCGGCGGCGGATCGGCGCGCAATGCCGCGACGCTCGCGTCGATCATGCGCCGCATCGCCTGTGCGGGATCGGCGTGCCCACGTGGCACTGGACACAGCAGTTGCACGGCACGCGCGCCATAGATCGCGCGCGCCACCGTCGCGGCGTCGCGCAGATCGGCAACGGCGATCTCGCAGCCGATCTGCGCGAGGAATTCGCCCTGTTTTTCGTTGCGGACCACCGCACGCACGTTGCGGCCAGCCCGGCGTAATGCCGCCGCGCTTGCTGTGCCGACATTGCCGGCTGCTCCAAAAATCACGAACACGTTGCGCTCCTCGTTGGCTCGGTATGGCCTCATCTTAGGGACATAGCGGCGTGGAAGCGCGCGGGCAAGGATCGTGCCGCGCAGATTCGGATGATGGTTTCATTTGCCGCGCCGCGGCGGGCGCAATGAATTACGTAGAGCGGAGCGAAACCGCGCAAAACGCCGCACAATGCAGACACACGGATTGTGATTCAAGAGGGACGCAATGAATGCAGTCACACCGATACCGCAACCGCAGAGTGGTTCCCGCGTCGTGTTGCGTTCGAGCAGGCTGCTCGGCTGGCAAGGCTTCGGCGCGGAACTGGTGAACGTTTCCGCGGGCTTGCACCGTATTCCCGCGTTCAAATATCACCGGGTGGGCGTGCATGTGGGCGCACCGGTCAGGGCACGCTGCCTGTGCAACGAGCGCCGCTACTCGCGAATCCAGGCGCATGGCGATGCCGACGTGATTCCCGCCGGACTCGACGGGCAGTGGAGCGACGAAGCCGCCTGCACGATTTTCAGCGTGTGGATCAGCGAGGCGTTCGCGCAGCGGACCGTCGAGCAACTCGCGTTGAAATCGGGCGACGCGCAACTGCGTCCGCAATTCCAGATGCGCGATCCGCGCTTTCAGCATCTCGCCTGGGCCCTACGCGCGGAGCTCGAAGCGCACGAGTCATCCGATCCGCTCTACGCCGAAAGCCTGTGTACGGCGATGGTGGTGCGGCTGGTCGGCGCAGCGCCGACGCTCGAGAACAAGCGGCGCACGCTCGCGCTGAAAACGGCCGCACGCGTGATCGAGTACATCGAAGCGCATCTCGACCAGCGTCTCACGCTGAGCGAACTGGCCGCGCTGGCCGAGTTGAGCGTGCCGCATTTCAAGGTGCTGTTTCGCGAGACACTCGGCATGCCGGTGCATCAGTACGTGGTGCAGCGGCGCGTGGAGCGCGCGCGAACGCTGCTGCTGCAAGGCAAGCTCAACGCGAGTCAGATCGCGCTCGATACGGGGTTCGCGCATCAGAGCCATATGGCGCATTGGATGGGCCGCCTGCTGGGTGTGACGCCGCGCGAGCTGATCAGGTCGAGTGCGGATGCAGGCAGCGTTGTCGAGTTCGAATCGAACCCGGTCCGCAGCATTGCCATACCGCGATAGAGCCTGAAAACGACGTGATGCGCACGGCCTCGCATGTTCGAGGCCACGCGCCCGCGAGCTGAAACGCAAACCGCAGTGCGGCCCGGCGATCAACCCGGCGCCGCGCCCGTCAACTGCGAATAGACGTCGTGCGACAGTTGCAGCAACTGCTTGCGTTCGATTCCGCCCGACACCGCATAGCCGAAGTCGCCGTCGATCCAGTAGAACACGTTCACCGGGCCGTCCTGATACAGCTTGAACGCGGTCGTGTTCGAGTTCTGCTGGCGACGCGAAATGCACAGCGTGACGCGCTCGCCGTTCGGTCCGCGATACATGAACTGCGCGGTCGGTCCGTCCGCGCCGGGCAACAGCCGTCCGCCCGAGAGGTTGAAGCCGCTCTTCGAGAGAATCGGCGGATGCACGTTGGTGCCGAGCCGGTTGGAGAGCCACTGCACGAAATCCTGTTCGTGGTCACCGGTGCTCATCTCGGTCGGCCGGTCGACGGCGGGCATGTAGACCACATGCGCCACCGCCGCTTGTCGAGCGAACATTTCCGAGCTGTCCGCGCTGACAGGACGCGTGTCCGAGTGGCCGCCCACGACCGGCGCGATCACATCCTGGCCCATATGCGTGCCCACGCCGATGCCCACGCCCATCACCAGCGCCGCCGCCATTCCGGCAAACTGCGGCCAGTTGGCGGCAATCCGCCAGCGGCGCGGCGCGGGCGCTTGCAGGCGTTTCGGCACGGGCTCGTTCAGCACGCGGTCGTAGCGTTCATGGAACATGCTGTTCAGCGAAAAATAATCGCTGACGCGCGCGGCCAGGTCGGGGTTCTGTTCGAGCGCGCGCTCCACATCGGCACGGCGTTCGTCGGACAGCGTGCCGTCCACGTACGCGTGCAGGTCTTCTTCGCCGATCGGCATTGTCTGGTCGCTCATCGCACCACCTGTAATTTTGCACCGGGCTGTGTGCCCGCCATCAACGCCCGCAAGCGTTCGCGTCCGCGCGACAGCCGCGACATCACCGTGCCGAGCGGAATGTTCAGCGCGAGCGCCACATCGGCATAGCTCATTTCCTCGAGGCCCACCAGCAGCACGACTTCGCGCTGCTCCATGGGCAGACGTTGCAGCGCGTAGTCGAGATCGCGCATTTCCAGCGAGCGGGTCTGCTCGGAGGGCACGGCGAATTCGCTTTCGGGCACGCTTTCGTCGTCGACCGCCACGTGGACGGCGCGCGCCGAAGCCTTGCGCGCCTGATTGGCGAACACGTTGTGCATGATCGTAAACAGCCACGCGCGCAGGTCGGTGCCCGGCTGGAACATGCCGGTGCGGCCGAGCGCGCGCTCAAGCGTGTCCTGGACCAGATCGTCGGCGAGGTCGCGATTGTTGATCAGCGCTCGCGCATAGCGCCGCAATCGCGGCACATGCTCCATCAGCTCGTCACGGACATCCATTTTGTATCCCGATCGTGGCGTTTTTCGCGGGCAGGAAGGCATTCTCCTTGCCGCACGAAACGACGCATTTGAGATGCGAACACACGTACGTGCACTTTATTCCGCCGTGGTGTTTGAGATCATGAGATGCGCGCCGTAGTGAACACCCGTCATCGCATGGTCATCGCGTCCGCGGCGCGCATCAGGCCGTGGGTGCGGGCGTCGCCGGCGACCACGAAACGCTGCCGCTGCGCGGTCCAGAGCAACAGGCGAATGTCGCCGATGCGTCTCGCGGACCACTGTGTCTGCGCCGGCGCGAACAGCGCCAGCGCCGACAGCAGCACCACCGGCTGATTGTCGCCGTTCAGATAAATGAATTCGCTGACCCGCTGAAGCGGGCCCAGCGCCACCACTCGTTGGTCCACGAGGCGCAACCCGATCGCCGAGAGATTGGGCGCCGACGGATCGGCGCGCGTTGGCGACGCAGCGGAAAACTGCCCGGCTGCGCTTTCGGCCAGTGCCATCACCGCGGCGTTGTTCAGCGCCTGGGCGGACACCTGGGTCGCGGCAAGCCAGCCGCTCGCCACCGCCAGCGTCAGCGCGAGCGCCGCCAGCGTGTTGACCGCCTTGCGGGTGCGTTTTCCCGTGTTGATGCTCTCCAACACGCGACGCCATCCTTTGACGCGGCCCGGCACGGGTTCGTCGGTTGTTTGAAAAGCCTGCTGGATCTGCGCGTTCAGCCTGCCGTAAAAGGCCACCCGGCGCGCCTCCGCCGGATCCTTGCCCAGATAGTCCCGCAGAAACGCCGCGCGCTCCGGCGTCAGCGTACCGTCGGCGTAAGCCTGAATGTCCGCTTCGGAGAGCGGCGAATCGGAAGGGGCGTCAGTGGTCATGGTGTCGGCATACGTGGGAGTTCAGCTAGCGAGGGGCGAACACGCACACACCCAAGTTTATTCCATATGTCCGCACGACAATTTCAACGCCGTGGGGCGGGCGGGAGCGCACTTTCATGCGGCCTTCACCGCGCCGGCGAAGCGCTAGCTAACCCGATCGCGCGCCCGTTTATTCCCGCTTCCAGATATGTTTTTTCCAACGCTTCGAGGCAGGAATAAAAGCCGCGAACCCGTGGTTCTCCCTCATGCAAACCCGCACAAAACTCATTGGAGTTCATCATGAAGAAGATCGCTTTTGCCGCATTGTCCGTTGCTGTTCTCGCCGCTTCGTCCAGCGCTTTCGCGCAAGGCAAGACGCGTGCTGAGGTGTACCAGGAATTGATCCAGGCCGAGCAGAACGGCCTGAATTACGTCACCGATGCATCATATCCCGACGTGAACCCGGTATTCGCGCAGCAGGTCGCACAGCACAAGGAAGCACTCGCCAGGGAAGCGGCGGCCGCAAACCATGTTGCGAGCCACGACGCACAGGCAGGCAGCGTCAATTGAAGTGCCGGTACCCGGCGCGCAACTCTGGAACGGACGCGCCGGAGATCGAATGGAATAGATCGCTGCATCGCGTGTTAGCCCGGTAAGCGCATCTATCCGAAAGAGGAGTTTTCGTGGCAAAACCATCCGTTCCCAATTCCGGGCCTGTCTGCGTGCCCTGCCGGCTCGCCGCGATCGGCGCGGCCGTGCTGGTTCTCGCCGGCGGCTTTGCCTACACGGCAGGCTGGCTGACGCCGGCGCGTCTGACGGCACCGCGTGTCATCAACACATTCGAAGCCGTGGCCGGCCAGCCGCATCCCGGCTATCGGCGCAATCATGCCAAGGGCTTGTGCATCGAGGGCTATTTCGACAGCAACGGCGATGGCGCGGTGCTGTCCAGCGCCGCGGTGTTCGCGCCCGGCCGCACGCCGGTGACGGGCCGCTTCGCGGTTCCCGGCGGCAACCCGTCCGCGCCGGATACCAGTTCGCCCGTGCGCAGCCTCGCGTTGCTGTTCCAGCTGCAAAACGGCGAGCAGTGGCGCACCGGAATGAATTCGACACCGGTTTTCGCGGTGCATACGCCCGAGCAGTTCTATCAGCAACTGGTCGCCGCGAAGCCCGACCCGGCTACCGGCAAACCGGACCCGGCCAAACTCAAGGCGTTTTACGCCGCGAATCCTGAAACCCAGCCATTCCAGGCGTGGGTGAAGGCGCATCCGCCTTCGTCGAGTCTGGCGAATGCCGCGTATTACGGCATCAACGCATTCCGTTTTACCGATAGCGCCGGCAATACAAGCGCGGTGCGCTGGGCGATGGTGCCGCAGACCCCGTATGCGCCGATCACTGACGCGGAGAAAGCCGAGAAGAATTTCCTCGAAGCCGATCTCGATCAGCGCCTGCAAAGCGGCCCGTTGCGCTGGCATCTGATCCTGACCGTCGCGAAGCCCGGCGACCCCACCGACGACGCCACGCTGCAATGGCCCGACGATCGTCGGCACATCGACGCGGGCACGCTCGTGATCGAGCACACGACCTCGCAGGCAAACGGCGCGTGCCGCGACGTCAACTTCGATCCGACGATCCTGCCGGCCGGCATCAAGCCGTCGGACGATCCCTTGCTCGCCGCGCGCTCGGCTGCGTATGCGCTGTCCTACAAGCGCCGCACCCGCGAGGAAGCGTTGCATCCCGCGGTTCATCAAGTCCAGACAAACGGAGACCACTCATGAAGCCGACGCGCACCCATTTCAGTCCATTCGCGCGCCTGTTGCATTGGACGATGGCGCCCCTGATCATCGCGATGCTGTTCATCGGCGTGGGCATGGTCGCCACTGTCTCGCGCGCGCACAACACGCTGATCGCGATTCACCGGCCGCTCGGCATTGCGTTGCTGCTGCTGGTGGTGCTGCGCGTGGGCGTGCGCCTCACACGCGGCAGCCCGCCGTTGCCCGACGATATGCCCACGCCGCAGCGGCTCGCGGCGAAGGCCTCGCACCTCGTGCTGTATGTGTTGATGGCGGCAATGCCGCTGATCGGCTGGGCGATGCTGTCCGCCGCGGGTTATCCGGTCACGCTCTACGGTCCGCTGCATTTGCCGCCGATCGCGCCGCATAACGTCGAGTTGTTCGCGCTGCTGCGAGCGTTGCACACGTGGCTCGCGTTCGCCTTGTTCGCCACCGTGCTGCTGCATCTCGCGGCGGCGCTGTTTCATGGGCTGATCCGACGCGATGGCGTGTTTTCGAGCATGGCGCGCGGCGAGCGTTAGGTCTTCATTAGATCTTCACGCGTTCCGAACGCGGGTCGTAAGGCGCCTTCAGATGCAGTGTTGCCGGCAGCAGTTCGCCGGCGACGTCGATCGCGTAGCGGCCGCTGTTCAGATAGGCGGCATCCGCGGCGCCGTCTGGATTGTTCACGTAGCCCATCGCCACCGGACAGCCGAGCGTGTGGCCGAACGCCGCCGAACTCACGAAGCCCACCGGCTTGCCGTCGCGCAGAATCGCTTCACCGCCCCATAGCATGCGATCCGCGGCGCCGTCGGCGGTCAGTACGACCATGCGGCGGCGCGGCGGTTCGGCGCGCAATTTCAGCAATGCGTCACGGCCGCGAAACGCCATGTCCTTGTCGAGCTTGCACGCGAACGACAGACCCGCTTCGAACGGGTTCGTATCCGGCGTGAGCTCGCGGCCCCATGCGCGATAACCCTTCTCGATGCGCAAGGAGTCGATCGCGTAGTAGCCCGCGTTGACCAGACCGAACGCTTTGCCCGCTGCTTGCAGCGTCTCGTACACGCCGACCGCGAATTCCACCGGCACGTACAGTTCCCAGCCGAGTTCGCCCACGTAGGTGAGGCGCGTGGCCCGCACCGTCGCGTAGCCCAAGTCGACCTCGCGGCTCTGCCCGAACGCGAACGCTTCGTTGCTCCAGTCCGCTTTCGACACGCTTTGCAGCAGCTCGCGCGAGCGCGGGCCCATCACGGCGAGCACGGCGTACTGTCCGGTGATGTCGACGAGCGTGCAGTGTTTGTCGTGCGGGATCAATCGTTCAATGGTGTCGAAGTCGCGCGTGGTTTGCGCGGTGCCGGTGACGAGCAGGTATTGATCGTCGGCGAGCCGTGTGAGCGTGAAGTCCGATTCGTAGCCGCCGCGCTCGTTGAGCATGCCGGTGTAGACGGCGGTGCCGGTCGGCACATCCACGTCGTTGGCGACGATGCCTTGCAGCACGCTTTGCGCGTCGCGTCCCTTGACGAGAAATTTGGAGAACGACGTCATGTCGAACAACGCGACGCCTTCGCGGCATGCGCGGTGTTCTGCGCCGCTCCAGGGCAGCCAGTTCTGCTGGCCGAAGGCGTACCCGATCTTGGCCTCTGCGGGTGAAGGCGCAAAAAAGTTGACGCGCTCCCAGCCCATCTTGCTGCCGAAACACGCGCCTTCGTCACGCAGCAGCGAATACAGCGGCGAACGGCGAAACGGCCGAGCGCTGTCGAGTTCGCGATTCGGCCACGGCATCGCGTAGTGCAGGCCGAGCGTTTCCTTCACGCGATCGTGCAGCCATGTGTCGTTGCCGTTGAAGCGCGCGAAGCGGCGAATGTCGACCGGCCACAGATCCATGGTCGGCTCGCCTGCCACGATCCATTCCGCGAGCGCCATGCCGGCGCCGCCCGCCGACGCGATCCCCATCGAATTGAAACCCGCGCCGACGAAAAAGCGCCGCAGTTCGGGCGCTTCGCCGAGCATGAAATTGTTGTCCGGCGTGAACGATTCGGGGCCGTTATAGAACTGCTTCACCTGCGCCGTTTCGAGCGCGGGCACGCGCTGCAGCGCGTTTTCCATCAGGATTTCGAACTGATCCCAATCGTCGGGCAGCAATTGAAACTCGAAATTCTCGGGGATGCCATTCATACCCCACGGTTTCGCATCCGGCTCGAAGCCGCCCATCACGAGACCGCCCACTTCCTCCTTGAAGTAGATGAAGCCGTCCGGGTCGCGCATCACCGGCAGGTCCGGGTGCACGCCGGCAATCCGTTCCGTGACGATGTAGTAGTGCTCGGCCGAATGCAGCGGCACCGTCACGCCGCACAAACGGCCGACGGCCTTGGCCCACTGACCGGCGCAATTCACGACGATGTCCGCGCCGAGCGTGCCTGCTTCGCCGTCCTTGTTGCGCCACGCGAGGCCGCTGACTTCGCGCGCGCCGCTTGCCATGCCGTCCTGCGCGGTGCGTGTATGGATCGCCGTGACGCGGGTGTTTTCGACGATGCGCGCGCCGCGCTGGCGGGCGCCGCGTGCGAGGGCCTGGGTCAGATCCGTGGGATTCGCCTTGCCGTCGCCGGGCAGCCAGACGGCGCCGAGCAGGTCGTCGGTGCGCATGACAGGCCATAGCTCGCCGGCTTCGCGCGGGCTGATCACCTCGCAGGCCACGCCGTAGGCGCGTGCGACGGCGGCGGTGCGCTTGAGTTGCGTCATCCGCTCGGCCGTGCGGGCCACCGAAAGCGAGCCGCATTGCTTCCAGCCGGTGGCGAGGCCGGTGTCGGCTTCGAGTTCGGCGTAGAGCGCGGTCGAATAGCGGATCAGCTTCGTCATGCTCTCCTGGGCGCGCAATTGGCCGACGAGCCCGGCGGCGTGCCACGTCGTGCCGCATGACAGTTGGCCCTGTTCGAGCAGCACCACATCGGTCCAGCCCAGCTTTGTCAGATGGTAGGCAACCGAGCAGCCGATGATCCCGCCGCCGACGATGACGACGCGAGCGTGCGTGGGGATAGATGTGGACATGTGTGGAAATACGTGGATTAAGTGCGCATAGATTGCCGTAAAAAGACACGAAATGCAACGAGTGCGCGGCCTTGTTGTGATTGTGAAGGCGTCATCCTTTGGTCACCGGAACGGGATTTGCAGCGGCAGTGCAATGGTCTCGGCCTTGTTCACCAAAAAGGCAGAAATGCGCCGCGATCACTGCACGAATGTGGTTTTAGTTGGAAGTGTGTGGCTATCCATCCCGCCAAATCGTGCTTTTGGTAGACTTCAGCAAACCATCACCCGCCCAATCCCCATGTTCTCCACCCAGCGCCAAGCCGAAATCCTGCGACTCGTCCGCGAGCAGCGCACCTGCACGATCACCGATCTCGCCGGCCAATTCGACGTATCGGACGAGACCATCCGCCGCAATATCAAGCCATTGATCGCGGACGGCCTGCTGATCAAGGTTCACGGCGGCGTCATGCTGCCCGAGCGTCTCGACGAGCCGCCGTTCCAGCGGCGCATGACGGCGAGCCTCGAGGGCAAGCGGGCGATCGGCGCGCGCCTCGGCGAACTGGTGCGGGACGGCGATTCGTTGATCCTCGAGGGCGGCACGACGTGCCTGCATATCGCGCAGGCGCTCGCCGGCCGTGCGCGGCTCACGGTCGTGACCAATTCCATCGAAGTCGCGCGCGTGCTGGCGCCGCGCAATGGCAACCGGGTCTTCATCGCGGGCGGCGAGTTGCGGCCGGACGACGGCGCCGCGTTCGGCGACAGCGTGCTGGCTTTCCTGCGTCAGTTCCACGTGCGCTACGCCATCGTCTCGGTCACCGCGATCGACATGCAGGGGCGTTTCATGGACGCGTTGCCCGCCGACGTCGCGTTTTCGCTGGCGGCCTTCGCTCAGGCCGAGCAGCGCGTGGTCGCGGCGGATCACGCGAAATTCGCCCATAGCGCGCTGGTGCACGCGTTCGGCGCGGACGCCGTCGATCTGCTGGTGACGGATGAAGCGCCGGCGCCCGCGCTGGCTCAGGTGTTCGCGGCGGCCGGGGTGGATGTGGAGGTGGCCACACAGCCAATTTCGTCCAACGCGTAAAATGGCCGGTTACCACAGGCAATCGATGCCGCACAGACATGCACCGGCTGGCGCCATGCGCGCTCTGCCGGGCTGATTCTGTCCGCGCGCTTGCCCAAGCCGGCTTGAATAGGATTGGACGCTGATGTCGTCAGTTTTCTTTGATCGGGAACGGATTGCAGAATGGCTGGGGGACCACACCGTCGCCAAGGCGCGCTCGGTCGGCGCCGTCACCAACGTGAAATGGCAAGGCGCCACGCTCAGCGCCGACGTGCAGGGCACGCAGCCGCTTCCCTATAAGACGCGCGTGCGGTTCCGTACCGATGGTGGTTCGCCCTGGGCGCAGGGCGACTGCAGTTGTCCGGTCGGCCGGAACTGCAAGCATGTCGCCGCGCTGCTGCTCGCCGAGCTCGAGTATCACGACGAGATGGACCATATCACCCGCGTGCAACTGGACGACGGCGACGCGGCGGGCGAGCTGCCGCCGAAGCCGCGGGCGCACATGGGACAACCGTCCGGCGTGCGGCCCGAACTGGTCAGTTGGCTCGAACGTTTTCGTGCCCGCGCGGAAGCCGCGGATGCCGATGCCCAGAAGGCGAGCGCCCCGCGCACCCAGACCCTCGCTTACCGGCTGAACTGGTCCAACTTCCACATGCGCCACGAGGTCGTGCTGTACCGCGCGCGCTGCAATCCGGACGGTGCGGTCGTCGAAGTCGACGAACCCTGGGCCAATGTCGAGGCGGCGCTCCTCAAGCAGCCGAAATTCGTCTCCGACGAAGATCTGTCGATCTTGCGCGGCCTGTGGCTCGGCCGTTCCCGTGAGGACTTCGGGCAGTTCATCCTGCACGGCACGAGCGGCGCGGAGATGCTGCAGAAGCTGATCGCCACGGGACGGCTCTTCGCCGACTTCAATCCCGCGCCCGGCCAGCCAGGACCGAGCGCGCTGTCGCGCGGCGCCGTCCGGCCCGGCCGGATCGAATGGGAGCCGCTCGCCGACGAGCGCCTGCGGCCCGTGCTGCGCACCGAGCCGCGCGCCAGCATGGTGCTGCCGACCGAGCCGGTCTGGTACGTGGACGGCGTCGCGAATGAGGCGGGCATCGTCCAGTCGTCGCTGCCGTTCCAGCAGTTGCCCGACTACCTCGCCATGCCGCCGATCTCGCTCGCCGAAGCGCCGCTGGTCGCCTCGGTGCTGCGCGAGATCGCGCCCGAGTTGCCGCTGCCGCCCACGCACGACGCGTCCGCGATTCGCGTGATCGACGTCGATCCCGTGCCGGTCCTCACGCTCAACAGTCACGCGCTGCCGTCGTCGGCGAGCAAGGCCGGGCTGCGTCAATCCGGAGCCGTTGAACTGGCCGGCGTGAGTTTCGACTACGACGGCGTGAGCATCAACGTGGACAGCAGCGTGACGCTCGTGCCGATGCCGGGCGGCGACGTCATTCACATTCGCCGCCGCTACGAGGCCGAGAAAAAGCGCCTGCTCGAACTGCGCAAGACGGGTTTGCAGAAGGTGCCGACCAGCCGCGTCCACGCATCGCGCCTGCTGCCCGACACCATGCTCGGCCTGCCCGATGCCGACGCGTGGTCCGCATTCGTCAACGACGCCGTGCCGGACCTCGTGAGCAAAGGCTGGCGCGTGACGATGGCGCCGGAGTTCCGCTATAACGTCATCGAAATCGACGCTATAGAAGGCACCGCGCATCAGGCCGGCGACGGCTGGTTCGATCTGGAGATGGGCATCCGCATCGGCGAGCGCAACGTGCGGCTCGAACCGCTGCTCGCCGACCTGTTCCGGCGCGACCGGCGCTGGCTGAGCGGCGCGCTCGAAACCATCGCCGACGACGAACCGATCGAGCTGAAGACCGAGGAAAACAAGCGTCTGCGCTTGCGCGCCGACCGTCTGAAGCCGGTGGTGCGCGTGCTGGTCGACCTGTTCGACGCGCTCGGCGGCTCGCTTGCCGACGGTGCGCCGCTGCGTGTGGCATCCGTCGACGCCGGCCGGCTGGAGGCGTTGAACAGCACCGGCCGCTGGCAATTCCGCGGCGAGGATTCGATCCGGCAACTGGCGCAACGTCTGCAAGCCGGTCCCGGGCTGCGCGAGGTGCCGGTGCCGCGCGGCCTGAAGGCCGAACTGCGGACCTATCAGCAGCAAGGCCTGAACTGGATGCAGTTTCTGCGCGAACAGGATCTCGCCGGCGTGCTTGCCGACGACATGGGTCTGGGCAAGACCGTGCAGACGCTCGCGCATATCCTCGCGGAGAAAGAAGCGGGGCGGCTGACGCGGCCGGCGCTGATTGTCGTGCCGACCACGCTTGTGCACAACTGGCGCGAGGAAGCGCGCCGCTTCACGCCCGAACTGAAAGTGCTGGTGCTCAACGGCCCGCAGCGCAAGGAGCGCTTCGAGCAGATCGGCGAACACGAACTGATTCTGACCACGTACGCGCTGCTGTGGCGCGATCAGAAGGTGCTCGCCGAGCATGACTATCATTTGCTGATTCTCGACGAAGCGCAGTACGTGAAGAACGCCACGACTAAAGCGGCGCAGGCGATTCGCGGGCTGCGTGCGCGGCATCGGCTGTGTTTGACGGGCACGCCGCTGGAGAATCATCTCGGCGAGTTGTGGTCGCAGTTCGATTTTCTGTTGCCGGGTTTTCTCGGCAGCCAGAAAGACTTCACCAAACGCTGGCGCAATCCGATCGAGAAGAATGGCGACGGCGTGCGTCGCGCGTTGCTGGCGCGCCGCATCCGGCCGTTCATGCTGCGCCGTCGCAAGGACGAGGTCGCCAGGGAGTTGCCGGCCAAGACCACCATTGTGTGCTCGGTGGATCTGGAAGGGGCGCAGCGCGATCTCTATGAAACCGTGCGCACGGCGATGCAGGAGAAAGTGCGCGCCGCGGTCACCGCGCAAGGTCTCGCGCGCAGCCACATCATCGTGCTCGACGCTTTGCTGAAGCTGCGCCAGGTGTGCTGCGATCCGCGACTCGTCAGGAGGCTCACGGCGGCGGGCGAGGGCGCGGAAACAGGCGGCGCAGTTGAAAAACGCGACAGGGCGGAGCGCGTCGAGAAAGGCGCGCGCGCCATGCGTTCGGCCAAGCTCGACCTGCTCCTGTCGATGCTGCCGGAGCTGATCGAGGAAGGACGCCGCGTGCTGCTGTTCTCGCAGTTCACCGGCATGTTGTCGCTGATCGCGGAAGCACTCGAAGAAGCCTCGATTCGCTATGTGATTCTCACCGGCGACACGGCGGATCGCGTCACGCCGGTCGAGCGTTTTCAGCAGGGCGAGGTGCCGCTCTTCCTGATCAGCCTGAAGGCGGGCGGCGTCGGCCTGAACCTGACCGCCGCCGACACGGTGATCCACTACGATCCGTGGTGGAATCCGGCCGCCGAGAATCAGGCGACCGATCGCGCGCATCGGCTGGGACAGGACAAGCCGGTGTTCGTGTACAAGCTGATTGCGGCGGGCAGCATCGAAGAGAAGATCGTGGAGCTGCAGGAGCAGAAGGCAGGGCTCGCCGACAGCATTCTTTCCGAAGACGCCGCCGGCGCCGCCAAGTTCTCGGACGACGACCTCGACGCGCTGTTCGCGCCGATGCCGGAAATCGAAGGCGGCAGATAGGGCCCGGCGTCGCGATAAAGCGTCTCGAAAGTCTTTCTCAAAACGTTCGGCGCGCAGGCCGCGCCACGCGACGTTGCGCTCGTTCGCGGGCGCTCAAATATCCCCAGATTTGACGCTGCCATGAGCGCAATCGTGACAAATCGTCAAGGAACGTCCTGTTCCCGGCGATGCCGTCAACGCTTTGTCCTGACACTCGTTGAACACGCGACCGTGAAGCGGTCAGTCAACGCAGTTCGTTAAGGAAATTCCATCCATGAAGAAGCATATTTTCGCCGTTACCGTCGCGGGTTTGTTCTCGATCGGCTCCTTCGCCCAGGCATCCACGCCGGTCGACGCATCGTCGCAGGCAGGTGCGGCTACGCAGGAAGCCTCTGCGCCGGCTGTGAAGCATCACCACAAGAAGAAGCATCACAAGCACGCGCATCACCATCACGCCGCGTCGGCTGCTAGCGGCGAGGCAGCCGCTGCGTCGAACAGCGATGCAGCACCGGTCAAGCCGTAAGCATCGGCCGATGAAGTGAGGGTACGGGCCGATGTAGGTCGTCGGCCCGTCTTTCATCGCTGCTGGCTAGCTATCCACGCGATTTACCCGGATATCCCCGATGAAAACCTGTTGGTCCCGATTTGCAAGATCGGGCTTTTCCATGCTGTTCGCGTCGTTGCTGGCCGCGTCGTTGGCGGGCTGCGCGTTGCCCGCGCCGGGTGCGTCGTCCGCCGTTCCGGCAAACGTCGTCGACGCACCGACGCCCATTCCGGTGGCTGCCTCTTCACCCGCGCCCGCGGTCGCTTCGCCAGTCCCTGCCGGCTTCTACCGCGTCAATCCCGGCGACACGCAGATCGGCGTCGCCAAGGCGTTCGGTCGCGAGCCTTCGGCGATCGCGCAGTGGAATCACCTGTCGTCCGCTGACGGCCTGCGTGTCGGCCAGGTGCTGCGCGTCGCGCCGCCACTCAGTGCTGGCACCTTGCCGCCAGCGAGCACGCCATCGAACTCACTCGCGCAAGCGCGCGCGTTCCTCACGGATAGCGCGAACGAGCCTGCGCCGGCAAACGCACGACTCGCGTGGCCGGCGAGCGGCCCTGTGACCGCGCCGTTCGTGGCGGGCAAGACGAAGGGCATCGTGGTGGGCGGGCGTGTCGGCGTCCCGGTGCGGGCGGCGTCGGGCGGCCGCGTGGTTTATGCGGGCGGGCGGATCGCGGCCTACGGCAAGTTGATCATCATCAAGCACGACGCGCATCTATTGACCGCGTACGGCAACAACCGCGCATTGCTCGTCAAGGAAGGCACGGACGTGAAGGCAGGCGAGGCGATTGCCGAAATGGGCGTGGACGACAACGGCCAGGCGTCGCTGCGCTTCGAAGTGCGCGCGGACGGCAAGCCTGTCGATCCGCTCAAGTACCTCCCGAAACGCCAGTAACGCGGCGCGCTCGCGGCCTCGCCGCTCATTTGAACTCGATCTTGAACTTGAACGCGACGGAACGCTTGCTGCATGCGGCGCACCGCGCGACGTGATGCCTATGATTTTCCATTTGCATTTCTCTGGCGTTATCCGGCGTGCCGCGACGGTCGTGCTGATCGGCGCGCTGCTCACGCTTGCCGGATGCGCGCAGCCGGGCGGCGGGCTGGGGGCGCTTAGCGGCAGCGGCGCTCACGCGCCCGGTTCGCTGAGCAGCGGCGATGCACCCGAGCCCGGTTCACTGAGCACCGGCGATGCCCTCGCACGTACCGGTCAAAGTGCAACTCGACACGCGGCGCAAACCAGCGATATCGAAGCATCCCGCGCATCCGACAAGGCGAGCGCTGCGCCGCCACCCGATCCAATGGCCAACGCCGACACTCCATCGCCCACGCCCGCCTGCGCATGCGGCAGCACCTTTCAGCAAACGGGGATGGCGACGTGGTACGGCAAGCGGTTCCACGGACGCCGCACCGCGAGCGGCGAGCGCTACGACATGCATGCGCTCACCGCGGCGCATCGCACCTTGCCGTTGGGCACATGCGTTCGCGTGACGGCGTTCGGCGGCGCGCGGTCGGTGATCGTTCGCATCAACGATCGCGGCCCGTTCGTGCGCGGACGGATCATCGATCTGTCGTATGCCGCCGCGCAGGCACTCGGCCTCGGTTCATCGGGTGAAGCGCAGGTCACACTGGAACGTGTCGCGGCGGCGCGCCGCTGCCTGGAAGCACGCGCCTGATGCGCTGACCGTGATTACCAACGAAAGAATCTCGAACAGGTGCCGATTTGATTACCTGCTGCCGTAATATTCCAGCAACCGCGCCCGACTGTAACAAAACCTCTGCGTATGTAAATTATCAGTTTCGGGCGCTTCAATTCATACGATTTTCAGAGCACGTGGCGCAACGTTTCTATCCAGCCGCGGATTACGTCCGACGTAATAACTACCTGGCGTCAGTTACAAAAGCAGTTCTTTCATCTTGAGCTTGATTTTCTGACCGGCTAATTTGAGTTCACTCGTGCGGCTACCCCCCTGCGAGCGTGTGGTGTTTTTGAGCGGTGTCGGCCTCTGGATTGAGGCGACGCCGCATTTTTTTGTCCGGTTCGCAGGCCCCGCGGTTTAACAATCTTTAAACGATTTATTTTGCGACTGTTTCTATACTGATTCGCAAATTGTCAAATCACCGTGACCTGAATGCGGGCACGCGGCGAGTTTATTCCCTGGTGGTGCTATCTTCCGGCCAGCGGTTTTCGAACACGCAGTCGGCGAGCGGCATACGGCTTGCCCAGCGTTCCGTTTCCAGCATCGGCTCGTTATAAAACCGGTCGACGTGGCCCAGACACAGAATCGCCACGGGGCGCGCGCCCTCGGGCATGTGCAGCAGTCGGCGAACCGCGTCGACGTCGAACAGCGACACCCAGCCCATGCCGAGACCTTCGGCGCGCGCGGCCAGCCACATGTTCTGGATCGCGCACGCCACCGACGCGAGGTCCATCTCCGGCAACGTGCGGCGGCCGAAGATGTGGCGCTCGCGTCCGTCCATCAGCGCCATCACCAGCAGCTCGCCGCAATCCAGCATGCCTTCCACTTTCAGCTTCATGAACTCTTCACGGCGCTTGCCGAGCGCGTCGGCGGTCGCGAGGCGTTCGTTCTCTACCGTGTCGTGCAAGGCCGCACGCAGCGCGGGATCGGTGATCCGCGCGATCCGCCACGGCTGCATGAAGCCGACGCTCGGCGCGTGATGCGCCGCGTCGAGCAGGCGCTGCAGCACGGTCGGGTCGATCGGATCACGCACGAAATGGCGCATGTCGCGGCGTTCGTAAATCGCGCGGTAGACGGCGTCGCGCTCGGAATCGTTAAAAGGCTTCGCCATGGAACAGGGCGGCCGTGAAGGCCGGGTTGGAGGGCCAATAAGCGTGCATGTAAGTCGCCACGATCGAGCCGGCGCGATAGATGGCCTCGCCGGGCGCGTCGCCCTGCGGCCGGGTGGCCGAACGCAGCGGCGTGAGTGACGTGTTCAGCTTCGAGTAGTGAAACGTATGGCCGGTCATCGGCCCGTGCAGGCTGTCGATCTGCTGCATGCCGAGCGCGGTGAAGCGCGTTTGCATGGTCGCGTGGCCGGGCAGCAGGCCGAGCATCGGTGCGCTCACGCCGTGCGTGTCGGTGAGCTGGTCGAGCAGATAGAGCAGGCCGCCGCATTCGGCGACGAGCGGTTTGCCGGCAGCCGCGTGCGCGCGAATACTTGCGGCGCTGCGGGCGTTGCTTGCCAGCGTGGCGGCGTGCAGTTCAGGGTAGCCGCCGGGAAGATACAGAGCGTCGGCGTGGTCGGGCAATGTTTCGTCGGCGAGCGGCGAGAAATAGGCGACTTGCGCGCCGAGCGCTTCCAGCAGCGCGATGTTGGCCGGATAGATGAACGAGAACGCGGCGTCGCGCGCAATCGCAATCGTCTTGTCTTCCAGCAGGCGCGGCAGTATTTCCGGCGCGGGCGTGCCGAACTCGACAGGCGGCGGCAATTCGGCCAGCGCGGTATGACCTAAAGTATCAGCGGCGTGATCGAGGCGCGCGTCGAGATCGTCGATTTCATCCGCCTGGTGCAAGCCGAGGTGACGGTCGGGCAGAGCGATTTCATCGCTGGCGGCAATGTATCCGCACCAGCGCAGCCCAGGCGGCAACGCTTCTTCGAGCATCTGCGCATGCCGCGCGGAGCCGACGCGATTGGCAAGCACGCCGTAGAACGGCACCTGCGGCCGGAATTGCGCGAGACCGAAGGCGACCGCGCCGAAGGTTTGCGCCATCGCCTTCGCCGAAATCACCGCGAGCACCGGCACGCCGAACGTGGTGGAGAGATCGGCGCTGCTCGGCGTGCCGTCGAACAAACCCATCACGCCTTCGATCAGGATCAGATCGGCTTGCGCAGCCGCCTGCGCGAGCAGCGTGCGGCAGGCGGCTTCGCCCACCATCCACAGATCGAGCGAGAGCACGGGCGCGCCGCTCGCGCGCGCCAGAATCATTGGGTCGAGAAAGTCCGGTCCGGTCTTGAAGACGCACACGCGTCGCCCCAGTCGCCGATGGTAGCGTGCCAGACCCGCGGTGATCGTAGTCTTGCCTTGGCCCGAAGCGGGCGCGCTGATGAACAGGGCGGGGCACGCGGCCATCGTTCAGAACTCCACGCCGCGCTGCGCTTTCACGCCTTGCTCGCGATACGGATGCTTGACGATGCGCATCTCGGTGACGAGATCGGCCGCTTCGATCAGCGCATCCGGCGCGTGACGGCCGGTCACCACCACATGCAGCATCGGCGCGCGCGCGGTGAGCACCGCGAGGACTTCGTCGAGCGGCAGGTACTCGTACTTGAGCACCGTGTTCAGCTCGTCGAGGATCACCATCTGATAGTCGCCGCTTTCGATCATGCGGCGCGCTTCGTCCCAGCCTTTGCGCGCGGTCGCGATGTCGGCGTCGCGGTTCTGCGTGTTCCAGGTGTAGCCGTCGCCCATCGTGACGAAATCGCAGTTGGCGATCGCGCCGAGAAAGTCGCGCTCGGACGTGTGCAACGCGCCTTTGATGAACTGCACGACGCCAAGGCGCATGCCGTGGCCCAGCACGCGCACGGCCATGCCGAACGCGGCGGTGGTCTTGCCCTTGCCGGTGCCGGTGTTGACGATCAGCAGGCCTTTTTCGACGGTGGCGTTGGCCTGTTTTTTCTCGTGGCCTTCACGGCGCCGCTCGGTCATGCGTTGATGCGATTCGGGATCGGTCTTCATGGCAGGTTCTGTTCCTGAGTGTCGTTGTTTGGGCGTTCACGGTCGGCGTGTGCCGCGCTCGAAGCGATCGCCACGGTGACGCTGGCATGGACTGTCTTGCGAACGAGGAGGCGCGCCGGAGCCACATTGAACGCGGTCGATTCACCGAGCCTCGCCGTCGCGGCAAGTAACGCACACGGCTCGCAGACGCCGTCCACGCCGAGATGTTCGCGCACTGCCGCCGAAGGCTCTGCTACGGCCAGCGACGCGATCTGATCCACGCTGAACAACGTCAACGGCAGCGCATGACGTGCGCAGAATTCGAGCAGGCCTGCCTCGTGAGCTTTGGTATCGAGCGAGGCGACGGTGCGGATTTCGTCGAACGAATGCGCGGCAAGCGCGATGCGCACCGCGGCTTCGATCTGCTCAGCCGAACTGTGCAAACGGCAACCAATGCCGACGCTCAGGGTTCTCATGGCGCGTCCGCTCCATCCATGGAAGGCGTGGCGGCGTCGGCAGACGCGGCCGCGCGGGCCAACGCAAGCGACGCGACACCGCCGATCACCACGATCGCCGGCGAGCCGAGTCCGCCACGCGCGACAGTGTCGGCAAACTCGCCGAGGCGCGCGAGCACGTGACGTTGCTCGGGACGCGTGGCCGATTCGATCGCCGCGCACGGCGTATCGGCGCTCATGCCGGCCGCGAGCAACGCGCCGACGATGTCGTTGAGCCGCCGCATGCCCATGTAGATCACGAGCGTCATGCGCGTGGCCACGAGCGCGGCCCAGTCGGGTTCGCCGCTGCCCGCGCCGTGTCCGGTGACGAACACCACGCCTTGCGCGTGATCGCGATGCGTGACTGGAATGCCGATCGCCGCGGGCGCGGCGATCCCCGCCGTGATGCCGTTGATGATCTCCACCTCGATGCCCGCCTCGTGCAGCGCCTGCTGTTCTTCGCCGCCGCGGCCGAATACGAACGGATCGCCGCCTTTCAAACGCGCGACGCTGCGACCGGCCCGCACATGCTCGAGCAATTGCGCGACGATGCCGTCCTGCGGCGTGGACGGATGGCCGCCGCGTTTGCCGACATACACGACGAGCGCGTCCGCTCGCGCGAACTGCAACACCTCGGGATTCACCAGATCGTCGACCAGCACCACGTCGGCTTGCGCCAACGCACGGGTGGCCTTGAGCGTCATGAGTTCGACGTCGCCGGGGCCGGCGCCGATCAGCCAGGCGCGGGTCATCGCGGCGTGCATGGCGAGCGCCATGTCGTGACAGGCGAGGCGGGATCAAGCGCGAAGGGTCGCCAGTCGGCGGACTTTGGGGTCATGCAGTGCTACGGATTCAGGCACGGCGCAATGCGCGGCTCGCAGCGGTTCCACACAGAACCTGCATACGCGAGCGCGCCACGTCGTGCTTCAGCGCCTTCACATCCGTCCCTCGCGGATTCCGGCGGCCGGCGGCGCGATGTTGCCCTGAGGTTCGCCGCCTCCGCGTCTGGCCGGTATCCGGGCTGGCGGCCTCATGCGCTTTGCCTTCCCGTCCGCATTCGCTGGAATGTGCCGGACAGTGGCATCGAAAAAACGCATGCGCGGCGCAACAGAACTCAAGTTTGCGCCGCAGGTCGCTTACCGTTGCGGGGACAGCACAGGTTGAGCGCATGGAGCGCCGCCTGTTTCCCGTTTAACTGCACACGCGAATGCATGTGCGGGCACCAAACGCGCGCATACGATAGCACATGGCGCCCCGTCCGATAAGCGCTTGCGGCTTGTGTTTCCTTGACGGCACCGGGCCGCGGGCCTACACTCGCACGCACTTTGGTGCTCGTGTGCGCGCTCGTGCGCATGCAGTTAAACGGGAAACAGGGGGCCCGCCTGCCATGGATCGGGTCAACCTGTGCTGCCCCCGCAACGGTAAGCGAAATGTGGCGCTAAGTTCAGTTGATTAGCGCCGCGGAGCCGGCTTCGATGTCCACGCGCAAGGCCGCGTCGGCATATCACCACTGGGCGAGAAATCACTCGTCCGGGAAGGGGAAGCGGCGCTTTCGCCAGCCCGGATACCGGCCAGACAACGAAGGACAAACGCCGCGGGGATGCGGCGCTGCGTTCATGACTCATTCCCGCTTGCTGTTTTTCTGTTGTCGCGGCAACGCCGTCGTTCGTCCCCGTGTTTTGTTTTTGTCGTGGCTGGCTGGGCGCGTGCCCCGTTTGCCTGATCGATGTGGACAGACACGCCGGCGTGCACGTGCAACTCCTACGGATGGACCTCACGATGCAAACTCAAATGCGCAAGATCCCCGTCACCATCGTCACGGGCTTTCTCGGCAGCGGCAAGACCACGCTGCTGCGGCATATTCTTCAGCATGCGGGCGGCAAGCGCATCGCGGTGATCGTCAACGAGTTCGGCGAACTCGGCATCGACGGGGAAATCCTCAAGGGCTGCGGGATCGGTTGCGATGAAAACGGCGTCGAAACCGAAGGCCACTTGTATGAACTGGCGAACGGCTGCTTGTGCTGCACCGTGCAGGAGGAGTTTTTCCCGGTCATGGAAAAGCTCGTGGAGCGCCGCGACCAGATCGATCACGTGCTGATTGAAACCTCGGGTCTCGCGTTGCCGAAACCGCTGGTGCAGGCCTTCAACTGGCCGCAGATCAAGAACAGCTTCACTGTGGATGCCGTGCTCACCGTGGTGGACGGCCCGGCCGCGGCAAGCGGTCAGTTCGCCGACAACCCCGTCGCCGTGGACGCGCAACGCAAGGCCGATCCGAATCTCGATCACGAGTCGCCGCTGCACGAATTGTTCGAAGACCAGTTGTCCGCGGCCGATCTGGTGATTCTGAACAAGACCGATTTGCTCGACGACGCGCAGCAAAGCGCGGTTGAAGTGTCGATTCGCGAAGAAATTCCGCCGCAAGTGAAGATCGTGCGCGCGCACATGGGGCAACTCGATCTGCACACGCTGCTGGGCCTCGAAGCGGCATCGGAAGAAACGATCCACTTGCGCCACGATCACCACGGCTCCGCCGACGACGCCGACCACCATCACGACGAATTCGACTCGGTGGTCGTGCAGGCGAATGTGCGCTCTCGCGAGGCAGCGATCGCCGCGCTGCAAGGGCTGGTCGAAACGAACACGATCTATCGCGTCAAGGGTTTCGCGGCGCTGCCGGGCGCGGCGATGCGTCTGGTGATTCAGGGCGTCGGGCGCCGCTTCGACAGCTATTTCGATCGACGCTGGCAGGCCGGCGAAAGCGGTCCGAGCCGCTTCGTTCTGATCGGCGAGGACCTCGATCGGGCCGCGTTGCAGCGTGCGTTCGACGCGGCGCTAGGCGTGCCGTCGAGCGTCGAAACGCAACAGGCGTAAGCGCTCATGCATCTGCTGCGCACCACGCCGGGCGGCTTTGTCGACGATACGCAAGGCGTGATCCGTATCGATCAGCAGCCCGCGGATATCGTGGTGCTCAGCTCCGCCGACACGACGCTGTCGCTGCTGGCGAGCGTTTTTCCGCGTCTGGGTGAAGGTTTCCCGAGCGTGCGGCTCGCGAACGTCACGTATTTGCGGCAGCCGGCGTCGGTCGATTTCTACGTCGAAGATGTCTTGCAGCATGCACGCGTGGTGGTGGTGGATCACCTCGGCGGCGAAGCGTATTGGCCTTACGGCATCGAGCAGGTGGTGGCGCTCGCCGAGCGCAGGCAGCAGACACTCGCGATGTTCTCCGGCGATCTGCAGGAAGATCCGAATCTGCTCGCGCGCAGCACCGCCGATGCCGATCTGTGTCATCAGCTCTGGCGCTATCTGCGTGAAGGCGGCCCGCAAAATGCCGAGGCGTTTCTGCGCTGTATCGCGCATCGCACATTCGGTTGGGGGCGCGAGCCTGCGCCACCGCGCGCGTTGCCCGCCGCGACGCTCTACCATCCCGGGCGCGACACGCCGACCATGGCCGACTGGCAGGCGCGCTGGCGGCAAGACGCGCCGGTCGCGGCGATCCTGTTCTACAAGGCGCATCTGCAAGCGGCCAATACGGCCGTGTTCGATGCGCTGATCGACGCGCTGGACTCGCAAGGCCTGAATCCGCTGCCGATCGCGATTACCTCGCTGAAAGATGCGATGAGCCGCGACGTCGTGCAATCGCTGTGCGCGCAGCACGACGTCGCGCTGGTGTTGAACACGACCGCGTTCGCGGCGTCGGCGATCGACGATCCCGAGCCGCTCGCGCTTGCCGGCGACGCGCCGGTGTTGCAGGTGATCCTGAGCGGCGGCAACCGCGAGGATTGGGTCAAGGACAATCAAGGCCTCAATTCACGCGATATCGCCATGCATATCGCGCTGCCGGAAGTGGACGGCCGCATCATCACGCGCGCTATCAGCTTCAAGGGACTCGCGTACCGTTGTCCGCACACTCAGGTCGACGTGGTGCGTTATCAGCCGGATCTTGAACGGGTAAGCTTTCTTGCCGAGCTGAGCCAGCGCTGGTGCCATCTGCGTTCACTCGATAACGCGGACAAGAAACTCGCGCTGATCCTCGCCAACTATCCGATGAGCGAAGGGCGCATCGGGAATGGTGTGGGACTCGACACGCCGGCCTCGGTGGTCGGCATTCTGTCGATGCTGCGCGACGAGGGCTATCGTCTCGCCGACTTGCCCGCGAACGGCGACGCGCTGTTGAAAAAGCTCACCGAAGGCGTGACCAACGATCCGGTGGTGCGCGATCTGCGTCCCGCGTTGCAAAGCCTCGCGCTCGACGATTACCTCGTGCACTTCAATGCCTTGCCCGCCGAAACGCGCCAGGCGTTGAACGCGCGTTGGGGCACGCCCGAACAGGATCCGACGCTGCGGCGCGGCCGTTTCATGATCGCCGGCTGGCGTTGCGCACAGGTGTTCGTCGGTATTCAACCGTCGCGTTCGCGCGAGCAGGGCGACTACGCGAGCTATCACGACGCGGAACTCGTGCCGCCCCATGCGTATCTCGCGTTCTATTTCTGGTTGCGTCATCAGTTCGCTATCGACGCTGTCGTCCACGTCGGCAAGCACGGCAATCTCGAATGGCTGCCCGGCAAGAGCGTCGCGCTGAGCGATACCTGCTGGCCCGATCTGATTCTCGGGCCGATGCCGCACCTGTATCCGTTCATCGTCAACGATCCGGGCGAGGGCAGCCAGGCGAAACGCCGCGCGCAGGCCGTCATCATCGATCACCTGATGCCGCCGCTCACGCGCGCTGAAAGTTACGGACCGCTGCAGGATCTCGAGCGCCAGGTCGACGAATACTATGAAGCGCTGATGGTCGACCCGCGCCGCTCTAAGCTGTTGCGGCGCACGATTCTGGCGACCATTGTCGAACATAAGCTGCATGAGGAGTTGAGTCTCGCGGCGCCGAACGGTCAGGACGATGAAGACGCGCTGCTCACGCGCGTCGATGCGTGGTTGTGCGAGTTGAAGGAAGCGCAGATTCGCGATGGTTTGCATACGTTCGGACAATCGCCTGATGGCGTGCAGCGGCGCGATACGCTGCTGGCATTGGGGCGTTTTCCCGTCGGCGACGGCCAAGGCGGCAAGTCCGGTTTGATCGATGCGTTGGCGCGCGATCTGCGGATGGATCACCTGTTCGATCCGTTGTCCGTCGACTGGTCGGCGGTGTGGGACGGGCCGCGTCCCGACGTGCTGCAGCGCGTGAGCGATGCGCCGTGGCGGCATGGCGGCGATACGCGCGAGCGTCTGGAATTGCTGGCGGCGGAGTTGCTGCGTGGTGTGTGCGGCGAGCACACTGACGCGTCGGCAGCGCCGTTTTCCGCGGCGAGCTTGCCGCAAGCGGAACAGGTGATCGAGCGTCTGCGTCGCGATGTGTTGCCGCGGCTCGACGCTTGCGGTCCACAGGAAATGCTTCAACTGAAACGCGGTCTCGAAGGGCGTTTCGTGCCGCCGGGGCCGAGCGGGTCGCCGTCGCGCGGCCGGCCCGATGTGTTGCCCACCGGCCGCAACTTCTATTCGGTCGACACGCGCGCGATTCCCACGCAAGCTGCCTGGTCGCTCGGATTGAAGTCCGCCCAGCAACTGATCGAACGGCATTTGCAGGAGAAAGGCGACTATCCGCGCGCCATCGGCCTGTCCGTCTGGGGCACCGCGACCATGCGCACGGGCGGCGACGATATCGCCCAGGCGCTGGCATTGCTCGGCGTGCGGCCGAAGTGGGCGCCCGGCAGTCATCGTGTGACCGATTTCGAAATCATGCCGATCGAGGTGTTCGACCGGCCGCGTATCGATGTCACGCTGCGGGTTTCCGGTTTCTTCCGCGACGCCTTCGCCAACGTCATGCATCTGTTCGACGCCGCGGTGCAGGCCGTGGCGGAACTCGACGAACCCGAAGACCTGAATCCGATTCGCGCACGCGTGCTGCGCGAACGCGATGCGCTCATCGCGCGCGGCATGGACGCCGCCGAAGCGCGCAAACGCGCCGGCTGGCGCGTGTTCAGCGCGAGGCCTGGCGCCTACGGCGCAGGTCTGCAGGACATGATCGACTCGCGGCAATGGCAGACCGACGCCGATCTCGCGAACGCGTATCAGGCGTGGGGCGGTTACGCGTACACGCAAAAGAGCGCGGGCGAAGAAGCGCGCCACGCGTTCGGCACGCGCCTCGCCGCGCTGGACGTGGTGCTGCAAAACCAGGACAACCGCGAGCACGACCTGCTCGATTCGAACGACTACTACCAGTTCCAGGGCGGCATGGTCGCCGCGGTGCGGCATCTGGCCGGCGATCAGCCGAGCGTGTATCACGCCGACCACAGCAATCCGGCCGCGCCGCGCGTGCGTACGTTGCATGAGGAGATCGCGCGCGTGATCCGCTCGCGCGTGGTCAATCCGAAATGGCTCGACGGCGTGAAGCGTCACGGTTATAAGGGCGCGGCGGAAATCGCCGCGACCGTCGATTATCTGTACGGCTACGATGCGACCGCGCGCGTGATCGCCGATCATCAATATGCGCTCGTGACCGAGGCTTATCTGAACGACGCGGACACCCGCGAGTTCTTGCAGCGGCACAACCCGCATGCGTTGCATTCGATTTGCGAGCGCCTTCTCGAAGCCATGCAGCGCGGTTTGTGGCAGGCGCCTGGCGACTATCGCGCGCAGGTCGAACAGCATCTGCTCGCGAGCGAACAGCAGATCGAAGGAATGCAAACATGAATCCAGCGATGAGCGCGGTCGCCGCGCGGCCAGCTTTTCCCTTTGCCGCGCTGATCGGCCAGGCGCCGTTACAACAGGCGCTGCTGCTGGCCGCCATCGATCCGGGGCTGGGCGGCGTGCTCATCACGGGGCCGCGCGGCACCGCGAAGTCGACCGCGGCGCGCGCGTTGGCCGAGTTGTTGCCGGAAGGGCAACTGGTGAATCTGCCGCTTGGGGCGAGCGAAGATCGTTTGATCGGTACGCTCGATATCGAAACCGTATTGCGCGACGGCTCGGTGCGCTTCTCGCCCGGTCTGCTCGCGAAGGCGCATCGCGGCGTGCTGTATGTGGACGAAGTCAACCTGCTGCCGGACACGCTTGTCGATGCCTTGCTCGACGCGGCCGCGAGCGGCGTGAATACCGTCGAGCGCGATGGCGTATCGCATAGCCACGACGCGAGCTTCGTGCTGATCGGTACGATGAATCCTGAAGAGGGCGAACTGCGGCCGCAGTTGATCGACCGTTTCGGCTTGATGGTCGAGTTGCAGAACTGTTTCGAGCCGTGCGTGCGTCAGTCGATCGTGAAGGCGCGGCTGGCGTTCGATCTCGATCCGCAGGGTTTTCGTGCGGACTATGCGCAACAGCAGGCGACTTATATGCAGCAGATTCGAGCGGCGCGTGCAGCGCTGCCGCAACTCGCGTTCGACGCCGCGGTGCATGCGCGTGTCAGCGCGCTGTGCATCGACGCCGCCGTGGATGGGTTGCGCGCCGATCTGGTGATGCTGCGCGCGGCGCGTGCGTTGGCGGCGTTCGAGCAGGCGGTCGCGGTGACGGTGGAGCATGTCGATCGGGTGGCGGAGGCGGTGTTGGTTCATCGGCGGCATTCGCGCGAGCCGCAGGCCGAAAGTGATGCGCGTGAGCGGGAGGGGTTTCCAGGCGGCGGCCAGGGGCGGTCGTCCTTATCTTCATCCGGGGAAACAAAGACGCCGCCTGCTGCCGCCGCCGTCGATGGCGATTGGGGCTACCTCGCGCCCGAGCCGGCCGCGACCACGCACGTCAAAGGCGTCATTCCGCTTAACGTAAAAAAACGCTGAGCCATCGGAAGGGCGCCGCCGCTGACTCGCGCAGCGGTTTCCGATGGCGGCAAGGCGCGGGCGCAGGCGTTGGCGCGCGCAATCGCTTGCGCGGAGAACCGGGCAAGCGTATCGCCTGGCCACCGACACTCGCCGCGATGCGCCAGGACGTGCTACGGGCCGAGCATCTTCGTTTCGTGCGCGAGGCGCCGCGCGGCGGTGTGCTGCATTGTTTCGTTCTCGATTGCTCCGGTTCCATGCTGGCCGGGCAGCGCCTCGCGCTCGCCAAGGGACTGCTGATCGCCTTACTCGATCACGCGAGTGCCGCGCGTGCCGAGGCGGCGCTGGTCTGTTTCGGCGGCGCCGGAGCGGATGTGCGTTTTGGTCCCGCCGTGCCGCGCTGGTGGAACGAGCGGTGGCTGAGGCCCGTGGGAGGAGGAGGCGGTACGCCGCTGACGGCGGGTGTTCGGCGTGCAACCCAGCTGCTGGAGCGCAGCGCGCGCCGCAAGCCCGCGCAGCAACGGTGGCTATGGATTCTGACCGATGGCCGCACGCGTGATATGCCGGCGCGGCCGCTCGACGTCGATGAAGTCGTGTTCGTCGATTTCGAGAGAGAGGCGATCCGGTTGGGCCGCTGCGAAATGCTCGCCGATGCGTGGGGCGCGAGACGTTTTACGCCGGAAGAGCTAATGGGCTGAGCGGCACGTGGGCCGCGCCGCTCATCGGCCTGCGCTTATTTCAGACCGGTCGACCAATACACCAGGTCGTCCTGGCGGTCGAACACGAAAACTTTCATCGCCATTTGCTGTGACGGGTCGAGCTGATCGAGTTCGAGCCCGTGAGTCGAAGGCTCACCGGGGCCGCTGCCTTTCTGCACGTTGCGGATCACCGCCGTGGTTTCGATCTCCGTATCGAGATCTTTCGATTTCAGACGGAACGCGACCCGCAACCGGTCGCCGACAGCACCCAGGGTCCACGACGCGGCCAGCGACATGCCGAGGGCACTGATGCCTTTCGCGAGTCCGAGGCCCTCATATGATTCGCCGGTGGCGCCGATGCCGAAACGCACGGCAAGATGCGCGCGCACGCGGATCGACTTGCGTTCGCGCAGGCGCCGGACTACGCCCGGCTTCGACAGCACGACATAGTCGAACGGCGTGCGGCAGATCGCCTCGATCGTGCAGACGAAACGAAACACGGCATGGCTGGCGATCGCGACGATTTCGATGTTTTCGCCGACACCCAACGGCAGCATGCGGCCATCGTGCATTGGCGGGGTGACGAAAAGCGAATGATTCGGTGCGAAGCCGATGATGCGGCACGGATGCATGGGCCCGCCGCTGCCGAGTTGCGAGCGCATACCGATCAATGCACCGATTTCCAGGTGCATGTCCTTGAGCGTCAGTTCGCCGTTGGGATCTGCTTGTGGCTCGGCCTGGGGCGACGGTCGCGCGGCCGTGTCCAGTAAGTCGCCGCGCTGCGGACGGAAGTGGCCGAACAGGAAGTTGCGCTCGTCCGTGGTCGCCAGGAGGGTGCCGCGGGAGAAAAGGAGCGTGCCGTCGGCGTCGACGATCGGCCAGTCGAGCGGCGTGCCGACCGGCACCTTGTCCGGATTCAAGGTTGGCGTGTGGGCTATGGGCGAGGCGTCCTCGACGTGTTCCTCGACTGGATTGTCCATGGTCGGCGGCGATTTAAGTGACGGGATATCCTGGTTGACGGCTGGCGATGTGAAAACTTTAGTCTTTTGGGGCGGTGCCGGCTTTCCAGTTCTTTCGATTCTTTCTGCCGTGCGGCGGATGTGTCTTGCGGCTCTATTTCGTGGCTCTATATATGGTGGGGTGCTCAGTTCGCGGTTGGTTGCGGGAAGGTGCGATTACTGATCACTGTCTGGCCGTCACAAGTACGATTGCCTCGCAAGTAGCCAATTAAATCGGATGGCTAACTAATTTGACGGCGTTGTGGTGACGGTCTGTTTCGGTGCTTCTCAACTTTCTGAAAAATATTGCGCGAAGGGGGTTGACGACGTGTCAGTCGCTCTCCATAATCTCGTTTCTCTGCTGCAGATGCAGCGACGCAGAACGAAGCGGTGCCGGGTGGTGGAGTAATACATCGGAACGTGTCCTGTAGTGGGGGATAGCCCGGCGAAAGCCGGATTAATACCGCATGCGATCTGCGGATGAAAGCGGGGGATCTTCGGACCTCGCGCTGCAGGGGCGGCCGATGGCAGATTAGCTAGTTGGTGGGGTAAAGGCCTACCAAGGCGACGATCTGTAGCTGGTCTGAGAGGACGACCAGCCACACTGGGACTGAGACACGGCCCAGACTCCTACGGGAGGCAGCAGTGGGGAATTTTGGACAATGGGGGCAACCCTGATCCAGCAATGCCGCGTGTGTGAAGAAGGCCTTCGGGTTGTAAAGCACTTTTGTCCGGAAAGAAATCCTCTGCCCTAATACGGCGGGGGGATGACGGTACCGGAAGAATAAGCACCGGCTAACTACGTGCCAGCAGCCGCGGTAATACGTAGGGTGCAAGCGTTAATCGGAATTACTGGGCGTAAAGCGTGCGCAGGCGGTTCGCTAAGACAGATGTGAAATCCCCGGGCTTAACCTGGGAACTGCATTTGTGACTGGCGGGCTAGAGTATGGCAGAGGGGGGTAGAATTCCACGTGTAGCAGTGAAATGCGTAGAGATGTGGAGGAATACCGATGGCGAAGGCAGCCCCCTGGGCCAATACTGACGCTCATGCACGAAAGCGTGGGGAGCAAACAGGATTAGATACCCTGGTAGTCCACGCCCTAAACGATGTCAACTAGTTGTCGGGTCTTCATTGACTTGGTAACGTAGCTAACGCGTGAAGTTGACCGCCTGGGGAGTACGGTCGCAAGATTAAAACTCAAAGGAATTGACGGGGACCCGCACAAGCGGTGGATGATGTGGATTAATTCGATGCAACGCGAAAAACCTTACCTACCCTTGACATGTATGGAATCCTGCTGAGAGGTGGGAGTGCCCGAAAGGGAGCCATAACACAGGTGCTGCATGGCTGTCGTCAGCTCGTGTCGTGAGATGTTGGGTTAAGTCCCGCAACGAGCGCAACCCTTGTCCCTAGTTGCTACGCAAGAGCACTCTAGGGAGACTGCCGGTGACAAACCGGAGGAAGGTGGGGATGACGTCAAGTCCTCATGGCCCTTATGGGTAGGGCTTCACACGTCATACAATGGTCGGAACAGAGGGTCGCCAACCCGCGAGGGGGAGCCAATCCCAGAAAACCGATCGTAGTCCGGATCGCACTCTGCAACTCGAGTGCGTGAAGCTGGAATCGCTAGTAATCGCGGATCAGCATGCCGCGGTGAATACGTTCCCGGGTCTTGTACACACCGCCCGTCACACCATGGGAGTGGGTTTTACCAGAAGTGGCTAGTCTAACCGCAAGGAGGACGGTCACCACGGTAGGATTCATGACTGGGGTGAAGTCGTAACAAGGTAGCCGTATCGGAAGGTGCGGCTGGATCACCTCCTTTCTCGAGCTGGACGTGTCGAACGTTGAGCGCTCACGCTTATCGGCTGTGAAAATGGACAGACTCAGGGGTCTGTAGCTCAGTCGGTTAGAGCACCGTCTTGATAAGGCGGGGGTCGATGGTTCGAATCCATCCAGACCCACCAAAGTCTTGTCTGGTGTGCTGATCGTCTAAAAACCTCTGGGGTATCTGTATGACTGGGGGATTAGCTCAGCTGGGAGAGCACCTGCTTTGCAAGCAGGGGGTCGTCGGTTCGATCCCGTCATCCTCCACCAATCCTCAATGCCGGTTTTACTGCGGCAGACCTTGAAAGGGGTTTGCGGTGTAGTGAAACAGGCATTGGCGATTGAGCCAGTCAGAGTGACATGAAACAGGGTTTTATGTCGGCTGTCGTTCTTTAACAATCAGGAAGAAGTAGTAAAGAGATTCACGAAAGCATACTTAGAGATGGGTGTGCGAGTAGGTGAATCAGGGTTGTGATTGTATCAATGTATGAAAAGAGAGATCGAAAGATCGCTTTTGGAATACGGCGCAACACGAATACTCAACCTGTAGCGGGCGTGGCGAGCGTGTGATTCCCAGTGGATCACACAGGAGACACACCCGTTATAGGGTCAAGCGAACAAGTGCATGTGGTGGATGCCTTGGCGATCACAGGCGATGAAGGACGCGGTAGCCTGCGAAAAGCGGTGGGGAGCTGGCAAACGAGCTTTGATCCACCGATATCCGAATGGGGAAACCCGGCCCGTATGGGTCATCCATGACTGAATCCATAGGTCATGTGAAGCGAACGCGGTGAACTGAAACATCTAAGTAACCGCAGGAAAAGAAATCAACCGAGATTCCCAGAGTAGTGGCGAGCGAAATGGGACCAGCCTGTACTCTTTATCTTCATTGTTAGTCGAAGGCTCTGGAAAGTGCCGCCATAGCAGGTGATAGCCCTGTAGACGAAAACAGCGAGGAAGAACTAGGTGTACGGAAAGTAGGGCGGGACACGTGAAATCCTGTCTGAAGATGGGGGGACCATCCTCCAAGGCTAAATACTCGTGATCGACCGATAGTGAACCAGTACCGTGAGGGAAAGGCGAAAAGAACCCCGGGAGGGGAGTGAAACAGATCCTGAAACCGCATGCATACAAACAGTCGGAGCCTCGCAAGGGGTGACGGCGTACCTTTTGTATAATGGGTCAGCGACTTACATTCAGTGGCAAGCTTAACCGATTAGGGCAGGCGTAGCGAAAGCGAGTCCGAACAGGGCGTTCAGTCGCTGGGTGTAGACCCGAAACCAGGTGATCTATCCATGGCCAGGATGAAGGTGCGGTAACACGTACTGGAGGTCCGAACCCACTAACGTTGAAAAGTTAGGGGATGAGCTGTGGATAGGGGTGAAAGGCTAAACAAACCTGGAAATAGCTGGTTCTCTCCGAAAACTATTTAGGTAGTGCCTCGTGTATCACCTTCGGGGGTAGAGCACTGTCATGGTTGTGGGGTCCATTGCGGATTACTACGCCATAGCAAACTCCGAATACCGAAGAGTGCAATCACGGGAGACAGACATCGGGTGCTAACGTCCGGTGTCAAGAGGGAAACAACCCAGACCGCCAGCTAAGGTCCCCAAATATTGCTAAGTGGGAAACGAAGTGGGAAGGCTAAAACAGTCAGGAGGTTGGCTTAGAAGCAGCCATCCTTTAAAGAAAGCGTAATAGCTCACTGATCGAGTCGTCCTGCGCGGAAGATGTAACGGGGCTAAGCAATATACCGAAGCTGCGGATGCACATTTATGTGCATGGTAGGAGAGCGTTCCGTAAGCCTGCGAAGGTGCACTGGAAAGTGTGCTGGAGGTATCGGAAGTGCGAATGCTGACATGAGTAGCGATAAAGGGGGTGAAAGGCCCCCTCGCCGTAAGCCCAAGGTTTCCTACGCAACGTTCATCGGCGTAGGGTGAGTCGGCCCCTAAGGCGAGGCAGAAATGCGTAGCTGATGGGAAGCAGGTTAATATTCCTGCACCATTGTTGAATGCGATGGGGGGACGGATCGCGGAAGGTTGTCCGGGTGTTGGAAGTCCCGGTCCTTGCATTGGAGAAGGCGCTTTGGCAAATCCGGGCGCGGAATTCAAGGGTGCGAGGCCAGTCGCTCAGGCGACGAAGCAATCGGAAGTGGTTCCAGGAAAAGCCTCTAAGCTTCAGTTCAACAAGACCGTACCGCAAACCGACACAGGTGGGCGAGATGAGTATTCTAAGGCGCTTGAGAGAACTCGGGAGAAGGAACTCGGCAAATTGGTACCGTAACTTCGGGATAAGGTACGCCCCTGTAGCCTGACTGGCCTGCGCCAGAAGGGTGAAGGGGTTGCAATAAACTGGTGGCTGCGACTGTTTAATAAAAACACAGCACTCTGCAAACACGAAAGTGGACGTATAGGGTGTGACGCCTGCCCGGTGCCGGAAGATTAAATGATGGGGTGCAAGCTCTTGATTGAAGTCCCGGTAAACGGCGGCCGTAACTATAACGGTCCTAAGGTAGCGAAATTCCTTGTCGGGTAAGTTCCGACCTGCACGAATGGCGTAACGATGGCCACACTGTCTCCTCCCGAGACTCAGCGAAGTTGAAGTGTTTGTGATGATGCAATCTCCCCGCGGCTAGACGGAAAGACCCCATGAACCTTTACTGTAGCTTTGCATTGGACTTTGAACCGGTCTGTGTAGGATAGGTGGGAGGCTTTGAAGCGTGGACGCCAGTCTGCGTGGAGCCATCCTTGAAATACCACCCTGGTTTGTTTGAGGTTCTAACCTTGGTCCGTGATCCGGATCGGGGACAGTGCATGGTAGGCAGTTTGACTGGGGCGGTCTCCTCCCAAAGTGTAACGGAGGAGTACGAAGGTACGCTAGGTACGGTCGGAAATCGTGCTGATAGTGCAATGGCATAAGCGTGCTTAACTGCGAGACCGACAAGTCGAGCAGGTGCGAAAGCAGGTCATAGTGATCCGGTGGTTCTGTATGGAAGGGCCATCGCTCAACGGATAAAAGGTACTCTGGGGATAACAGGCTGATACCGCCCAAGAGTTCATATCGACGGCGGTGTTTGGCACCTCGATGTCGGCTCATCTCATCCTGGGGCTGTAGCCGGTCCCAAGGGTATGGCTGTTCGCCATTTAAAGAGGTACGTGAGCTGGGTTTAAAACGTCGTGAGACAGTTTGGTCCCTATCTGCCGTGGGCGCTGGATATTTGAAGGGGGCTGCTCCTAGTACGAGAGGACCGGAGTGGACGAACCTCTGGTGTACCGGTTGTCACGCCAGTGGCATCGCCGGGTAGCTATGTTCGGAAGAGATAACCGCTGAAAGCATCTAAGCGGGAAACTCGCCTTAAGATGAGATATCCCCGGGGCTTCGAGCCCCTTGAAGGGTCGTTCAAGACCAGGACGTTGATAGGTCAGGTGTGGAAGCATGACAACAAGTCATGCCTGATGACCATAGCGAGTCGGTCCCACCCCTTCCCATCCCGAACAGGACCGTGAAACGACTCCACGCCGATGATAGTGCGGATTACCCGTGTGAAAGTAGGTAATCGTCAGGCTCCCCAGCAGCATCAGAAACCCCACCCAAAAAAGGTGGGGTTTCTGCGTTTACGTGGCCGCAAACACATAAAAAACGCACCGGAAACCGCCTTCACTCCCTGCCCATCCGCAGCGCGTTCGCGTAGCCTGTCAGTTCCAGATAGGCGCGCCCGAGATCCACACCTTCGCGGCTTACCCGCACCGCGCCTTCCCAGTACACCGCGCCCGTCGATTGCCGTGAATCGAGCTCCTGATCGTCCATCAACGGGTCGAGTCGCCACGTCAACGTGCCGGTTTTGACCATCATCGAGACGGGATAGGACGTGTTCGTCCGCGGCGAGCGCCATCTGCGAAGCGGCGTAAAGTCGACCTGGTCGGGCGCGAATGTCGTTACCTCGCCGTCGGGTTTGCGAAATGCCGCATGCGCCCACACGCCATGTCCATCGCGACTTCGTATCTTGAATGCCATTACCGCAGAGCCGTCGGTGAGGTTGGCGCCAAGCCAATCCCATCCCACCGCATTGGCGTCGAGCAACGCGCTCGACCATTCGTGGTCGAGCCACGCCATCCCCGTTACGGCAGTCTCGCCATACGACGGACCGCCCGCCGCGACCGGCCGAACCACGCCGCCACTCACGCGTAATTGTGGCTCACTGTAGTAATAACTCGCCTGCTCAGGTCGCGGACCTTTGCGTGAATAGCCGCGTTCGCCCTGAAGCAAAGGTGCCTGCGTCGGCGTCAACGTGAGATGCAACGAGAAGCCGCTTGCGTCGGCAGTGACGTCGTAGTGACCGTCAGCGGCCCGAATCATCTTCCATGTGTCGAGTTTGACGTCGGTGTTGGCCGGCTTCGCGTAGGCGAGGCCGAAGCCCTGGCGGGCAATGCGCTGATCGTGCGCAAGATGGCCGAGCGCAGGGTCGCTTAACGCGGCATGGGCAATGATCAATTGCGCAGGCGCGAAAGCACTCGGGTCGGCGGCATCGTGATCTGTTGCCGAGCGGAAGAATGTGATCTGGAAACCGAGCGGATGATTATCCGGCGTAGTGAGCCAACCCGTCGCGTACCACCACTCGGTGCGAAAAGCCACGTGAGCGCCGCTGTCCTGCGGCAGCGCGATAGCGTGACCCGGTGTGACCGCCGCGAATTCGGGCGCCGCGGCGAACGCGGTCGACACGGTCAGCGTCCAGATAGACAGCACGCCGCGAATACTCGAACCAATGCGCCGACTGGCCATACAAACAGACTTGACCGGCGGCTCGCATGACGCCTCGCGCGCGATCGACGTGCGACGTGGCCCAGTCTCGCCCGAAGCCGCACGCACCGTCCGTCGTTGCGGGGTGACCCAGAATCCGCCGCTGGCGACATCGAAGCGCGCTGTCACGCACGGCATCTCGCGCGCGAGCAACATGTCGTCCGACGTGGTGCTGCCCAAAACCACCCGCGCCATGCGCGGCATATCCCGCCGCAACACGAGGAAGCTTTCGTCGCGCGCCAGATGAAAGCGCGCCGCCACCGCCCGCATGACCCGTCGGGCACATTCGCGCGACAAACCCCGCATCACCAATCCTCCTTCACGGCGCGCACTGCATCCACCGACACGGCGCCGCGTCCCGCGATCACCGCCGTCGAACACGACGAAGCGAGCATCACCAACGCAACGGTGCCCAGCGCCGTCCATGGCACGTGTAGCGACATGCTCCAATGAAACGACTGCGGATTGACGACGAACACCAGAATCAGACTGATCGCGAACCCAAGAAAAAAACCCATCGCAATGCCGCACGCGGTAAGCATGCCGCCTTCGAGCGCAAGGATGGCGAGCACCTGCGAGCGCGTCACGCCCACATGCCGCAGCATGCCGAATTCACGCGACCGCGCGAGCGTCTGCGCGGAAAATGTCGCCGCCACGCCGAACAATCCGATTACGATAGCGACCGCCTCGAGAAGATAGGTGACAGCGAAGCTGCGGTCGAAGATCACCAGCGTGCGCGCGCGGATATCCCCAGGTTGCGACAGGTCGAGCGATGCGCCGAACGGCAACGCGCGCAACCCTGCGACGACGCGCTCGATGCTCGTCCCCGGTTGAACGGTGATGGCCACATCGGTTGCATTCGTGTCGTGGGTCAAGCGCCGGTAGTCGGCGAGCCGTATCTGGATCGCGCCGGTCTGCCGCACATAATCGCGCCATACGCCGGCCACCACGAACACGTGGCCGCGTTCGCCAAGCGGCAATTGAACGCGCTGTCCCAGCTTGTATCCATACAGATCGACCATCGCTTCGGATACCCAAACAGGTGTTTCGCCCGCGTGAAGTTCGGCGGGCGGCAGAACCGCTCCGGTCATCTGCAGAATCGCGCCAGGGTCGGCTGCGTCGATCTCGCGCGCGAGCACGGCGATGTCAGGCCGCGCAGGGTCGAGTGTGAGATGCGAGGTGCGGGCAAATGCGGCGGTTTTGACGCCGGGCACGGCCGCAAGACGGCTTTGTTCGTCCAGCCGCAAACCGCCGGTGTCGCCGTTCGGCGCCACCCGGACATAGAGATCGGCGGAGAGCAGATGAACCAGCCAGTCTTCGACGGAAACGCGGAAACTGGCCACCATGATGGCCATTGCGACGATCAGCGCAAAGCTCGACAGCACGCCGCCCATTGCGATCGACGCGTGCCCCGGCGCATTCGCAAGCCGCGCAAGCGCCAGCGTGCCGGCCGCGCCGGCGCGGCTTCGCGCTGACAAAGCCCTGCTCGCCGCGCCGAAGATGAGCGCAGTGATGCGCGGCATCAGCGCAATGCCGCCGACCAGCAGCAATGCGACGGCCAGATAGCCGCCGATCGGCGCGTCGAACAACGGCGGCAACTGCGTGAGCACGGCGGCGCTCAGCAGGCATAGCAAGGCGGGCCACGGTGTGGCGAGCCGCGCCAACGCGCCTTCTTCGGCGCCTGCCTTGAGCGCGGTGGCGGGCCGCGCACGCGCGGCTTCCAGTGCGGGGGCGAGACTGCCCAATACCGATACGGCGAGCCCGAGCATCAGAAACAACGCGCTTGCCAGCGGTTCGAAGCCGACTTGCGGCTGCACGCCGGGAAAGTAGCCGCCGCCCAGGTCGCTGCCGAAAAAATGCAGCGCGCCGCTCGCCATTGCATAGCCGAGCGCGAGTCCCGCAAGCGAACCGAGCAGACCCAGTAACGCGCCTTCCATCAGAATCTGGCGTAACAACTGGCCACGCGTCAGGCCGAGCACGCGCAGCATGGCGAACTGCGCGCGGCGTCGCACGACGCTCAACGCCTGCGTCGAGAAGACCAGAAACGCGCCCGTGAACAACGCCACCAGCGCGAGAACATTCATATTGATCCGATACGCGCGCGAGAGGCGATCGGTGCGGCTTTCGGCATCGCGGGTTTCCGAAATGGCCCACTGGCTGCCGAGCCGCACTTGCAGATCACGCCTGAAGCGTTCGCGGTCGACGCCGCGTTCGAGCTGCACGTCGACGCGCGACAGCTTGCCCACCTTGCCGAACTTCCACTGCGCGGCGCCGATATCCATGACCGCGAGGCGCTGACCCGGCCGCGTTCTCGCGATGCCCCCGGCCACGCGAAAATGCACGATCGAGGTGCCGCTTCGCAGCGCCACCTCGTCGCCCACTTTCACCTTCAACCATTGCTGGGCCGCGGTCGAGAGAAACACGGTATCGGCCGCGAGGGTATCGAACGGCCGATCCGGCGACGGCACGCCGAGCAGATCAGGCGCAATACGGCTTGCCTTGAACACGTCGATGCCGAGCACCGGCAATGCCGCGTTCCGGTCGGGCACGGTGACGTCGAGTGCGAGCACGGGGCTCGCCAGCGCGACGCCGGGCGCGTTCGCGAGCAGCGGATAGATGGCTTCGTCGGTAAACGGTTGTGCGCCGCGCACCTGCAGATCGGCCTCGCCCGACAGACTGCGGGCCGCCGCGGAGAATTCGTTGAAGGCCGCGCTGTTGATCAACTGCACGGCGTAACCGAGCGCGACGCCCAACGCGATCGTCGCGATTGCAACCAGGGCGCGTGAGCGATGACTGCGCCATTCGGCGCCCAGCAGCCAGCGCGCGAGAACATGGTGTCCTCGCAAGCGCAGCAGAGAACGGGAATCAGCGGACATCATCGGCGGAAGGCGCGCGAGTACGGGAGCCGAAAGTCAGGGCCGTGGCGGACGCGGCATGCAGGCCGCCGTCGCTCAGAATCAGGATGCGATCGGCAACGGCCGCGGCGGCTTCCGAGTGCGTCACCAGGATCGTGGCCGCGCCGGTTGCCTTGCTTTGCGCGCGGAACAGGCCAAGCACCTCATGCGCGGTATCGGGATCGAGGTTGCCGGTGGGTTCGTCGGCGAGAATCAGTTTCGGGCGATGCACGAGCGCTCGCGCGATAGCGACACGCTGCAGTTCGCCGCCCGAGAGTTGGCGCGGAAAATCGTCGCCGCGTCCGCCCAGCCCGACCGCCGCGAGCATGTCGAGCGCGGCGGCCGTAGGCAGTTCGTTGAGCAGCAGCGGCAGCGCCACATTCTGCGCAAGCGTCAGATGCGGCAGCACGTGAAACGCCTGGAAGACAAAGCCGAGTTTCTGCCGGCGCAGGCGCGTCGCCGCGTTGTCGTCCAGCCGCGAAACGGCGCTGCCGTCGACGATCACGTCGCCGCTATCCGCACTGTCGAGGCCGGCCACCAGATTGAGCAGCGTCGATTTGCCGACGCCGGAATCGCCCATGATCGCGACGAACTCACCCGGTCCGAGTGTGAAGTCCAGTTGCGCCAGTACGATGCGGCCTGCGCCGTAGCTCTTGCTGAGTCCGCGGCACTCGAGCGCGGGAACGACGCCTTCGTCACGAAGCATGCGGTTTCCGAAAAGTGTGGCCGGCGGGGGCGGCGTCCGGACAGGCGAAAAAGCGGCGCGCTCGTGGACGAACATCGGCCCCTGAATCGCCGAAGTATATTCGGCTTCTGTAAGGCACGCAGAAGCTTGGCGCACGTGCTGGGCCTGGCCTGACAGATGAACCGCTGGTCAGATGTGGTCGAATTTTTTGAGAGCCGCGCGCCGGATTATCTAGAGTGCTCGATCAAAAAAATTTTCTGCCCGTGGGCAAGCAAAATTTTTTGCGGACGTTCCAGATTGGCGACTCCGCCCGCACAATGCACCGGCATGTTCGATTGCAGTTTGAGATGCGCGCTTGAGCATTCACGCAAGAGTTTCTATCTGACCCATAACTGCGCGCTTTTTCGCACAAAATCCACCGCGATCTGAATGCGTTCGTCCGTTTGTGCAGGCGCACATTTTCATCCATTTCGCAAGAGCAGGCGTGGCAAGAGTGCATTGCGCGGCGTCTTGCAGCGTTGTTGCGCTGCAAAAGTTTTCTTATCTTGGTAATCTCCCAGCCTTGGTCATCTGACTGCGGGTAAACGTGTAGCGGCCAACCCCGATTGCACGTCAAATCTCAGCGAAATCCAGCCTACATATCCACTTCAATGCTTTCGTTTTTGAAGGCGTTGATGCGGCGTTTTGTACTTCAAGTTTTCGATAGAGCACATGCCATTGCCTCTTCTTAGCCTTCTCATCTGGATCCCTATTGTCGCCGGTCTGGTCATTTTGCGTGCCGGATCCGACGCGGCACGTAGTCGCACCCGGTGGCTTGCGCTGATCGGCGCGGTTGCGGGTTTCCTGCCGGTGATTCCGCTGGTGTCGAACTTCCGCAACGACGTCACGTCGATGCAGTTCGTCGAGAACGTCCGCTGGTCGCCCACGTTCGATATCGCCTGGCATGTGGGGGTGGACGGGATTTCGCTGTGGCTCGTCGCGCTGACCGCGCTCACCACGATCATCATCGTGGTCGCCTCGTGGGAGTCGATCACCGAGCGGACCGCGCAGTACTTCGGCGCGTTCCTGATGTTGTCGGGTTTCATGCAGGGCGTGTTCACGTCGCTCGACGGCATGCTGTTCTTCATCTCGTTCGAAGCCACGCTGATTCCGCTCTATCTGTTGATCGGCACGTGGGGCCAATCGAACCGCTCGTACGCGGCAGTGAAGTTCTTCTTCGTGTCGTTCCTCGGCTCGTTGATGATGCTGATGTCGATGCTGTATCTGTACAGCCAGACGCACAGCTTCGATCTCGCGCTGTGGCGTGAGACGCACCTCGGCACGTGGCCGCAGGTCCTGGTCTTCCTTGGTTTCCTCGCCGCCTTCGGCGTGAAGGTGCCGATGTGGCCGCTGCACACGTGGCTGCCGGACGTCCACCTCGACGGTCCGACGGGCGCCGCCGTGATGATCGGCATGCTGAAGCTGGGCGGCTACGGTCTGCTGCGTTTCGCGTTGCCGATCGCGCCGCAGGCCAGCCACTTCTTCGCGCCGATGATGATCACGCTCTCGCTGGTCGCGGTGATCTATGCGAGCCTGCTGGCGCTGGTGCAGACCGACATGCGCCGCCTGCTGGCGTATTCGACTGTCGCGCACATGGGCCTCGTCACGCTCGGCCTGTTCGTGTTCAACCGCATCGGCCAGGCCGGCGCGATCGTGCAGATGCTGTCGTACGGCGTGGTGTCGGGCGCCATGCTGCTGTGCACGGGCATGCTCTACGACCGCACCAAGACCGCCTCGATCGCCGAATACGGCGGTGTGGCCAACACCATGCCGCGCTTCGCCGCTTTCGTGATGCTGTTCTCCATGGCCAACATCGGCCTGCCGGGCACCTCGGGTTTTGTCGGCGAGTTCATGGTGTTGATGGGGGCGATCCGTTTCAATTTCTGGATCGGCGCAATGGCGGCCACCACCCTGATTCTGAGCGCGGCCTACACGCTGTGGATGTACAAGCGCGTGATCTTCGGCGCGATCGCCAACGCGCGCGTCGCCAACCTCAAGGACCTCGGCAAGCGCGAGTTCGTGCTGCTCGGCGCGATGGCGCTGCTGGTGCTCGCTATCGGCATCAATCCGAAACCATTCACGGATGCGATCGATCCGTCGGTCGGCACGCTGCTGGCGCAATCGGAACGCTCGGCTCATCCTTCGGACGCCGCGCCGGCCGATGGCGGCGAGCACCTGCAAGCTGCCGTGCCCGCACCCGCGGTCGTGGCGACCCGCTCGCCGGGTTGATCGAACGGAAGTACTGAGCAGGCGCAGCATTCGCGCTGCGACTGCTGCTTCAGCAACGCGTTTTTTACTTATGGATCAAGTCTCTTTGCACGCATGACGCGCAACGCGGGTAGTCAGCCCGCGTTGCGTTTTCGCGCTTGTTTAAAGGGGTTTTTGCAGTTCGTCGAAACTTCGATACCCCGCCACGGGGCCTTGCAGAGTTCATCTGTGCGCACGCATGCGGCAACATGTCGCACGGTGCTGCGACGCAATAGATCGTTGCTAAATCGAGTGTTTATTACGGTCGAACGTCCCCCTATTATGCGAGCGCTTACTATTGGAGAGCGGTCGAATGACGTTCGTTGAAGACGTACAAAAGAGGCAATGGATATGAAAGGAAAGACTCTACGGGGGTCGGCGGGTTTCCTTTCCGGCAGCCTCGTGTTGTTGCTCTCGGGTTGCAGCAACCTCGATATTCTGAATCCGAAGGGGAGTGTGGGTCTTGCGGAACGTCAACTGATTGCGACGTCCACCTGGGCCATGCTGATCGTGGTCGTTCCGGTGATTGCGCTCACGCTGCTGTTCGCGTGGCGCTACCGTGCGTCGAACAAAGACGCCGACTACCGTCCGGGCTGGGTGCATTCGACCGGTATCGAAATCGCCATCTGGACGATCCCGACGCTGATCATTCTGTTCCTCGCCGTGTTGACGTGGAAGACCACGCACGAACTCGATCCGTACAAGCCGCTCGAGTCGCAGGTCAAGCCGATCAACGTCGAAGTCGTCGCGCTCGACTGGAAGTGGCTGTTCATCTATCCGGACCTCGGCATTGCGTCGGTGAACCAGCTGGCGTTCCCGGTCGGCACGCCGGTGAATTTCACGATCACGTCGGACACGGTGATGAACTCGTTCTTCATCCCGCAACTCGGCGGCCAGATCTACGCGATGGCGGGCATGCAAACGCGCCTGCATCTGATCGCGGACGAAGCCGGCAACTACGCGGGCACCTCGGCGAATTTCAGCGGCAAGGGTTTCTCGGACATGAAGTTCCGTGCGCTCGCCACCTCGCCTGAGGAGTTCAATGCATGGGTTGCGAAGGTACGCGCTTCGTCGGACAACCTCAGCATGGACCGTTATCACACGGTATCCGCGCCGACCGAGAAAGAGCCCGTGCGCTACTTCTCGACCGTCGATCCAAAGCTCTTTCACAACATCATTGCCCGATACAACAACGGTAACGTCCTCGACAACATGAAGGACGCCAACTGTGCGCCACAGGGTAAGGGGTAACGCATGTTCGGAAAACTCTCACTAGACTCGATTCCGTACCACGAGCCGATCATCATGGTGACGGCCGCGATGATCGCCATCGGCGGCGCGACGGTCCTGGGCCTGATCACCTATTTCGGCAAGTGGCGCTATCTGTGGACCGAGTGGCTCACGTCGGTGGACCACAAGAAACTGGGCGTGATGTACATCGTCGTTGCCTTGATCATGCTGTTCCGCGGCTTCGCGGACGCAATCATGATGCGTTTGCAACAGGCGCTCGCTTATGCGAACCCGGGCTACCTGCCGCCGCATCACTACGACCAGGTGTTCACGGCGCACGGCGTCATCATGATTTTCTTCATGGCGATGGCGTTCATGATCGGCCTGATGAACATCATCGTGCCGCTGCAGATTGGCGCACGCGACGTCGCGTTCCCGTTCATCAACTCGCTCTCCTTCTGGATGACCGCGGTCAGTGCGATCCTGATCAACATCTCGCTGGTGATCGGTGAATTCGCGCAAACCGGCTGGCTGGCTTATCCGCCGCTTTCCGAGCTGCAGTTCAGTCCGGGTGTGGGGGTCGACTATTACCTGTGGAGTCTGCAGCTCTCCGGTATCGGCACCTTGCTGACCGGTGTGAACTTCTTCGCGACGATCGTGAAGATGCGCGCGCCGGGCATGACGTTCATGAAGATGCCGGTCTTCACGTGGACCGCGCTCTGCACCAACGTGCTGATCATGGCCTCGTTCCCGATCCTGACCGTGACGCTCGCGCTGCTGGGTCTGGACCGCTATCTCGGCATGCACTTCTTCACGAACGACGGCGGCGGCAACGCCATGATGTACCTGAACCTGATCTGGGCCTGGGGTCACCCCGAGGTGTACATCCTGATCCTGCCGGCGTTCGGTATCTTCTCGGAAGTCGTGGCGACCTTTGCGAAGAAGCCGCTGTTCGGCTACAAGACGATGGTGTGGGCGACCTGCGCGATCATGGTGCTGTCGTTCCTCGTGTGGCTGCATCACTTCTTCACGATGGGTTCGGGCGCTGACGTCAACGCGTTCTTCGGTATCGCCACCATGGTGATCGCGATTCCGACCGGCGTGAAAGTGTTCAACTGGCTGTTCACGATCTACAAGGGCCGTCTGACGTTCACTCCGCCGATCCTGTGGACCATCGGTTTCATGATCACCTTCACGATCGGTGGCATGACCGGCGTCATGATGGCGATCCCGGGCGCGGACTTCGTGCTGCACAACAGCCTGTTCCTGATTGCTCACTTCCACAACGTGATCATCGGTGGCGTGCTGTTCGGCTATCTGGCCGGCTTCAACTACTGGTTCCCGAAGGCGTTCGGCTTCAAGCTGAACGAAAAGCTGGGCAAGGCATCGTTCTGGTTCTGGCAGATCGGTTTCTGGGTCGCGTTCACGCCGCTGTACGTGCTGGGCTTCATGGGCATGACGCGCCGTATCAACCACTATGACAACCCGCTGTGGCACCCGTGGCTGATTCTGGCCGCGGGCGGTGCGGCGCTGATCGCTATCGGTATCGCTTTGCAGGTGGCGCAGATCGTCGTCAGTATCCGCGATCGCAATCTGCCGCAGAACCGCGACGTCACGGGCGACCCGTGGGATGGCCACACGCTGGAATGGGCGATGAGCTCGCCGCCGCCGGTCTACAACTTCGCGATCATCCCGACGGTGCACAAGCTGGACGCGTTCACCGACATGAAGTCGCGTAAGGACACGCAAGCGAAGCCGGTGTATCGCGACATTCACATGCCGTCGAATACGTCGGCGGGTGTGATCGCCGGTCTGTTCTCGCTGGTGCTCGGCTTTGCCGGTGTCTGGCACATCTGGTGGCTGGCCATCATCGGCCTGGTCGGCGCGATCGGCACTGTGATTGTCTACAGCTTCCAGAAGAACGAAGGCTATTACATCCCGGCCGCCACGGTCGCGGCGATTGAAGAGAAACGCTCCGGCGCTGGTGCGCAGGTCGCGTTGGAGGTGGATTGATGTCAACCAAGACTATTGACGTAGGCTCGCATCACGACGCGGACCACGTACCGTCGCAATCGGTATTCGGTTTCTGGCTGTATCTGATGACCGACTGCATCATCTTCGCGGCGCTGTTCGCAGTGTTCGCGGTGATGGGCCACCAGTTCGCGGGCGGTCCGAGCGGCAAGGATCTGTTCGAGATTCCGGGCGTCGCGCTCGAAACGACGATGCTGCTCCTGAGCAGCATCACGTACGGCTTCGCGATGCTCGGCGCGCACAAGAAGAAGAAGGGCGCGCTGCTGTTCTGGCTCGGCGTGACCTTCCTGCTCGGTCTCGCGTTTCTCGTGCTGGAACTGCGCGAGTTCTCGCACCTGATCGCCGAAGGCGCCGGCCCGAGCCGTAGCGCGTTCCTGTCGTCGTTCTTCACGCTGGTCGGCACGCACGGTTTGCACGTTACGTGCGGCCTGATCTGGATGGTGGTGCTCGCCATTCAGGTGATGAGCCATCGCGATCTGACCGAACGCGACATGATTCGCCTGACGTGCCTGAGCCTTTTCTGGCACTTTCTGGACGTCGTGTGGATCGGCGTCTTCACCTTTGTCTATCTCGCGAGCGTGATCTAAATGGACCATAGCCATAACGCCCACGCAGGTGAAAGTCACGGCAGCATCGGCAGCTATACGACGGGCTTCATTCTCTCCGTCGTCCTGACCGTCGCCGCTTTCGGCCTTGTCATGACCGGCACGTTGACGGGCGAGAACGCGTTGCTCGCGATCGCGGGCCTAGCGCTCGTGCAGATCGTCGTGCACCTAATTTTCTTCCTGCATCTGAATACGTCGTCGGAGCAGCGCTGGAATGTGATGGCGTTTGCCTTCACGCTGCTGACCGCGGTCATCGTGATCGGCGGCACGTTGTGGGTCATGCACAACGTCAGCATGCACATGATGTCGCGCTAGACCAGCGAACTGACTGCTGAAAAAACGGAGCCCTGCAAGGCGCAAGTCTTGCGGGGCTTTTTTCTTGGCGGACCGAAACGCGCTATCCGCTTGAGCGCCCTCGATGTTGACCGAACCGGGGAAGCCGCGTTAGGATCGTTTCCATGATCGCTTCTATCCTTTCCCGTCCGCATTCTTTGCGCGCATGCTGTCACAGCCTGCCGAGGGGAGCTTGCGTCTAGCGAGTCGATCTGCGCACGTCCGCATCCCTGAGGCCACCCGTCACACGACCGGTGGCCTTTTTGCTTTTGAACACCAGCGCCTGGAGACATGACATGCCGCTTCGCCTCTATGACACCTGGTCGCGCGCCGTGCGCGAATTCACGCCGATTCATCCCGATCGCGTCGGCCTGTATTGCTGCGGCCCGACGGTGTACGACCACGCGCATATCGGCAATCTCCGAACCTACGTATTCGAAGACGTGCTGCGGCGCGCGCTGGCGCTGAACGGATACAACGTTCGACACGTGGTAAACATCACCGACGTCGGCCATCTCGTATCCGATGCGGACGAAGGCGAAGACAAGATGGAGAAGGGCAGCCGGCGCACCGGCGAATCGGCGTGGGCGATCGCCGGGCGGTACACGGCGGCGTTCATGAACGACTGGCGCGCGCTCAATCTGCTCGAGCCTGCCGCGTGGTGCCGCGCGACCGATCACATCGCGGAGCAGATCGACTTTATCGCCGAACTGGAGCGCAACGGCTATACGTACCGCACGGCCGACGGCATCTATTTCGACACCAGCCGTCAGGATGACTACGGTTATCTGGCGCGTCTCGATGTGGCGGGCTTGCAGGCCGGCAAACGTGTCGCGCCCGGCGAGAAGCAGCGCGCGACCGACTTCGCGCTGTGGAAATTCAGTCCGCCCGGCGCCATGCGGCAAATGGAGTGGGACAGTCCGTGGGGCCGCGGCTTTCCCGGCTGGCATATCGAGTGCTCGGCGATGTCGGCGAAGTATCTGAGCCCATGGTTCGACATTCATTGCGGCGGCGAAGATCACATTCCCGTGCATCACAGCAACGAGATCGCGCAAACCCAGGCGCGCCATGGCACGCGCCTCGCGAACTTCTGGATGCACGGCCATTTTCTGTTGCTGGACGCCGGCAAGATGTCGAAGTCGGGCGGCGATTTCGTGCGTTTGCAAACGTTGATCGAGCGTGGCAACGATCCGCTCGCGTATCGCTATTTATGCCTGAGCGCGCACTACCGCAGCAGCTTGCGCTTCAGCGAGGCCGCGCTGGATGCAGCGCAAGCCGCGTTGGACCGCTTGCGCAGAAGCTATGTGCAGTGGCCGCAAGGCGGCACGCCGGACGCGCCGAGCGTGGCGCGCTTCAAGGCGGAGGTCGATCACGACCTGAACCTGCCGCGCGCGCTCGCGGAGCTATGGGACGTGGTCAGAAGCGATCTGCCGGTGGCGACGCGAAGGGCCACCGTCGATTGCTTCGATGCTGTGCTGGGATTGCGCCTCGCCGACTGGCAAGACGATGACGCGGCCGCGATTCCAGAGGATATTGCGGCGCTGGCGGACGAACGCGAGCAGGCACGCGCCGCGAAGCAATGGACCGAAGCGGACCGTTTGCGTGACGTGTTGACGGCGGCCGGCTGGCTGGTGGAAGACAGCGCGAGCGGCCCCGTGCTGCGGCAACGCGACAAAGGGAAATAGCGCGACAGACCGGCAGACAGACAGACGGACAGACGCACAGGCGGACAGACGCACAGGCGGACAGACGGCACGGCGGCAGCGTTCAGGCTTGCGCAACCGCCGCGCCGTTTTCCAACGGGCCGTGCCGGCACACTACAGCGGCACCACCTTCGGTTCCGAGTGCGAAGGCAGCTTGTCGAACGGGAAGTACACCGGGCCACAACCGAAGTGAACCGGCGGACATGCATCCCAACCGCGTCGGATGAGCGCGGGCTGTTCCAGGCCGCCGCAGCCGGAAGGTGCTTCACGTGTCAGGTAGGCAATGCCGCCGCGAATCGATAGCGACGCCGTGCGGTCGAGTTCGTCGATGCGGGCCAGGTCTTTGAGGACGAGCGTTTTCATGGTGGATCTCCAGCGGAGTGAGTGGATCGAGGAGAGCGGAAAAGTGCCGCACTCAGGCCTGTTGATCGCACACACCATGCCATGGGCGGCAAAGCGGCGTGCCGCTTGCTTCTCCGCCGTTTTCCCGAGCAAGTGTGATGGAGATCGGCCAACTGGGCGCAAGGCGATGTCGGCAATTCGCCGACATCCGTCCGCCCGTTATGCAGTGGTGAAGCTCGCTGAAAATCACGTCACAATGGACCGTCACCGTGAATCGTGCGCATTGCGCGCCGGTTCACCGAATCTCGTCAGCAAAGAAAGGAAAACACATGAGCCAGTTCAAAGCCGTCGAATATTCAGCGGCGTCGCCGCAAGTCAAAGCCGTCTACGACGATATCAAGCAAACCCGTCAGGTCGACGATGTCAACAACTTCTGGAAGTACATCGCCCAGCATCCACCGACCCTGGCGCGTACATGGGGCAGTCTGAAAGACGTCATGGCGCCGGGCGCGCTCGATCCGCTCATCAAGGAACTGCTCTACGTCGCGGTGAGCGTGACGAACAACTGCGGCTACTGCGTGGCGAGCCACACGGCGGCAGCGCGCCGCGCCGGCATGACCGACGAGATGTTCGGCGAATTGCTCGCGGTGGTGGGCATGGCCAACGAGACGAACCGGCTGGCGGTGGGATATCGCGTGCCGATCGATCCGGCTTTCGAGTAAGCGCCGCAGCTGGCGCGATATTCAGTGCGATACGCCGCGCCACCCCGCCAGCAAGGCGGGCAACGCGTCCATGGCTCTGAACACATGCGCGGCACCCGCGCCATGCAAGGCGGTCGCGCTGCTGTGGCCGAGTTCGAGCGGACAATAGCCGAACACGGTGGCGCCCGCAGCCACGCCCGCGGCCGCGCCTGTGACCGTGTCCTCGATCACCGCGCAACGGCGCGGGTCCACGCCCAGCGCTGCGGCAGCGGCCAGATAGACGTCGGGAAAAGGCTTGCTGCGAGGCATTTCGTGACCGCTGAAAATGCGTCCTTCGAAGCAGTCGAGAATCCCCGCCTTGGCTAGCTGCATCTCCACCTTGATACGATCCGCGCCGGACGCCACCGCGATGTGGCCATTCAGCGCCGCATGAAGCGCGCGCACCGCATCCGGCGCGCCGGGAATCGCAACGAGTTCGATATCCAGCGCCGCATTGCGGCGCGCGCGAAACTGCGTGAGCCAGTCTGTCGTGATCGCGAAGCCGGTGCGCGCTTCGATCAACGCGGCTTCGTCCCGCACGGCCTTGCCGACGAAGATACGCATCGTCTCTTCCACGCTCAAGTGCCAGCCCAGCTCGCCGAGCATGTCGGTGAGCACGCGGTTCGTGATGGGTTCGGAGTCGACGAGCACACCGTCGCAGTCGAAGAGTACGGCGTCGAAGGGGAAATCGGCCATCGGGCAGGATACGCATAGGGTTCGCGGAACCGGCAAGGATACCTCACCGGCTCGTGCGCCGCAGCGCAGAGGCCACGCGGGCAGCCCTTGCGCCAGGGCCGGCAGGGCAGTCCCTGTACCTGTCGCGCGACAACGCGGGAATGGCTGCGACCCCCGCGCCTTGCGTTTCATCGCAGTTCTTCCCCACATCCTTCTTCCCTTTCGAATTTTCCACACAGCCTGCAGCGACGGATTTTTGCCGCTGCTGCGTTCAAGAAGAAACGGAGCCGTTTCCGGCCTCGGCTTTTTGTCGGAGAAGCCAGCATCACATCCACCAAACCGGCTCGCCTGCTCGCCGCCATGCTGACCGTAGCCCTGACCTGCGCCGCCACGTGCACTGCGGCGCCGGCCTTCGCACAGGCGGTGAGCGTCGCGCCGGTGGCGCCGCCGCCGCGCGTCGAAGCGGTGGCGGCGCCGCTCGCCGGCTGTGTGGTGTACCCGGCGCGGCCGGCCTGCTATTGGCCGGCGGGCGTCGTATATTGATCGCCGTGTGCATGGTAAGACGTGTCGTCGCTGTCCGCGCGCCCCATTCGAGCCGGTGCGCGCACAACCATCCGGATGAGGTATGGCTAGCATGAGAGGCATCAGAGCGAGTCGCGTGTACGTGGCTCGAGTTTGTCCCGTGACGCGATCCATGCTGCGCCACGCACTCGCGCCGAGGAGCGCCATGCCTTGAGTGAACGCGATCCCGACGCGGAACTGCTCGAACTGGTCGGCCGGCAAGATCCGGCCGCTGTCCGCTCGCTCGTCTCGCGCAAGCTGCCGCGTCTGCTCGCGCTCGCCACCCGCATGCTGGGCGACCGCATGGAAGCGGAAGACGTGGCGCAGGAGGTGTTCGTGCGCATCTGGAAACAGGCGTCGCGCTGGCGGGAAGGCGATGCGAAGTTCGACACGTGGGTCCATCGCGTCGCGATCAATCTTTGCTATGACCGGCTGCGCGGCCGGCGCGAAGAGTCGCGCGACGAGATGCCCGAGGAGGTCGATCCCGCGCCGTCGCCTGAGGCCGGACTCGAAACGCGCGCCCAGGACCAGCGGATTCGCGACGCACTCGCCGCGTTGCCGGCACGCCAGCGCGAGGCGCTGGTACTCAGCTACTACCAGGAGATGTCGAACATCGACGCCGCAGCCCTGATGGGCATCAGCGTCGATGCGTTGGAGAGTCTGCTGGCCCGCGCGCGCCGCAATCTGCGCGCTCAACTGGCCGGCAGCGGCCTTAGCAAGGACAAGTCATGACGCCCGAAAGATTTCAGCAGATCGTCGAAGCCTACGGCGCCGAGCCGCGCCGCTGGCCGCAGGAGGACCGCCCGGCGGCGCAGGCGTGGGCGCAATCGCATCGCACCGAAGCCGATGCGCTGCTGGCGCAGGCGGCCGGTGTCGATGCGTGGCTCGCCGCCGATAAGGTCGAACCGCCGGACGCGTTGCTGATGAAACTCGTGCTCGACAGCGCGCCGGTCAGGCAGCCGACCGCGCCGCGGCGGCACTTGTGGTGGTCGGGCGCGGCGGTCGCGGGCGTCGGACTGCTGGGCGGTGTGGCCGGCGCTTTCGCCGTGTCGTTCTTCGTGCTGACGGGAACGGGGCAGCAGGCGCATGAGTGGTCTTATTTGACATCGAGCTTCGGCGGTTCGTCCGCCGATTGGAGCGACGAATGAACGGCCGGTCGTGGAAAATCGTGCTGGCGGCCTCGCTGGTGCTGAATGTGTTTCTGGTGGGCGCGATCGTCGGCGGCGCTTATCAATGGTTTGCCGCGCGCGGCGCGACGGTGCCGGTGCTGGCGCAACAGCGCGCGCTGCGCTTCGCCGCGGAAACGCTCTCGGCCGACCGCCAGAAAGCCTTTGTCGGCGGTTTGAAAGATGCGCGCCGCGACGGCCGGCAATATGCTCGCGAAGGCCGCGAAGGGCGTCGTGAAGTGTTGCGTCTGCTGGCGGCGCCGCAGTTCGATCGCGCCGCGCTCGATGCCGCGCTCGCCCGCACGCGCGAGGCCGACAGCCGTCTGCGCGCGCAAATGGAAGGCAGCGTGGCGGATTTCGCGGCGACCCTGTCGCCCGAGGAGCGGGTCCGGTTCGCCGACAACCTGAAGGTGCGTGGGCAGTGGCGGGAACCTGCGCCGGCGGCGAATGCGAAGAAACCAGCGAATCAGGCATCGAGCGAATCTTCGGGCGAGTAAAAAAACTGAAGCAGCCGCGACGGATTTTCGCGTGGTGGCCGTTGAAGGAATATCCAATGCCGAAGAGGATGGTATGGGCAACTCACCGAACCTGAACACCGCGGCGATTGCGCTGAACCGCTTCGGCCTGGGCGCGCGTGCCGGCGACACGCCGCCCGCCGATCCGAAAGCCTGGCTGCTCGCCCAGTTCGAGCAATACCAGGCGCGGCCGACTACGTGGGCGAGTCAGCCCGACTCGGTGGCGCTGTCGACCGAACTGATGCAGCAGCGCATGCAATTCAATCAGCAGGCTCGTCAGAATACGGGCGAGGGCGCGGCGACTCCTCCAGCGAACGCGCAGAACATGGCGCAGCCGGACGGGCAAACCCGTGCTCAGGCGAACGCACCAGCGAATGCGCAGGCCGCCGCACAAAGCCCGACGCAGACAAACGCACAAACTGCCAGGCAAGCCGAACGAAAAGTCATTCGTCGCGAAATACTCGACCTGTACCGCTCATCGGTGAATGCACGCGTGACGAGTGCGCTGACCACGCAGACGCCATTCGTCGAGCGGCTGGTGCATTTCTGGGCCAACCACTTCGCGGTCTCCACCGAAAAGCCGGGCGTCGCGGCGCTGGCCGGCTCGTTCGAGGCCGAGGCGATTCGCCCGCATGTGCTGGGCCGTTTTGAAGACATGCTGGTGGCGGTCGAGCGGCATCCCGCCATGCAGCTGTTTCTCGATCAGACGCGCTCGGTCGGACCGGACAGCATGGCGGCCATACGCGCGGCGCAGCGCAATCCGGATCGCAAACGCGGCCTGAACGAAAACCTCGCGCGCGAAATCATGGAGTTGCACACCCTCGGCGTGCGCAGCGGCTACAGCCAGGACGACGTCAGCGAATTCGCCCGCGCGCTGACGGGCTGGAGTGTCGCGGGCAATCCGACCAACGCCGCGAATGCCGGCAATGCGGGCAGGTTGGCCATGCAGCGGAACGCCGCGCCGGGCACGTTCGTGTTTCGCGCCGCGCTGCACGAGCCCGGCTCGCGGACCATCATGGGCCGTCGCTACGATCAAGCCGGCGAAGAGCAGGCGCTCGCGATCCTGCATGACTTCGCAAGCGCGCCGGCGACGGCGCAGCATATCGGCGGCAAGCTGGCCCGTCATTTCATCGCCGACAATCCGCCGCCCGGCGTGAGCGAGCGTCTGGCGAGCGCGTTCGAGCGCAGCGGCGGTGATCTGCCGACCGTCTACCGCGCCTTGATCGACATGCCGCAGGCGTGGTCGCCCACCGCCGTGAAGTTCAAGACGCCGTGGGAGTGGACCATCTCCTCGATGCGCGGGCTCGGCTGGCAGGACCTCGGCAGCCTGCAGGCGGCGCCCATTCTCACGCAGCTCGGCCAGCCGGTGTGGCGCCCGGGCTCGCCCGCCGGTTACGACGACATCGCCGCGAGCTGGGCCGCGCCCGACGCGCTCGTGCGTCGGGTCGAAGTGGCGCAGCGGTTCGCCTCGCAAGTCGGCGACCGGCTCGATGCGCGCTCGCTCGGCCAGACCCTGCTCGCCGGTTCGCTCAGTGCGCCGACGGCCACGGCGGTTTCGCGTGCCGAAAGCGCCTCGACCGCGATCGCGCTGCTGCTGGTCTCGCCGGATTTTCAACGGAGATGAATGCCATGCTGTCACGCCGCAAGTTTCTGAGCGTCACCGCCGCCGGCGCGGGCACGATGCTCGTGGCGCCGCGCATCGCGTTCGCGAGCGTCGCCACCGAGCGCCGTTTCGTGTTCGTGATCCAGCGCGGCGCCGCCGACGGTCTGAACATCGTCGTGCCCTACGCCGAACCCGCCTACGCCACATTGCGCGGCGCGCTTGCCATCGACACGTCGAACGCGCCGCGCCTGAACGGCACCTTCGCGCTGCATCCCGCGCTGACGCAGACCGCTGCGATGTATGCGAACCATCAGGCGCTGTTCGTGCACGCGGTGGCGTCGCCGTATCGCGACCGTTCGCACTTCGACGGACAGAACGTGCTCGAGACCGGCGGCACCTCGCCGTATCAGATGAAAGACGGCTGGTTGAACCGGCTCGTCGCGCAGTTGCCGGCCACGCGTGAGAATGCGATTGCCTTCGCGCCGACTGTGCCGATGGCGTTGCGCGGACAGGCGGCGGTGACGTCATACGCGCCCTCGGCGCTGCCGCAAGCTCCCGACGATCTGCTCACGCGGGTCTCGCAACTCTACGAGCAGGACGCGCAGTTGCGCCCGCTATGGGAGTCGGCGATGGCCGCGCGCGGCCTCGCGGGCGACGCCAGCGCGCGCCAGGATCCGGCGAGTCTCGGCAAGCTCGCCGCCGGCTTCCTGTCACGCGAGAACGGGCCACGGATCGCGATGATCGAAACCGGCGGCTGGGACACGCACAGCGCGCAGAACGCGCGCCTCGCCAATCAGTTGAAGGCGCTCGATACGATGCTTGCGGCATTGCGCGACGGCATGGGCCCGTTGTGGAGCAACACCACCGTGCTGGTCGCCACAGAGTTCGGCAGAACCGCCGCCGCCAACGGCACGGGCGGCACCGACCACGGTACGGGTTCGGTCGCGATGGTGCTGGGCGGCTCGGTGCAGGGCGGGCGTGTGATCGCCGACTGGCCGGGCCTCGCGCCGCACGACCTTTACGAAGCGCGCGACCTCAAGCCGACCATCTCGCTCGATGCGTTGATCGCCGGCGCCGCGAGCGAAAGCCTCGGGCTCGACCCGCAGCGCACGGCCTCCGCGCTGTTCGGTCAGACGGCGGCGGGGCGGCCGCTGAGCGGCATCGTGCGCGCGTAGCGGCGGTCGCCGCGACTCTCAGGAGAGGAACTTGAAAACGATATCGACTGTACGCGCCGTATCGCTCGCGGGTCTTTGCGCCGCGCTGTTGTCAGCCTGCGTGGTCGAGCCGGGCCGGCCGCCGCAACCCGAGCCGCTCGTCGAAGTGGTGCCTGCCGCGCCCGCGCCGGGCTATCACTGGGTCAAAGGCCACTACCGTTGGGAAGGCAACCACTGGGCGTGGGTGCCGGGACATTGGAGAGGATGACCCGGCAGCGGCCCGCCTGTTAGCGCCGGCCGCCCGCAAGCCGTCGCGCATCCGGCAAACGCCGCAAACGCGCCATCGCGATGCAGCCGAGAATCGGCCCGATCGCGAGCATGCTGAAGGCGCCACGCCAACCCGCCAGCGCGACGACGTCCGGCACCAGATGAATGCTTACCAGCGTCAACAGAAAACCCGCGCAGGTCTGCGCGGTCAATAACGTCCCGATCGATGCAGGTTCGGCGAGTTCCGCAATGCTCGCCGAGAACTGCGCGGAATCGGCGATTACCGAAATACCCCAGCACAGCGCCACGCCGCCAACCAGCCAGACCGGCGCGCCGAGCAGCCAGCCCATCAGCGCGGCGCACGCGCCGCTCACCGCCATCGCGCCGATCGTCACGGTGGTGCGGCCCAGGCGATCCGCCAGCACGCCGCCGAGCCACGCGCCGAGCGCGCCCGCCGCGACCGCGCCGAAGGTCAGCCATTCGGCCGCCGCGCGCGGCTCCGGCATGCCGGCCGCCGCAAAGCTCGCTTGCAGGAACACCGCGAGCCACGCCCACATCGCGTACAACTCCCACATGTGGCCGAGATAGCCGAAGTTCGCGAGCCGCAACGCGGGGTTGCGCCAGGCACCGGCCAGCGCGGACCATTCGATGCGCGTCGCGCGCGCCATGTTCGGGCCGACGCCGCACAGCAGAATCGCGACGCCCGCCAGCAACGCGCAGCATGCCGAAATGCCATAGATCGCGCGCCAGTTCGAACCGCCGAGCGCCGCCAACAGATGCGGACTCGCCGAGCCGAAGGTCAGCGCACCGACCAGCAGTCCGATCAACAGGCCCAGGTCGCCCTTTGCCCAGGTCGCCGCGAGCCGCATGCCGACCGGGTAGACGCCGGCCATGCAGATGCCCGTCAATAGCCGCAGCAGGATCGCGAGCGGACTCGCCGGCGCGAGGAACACGAGACACGCGGTGGCCGCGCCAGCCGTCAGCGCGCTGGCCATGAAGAGCCGCCGCGGATCGAAGCGGTCGGCGAGGGAGAGCAGGGCGCTCGTGATGGTGCCGGCTACGAATCCGGCCTGCACGGCGCTCGTGAGCAAGGTCGCCTGCAAGGCAGACAGACTCTCTGCCTGCCTGACGATCGCCACCACGGCCGACGATGAAAACCACACGCTCATCGCGCCCACCTGGCAGAGCAGCAGAATCACGAGCGAACGCGTCTTGCCGGCCGTCGCGCGGCTCGATCGATGCGGGCTTGCCGAGGCTTCTTTCATGCGTGTCTTGTGCCGTGCGTCCTGCGTTAGCCGGCCGATTCAGCGGCGAGCGCGCCGGCTTCGGCCGCGTGCGTCGCGTGCACGGAGCGTGCGCCGACACGGTGGTAGCGGCGGCCGTAGTAGATCAGCGCGTCGCCCGCGACCTGCGTATGCGCGGCTTTGACGGCGCAAAAGAATACTGTGTGCGTGCCGACTTCGGTGACCGATTCGATCTCGCAGTCCAGTGAAGCGAGTGCGCCATGCAGGACCGGTGCGCCTGTCGCGAGGGTATCCCATTGCGCGGCGGCAAAGCGTTCCGCCATCGGCAGTGTGCTGGTGGCGAAGCGCGCGGCGAGCGTCTGCTGCTCCGCGCTCAGCACGTTGACGCAGAGCTTGCCATTGGCGCGAAAGGCCGCGTTGTTGCGGCTGCTGCGATTGATGCAGACGAGCAGCGTGGGCGGCTCGTCCGTCACGCCGCAGACCGCCGACGCGGTGCAGCCGGCCAGACCCGCGGCGCCATCGCTCGTGATGATGTTGACGGCGGCGCCGAGGCCGGCCATCGCGTCGCGGAAGGTGCTCTTGTCAAGCATGGGAGCCTCTGCGGAGAAGTCGCCGCGCCGCTGCATGCCGGCGCGAAGTGAAAACCTGCGTAACGGTGCTATCGATAAGGATTACCTGGAACCTGGGCGGTGACGCAAACGGGCGAGCGGCATCTTGCAGCTTCGCGCCTGGCAGCCGAACGCGTATGACTGAAGCGTGCATCACGGCGCCGATGTCAGGCATCGCCCGGGACGGGCGTCACGGCACAATCCGGCGAGCGAAACTTCGCCGCCGTATGGTTAGCCGGCAAACGCGCATGCCCGAAGAGTTTTTCGCGCAACGTGCCCTCACGATACGCTCGCTTGTAGGCGCCGCGTTCCTGCAGAATCGGCACGACGTGCGCGATGAAATCCTCGAAGCATTCCGGCGCGACCGTGCGCGACAGGTTGAAGCCGTCCACGCCCGCTTCCTCTGTCCATGCGATCAACTCGCTCGCCACCCGTTCGGCCGAGCCGACGAGCGGCGCCTGACGGCTGCCCAGCACCATCTGTTCGAGCAGCTTGCGTTTGGTCCATTGCGGACCGGCGGCGCGCGTCATGGCTTCGACGTTCGACACGATGGCCTGGCTCTTGCCGGTTTCGATCGGCTCGTCGAGGTCGTAGCGCGCGAAGTCGATTCCGAGCGATGCCGCCGCATGCACGAGCGCCGCCTCGGAACTGACATAACGCTGGTACTCCGCGTACTTCTCCTTCGCCTCGCTGTCCGTGCGTCCGGTGATGACGGTTTGCCCGAGCAGCACCTTGATGTCGTGCGCATTGCGACCACCCGCAACGGCATGCGCTCGAATATCGTCGACGATCGCTTTCACGGCCGGTCGCGCCTGGCCGTTGACGAACACGCACTCCGCGTGCGCCGCGGCGAACCGTTTGCCGCGCGCCGACGACCCCGCCTGATAAAGCACAGGCGTGCGCTGCGGCGATGGCTCGCTCAGATGCATGGCGTCCACCCGATACTGCTTGCCGTGATGATGGATCACATGGACTTTCGATGCATCCGCATACACGCCCCGGACTCTGTCGCGCAGCACCGCGCCGTCTTCCCAACTGCATTCCCACAGTTTGTAGACCAGTTCCATGTATTCGTCGGCGAGGTCGTAGCGGTCGTCGTGCGCCATCTGGCCGGTCAGGCCGATCGCGCGCGACGCGCTGTCCAGATAGCCGGTGACGATGTTCCAGCCGACCCGGCCGCGCGTCAGATGATCGAGCGTCGACATGCGCCGTGCGAACAGATACGGCTGTTCGACCGTGAGATTGGACGTGACGCCGAACGACAGATGCCGCGTCACCGCGGCCATGGCCGGAATCAGCAGCGTCGGGTCGTTGACCGGCACCTGCACGGCGCCGCGAATTGCCGCGTCGGGGTTGCCGCCGTAGACGTCATAGACGCCGGCGATGTCGGCGAAAAAGATGCCGTCGAACAGGCCCGCTTCGAGCGTGCGGGCGTAGTCGGTCCAGTACTGCAGATCCGTGTAGCGCGCCGACTGATCGCGCGGGTGGGTCCACATGCCTTGCTGGATGTGGCCGACGCAGTTCATGTCAAAAGCGTTGAGGACGATTTCCTTCGGCATGGTGTCTTCCGGCTGGGGTGGACGAATGCTTGCGGTCGGTGTTCGACTCGCGTGAGGAGGTGCAGGCTGCTGCGGCAGTCTTGCGTTTAATATAGTGGACGAAAAATCACTATGCAAGACATTGATTTCGGCCTTTAATGGGCGGCAAGGCGGGGCAAGGCAAGGCGGGCGTGGACGCCCAGACCGCCTCGATATAATTTGCGGTGCCCGCATTCCTCATTTTTTTCAACTCGCCAATTTTTATGTCCGAATCCGCTGCCATCGATCTGACCCAGGCGATCTCCTCGCGCGTGAAGACCGAGCGCGAGGCGCGCAACTGGTCGCTAAGCGAACTGGCGGAACGCTCGGGTGTGTCGAAGGCGATGATCAGCAAGATCGAACGGGGCGAGGCGAGCCCCACGGCGACGGTGCTCGGGCGTCTGTCAGGCGCGTTTGGCCTGACCTTGTCGACCTTGCTGGCGCTGGCCGAGCAGACCGGTGAGCGGCTCGTGCGGCACGCGGACCAGGCAGTGTGGCAAGACCCCGAGACCGGCTACACGCGCCGGCGAATCTCGCCACCCACGGGCGGCGTGCTGGAATTGCTCGAGATCGAGTTGCCGCCTGGCGTGAAAGTGCCGTATCCGCCCGATGCTTTCGTGTTCCAGCATCAGCAGCTCTGGGTGACGCTGGGCGTGTTGACCTTTCGCGAAGGCAAGCAGATTTACCGGCTGGAAGCGGGGGACTGTCTCCAACTTGGCGCGCCGCTCGAATGTGAGTTCTTCAATGCGGGCGAAGACGTGTGCCGCTACGTGGTCGGCCTCGTTCGGCGGTAAGTGGTTCAATGAGCGCTTCAATAAGCGTTTCAAATACCAGGACGACAGGCAACGCCTCATGCTCGCATCGAGCGACGAGCGGCGTTGCCTGTCGTCACCGGCAAGTCACCGGGTGAAAGCAGGCGCTTAACCTCCGCCGCCCTGCGTGCCGATGGTGAGTTTATTGTTCACCGACTTCACGCCGGCCACCCCCTTCGCCACTTCCTCCGCCTGCGGAATCTGCGCGCCGTCGGGTACCGATCCCGTAATCGTCACCGCGCCGCCACGGGCCTTGACGAACACGTTCGACACGTCAAAACCCTGCGCCTTCGCCAGAGCCTTGCGCACTTGCAGACCCAGTGCGCGGTCCGTCTTCTTGACCGTTTTGGCACTGGGCGCCGACATGTCGCCGGACGCCATCGCGTCGCTCGCCTGCGCATAGGCGCTGGCCGCCGTTGCCAAACACAATGCGATGCCGAGCGCCTTCAAAAGATTGACTGTTTTCACGTTTTCTCCATCCTCGAAAAGTTGATGTCGCTTCGTTGCATGCAAAAAACCACGCGCTTGCGAGCACTTTCCGCCCACGAGGAGCACCCTGTCTTGTAGAAGAGTGTTGCCGCGAGGCTCCCGGCGCGCTTAAACAATACTCCAGCCGAAGCGCTCATGCTGGAAAAACTGGCCGGAACGCCGCCTTGGCAGCCGTTCCGGCAATCGTCGCGACGGTTTGCGTTGCGCGCCTGTGACGAGGATGTTCCACATATCGGGTTGTGAGTCCTTCAATGCCCAACGGCTAGAACCATTGTGGCGCCATGCTGAGCGTCGTGTCGTCCAATGCGCGCAACGTGGCGAGCATCAAGGTGACTCGCGGCAGTTCCCAGCGGAAGAACCACTGGCACGCATGCAGCTTGCCGCGATAGAAGTCCGCGTCGGCTTCGCTATGCGATGCGGTTAGCGCGGCGCTTGCGACGTTCGCCTGGCGCAGCCACGTCCACGCAATCACGATATGGCCGAAGGCTTCGAGAAACGCGTTTGCATTGGCGAGCGCGCGTTCGCTGTCATGGGCCAGCGTGGGCAGCAACGCCTCGACCGTGGCAGTCAGATCGGTCCATGCTTCGCCGAGTGCATCGGCGTGTGCGTGCAATGCCGGGCGTTCGCGCGCTGCATCGATCGTGTGCTGGATCTCACGCGCCAATTGTTGGAGCGCGGCGCCATGTTTCATCGTCACCTTGCGGCCGAGCAGATCGATCGCCTGAATGCCGTGCGTGCCTTCGTGAATCATGTTCAGCCGGTTGTCGCGATAGAACTGCTCGACCGGATATTCACGCGTATAGCCGTAGCCGCCGTGAATCTGGATCGCCAGGCTATTCGCTTCGAGACACCATTGGGAAGGCCAGGATTTCACTACGGGTGTCAGCAGATCGAGCAGCAGGCCGGCTTCGGTCCGCGCGGCCTCGCTCTCGCCGGTATTCTGTTCGTCGACGAGGCGTGCCGCGTACAGGCACAACGCATAAGCACCTTCCACATAGGCTTTTTGTGCGAGCAGCATGCGGCGCACGTCGGCGTGTTCGATCAGCGGCAAGGGCGGGTCGAGCGGATTCTTGTTGTCGGGACGGCGTCCTTGAGGCCGCTCGCGCGCGTAATCGAGCGAAGCCAGATAGCCGCGATAACCGAGCATGACCGCGCCGAGACCGACGCCGATGCGCGCCTCGTTCATCATATGGAACATGTACGCGAGACCGTGATGCGGTTCGCCCACCAGTTCACCGATGCATTCACCGTGTTCGCCGAACGACAGCATGGTCGACGTCGTGCCGCGCCAGCCCATCTTGTGAATCAGTCCCGCGAGGCAGACGTCGTTGCGCGCGCCGAGGCTGCCGTCTTCGTTGACGTGGAACTTCGGCACGGTGAAGAGCGAAATGCCCTTGACGCCCGGCGGCCCGCCGGGAATACGCGCCAGCACCAGATGAACGATGTTCTCGCTCAATTCGTGGTCGCCGCCTGAAATGAAAATCTTGCTGCCGCGAATCGAATAGGTGCCGTTCGCATTGGGTGTGGCGCTCGTGACGAGATCGGACAGGCTCGAACCCGCCTGCGGTTCCGTCAACGCCATGGTGCCGAACGCGCGGCCATCGAAGAGCGCTTGCAGATACTTGCGCCTTTGCGCCTCGCTGCCGAAACGTTCGATCACATTCGCGTTCGCCGTGGTCAGCATGGCATACGACGCGGTGGCAATGTTCGCACTCTTGAAGAGCGACAGGCACGCAAACGAAATCACCGACGGCAACTGCATGCCGCCCCATTCGTAGTCCTTGCCCGCGGCGAGAAAGCCGGTGGCGCGCATCGCGTCGAGTGCGTCCTTCACCTCGGCGGGCAGGGTGACCCGCTGACCGTCGAACTGCGGTTCGTGTTCGTCCGAGAGACGGTTGTGCGTCGCGAACTTTTCGACGGCGACCGCGTACGCGGTTTCGAGCGCGGCGTTGAAGGTCTCGCGGCTGTGATCGGCATGACGTGCGCGGCGTGTGAGCGTCTCTGCTTCGAGCACTTCGAATAGCTGGAACTCGAGATCGCGTGAGTTGATGATCAGCGCATCTTGCATGAGAGAAGACCCGTGAAAAGTAAGCTGCAATGCGGAAACAGCCACGTAAGACAGGCGTAAAAAACGCTCTCGAACGTATCGGCACGGCGCGGTGGAAAGCGCGCTATTCGGGTAATTCCCGATGCTCCACCACTCGATTCTGCGTGCCAGTTTATAACGAAAGTGAATGATCGTGCTTTTATTTACAGCCTGAATTTCGGCACGTATGATGGTCGCAAAACACAGCATACCGATCTGCACAGCAGAACAAATCTGGAGGAGCGACGCAATGTCTGTGAAGGACCTGTTTCAACTGGACGGCAAGGTGGCACTCATCACCGGCGGCTCGCGCGGCCTCGGTCTGCAAATGGCCGAGGGGCTCGGCGAAATGGGCTGCCGTGTCGCGATCACCGCGCGCAAGGCCGACGAACTCGCTGAAGCGAAGGCGCATCTGCAACAGCTCGGCATCGAAGTGCAAACGGTGGTGAACGACCTGCAGCGCTTCGAAGGCATCCCCGGCCTCGTCGACGAAGTGTTGGGCCTGCATGGCCGCATCGATATTCTCGTCAACAACGCGGGCGCGACATGGGGCGCACCCGCCGAAGACTATCCCGACGAAGCGTGGCACAAGGTCATGAACCTGAACGTCAACGCGCCGTTCTTTCTCGCGCGCGAAGTGGGCAAACGCAGCATGATCCCGCGGCGTGCCGGCAAGATCGTCAATATCGCTTCGGTGGCGGGCCTGAAGGGTTCGCCGCCCGGCATGAACACGATTGCGTACAACACGTCCAAGGCGGCCGCGATCAATTTCACGCGGGCGCTCGCCGCGGAGTGGGGCAAGTACAACATCAACGTCAACGCGATTTGCCCGGGCTTTTTCCCTTCGAAGATGTCGGCAGGCCTGCTCGACAAACTCGAAGACACGATCGTCTCGCGCACGCCCTTGCAGCGTCTGGGCGGCGACGAAGATCTCAAAGGCCCGATCGTGTTTCTCGCGAGCGAGGCGTCGCGCCACATCACCGGTCAGGAATTCGCGGTGGACGGCGGCGCGATCGTCGTCTGAGCGTCATTCCCGTCAGGCGCGGCGATGTGAACGAAGCGCGCGGCAGGAACCCAACGCGCACCGACAGTAAAAGACAGTAAAAGCAGGAGACGCTGATGAACGAACGCCATCACCCGCATTGGCCGCCGCAGGTGCCGCTGCATTTGACGCTGCCCGAGACCAATCTTTTCTATAACGCGGAAGTCTCGGCGGCGCGCTATCCCCACAAGCCGTTCATCATCTTCTACGACACGGCGATCACGTTCGCCGAATTCAAGGACGAAGCCGAACGGATCGCGGGCTTTTTGCAGCAGGAATGCCAGGTCAAGGCGGGCGACCGCGTGCTGCTGTATATGCAGAACAGTCCGCAATGGATCATCGCTTACTACGGCATCCTGCGGGCGAACGCGGTGGTGGTGCCGGTCAATCCGATGAACATGACCGCCGAGCTGGCGCATTACGTGGAGGACAGCGGCGCGACCACGATCATCGCGCCGCAATGCCTGTTCGCGAACGTCGAGCCGTTGATCGGCAACGGGCCTGGCAAGGGCCTCGAACACGCCATCGTGGCGACGTATAGCGATTATCTGAAGCAGACGTCGCCGATTCGCGTGCCTGAATTCGTCGCCGCGCCGCGCAAGACGTTCGCGATTGCCGGCGTCACGCCCTGGCAGGACGTGCTCGAACGGCGCATTGCGCCGGGGCCGCTTACCACCGGTCCCGACGATCTGTGCGTCATGCCTTATACGTCCGGCACCACCGGCAAGCCGAAGGGCTGCATGCATACGCACCGCAGCGTGATGAGCACGGCGCTCGGCGGCTGTGTCTGGTTCTCGTCGCCGCCGGACGGCGTCTATCTATCGGTACTGCCGCTCTTTCACGTGACCGGCATGCAGGGCGGCATGAACAGCGCGGTCTTTTCCGGCGCGACGATCGTGCTGTTGCCGCGCTGGGACCGCGAGGCCGCCGCGCTATGCATACAGAAATATCGCGTCACTGCCTGGCAGTCCATCTCGACGATGATGGTCGATTTCCTCTCGAACCCGAAGCTCGGCGAATACGATCTGTCGAGCCTCACCGGCACGCGCGGCGGCGGCGCGGCGATGCCGGACGCGGTCGCCAGAAAGCTCAAGGCGCTGACCGGGCTCGATTACGTGGAAGGCTACGGCATGACGGAGACGATTGCCGGCACGCACATCAATCCGCCGCATCGTCCGAAGCCGCAGTGCCTGGGCATTCCCGTGTTCGACGTCGACTCGCGCGTGATCGATCCGGTCTCGCTGCGGGAACTGCCACAAGGCGAAACCGGCGAGATCGTCACTCACGCGCCGCAGGTCATGCAGGGCTACTGGGGCAATCCGAAGGCGACGGCCGAAGCGTTCGTCGAACTCGACGGCAAGCGGTTTCTGCGAACCGGCGATCTCGGCCATATCGACGAAGACGGTTATTTCTTCATGACCGATCGTCTCAAACGTATGATCAACGCCTCCGGTTACAAGGTATGGCCGGCCGAAGTGGAGGCACTGATGTACCGCCATCCGGCGATTCACGAGGTCTGCGTGATCGGCGTGCAGGACGAGAAGCGCGGCGAGACCGTGAAGGCGCTGGTGGTGCCGGATGCTGCGCATGCAGGCACGATTACTGCGCAGGAGATCGTCGACTGGGCGCATGAGCAGATGGCCTCTTACAAGGCCCCGCGCATCGTCGAGTTCGTGGCGTCGTTGCCGAAGTCGGGCAGCGGCAAGATCTTGTGGCGGAAATTGCAGGAAGAGGATGCGGCGCGCACGGCTGGCTCGGGAGATTCGTCGGCCTGATGCAACACCCGCTCGTGACGCTGAAAATACTCTTCTGATGGTTTGCCTGTAATCTTTGAGCGCGAATCCGTACCGAGTATCGTGCGCGGCTCGCGATGGTCGACAAGGACGCGCAGACAAGCTTGCATGCTATTGCCAACTTTCGAGAGGGGATATTGAAAATGAAGAGCTTTGCCATTAAACAGATCATGCTCGGACTTGCCGTCACTGCCATGATGGCCGGCAGCATTCCGCTCGCCGCGGCACAAGGCGCCAGCGACGCCGCCATGACGGCTGCGCCCGACATGGCGAGCGCAGCGAAACCGACCAAAGCCGAGCGTAAGGAGGCTCGCAAGCAAGCACGTGCGAAGAAGAATGCCGAGTTGAAGAAGCTCGAAGACGCGGGCTACCAGCCGGGCCAGAATGATCCGAACTATCCGGACAAGCTGCAGAAAGCGCAGAAGAAGGCCGGCATCGGAACAGGCGCGAGCCAGTAATCGCGCAGGCAGCCGCGCGGCGGGACTGAGGTATTGTGCGGCTGCCGGTATGGATCAAAGCGTCCGGCCCGTTCACGTAAGCCAACGCCGCAGCCTGATTCAGCTCAATCCCTCAACGCGCGCCAAGCGTCTCCACCAGCATGTCGACGAAAGCCTTGACCCGCGCCGTCATCTGTAACTGCTGCGGGTACATTGCATAGATATCCGCGCCCGGCGTGCGGTAGTCAGGCAGCACGTGGACGAGGCGGCCGTCGGCGAGATACTCCGCGATATCCCATTCTGCGCGCATCAGAATGCCGTGCCCGTCCAGCGCCCACTTCACCGCGATTTCGCCGTCGTTGGTGGTGAGGTTGCCACGCACGCGCACCGTCTCGGTCTTTTCCGCGGCGCCGCGTCCGCTGGTCAGACGCCAGACGCCGTAAGCGTCGCCGCCCTGGCGAATGCCGATGCAATTGTGCTGCGCCAACTCCGCCGGACCGCGCGGCGCCCGCCGCTCGGCAAGATAGCGCGGCGAGGCGCACAGCAGGCGCCGGTTCGACGCAACCCGGCGCGCGATCACGCGGGCATCCGGCGGTTCACCGAAACGCACGCATACGTCGAAGGCGTCGTCGCTGAGCGGCGGCGGGTCGACCGAAAGCTGCAATTGCACGTCCACCTCGGGAAAGCGCTGCACGAACTTCGAAATCATCGGGGCCACGTGGCTGCGGCCGAAACCGAGCGTCGCATTCACGCGCAGCAGGCCCTTCGGCGCCGCCTGCGAGCCGCCGAGCAACTGCGCGAGGTCGTCCATTTCGCTCAAAATGCGCCGCGCGCGCGTCAGATATAGCTCACCTTCCGGCGTGAGGCTCATACGCCGCGTCGTGCGGTTGACCAGCGAGACGGCCGCCCGCGATTCCATCTGCGCCAGATGCTTGCTCACGGCCGCCGTGCTCAGGCCGAGTTCGCGCGCAGCCGCCGTCAGGCTGCCGCTCGCTGCGAGCGTGGAGAAAAAAGCGAGATCGTCCGGCTGGATCGACGAGGTCATGAGTCGGCCTATTGTTAACCTGGAGTTAAGGATGTTTTGAGTCTAGCAGCGTTTTTCCGGGCGGTGGCCGTTCTACGATGCAATCCACGCTTTCAACATCAAGGAGACACGCAATGAAAACCTATCGCATCGCAACCATTCCCGGCGACGGCATCGGCAAGGAAGTCGTCCCGGCGGGCCAGCGCGTTCTGGAGGCCATGGCGGCGCGCAGCGACGACTTCGGTTTCGAGTTCGAGAATTTCGACTGGGGCGGCGACTACTACCGCGAGCATGGCGTAATGATGCCGGCCGACGGACTGGATGCGATTCGTCATAAAGACGCGATTCTGTTCGGCTCGGCGGGCGACCCGCATATTCCCGATCACGTCACGCTTTGGGGCCTGCGCCTGAAGATCTGCCAGGGCTTCGATCAGTACGCGAACGTGCGTCCCACGCGCATCCTGCCCGGCATCGACGGGCCGTTGAAGCGCTGCGGGCCGAAGGATCTCGACTGGGTGATCGTGCGCGAGAACTCGGAGGGGGAATATGCCGGCGTCGGCGGCCGCGCTCACCAGGGTCATCCGATCGAAGTCGCCACCGACGTGTCGATGATGACCCGCGCGGGCGTCGAACGCATTCTGCGTTTCGCGTTCCGGCTTGCGCAATCGCGACCCCGCAAGCTGCTGACCGTGATCACCAAGAGCAACGCGCAACGCCACGCCATGGTCATGTGGGACGAGATCGCCGTGCAGGTCTCGAAGGAGTTTCCGGACGTCCGCTGGGACAAGGAACTGGTCGACGCCGCCACCGCGCGCATGGTCAACCGGCCCGCCACGCTCGACACGATCGTCGCCACGAACCTGCACGCCGATATTCTCAGCGATCTGGCCGCGGCGCTGGCCGGCAGTCTCGGCATTGCGCCGACCGCCAATCTCGACCCCGAACGCCGCTATCCGTCCATGTTCGAGCCGATTCACGGTTCCGCGTTCGACATCATGGGCAAGGGCCTGGCGAATCCGGTCGGCACCTTCTGGTCGGTGGTGATGATGCTGGAGCATCTCGGCGAGCACGCCGCCGCACAGCAATTGATGGCGGCAATCGAGCGCGTCACGGCGGACCCGTCGCTGCATACGGGCGACCTGGGCGGCACGGCCACGACCGCGCAGGTGACCGATGCCGTGTGCGCGATTCTCGCCGGTGGGTCGTCGACGTCGGCCGCAGCGGTTGCCGGCGTCAAGGCCGCCTGAGGCGCTGCGCGCGTCACAAAAAAAACATAACGCCCGGACGAACTCGTCACGGGCGAACTCACTGCGTCAAGCAGAGTTTGAGTGGAGACATGTATGAACGACGAATTGCAAGCCCGTGTGGTTCGCAAGCTGACCTGGCGCATCCTGCCTTTTGTGATGCTGCTTTACTTTGTCAGCTTTCTCGACCGTGTGAACGTCGGCTTTGCGGCCATCACCATGAACAAGGACCTCGGCCTGACGCCGACCATGTTCGGGCTCGGCGGCGGCATTTTCTTTCTCGGTTATTTTCTGTTCGAGGTGCCGTCGAATCTCATCCTCAACAAAGTCGGCGCGCGCATCTGGATCGCACGCGTGATGGTGACGTGGGGCCTGGTGTCGGCCGCCTCCGCATTCGTCTCGGGGCCGACTTCGTTCTATACGCTGCGCTTTGTGCTCGGCGTCGCCGAAGCCGGCTTCTTCCCCGGCATCATCCTGTATCTGAGCCAGTGGTTTCCCGCCCGTCAGCGCGCCGTCGCGGCCGCCGCGTTCATGGCGGCCGCGCCTCTCTCGACGGCCATCGGCTCGCCGATTTCCGGCGCGATCATGCAGATGCCCGCGTTGTTCGGCCTGAAGGACTGGCAGTGGCTTTTCATCGTCGAAGCAATTCCCGCCGTGCTGCTCGGCTTCGCGGTATTGAAAGCGCTCACCGATTCACCCGACAAAGCCCGCTGGCTCGCCGCCGATGAAAAAGCGTGGCTCATCGCCACCTTGCGCGAAGAACGGATGGGACGCGAATCGCAGGCAGGCCATGCCGCGGGCGCGCTCGCCGCGCTGCGCGACTCGCGTGTGTGGATCATGTCGATGATCTATTTCGGCACCTCCGCTGGACTCTACACGCTCGGTTTGTGGGCGCCGCTCATCATCCGGCAGTTCGGCTTCAGCGCGCTCGGCACGGGCGCATTGAATGCGATTCCGGCCGTCCTGGCGGTGCTCGGCATGGTGGTGTGGGCGCGTCATTCGGACCGTCGCGGCGAACGCACCTGGCACGTGGTGATTCCCTGCGTGGCGGCCGCCATCGGGCTCGGCTGGGCCGGCGTCGCGGACACGGCGGTCGGCGTCGTGCTGGCGCTGGTCGTGGTGAACGTCGGCATCAGCGCGGCGAAGGCGCCGCTGTGGGCAATGCCGAGCACGTTTCTCTCGGGCGCGGGTGCGGCTGCCGGAATCGCCATGATCAATTCGATCGGCAATCTGGGCGGCTTCGTCGGCCCGTTCGCGATCGGCTGGCTAAAGAGCGTGACGGGCGGATATGCCGCCGGGCTCTATGTGGTGGCGGCAAGTCTTGCGGTTTCGGCTCTGCTGACGTTGGCAGTCGGTCGGCGAGGGTATCGGGCCGCGCACGCGGCGCAATGATCCGGCACGCTCGAATGGTGATGAGAAGTGTTGGCGTTCTCGCTCACGACGTGCTGTAGGGCTTTGATGCGTTCCATATCCGAATCGATTACGCTTTGCCGCTGTGGATTCGATATGCGGGCACATCACCATGGCATCCAGACACGAAGTCAAACGATACAAGGCTAATCTCTCCGATGAACTGCACAGCGCCGCGCTGTACGAAACGCTCGCCAGGGTCGAGAAAGACGACACGCGCAAGCAGGTCTACAGCGACCTCGCCAGGTCCGAGCGCGATCATGCGCAGGTCTGGGCCGACAAGCTGAGGGCCAACGGGCTTCAGCCGAAGGGCACCGGCCAGGCTGTCAAAACGCGTTTGATGAAAGGACTGGTCCGCGTGTTCGGCGCGGGGTTCGTGCTGCCTACGCTCGCGGCCGCGGAATACGCCGATCGCAACAAATACCAGGGCCAGCCGGACGCAGGCCATATGTCGGCCGACGAGCATCATCACGCCGCGATGGTTCGGGCGCTGGCTCATGGCGGCGGCGATACGAGCCTGTCGCCGGGCGCGCGGATCGCCGCGGCCGAGTCGTGGCACAAGGGCGCGGGAGCGGGCAACGACTTGCGCGCCGCCGTGCTCGGCGCCAACGACGGCCTCGTCTCGAACTTCTGCCTGATCATGGGCGTGGCCGGTGCGGGAACCGGCAACAAGGCGATTCTGCTGACCGGTCTTGCGGGGCTCATCGCCGGCGCGTGTTCGATGGCGCTGGGCGAATGGCTCTCGGTGACCAATGCCCGCGAACTGGCCAGCACTCAAATCGCGAGAGAGGCGCAGGAGCTCGAGGAGTCGCCGGAAGCCGAAGAGCATGAACTCGCGCTGATCTATCGCGCCAAAGGTCTCGACGAGCGCGAGGCCAAACGGGTCGCCTCGCAAATGATGCGCGACAAGAGCAAGGCGCTCGACACACTGACTCGCGAGGAACTCGGGCTCGATCCCGCGGAGTTGGGCGGCAATCCGTGGTCTGCTGCGGGCGTGTCGTTTTGCCTCTTCTCGGCGGGTGCGATTTTCCCCGTGATGCCGTTTCTGTGGACGCACGGGTATAGCGCGATCGTGCAGTGCGTGGCGCTCAGCATGCTGGCGCTCGCATCGATCGGCGTGTTCACGTCGCTTTTCAATGGCCGCAGTGCGGGATTTTCCGCGCTAAGGCAGGTCGTGATCGGGCTGATCGCGGCTGCGTTCACGTTCGGGGTGGGGCGGTTGCTGGGCGTGTCGGTGTCGTGAACGCCGTTTTGGTGAGTGCATCTCATTTGTGGGTTGCGTCGTTGTGTGCGCTGAAGCTGGATTTGTAGAAGGCGGCTAGAGGACGCTTCCCCGTGGATGCGTCTAACGTCGCTTTGTTCTCTTCTGGTGCCTGCAACTGGGCACTCAACAGACATTCGCGCGTGTTGACATCGAATCAGCCATTTCCGTAGTGCGGTCTGTTGTCGTCTGACTGTTGCAATTCGAAGTTCCTACGACGGACTTCAGTGTTTGTCGACTCGCGTCAGAGTCGATGCAAGGTTTCCGTAATTTTAGGAGTTGTCGGATATTTCATTTGTCGCTGTCCCTTTAGGGTGCTTGGGCTTTATCAAGTACAACCAATAGGGACAACCATGATAAGAAACAGAATTAAAGAGAGTCCGGCCGGGATGGTGGCCCGCCTGCTGGCCGCATTCATCCTGCTCATGATGGCGTTCGGCGCAAACGCCGCTGATTGCAATGCGGTGTGGGCGGCCACTGGCGCAAAGCCAGGTTCGCCCACCTGTCGGTGGGATGCTTACGCCGGCGTACCGGGCGGTATGCAGTACTACAACTGCGTTAGTTTGCCGCTTATAGACGCGTGGTGTGCGGTACCGGCGGATGACCAGCCGGAGGCTAGGTGTCCGGTTGCCGACCCGATATTCCCAGGCAGTGGAGCGGTCACGTTGACGGTTGCCGATTTTGTCAGCGGTGACGATATTCCGATGCTTTTCAAGCGGACGTACCGTTCAAAGTCACTGGCGGCGTCCGCGACGGCGATGGGGCCGGTCTGGTTCCATAGTTGGCAGCGTAGCCTGGGACTGGCGAATGCCAATAATGGCAGCACATCAACGGTGCTGGCGTATCGGGAGAATGGCGAGCCCACTATTTTCGTTTGGTCCGCTGGTAGCTGGCGAACAAAGGCCTTCACCGGTCTGACGCTGGTGCAGAGCGGCTCGGGATGGACTCTCACCGACCTGAATACGGAAACTGTCGAATCGTATTCCGGTCAGGGTGTGCTGCTGACCGAACGCACAAAGACAGGCTTTGTGCGCACGCTGAGCTATGACGGCTCCGGTCTGCTGACCACTGTTACACAGCACGCCGAAGGCACGGATGCCAGCAAGGACATCACGCTTCGGCTCGACTACGACGATAAGCGTCGTCTGTCGCGTCTCGATGTTCCGCTAGGTGGTCTGACCCAGTACGGATACGACGCGAATAGCAATCTTGTTTCGGTCACGTGGCCGGATGGATACATGCGCCGCTACGTCTACGACGACACGCGGTTCAGGAACGCATTGACCGGCGAGATCGACGAGTCGGGCAATCGCGTTGCGACGTGGAGCTACGATGCTCAAGGTCGCGCGGTGGCAGTCAGTCATCCCAATGCTGTACAGAACGTGCAGTTGGCGTATAACGCGGGCTCGACGGTTGTCACCGGTAGCAAAGGTTCCACCACGCTGAGTCTGTCGTCGATCGGCGGCATGCTCCGGCCGACCGGGAGCGCCTCGGCCGCAGGCAATACGAACTCGGGGTGGGATGCGTCAGGCAATTTGCTGAAAGACACGGACGCCAGCGGTGGCACGTCCGAATACAGCTATGACGATACCGGGCGCCCGGTTCGGGCGACGGTGAAGAGTGCGGGCGGCACATCCATAACGACGATCCGTTATTACGACGCAACCAGTCTGCGTCCGTCGATGATCGCATCGCCAAGGTTGATCCAGTCTTTCGTGTACGACGCGAACGGCAATGTCACAGGGATAAGTGAGACGCCGACTACTGACGCGACCGGCTCCAGCGCTTTCGATGCAACGAAGGCAGCTGGGGTAACGACCGCGTACGGCATGACCCACGACGCCAACAACCGGCTTGCGTTTGTAATGCAACTGGCGGACGGAAAGGCAGTTGCGCAGTGGAAAGTCAACCGTGATGCAACGGGCAATGCGTTCAACATTGTCACGCTTGGCGACGATCTCCAGGTCACGGAGTTTATCTCGCGCGATGCCGCCCACCGCGTCACCGTGGGCTATAACCCCACGGGCGATTTCTACCTGCGTTACGACCGGCGGGGACGCATCGAGAACTTCAAGTTCAATGAATACGCGAGTCCGGCGAACGGCGGAATTCGACGCGTTTTCAAGGCCAGGTTCGGTTATTCGCCAGACGGGCAGGTTGCATCGCGTACGGGTACGGTTGCCAAGGACGGCAGCGCTCTCGATTTGAACGATGGCACGGACATTCCGATCTCCAGCGAAGAGACCAATCAATGGATCGATAACTATAACTATGGTGACTCGCCGGTGGGGCCGCCTGCGAATCTCCAAGGCGCGCGACAACTGCTGGGGGGCAACTTCCTGGGCATGTCGACCGTTTGCAGTGGCTGTCATTTTTCGGTCGGACTGATCGACGGAACGATACGCGGTATCGCGATGGTGTACCGGTTGTTGCAGAACCCGGTCGTTCGCAATGGCATCGGGCAGGGCGCGAGGAAAGCAGCGGAGAACTGGGATCGCATCAAGCAGATGTGCAAGCCCGCCGCGGAGACGGAGGTGGATGGGATTCCGCCGGGGCGGATCATATCGGAGTATGAGGATATCACGGCAGGCAATAGCATCCGCAACATCAGGACTGACGTTGAGAAAGCGGAGTTCGAAGCTAATCTGGTAGAAAGTGGCTACGTGCAGACGCTGAGCAAAGACGGAAAGGCCGACATCTTTACCAAAGATGGTGCACGCTACACAGTCAGGAACGAATCGAACTCTGGATATCCGACCGCTGAATTTGTGCCAGCTGGCGCACCACGAGGGACCATTAAGATACGGCTTCCACTATGACCAAACCAGACTTCATCTCCGATTCGGCGACCTTTTATCCACTCTGGGAACGTGCGAATCGGCGCGTGCAGGAGTTGGCTTCAGCCTCACCAGCCGAGCTACTCTATTTTGATTCTGTTGATATATCGACACAGAAATTTTTTGAACTTGTACGAGCGTTGCTGGCCTTCGAAGGTGCGGGCGATTTTGTCACCTTGGTGCTGAAGCCGGATCCTTTCAGCTATTTTAATTTCCACTTTCACAAGTACCCTGGCTTTGTGCATCGTGCGGAGCAATCGGATGACGATTTTTTTGAATCCTGGCAAGAGGACCCAGGCGACAGCCCGGCAGATTGTTTATGGGCGAATTCTGAGCGTTATGCGGTTCTCCCGACACCTGGAACATGGTTCATGTACGCGGACAGAAAATGGGAAATGGGCGTGCTTACGGGGCCGCCTAATATCATTGAGTTTGCCCGTAGCTTTTATCCTTTTTTTCTCCAACCTGGCGAAGGGTTCAGAATCGTCGAATAGCTTGCGTTAGATCGGGAAGTCGGCAGAGCGGAAACGACGTAACAGTTTGCGTCGTTTCCGCATGCCGCGTTTGCCGCCCGAGCCTATGCAAGATCACTCGCCGGCGATCTTTGAAACAAACTTGCGCAATGGCATCTGGAGGCAGACGCTTTGTAGGGACCGCACGATGGACATTATCACTAAAAATGGAGACCGCTATGGTGTTCGCGATCAGTCGAGCCGAGGTCAGCCGATGGCGGACTATTTCCCTACGGGTTCGAAAGGCGCAACTGTCAAAATCCGCTTGGGCAGCTAATGAGTAACATTGACTATATCAGTGACCGAGAGATATTCACGCCGCTTTGGCGGCGTGCAGGCGAGTGTATGGAACAAGTCGCCGTCACTCCGGCCTCGGAGTTATTGCACTTCGACTCTTCTAACCTTGGCACGCAAATTTTTCGCGACCTTATCCGGAGCGTTGCGGCGTTCGATGGAATAGGTAAGTTTGCTGTAATCGTGATCAACCCCGATCCGTTCAACTACTTCAATCACCATTTTGGAAAATACCCGGGATGCATAGTCGAAGCACAACATACCGACGACGATTTTTTCGAAATTCTGATGAGGGACCCTGGCGACAGTCCGGCTGATGCGATCGGTTTTTATTCGGAGCAGTATGCAGTCTTGCCCATATCGGGAGAATGGTTCTTCTATGCGGATCGAGGATGGGACGGCGGAACGGGCGTTCTCGGTGGTCCTTCGGATGTCATGGAATTTGCTCAGCAACGTTTCGGGTTTTACGAGAATCCGGGTTGAGTTTTCTGATTTACCACCGTCGTTGTGACGTGTGGTTGCGGTAGTGGCGCGCGTGTCCCGGTCAACAGGTCCGGACACGCTTCCACCGGAACCGTGGCTGGCAAAGTCTTGGCAGGTCCGTCACCACCCTCAAATCGCCCGCGCCCGCCCCGGAAACGTCTCGTCATAGTCCCCACTGTCTTCCGCTTCAGCCGCCGTGCCGCGCTGCTCGCGATACATCATGGGCGGCACGCCAAATTGCTTGCGGAATTCGCGGCCCATGTGCGATGCATCGGAAAACCCGCAGCTCGACGCAATGTCCGCCACCGTCTTATCCGAACTCGTCAGCAACCACGCGGCGGTGCGCAAGCGCACCTGCTTCGCGTAGGCCTGCGGCGCCTTGCCAGTCTGCGCCTTGAAGAGCCGTTCCAACTGACGTGGTGAGAGATCAAGCTTGCGCGCCAGTTCATCAAGCGATAAAGAACGCCCTACGTGCTGCTCCATCAGCAGAATGGCCCGCTTGACCTTCGGATGCGCGGCAGGCGCGAGTCCCGGCGGATGAGGCTGCGGCGCATTGCCTTTCTGCATATCATCGACCAGCAAAATACGCAGCGCCTTCTGCACCGTGGCGGTTTCGAAGTGGCGCAACAGTATCGCGGCGGCCACGTCGATCGACGCGCGTCCGCCGGAACACGTAATGCGCCGGCGGTCGATCACGAACAGCCGGTCGGCGACCAGCGCTTCCTCATTGACCGACGGAAAGCGCTCGATGAAATCCCAGTAGTGAAACCAGCTCACGCATATACGATGACCTTCGAGCACGCCCGCGCGCATCAGCGAGAACACGCCCGTGCACATGCCGACGAGCGTCGCATCGGTGGCGGCGGAGCGGCGGATGAAGGCAAGCGTCGCATCGTTCGCGGCGGGCCCGGAATGCAGCAGGCCGCCCACCACCACGACGTAATCGAACGGCTCGGCGCTGTCGAACGTCTCCCACGGTGTGATCTGGATGCCGCAACTCGCCCGCACCGGAGCGAGGGTTTCCCCTAGCACGCTCCACGAACAGCGCACGGGCTTGCTGAAATCGCCTTCATCCGCGGACAGGCGCAGCAGGTCGACGAAACCCGAAAACGCCGTCAGCGTGAAGTTCGGCAGCAGGATGATGCCGAAGCGGATGCGCTGCTTCGTGGTGCCGTCGATCGATTGAAGGGGAAGCGGTTCAGCGGAATTCATGCATGCGGCCAGCTGGGAAAAGGGTTGGTTCAAGCATAGCATCGGGGATGGCGGCTACCGCGTCCGCGCGTGCCGGCGGCATAAGCGGCGGTGCGCGCCCAGCGTCATCAGCATCGCCAGCCGCAAGCCAGGCGCCTGTCGCAAATGCGTCAGAAGTCTTCGTAAATACGCCGTAGCCCTTTGCCCGCGCGCGGTTTGACGCCACTATCCCACTGTCATGCCGTTTTTATTCTATCGATTCAAATTGACGTGCGGTGCAATAGAGGCAATTCCCACCCAAGGCATCGCAACGCACAAGGCAACGCAATCTGCCCGATTCACGATGCGCGAGACCGGCGCCGACATGAAGACGAAATACAAGGAGACGTCGCGCGGCGGATCGGCCGTGAACGTCATCGAGTGTTGATTCCGCTTTCAGCCAATGCGAAACACCAGTAAAGACAGCACCAACAAGGACCCACGATGAGCCGCTATTCGATATTCAGCCTGTTGCGCAACGGGATGTCGTATCACGAGAACTGGGAGCGACAATGGAAGAGCCCCGAGCCCAAACGTGAGTACGACGTCGTGATCGTCGGCGGCGGTGGGCATGGGCTTGCCACGGCCTATTACCTCGCCAGGGAACACGGCGTGCGCAATGTCGCCGTGCTGGAGAAGGGTTGGATCGGCGGCGGCAATACGGCGCGCAATACGACCATCGTGCGCTCGAACTACTTGTGGGACGAGTCGGCCGCGCTCTACGAAAAAGCGATGAAACTGTGGGAAGGGCTCTCGCAAGACCTGAACTACAACGTGATGTTCAGCCAGCGCGGCGTGATGAACCTCGCGCACACGTTGCAGGACGTGCGCGACACCGAGCGTCGCGTGAATGCGAACCGGCTGAACGGCGTGGACGCCGAATTTCTCACGCCCGCGCAGATCAAGGAAATCGAGCCGACCATCAATCTGAATAGCCGCTACCCGGTACTTGGCGCGTCGATTCAGCGGCGCGGCGGTGTAGCGCGTCACGATGCGGTGGCCTGGGGTTTCGCGCGCGGCGCCGATCAGGCCGGCGTCGATATCGTGCAGAACTGCCAGGTCACGGGCATCCGCCGCAATGGCAGTCAGGTGATCGGCGTGGACACCACGAAGGGTTTCATCAAGGCGAAGAAAGTCGCGATCGTGGCGGCGGGCAATACCTCGTCGCTCGCCGACATGGCCGGCGTGCGGTTGCCGCTGGAGAGCCATCCGTTGCAGGCTTTGGTCTCGGAGCCGATCAAGCCGGTGGTCAACACGGTGGTCATGTCGAACGCGGTGCACGCATATATCAGCCAGTCCGACAAGGGCGATCTGGTGATCGGCGCGGGCGTCGACCAGTACACGGGGTTTGGTCAGCGCGGTAGTTTTCAGATTATCGAAGGCACCCTCGAAGCGATCGTGGAAATGTTCCCGGTGTTCTCGCGGGTGCGGATGAACCGCCAGTGGGGCGGCATCGTGGATGTGTCGCCGGACGCATGCCCGATCATCAGCAAGACTGATGTGAAGGGGCTTTATTTCAACTGCGGCTGGGGCACGGGCGGCTTCAAGGCAACGCCGGGTTCGGGTTGGGCTTATGCGCACACCATTGCGAAGGACGAGCCGCATCCGTTGAACGCGCCGTTCTCGCTGGAACGTTTCTATACCGGCCACCTGATCGACGAACACGGCGCCGCCGCTGTCGCCCATTAACACCACGCATTGCGACGAGGAAAACCAGATGCTACTGATCGAATGCCCGTGGTGCGGGCCACGCGCCGAAACCGAATTTTCCTGCGGCGGCGAAGCGGACCTTGCCCGTCCGCTCGACACCGACAAACTCACCGACAAGGAATGGGGCGACTACCTGTTCATGCGCAAGAACCCGCGCGGCGTGCATCGCGAGCAATGGCTGCATACGCAAGGCTGCCGCCGCTGGTTCAAGGCGCAGCGCGACACGGTGAGCTACGAAATTCAGGGCTACGAGACGTTCGAGCGACCGCTCCTTGCCATGGACGGCAACGAAGCTGAGGCACAAGACCAGGCGCAGAACAAAGCACAAGAGGGCAACGCATCATGAGCCAGAAAGACCGACTCCCCAACGGCGGCCGCATCAATCGCGCAATGCCGCTGACGTTCACCTTCAACGGCCGCCAGTACCAGGGGTATCAAGGCGACACGCTGGCTTCGGCGCTGCTCGCGAACGGCGAGCATTTTGTCGCGCGTAGCTGGAAATACCATCGGCCGCGCGGCATCGTGACGGCTGGCGTGGAGGAGCCGAACGCCGTCGTGCAACTCGAAACCGGCGCGTACACGGTGCCGAACGCGCGAGCGACCGAAATCGAGCTGTACCAAGGGCTCGTTGCCAGCAGCGTGAACGCGAAGCCGAGCATCGAGAAAGACCGCATGGCGATCAACCAGAAGTTCGCGCGCTTCATTCCGGCGGGCTTCTACTACAAGACCTTCATGTGGCCGCGCAAATTCTGGCCGAAGTACGAAGAAGTGATCCGCGACGCGGCCGGTCTCGGCAAGGCGCCGGAACACGCCGACGCGGACCGCTACGACAAGTGCTTTGCGCATTGCGACGTGCTGGTGGTGGGCGGCGGCCCGACCGGTCTCGCGGCCGCGCACGCCGCCGCGTTGTCCGGCGCCCGCGTGACGCTGATCGACGATCAGCCGGAACTCGGCGGCTCGCTGCTGTCGCGCCGCGCGGAGATCGACGGCAAGCCCGCGCTGCAATGGGTGCGGAAAATCGAAGACGAGCTGCGGCAGATGCCCGACGTGAAGATCCTGTGCCGCAGCACGGCATTCGGCTATCAGGACCACAACCTCGTGACGGTGACGCAACGCCTCACCGAGCATCTGCCGGTGTCGCAACGCAAGGGCACGCGCGAACTGATGTGGAAGATCCGAGCGAAACGCGTGATTCTCGCGACCGGCGCGCATGAGCGGCCCATCGTGTTTGGCAACAACGATCTGCCGGGCGTGATGCTGGCGTCGGCCGTGTCGACGTATCTGCATCGCTATGCGGTGCTGCCGGGCCGCAATGCTGTGGTGTTCACCAATAGCGACGACGGCTATCAGTGCGCACTCGATCTGAAAGCGGTTGGCGCCCAGGTGACGGTGGTCGATCCGCGCGCGAGCGAATCGAAGGGCACGCTGCCCGCGCTCGCACGGCGCTACGGCGTCAAGGTGATGAACGGCGTCGTGATCACGGCGGCGCACGGCAAACTGCGCGTGGCGTCGGTGGACGTGGCGCCGTATTCGAACGGACAGGTCGGTGCGAAGCAGACTGAACTCTCCTGCGATCTGCTGGCGATGTCCGGTGGCTGGAGCCCGGTGCTGCATCTGTTCGCGCAATCGGGTGGCAAGGCGCACTGGCATGACGAGAAGGCCTGCTTCGTGCCGGGCAAGGCGATGCAGGCGGAGACGAGTGTCGGCGCCTGTGCTGGCGACTTCACGTTGGGCCAGGGCATCCGTTTCGCCGTCGATGCCGGCGTCGAGGCGGTGCGCGCGGCGGGCTTCATCGTCGCGCGGCCGAATTCGGTACAGGTGGCGGAAATCACGGAAGCGAAGATGCAGCCGCTGTGGCTGGTCGGCGGCCGCGAATTGGCTACGCGTGGGCCGAAGCAGTTCGTCGATTTCCAGAACGACGTGTCGGCCGCGGATATCTTTCTCGCAGCGCGCGAGGGCTTCGAATCGGTCGAACACGTGAAACGCTATACGGCGATGGGTTTCGGCACCGACCAGGGCAAGCTCGGCAACATCAACGGCATGGCGATTCTCGCGCAGGCGCTCGGCAAGACGATTCCCGAAACCGGCACGACGACGTTCCGGCCGAACTACACGCCCGTTACCTTCGGCACGTTTGCCGGCCGCGAGCTGGGCGAGTTTCTCGATCCCGTGCGCAAGACGGCGGTGCACGAATGGCACGTGGAAAACGGCGCGGCTTTCGAGGACGTGGGCAACTGGAAGCGTCCGTGGTACTACCCGAAAGCGGGCGAAGACATGCCCGCGGCAGTGGCGCGCGAATCGCTCGCGGTGCGCACGAGCGTCGGCATTCTCGACGCCTCGACGCTTGGCAAGATCGACATTCAGGGCCCTGATTCGGCCAAGCTGCTGAACTGGGTCTACACGAATCCGTGGAGCAAGCTGAAAGTCGGCAAGTGCCGTTACGGCCTGATGCTCGACGAAAACGGCATGATTTTCGACGACGGCGTCACGGTGCGCCTCGCCGACCAGCACTACATGATGACGACCACCACCGGCGGCGCGGCGCGCGTGCTCACGTGGCTCGAACGCTGGCTGCAAACCGAATGGCCGGACATGCGCGTGCGGCTCGCCTCGGTGACGGATCATTGGGCCACCTTCGCCGTGGTCGGTCCGAACAGCCGCAAGGTGCTGCAGAAGGTCTGCCAGGACATCGACTTCGCGAACGCCGCGTTCCCGTTCATGAGCTATCGCGAAGGCACGGTGGTGGGCGCCGCATCGCGTGTGATGCGCATCAGCTTCTCGGGCGAACTCGCCTATGAAGTGAACGTGCCGGCCAATGTCGGGCGCGCGGTGTGGGAAGCGCTGATGGCCGCGGGCGCGCAGTTCGACATCACGCCGTACGGCACCGAAACGATGCACGTGCTGCGCGCAGAGAAGGGCTACATCATCGTCGGCCAGGATACGGACGGTTCGATGACGCCGTACGACCTCGGCATGGGCGGGCTGGTGGCGAAGTCGAAGGACTTTCTCGGCAAGCGTTCGCTGACCCGCCCGGACACCGCGAAGGCTGGGCGCAAGCAACTGGTCGGCCTGCTCGCGGACGATCCGTCGTTCGTAATACCCGAGGGTTCGCAGATCGTCGCGGGTCCATTCCAGGGCGACACGGCGCCGATGCTCGGCCACGTCACGTCGAGCTACTACAGTCCGATCCTGAAGCGCTCCATCGCGATGGCGGTCGTGAAGGGCGGTCTCGACAAGATTGGCGAGACGGTCACGATTCCGCTCGCGAGCGACAAACAGATTGCAGCGAAGATCACCAGTTCGGTGTTCTACGACAGCGAAGGAGCACGTCAACATGTGGAATGAAACCAAGGGGACGGCGTCGGTCGTGAATCATGCTGTCGGCAAGCAAATGGGCGTGTGGCAGGAGTCGCCCCTGGTGGGCGCGCATGGGCTGCTAAAGAAGCATCAGGCGACGGCATCCGCGGCGTTCAGATTGGGTGAGCGGCCGTTTCTGGAGCTGGTCAACATGCGCGGCGATACGCGTGACGCGGCGTTCGTGCGGGCCGTGGAGAGCGTGATCGGCTGCCGTCCGCCTGAGAAGGCGAACACGGTGGCGCGCGGCAACGGCTACGACGTGATATGGCTCGGCCCGGATGAGTGGCTGGTGCGCTCGGCCACCACGCACGACGCGACGCGAACGGCCCCATTGCAGGCGAAACTCGGCGCCGCGTTCGTGGGCGTGTTCGCGTCGGCGGTGGATATCGGCAGCGGCTACACGGTGCTCGAAATCAGCGGCACGCACACACGTGAGGTGCTGTCGCGCGGTTGTCCACTCGATCTGCATCCCAAACTATTTGGCGAAGGGCAGTGCGCGCAGAGCCACTACTTCAAGGCATCGATGACGTTGCTGCCCACCGGCGCGAACAGTTTCGACATTGTCGTGCGCCGCAGCTTTGCGGACTACTTCGTCAAGATCATGCTCGACGCGGCCGAGCCGCTGATGTCGTAAGGCGCGGCGAGCGGTCTCGTTCAAACCGCTCGCGCATTGCCGGCGCGGCGCGGGCACGTTTGCGGTTCCAGGCGTCGCGATCCGCGCGTGTGGAAGTCGAAGTGAAGATGATGAGAGCGGCGGGGCGCAGCCAGTTGCGCGCGCCGGCGACGCTCGCTGAGCCGCCGGGTGTTCAATGCGAAGCGTCAGCAAGCGCCGTCAAAATCTCATAAGCGGCAGCTACCCGAGCCTCGTTCGGGAAGTTCCTGTTGGCGAGCATGACGATGCCCAACTGCTTCTCCGGAATGAAGGCCACGTACGCGCCAAAGCCATTGGTCGACCCCGTCTTGTTGATCCAGACATCCTGTCGAGGCGCGAGCGGCGGCTTGATTTCGGCAGTGGGCGTGGCGTTCAAAGCCATCGTCGACGAATTGCCAGCCAACAACGTCTTCAACGCGACCGGATACGCGTATTGCTCCCAGATCAGATCCTGAGTCAGTACGCCGGCCTTGAAGTAGCCAATGTGCGTCTGCGTGATCGCCCGCTGCAGCTTCGCATCGAGCTGGAGCAGATTCATGTTCGCCTGCAGGAAGCGCGTCATGTCGGCCGCGGTAGACTTGACGCCATAGGCTTCGGCGGACAGCACGCCCGGTGTCATGCGGATGGGTGCGCCATCCTTCTTGTAGCCTTGCGCGTAATCCGGCATCCGCGCCGGCGGCACGTCGATATAGCTGTTCTTCAATCCCATCGCGGGAAACAGGCTTTGTTGGAGTAGCACCGTGAAATCCTGTCCCATGCTCTTTGCCGTGATCAGGCCGAGCGTGCCGATGCCGGGATTGGCGTAAGTCCGGCAGGTGCCCGGTGCGCAACTGGGCTGCCATGCCTTGAAATACTGCATGAGTTCGGCATCGGTATGGATCCCGTCCGGCACTTGCAACGGCAGGCCGCCGGGCGTGTGCGTGCCCAGGTTGACGAGCTTCACGTTGCCGAACTGGCTGCCCTGAAGCACGGGCAGATATTTGCTGGTCGGATCCGACAACGAAAGATCACCGCTGAGCTGCGCATACGTTGCCAGCGTCGCCGTAAAGGTCTTGCTGACCGAGCCGAGTTCGAACAGCGTGTCGGGCGTCACGGGCTGATTGGTTTCCGTCGATGCTGCGCCATAGTTGTACACATAAGCCTTGCCACCGGCGACAATGCCGATCGCCATGCCACGAATGCCGTCTTTCGCCATGAGCGGCTGGATCGCCGCGTCGACCGTTCGTTTGATGGCGTCTTGCGTGGTGTCGGCTGCGCGGCTCACTGGGGCGGTCGCGCACAACGCAAAGACCACGGTCGCCGTGAGGCTGAGGGTTTTGAACTTCATCTCTCGCGTTTCCTTGAATGTCTTGTCGGCGGATGCGCTCCAAAAGCGTTCGGGGCGTCTTGAGCCCGCACTATCCGACTTTTGCAGAGCGCTGACAATCGAGGATAAGTTGCGTGAGGGTAAAGAAATTCTTGTGGGTTGCACGAACACGACGGATGAAACGCCGTCTCCGCCCGCATGCGCACGAAAGGGTCGAGCCGCTCGTCGGTAGTCAGCTCGGCATGCGGCATTCGTTCTGAGGCGCGGCGAAATTTCCCGTGTCCCGGTCATGGGCCACCGTCCGCGCCGTCACGATGCGCGGTCGAGCTGCTTCTTGAACGTCTCGATCAGCGCCCGCACTTTTACCGGAGGATGGCTGGTGGGCGGAAATATAGCCTGAATACTCGCGGGCTCGGTCGCCCATTCCGGTAGCAGGCGAATCAATCGTCCGGCTGCGATGTCACCGCCAATCGAGAAGTCCGTCAACAGACCGAAGCCTCCGCCCGCGAGCGTCGCCGCACGGCAGGCGTCGGCGGTGTTCACCAGCAGCGCGTTTTCACAGCGCACGGTTTCGGCGTCGCCATCGCTTTTGCTATTGCCGTTGTTGCGCCGCAGGTCGAGCGTCAGCGGACGCGGCAAGACGGTCAACGCGCAGAAGGGCATTGCCGACAATTCGGCGGGCGTCTGCGGCTGCCCCCATATCTCGACGAAATCCGGACTCGCGACGACCCACTTGACGAAGCTGCCGAGTTTCACCGCGCGGTAGTTGGAATCGGCGAGCCTGCCGAGGCGAATCGCGACGTCGATGCCCTCCGCGATCAGATCCACATATTGATCGCTGCACAACAGCTCGACATTGAGTTGCGGATGGGTACGGCGCAGTTCGACGAGCGCGGGCGCGACGGCCAGAGAGCCGTAATCGATCGGCGAACTGACGCGTAACGTGCCGCGCACGGGCGCTGTTTCGCCGCCGACCGCCGCCAGCGCATCTTCGGTGGCACGCAGGATTTTCACGCTGGCCTCGTAGAACGCGCGGCCCGCTTCGGTCAAACCGAGCCGCCGGGTCGTGCGGACCAGCAGACTCGCGCCCACCTCGGCCTCGAGCCGCTGCAGGTGTGTGCTGACCATCGTTTTGGCGAGGCCCAGACGCGCTGCCGCGGCGGTCAGCGAGCCCGCGTCGACGACCGCGACGAAGATCGCCAGCCGGTTCAGGTTTACGTCGCGTACGTCGGCCATGGTGGATTGTCCATCTTCGATTGATTGTGTTTCCCGGATTATCAGGCTTCCGCCGGGTAGCGCGTGCGCATTATGCTCGCTCCATTCCTTCCCGCTTTCCGGAGCCTGTCATGCACGCTGCCCAACCTGCCCAGCCGATCCGTCTGTATACAACGCTGCTTTCCGGCCACGGCCATCGGGTGAAGCTGTTTTTGACACTGCTCGATCTGCCGTTCGAAGTCGTCGAACTGGATATGAAGGCCGGCGACAACCGCAAGCCGGAGTATCTCGCGCTCAACCCGTTCGGCCAGGTGCCGACGATTCAGGACGGCGACATCACGCTGTTCGATTCGAACGCCATTCTCGTGTATCTGGCGAAGCGTTACGGCGATGCCTCGTGGCTGCCGGATGATCCGCCCGGCGCGGCCGCGGTGCAGCGCTGGCTGTCGCTCGCGGCGGGCCAGGTCGCTTATGGGCCGTGCACCGCGCGGCTCGTCACCGTGTTTGGTGCGCCACACGATCACGAAGCCGCAAAGCAGATTGCCGTGAAGCTGTTCGGCGTGCTCGACCGCGAACTGGCGAACAAGCCGTTCGCAGCGGGTGATCACGTGACGATCGCCGACATCGCCGCGCATACCTACATCGCGCATGCGCCGGAAGGCGGCGTGTCGCTCGACCCGTATCCGAACATTCGTGCGTGGTTGCGCCGCGTCGAGGCCTTGCCGCGCTTCGTCGCGATGCCGACGACAAAAGCAGGGCTGCTCGCCGAATGAGCGGCTGATCCTTCACCACACCGGAGTCCGGTCATGTCCACCTTTATCCCATTGAATAGCTGGGGCGTCGAGGCCTCGCCGTTTCATGAGGGCGAAGTCGCCGCGCAGCAGCGTGCCGGGGTGAGAAGCGTGGCCGAAGCATCAGGACGCCGGGGGATTCGCCGCTATATGCCGGACCAGCACCGTAAGTTTTTCGCCGAGCTGCCGTTCATGGTGTTCGGCGGTGTCGACGCGCACGGGCAACCGTGGGCGACGGTGCGCGCCGGCACGCCGGGTTTCGTGTCGTCGCCGGATGCGCGAACGTTGCGCATCGAAGGCGGTCTGTTGCCGGGCGATCCGCTCGCGGACGGCTGGCAGACGGGAGCGATGATCGGCGGCCTTGGGCTGCAGCCGCAGACCCGCCGGCGCAACCGGATCAACGGCGTGGTGACGTCGGCGGACGGGGCGGCGTTGACACTCGAGGTTCGCCAGAGCTTTGGCAACTGCAACAAGTACATCCAGAGCCGTACGCCGACCTGGGTGGAGCAGCGTGCATCTCGAGCTTCCACGCCGCCCGAAATTGCCGGGCAACTCAGTGACGCCGACCGCGCGTTATTGACGAGGGCGGATACGTTTTTCATCGCGAGCGCGAATCTGGGTGACGACGCGGATCCTGCTCGCGGCGCCGACGTCTCGCATCGCGGCGGCGCACCCGGCTTCATTCGTGTCGACGATGAGCGCACGCTGACGACGCCCGACTACAGCGGCAACAATTTCTTCAATACGATCGGCAACCTGATCCACGATCCGCGCGCGGGGCTGTTGTTTATCGACTTTGCGACTGGCGATCTGCTGTATCTCGCGGTGCGCGCGGAGATCGTCTGGGACGGCGCGGAACTGGCTGCATTCGAAGGCGCGCAACGGCTCGTGCGTTTTCACGTGCAGGAAGTGCGGCGCAGCCGGAGCGCGTTGCCGTTTCGTTGGTCCGAGGTCGAGTTCGCGCCGCAGTTTGCGGCGGCGGTGCGTAAGCCTGCGGTTGCCTCGCCCTGGCACAAACTGAAGGTTGCGGCCGTGATCGATGAGACAGCGTCGATTCGTTCCTTTTACTTCGAATCGATCGACGGTGCGCCATTGCCGCTGTACAAGCCGGGGCAATTTCTGCCGATCCGCGTGCCGGTGTCTGGCTCCGACGCGCCGTTGACGCGTACCTACACGCTCTCCGATGCACACGATCCGCGGCGTTGCCGAATCAGTGTGAAGCGCGAAGGCATCGCTTCGAAATGGCTGCATGAGCACCTCGTTGCCGGGACGCAAATCGAAGCGATGAAGCCGCGCGGTGCGTTTATCTACGATGAAGACAGCCCGCGGCCCGCCGTCTTTATCTCGGCCGGCATCGGCATCACGCCGATGATGTCGATGGTTCGGCACGCGCTGGCGGCATCGCGCAGTGAGGATGCGCGAGCGAAGCGGCTGTTCTTCTTTCACGGCGCGCGTAGTGATCGCGAACGTCCGTTCAGTGCGCAATTGAAAGAGCTTGCGGCGCGCGATTCGGCGCTTTCCCTGCATCTTTTCGACAGCGTCGCCGATGGGTTGGCGCAAGGTGTGTCGGTCGGACGTGTGAGCATCGATGCGTTAAAGCGCGTCCTTCCTTTCGATGACTACGACTTTTATCTATGCGGCCCCGTGCAGTTCATGCGTGATTTATATGAAGGCCTGCGCGGATTGAACATCGCGGATGAGCGTATCCGGTTCGAGTCTTTCGGTCCTGCGAGCGTGAAGCGTGCGGTTGTTGCAACGGGCGAGATGAAGGCAGCAGAGACCCCAGCGCAAGACACCGACGCCGTGCAAGTGACCTTCGCGCGCTCAGAACGCACGATCCAATGGCTGCCGCGCGACGGCAGCCTGCTCGAACTTGCCGAAGCGCACGGTATCGACGCGCCGTCGAGTTGCCGATCGGGTATATGCGGTACGTGTTCGACCCGCCTGTTGTTGGGCAAGGTCGAGTACAACGGCGAAGTCGAGGCGCAGATCGAACCAGGCGCAGCGCTTGTTTGCATGGCGCATCCGGTTGCTGGGAATGCGGGCGTGACGCTGGATCTTTAATCGCAACGCCAATGGACGATCTCCTGAGAGCGGCCTCCATCCCCTGACGCCCGGGTTCGATGTATTCAACCAGGACGGTTTGCGCTTTGGCGGTCAGTAGTCCGAGTCCGGCAAGCAGGCATCTACGTGCGCAGCGGCCTCAAGCCCGCGCGAACCTCTTCGGCAAATAATCGCGGTTGTTCCCACGCCGCGAAGTGGCCGCCTTTATCGAGCCTGTTGTAATAGATCAGGTTGTGATACGCCCGTTCAGTCCAACTGCGCGGGGCCTGATAGTTCTCGCGTGGAAATACGCTGACCGCGGCGGGGACGGAAACATCGGCGGCGGCCAGGAAGTTGAAGTGAGACTCCCAATAGAACCGTGCCGCGGAAATTCCCGTGTTCGTCAACCAGTAGAGTGTGATGTCGTCGAGTACATCGTCGCGCGTCAAGTCTCCAGCCGATTCCCCATTGACGGGGCGCCCGAACACAGCCGAGGTTAGTGCCGCCGCCGGCTGCTCATACCCGTCGCCGTGATCGAGCAGCCAGCTCGCGAGGCTGACGGGAGAGTCCGACAGTCCGGAGAGCGTCTGCGGACGTGTGCCCATCTCCAATGCATAAGCGCGCCGCTTCATGGCCGCTGAACTCAGTTGGTCGTAAGCGTGCTTTTCGTCGGCAGAGAGGTTGGCCGGCGGTGGATCGCCCGCCTGAAGCGCCTTGGCGATTTCCGGCGGAACAGTAGCCGGGAAGTTAACATGGATGCCTAACAATTCCGGTGGCGCCTGCTTAGCCATTACGTTGCAGACAACGCCTCCCAGATCGCCGCCTTGCGCGGCAAATTTCGCGTATCCAAGGCGCTTCATGAGGACGACCCACGCGCGCGCGGTATGCTCCGGGCCCCAGCCGGTCGTGGTTGGCTTGCCTGAAAATCCGTAACCAGGCAAAGACGGAATGACCAGATGAAATGCGTCTGACGCACTCGCGCCATATGCGGTTGGATTGGTCAGCGGATCGATGATCTTGAACTGCTCGATCACCGAGCCGGGCCATCCGTGTGTGACGATCAGTGGCATCGCATTTTCATGCTTCGAACGGACGTGAATGAAATGAATGTCGAGTCCGTCGATCTCGGTCACGAAATTCGGCAACGAGTTGAGCTTCGCCTCGCACTTGCGCCAATCGTAGTCAGTCGCCCAATGGCGCGCGAGTTCCTGAATCATCGCGAGCGGCACGCCTTGCGAGTTATCGGTGACGGTCTCGCGATCGGGCCATCTCGTCGCCTTGATGCGTCGGCGCAAGTCGATCAGTTGCGATTCCGGCACATGCACGCGGAGCGGGCGAATGGCCCTCTTGTCGCCGCCCGTCGCCGGAGCAACTTCAGTCGTCGCTTGATTCGTTTCCGCAAAAGCGAACTGACTCAATGAGCCGGCAGCGACGGCCGCCGCGGCTACGCTGACAAAACGACGGCGAGAGGGCGATTGGGGAAGGAGGTTGTCTGACATAAAGTCTCCGATCGGCGATGAAGCCAGGCTTACCAATCAATGGCAGTACGATTTCACGAGCCATTGTCAGGCGGTAATCGATGTAGGGTGGACGTATTGGAGCGCGTGGAGGTATCGCGCATGTGTCGGGAAGGGCGGGTTTTTGTATGCGCGGGTATCGATGCGCCCGGCGGATACGTTGCGATACAAAGAGGGACCGTGTCGGCGCAGACGGTGGGTCCGCTTTCATTTCAACGGCGCATGTCGGCAATCGGCCAGCGGTTCATGAGCGACGCCTCCGGCTGCCGCAGACGTATGCCGTGTGACACACATCTACGCATGCAGCTTAATATGGACCCACAAGCCCGAGGTCCCGCGCACGTGCAACGGCTTGAGCCCGCCTGTCGACGCCGAGTTTCATGAAGATGCTCTTCATATGGGACTTGACGGTTTCGGCTCCAATCCCGAGCGTATTCGCGATTTCCTTGTTCGACTGTCCACGGCCAATCAGGTCGACGATTTCACGCTCCCTTGAGCTCAGCGATCCACGCCCAGTGTCGCGTTGAAGATTGCCGCCGGGTTGATAGAGTATCCGCCAGCCATCTAGCAGATGGTTGGCGTAGGAGATCAGCTCGTTCGTTTGCGCCGTGAGCCGTGCGTCTTCGCAAACGGCGTGCAGCAGTTCTCCGATGTCCGGACCCACGTCGAGAATGGATTGATACACGCCTGCGGGCGCGGCGACCGTCAGGACTTCGTGGAAGAGCTCGATCGCGCGGGTGCGTTCGTTGGCCGCCAGCCAGACCTGCGCAAGCATGGTTCGCAACCGTATTGCCAGGAAATCTCCATGCCGTCGTTCGGCGTTCTGCAACGCGACGCTCAGCACCGCAGCGGCCTCTTCGGTCCGGTGCTGGGCCGCGGCAACAGAGGCCGCTCCGAGTGCACGATAGTTCTCGATCTCGAGCGAGATGGAACGTGAAGGATAGGAATGGGAGTCCGCCATCTGATCGAGTTGCGCCACGCACACGGCAGCCTCGACCGTCCTGCCTTCCACAAGATACAGCCGTATCCGTTCGACAAGCGCAGCGGCGCTCAGCCGTTCCCATTGACGTGCGCAACCCAGCGCCTGCGCCTGATCCAGCAACGCATACGCCTGCCTCATGTCCGAACGCGCGACTGCGATTCGGATAAGGAGACGATAGGCAATCAACACGCTATCGAGCAGGACCGCAACGTCGATCACTGGCATCAACCCTGCGACCAGCGTTTCAGCCTCGTCCAGTCGGCCGTGTTCGTACCAGATCTGCCCGATCATCGGCGCGCACAGTGCTACCGAAATCGAGTCAGGACCGGCTTCGCGTTCGGCCAGCTGCATCGATTCGGTGAAGTACCGTTCGGCCAGCCCGAAGTGCAACTGTTGCATCTCGGCATGTCCCAGCAGGCACAGCCGATAGACCGAAGAATACAGGTTGCGCTGGTTTTCTTCGATTGAGTAGGACATCCACGGCGTTGCGTAAAGCGCTTCGAGGTTGCCGGCCTTCCAATGCGCGAATCGCACCACGTTGGACGCCACATTGGTTGTCCAGATATCGGCAGAAGGCCGCGCGAGAGATGGCTCAGCGATGGCGAGCGCCCCCTCAGGATCGTCCTTCAGTGCCGCGACGACCGAGCGGATCGCCTGGCATTCCGACAGAATGTCTTCGGATTCGGCGCCAGTGTGGGAAGGGGTATCGTGTTCGACGCCATCCAGCATCGCGAGCGCCTCGTCGAAACGCATCGCAAGCGCCATGCCCCAGGCAATCGCCAGCGTAACCTTCACCTTCGCACTGGCCAGACTAGCGGGGAAGCGGCTCTGCAAACCGAGCAGCGTGAGCAGATCGCCTTTTTTGACCAGCGCCATCGCGCATCGCTCCATCAGACGAATCGCGTTATCTGTGGTGCCCGCGGCGATCGCGTGTTTGACTGCCTCAGTCCAAAGCTCCTGCCCGCCGTACCACCCGGACGCGCGGCAATGCAGTTCCGCCACCTCGTCGGCATGCCGTACCTCGAGCTTCGCACGCAGGTACTCGCCCATCAGATGGTGATAGCGGAACCATTGCCCGTCGCCGTCGATCGCTTGCAACAGCAACTGGCCCCCGGCGATTTCGTCCAGCATGCGCTGGCTCGTGCGCAGGCCCGTTACCGCCTCGCAGAGCGGTGCGCTCAACCGGTCGAGTATCGACGTGCGCAGCATGAACTCGACTATTGCGGCGGGCAACCGCTCGAACATGTGTTCGATATAGGCGGCGAACGGCCGCGACGTACCTGACGGTGCGGGACGCTCCTGAGGTGCCCGGCATTCCTTGCGCGACAGCATGGACATCGAGATGCGCAACGCCGCGGCCCAACCCTCTGTGCTCGCAAAAAGCGTCTCGACCTGGGAAGCGTTCAGCACGCCTGGCAATGCGTGTTCGACGAAGCGTGTCGTTTCGTCGAAGTCGAAACGTAACGCCGACACATCGATTTCCAGCAGGTCGTCTCCCGCTCTCATCCTTGCAAGCGGCAGCAATGGATCCGTGCGGCTGCAGAGGACCACATGCACATTCGACGGAGCCTTTTCAATAAAAAACGACATCGCGTCGTGTACTGCTGGAAGGCTGACGAGGTGATAGTCATCCAGAAACAGGACGACCTCTTCGTCGACTTCGACCAGCTCGTTGATCAACGTGGAAACGACAGCGTGTGGAGAGACGAACGCAGCGTCGGCAGTCAGGCTGATCGCCGCCGCGCCGACATTGCCACAGGCTTGCCACAACGCGTGCGCCAGATAATTGAGGAAGCGGGCGGGTTCATCGTCCTCAGCGTCGAGCGAAAGCCACGCTACCCGTGCACCATTCGCACGCAGCCGGTCAAGCCAGACGAGCGCCAGCGAAGTCTTGCCGAATCCGGCGGGCGCCTTGATCACGGTGAGACGTTTGCTCGCGGCGCGCTCAGCCAGACCGACGAGCTGCGGACGAACGATCAAATCCACCGGCAGGCGCGGCGGAACGACCTTCGTTGCAAGGAAAAGATGCGGCCCGGTCGTGGACGTTTCTCCAACCACACGCATTTTCAGTCACACATTGTTATTGGGGTGGCGGTGCTCGCCGTCATCCCCTATTTATTAAGGCGCATCCCCCGCGCTGGGGGAGGGTAGGCATCTCCCCTGTATGGGGGATGGCAGGTCGCGCCGCGCCAGGAGATCATGCGTGCACCGGCTTGAAATCGAAGCGTGCCCCTGGAGAAGGGTAGCGCGCCTGTCGATCATTGCCGGGCGGTTCACTGGCGCATCGCCGGGAACCACTTGTTTTTCGCCACATGATACGCCGCATTGCATCGCATTGCAGAGTATCGGGCGGCAACCGGTCGGTGTGTAGCTGTCGACGTCGCTGCGCCGGCGCTCCTTGGTAGTCGAAATCGCGCGCCTGTTACTGATAGATATATTGCCGTGTTAGCCAAAGTTCCAAAACTCAGTAATCACCTGCGGGAAAAAACCGTGTCCATCGCAGCCGATCTGACGCTTGTCGTCGAACGCACGCTTGCGATACTGACCCAGTTCGATGGATACAAATTGCTCGCGCCGGCAGCGAAACGGGACGTTCACGAATCCGTCGCGCTGTCAGCCAAAGTATGGTTCGAGACGCTGTTGTCGGGCGAACCTCCATCGGCACAGGACATGGACGCTTTCCGGGAAATCAGCCAAAGACGTGAGCACCAACGCGTGCCGCTGCAGAGCCTTCTTCAGGCGCTGCGCCTGGGCTTGCGAGAAACCTGGAGCACCTACATTGCGCTGGGAGAGTTGGACGAGCGCATTGCCAAAGAACTTCTGGCCGACGTCTCGCTGTATCTCCTCGATCACTTCGATTTCATTGCGCAGATCATTGTCCGCGGCTACCTGGCTGAACATTATCGGCAGCCGCGGTGGGCGGAATTGGCGACCGCAATCGAGGAGGGCGCGCGCCGATCCGAAAGCGTGCGACACCATCTCGTCGCGCTCCTCGATCAGTTATCGAACGAGCCGGAGTTGTTATCGCGGCTCGAGGTCGACCACGCTCGAGCGCTGCGCGGTACTGAAGCGGCCAGCGCGCAAGTGATGAAGTTCTTCGGCCTCGATGTCGACATCGACGACGGCGCGGAACTGTCGAAAGCCTTGCACGATGCGCAGGAGCGGCTGGCGCAAGCGTCCAGGCTCGCGGCTGTCGCCGAACTGTCCGCCTCGATCGCACACGAACTCAATCAGCCGCTCCAGGCCATCGTGGCGCATGGGCGCGCATGCGTGCGATGGCTCGCTGCAACGCCGCCCAGAATCGAAGAAGCCAAATACTCGGCCGAGCAGGCTCTGCGCGACGCGAATGCCGCGGCAGACGTGGTAAGCCGCATTAGGGCACTCTTCAGGCACACCGCTCCCCAAAAGGTCGAACTCGATGTCAACAAGCTGATTCTTCAGGTATGCACGCTGATGGCCGACGACATCCAGCGCAGCGCGGTTTCGCTCGAGACAATATTGGGCGAGGACGTGCCGAAGATGTGCGCGGACGCGGTTCAGATTCAGCAGGTGATCGTGAACCTCGTGCGCAACGCGATCGAAGCGTTGGCGGCAACGGAGGAACGACCGAGGCTGCTCGTGATCCGCTCGCGTCGCGATGCGGAGAACGTGGTGATCGACGTGGAGGATCATGGTACGGGACAGGTGGACTTCAAGAAGATCTTCGAGCCGTTTTTCACCACGAAGGAAACAGGGATGGGCATGGGACTGGCAATCTGCCGCTCCATCATCGAAGCACACGCTGGTCGGATCTGGGCCGTGCGCAATGTGTCCCGCGGCGTAACCTTCAGCTTCAGCCTGCCGATAGAGAGGTCGAACGCAACAGCGCGTTGACGAGGGCAAGGGTAATTTCGCCAGGGGTTCCAAGGCTACAGCTCCATATTTGCTGGTGCCATTACATATTCATGTGATGCGCAACATAGCCGTCCGTGGTCTCATATGAGGATTCCGATGGCTAGATCTTTGTCGGCACGACCGCGTGAGAGGGCCATTCAGCGCGACTATCGTGGCCTGGCTGCGCCGAAACAGGAGAGACTTTCACCTAACCCCCGAGGGGTTCCATGGATTGCGCAAGCGAATTAGTCTACGTAGTCGACGACGAAAGACGGGTGCGAGAAGCACTCGCTGCGCTGCTGCGCGCGAACGGAAGAAACGTCCAGACATTCAGCTCCGGGGGAGAGTTTCTGGACACGCCGCGTCATAAAAATGTCGTTGCATGTCTGATCCTGGACATGCGAATGCCGGACATGAATGGACTGGAAGTCCAGAAGCTTGTGCGCATGGATTCTCGAATTCCCGTTATTTTCATAACCGGGAGAGGCGATGTGCCGTCCGCGGTCCTTGCCATGAAAGGCGGGGCTGTTGATTTCCTCACAAAGCCCGTGAATGAAGACGCGTTGATGCGCGCGGTCGATGCAGCCCTCGCCAGGGCCTACGTTCTTCGCAAGGAGGCTGAGGATGCAACGATACTCCAGGCCCTCTATCAATCGCTGACACCTCGTGAGCAGGAGATTTTGCCGTTACTCGCGAGTGGCCTGCTCAACAAGCAGGCGGCAGCGATCCTTGGCATCACCGAATACACCGTGCAGGTACATCGCGGCCACATCATGAGAAAAATGCAGGCGGATTCATTTGCCACCCTGGTCAGACAGGCAAGCAAACTGCAACTCGAAAGCTCGTCGACCACCACGTCCGATGTTTGAGGTCAGTTGATTCTTCGTGAGAAGCGACGACCGGAGAAGAAAAATGCCTACGCGTCCGGTTCGCACCGTTGCCGTAATTGATGACGATCGGCGCGTTTTGATGTCTCTAGCGAACCTTCTTGCCTCTGGCGGGTATGGAACACGGGCTTACGAATCTCCACTGGATTTTTTTTCCGCTGGATGCTCGGGTCTGTTATGCGTTATTACCGACCTGCGAATGCGGCCCATCGATGGTATTCAAGTGCTCGAAAGAATGGTGCATTCGAATGCGCTGACGCCCGTCGTCATTATTACTGGGAACTCGAGCGGACATACTGAAGACTACTATCTGCAGAGAGGCGCATTGGGTTTCTTCAGAAAGCCTGTCGATGGGGACGCGTTGCTGGGCTTGCTCGATAGTATTGTTTGATGTGATGCATAGCAATGCTAGTCGCCGAGGGGGGCCGGTGTTTTGCTGTTGTGGGCTCTATGATTTGACATAAGATAAATTATCAATGTTTTTGGTGTCAGGGCTTTTTAGAAATGTCCGGTTCTGGCTCATTAGAAATGTCCGGTTTCCTGCTCCGGGCTGGCTGCTGTGGCGCATGCTGCGGCATCACAGCCAGCCCGGAGCCCGACCATGAACGGACGTGGATTCATCACGATCAGCATGCACGAGCTCGAGCGCGTGAAGATCATCGAGGCGGTCGTCCAGCATCGCCTGACGATCGTACTGGCGGCTGAACGGCTGCAACTGTGTGAGCGTCAGGTCAGCCGGCTGGTGCGGCGCTACGAGGCCGCTGGACCAGCCGGGCTCGTCTCGGCGCGGCGTGGGCAGCCCAGCAACCGCGAACTGCCGGTGGATCTGCGGGCGCGCGCGATGGCGCTGGTGCGCGAGCGCTATGCTGATTTTGGGCCAACGCTGGCGTGCGAGAAGCTCGCCGAGTGTCATGGCGTGATGCTGGCAAAGGAAACCGTGCGGCGCTGGATGCGTGAGGCCGGGCTGTGGATTCCCCGCAGACAGCGGCCACCGAAGCTACATCAGCCGAGAAACCGCCGTGCGTGCCTGGGTGAGCTGGTGCAGATCGATGGCAGCGATCACCGGTGGTTCGAGGAACGCGCGCCGGCCTGTACGCTGCTGGTGTTCATCGACGATGCAACGGGCCGGCTGATGGCACTGCACTTTACGGCGACCGAATCGACCTTCAGCTACTTCGAGGCGATGCGCGCATACCTTGAGCAGCATGGCAAGCCGGTGGCGCTGTACAGCGACAAGGCCAGCGTCTTTCATTGCAACAGTCATTCCGTGACGCCTGGCAAGGGCGTGACGCAGTTTGGCCGCGCGCTATACGAGCTGAATGTGGATACGTTCTGCGCCAATAGCAGCCAGGCCAAGGGTCGCGTGGAACGCGCCAATCTGACGTTGCAGGATCGCCTCGTGAAGGAGTTGCGGCTGCGTGGGATCAGCACGAAGGAGGCGGCCAACGCTTACGCGCCCCACTTCATTGCCGACTTTAACGGCCGGTTCGGCAAGGTGCCCAGGAGCACGTTCGATGCGCACCGGCCGCTGCGGGCGGATGACGATCTTGACCTGATCCTGACGTGTCGCGTGCCGCGGCGCGTGTCGAAGGTGCTGACGGTGCAGTATGACCGGGTGATCTATCTGCTGGAAGACACGGTGGCAAACCGCAGCCTCATTCACAACTATCTGGACGTGTTCGAGTATCCGGACGGACGCATCGAGATCCGGGTCAATGGCGCTGCCCTGCCCTGTGTCCGCTACGACCGGCTCTCGGAGATTGACCAGGCCGCGGTGGTCGACAACAAGCGGCTGGGACACACGTTGCAGATGGCGCAGGTGATCCAGTCGCAGCGCGATGACCGGCGTGCGTCAGGCTCGCCATCGAGAACGAACCAGGGTGAAGCGCCGCGGCCGAAGGAGCGCAAGGTGGGCACCCGCACGCAACGCGAGTTGACCCGGGAGCAGTTGAATGAAGCGATTCTGGGAACTGCCGGAATGCGGGTTGGCTCGGTAGTTAAAAGCCCTCTAACATAGAGATTTCTGAACCTCAAAACCGGACATTTCTAAAAAGTTTAAACCCGGACATTTAAAACCAGCCTCGACATTTGGTGTCAGGGCTTTTTAGAAATGTCCGGTTCTGGCTCATTAGAAATGTCCGGTTTCCTGCTCCGGGCTGGCTGCTGTGGCGCATGCTGCGGCATCACAGCCAGCCCGGAGCCCGACCATGAACGGACGTGGATTCATCACGATCAGCATGGCCAACGGCGCCGCTCTGAACGGAGAGTGCCCCGAATTCCCGGCCGGCAGCGTCCCGATCACCGCGACACCCTCCTCTCCCGCGGTCGATCCGCCAGGCTCCAGCGCGCTACGTCTCGCATTTGTCGACCCAGTCGGTGGCCACGGCGATATCACGATGATCACCGTTGTATAGGCACCTGCGCACAAGCGACGGTTGACACGCCAATCGGCCTGGAAGCGAGCGTTCGGTCGCGGAGCGCGGGCTAACTCGCGCCCCGCGACCGGCCTATCAATTGCCGCGATACATCAAGTCGACGCTGTCAGCCGGGGACCGCTTGCCAGATTCCGATTTGCCCGATTGGTCACCACCGACGCCACTGCCGTTCTCGTCGACCATGCTTCCTGGGCTTCCTTGCGCGGCCATCGTTTGAGCGCTTTGATTGCGTTGCGCTGCGGGTTCGCCGACGTCGGGGCGATAGAAGGGCGCAGGGCCGTAACCGCTCGCAAACGCGGGAACAGCCAACGAGGCAGAGCTTGCGACCAACAGAGCAGCGATAAATTTCGTCTTCATGAGGACTCCAATAAGTTTGTTGAATACTCGAATGCACCTGAAGCAGGTCCATTTCGGCGCGCTATTCAACGTTGACGGGAAGAGATAAAGGGCTTGCCGCGCACTGACAAAAAGGCTCAAACGAACAACGCATTTCCCCTTGAATGTGAGCAATATTGCTGACGCCGCGGTGAAAGCACGAACCGGTCGTCGTTGCGCCCGCGGCTACCAATGCACGGGTTATGCCAAGCCCGCTCCGCCCTACCTCTGGCCGATGCTAACCACCTGAACATAAACAAGATTTGATCTCGGCCACCACGCTATTTGGCGAGATTGAAAGAGCGGCGGTGTTTGACCGTATCGAACGCTTTTCGGGCCGCTGTCGGCAGTAATCCAACAAGGCAAAGTCCGTGCGCCCAAGCACGACGAAGCTCGCATCCTGAAAGCCGATCGGGCGAAGGTACGACGGCCCCTCGCTGGCTCGCGTAGGGAGACGGGGAGCTATCGCGCCGCCCTCTCACCGGCTAATTCTCCGCTCATTTTGCGAACGCACAATGCGTCACACCACAGCCTGATTCGCACATCGAATCACGCATTACTCAAGAGGAGCGGTCATGAAAAACGTCCGGCATTCAGCCTTTCGAACCTATGTTGACGCCTTGCTCGATCAACTGGAAAACCAATCCGATCGCGCGGTGTTGCGCTATCTCGATCACGACGTAACGGGCAGAATCCTGCGGAGCGCAATATTTCGCTATGCACGGGCGCTTGCGGTGCTTGGCATCGGCCGGGGCTCTCTGGTGGCATTGCTCGCACCGAATTGCCCCGACGCGCTTGCGATTCGCTACGCAGCAAACCTCATTGGTGCGGCCACGATGTTCGTGCCTGCGTCCGCGAATGCCGAGCGGCGCGCGGCCCTGCTCGCCCGCGTCCAACCGACGCTTCTCGTAGCCTTCCCGGAAACCCTTCACCACATTCCCGTTGCGGTCGAGTGCCACGTGGTCTTCGTCGGCGTCGGTCCCGCGTCTTCACGCCTGGACACGCTCGCGCAAGCGCAGTCGGATCTGCCGTTGCGCAGACGACCGAGGCCCGATGACCTCGCGGTCATCGTCTCGTCAGGCGGCACGACGGGTGTGCCGAAATGCAGCCGACGGTCCTTCGCGGCATATTCGACGATGCTCGGCGCGGCGAACGACCAGCACCGGCGTCAGTTGATCAATGGCCCGCTCGCCTACCTGTCGCAAGTGCTCGTCGACACCACGCTCATCGGCGGAGGTACGGTGGTGATGAAGCATCGGTACGATCCCGCGGAGACGCTCGCGACAATCGAATCGGAGCGCATCACTGACCTGCTTCTTGTCGAGCCTCAACTGTTCGAAACAATGGACCACCCGGATGTCGGTCGGCGCGACCTGTCGTCGCTGCGCGCCATTGCGCACATTGGCGGGTCGGCGCCAACGGTACTGCGGCAACGCGCCATCGCGCGTCTGGGTGCGGTGCTCACCCATATGTACGGCGCAAGCGAAACCGGTCTCGTCAGCATTCTGCCGCCATCCGCATACGCGGCGAATCCAGACCTGCTGGCGTGCGCGGGCCGCATTCGATCCGGTGTCGAAGTACGTTTGCGTCGCGCCGATGGAACGCTGGCGCGCGCGGGACAGTGCGGAAACATTGAAGTCAGGTCGGCCGCCGTGGCAGACGGTTACTACCATCAGCCGGTCGAGGAGGCAGAAAAGTTTCAGGATGGTTGGTGCCTGACCGGTGACGCCGGTTTCATCGACGAGGCAGCCAATCTGCATGTTCTCGGCCGCGCGGCCGATGTCGCGGAAATAGATGGGCTGACAATTGGCCCAACCCATATCGAAGATGCCCTGTGCCGCCTGCCTGACGTTCGCTATGCGGTGGCGCTGGCCGCCAACAACTCTGCCAGCAATTACGGATGGAGCGCGCTGATCGAACCGTGGGTGGCTGGAAAGGTGGACGTTGCGCGATGCATGCATAGGCTCGACATCGTGCTGGGCCCTTTGGTCGCAAACCGGATTCGCATTGTCGTGGCAGACCGCGTGCCGCTTACCGAACAGGGCAAAGCAGACCGCACTGCGATCGGGATGATCCTGCAAGGCGACCGGCAGTCGAATCACGCCCCGCTCCAATTGGTCGGCAATCCCGTCGCTGACCGGCGGCTGTGCGGCCGCCAGAATACCTTCGTCAATGAACCCCAACCCACCGCATCAGACACCCCTCGTTTCGTCTTCCTTAGTTAGCGGATACCTGGGTTGAACTGGATTGTCGCGGCGATTCACCTGGATCATTTCTGAGTTCATTTCGCCGGGCCGTTCTTGCGGATTTATCGAGGAGTAGCAAATGCGTCACTATCAATGCAACAGTCCCGAGGCAGCGGGCCGCATCCTGGCGGCATGCCTGCTATCCGATGGCGACCTCAGCCTCACGGAACTCGAAGCGCTCGATCGTTGCGGCATGGAAAGACGGCTGTTGTTGAATCGAAACCGTCTGCTCTCGATCGTGCAAACGCTGTACGAAGACCTGACGCGCTCCGGCTATCTCAGCTGGAACGATGTCTGTCAGGTCGATCCCACGACGCTCGCCTGGCTCGCGGCCGATGTGCAGGACCGGCGATTGCGTCGCGACATCCTGGAGTTGTGCAACGAAGCCGTCATGGCGGACCGTGGCCATTGCGATCGCGAAGCCGACTTCCTGAGGCAACTGCGCGACGCGTGGCAACTTCCGGCCCGCCCTGTTCGGCAAAATGCGCTCACGGGCGCGTCCGCTTCGTAACGTGCGGGAATCAGGGGAAAGTGAGTGCCGGATAACACATGGCCTCTTGCGCCGCCAGTCATATAATCTGCAGCATCGCTGCCAGGATGACTCGACGTAAGCGTCATCACCCGCGCGCTCGAACAAGGCCGGTCCCACATGGATCACTATGTCTTTTCCGCCATTGTGCTTGTGCTCATTCTTTCGAGTGCGGCGCTTGGGTCGCATGTGCGCGCAAGCCTGGCGGATCACCATTTCTCGGAAGACTCGCTTGCCGCGATGCGTATTGCCGTTGGTCTGGTGGCGACGCTGGCGGCGTTGGTGCTCAGCCTGCTGATTTCGTCCGGCAAGTCCTCGCTCGACCTGGTCAACAGCGCGCTCCAACACAATAGTGTCGCGATGCTCCAGCTGGATCGAACTTTGTCCCAATTTGGCCCAACAGCCGATGGTCTGCGCGTCGACGTAAAGAACGACTATGCCCGATGGATCTCCTTCCTGTTTTCCAACAAAACGGGCAAGTCCGCGGAGGCAGAATCGCGAGAAATTCTGCAGAATACCTACGACATTCAGGGACGCATTTTCGCCTTGCAGACCGTCGGCCCCTGGCAGGAAAAACTCCGTGACCACGCAATGGCACTTTGGGACGACATATTCGCGGGTCGGTGGCTTGCGCTCGAACACAGAAGGGGCTCGATTCCAACTCCCCTCATTGTGGTCCTGGTAGGCTGGCTGGCTGTCATTTTCGGCATATTCGGCTTCAGTGCGCCAAGAAACTGGAGCATGTGCGTGGTGTTTCTTCTTTGCGCCATATCGGCTACGACTGCCGTGTTTGTCGTCACCGATCTCGACACGCCGTTTCAGGGCATGGTCAACGTGTCGAAGACGCCAATGATCGACGCGCTCAAGTTCATCGGAAGATGACGTGAAGCACATCAATCCAGAGATAGAGTTGACCGATGACGCTCTTTAATTGCCGCCTTTCAATCGGACTCGACACTAGCCTGGCAACTCCGCGGGTCGATATCCCTCGCGCTTGCGCGACGAGACTACGGTGGCGTGGATGACGCTCGTCGGCACGCTTGCTCAGATCTGCCGCACGGCCATATTCGGGCTAGGGCGTGAACTGGCGGCGTGGAGGATTTCCAGAGCGCGCGCGACATTCGGCGTCGAGGCGATGCTCTCGGTCGCACTCTCGGTCGCGCTTGCACACGCGTTGGGTCTGTCAGAAACATGGTGGGCCGCAATCAGCGGCTTCGCGGTTATGCAAACGAGTTTTGCCGGTTCCGTGCAGCGTGCCGCACACCGCATCATGGGCACAGTGGCAGGTGCCGCACTTGGAACCATCGCGGGGCCCTGGATCGGTGACCGACCGTGGCTATTTGTGCCCGTGTTAGGGGTGATCGGTGGTGTCGCGGTGTATCGGGCCAACGGGTCCAAAGCGACCTACGCCTGGATTCTGGGCGGAGTGACGGCCTTGATGGTGACGTACGAAGCGCACAAGTTCGCGTCCGTCCGGGCGACCGCAATATTTGGCGCGCTGCGAGTCGCCGAGGTTGCAGTGGGGACGCTTGCCTGCCTGGTGGTGGCGAGCGTGTTTCATTTCGGGTCGAAGTGGTATCGAAAGAACAGGACGCCGTTGGCGACTTCAACCGATCGCGCGACAGGCGCATCCCGCGAGCCTTCCGCCGCGCCCTCGACGCCGCCATTGGAATCGGTGCGTTCGACCCGCATGCAGCTGTGCTTGCAGGCAGCAATGTCCATCACAATCCTTGCATCCCTGACTTACGTTCTGCATCTGCCGGGTTTCGCGCAGGCCATGGTCACGGCGATCGCGGTGCTGATCGTGCCGCTGGGCCTGGCAGCGGACAGCACGCGGCAGCCGGTCATGGAAAAGATGGTGCAGCGCGTGGCCGGCTGCTTGCTGGCCGGTGTGCTCGGTGTGGCGCTACTCCCTCTGATGCACGGACAGGCCATTCTGTGCATGCTCGCGCTGTCCATCGGCGTGTGGGCAGGATGTCATGTGCAAACGGGACGGGAAGGAGCAAGCTACGTGGGCCGGCAATTCACCATCGCGTTCATCATGGTGTTCGTTCAGGATCATCATTGGTCGGCCGATCCGTTACCGGCGCTCATGCGGCTATCCGGCATTCTCACCGGGATCGTCGTGCTGGCGGCGGTAATGCTCGCGACCAGCAGGATATATATTCCGCCCATGCCCCAGGATGCCAGCCGTTAAGACTCACTACAGCGCGCGACCAGCCCTCGGCACAACAGGCGGCAACTGATCCAGCGGTACTCCTCGATAGAGCGACGAATGTTCCCTTGCTGTTTCCTGGAGAACGACCATCACGTCGGCCGCGTTCAAGCCAACGCGAGTGCCGAGGTTGCGCTGAATCTGCTCAATCATGTCGTGCTTCATCGAATCAGGACGTCCCGTGCTAATCCAGATTTGAACCAGCACGAAGTCGCGGGTCCGCGGCGTTGCGGCGTAATTTGGAAAAACGGGATCAATAATGAAGTCCTCATCTTCGTACTCGTGGATTTTCTGAAAGCGATCATTGCCGGGGTAACCCGCAAAAGAAAGCGCGTCCTGGATACAGTCGGCGATAAGCCGCTTTTCCGCTGGGGTACGGCCTTTGTACAAAGATATGGTCTGAATGGGCATCGTGTCCTTCTAATGCTAGATGAGACGCAGATCACGGCCGACGCGCTCGAAAACGCTCAGCGCAAGGTCGATATCGTCATCCGTGTGGGCCGCGGATGTCTGGATGCGCAGGCGAGCCGTACCCTCGGGCACGACTGGAAACGCCAGAGCTGGCGCGTAGACTCCCCCTCGCTCGAGCAACTGCGAAAACACCTGAGTCTTCTCGGCGTCGCCAATCAACACGGGAGTAATCGGGCTTTCGCTGTTGACAGTCTTGAATCCAAGCTGCTCGACGCCAGCGCGAAATTTCGCGGCGACGTAGCGCATACGCTCCAGCGACTCCAGATCCGAGCGTGCCAGTGAAACAGCGGTCGCCGCAGCGGCAGCCGCTGCCGGACTTATCGAACTGCTGAAAAGCGCGAGGCGTGCTTTCCCTTTAAGCTCCGCGATGCGCTCGTTGCTCGCGCAGATATATCCTCCCCCTACGGCGCCAAACGCCTTCGACAGCGTCCCCGTGACATAGTCAATTTTTTCCATGCAGTCGTGGAGTTCGGCACTGCCCCTGCCTGTGTTTCCGACCACGCCCGCCGCATGACTCTCATCGAGGGCGAACAGGGTGTTGGAACGGGTCGTCGCCTCAAGAAACTGCGGCAGCGGCGCGGTGTAACCTTCCATGCTGAAAACACCGTCGGTAATGAACAGCCTGACTTGCCGCGGCTCACCTGAAGACGATTGTTCCAGTGCCTGCAAAAAACTCGCAACGCTACGGTGTTTCACTCTCACGACTCGCGCCCGACTTAGTCGACACCCGTCGATGATGCTCGCGTGGTTCAACTCATCACTGAATATCAGATCACTCGCGGTCGCAACGGTGTCGAGTAGAGCGAGATTGGCTGCCGTACAGGAACTGAAGACCATTGCCGCCTCGGTCTGATGAAACTCGGCCAAAGCTTCCTCAAGCCGCCGATGCGCGTTGGTGGTCGCAAGCGGCGGATTCATCCCGGTGCCGGCGCCATATTGCCGCAAGCCCTCATGAAACGCGGCCAGTACAACGGGGTGGTTAGCCAACCCACGATAGTTGTTGGAGCCGAGCACGACGACCTTCTTACCATCTATCTGCGCACACCCCGATATGGGACTTTGTATCACTCTCAACGACATGAAAATTTCAACCTCCGGCGCTGAACGTCGCGCCTGTCCCTTCTGTTGATCTGCCTGAATTTGCAACGGAGTCCAGATCCGAACATACGCTTTCGTTAGAAAAACTAATTCAAAACGCACGTGATAGCATGTACGCCACGTGACCCTTCCGCAGCAGAAGCTTTCGTGATCTTGGAGTGAATTGTATTCACGACAGAAACCGTCACAAGCTATCATTTCTGAAGCTTAATGATTAGAAAATCTTGCCTATGGAAAAGAGACTACCGCCGCTGAATGCGCTGCGCGCGTTCGAGGCAGCAGCGCGCAACCTGTCACTCAAGCTGGCAGCCGACGAACTATGTGTGACGCCCGCGGCGGTCAGCCAACTGGTGAAGGGTCTCGAGAGCTATCTTGGCGTCGCGCTGTTCACCCGTGCCAACCGGGGCATTCATTTGACCCAGGCGGGTGTCGAATATCTGCCTGCGATTCGAAACGCGTTCAAACAGATTGGCGATGCAACACGCCGCATCGCCAAAGTTGCGGAGAGGGGAACGCTCACAGTCAGCGTGACGCCGTCGTTCGCTTCCTACTGGCTAATTCCTCGCCTCCAGAGCTTTCACGATAAACATCAGGACATCGACCTTCGGCTGATGACCGGCAAGGAACCCGTGGACTTTACGCGCGGCGTGATGGACGTAGCGATCCGTCATGGCGCTGGACAACACGGGAAGTTCTACCGCGAGCGACTCTGTGCGGTGGATCTGATCCCGGTCGCCAGTCCGGCCTTGATCGCACGCTTTGGCATGCCCAAAATGGCATCGGATCTGACGCGCTGGCCGCTTCTACATGAGGTCGAGCGAATGAACTGGCATCTCTGGTTTCAGTCGCAATCGGTACAAGGCATGAGCCTGCCAAGCGGAACGGCGTTCGACGACTGCGGTATGATGCTGACCGCGATTATTGCGGGCCAGGGAGTTGGCCTCGTCCCTGCGGCCATGGCAGCGGCCGCCCTCGACGAAAACAGACTCGTCAAGCTTTGGGATTTTGATTGGCCAGAAGACTATGCCTATCATCTGGTTTTGCCCGATGGAGACTATGGGCCTCTGGTACGCGCTTTTCGCGAATGGATAGTTGGGGAGATAGCCAACTCATAGAAGACATCCGCACATCGTCACGTGTTCAGCACGACTCGTCGCGCCACGAAAAAGAATTCGCTTCCTTCAACAGATCGGCGCAATCAGATTCAGCATCCGGCTTGCTTCAGCCACATTCACCTCGACTTCCCATCCGGCAAGATCGTGCACTTTCGTCACGAATACTTCGACAATATCCCCGAGCAGACAGCGCTAAAACCGGGAAACGCGTGCCGCCGGTTCTCTCAGTCGACTGATATCCCGCTCGCCGCGCGCACGACCTCTTGTTATAATTCTTTCACCAAATCGAACAAAACATAACGCCCCTCCACACACTGCGCGACAGGAGCTCCATGCTGAAACCCGACCGCCTCCGCGCCCTTGCCGATGCGCTGGCGAGGCAAAACGTGATGCGCCTGCGCGACGCCGCCGGCCTGCTGGGCGTTTCGGAAATGACTGTCCGGCGCGACATCGCCGGCAGTCCGGAACGGTTCACGTATCTCGGCGGCTACATCGTCAGCGCGACCGACGTGCCCAATAACGCCGGCTACTCACTCGAAGAAGAGAAAGACCACTTCGCGCAGGCGAAGGCCGAGGCGTCGGCGATCGCGGCGGGACTCATCGGCAACAACGAAACGCTGTTCATCGATTGCGGCACGACGCTCACCACGCTGGCCCGGCTGATTCCGGTCGAACGGCATGTTACGGTGGTGTGCTATTCATTGAATGTAGCGGAGATTCTGCGGCGCAAACCCAATGTGCGGATGATTCTGCTGGGCGGCGTCTATGTGCCCTCTTCCGATTCGTTCGCGGGTGAAGAAAGCCTGGAGATGCTGCGCCGCATGGGCATCAACAAGGCGTTCATTTCCGCGGGCGGCGTGGACACCGCGCGCGGCGTCACCTGCTGGAATTTTCATGAAGTCGCGCTCAAACAGGCGGCCATGGCGAGCGCGGTCGAACGGCATCTGGTGGTGGACCAGAGCAAGTTCGGCGTGGTTAAAGCGGTGCGTTTCTCGCAGGTCGACGACTTCGATTCCATCATCACCGAGAAAGGCCAGGAGCACCGCAAGCGCCGGTAAGCGCCTATGGCCTCTGCATTGCGGCGCGCGCAACGCAAAGGCCGCAGATTCGATCAATTCAGTTCTTGCGTTGCAGGGCAAACAGCGTCCCGGCGATCAGAATGAACGCGCCGATAATCACCTTCTGCCAGGTGCTCGGCACGCCCACCAGAATCAGCACGCTATTGATCAGCGTGACCAGCACCACGCCGAGCAACGTGCCGGCCACCGTCCCCGTGCCGCCCGTAATGCGCGCGCCGCCCAGAATCACCGCCGCGATCACATCGAGTTCCGAGCCCACGAGATCGAACGGATTCGCGAGCCGGTTGTTCGAGACGTGCAAAATACCCGCGATGCCGGCGAGCATGCCGGTATAGCCGAATACGAACAGATGGATCGCGCGCAGGTTGTAGCCGAGCCGCTCGGCAATCGCGAGGCTGCCGCCCATCGCGTAGACGCCGCGTCCCATCATCGTGCGGTTCAGCAGCCACCACGTGAGCACGGCGGCCGCCACGAGCGCGATCACCGACACCGGCAGCACGGCGCGCAACCCGTCGGCCGTGTGATAGAAAAACAGCGGAATGCGGCCGAAATGATCCATGCTGTGCGGAATGTTCATGAAGAACGTCGTGCCGATGAACGTCAGCAACAGCCCGCGATACAGATACTGCGTGCCGATCGTGACGATCAGCGAAGGCGCTTTCAGCCGATGCACCAGCAGTCCGTTGACGATGCCGAGCACGATACCGCCGAGCGCGCCCGTGATCAGGATCAGCGCAAACGGCGCGTCCGGCCACCACGCGAACACGGCCTTGGTGATGCCGTACATCGTCAGCGCGGCAACGGCGGTGAACGATACGTCGATCCCGCCGGAGGCCAGCACCACCAGCGTGCCCAGCGCGAACAGCGACATCGTGGTCGCCGAATGCAGCAGGTCGAACAGCGTCGCGACCTGGAAGAAGCGCGGATTGATCGCGCCGACAATCAGGCACGTCACCGCGATCAACGCGACGGTGAACCATTCGGGATTGCGCGCGAGCTTGGTCCGCAAGCTCGGCGGCTTGACCTCGGGGGCGACTTCGACGACGGTCGGGGTGGTCATGGTCTGGTTCAGGCGCGAATCGATGCGCGAGTTCATAAGTAGGAACGTCCTTTATGCGGCTTCCGAAAGCAGCGCGTGATACAGATCGGCTTCGCTCAGCGTGTCGGCCTGGTATTCGCTGGCCACGCGCCCTTTTTTCATCATCAGGATGCGGTCGCAGTTCTGCAGCAGTTCGGGCAAGTCGTCGCTGATCAGAATGATGCCGATGCCGCGTTGCGACAGGCGCTGCATGATGCGGTAAATAATGTCTTTCGAGCCGACGTCGACGCCGACCGTCGGTCCATGCAGAATCAGCACGCGCGGGTCGATGGCGAGCCAGCGGCCGATCAGCACGCGCTGCTGGTTGCCGCCCGACAGCGATTGCACCGGTTTGTCTACGCCCGGCGTGGCGATCTGCAGATCCTTGACCGTCTGTTCCGCCAGCGCCTGTGCGCGCGAGCGGTCGATCTGGCCGAAGCGGTCCCGCAAGCTGGAGATCATCGCGGTGATCACGTTGTCGCGAATCGGCTTGTCGAGAAAGAGCCCTTCGTTCAGCCGGTCTTCCGGCACATAGCCGATGCGATGCTCTTTCGCGTCCGAGGGCGTGCGCAACGAAACGGCCTTGCCGTCGAGCGTCACCTGTCCGGATTGCGCCGGCGCGACACCCGCGAGCGCGCGTGCGAGTTCGTTGCGCCCCGAATCGAGCAGCCCGGTAATGCCGAGAATCTCGCCGCCGTGCAACGCGAACGACACATCGCTGAACTGGCCGGCGCGCGTATAGCCTCGCACGTCGAGCACGACGTTGGGCTCGCATGCGCCCTCACGATAGCGTTCGTTCGACAGATGGCGTCCCGTCATCAGTTCGCTGATCTGCGCTTTGGTGAATTGCGCGATCGGTCCTTGCGCCATTTTCTGGCCGTCGCGCAGCACGATCACTTCGCCGCCGATCGCATAGCATTCGTCGAGCTTGTGGCTCACGAACAGCACGGTGACACCCTGCGCGCGCAGATTGGCGAGCACGGCAATCAGATTGTCGACTTCCTTCTGCGTAAGCGACGTGGTGGGCTCGTCCATGATGACGAACTTCGCCTCGCTGGCAATCGCGCGGGCAATCGCCACGAGTTGCCGGGTAGCGAGCGGCAATTGCTCGATCAACGTCGCCAGAAACTCCGCGTGGCCGGGCAGGCCGACCGCTTCGAGCGCGCGAGCCGCCGTGCGCGCCAACTCCCGCCGATCGAAGGTGCGGGCCAGCTTGCCCGCGTGCATGGCCAGCTCGGACGTGAGCGCGACGTTTTCGGCCACGTTCATGTTGGGCAGCAGCGAGAGATCCTGATAGACCGTTTCGATGCCGGCGGCGAGCGATTCGAGCGCGGAGAGCCGCGCATGCCGCACGCCTTCGATTACAAGCTCGCCTTCGTCGGGCGGCTGCGCGCCGGAGATGATCTTGATGAGCGTGCTCTTGCCGCAACCGTTTTCGCCGAGCAGGTGATAGATCTGCCCGCGCTCGAACGAGAGGCTCACGCCGCGCAACGCATGCACGCCGGTGAAGCGCTTGTGCACGCCGACAACCTGGAGAAACGGCTGCGGCACGTCGGACTGCGTTGACTTCGGTGAGGTTGAGTCTTGATTCATTGTGGCGAGTCGCAGGTTGGGGCGTCCCCTTTCAGGGACGCCATGACACATGAAGCGAAACACAAAGCCGCAAAAAAGTTCAGAACGGATACTGCTTGTAGTTCGACTTGTCGACGTTTACCCAGCCCTGCCCGCGCACGATGATGCCCTTGCCCGGACCTTTCGCGACCGTCACCTTCGTGTAGCCTGGAATGCCGAGGTCAGCGCCGTTCTCGACTGTCTTGCCGTCCACCAGCATCTGTGCGACCTTGTTCATCGCGATGCCCGCGAGCTTCGGATCCCAGAACGCGATGCCGTTGATGGCGCCGCTTTCGAGGAACTTGCCGGCTTCTGTCGGCAGGCCCGTGCCGTAGACGCAGATCTTGCCCTGCATGCCGGCCTCTTCCACCGCGCGGCCAATGCCGATCACGTCGAGCGACGACGAACCCTGGAAGCCCTTCAGATCCGGATGCTTGCGCAGCACTTCCTTGGCGACTTCATAGGCGCGCTCGCCGTCGTTATTGGTTTCGAGCTTCGGCTCGACCAGGTTCATCTTCGGATATTTGGCCTTGGCGTTGCCGATGCCGCCGTCCGCCCATTGCACCTGCGAGCGGCTGCCGAGCGAGCCGACCAGCACGGCCCACTTGCCGTCGTCGTGCATGCACGAGGCGAGCCGCTCGTTCAGGCCGGCACCGTAGGCGGTATTGTCGAACGCCTCGATATCGACCATCGTGTTCTTGGCGTTGTCCGCTTCGTGCGTGACCACCTTGATGCCGCGATCCATTGCCTTCTTCAGCGCAGGTTCGAGCGTCGGCGGATCGTAGGGCACCACGGCAATGGCCGTGACCTTCTTGGCGATCAGGTCTTCGATGATCTTCAATTGCTGGGCCGCGTCCGCGCGACCGGGGCCGGTCTGATAGGCGTTCACGTTGGGGTTGTCCTTGGCGAACTGCTTGACGCCGTCGTCCATCCGGTTGAACCAGTTGATACCGGTCACCTTGACGACCGTGACGATCGTTTCGTTCGTGGCAGCCTGCGCGGCAGCAATCACGCCAACCGTCAGCGCGGCCGCCGCGAGCGCGGCACCCAGTCGAGTCAATTTCATGCGATGTCTCCTTTATCGTTCGATGTCGCCCACTTCACCGTCGCGGACAGCCTGGGCTCGTTGTCCGCCGTGTACTGAAACCTCAATCGACCACTGCTAACGTTTCGGCGCGGAAGCAGCCGTGTTCGAAGCGCCCGAAGCCGTGCCCGCCCCGCCGCCGAAGCCGAAAATCGCGCGCACCCGTTCGCCGCCCGCAAACGCCAGCGACAGCAGCAACAGAAAACCCCACGCGCAATCGCCGAAAAACTGCGACACGCCCATCAGGTTGAACAGGCTGGAGAGAAACTGCAGCACCGTCGCGGCGAAGAACACGCAGATGATGCGGCCATGCCCGCCGGCGGGATTCACGCCGCCCATCACCGCGATCAGGATCGCGATCAGCAGATAGGAATTACCGTAGTCCCATTTCGCGCTGGACGTATGCGTCACGCTGATCAGCCCGGCCAGCGACGCGAGCACGCCGCACATCGCATAGGTCGTGATCAGCATGCGAGCGCGCGGAATACCCGCATAGAACGCCGCCTTGGGATTGGTGCCCATCAGATAGAGACGCAAGCCGAATGGACTGCGCTTGAGCAGCCAGCCGAGCACGATCACCGCCGCGATGAAGATGCAGAAAGCGATGGGGACCTGAAACACCGTACCGTTGCCGATATTCGACAACGGGTCCACGTAATCGACATGCACGGACGCGCCGTTGCTGAGCACCACCGCGAAGCCGGTGAACAGCAACTGCGTGCCGAGCGTGCAGAGAATCGGCGTGAGTCTGAGGCGCGCGATCACCACGCCGTTCAACAGTCCGCCGAGCAAGCCCATCGCCACCACGATCACGCAGAAGAGCGACGTGTAAAGCGCGGGCGAATCGTCGCCGTTGACGAAACGCGGCACGACCAGCGCGGCGACCATGCCGGAGAGGTTGGCCAGCCCGACGCCAGAGAGATCGATACCGCCGTTGCCCGACACCATCGAGAGCATGATGCCGAGCGCGAGCAGGCCGAGTTCGGGCAACTGGCCGCCCATCGACTGCAGATTGTCGATATCGACGAATTGGCCGCGCGAGAGCCACGTCGCGACCAGCACGACGAGCACGTTGACGATCAGCAGAAAATTCAGTTGCCGGTCGCCGAACAGTTTTCCAGCGGTGAACGAAGACTTCATGGTGACGACATGCTCCTTCAGGCTTCGCAAACGTTCAGGATGACCGGGACACGCCGGCCGGCTGATTCAACACCTGGTTCACTTCGTCGAGCGTCGGCATGGAAGGCGCCGTGCCCGGACGCGTCACGGAAATGCCCGCGAGCGCGCAGCCGAAACGCAGTGCCGCGATCGCGTCGTCGCCGCGTGCCAGCGCTGCGGCGAAGCCGCCCGTGAAACCGTCGCCGGCGCCGGCGGTTTCCACCACGCGGCCGCAGTGATAAGCGGGCACGAGAACGGATTGATCTGCCGAATGCAGCAGCGCGCCAGCCTCGCCTAGCGTGACGATGACCGTGCCGACGCCTTTGGCGAGCAGCACGTCGGCGGCGCGGCGGGCGTCGTCGGCATTCGCGATCGGCACGCCGGTGAGCGTGGCCGCTTCGGTTTCATTCGGCGTGATGTAGTCGCACAGCGGGAAGATGCCGTCGTCGAGCGGCATGGCGGGAGCCGGATTGAACACGGTGATCACGCCGTGCCGGCGCGCCACTTCGAGCCCGCGGCGCGCGGCTTCGAGCGGCTGTTCGAGCTGCGTGACGAACACGCGGGCGGCGGCGATGTCGGCTTCGATTGCGTCGACGTCGGCGGCTTCCATCGTGCCGGCCGCGCCGGACGCGACGATGATCGCGTTCATGCCGGTGTTGTCGTCGACGAAGATATGCGCCGCGCCCGTCGAGACGCCGTCGATCACCGACGCGCGCGCCGTGATGCCTTCAGCGGCCCAGGTGGCGCGTGCGATGGAGCCGAACGCGTCGTTGCCGATGCGCGTGCAGAACACCACGTCCGCGCCGACACGCGCGGCTGCGACCGCCTGATTCGAGCCCTTGCCGCCCGGCCCCATTGCGAACGCCGTGCCCGCGATAGTCTCGCCGATCTGCGGCATGCGGCCGGCGCGAAATGTCAGATCGGTCACGTAGATGCCGAGAATGACGACACGACCGTTTGCTTGTGTAGACGCGTTCATGCGCGTTCCCCTTGTTCCTGAACAGCCGGGTTCAACGGGAAGTCTTTCGATGCCAGAGCTGCGCGCGGCACCTCGGCATCAAACTGCGAATCCAGATTCTTCAGCACGTTGTCTCCTCCATTTTCTGGTTGGCGTGCGTGTCTTAGACGTTCGGTGCGACTGCCGGAGTCAGCGCATCAGTCTCCGTACGGTATCCAGATGTTCTTGACCTGCACGGCCTGGCGCAGGAACGGCCGGCCTTCGCTTGCGCGATCGAACCAGTCGAACTGGCGCCCATGATCCACGAACGTCCGCTTCAGATTACCCACCGATTCCCGTTCGACCAGCGTCGAATCCGCCGCGCTGCCGAAGCACCAGAGCGCATCGACATCGTCGTGTTTGACGAGCGCCGGCAGCAGCGCGCCGCGTTCGCCCGTGACGATGTTCAGCACGCCGCCGGGCACGTCGGACGTCTCGGCCACCTGATAGAAGTCAGTGACCGTGAGCGGCGACGCCTCGCTCGGCAGCACCACAACGCGATTGCCCATCGCCAGCGCGGGCGCTACCAGCGACACGAAGCCGAGCAGCGGCGCCTCGTCCGGACAGGCGATGCCGATCACGCCGAGCGGCTCGTGCATGGCCAGCGCGACGCCGCGCAACGGCGGCGTATGCACGGCGCCGTCGAACTTGTCGGCCCACGCCGCGTACGTGAACAGACGCTGCACGGAGGCATCTACTTCGGCACGCGCCGTGGCTTCAGTCGCACCGTTGCGCGCGACCAGTTGAAGCACGAACTCCTCCGTGCGTACGGCCAGGTTTTCCGCCAGATAGAACAGCACCTGAGCGCGGTTATGCGTGCTCGCCTGAGACCACTTCTGCGCGGCGCGCGCCGCTTCCACCGCGTTGCGGATGTCCTTGCGATTGCCCGCGGCCACTTCGCCGACTTGCGTGCCGTCCGGCGCATGTACCGGCAGCGAATAGCCGCTGTCCGGACGCGCCTGCTTGCCGCCGATAAAAAGCTTCGCGGTGCGATCGATCGAGGTAACGTTCGACAGCGGATCGAGCGTGGCCGCTTTGCTCGTAGCGGCTTGCGCGATGCGACGCTCCGCAAGATTGAGCCAGGCCCGCGGTTTCAGATATTCGTAGATGCCCTCACGCCCGCCTTCGCGGCCATAACCCGATTCGCGGTAGCCGCCGAAGCCGACCGCCGCGTCGAACAGATTCGTCGCGTTGATCCAGACGACGCCGCTGGCCAGGCGCGGCGCGACATCGAGCGCGCGCCCGATGGTTTCGCTCCACACGCTCGCGGCGAGTCCGTAGCGCGAGTTGTTGGCGAGCGCGATGGCTTCATCGGGCGTGCGAAAGCTCATGGTCACCAGCACCGGCCCGAAGATTTCTTCCTGCGCCAGCGTGGAAGCCGGCGCCACGCCGGTGACGAGCGTCGGCGGATAAAAGCAGCCGTTGGAAGGCATGGTCGTGTCAGGCGATTGCCACACCGAGCAGCCTTCACGGCGGCCGGTTTCCACCAGCGACTGAATACGTTCGAGCTGGACCGGATCGACGATCGCGCCGAGGTCGATGCTCTTGTCGAGCGACGTGCCCACGCGCAGCGTCTCCATGCGCCGTTTCAGCTTGGCAATGAAGCGCGCCTCGATGCCTTCCTGCACGAGCAGCCGCGAGCCCGCGCAGCAAACTTGCCCCTGGTTGAACCAGATCGCGTCGACGACACCTTCTACCGCGCCGTCCAGATCCGCGTCGTCGAAAACGATGAAGGGCGACTTGCCGCCCAGTTCGAGCGTCAGCGATTTGCCCGAGCCGGCCGTGGCCGAACGGATCAGCCGCCCCACTTCGGTCGAACCGGTGAAGGCGATCTTGTCGACCCGCGCATGCTCGACCAACGCCGCGCCCGTGCGTCCGTCGCCCGTGACGACGTTCAGCACGCCGGCCGGCAAGCCCGCGCGATGCGCGAGTTCGGCGAACAGCAAGGCGGTGAGCGGCGTGTATTCAGCGGGCTTCAGCACGACGCAGTTGCCCGTGGCGATGGCCGGCGCGATCTTCCACGCGAGCATCAGCAGCGGGAAATTCCACGGCACGATCTGACCGACCACGCCGAGCGGCGCGTAATCGGCGAACTCGCTCTCCTGCAACTGCGCCCATCCCGCGTGATGCAGGAAGTGGCGTGCGACCAGCGGCACGTCGATGTCGCGCGTCTCGCGGATCGGCTTGCCGTTGTCGAGCGCTTCGAGCACGGCGAAGAGCCGGCTATGACGCTGCACCATGCGGGCAAGCGCATACAGATGGCGCGCCCGTCCGGCGCCGCCTAGCGCAAGCCAGCCCGGCTGCGCGGCGCGCGCGGCGGCGACCGCTGCGTCGATATCGGCCGCATCGCCCTGGGCGATGTCCGCGAGTTGCTCGCCCGTCGCGGGCGCGTGCGAAGCGAAGTGTTCACCGGCCGCGGGCGCATGCCACGCACCGCCGATGAAATGCCCGAACCTGCCCTCATGCTGCGCCAGCCAGGCGCGCGCGGGTTGATCGTCCTCGGGTGCGGGACCGTACTCCATCGATGAAAAATACTCGGCTACGCTCATGGGATCGGTCTTCTGTTCAGGCTACGGGGTGACGGTTGAAAGCGGAGTAACGGCCGCTCACGTAATGTTCGAGCTGGCGTTCGATATCGGCCAGCAAGCTCGATGCGCCGATCCGGAAGAGCTCCGGTTCGAGCCACGCACGGCCAAGTTCTTCCTTCATCAGGATCTGATACGACAGCACCGACTTTGCAGTCGATACGCCGCCCGCCGGCTTGAAGCCGATCAGCACGCCAGTGCGCTCCTGGTACTCGCGGATCATGCGCACCATCACGAGCGACACGTCCAGCGTCGCGTTGACGCCTTCCTTGCCGGTGGACGTCTTGATGAAGTCCGCGCCGGCCATCATGCACACCATCGACGCGCGCGCCACGTTCGAAAGCGTGCGGATGTCGCCGGTGGCGAGAATGGTCTTCAGATGCGCCGGGCCGCAGGCCGCGCGGAAGTCGCGCACTTCGTCGTAGAGGGCCCGCCAGTTGCCGGTCAATACGTATTCACGCGTGACGACGATATCGATTTCCTGCGCGCCGTCCGCGACCGAGGCTTCGATCTCTTTGAGCTTCAGCGGATGCGGGATCAGGCCGGCGGGAAAACCCGTGGAGACCGCCGCGACCGGAATGCCGCTGCCTCGCAGCGCATCGACCGCCGCCGCGACGAAACGGTGATACACGCACACCGCGCCCGTCGTGATGCCTTGCGGCGCGATGCCGAGCGCTTCGAGCAGATCGGCGCGCACGGGTTGGCGCGCCTTCGCGCAGAGCCGGCGCACGCGGCCTTCGGTGTCGTCGCCGTTGAGCGTGGTGAGGTCGATGCAGGTGACGGCCTTGAGCAGCCACGCCGCCTGCGCATCTTTCTTGACGCTGCGGCGCGTGCCGAGCGTGGCGGTGCGCCGTTCCACCGCCGACTGATTGACGCGCAGGCCGTCGAGCCAGGACGCGTCGAACGGCATGCCCGGATTGCGCTCGGGATGGACGATCGGTGTGCCGCGCAGCGCGACGACCGAGGAAGACTGCAATGGGGCTTCTGGCATAAGACATCCAAAAATATGATGCGACGCACAACAGCCGCCGACAATTTGTTCGCACTTATGCTACAACGATTGATAGAATCATAACAAGCTTTGCGAGCAATCGTTACACGAACAAGCACCAAAGCCCGGCGCACGCCCGTAAATGTTATTGACGCACCATATTCATGATGCGAAGATCACAACACGGTTTCGGCCGGATAGCGTGATACAAAGAAAAGAATTTCGTCGCGTGGACGAAGGAGACATGCCAGATGAGTGAGCCGGTTGCGGTCGCGGCCGCGTCATCGCCTCAGGTTCCATTGATCCGTGTTGCGGGCGTCACCAAACGATTCGGTGGCGTGCAAGCGCTGCGCGGCGTCAACCTCGAAGTGTTGCCCGGCGAAGTCCACGCCCTGCTCGGCGAAAACGGCGCGGGCAAATCCACCCTGATCAAGATCCTCAGCGGCGTGCATGCATACGACGACGGCGTCATGGAAATCGCCGGCCACAAAGTGGCGTTCGACTCGCCGGCGCAATCGCGCGACGCCGGGGTCGCCGTGGTCTATCAGGATTTGAGTCTCGTCGAATCGCTGTCGGTCGGCGCCAACCTCATGTTGGGCCGCGAGCCGCGCACGCGTCTGGGCTTCGTGAAGAACCGTCAACTCATGGCCACGGTCGGCGAGTTTTTGCGCTCGCATGGCATTCCACTCGATCCGAAAGTGCCGGTCGGTTCGTTGCCCTTCGCCTACCGGCAAATGACCGAGATCTGCAAGGCCCTGATGGGCGAAGTGCGGGTGCTGATTCTCGACGAACCGACTTCCGCGTTGACCGGCGGCGAAGAGCAGATTCTGTTCGACGCGATTCGCGCGGTCACGGCTCGCGGCGTGGGCGTGATCTACGTGACGCATCGGTTGAACGAGGTGTTCCGGATTTCGCAGCGCGTCACGGTGTTTCGTGACGGCGCGAATGCCGGCACGTTCACGACGGCACAAACGGACATGAAGCAACTGGTGGCGGCGATCGTCGGTCCCGCTCATGCCGCGTTGCAAGCACGGCAGAAGACGGCGGTGGGCGATGGAGCGGCCGCCGCGACGGCAAGCGTATTGCCCGCGTCGGAAGAAGCGCCCAATGCCGGCGCTGCGCCCGTGCTGAAGTTATCGAACGTCAGCAACGACCGCCTGCGTCACATCGACCTCGTGCTTCGCCGTGGCGAAGTCCACGGACTCGCGGGATTGATCGGCAGCGGACGCACCGAGATTCTGCAAACCATCTTCGGCCTTCGCTCCGTCGACGCCGGCGCCATCGAGATCGACGGTCGAACGCGTGCGCGCATCACGCCCGCCGAGGCCATTCAACTCGGCGTGGCGCTGGTGCCCGAGGACCGTCACCTGGAAGGGCTCGTGCTCGATCATTCGATCGAACGCAATCTGACGCTGCCGCGCTTGCCGCATTTTTCCCGCTGGGGATGGCTGCGCAGCCAGGCCGCCGTTCAGCAGGCGAAGCGTTCGATGAAAGAGTTGTCCGTCAAGGCGCCCGGCTCTTCCACCGCGGTCAAGTTTCTATCCGGCGGCAATCAGCAGAAAGTCGTCTTCGCGAAGTGGAATCATCCGCGGCCCAAGTTGCTCATGCTCGACGAACCGACCGTCGGCGTCGACGTCGGCGCGCGCGAGGAAATCTACGGCGTGGTGAACGACGCCGCGCAGGCGGGCACCGGCGTGCTCATCGTGTCCTCGGACCTCGATGAGCTCTTGCGCCTGTGCGACCGGATTTCGATAGTGGCCGACGGCTGCATCGTCAACACCGTCGAGCGCACGGAACTCGCCAACGCCGAAGCGCTGCATCACCTGATCCAACTTTCCCGTTCTTCCCTTGAGGCGTGAGCAACATGAATGAATCCGTCTCGCCGCTGACGGCCGAACGGCAGGCATCGCCGCCGCGGAAAAGCCGTATGCGGCGCATCGCGCAAGCCCTGCTGCAAGGCGACCGGCCTTATGCGCTGTATGCCGCGTTCGCGATTCTGCTGGTGGTGTTCAGCTTCGCGTCGCCGTGGTTCCTGTCCATCGACAACTTCCTGAACATCGGCCGGCAAACCGCGCTGGTCTCGATCATCGCGATCGGCATGACCTTCGTGATCATCGCCCGGCAGATCGATCTGTCCGTGGGGTCGACGCTGGCGCTCTCGGGCATGTCCGCGGCGCTCGCCATGACGTATGTGGGCAACAACTGGGTCATCGGCGCGATTGCCGGCATCGGCACCGGCGCGATCGTCGGCGCGATCAATGGCATCGTGACCACGCGCGTCAACATCCCTTCGTTTCTCGTCACGCTGGGCACACTGAGCGCCGCGCGCGGCCTCGCGCTGATGGTCACGACCACCAAGCCCGTGATCATCGACAACGACTCGTTCATCGCGATCTTCGGAGAGGGCGACATTTTCGGCGTGCCGGTGCCGATCATCTGGACGCTGCTCGCCGTGATCGCCGGCATTCTGCTGCTGCACTACAGCGTGTTCGGCCGGCAGATCTACGCGGCGGGCGGCAATCCGACGGCCGCGCTCTATTCGGGCATCAACACGCGGCGCGTGACCACCCTCGCCTTCATTCTCACCGGCATGCTGGCGGGACTCGCCGCACTGGTGCTCTCGGCGCGCTCGCATGCGGCGCGGCCCGACGTCGTGCAAGGCATGGAACTGGATGTGATCGCCTCCGTCACGCTCGGCGGCTGCAGTCTGTTCGGCGGCCGCGGCTTCGTGCTGGGCACCTTGCTCGGCAGTCTGATCATCGGCACGCTCAATAACGGGCTGGTGCTGCTCGGCGTGAGTTCATCGCTGCAACTGGTGATCAAGGGCGTGATCATCGTCGCGGCGGTTGCGTTTACCAGGAAGTAGCAAGGCATCGAGGAGACGTAGTTCGGACGTGAAGCACAGACATGAAGACCAACGGAGGAGAAACATGAAACAACGTCGTGGCTCAAGAAAAGCGTTAGCCAGTATCGTGGCGGCGGCCGCCGTCGCTTGCCTGGCTTCCTCGGGTGCTTACGCGCAATGCGTGACCAGCCTGCCAGCGGGATCGATCGGACCGAAGAACATCGTCGGGCAAGGACCGAACGGCGAGAAAGCCGCGTCGGTGGATGCCGTGAAGCTGACCGACGCCGACATCGCCAAAATCAAGGCCGGCAAGTTCAAGGTCGGCATTTCCATGCAGACCATGAATCTCGACTGGTCGCAACTTCAGGTGGCAGGCATCACCGATACGCTGAAGAAGTACGGCGTGGAAGTGATCGGCACGGCCTCGGCCGAGTATCAGGTCGACAAGCAGATCGCCGACATCGAGAACACGATCCAGCGCCATCCGGACGGCATCATCTCGATTCCGGTGGACGGCACGGCGACGGCCGCCACCTACAAGAAAGTATCGGCGGCCGGCATCAAGCTCGTGTTCATGGACAATGTGCCGACCGGCCTGAAGCATCCGGAACAATACGCGGCGATGATCTCGGCGGACAGCGAAGGCAACGGCCAGATCGCGGCGAAAGTGCTCGCGTCGTGCGTGCCGCAGGGCGCGACGGTCGGGCTCGTGAATTTCGGCGTGGACTACTTCAGCACGACGGAGCGCACCAAGGCCGTCAACGACTGGCTCAAGAAAAACCGTCCGGACATCAAGATCAAGCAGGTCGCCTTCACGGACCCGTCTAAAGTCGGGCAGATCGCGGGCGACTTCCTCACTGGGAATCCGGACGTCAAGGGTCTGTTCGCCGTCTGGGATCAGCCGGCTCTCGACACGCTCACGTCGATGCGCGCACAAGGCGTGACGATTCCCATGACGACGGTCGATCTGGGACTTCAATCAGCGATCGAAATCGCCAAGGGCGGACCACTGAAGGCGACCGGCTCGCAGCGCCCGTACGATCAGGGCGTCGCCGAGGCCATGGCGATGATGAAGGCGCTCATCGGCCAGACGCCGCCGGCGTGGATCGGCGTGCAGTCGTTGCCGGTGATTCAGTCGAACGTGCTCGAGTCTTATAAGACCGTGTTCAAGAAGGACCCGCCGCCCCAGCTTGCCGATGCGTGCAAAAAGGCCAAGCCGGCCTGCGGTTGACGCGGGCGAGCCGCACTGCGTCATCGCGCTGTTCTCCTTCAGCCGCCGAGCGCCGGCGCGGCAAGCCGGCGTCGGGCGCGAAATCTGCTACTCGATAGACCTGTTACGTCGACTCGAATAAGGAGAAAAGATGACCCTGCTGATATATCTGGTTGGCTGGATCATTCTGATCGGCGGCGTGTCCTGGGGATTGATGGCCATGCACGTCGCTCAACATACGATTGCCATCGTGGCGGTCATTCTGCTCGGCCTCGCGGTCATTACCGGCGCGACGCGGGCACGCAACCGCGACCGGTCGTAGCGCCGGCAATCTGTCGGCGGCCAGGCGCAGCCCGCCCTGACCTCAATTCGAAGCCGGCTCCCCATGGGCCGCCGGCGACTGCGCGGTGCGCATCGCAGCGGCGCCGTCCGCGCCGTGCGTGATCGCATAGATCTCACGATTTCGCGCCACATCGGCGGCTGTCGGCGGATAGTCGTCGGCGCGCGTCGGCACCAGCCCTTCGGCTTGGGCCTGCTGCAACTGCACCATCACATCGGCGCGCGTCAGCCCTGATGTGCTGGTTTGCGCGAAAGCATTCGCACCGAACGTCAAGCTGAGGGCGGTGACGGCAAAGGCGGTCAACAATTTCATGTTGTCTCTCCGGGTAGATGCAAGCAATGAGTGGCCTGAAGCACGCTTCTCATTCTTGTCATTTTCGCTGGCGGAGCACTGACTGCCAGATTACCGATTTGTTATCTCACCGGCCCGACGGATGCGACGAGAGGCCACGCTACATCCCCGTACATTCGCATCAGCGCTGAACATAACAGAACGGTAATCTAGCCGACGGCAGCCCGTCAGCGCCGCCACGCGACACTCCTGAATTACGAAGCCCGCGTTACGCACCCTTGCGGCATCGCAACGACGCGTGCCTCCATCGGCCTCTTTTCAGGAACCCGTCATGTGGATTGTCAGGCTGGCGTTGCGCCGCCCTTATACCTTCGTGGTCCTTGCCGTGCTGATCTTTATCGTCGGCCCGCTGACGATACTGCGCACACCGACCGATATCTTTCCGAACATCGATATCCCGGTGGTCAGCATCGTGTGGAGCTATAACGGCTTCTCCGCCGAGGACATGGCCAATCGCATCACGTCGAACTACGAGCGCGCGTTGACTTCGGACGTCGACGATATCGAGCACATCGAGTCGCAATCGCTGAACGGCGTCTCCGTGGTGAAGATCTTCTTCCACCAGGGCGCGGACATCAATCGCGCGATTGCCGAGGCGGCGTCCAATTCGGCGTCGATCCTGCGCGTGCTGCCACCCGGCACGTTGCCGCCGAACATTATTACGTACAACGCGTCGACGGTGCCGATCCTGCAACTCGGCCTGTCGAGCAACACGCTTTCCGAACAGCAGCTCTACGACCTCGGCAACAGCCAGATCCGCACGCAACTGGCGACGGTGCAAGGCGCGTCGGTGCCGCTGCCGTTCGGCGGCAAGGTGCGGCAGATCATGGTGGATATCGATCCGCACGCGCTGCAAGCCAAGGGACTCGCCCCGCTCGACGTGGTCAACGCCGTCAACGCGCAGAACCTGATTCTGCCGGGCGGCACCGCGAAGATCGGCACGAAGGAATACAACGTGCAGATGAACGGCAGCACCGACACGGTGGCCGCGCTCAACGATCTGCCGATCAAGACCGTGGGCGGCGGCGTGGTGTACGTGCGCGACGTCGCCCATGTGCGCGACGGCTACGCGCCGCAAACCAACATGGTGCGCAGCGACGGCAAGCGCGCGGCGCTCCTGACCATCGAGAAATCCGGCAGCACCTCGACGCTGACCATCATCCAGCAGGTCAAGGCGATGCTGCCGCATATCGCGGCCGGCCTGCCGAGCGCGCTGCACATCACCGCGCTGTCCGATCAATCCGTGTTCGTGAAGTCGGCCGTGGTGGGCGTGGCGCGCGAAGCGGTGATCGCCGCCGCCCTCACCGCCTTGATGATTCTGCTGTTCCTCGGCAGCTGGCGCGCCACGCTGATCATCGCGGTGTCGATTCCGCTCGCCGTGCTGACCTCGCTGATCGCGCTGTCCGCGCTCGGCCAGACCATCAACATCATGACGCTCGGCGGCCTCGCGCTCGCCGTGGGGATTCTCGTCGACGACGCCACCGTCGCCATTGAAAACATCACGCATCATCTGGAGAACGGCGAGCCGTTGCACGACGCGATCCTGAACGGCTCCGGCGAAATCGCCGTGCCGACTTTCGTCTCGACGCTGTCGATCTGTATCGTGTTCGTGCCGATGTTCCTGCTCTCCGGCGTCGCGCGCTATCTGTTCGTGCCGCTCGCCGAAGCGGTGGTGTTCGCGATGATCGCGTCGTACTTCTTCTCGCGTACGCTGGTGCCGACCCTCGCGATGTATCTGATGCGCGCGCGCAGCAACGCGCCAGTTACCGGCAAGGGTCCGATTGCGTGCCTGATCCGCTTCCAGGCCGGCTTCGAGCGGCGCTTCGAACGGCTGCGCGAACGCTATCGCGGCGTGCTCGGCGCGGCGATCGCGAGCCCACGGCGCTTTATCGCGATCTTTCTGCTGCTTTGCATCGCCTCGCTCATTCTGGTGCCGTTCGCCGGGCGCGACTTCTTCCCGGCTGTGGATACCGGCGAAATCCGCCTGCATCTGCGCGCGCCGACCGGCACACGAATCGAGGACACTGCGAGCATTACCGACCAGGTCGAAGCCCGCGTGCGCGACGTGATCCCGAAGCAGGAACTCGCGGCGATGCTGGACAACATCGGCGTGCCGGTGAGCGGTATCAATCTGACCTACGACTCGTCGGACCCGATCGGCCCCGAGGATGCCGACGTGATGATCACGCTCGCGGAAAAACACAAGCCGACCGCGCAATACGTGGCGACGCTGCGTAACACGCTGACCAAAGATTTCCCCGGCGTCACGTTCGCCTTCCTGCCCGCCGACATCGTCAGCCAGATTCTCAACTTCGGCCTGCCCGCGCCGATCGATATCCAGATCGTCGGCAACAAGCTCGCCGCCAACCGTGTCGTGGCGAACCGCCTGCTCGCGCAACTGCGCGGCGTGCGCGGCCTCGTCGACGCGCGCATTCAACAGCCTGGCGACGAGCCCGCGATCAACGTCAACGTCGACCGCACGCGAGCGATTCAGGCCGGCCTGTTGCAACGCGACGTATCGCAGAATCTGCTGATCGCACTCTCCGGCAGTTCGCAGACCACGCCGAATTTCTGGCTCGATCCGCGCAACGGCGTGAGCTATCCGCTGATGGCGATGATGCCGCAGTACGACATCAACTCGCTGCAGGCGCTCGCCAATATTCCGGTCGCGCAGATCGGCGGCTCCAGCTCCGGCGCACTCACGGGGGCCTCGGTGAGCGGCGCCGGCCCCGCGCCGCAGAACCTGCTCGGCGCATTGAGCACGCTGACGCGCGTCTCGCAGCAAGCCGTCGTCTCGCACTACAACGTGCAGCCGGTGCTCGATATCTTCGCGTCGGCGCAAGGGCGCGATCTCGGCGGCGTGGCGACGGACGTGAACCGGCTCGTCGAGCAGATCCGGCCGCAATTGCCGCCGGGCGCGTCCATCGTCGTGCGCGGCCAGGTGCAAGCCATGCACGATTCGTTCAGCGGCCTCGCGAGCGGCCTCGTGTTCGCCATCGGCCTCGTCTATCTGCTGATGGTCGTCAATTTCCAATCGTGGCTCGACCCGTTCATCATCGTCAGCGGCTTGCCGGCCTCGCTTGCCGGGATTTCGTGGATGCTGTTCAGCACCGGCACTCGCCTGAGCGTGCCGGCACTCACCGGCACCATTCTGTGCATCGGCATCGCCACGGCCAACAGCATTCTCGTCATCAACACCGCGCGCGAAATCCACCACGGCGGCAAGCCGCCGCTCGCGGCCGCGCTCGAAGCCGGCTTCAGCCGCTTCCGTCCGGTGCTGATGACCGCGCTCGCCATGCTGATCGGCATGCTGCCGATGGCGCTCGGTCTCGGCGACGGCGGCGAACAGAACGCGCCGCTCGGCCGCGCCGTGATCGGCGGCCTCGCGCTCGGCACGGTGTCGACCTTGCTGTTCGTCCCCGTCGTCTACGGGATGGTGCATGCGTGGCTCGACAAACGCCGCGCGGCACGCACTGAAAAACACGAATCCGCCGTCACGGCCCGCACTCTTTGATTTCGACGAGACCTTTCCCATGAACGATTCATCACTTCCGCCGGAGTTGGGTAAGCAGGCGGCCACGGCTGCGGAAACCACCCACGCCGCCCACGCCGCGGGGACTACGCATGCCGACGCCACCGCTCCCGCATCCCACCTCGACAGCAGCGCAAAACCGCGCCATCGTCTCTGGCCCTTCGCGCTGAGCGGTGTGGCCGCCGTTTTGCTGATCGTCGGCATCGTGCCGCGTCTGTATGCCAGCGCCGCGCTCACGCAGCAAACGCAGGGGCAAGGCATGCTCAGCGTGTCGGTGGTCGCGCCGCGCCCCGCGCCGGCCGTCAACGACCTGCTGTTGCCTGGCGCCGTCACGCCGTTCGCCGAAGCATCCATCTATGCGCGCACGAGCGGTTACCTCGCGCACTGGAACACCGACATCGGCACGCAGGTGAAAAGCGGCCAGACTCTCGCGACGATCGAAGCCCCGGACCTGGACGCGCAACTACGCCAGGCCCGCGCCGACGAAGCCACCGCGCAAGCCAATTTCGACTACGCGAAGACCACCGCGCAGCGCTGGCAGGAGATGTTGAAGACCCAATCGGTCGCGCAACAGGACACCGACACCAAGGTCAGCGACATGGAAGCACGCCGCGCGATGCTCGCCTCGGCCCAGGCCAATGTCGCGCATCTGGCCGAACTGGTCTCGTACGAGAAGATCACCGCGCCGTTCGACGGCGTGATCACCGCGCGCCGCGTCGACGTCGGCGCACTGGTGACGGCGGGCGGCACGCCCGGCACCGCGGGCATGTCGGGCGAACTGTTCCATATCCAGCAGAACGGCGTGCTGCGCGTGTTCGTCGACGTGCCGCAAGACGACGCGCCGTACGTCACGCCGGCCACCGGCGTGTATCTGACCGCCCAGCAGTATCCGGGCCGCCACATCGCGGCGAAAGTGGCGCGCAACACCGGCTCGATCGATCCGTCGAGCCGCACGCTGCGCGTCGAGGTCGACGTCGACAACAAGGATGGCGCGCTGCTGCCCGGCGCTTACACGCAGGTGCATCTGCAATTGCAGTCGACCACGCCGGCGCTCGATCTGCCCGTCAGCGCCCTGCTGTTCCGGCCGGACGGCGTGACGGTCGCGGTGGTCGACAGCAATGGCCGCGCGCAGCTCAAGACCGTGCATATCGGCCGCGATTTCGGCACGCACGTGGAAATCACGACGGGACTCGCCGCCACCGACCGCGTGATCGACAACCCCGGCGATTCGCTGAGCACCGGCCAGATGGTTCAGATCATGCCGGCCTCGCATAGCTGAGTGCTTCGCCAGATAAAGGATTTGCCGATGATCAACCTGTCTCTTTCACAGCCGGTGGCGCGCCGCGCTCTCGCGGCCACGCTGGTCGGCGCGCTGCTCAGCGCGTGCTCGACCCTGCCGCCCTACCAGCGCCCGAGCGCCGACATTCCGGCGCACTACGCAGGCGCCGCGCCCGGCTGGGCCCAGGCCGCGCCGGCCGACGCCTCGCCGCGCGGTCCCTGGTGGACGATCTTCAACGATCCCGTGCTGAACCAGCTCGAGGCGCGCATCGACGTCTCGAACCAGAGCGTGCGCAAGGCGGTCGCGCAGGTACAGCAGGCGCGCTCGATGGTGGACTACCAGCGTGCCGGGTTCTTCCCGACCATCACCGCCGGTGCCGCGCAGGAGCGCTTCCGGACCTCGCAGAACGTCGAAGGGAAATCGCTCGCGGGCAAGACCGTGCCGGACTATGCGGCAGGCGTGACGGCGAGCTGGGAGCCGGATCTGTTCGGACGGGTGCGCGACAGCGTGAACGGCGCGCAGGCCGACGCTCAGGCGAGCGAGGCGGACCTCGAAGGCGTGCGCCTGTCGATGAGCGCCGATCTGGCCGTCGACTATTTCGCGCTGCGCTCGCTCGACACGCAGAAGAAACTGCTCGACGACAGCGTGAACGCCTATGCCGCCGCGTTGAAGCTGTTGCAGCAGCAACTGACAAACGGCGCGATCGATGCCTCCGCCGTCGCCCAGGCCACGACGCAACTCGAAGCAACGCGCACGCAGGACACCGACATCGACGTGACGCGCGCGCAGATGCAGCACGCGATCGCCACGCTGATCGGCGAGCCGGCATCGACCTTCACGCTGCCGCCGAATGGCTCGGCTGCGACGCCGCCGGCGATTCCAACCGGTCTGCCGTCGCAACTGCTGGAACGACGCCCCGATATCGCCGCCGCCGAACGGCGCGTGGCGTCGGCGAATGCGCAGATCGGCGTGGCGCATGCGGCGTTCTTTCCAGATCTCGTGCTGTCCGCGACCGCCGGGCTCGAAAGCACGTTTTTCGCACCGTGGTTGAGCGCGCCGAGTCTGTTCTGGTCGCTCGGTCCGCAACTGTTCGGCACGCTGTTCGACGGCGGCAAGCGCGAAGCCACCCTGCACGGCGCCACGGCGCAATACGACGGCACGGTCGCGGACTATCGCCAGTCGGTGCTGGTGGCGTTCCAGCAGGTCGAGGACAACCTGTCCGCCTTGCATGCCCTCGCCGACGAAGCCGTCAGCCAGCAGCGCGCCACCACCGCCGCGGATCTGTCGTTGCAGCTCACGACCAACCGCTTCAATGCGGGCGCGGTCAGCTATCTCGACGTGGTGACCGCGCAGACGATTGCGCTGACCAACCAGCGTATCGCGGATCAGATCGCCGCGCGGCAGCTGGAGTCGAGTGTGCTGTTGCTCAAGGCGTTGGGTGGCACGTGGGGTGATAAAGCCGGCGGCGCGGCAGGGCCCGTGTAACCGGTTGCAGGCCTCACCGGGCGCGCGGGAACATCAGCACGAACCGTGTACTGCGCGCATCGCTCTCCGCATGCACGGACCCGCCGTGCAGTTCCATGATCGTGCGCACGATGGCAAGCCCGAGCCCCGTCGAACCCGTGGACCCTTGCGACAACCCCGACGTCGGCAGCGAGCTGCGCGACGGATCGACCCGATAGAAGCGGTCGAAGATCCGGTCGAGATGCTCGGCGGGAATCGGTTGTCCCTGGTTCTCCACGGTCACGCGCACCGCGTCGGCCGACGCGCTCGCGTGCAGCGCGATCTCGCCGCCCGGCGGCGTATAGCGAATCGCGTTGGCGAGCAGATTGCTCACGGCGCGGCGAAACAGTTCGAGATCCGCCGTCAGGGCGGCCGCGCCGTTCACGCGCACACGCACATTCGCCTCTTCGGCGATTCCTTCGAAGTATTCGGCGATATGGGTCAACTCCAGCCCCGCACCGAACTCGCGCAATTGTTTGACGAACTGCGGATGCTCGGCGCGCGCCAGAAACAGCACGTTCTCGATCATTCTCGCGAGCCGGTCGCACTCTTCCAGATTCGAGGCGAGCAGCGATTCGTATTCGTCGACGGAGCGCGGCCGGGCGAGCGCGACTTCGGCGGCGCCGCGCATGTTGCTGAGCGGCGTGCGCATGTCGTGAGCGAGATCGGCGGTGAAACGCGACAGGCGTTGGAAACCATGTTCGACGCGCTCGAGCATCGCGTTCAGCGAGACTACCAATGTTTCAAGTTCGCGCGGCACGCGCGCCACCGTGATCCGTGTATCGAGGCGGTTCACGGTGACGAGGCTCGCGCTCGCCGCGATATCGCGCAACGGCCGCAGCACGGCACGAATCAACAGGTAGCCGAGCAGCATGGCCAGCGCCACGCCGGCCACGCCGGCAATATGGAGCTTGTCGCGGTAACGGTCCAGCAGGAGCCAGCGGTCGCTCATGTTGCGCGCCACCAGCACGCTCGCCGTGTCGCCGTCACGCAGCCGCGCGTCCGTGAGAATGCCGCGGATCGGCGCGCCGTCACGGCCGGTCCAGTCGCCGATATCGGCCTCGGTGATGCGCGCCGTCGCGGGCACGCGCGTGAGCGGCGGCAACGCCGCAACGGTCGCGGCGCCGCTCGCCGCATCCGGCCCGGCGAGCGCGGCGGCGATGTTGTGATCGATCGCCCGCTTGCCGTCGGCATCGAACACTTCCATCGACATGGCTTCGTTGCCGAGCACGATGCTGGCCAGACGATCGCCGTGCTCGCGAATGCCTTTCGCCGAGTCCAGCTCCGAGGCGAGCCGCCGTGCGTGGCGCGCGGCGAGCACGATGTCGAGATTGTCCTGCGCCTTGATCTGCGTTTCGAGCGCGAGATACAGAAAACTGCCGACGAGCACGAAAACCGCCAGCGTGGTGGCGCCGAACGCCAGCGCAAGCGCTGCGGCAAGCGAGCGGCCGCGCATCAAACGGTGCCCTTCAGTTCGAGCACATAGCCCACGCCGCGCACCGTGTGAATCAGCTTGACGGGAAAGTTGTCGTCGATCTTGGTGCGCAGGCGGCGGATCGCGACTTCGACCACATTGGTGTCGCTGTCGAAATTCATGTCCCACACATACGAGGCGATCTGCGTACGGCTCAGCACTTCACCCTGACGCCGCGCGAGCAGTTGCAGCAGCGAGAATTCGCGCGGCGTGAGGTCGATGCGCACGCCGCCACGCTTTACGCGACGGCGGTTCACGTCCATTTCCAGATCGCCCACCTTGATCAGTTCGCTTTCGCGCGGCGGCCCACGGCGCGCCAGCGTGCGCACGCGCGCCAGCAGTTCGACGAAGGCAAAAGGCTTGACGAGGTAGTCGTCCGCGCCGAGTTCGAGGCCGCGCACGCGGTCGTCGACGTCGTCGCGGGCGGTGAGGAACAGCACGGGCGTGGTGCGCGTGGCGCGCAAGGTCTTGACGATGCTCCAGCCGTCCATGCCGGGCAACATCACGTCGAGCACGATCACGTCGTACTCTTCTTCGAGGGCAAGGATCAGCCCTTGCGGGCCGTCGTTCGCCACGTCGACCGCGTAGCCGGATTCTTCCAGGCCTTTCTTGAGGTAGGCCGCTGTTTTCAGCTCGTCCTCGATCACCAGGATTCGCATCGATTGCTCCGCTTTGCGTTGACGGTGAAATCATACCGTCAAGCACCCGGCAGGGTGATTACGATCCGGTAATATTCGGACGCATCACTCGGAATGCGCGCTCCCCGTTTCCGGCGGACCTTGTATGGCCGGCGCCAGCGCCGAAGCCGCTTCTCCTGCATGCGGCGCCGCAGCACCGGCGTGCCGCAGCGTCTTCACCCTGCCGATCACCTTGCGGGCCGCGCGCCGCCCGCGAATCGCCGCCAGCCCCCAGGTCGAATTGATGGTTTGCACGGTCCATGCGGTAGTGGCCTCGCCGCGCGACCAGTAAGCCTTGAAGTCCTCGGTGCCGACGCCGAAATCGAGGTCGTAGCCGCTGTCGAAGGCCCACTTCACGCATTGCTCCACCGCGATCAGGCCAGGGCAGAACTTGCCGTAGTGCGGGTCGAAGCCGGCGAAGATCGCGCTCGCCCACGGATTGCCCACGCTCGCGATGATCGCGGCAACCGGCGTTTCGTCCAGTGTGACCACGATCAGGCGCGCCATCGAGGGCATCTCGCCCGAATAGATCAGCTTGCCCAGGAAACGCTCGAACTCAGGCAAATCGAGCCACACGCTGCGCTTGCCGACGCGGTCGCTCCAGACGCGTTTGCAGTTGAACATCCATTCGATGATGGATGCCGTTTCGCGCTCCTCCGCCGGATCGAGCATGCGCACGGCGACCGTGCCTTCCTTGGCCAACTTCTTCGCGAAACCGCCGGGCCGCTTGCCAAACAGAGTGCCGAGCGTCCGGCAATACGCGTCCCAACTGCCCTGCCCGCGCAATCTCGCGGCGGACGCGTTGTGCGCCTCGCTAAACAGGATCCTGCGCTCCTGCATCACGAGCGTGTGCAGTTCGAGCCGCTCGCGCACGTACGGCAGGTGGATGAAGTCGGCGCCGCAACGCGCGCGCGCGATGTCCCACGCCCCCGCTACCCGCGCCGAGGTCGCTTCGTCGGCCTCGACCAGCACGCTCGTGAAGTCGCCGCCTTGCGGGCCGAGCGGCACGAGATAGGTCCAGAGCGACCGTCTGACCGTTTCGAGCGGCCAGACCATCACCAGCTTTCCGCCTTCGCGGCACACAATGCACTTGAGCTTGCGGCCATGCGGCTTCGACACGTGCTTCCATGCCAGCCAGCAAAAGGCGAACGACTGGTAGCAATAGCCTTGCGCCTTCGACCACAGTGCGTCCCATTCGGGCTGCAAGGCTCGGAATTCAGCTTCGTCGCTAATCACTTCGTAGCGCCGTGTGGTCCGGGTTGTCTCGTCCATGTCGTCTCGCACCTTACCGTATCGTGTTTTTTCGTTCCCGCGCCGCGCCCTGGCGGGACAGCGCGCACGCCGGACCCCACCGGCGTCGACTGGAACGGGTGACATGAGCATGCCCCGCGGCATAGCCGAGGTGTGTGCGCCGCCGCACGCTGCAATGCGGCGTGACAGCGGTTTCGGTGCGGCGGTGTCGGCCGGCGCTCGTGGCGGCGCAGCAAGCGCCGCACCGCTGAAATGGTCCGCCGACCCGAAGCTGTTATTCTTGCGTCTCTCCCGACCGTCAACTGGTCGCCTGCCGCCTTCGGGCGGCACTCCAAACGGCGCTTGTGCGCCCGACTTCCGAGAGACAGGAATTTGCATGTTCGGTTTTCTGCGCGGCTATTTTTCCAATGACCTGGCAATCGACCTCGGCACGTCGAACACCCTGATTTACATGCGCGGCAAGGGCATCGTGCTGGACGAACCCTCGGTGGTCTCGATTCGTCAGGAAGGCGGTCCGAACGGCAAGAAGATCATTCTGGCTGTCGGCAAGGAAGCAAAACAGATGCTCGGCAAGGTGCCGGGCAATATCGAGGCGATCCGCCCCATGAAAGACGGCGTGATCGCCGACTTCAACATCACCCAGCAGATGATCAAGCGCTTCATTCAGATGGCGCACGAGTCGCGCATGTTTGCGCCGTCGCCGCGCATCATCATCTGCGTGCCGTGCGGGTCCACCCAGGTAGAGCGGCGCGCGATCAAGGAGGCCGCGCACAGTGCGGGCGCCTCGCAGGTCTATCTGATCGAGGAGCCGATGGCCGCGGCCACTGGCGCGGGCTTGCCGGTTTCGGACCCGACCGGCTCGATGGTCGTCGATATCGGCGGCGGCACCACGGAAGTGGGCGTGATCTCGCTCGGCGGCATCGTCTATAAAGGCTCGGTGCGCGTGGGCGGCGACAAGTTCGACGACGCGATCGTCAACTACATTCGCCGCAACTACGGCATGCTGATCGGCGAGCAAACGGCCGAATCCATCAAGAAGGAAATCGGCTCCGCGTTTCCGGGCTCCGAGGTCAAGGAGATGGAGGTCAAGGGCCGCAATATGTCCGAAGGCATTCCGCGCAGCTTCACGGTGTCCAGCAACGAGATTCTCGAAGCGCTCACCGATCCGCTGAACCAGATCGTCTCGGCCGTAAAGATCGCGTTGGAACAGACGCCGCCGGAACTCGGCGCCGACATCGCCGAGCGCGGCATCATGCTGGCGGGCGGCGGCGCGCTGCTGCGCGATCTGGACCGCCTGCTGGCCGAGGAAACCGGCCTACCGGTGTTCGTCGCCGAAGCGCCGCTGACCTGCGTGGTGCGCGGCTCGGGCATGGCGCTCGAACGGATCGACAAGTTCGGCGGCTCGTTCTCCTACGAGTGAGCTTGCCGCATCGAGCTGCTCAGGACACGAACGGCAGCTTGCTGTCGCGCGCCGCGGCGAGCATCGACAGTGTGATCTTGCGAACCTCCAGCTTGCTCTGCGTGATATGCGCGCGCAGCAGAATGATCGCCTCGGTCAGCCGGTTGCGTTCGATCAGGTTGACCATGGTGGAATGCTCGTCGTAGGTGGCGCTGGTGCGGTGCGGTTTCAGAAAATCGAGCCGCCGCACGATGCGGATGCGCTCGGTCACTTCGTTATGCACGCGCAGCATTTCCGCGTTGCCTGTGGCGGCAACGAGTTGCCGGTGAAAGTTCTCGTCCATGCCGAACATCTTCACCGGATCGCTCTCGCGCAACTCGGGCTCGACACACCAGATCGTCTTCAATTCCTCGACAGCCGCATGCGCGATATCGCCACCCGCGCCGACTCGTTCCACCGCCGCGACTTCCAGCACGATACGCAAATCGTAGAGCTGATCGAGCTGATCGAAGTTGATCGGCGACACTTTCCAGCCGCGCCGGAAACCGACTTCCAGATAGCCCTCGCGTTGCAGACGGAACAGGCCGTCGCGCATCGGCGTGCGCGACACGCCGTAGTGTTGCGCAATGCCGTTCTCCGAAAAACGGTCGCCGGGAAACAGGCGAAAGCTGAAGATGTCGCTCTTGAGCTGTTGATAAACCTGCTCGGCGAGCGGGTTGGCCGCGGGCGCCTCCTGCCCGCCTGGAGCGGCGGGCGTCTCCAGCAGATTCGTCGGGTCGTCGTTCATGATGCCAAGGCCCCTTTTTTCTTATTATCAGCGTTTCATGATCTGCCGATAAGACTCACATGCGCGGCGACGATTTTCCAACCCTCGCCGGGACTGAGCCTCGCCCACGTTTGCATCTGACGCCCGAGCAACGGCGTGGCGTCGCTGGTGAATTCGGTGCTGACAGTGGCGAAGTCGGTGCCGAAAGTGGTCACCACGGTTCGATGCAGCCTGCGCGACTTCGGCACCGGCTCGCAGCGCTCGCGCCAGGCACGGATCGCCTCGCCGCCGTGCTGGATTTCGGCGATGCCGTAGCGCACCGTTTCCGGCGTGTGCCAGAACAGCGCGTTCATGGCCGCGACGTCGTTGTCGACCAGCGCGCGCTCGTATTCGATGAACGCCGCGTGGACCTGCGCCACGATTTCGGGCTGATTTATTTCCATGCTGGGATTGTCCGGTCGATTGTGATCAGTGAAGCAAGGGGCGCGGTCCAGCCGACAATGCCGCCTTGCGAGCGCACCATGTCGAGCGTCGCCTGTTTGAACGCGGGGAAATAGCTCGCGGTGGCGTCTTCGATCAGCAGGCTGTCGTAGCCACGGTCGTTGGCTTCGCGCATGGAGGTTTGCACGCACACTTCGGTGGTCACGCCGGCAAACACCAGATGCGTGATGCCGCGCATCGCAAGCTCTTCGCCGAGCCGGGTCGCGTAGAACGCGCCCTTGCCGGGTTTGTCGATCACCAGTTCGCCCGCCAGCGGCGCGAGCGGTTCGACGATCGCATTGCCGGGCTCGCCGCGAATCAGGATGCGGCCCATCGGCCCGGCGTCTCCGATGCGCGCATTCGGCGCGCCGCGCAGACGTTTGGCGGACGGACAGTCGGACAGATCCGCGGCATGCGATTCACGCGTATGCACGACGAGCCATTGATGCCTGCGCGCGAAGGCCAGCAGCGCGGCCACCGTCGGCACGATTTCCGCGAGCAGCGAGACGTCGTTGCCGAGCGATTCGCCGAAGCCGCCCGGCTCGATGAAATCACGCTGCATGTCGATCACGACCAGCGCGGTTTTCGCGGAGTCGAAGCTGAACGGGCCGGGTTGGGCGTCGATAGTCAGCGTGTGGGTCGATGTCATCCGATGGCTTCCCTGAGTTTCTCCGCGGGCACGGCGGGCCGCACGGGCGTGTCGCCGTGGCCGGCCATATGCTGGCCGAGCACGGTGCGATCCGCGCGCGCCGCCGGTGTTTCGTACACCAGCTCGCCCTCGGCGATCACCATGATGCGGTCCGCGAGTTCGAGCAGTTCGTCGAGGTCTTCGCTGACCAGCAGCACGGCCGCGCCCGCATCGCGCGCGGCCATCAGACGCGCATGGATATCGGCCACCGACGCGAAGTCGAGCCCGAACACCGGATTGGCGACGATCAGCACATCCACCGGCTGACCGAGTTCGCGCGCCAGCACGGCGCGTTGCACATTGCCGCCCGAGAGCGTGCCGATCGCGCGCTCGGGTACGGGCGGCCGCACGTTGAATTCACCGATCAACTGCGCGGCACGCTCACGGATGGCGCGACGATCGAGCCACCAGCCGCCGCGGCGCAACGGCTCGCGGTCGAAGTCGCGCAACGCGAGATTCTGCGCCACGCTCATACCGCCCACGCAGGCATTTTTCAGCGGCTCTTCGGGGATCGCGAAGACGCGCCGTTGCGTCATCTGCTCACGCGTCGCCTGGTAAGGTTTGCCGGCGACCTGCATGTCGCCGGTTTTCACACGACGCTGGCCGACCAGCGCTTCCACCAGTTCCTTCTGACCGTTGCCGGAGACGCCTGCAAGCCCAAGAATTTCGCCCGCGCGCACGGACAGCGTCGCGTGCTTGACCGCCGTGTGGCCACGATCGTCTTCCACGGATACATCGCGCAGTGCCAGGCGCACCTGAGCCGATTCGTCGAGCGGCTTGCGCGGGACGCGTTCCTCTGTCACGGCGGCCATGACAGGCGCGTCGTTCGTTGCCACCGTGCCCATCATCCATGCGGCGAGTTCGTCGCGGCTGGTGTTCGCCACCGCGCTGGTGCCGACCTGACGCCCCTTGCGCAACACGGTGACGTCGTCCGCGTAGGCCATCACCTCGCGGAACTTGTGCGTGATCATCAGCACGGTCAGCTCGCCGCGCGTGGTCAGCTCGCGCATCAGGCCGAGCACTTCGTCGGCTTCCTGCGGCGTCAGCACGGAAGTCGGTTCGTCGAGTATCAGGAAGCGCTGTTGCAGATAGAGTTGCTTGAGGATTTCGAGCTTCTGCTTCTCGCCGGCGGCGAGCGCTGCAACCGGCGCGTCGAGCGGCAAGCGAAACGGCATGCGCTGCATGAATGCGGCGAGCGCGGCGCGCTCCGCTTTCCAGTCGATTTTCCACGGCATCCGCCCACGCGCGAGCAGCAGGTTTTCTTCAACGGAAAGGCCCGCGGCCAGCGTGAAGTGCTGGTACACCATGCCGATACCGAGCGCTTGCGCGTCGCGCGGCGAGTGGATGAGCACTTCGCGGCCGTCGGCGGCGATCTGGCCGTCGTCGAGCACGCCGTAGCCGACCAGTCCCTTCACGAGCGTGCTCTTGCCCGCGCCGTTCTCGCCGAGCAGCGCGTGGATCGTGCCGGCCTTGACCTTGATCGAGACGCCGTCCAGCGCGCGAAACGCGCCGAACGACTTGCTCGCATTCAGCACTTCAACACCGAGAGCTTGCCGTACGGTCGACATGATCATCCACCTAGCGTTTGCAGCAGCGCGCCGGAGTCCGACACCGTGCCGAACACGCCGCCTTGCATCGTGATCATGTGCAACGCGGCGTCATGATTGTTTTTGTCGGTTGCGCCGCAGCAGTCGGCGAGCACCGTGCATTCGAAACCGCGATCGTTGGCTTCGCGCATGGTCGTGTGCACGCAGACGTCGGTCGTGATGCCGGTCAGAATCAGATTCCCGATGCCGCGTGTGCGCAGGATCAGTTCGAGATCCGTCGCACAGAATGAGCCCTTGCCTGGCTTGTCGATGACGATCTCGCCCGCAAGCGGCTTCAGTTCGTCGATGATTTCCCAGCCGGGCTCGCCGCGCACGAGGATCTTGCCGCATGGGCCGTCGTCGCCGATGCCCACGCCGTTGGTGCCCGCGCGGCGGCTGCGCCAGCGCTTGTTGGCGGGCAGATCGGAGAGATCCGGACGATGCCCTTCACGCGTGTGAATGATCGTGAAGCCCTGTTCGCGCATCGCCTTCAGCACGCGTTTGATCGGCTCGATCGGCGCGCGCGTGAGCGAGAGGTCATAGCCCATCTTGTCGACGTAGCCGCCGTGGCCGCAGAAATCCGTCTGCATGTCGATGATCACGAGCGCGGTGTTGTCCGGGCGCAGGTTGCCGTCGTAGGGCCACGGATAGGGTTTGGCTTCGATGAATCGGGTCATGGTCGGGAAATCCTGGGTTTGGGTTCGTCAAAAGCAAAGTCTGGAGATGCGCGTACATCTCAGCGAGTCAGGCTCAGCTCGCCGGGCGCGCCCGCCAGCGTGCGATCCGGACGGCAATTGACGATCATGATCACGAGCGTCAGCACATACGGCGCGGCGTTGTAGAGGTAGTAGCCGCTCGTCACGCCGATCGCCTGCAAGGCGGGGCCGAGCGCACCCGCGGCGCCGAACAGCAACGCGGCCCACAGGCAGCGCAACGGCTGCCAGCGCGCGAAGATCACAAGCGCGACCGCCATCAGGCCCTGGCCGCTGGAAAGCCCCTCGTTCCAGCTCCCCGGATAAACCAGCGACAGATACGCGCCGCCAATGCCCGCTAACACGCCACCTGCCGCCGTCGCCGCGATGCGCACGCGCGTCAGCGGATAGCCCATCGCACGCGCGGTTTCCGCGTGATCGCCGACGAGCCGCAGAACCATGCCCCAGCGCGTATTGCGCAAGCCCCATTGCAAAACGAAGGCGAGCGCGACGCCGATCACGAACAGCAGATTCAGATGCAGCGCGTTGTGCAGTTGCGGCGACGAAGTCCACGCACCGAGGTCGATGAACGGCAGCATCGGTGCTTGTGGTTCGATAAAGGGTTTGCCGAGATAGAAGGCGAGTCCGGTGCCGAGCAACATCAACGCAATGCCGAAGGCGATGTCCGATACGCGCGGCAACGAACACACAAGGCCGTGCAGACAACCGAGCAGCAAACCGACCACGCCCGCGGCCAGCACGCCGATCCACGGCGAGCCGCTCAGAAACGCGCCGGCATAACCGCTCATCGCGCCGGACACGAGAATGCCTTCCAGGCCGAGATTCACGCGGCCGCCCTTCTCGGTCAGACACTCGCCGAGACTGACAAACAGATAAGGCGTGCTGACGCGGATCGCGCCGGCGAACAGCGACAACAGCAGAATCACGATGGGCGAGTGCATATCAGGCATGGGTCTGCTCCAGTTGCACGGCGACATCGGTCTGCGCGGCCGCTTGCAATTTCACGCGCCATGCGGCGATGCGGCTGCCAAGCGCCTCCCACGCGAGCAGGTTGGCGAACAGCAGCCCTTGCAGGACAAGCGTGGTGGCGTCGGGCAAATCGAGGCGCCGTTGCAGCAGGCTGCCGCTCGCCTCGATACCGCCGATCATCAGCGCGCACGCGATGATCGCGAGCGGATTCTGGCGCGCCGCGAAGGCGACGAGAATGCCTGCGTAACCGTAGCCCGCGAGCAACGACGCGTTCGCGCTGCCCTGCACCGCCGCGACTTCGAACATGCCGCCGAGCCCAGCGGCGGCGCCGCCCAGCACGCACGCTGTCACCGCAAGCATATTGACGGGCAAGCCGACCAGACGCGCCGCGCGATTGCTGCCGCCCACCACGCGCATCGCAAAACCTTTGGTGCTGAACTTCACGAACACCCACGCCGCGATGCACGCAACGACGCCCCAGAACAGGCCCCAATGCGTGTCGAGTCCGGGAATCGAGCCGATCATCATCGCGTCGGGCACGGGCAGCGTCGACGGCTTGTTCAGACTCGCGGGATCGCGCAGCGGCCCTTCCACCAGATGCTTGAACACGGCGATGGCGATATACGACATCAACAGACTGCTGATGGTCTCGTTGACGCCGCGCCATTGCCGCAACGCGCCGACCGCGCCGATCCAGACGCCACCGGCGAGCATGCCGGCGAGCGCCATCAACGGTGTGGCGATGAGCCAGGGCGTGTTATGCGGCAGCATCTGCGGGACGATGGCGGCGCACATGCCACCCAGCGCGAGCGCGCCCTCGCCGCCGATCACGATCAGCCCGACCTGCGCGGGCAAGGCGACGCACAAGGCGGTGAGCATCAACGGCGCGGCGCGCAGCAATGTGCTTTGCCAGGCGAATGACGAACCGAACGCGCCCTGGAAAATCAGTGCAATTGCGTCGGGCGCCGGCTGGCCCTGCACCAGCAGGAACAGCGAGAACAGCAGCAAGGTGCCGAGCACCGCCAGCACGGTCGGCAGCGCGGGCAAGAGCGCGAGCATCACTCTCGCGGCAGAGGCATTGGGGCGCATTACGGCTCCTTGATCCACGTAAACATCGCCGTCATCAGATCTGGCCGACGACGCCCGCGACCAGATAGTTCATGCTTTCCAGCGTGTAGTCGGTCTGGTTGTGGCTCGCGCCCGAGGCGATCGCCATGCCGCCTTTGTTGTCCTTCATCGGGCCTTTGAAGATCACGAAGTTGCCGGCCACCATGCTGCTGCGGATCGAGTCGGCGTTCTGCTTCGCGGCGGCCGTCACTTTCGCGCCGTACGGCGACATCTTCACGAAGCCCTCTTTCAGGCCGCCGCGCAATACGTTGGGCTGCGGCGTGCCGGCTTGCGCGCCCGTCACCAGTTGCTTGTACGGCGTCGCCCAATCCCATTCCGCGCCGGTCAGATAACCCTTGGGCGCGAGCGCGGCCTGGCTCGCGTGATAGCCGCAGCTCATCGCACCACGTTTTTCCGCGGTCTCGACCACCACCTTCGGACCGTCGACGTGACAGGTCAGCACGTCGCAGCCTTGATCCACGAGGCTGTTGGTGGCTTCGGCTTCCTTGACCGGCATCGACCAGTCGCCCGTGAAAATCACCTGCGTGGTGATCGACGGATCGACCGACTGCGCGCCGAGCGTGAACGAATTGATATTGCGCAGCACCTGCGGAATCGGCTTGGCGGCGACGAAGCCGAGCTTCTTGCTCTTGGTCATATGGCCGGCGACCACGCCGTTCAGGTACTGGCACTCGTCGATATAGCCGAAGTAGCTGGTGATGTTCGACGGATTGCCTTGCTTCCACAAACCGCCGCAATGGGCGAATCGCACCTTCGGATACTTCGCCGCCATCTTCAGCACGTGCGGGTCGAAGTAGCCGAACGAGGTCGCGAAGATGAGCGTGGCGCCGTCCTGTTCGATCATCGCTTCCATCGTCTTCTGCACGGCGATGGTCTCGGGCACGTTCTCTTCTTCCACCACCTTCACGTCGGGCATCTTCTTGAGCACGGCGGCGGCTTGCGCCTGCGCCTGGTTGTAGCCGTAGTCGCCGCGCGCGCCGACGTAGATCACGCCGACGGTGGTCTTCGGCGCGGCGAACACCGACTGGATGGGCAGAATATTGCCGAGCGTCAACAGGCTGGCGCTCTTGATGAAATGGCGGCGGCTGGTCATGGTGTCCAAATTCCTGATCGAGGGTTAGCGTGTATTGGCCTGAGGGTTGGCTTGCGGCTTGGGCTTGAGGCTGGCCAGATACGCGAGCCAGCCGCCGAACGACGTGATGTCGAGCGCGCCGCTGTCGTCGCTCACGGCCGACGGCTCGCAAATGAAGCCTTTCACACTGTGGCCGTCGGCGAGTTGCAACGTGCCGATGCCGAGCGGCGCGGGCACGTCGGCGACGAATTGGCCGAAGGTGCGCAGCGGCACTTCCCATAGTTCGATGGCGATCGGCTGGCCTTGCTGCTGCGTCGCGCGCACGAGGCCGGGTTTGGGCGGCTGGGTGTTGGCGAGCGCGTAGAGTTTGTAGCCGGGCGCGGTATGCGTCGCTTTCACGAAACGCGCGCCGGCTTCCTGGAGCTGCCAGTTCAACGGCTGCCCGCGCAAATGCGCGCCGACCACCGCAACGGTGATGGTGGGTTCCTGAAATGGCAGCGGTTGGATGAGCGTGGTTGCAGTTGCGGCCTCTGTGGCCTCGGTGGCGTTCGCGAACAGTGCCTGAATCCGCGCGCCCAGTTCGGCGAGCCGGCGGTCCGCGCCGCTCGGCGCGATCAGCGTGACGCCGGCCGGCAACCCGTCGCCGCGACGCTGACACGGTACGGCCAGCGCGCACAGATCGAGCAGGTTGACGAAGTTGGTGTAGTAGCCAAGTTGGCTGTTCAGTTCGACGGGGTTGGCCTGCACGTCCGCAATCAGCGGATGCGTCGGCGTGGTGGGTACGATCAGGATGTCGATCGTTTCGAAGAGCGCTTCGGCGTGCCGTTTCAGATCGGCCAGCGCGTACTGGCCGTTGAAGGCATCGGCGGCGCTGAACTGCTCCGCCTTGCCGATCACTTTGGCCACGACCGCATCGATCGCTTCGTGACGGGTTGCAAAAAAAGTGCCGAGCGCCGCGCGCCGTTCGGCGACCCACGGGCCGTCGTAGAGCAACGCGGAAACAGACTTGAGCGGCGCGAAGTCGATCGGTTGCGTCGACAGATGCAGATGTGTGGTGAGCGTGTCGAACGCGCTTGAAAATGCCCGGCTCGCCCCGGCGTCGCCATAGAACTCCAATTGCTCCGGCACGCCGATGCGCGGTGCCGAACGCAGCAGGCCAAGGGCCGGCACTTTGCGCGAATACCCGTCGAGCGAATCGAAGCGCGCCATTTCGCTGAGCACGCGCCAGGCATCGTCGACGTCGTGGGCGAACACGGAGATCGTGTCGAGGCTTCGGCACGCGGGCACCACGCCACGTTTGCTGACCAGTCCCAACGAAGGCTTCAGACCGACCAGACCGTTGAATCCCGCCGGGACGCGGCCCGAACCCGCGGTATCGGTGCCGAGCGAAAACGCCACGCATCCCGCCGCCACCGCGACCGCCGAGCCCGAACTCGAACCGCCCGACACGCGCAGTGGCGACTCGGCATGCCGCACGGCGCCATACGGCGAACGAGTACCGACGAGCCCGGTGGCGAACTGATCGAGATTGGTCTTGCCGATCAGAATGGCGCCGGCATCGATGAGCCGCCGCACCGCGAACGCCGACGTGTCCGGCGTATAGCTGAAGGACTCGCACGCGGCTGTGGTCGGCAAGCCGGCGACGTCGATGTTGTCCTTGACCGCGAACGGCACGCCGAACAGCGGCATCTGATTGAACACCGCACTGCCCTGCGCGGCGTATAAGGCTTCGAGCGCTTGCGCGCGAGCCTGCACGTCGGCTGCGGGCACGCGCAGGATCCAGACTTCGGGCCGGTCGATGGCGTCGATCCGAGCGAGCGCCGACGTCACGGCTTCGGTGGGCGTGAGGCTGCCGGCGGCATATGCAGCGAGCAGACCTTTGACCGTCATGGGAGAAGAAATAGGCACCTGTTTTTCCTTGAGTTCAATCTTGAATACAAGTTCGAACTCAAATTAGCAGGAGCTATGCCAGTTACCTGGTTCATCGCGAAGATCGCTTCAAAGCCTCGCCAGACGGCGCTTCAGTGCTTCAGTCACAGCGGCCGCAGCGCGCGTGAAACGACGCCGCCCGGCGCCGCCGATGGTGCAGCGCTCACCAACTCGGGGCTCGCGCGCCCTGGATTCGCGCCGACACGCGCATCGGCAAAGCCCGACGCTACGCGTATCGCCGCGCCGGCCGAATCGCCAGGCGCACGGACAAGGCGCGACGTGTTCAGCGTTGTCGAAGCGCGCTGCCCTGCGTGTTATCAGATGGCTCATCATCTAAAAATTGGCGACCGTATACTCGCGGCACCTTCCGGCGAACCTTCCCTGGCGGAGCCTCGATGCACAATCTGAAACCCGCCGGCACCTATGGCGGCATGGTCACCAGTCCTCATGCGCTAGCAAGCGAGGCGGGCCGCGACGTCCTGCGCGCGGGCGGCAACGCCATCGAAGCCGCCATCGCGATCGGCGCGGCGCTGTGCGTGACGTACCCGCATTTCACCGGGCTCGGCGGCGACGCCTTCTGGGTGATCGGCGACCGGCATGGGATGTTGCGCACGGTATCGGGCATCGGCCAGGCCGCGGCGCAACTGCCGGCGTTCCACGGTGCGATTCCGTTGCGCGGTCCGGCTTCCGCGATCACCACCGCCGCGACCGTCGATACATGGCATCAGGCCTACGGGATCAGCCAAAGCGCGTGGGGCGGCAAGCAGTCGTGGCCGTCGCTGTTCGAGCGCGCGCTGGAGCTTGCCGCCGACGGTTTTCCCGTGACGCCGTCGCAGCATTTCTGGCAAACCATGCGCGCCGACGAATTGCATGCGTTGCACGGCTTCGCGGCGACCTTCGCGCCGCACGGGCGCATCCCTGCAATCGACGAGCGCTTCGTGCAGCCGGCGTTGGCGAAGAGCATCGAGCGCATTGCCCGTTTCGGCGCGCGCGAGTTCTATGAAGGTGACCTGGCTGAGCGGATCGCCGCTGGTCTCCGCAAGGCCGGTTCGCCGCTCACTGCGAGCGACCTCGCCCGCACACGCGCGCGCGATGAGGCGCCGCTGCGGGTCGCCTATCGCGGCGGCGAACTGGTCAGCATGCGGCCACCCACGCAAGGCGTGACGACCTTGCAGATCATGGGCACGTTGGAGCGCTTCGATCCAGGATCTATTCCTGAAGGCAGCGCGGATTACTATCATCTGTTGGTGGAAGCCGTGAAGTGCGCGTTCGTGGATCGCGACCGTTTCGTCTGCGATCCCGAGTTCAACCCCGTGCCGGTCGATGAGATGCTCTCGCCCGCCACGCTCGACGCCCATGCACGCTCGATCGATCTGCATGCCGCGCGCGCATGGCCGCATGTTTTCCGTCCGGGCGATACGGTGTTCATCGGCGCGACGGATCGCGAAGGCCGCAGCGTGAGCGTCCTGCAAACGGTCTACTTCGATTGGGGCAGCGGCGTGGTAGCGGGCGATACCGGCATTCTGTGGCACAACCGCGGTGCGTCGTTCAGCACGAACCCCGCGCATCATAACGCCGTGCAACCGGGCAAGCGGCCGTTCCATACGCTCAACCCCGGCATGTATGTGAAGGACGGCCGTCCGCGGTTGCTGTTCGGCACGCAGGGCGCGGACGGTCAACCGCAAACGCTCGCCGCGATTCTCACGCGGCTGATCGACTACGGCATGGACCCGTTGACCGCCCTCGCCCGCCCGCGTTTTCTGCTCGGCAAGACCTTCTCCGATACACGCGATGCGTTGAAGCTCGAAGCGGACGCCGGCGCCGACGTGTTCGCGGCGCTCGCCGCGCGCGGTCATGAAATAAGCGCGATTGCGGCGCGCAGTCCGTTGGCGGGACACCCGGGTGTGATTCGCATCGAGGCGGACGGGTCCGCCTCGGGCGCGCACGATCCCCGCAGTGATGGCCGGGCGCTTGCGGTGTGATGTGACGAGGGCGTCCGCGGTTCATCCAAGCGTGAACCGGTCGCGCGTCGTCACATAGTCGCTCGCGCCGAAGCGGCCCACCGGGAAATAATGTTGCAGGCGAACGCGCCACGTTTCCATGTCGATCAACTCGTCCCGCGCGTGCAACCGATGCACGCGTCCAATGAAAATCTGCCGGCTCGTCGTCTCCAACGTCTCCCACGTGGTGCACTCGAACGCGACCGGCGCTTCTGCGATGCGCGGCGGCGCAACGTGCGAACTCGGCAGCGGCGTCAAGCCGACCTCGGTGAGCTCGCTCACGTTGGGCGGCAGCCTTTCCCCACAGCGATGCATTTTCGCGGCGATGGCTTCGTCCGCGAGATGCACCACGAACTCGCCCGTGCGCGCGATATTCACCGCCGTGTCCTTGAGCGTGCCGTCGGCCACGCGGTTGATGCTGATCATGACGATCGGCGGCTCCTCGCCGAGCATGTTGAACATGGAAAACGGCGCCGCGTTGATCGTGCCGTCGGCGCCGAGCGTGGTGACGAGCGCGATTGGACGCGGCACGATCAGGCTCGCCATCAGCTTGTAGCGCTGGTATTCGGTGATCGCTTCGAAATCGATTTCCATGTCGGCCGCCTAGTTGGGAGTGACTGATGCGGTGATGCCGAGCAGCTGGCCGAGGCTCTTTTCGCCGCGCATCCGCGAGGTTTCAATCCGCTCTTCGAGGTCGCGCAGATGCGCTTCCATATGTGCCATCGCGCCGGCCGCGTCGCGCGCCTCGATGCAATCGACGATCGCCGCGTGCTCTGCATGTTCGCATGGCGCATGCCCCGGCGGTTCGTACACGCCGACGATCAGCGAGCAACGCGAGACCAGTTCCTTTAGATAGTTTTGCAGAATCGAGTTGCCCGCCAGCGCGGCGACACGCATGTGAAAACCACTGGCGAGCGTCGCCCACGAAGGCTGGTCGAAGCGATGCATCGCTTCATGTTCGCTCGCGAGCTGTTGACGCAACGCCTTGATGTCTTTGGCGTTCGCGCGCTGTACGGCCAGCTCGACCAGCATCCGTTCGACGGAGCGCCGCGCTTCGAAGATCTCGCGCGTTTCCTCTGGCGTAGGTTCGGCGATCACCGCGCCCTTGTTCGGCCGCAACACGACGATGCCGTCATACGCGAGCTTTTCCAGTACGCGCCGCACCACCGCGCGGCCCACGCCGAACAGTTGGCATAACTCGGGCTCGGGCAATTTCGTGCCGGGCGTCAGACGATGATTCAGCACGCCGTCGAAAATAGACTGATAGATGCGCCCATCGAGGTCGGCGTCGTCTTTCGGCGCTTTTTTCACGGTGGCCGCACCGGCTTTCGCGTTCATGCGATGGCCGGGCGCACGATACCATCCCGCTCCAGCACGTCCATATGATTCGCGACGGCGCCCGGCGTGGTGATCCACACGTCGCCGCGGGCGCGTGCCGCGGCGATATGTTCAAGCGCGCGGCGCAGATGCCGCAAACGATAGGGCTGCCCGACCAGGTACGGATGCAGTGCGATGCCCATCACGAGCGCCTGCGGCTGCGCGCCGCGATTGGCCTGTTCGAGCATCTCGTCGAACTGGTCGATGACCATGTCGGCGAAGTCGCGGCCATCCATATGGCGGCCCACCATCATGGGTAAATCGTTGAGCTCCTGCGGATACGGAATCGACCAGAGCGGCGCGCCGCGCGTGGCCATCCGCACCGGACGGTCGTCGTGACACCAGTTCAGCGTATAGCGATAACCGGTCTCCGCGAGCAGATCGGGCGTCAGATGGGACTCCGAAATCCATGGTGAAAGCCAGCCGCGCGGTGCTGTGCCGGACACTTCGGCGATCCGTTCGCGGCAATGGAGAAGCAACTCACGCTCGCTGGTTTCGTCGAGATCGCTCTGCCGGTGCGCGTTCGTATGGCCGTGGCCGATTAGTTCGTCACCGCGCGCCACGCAGGCTGCGATCAACTCCGGGCAATGATCATAGAGCGCGGTGTTGATGAGCGTGCCCACCGGCAATTCCAGTTGATCGAACAGTTCGATGCAGCGCCACGCCCCGACGCGATTGCCGTACTCGCGCCAGCTATGGTTCAGCACATCCGGCTGCGGCGAGATCGGACCGAGCGCGGCGCCGAGCCCTTCGCCGAAGGCAAAGTGTTCGATGTTGAAGCCCAGATAAACCGCGAGCCCGCTGTCGCCAGGCCAGCGGAACGCGTCGCTGTCGGTGATCGGGCGATAGGGAAAGCGGCCATGCGTGGCGAGCAATTGACGCGCGCGGTTCTCTGTAACGGGCATGTTCCGTGTGTCGTTCATTTGAAGAAGCCGTGGGTGAGAAAAAGCGCTGGAGCGCATCAGCGGATGAACCGGAATGGCCAGTTCATGCCCCGCGACGGACCCGGCACGCACCGTGATCGCGCAAAAAGAATCGTTGGAATCGCTAACGATCGACGCTGCGGATCGTTTGCAATATGTGAGCCAGGTTGTAGACGTTAAGCACACCGGTGTGTCGGCAATCACGCACCACACGATGCAATGGATGGCACATGTCTTGCATTTGCTTGGGCTCGTTCTGGCGCCGCGTCCGTTTCGCGGGCTTTGCTCTTGTGCTTCGTTGTTCGCATCTTCGTCACTTCTTCGCCGATTACGAGGACACCTCCTGATGATTCAGCCTGTTTCAACGGTGCTCGAAACCAAAGCCGCCGACATCGAGCTGGTGCACGTGTCGAAGCAATATGGCGACTCGCTTGCCGTCGACGCGATCGATCTGCGCATCGCCGGCGGCCAGTACTGCTGCCTGCTCGGACCATCGGGATGCGGCAAGACCTCGACCTTGCGGATGATCGCCGGGCATGAATCGGTCACCGAAGGTGACATTCTGATCGCTGGGCGCAACGTCACACGCGCCGAGCCCGCTGCTCGCGGCACGGCCATGGTGTTCCAGAACTACGCGCTGTTCCCGCATCTGAGCGCGCTCGATAACGTCGCGTTCAGCCTGAAGATGCGCGGCATCGCCAAGGACGTACGGCACAAGCGCGCCGCCGAGCTGCTCGAACTGGTCGCCATGTCGGCGTATGCCGAACGCAAACCGGCCCAGCTATCCGGCGGCCAGCAGCAACGTGTCGCACTGGCCCGCGCGTTGCTCAATCAACCGGGCTGCCTGTTGCTCGACGAACCGCTCTCCGCGCTCGACCCGTTCCTGCGCGTGCAGATGCGCGCCGAACTCAAACGCTGGCAGAAAGAACTCGGCATCACCTTCGTGCATGTCACGCATTCGCAGGAAGAAGCGATGGCGCTCGCCGATCTCGTCGTGGTGATGAGCCACGGCCGCATCGAGCAGAGCGGCACGCCGCATGAAGTGTTCAACCGTCCTCGCACGGAATTCGTCGCGCGCTTTCTCGGTGGTCACAACGTCTTCAATACCAATGGCCGCTTGTTTACCGTGCGAGCCGACCATCTGCGCGTCGTGCCGCATGGCATTACGCCGGTGCAGAACGCGAGCGGCGACAACGGCATGACGCGCATCGGCGGCGTGCCTTGCGCCGTACGTGAAGCCGAATACCAGGGCACGCATCTGCGCGTGACGCTCGACCCGCTCGACGGTTCGCCCGAATTGATCTCGCTCGTGAGCGACGGCGATTACGACCCGGCGCGGCTCGGTCCCGAAGCGCGCGTGGTGGTCTGGTGGGAGGAGCGGGACGCGCATCCGCTCGCAGCGTGAGTATTGAAGCTGCATGACGCAGCCGTGCCGCATGCATCAAACAGGCGCGAACCGAAAGTAAACCGAACGTCAATCGAACGTCAACCGAGGAGAAAGCAATGAGCGAAGCGAACGAAAGCCCGGCAACGGCCGCAACGGATGTGAAAGAAAAAGGCCTGTCGCGCCGCACGTTCATCAAGGGCGCGGTGGCGGCGGCCGGCATTGCCGGTTTTCCGTACGTGCACGCGCAGGAAAAAATCACGTTGCGCTACCTCGGCACGGCGGTCAATCAAAGCGCCGACATCGCGAAGAAATTCAAGGAGGACACCGGCATCGAGATTCAATACGTGCCGGTGACCACCGACGACGTCGCCAAGCGCATCATCACCCAGCCCAACTCGTTCGACATCGTCGATACCGAATACTTCGCGCTCAAGAAGCTGATTCCGGCCGGCACGCTGGCCGGCATGGACGCGAAGCGCATCAAGCTCGCCGACAAGATTACGCCGGTGCTCACGCGCGGCGAAGTGAACGGCAAGAAGATCGGCGATCAAGGCACCGCGCCGAAGAAAGTGATGTTCCTCACCGGCCCGCGCTCCACGGAGTTCTCCGCGACGCCCACCGAGTGGATGACGCTGATTCCCACCACATATAACGCGGACACGCTCGGCATTCGTCCCGACCTGATCAAGCGGCCCGTGGACAGTTGGGCGGAACTGCTCAATCCGCAGTTCAAGGGCAAGGCCGCGCTGTTGAACATTCCCGCGATCGGCATCATGGACTCGGCCATGGCGATCGAGGCAATGGGCCACGTGAAATACGGCGACAAAGGCAACATGACCAAGGCCGAGATCGACCAGACCATCAAGATCCTGATCGAGGCGAAGCGCGCCGGCCAGTTCCGCGCCTTCTGGAAGGACTTCAACGAGAGCGTGAACCTGATGGCGTCGGGCGAAGTGGTGATCCAGTCGATGTGGTCGCCCGCCGTGACGAAAGTCCGCACCATGGGTGTCGCCTGCAAGTTCCAGCCGCTCAAGGAAGGTTATCGTTCGTGGGCCTCGGGTTTCGGTTTCCCGCGCTCGCTGCAAGGCAAGAAACTCGACGCCGCGTACGAATTCGTCAACTGGTTCCAGGACGGCTGGGCGGGTGCCTATCTGATGCGTCAGGGCTACTACTCTGGCGTGCTGGAGACCGCGAAAACGCACATGCAACCGTACGAGTGGGACTACTGGATCGAAGGCAAAGCGGCTGCGCAGGACATCAAGGCGCCGGACGGCCAGTTGCTCGAAAAAGCCGGCACCGTGCGTGACGGCGGCTCGTACAACCAGCGCATGGGCGCGATTGCCTGCTGGAACGCGGTGATGGACGAGAACATCTACATGGTCCAGAAGTGGAACGAGTTCATCGCGGCGTGATTTCGCGGTGTGATTCGCGCCGAGGTTCGATATGGCAGCCGGCACGCGACACGCCGGCTGTGACCGCCCGTCCGAATGAACGCATAGTCCTTCCTTAGAAATACGCCCATGGCAACGATCGACCTTCCCTCGCACGCGCAGGACGAGCCCGTCAAACACCGCCGCGCGCCGGCGTGGCTGCAGGCGACGCCGCTCTCGCTGACGTTCCTGCTGTTTTTCATCGTGCCGCTGGTCATCACGCTGATCGTCAGTTTCTGGGACTTCAACGAATACCAGATCATTCCCGCGTTCACGCTGAAGAACTACGCGGCGATTTTCAACGGCTGTTCGTCGCTGACGGACGTTTGCGTCACCTTCAAGACGTACTGGTCGACGCTCAGGTTCTGCGCGATCGTGTGGGCAGTGACCTTGCTGCTGGGCTTTTCAATCGCCTACTTCCTCGCGTTCCATGTGCGCACCACGAGCATGCAGACGGTGCTGTTCCTCGTCTGCACGATTCCGTTCTGGACTTCGAACGTGATCCGCATGATTTCGTGGATGCCGCTGCTCGGCCGCAATGGTCTCGTGAATCAGGCTCTGCTCGGCGCGCATCTGATCGACCAGCCGCTGGAATGGCTGCTGTATTCGAACTTTTCTGTGGTGCTCGCCTTCGTCCATCTCTATACGTTCTTCATGATCGTGCCCATCTTCAACGCAATGATGCGGATCGACCGCTCGCTCCTCGAAGCCGCGCGCGATGCCGGCGCGAGCGGCTGGCAAGTGGTGCGCGACGTGGTCCTGCCGTTGTCGAAAACCGGCATCGTGATCGGCTCGATCTTCGTCATCACGATCGTGATGGGCGATTTCCTGACGGTCGGCGTGATGGGTGGCCAGCAGATCGCGTCGGTGGGCAAGATCATTCAGGTGCAAACCGGCTACCTGCAATTTCCCGCCGCCGCGGCCAACGCGATCATTCTGCTCGCCGTGGTGCTGATGATCGTGTGGGGTTTGACGCGGGTCGTCGACATCCGCAAGGAGCTGTGAAGATGCGAGCCATTCGCCTCAAACACCGGGAACGCCGTCCAGCGAGTTTCTATTGGCTGGCGCTGCTGTTCGGCCTGTTCGTGCTGTTTCTCTACGGACCCGTGATCACCATCTTCATTCTGTCGTTTCAGGGGCCCGAGGGCGGCCTTACGTTTCCGATGCGCGGTGTGTCGCTGCACTGGTTCGCCGTGTTGCGCGACGGTGTGGGCGACGTCGATATCTGGGCTGCATTCGGCCGGTCCGTGCGGCTCGCGTTGGCGGTCACGGTGCTGACGGTGTTGTTCTCGGTCGCGGCGGGCCTCGCGTTTCGCAGAAAGTTTCGCGGCGACACGGCGGTGTTTTACGTCTCCGTGGCCAGTCTGATCATGCCGTCCATTATCGTTTCGCTCGGCATCGGCTTGACGTTCCGTCTGCTGGATAACGGCGTGAAGTACCTGGCGTCCGCGTGGGGCTATCAGTCTTTCGCCGACAGCTATACCACTTCGATGGGCTTGTTTACTTCCGCGCTCGGCGCGCATTTGACCTGGACGCTGCCGTTCGGTTTGCTGGTGATGTTCGCGGTGTTCAACCGCTTCAATCCCGCTTATGAAGAAGCGTCGCGCGATCTGGGTGCGAGCCCGTGGCAGAGTTTCCGGCACGTGGTGCTGCCGATCATCGGTCCTTCAGTGGTGGGGGTCGCCATGTTCGGCTTCACGCTCTCCTGGGACGAGATTGCCCGCACCTCGCAGGCGATCGGCGATCAGAACACCTTGCCGCTCGAGCTTCAGGGTCTCACGACGTCGGTGACCACGCCGGTGATCTACGCGCTGGGCACCATGACGACGGTGTTGTCGCTAACCGTGATGGGCGTGTGTCTGCTCGCGGTGCGAGTGCTGGCGCGCAGGCGTGCAGTGGCGGCGTTGAAATAGGCCCGGCGCTCGGTGTGGCGCGCACCAGAACCATTTCACGCCTGCTGCTAAGAATCGGCCAAATACTTCGTTGCTAGCGCCCCGCCGCGTCCCTTACCGTTCTCTGATTGCGCCTCACGCGCACCCCGTTTCGGAGAACCCATGTCCGCAGTTGAATCACGAACGAATCCAGGCCACAGCATCGCCGACGCCGCGCAACTCCTCAGCGACGATCCGCTGACCCGCCGCTTCGCGCCGGTTTTCGCGCGCATTGCCGAAGGCGCGGTCGAACGCGAGCAACATCGCGAACTGGCCTACGCACCCGTGGAGTGGTTGCGTGAAGCGGGCTATACCAGGCTACGCGTGCCCAGACGGTACGGCGGCGAAGGCATCTCACTCACACAGTTCTTCGCGCTGGTTACGCGCCTGGGCGAAGCGGACTCGAATCTGCCGCAAATCCTGCGCGTGCATGGCGGCTTCATCGAATCGCTGCTGGAACAAGACGACGAATCGTTGCGCGAGCGCTGGCTCACGCGTGTTGCGCAAGGGCAGATCGTCGGTGGCGCGGTGTCGGAACGCACCGGCGTCACCAACAACAGCGTGCGTCTCACGCAAACCGACGGCGCATGGCATCTGGAGGGCGAGAAGTACTACACCACCGGCACGCTCTACGCGGACTGGGTGGACGTCACCGCGCGCGACGGCGAGAGCGACGTGCGCGTGCTCGTCAAAGCCGACACGCCGGGCGTGGAACGCATCGACGATTGGGATGGTTTCGGGCAGCGGCTCACGGGCAGCGGCACGGCGCGCTTCACTCACGCGCCGGTCTCGCTGGACAATCTCTACCGGCGCTATAACGCCGCCGAGCCGCGTCGCAACAGTCTGCTGACGGCTTACTACCAGGCGCTGCATGTCGCGAACCTCGCGGGGATCAGCCGCGCGGCGTTGCGCGACGCAGTCGCGTTCACCCAAGCCAGAACACGCACCTTCGGCGTTCCGGGTGAGTCGAGTCCGCGCGACAATCCGCTGGTGCATCGCGTGATCGGGCGGCTCGCGAGCCTGGCTTACTCGACGCAGAGCATCAGCGCGTCGCTCGCGCGTGCCATCGATGAAGTCTCATTAGCGCGCGAGGAAGGCCGCACCAGCGAGCAGACCTACATCAACCTCGACATCCAGACCTTCCAGGCGCAACAGATCGCCATCGAGCAGACACTGCAGGCGGCGACGCTGCTGTTCGAAGTGAGCGGTGCTTCGGCAACCAGCGAGGCGCGCCGCTTCGACCGCTACTGGCGCAATGCCCGCGTGCTGGCCTCGCACAATCCCGCGATCATTCGCGAGGCCGCGATCGGCGACTTTTACCTGAACGGCAAGGCGCATAGCGAACGCTTCGGTGTGGCGCGGCAACCGGCATCGGCATCGGCTCTGGCGCCGGCGTAAAGACCGCAATTGCCCGGCCGCGCGCGGATCGCCGGCTTCATGTGGCACAGTATCGTCAGGCGCATGCGCTAAGCTTGCGCAACCACACAGTCCTGACGAGCAACATGAAGAACCTGCCAGGCTACGAGCCGCCGGTCGACGAAAACCAGCTTCTGTTGAAATGGATCCGGCGCGCGCGCGAATCCCAGATGAGCCATTACGACATGGCCGACCTGCTGGCGGCGCGCGACCGCCAGGTCGGCTGGCTGGTGACCGCCCTGACCGCTTTCGTGGGCACGGCGGTGTTTGCATCGCTGAATTTGTCCGCGGTCTCGCCGGAACTCAGGATCTTCATCGGCCTCGTGAGCGTGACGGCCGCGGTGTCCGCCGCGCTGCAGACGTTCCTGCGCTACGCGGAGCGCGCCGAAAAACATCGCGCGGCCGGCGCGCGTTATGGCGCGGTGCGCCGCAGACTCGAAGCGATCTTCGCGGGCGATGCCGATGCGCGCGACGGCCACTACCTCACCGCGATCCGCGACGAACTCGATCGGCTCGCCCAGGATTCGCCCAACGTGCCGCCGCGCATCTTCTATCGCACGCAGCGGACGCTGTCGGCGAATCCGAATCGCAATGGCGATACTTGAGCGCCAATCGCCTTCCTATCACGCCTTCCGATCGCAGCTGACGCGTGGCGCAAACCAGCAGCATCATCAGGCGTTCGCATTCTTCCGCGAGCGGCCCAATTGACTGTAATTCTCGAAAAAGGCCGGATCATCGTAAATGTTTTGTGTCATGTGTAAATGGCTTTAACTGGAATTGACACACATTCAATACAAGTACTTTACGAAAGCCGAACGAGGCGGCCCGTGACTTTGTCCATGCGCGTTGCCATGCGAAAGCGCTTTGCGCGATTCTAAGCTCAGTGACAGAAGACCGCGCAAGGACCACCCAATCGTGCTTAAGCGTCACTTAAGCTCTATACCGCATCATTCAACGCGCTGAAAATATCCCTCTTCGCCGGCGCATATTTTTGTCAGCCAATCGAAATGCGACATTTGTGCCCGTGCACACGAATTTTACGTTTGCCCGCTTTTGCGTCTGACCGCTTATGGTATTGTCCGGCCTGCGCGTGAATGCGCACGCCACACTCAATCGGGAAGCGGAATCGCTCCCTAGAAAAAATATCATGGAAGTTCAAAACGCCCGACGCTGGGCACCACGGGGAACGCGCGCCTGGCTTGCCGCCGCTGCCGCATTGGCGATTGCCAGCGGTGTGCGCCTGTTGCTCCACCCATTCATTGGCCCGTTCCTGCCGGGCACCGCGTTTTGTATCGCGGCATCGCTAGTCGAATATTTTTTCGGACTGGCGCCGGCATTGACGGTCATGGTGCTCGGCCTGTGTATCGCCGACTATCTGTTCGTGCCGCCTTATGCGCATCTAGCCGTATTCGATCGCGCGGACCTGGCTCTGCTGATTTCCTATCCGCTGGTCACGCTACTGGTGATCGTTCTGATCGAGCGTTTGCGGCGCTCGCAGTTTCGCGCCGAACTGATCGCCTCGGTCGCGCAGTCGCGTTATGAAATGCTGCTGCGTCACGATAACGAACGCATGCTCGCGCGCCGGGCCGTCGACGAAACGCATCGGCTGCTGCGGCATCTATCGCATCATCACAAGACGTTTATTTTCATTCAGGCGCTCGAGCGCAACGCATTGCAACCGGTCGACGACGTCAAGCCGCAAAGCGCGCCGCCGCGCTTGCCCAATGAAATTGCGCCCGGCCCGCGCTTTGCCGAAGTCCATTCCGATGACATTCAGCGGCTCAGCAAGGCACTGTGGCCGGGCAGTCATCGCGTGCGCATGAAAAGCGGCGACGGCGCCTCGAAGCTGACCGAATGCGTATGCGAGCGCTTCACGACGCATGCCGGCGACTTTCTCGTGCTGCGGATCGGAGCAGCCTGACGTGAGCCAGCCGACACCTCTGTTCTTCGCCGGCGACGACCACGCCGTGCTGATGTTGCACGGCCTGTCCAGCTCGCCGCTCGAATTACGTTTTCTCGCGCGCTTTCTGAACGCGGAAGGCTTCACCATTAGCGCGCCGCTGCTGCCCGGCTATAGCGCGGGTTCCGACGAAGCCGCAATGGAAGTGTGGGTCGAGGCCGCCGTGCGCGAGTACGACGCGCTGGCCGCGCGTTTCGCGCGCGTGTCGATCTGCGGCCTGTCGATCGGCGCGGCGTTGGCGCTCGCGCTGGCGCAGCGCAGGCCGCAGGCGCAGTCGCTCGTGCTGCTTTCGCTCACGCTCTCGTACGACGGCTGGGCCATCCCGTGGTATCGCTTCCTGCTCAACTGGGCGTACTACACGCCAATGCGCAAACGCTGGCGCTACCGCGAAGCAGCGCCGTTCGGCCTGCGCAACGAAGCGCTCCGGGCGAAGATTGCCCGTGCCATGCAGCGCAGCGACTTCAGCGAAGTCGGGCCGTCGACGATCTCCTTGCCGGCGTTGCACGAGGCGAGCCGCCTCGCGTCGACCGTGCGCACATCGGTGCGCGACATCAAGACCGATTGCCTGATCGTCCACGCAATCGACGACGAAACCTCGAGCCCGCGCAATGCCCGCTTCGTCGCCCGCCACATCGGCGCGGCCTTCTTACGCACAATCTGGCTGGACGATTCGTATCACATGATTACATCGGACAACGAGCGGGAGATCGTCGCGCGCGAAACCGCACTGTTTTTACGCGAAAGCGAAGCCGCGCACAGCGGCGACGACAGCAGGCAAGCAGTCGTCTCGAAGGCGCTGGCGCGCCGCCTCAGACAGCTCGCGGCGCTGGGCAAGGAGCGCGTATGAAGGCGCGCAAGCCTGTGAGTCCGATGCTGGCATCGTCGCTGCTCACCGCGGCGCTGGGTCTTCCGGTGGCGCAAAGCGCCCACGCGGACGAAGCCGCTTCGAGCGCCACGACGGATGCAAGCGCCGGCACCGCAGCGGACAGTAAATGGAAAATCGGCGTCGGCCCCGGTCTCGTGATAACACCGAAATATCCGGGCTCGCGGCAGTTGAGCTACATTCCGTTCCCCGCGCTCGATATCTCTTACGACGACCGGTTCTTCTCCCAAGGCCCGGACGTGCTCGGCGTCAACGTGTTGCGCAGTCCCGCGTATCACCTGGGCGCCGCGTTGAGTTTCGATTTCCAGTCACGCAAGGAGTCGGACGATCCGCGCCTGCATGGCCTCGGCAATGTGGACGGCGGCCCCAAACTGAAACTGTTCGCCGACTATACGTGGTGGGCATTCACCGGCTCGGTGGCCTTGTACCAGGACATCGCCGGACATCAGCAAGGAACGACGGTCAGCACCGACTTCCTGGCGTCGGCGCCCGTGGGCGGCTGGCTCTTTTCCGTAGGACCGGGATTCACGTGGGCGAACGGCACGTATACGCGGACGTTCTTCGGCGTTTCAGCTCAGCAAAGCGCCGCGTCGGGATTGCCCGCGTACAACACGAGCGCCGGCGTGCGCGATATTCATCTGAACGCGATGGTGACGTATGATTTTTCCCGGCACTGGAATGGCTCGGTCGCTGCGACGTTCGGGCGGCTCGAACATGATGCGGCGAATAGCCCGATTACCGAAAAGCGCTTCGAACTCAATACGCTCGCTTCTGTGAACTACAAGTTCTAGGTTTGCTGTCTTCGCCTGTTGCGCGAAACGTCACGCACAACAGGCGCCGCGAACTTCATTCGCCGGCAGTGAGATCGCCGGCGTCGATACCCAACTCCGCTGCCATGCGGCGGACCACGATCTGCAGACGGCTCACTTCATCGGCGAGACGCTTCTGTTCGGCCTTGACCGCTTCGAACGTGGACAACGGCACCGAGTCGTCTTCGGCACCCGGCTGCGCCAACTCGCTCGCGCTCACTTCACCGCATAGCAGATGCGTCCAGCGGTTCTCGCGCTCGCCCGGTGTGCGCGCGAGTTTCACGACCCGTGGCGGGTCGTTGGCCGCGAGTTCGTCGAGAAACGCCTCGACCGACGAGATATCGGCGAAACCATGCAGACGCGCGCTATTCAGGCGCAGTTCAGCCGCGGTTTGCGGGCCACGCAGCAGCAACGTGGTGAGCAAGGCCGCCGACTGGCTCGGCAGCCCCAGCACCCGATGCATATTGTGCTCGAAGCGCGGCACGCGGCTGCTGCTGCCTTCCATCACGAGGCTCAACCGCTTCAATCCGTCGAGGGCGGTCAGCACCTCGGCTTCGGTGGCGTTCATCACCGGCGCGCGGCCGGTTTTCTGGTTGCAGCCCAAGGTCAATGCGTTGAGTGAGAGCGGATAGCTGTCCGGCACCGTGTGCTGCTTTTCGACGAGCACGCCGAGCACGCGTCCTTCAAGCAAGGTCAACGCGCGGATCGAAGGACGGGAAGAAGCGTCGGGAGTGGAGTTCATAAATGATGTCGCGGCATGAGCCGCCAGGTCTCGTGGATGATGTGCGTTACCGCTGCACAGCCGGGCGGTGCTTTCTGGTTTGTGGGCACTATGATAAACGGGCCAGGCCGCGCAGGTGTACCAATCTCCGCTACAGCTTGACGCGCGAGGCCGTCTGACGCGAGCCGGGCGGGCGCTGCCTGTCTTGTGGATTCTCACGCGTGAAGTCACGCCGGTCGCGAGTGTAAGTGACGCGTTGATCGAGCGAGTTCTCGCGCTCGGTGGCGACACGCCGATCCTGCGCATGACCCGAATCGAATAAGCAGAGTCGCCGGCGTGAGTTGGATGGACGTGCGTTTTTTTCCTTGTTGACCTAATTCCATATTCGAGATAATTTTCCGAATATGGAAAACCCACTCCCCGACGACAACGCCATCGACCGCCGCATCGCCCAACGTCTGCGGGCGCTGCGCGCCGAGCGCAACTGGTCGCTCGACGACCTCGCAAGACTCAGCGGCGTCAGCCGCGCAACGTTGTCACGCCTCGAAAACGCCGCCGTGAGCCCGACGGCGAGCGTGCTCGGCAAACTCTGCGTCGCCTACGGCCTGCCGATGTCGCGCCTCATGCACATGGTCGAGGAAGACTTCGCGCCGCTCGTGCCGCGCGACGCCCAGCCGTTCTGGACTGACACGAGCGTCGGCTTCCGGCGGCGCTCCGTGTCGCCGCCTGCGCAAGCGCTGAGCGGCGAGGCGCTGGAATGCGAACTCGATGCGGGTGTGCGCATCGCTTACGACGCGTCGCCGCGGCCCGGCCTCGAACATCATCTGATTCTGCTCGAAGGGCAATTGCAGATCACCGTCGATGGCCAGAGCCACGATCTGCAACCCGGCGACTGCCTGCGCTATCAACTGTTCGGGCCCAGCGCTTTCGTGACGCCCGCGCACAGCGCGGCCCGCTACATTCTCTTCATCGTGTGAGCCAGCATGAGCGCGACCACCATCACCTCATTCTCCGCCGACGACCTCGTGCGTCATCTTCCCGAACTCGGCGCCCTGCTGCGTGCCTGTGTGCACGACGGCGCGAGCGTCGGCTTTGTCATGCCGTGTGGCGTCGGCGAGAGTGAAGCGTTCTGGCGCGGCAAAGTGCTTTCTTCGCTGCGTGCAGGCGGGCTGGTGCTATTGGTTGCGCGCCGCGGCGAGGCGATTGCGGGCACCGTGCAACTGGACTACGACACGATGCCCAATCAGCGGCATCGCGCCGAGGTGCGCAAGCTGCTGGTCCATCCGGGCTTGCGCCGGCAAGGCATCGCGCGGGCGCTGATGACGGAACTCGAACGTCGTGCGCATGCCTTGCAGCGCAGCCTGCTTACGCTCGACACCCGCACCGGCGACCACGCCGAGCCGCTCTATACCGGACTGGGTTACCGGACGGCCGGCGTGATCCCGGGCTACGCGCGTGGCACGCATAGCCAGGAGTACGACGCGACCACCATCATGTACAAGGCGCTGTGACGAGCGTGCGGACCGGCTGCTACACGTCAGGCCGTTCGTGAATACTTGAACGTGCCCTGCGCGCTGGCGATCAGCAGCGTGCCGTCCACCCACGCCTCGCCGCGCGAGAAGAAAATCGAGCGGCCCGCGCGCTCCAGATAACCCTTGGCGGTGACCGATTCGCCGAGTCCCTTGTCGAGATAGTTGGTGGTCAGCGACAGCGTGAAGGCATGCCGTGCCGGCTCGCCGCTTGCCGCAAAGAGTCCGGCATAACCTGCCGCCGCGTCGAGCAGCGTGGCGATCGCGCCGCCTTGCAGCACGCCCTGGCGATTGAGCTTGCTCGCATCGATCGGCATGAGCAGTTCGGCGTAACCGTCGCGCCATTGCGTCAAACGCACGCCGAGCGATTCGAGAAACGGGTTGTCGATGGGAAAGTCGGACATGGACAGGCCTTTGTGTTCGAGGTGAGCAATGCCGGGCGCGCGGGGCGCGCGCCAATGGCGCGTAGTCAGCATACCAGGGTTCACGGCTGGCCATCTGCCGGAGCGGCGCGTGACAGCGTCGGCTCGCTCTGTCTGCTTGCCTGTGTGCGTGGCTCGATGCACTCGCTATCGGCCGCGATCCGCCCGCTTTGCCGGCCCGCTTGCCCGCTCTCAGGCACAATCGGTTTTTCGCCGCGCTTGCGGCCCGAGCCCTGTCCGCCCCGCACCCAACTGCCTCGATGAGTTCGACCCCTCCCACCGACGGCGCGCCGCACTGGCAGCGCAATCTCTATGTCTGCCTGTTCGGCTCGTTCACGACCATCGTCGCGATGACCCTGCTGCTGCCCTTCCTGCCGCTCTATGTGAAACAACTCGGCGTCGATACGGACGCGGCCGCCGTGCAATGGTCCGGCGTCGCGTTCGGCGCGACGTTCCTCGCCGCCGCGCTAGTCTCGCCGCTGTGGGGGCGCATGGCCGACCGTTACGGACGCAAGCTGATCCTGATTCGCGCGAGCCTTGGCATGGCCGTCGTGATGTCCTTGCTCGGACTCGCGCAGAATGTCTGGCAACTGGTGGGGCTGCGTTTTCTGGCGGGGCTGGTCGGCGGCTATTCATCGGGCGCCACCGTGATGATCGCCACGCAGACGCCGCGCTCACGCACCGGCTGGGCACTCGGCACGCTGGCCTCGGGGGTGATGGCGGGCAGTCTCGTCGGCCCGCTGGTGGGCGGCGCCTTGCCGCCGCTGATCGGCATCCGCAACACGTTTTTCATTGCGGGCGCGATGATCTTCTGCGCGTTCATCGCGACCACGCTGCTCGTCAAGGAGCAACCGGTCGAGCGCACGCGCGGCCAACCGCACGAGACGGATGCGCCTACCGGCTGGGCCAGCGTGCCCGACCGGCGGCCCGTGCTGGCGATGCTGTTCACCGCCGGCTTGCTGATGTTCGCCAACATGTCGATCGAGCCGATCATCACCGTGTATGTCAGCCAACTCGTGCACGACGCAAGGCACGTCACGCTGGTGTCGGGCTTCGTGATGTCGGCCTCGGCGCTCGGCAGCGTGCTGGCGGCCTCGCGTGTCGGGCGTCTGGCCGACCGGATTGGCACGCCCAAGGTGATTGTGGCGTGCCTCGCCGTGTGCGCGGCCTTGCTGGTGCCACAGGCGTTCGTCACGAGCGGCTGGCAACTGGTGGTGCTGCGCTTTCTGATGGGACTCGCACTGGCCGGGCTGTTGCCGTCGATCACGAGCGTGATCCGGCATAGCGTGCCCGACCGCTCCGCCGGCTACATTCTCGGCTATGCGACCTCTGCGAACTACGCGGGACAGGTGGCGGGGCCGCTCGCGGGCGGCTTTGCGGGCGCGCATTTCGGCATGCAGGCGGTGTTTCTCATCACCAGCGCGTTGATGCTATGCGGGGCGCTGTTCAACGGCTGGGTGTTCAGAGGCTCGGGTGCGGCGCGCGGCGGATAGCGCGCCTCGAAAAACTCAACGGTGCGAGTCGAGCGCGATGCGTACCGCGAGTCCGGCGAGCACGAGGCCCATGGTGAAGAGCTTGCGGCGGCTGTTCGGGCGCGCCACTGCAAAGCACCGCTTGCGCAGTGCAGTGCAGCGCAGGAAACACTTGCGGTAAAAATCTTTGAACGGTATTGTCGAGCCGTTCTGCAATGCAGCGCGGGAGAGATCGTCAGACGTACGTGACGACGCCGACGGAGCAACCGCCCCGGAAACTCTCAGGCAAAAGGACCGCGCGGCAGGAACATCTGGAGAGCGGCGCATGGGCAAGACCCTGTGCGCCCACCGAAGGGGATTCCCCGCACACGGCTCGCATCGGGTCAGGCTGCCGCAGGGAAGAAACTCTCAGGTACATGGACAGATGGGGCATCGACGCCGGTTTCGACACGAAATCGACACCGGTGATGCTCAACTACTCTGGACCATGTCATGTCACGAATCGCCATTATCGGCGCCGGCATTACCGGCGTCACGACTGCTCACGCCCTCGCGCAGCGCGGCCATCACGTCACCGTCTTCGAGCGCCATCGCTATGCGGCGATGGAGACTTCCTTTGCCAACGGCGGCCAGTTGTCCGCCAGCAATGCCGAAGTCTGGAACAGCGCCGCCACCGTCATGAAGGGCCTGCGCTGGATGCTCACGCGCGACGCTCCGCTGCTGCTCAATCCCATGCCCACCTGGCACAAGTACTCGTGGATGGGCGAATTCCTGCGGCAGATTCCGCACTACCGGGCGAATACGGTCGAGACCGTGCGGCTCGCGATTGCCGCGCGCGAGCATCTGTTTTCGATCGCCAGTGCCGAAGGCATCGACTTCGACCTGGAGCGGCGCGGCATTCTGCACATCTACAAGACCCGCAAGGAATTCGACGCCGCGAGCAAGGTGAACGAACTGCTGCGCGAAGGCGGGCTCGACCGCAACCCGGTGACGGCGAGCGAGCTGCATGGCATCGAGCCCACGCTGCACGGCGATTTTTACGGCGGCTTTTTCACGCCGTCCGATTCGACTGGCGACATTCACAAGTTCACACGCGGGCTCGCTCAGGCGTGTGTGCGGCATGGTGTCGAGTTTCACTACGACGCGCAGATCACCTCGATCGAGCAGCCCGCCGAGGGCCGCTTTACGTTGATGGTCGATCTCGAAGGCGAGTCGCAACGCTTCGCGTTCGAGCGGATCGTCGTGTGCGCGGGCGTGAAGAGCCGCGACTTCGCGGCGATGCTGGGCGACCACGTGAACATCTACCCCGTCAAAGGCTATTCGATCACGGTCTGTCTCGACGACGAACTCAGCCAGCAGCGCGCGCCGTGGGTAAGCCTGCTCGACGACAGCGCGAAGATCGTCACGAGCCGGCTGGGCGTGGATCGTTTTCGCGTGGCGGGCACGGCCGAGATCAACGGCTTCAACCGCGATATCCGTTCAGATCGCATCGCGCCGCTGGTGGACTGGACGCGGCGCTATTTTCCCGAGGTGTCGACCTCACGCGTGATTCCGTGGGCCGGCTTGCGGCCGATGCTGCCGAGCATGTTGCCCAGGGTGGGCCGGGGGAAACGGCTCGGCGTCTTCTACAACACCGGGCATGGGCATCTGGGCTGGACGTTGTCGGCTGCGACGGCGCAGGTGTTGGCGGGCGCGATCCAGTAGCGCTTGCTGACCGGGTTTTGCGAGCGGCGGCAGCGTGACGTCACCGCTGCCGCCGTCGAATGCAAAATTCGCCACTTCTGCTAGTGTTCTCCCCATACGTATCACTTCCGTGGAGGACTCCATGCCACACGCCGATGCCGCAAAACCGAAAGCAGGCAACGCACGCCTGAGCGATGCGCAGATCGCCGCGGAGGCGACGCAGCGTCTCGCCTGGGACGCAGCAGTCCCCGAACACGCCGTAAAAGTGCACGTCTCGCGCGGCCGCATCACCTTGCGCGGCGAGTTGCAACGCGATCAGCAACGCGCCGCGGCGCTCGAAGACGTGACACGTCTCTTCGGCGTGACAGGCGTATCGGACCGCACCGTCGTCAAGGCTAAATGAAGGTCAGCGCATCTGCGTCTGCGTTTGCCGCAACAGCGCACGGCAATGCCGCGCAATCTGCTTCTCCTCTTCAGTGTGAATCGTCCTCACCTTGCCCGCCGGATCGTTTTCCGTTAGACCCATGAAAGCGAGCCCGTCGCATACGCGTTTGCGAATCTCCTGGCTGTGCTCGCCGATGCCGCCGGTAAACACCAGCAAATCGATTCCACCGAGCAACGCCGCATAACCGCCGATGGTCTTGCGCACGGCGGTCGTGAACGCATCGAGTGCCAGCGACGCATCCGCATCGCCCGCCGCAGCGCGTTTTTCCAGCGCTTGCATATCGCTTTCGCCATCCGCGTAGCCGGCGAGACCGCTCTGGCGATTCAGCAGTGTCTCCAATGCGCCGGCATCGAGCTTTTCCACGCGCATCAGATACAGCAGCACGCCCGGGTCGAGGTCGCCGCTGCGCGTGCCCATCGGCACGCCACCGGTCGGCGTCAACCCCATCGACGTATCGATCGATTTGCCCTCGCGCAGCGCGCACACGCTCGAACCGTTGCCGAGATGCGCGAACACCGCGCGCGCCGGCAGGTCCGCGCCAAGCCGCGTCACCAGCGATTCGTACGACAGCCCGTGAAAGCCGTAGCGCATCACGCCGGCTTGCGCATAACGGCGCGGCAACGCGAGGTGCGCCGCACGTGGAGGTAAGGTGGCGTGAAACGCTGTATCGAAACAGGCGAAATGCGGCGCGTCGCCGAAAATCTTCTGCGCCTCGTCGATCAACGCGAGCGCCGGCGGAATATGCAGCGGCGCAAAATGCACGGCATCCTGCAATTGACGGCGCACGTCGGCGGTAATGCGCTGATGCGTGCGCAGATGCGGTCCGCCATGCACCACCCGATGCCCCACCGCCGAAGGCCGCGCATGGTGCTGTTGCGTGAGCACCTGCGCGAGCTTTTGCAACGCATCGGTCTGCGATTCGAGCACGCGCTCCTGCTGCACCAGCACGCGGCCATCGGGCGCCTTGATCCGCAGGCTGCCGTCGTCGCGCGCGATGCCTTCGGCGCTGCCTTCCAGCAACAGGGATTCGTCATCGCCCGCATGCCTGAACAGCCCGAACTTCAGCGACGACGAACCGCTGTTCAACACCAGAATCGTTCGATCTTCAGCGCGGTCTTCAGTGTGCATGGCCATGCCTCGCTCAGCCTTTCCACGTCCAGTTGCGGATTTCTTCCTTGTCGATGCCCTCGGCATGCGCATACGCCAGATGCTCGATGATCTGGCCACGCAGCCATTCCTTCGCATGGTCGCCGACGCCGCGCAGCTTCGGCACGCGATCGATCACGTCGATCGCCAGCGAAAACCGGTCGACCTGGTTGATTATCGCCAATTCGAGCGGCGTATTGATGTTGCCCTTCTCGTGATAGCCATGCACATGCAGGTTGTCGTGATTCGTGCGGTTATAGGTCAGCTTGTGAACCAGCGACGCATACGAGTGGAAGTTGAAAATCACCGGCTTGGTCGTGGTGAACAACGAATCGAAATCGCGGCTGGACAGGCCGTGCGGATGCGCATGCTCGGGCATCAGGCGGAACAGGTCGACCACATTGACAAAGCGGATCTTCAGGTCGGCGAACTGCTCCTTCAGAATCTGTACGGCGGCGAGCGCCTCCATGGTCGCGATGTCGCCCGCGCAGGCCATCACCACGTCGGGCTCGACGCCGTGATCCGTCGACGCCCAGTCCCAGATGCCGATGCCCTTGGTGCAATGCGTGACCGCCGAGTCCATGTCGAGGTACTGCAGATGCGGCTGCTTGTCGGCGACGATCACGTTGACGTAATCGCGCGAACGCAGGCAATGATCGGCGACGCTCAGCAGACAGTTCGCATCCGGCGGCAGATAAATGCGCACCACGTCTGGGCTTTTATTCGTGACGACATCGAGAAAGCCGGGATCCTGGTGCGTGAAGCCGTTGTGATCCTGACGCCATACGAGCGAGGTGATCAGCAGGTTGATCGACGGCACCGGTTGCCGCCAGCCGAGATCGCGCTTGGCCTTCTCCAGCCACTTGGCGTGCTGGTTGAACATGGAATCGATCACGTGGACGAACGCTTCGTACGTGGCGAACAGACCGTGACGGCCGGTCAGCACATAGCCTTCGAACCAGCCTTCGAGCGTGTGTTCGCTGAGCATTTCCATCACGCGGCCGTCCACCGCGAGTTCGCCGCCGTCCGCGTCGCCCGGCTCGGTTTGCGCGAGCCAGGTTTTTTCGGAGGCTTCGTAGATGGCGGTCAGCTTGTTGCTCGCGGTCTCGTCAGGGCCGAACACACGGAAGTTCGTCATGTTGTTGCGCATCACGTCGCGCAGGAATTTGCCGAGCGCCTCGGTCGGCGACATGTACGAGCGGCCCGGCTTTTTCACTGCCACCGCGTAATCGCGAAACGGCGGCATGTCGAGCGTCTTGCAGAGCAAGCCGCCGTTCGCATGCGGATTGGCGCTGATGCGGCGCGCGCCTTCAGGGGCGAGTTCGCGCAGTTCCGCTACCAGGCGCCCTGCTTCGTCGAACAGCGTCTCGGGCCCGTAACTGCGCAGCCAGTTTTCCACCAGCTTCAGGCTCTTGCCGTTGGTCACCGGATCGAGCACGGGCACCTGATGCGCGCGCCACGAACCTTCCACCTCGTGCCCGTCGACTTCCTTCGGACCGGTCCAACCTTTCGGCGAACGCAGCACGATCATCGGCCAGCGCGGCCGTGACGCGTCGTTGCTGTCGCGCGCGCGCTGCTGGATCGCGCGGATTTCGCCGACGCACTGTTCGAGCGTCGCCGCCATCTGCTGATGCATGACGGCGGGATCGTCGCCTTCGACGAAATACGGTTTGTGGCCGTAGCCGGTCAGCAACGCTTCGAGTTCCTCGCGGGGAATGCGCGCGAGGATGGTCGGATTGGCGATCTTGTAGCCGTTCAGATGCAGCACCGGCAACACTGCACCGTCGCGGATCGGATTGAGGAATTTGTTCGAGTGCCACGAGGTGGCGAGCGGGCCCGTTTCCGCTTCGCCGTCGCCGATCATCACGGCGACGATCAGATCGGGATTGTCGAATGCGGCGCCGTAACCGTGCGACAGGCTATAGCCGAGTTCGCCGCCTTCGTGAATCGAGCCGGGCGTCTCGGGTGTGCAATGCGAACCGATGCCGCCAGGAAACGAGAACTGCCGGAAGAAGCGCCGCATGCCGGCTTCGTCCAGGCTGCGGTCGGGATAGATTTCCGAGTAGTGACCTTCCAGATAGCAATGCGCCAGTGTGGCGGGCGCACCATGACCGGGACCGGCCACGTAAATCATGTTCAGATCGAGCTTCCTGATCAGCCGGTTCAGATGCACGAGCAGGAAACTCTGCCCCGGGTCCGAGCCCCAGTGGCCCAGCAGGCGGTTCTTGATGTGTTCGGGTTTCAGCGGTTCGCGCAGCAGCGGATTGTCACGCAGATAGATCATGCCGGCCGAGAGGTAATTGCAGGCCCGCCAGTAGCGATCCATGTTGCGCAACGTGTCGGGGTCCAGCGTTTGCGGCGGCGTGGGACGGGAGGTTGCTTCAGCCATGGCGTCACTCCTTGAAAAGGACTGTCAGGCAGGTTAGCGAATGCGGCGGCGGTTCGTGAGTTCGTGAGTTCGTGAGGCGGCAGGCGCGAAAGAAATCGGCACTAGCGGCCATCCTGTCATGCGGATGACACAACGCAAGCGTAGCGGCAAAGGCCCGAGCAGCGTGTTTTCACGCCGTTGCCCGATGATCGTCAGGGTGTGTGACAGGAAGCGTGCTGCATGGTTCGACGCGATCGTCCAAAGCTTGAGTCGACTGCGAGTGCGAGGTGCCGGCAACGTCCAACGCCGCACCGCACGCGTCAGGCTTTATGCGCATATTAAGTAAATGCCTTAAGCTCCTGTTGCTCCCGCGACGGCGGACCACATCCGGCGCGTCCCGCATTACTCGTCCCTTACCTCAACACTTGATCATGCCGACACCCAGCCGCTTCAAAGCGCCGTTGATCCTTGTCCTGACATTCGTATTGCTGTTCGCGGGCGTCACCGTTCTGATCGGCGTGTTCGGCTTGCTGGTCAAGCTGTTCGGCCACGCCTGAGCGACGCTGGGCGGGCGTCGCTGGCGCAAAATGTGTATCCTGAGCAGTCTTCCCGGCGCCTTCACGCGGGGTCTCGTGCCCTCCCGGGACTTCGGGTGCCCAGATTCATTGCAAGGAGATTCCAATGACGGACCACGCTGATACTTCCCCGCCCTCCGGCCAGCCGATCGATCCGGAGTTGCTCGAACTGGCGCAGCAGGTTTTCGACCTCGCGCGTCGCGGCGATGCCGCCATGCTAGCGGCGGTGATCGAAAAAGGCGTGCCGCCGAATCTGCGCAACGACAAAGGCGACAGCCTCGTCATGCTCGCCAGCTACCACGGTCACGCGGACGCCGTGCGCACGCTGCTCGAACGCGGCGCCGATCCGGATCTGCGGAACGACAACGGACAGACGCCGATTGCAGGCGCGGCGTTCAAGGGCTTCGACAAGGTGATCGAAACGTTGCTCGCGCACGGTGCGGATGTGGAAGGCGCGTCGCCGGACGGACGCACCGCGCTGATGATTGCCGCGATGTTCAATCGCACGGCGATCATGGAGTTGCTGATTGCGCATGGCGCGGACCCGAAGGCCCGCGATGCGAACGGCGTGTCGGCCCTGGATGCAGCGGGCCGCATGGGCGCCGGCGACGCTCAAGCGCGTTTGAAGGAACTCGGTTCATAAAACGAGTCGTGATTGGCGTTCGGCGCTTGCGCTTCTCCATGTGCATGGACGTACACAGAGACCCGCAAGCGCCGCGAACCATCTAGCGTTTCCCGGCTAACAGCGACTCCACGTCGAACTCCGCCAGCTCTCCGATCCGCTCCACCGTCACATCCGCGGGCGGATTGCTGGAAATCTCTTTCGGATCGAACGCATAGTGCCCCTGGCGGGGAAACACCGTCGTCAGCTTCGCGCCCCACGCTTTTTTCATGGCCGTGAGAATGCGCAGCTTGTCGTCGACCATGACATAGTGGCGCGCCGGATAACACTCCATCACCTGGTCGAGCATCAGCTCTTTGTGGATGTAGATCAGCACCCGACCTTCGACCTCGTCCCATAGCCCCGAGCGGGAAATCTTGCGCGGCTGGAACACCACGTCGCCATCGGACAGGATCACCGTCGGACCGCGTTCGCCGAGATGCCGGATCGTATCGAGCGCGCCCGGATACAGCCGGTTCGCAAACGGATAGTCGATCAGGAAGGACGACATCAGCAACAGCCGCGTGTCGCGCGGATGCTCCTGGCGATACCGCTGCAGCGCGCCCAGGTAGTCGGCATAGCCGAGCTCGGCGCGCAGGTTTTCGAAGATTTCCCAGTACCGCGCGCTGTTCTCCGCGCCGAACTCCCGCGTCATGTGCGCGCGCAGATCCGACAGCACATGGTCGTTGTCCAGCAAGGTGTTATCGCAGTCGAACAGAAACACGACGTCGTGCGGCGTGGAGGTAGTGGCTTGCATCGCGGCTCCCCTGGAATCAGCTTTTCGGTCCATCGGCCGGCGTGGCCGCTTTCTCGACGTGCCCGCCGAAATCATGCCGCATCGCCGAAAGCACGCGGTTCGCGAAATCCGCCTCGCCGCGCGAGCTGAAACGCGCAAAGAGCGCCGCGCTCAGCACCGGCGTGGGCACGCCTTCGTCGATGGCGGCCGCCACCGTCCAGCGTCCCTCGCCCGAATCGGATACGCGTCCAGCGTAGTTCTGCAGATCGGCGTCGCTGACGAGCGAGCCGGCGATCAGATCGAGCAGCCATGAGCCGATCACACTGCCGCGCCGCCAGACCTCGGTGACGTCGGCGAGATTCAGATCGTACTGGTACAACTCGGGACGGCGCAGCGGCGAGGTTTCGGCGTCGGCCTCGCGTGCGTGCTTGCCGGCGTCGGCGTGGCGCAGGATGTTCAGGCCCTCCGCGTACGCGGCCATCATGCCGTACTCGATGCCGTTGTGAACCATCTTGACGAAGTGCCCGGCGCCCTGCGGGCCGCAGTGCAGGAAGCCCTGATCCGCGGTGCCCGTGCCGGCGGCCCGCCCGGGCGTGGCCGGCGCTGCGCCGGCGCCCGGCGCGAGCGTCGAGAAAATCGGTTCGAGCCGCTTTACGATCTCCGGCTCGCCGCCGATCATCAGACAGTAACCGCGCTCGCGGCCCGCCACGCCGCCGCTCGTGCCGACGTCCACATAGTGAAGTTTGCGCCCGGCCAGCTCGGTGCCACGGCGGATGTCGTCGTGATAGTAGGAGTTGCCGCCGTCGATCACGATGTCGCCCGGTTCCAGCAAGGGCACGAGTTTCTCCAGCGTCGCGTCGACCACCGCGGCCGGCACCATCAGCCACACGGCGCGCGGTTTCTCGAGTTGCGCGACCAGGTCTTGCAGCGATGCCGCGCCCGCGACGCCGTCCTGTTTCAGCTTCTCGACCGCCGCCGGCTGCACGTCGTAGGCGATACAGTGCTGACCGCCCTTCGTCAGGCGCCGCACCATGTCGGCGCCCATGCGTCCCAATCCAATCATGCCTAGCTGCATATCTCGCTCCGGAAAGTGCCTCGTTGCACTGCTCGATTTGCTTCGCTGTACTGCGGCCATGCTGCGTTTTCGCTGAGCGCTTCAGTCGCGGCCACTGGGATCGCGGCTGGCTCCGCTTACTCTAGTTGTAGTGGCGTTTTTTCGTGTGCGCCAGACACACGGTAGCCGCCCTGAATCGCTCTTGCAGCGAAGCGGGCGTCGTCGCATGTATCGAAAGACGATACGCCTCTTTGCAGAGGTTTTGCGCGGCGTAAAGTTCCTCGCGCGTGAAGTTGCCCGGCGGCGCGCGGCGTGCTGCTCGCGCAGGCTTCGATTCGGCTGACTGTCTTCTTACAGTTCTTCTTTGCAGTTGCGGCCGGCACGTCTAGCGCTGTTGCTGTCGTGCCTGAAGCTTGCCGTATTGCGAACGCGCAAAACGCTTCACTGCTTTCCACATCAGCGGATAGCGATAGCCCGGCACGGCGAACAGCACCAGCGCGCACAGTGCCAGCAAGCCGCAGAACAGAAACGTGCCGCGATAGCTGAACGCCTGCACCAGCAAACCCGACAACACGCCCGAAAGAATCGACCCGACGCGCGCCGCGTTGAAGAAGAGCGCGGTGGCGCGGCCCGGCGAGTGCGGCATCAGATCCTGCACATAGGTCATGCCGAGACACGAGGTCACGGCGACCACGAAGGCGTTGAGCATCTGCATCGGGATCAGCACATGGACATTTCCCGCCAGCGACATGCCGACGAAATACACCGCGTGCACCGCGGCGCAGGCGGCCAGCCAGTTGGGCTTGTGCAGCGCCGATGATTTCGCGCCGAGCGCGAGCATCATCGGAATCTCCATCAAGGCGCCGAGGCCGAGCATGACCGACACGTCCAGATGCGTGCCGCTCAGGCCGTGCACGATGTAGAGCGGCAGCACGATCATGGTGGCGTTCGCGGCGAGGCCGAGCAAGGTGAGCGCGGCCACCGCGCGGCCGATGTCGTTGGCCGAGGCCACGCCGGGCAAGTCCTCGTGCGCGTCTTCGCCCGGCGTGGTCAGCGGCGGCACGGTGATCGACGCCGACGGTTCCGACGCCGTGTCTTCCACCGTATGATCGCCCAGATGGCCTTGCGGCTCCCGCATGCGCCAGACGATCGTCGCGCAGGCGCCGAAACTGGCGGCGGCGAACAGGAAGAGCCCATAGAAGCTGCTGGCGGCGAGCACCAGCGCGCCCACCGACGGCCCGAACACCCACGCCGCCGACAGAATGGTCCGCAAGGTCGCGCTGGCGAACACGCGCTCGGCCGGGTCCGCCACCGGCAGGGCCGCGCGGCTGAACGAAAAGACCATCGAAATGGCCGAGCCGCCCGCGCCGATAAAGACGATCCCCACCACCAGCAGCAGCCGGTAATCACGCACCACGCATAAGCACAGATAGCCGAGCGCCGCGGCGATCAGCGCGGCCAGCAGCAAGGGCCGATGCCGTCCGCTCGCGTCGCTCCAGCGGCCCGCGAAAGTGCTGGCGAGCACCCCGCTCGCCGCGATCAGCGTCATGAAAACGCCGAGCCTGAACGGCGTCATGCCGGCGCGCTCGACGCCGAACAGCGAGAGATAGGGAGCGGTGAACGACATCGCCACACCGAGCATGAGGGTCGCGGCGGCGAGCGGCTTGAAGCCAGGAATGCGCAGCAGGTCGAAAAAACGTGAGGTTTTCAACACGAGAGGCGGTGGGTCAGGGAAAGCGAGCCTGCGACGCGCGATGCGCGCCGCAAACTTCGTGGCCGGAACGACCGGGGCATTATCGGCTTAGCTTGCGGGCGCGTAAACCCGCGCCACCGCGTCCCAAGATTGGAAACCACACCGTTGCCGCGCAACTGACGACCTGGAGCACGCTACTTGGCATCCGTTGCGCGCATGTGCTGCGCTTGCGCCTTGTAATCGTAGGTCGGGTAAAACTCGGTGCGATAGCCACCCCACGCGGTGGTTTCGATCGCCCGGTTGACTTCGCGCAGACGGCTCGCAGGCACGCGCAGCGTGACGACCTGGCCGATACCCATCATCACGTACCACGACACCACTTCGATGCCGGGCGGCGGAAAGGTCTTGAAGAATCCTTGTGCGCGCAACTGATCGTTGATCTTCGGCAGCGGCCTGGACTCGTCATGCCGCAGGAAGATGGTGAGCAGGAAGGTGTCGTCGGGCGCTGCCGCGGCGGAAGTTGCCGGCGCCGCGCTCGAAGCGCCGGGCGCGCCGCTCATGTCCGCGCCCGGCGCGGCACTCGGCTCCGCGCCATGCGCAAGCGACGCGACGCCGAGCGACACGGCCAGCACCGCGCCAGCCAGGTTGCGGCGTAAAAAATTGGAAACCACAGCAGAACGGCGTGGAGCAACTACATTTGGCATGGGATGCCTCCATGACGCGTTGGGAAGAGGTTCGACGTTACAGCATGACGTAGCCGCGTTTTTCCAGTGTCCAGCGGTGCCACTGATTGCCATACATACCGCAAGCCATGCCGAACAGCACCGACAGCACCAGGCCAATCAGGTCGGCCGTTTCGCCCCACAGGCCCGAGCAGAACAGCAGAAGATTGACCGCCAGCATGACAAAGGCGGCAAACCACATTTTCTTCGACAACGCCCACACGAAGCCCAGCAGAAACGCACCCCAGCTGAAACCGATGGCGACCGCCACGGTTTCATCCTTGCCGGGACACCGCAGATAAATCCTTTCGCCCATTTCTTTCCTTTCCTGACCTCGATGATTCGCCGCCTGTCGGCGCCACCAGACGATGTTTAACACGTCATGCCGACAAGAATGCGACATCGCGTGAAATTCACGCCGCCGCATGCCGCGCGGCGGATGGGGCGAGGCCGGTCCCACTGACGATCCCGGGCATAGCTGCTACTCTTGGCACATTCCGCAGGGGACGCCACGGCGGCGCAAACCCCTGCCTGCACAGCTTAAACCGCTCCGGAGCGCGCATGGCAACCCAGACCGCCTATTCTTCCAAAGCTCCCTCGCGAGCCCAACTCGATGCCCTGCCGGGCGCCACCCTCGTCGAATTCGGCACGGACTGGTGCGGCTATTGCCAGGGCGCGCAAGCGTCGATTGCCGAAGCCCTCGAACCTCACGACGGCCTCAGGCATCTGAAGATCGAAGACGGTCCGGGCCGGCCGCTCGGCCGCTCGTTCAAGGTCAAGCTCTGGCCGACGCTGATCCTCATGCGCGACGGCACGGAAGTCGCGCGCGTGGTGCGTCCGGCCAACGCCGCGGCAATCGCGGACGTTCTGACGTCGCTCTGAAGTCTAGCGGCACATGCTGCGTTTCATGCGCCGCGCCATGTCCACCCGACCACTCTCATGCGACAAGCCATCCACCACCTGAGCGTCAAGGCCCCCAGCCGCGGCCTCGTCGAATTCACCGGCGAAGCGCGCCGTTTCGTCGCCGCGCAGTCCATCGACACAGGCCTGCTGACGCTGTTTTGCCGCCATACGTCCGCTTCGCTGCTGATTCAGGAAAACGCCGACCCTTCGGTACAGCGCGATCTGGAGCGCTACTTCGCGAGCCTCGCGCCCGAAGACGCCGAGCGTTACGAGCACGACACCGAAGGCCCGGACGACATGCCGGCCCATTTGCGCACCGCGCTCACGCAAGTGCAATTGTCGGTGCCGGTCGAACATGGACAGATGGTGCTCGGCACCTGGCAAGGCCTGTATCTGTTCGAACATCGCCGTCACACGCAGCATCGGGACATCGTGCTGCATCTGACCGGCGAATGACGACGGCTCACCGCCTCACAGCGGCGCCCCGCCGAACGCCTGGCGCTGCGCGAGCGACACGAAGGCCTGCGCGTCGCGCGCCGCCTGGACCACTGCGGCCATGCCGAAGAACTCGTGCGTTGCGCCTCGATAGTTGCGATGCTCGACGGGCACGCCCGCGCTGTGCAGTTTCTGCGCGAGCTTCTCACCGTCCGAGCGCAGTGGATCGATGCCCGCCGTGACCACCACAGCCGGCGGCAACCGTGACAGATCGGCGCTCACCAGGTCGATCAGCGGACTGGTGAGATCGCTCTCGCTGTTGATCACGTTATGCACGAACCACAGCATCATCGGTTTGTTCAGGGGCTTGGCATTGCGATTCTCTTCATAAGAGATCGACACGATGTTGTTGCTCGCCACCGGGTAGATAAGCGCCTGGTGCATCGGCATGCGGATGCCCGTGTTGCGCGCGCGGATGCATACGTTGATCGCCAGATTGGCGCCGGCGCTCTCGCCCATGATCGCGATCTTGTCCGGGTCGCCGCCGACGCTCGTCGCATTCCCGATCAGCCAGCCCCATGCGGCGAACGCGTCGTCGTGAGCGGCCGGCAGCCTGTGCTCCGGCGCCTGCCGATAGTGCGCGGACACCACGATCGCCCGGCTCTGGGCGGCCATGGAACGCGGCGTGGCATCGTAGGTATCGAGGTCGGCGATCACCCAGCCGCCGCCGTGAAAATACAGAATCAGCGGGAACGGCCCCTCGCCTTGCGGCGTGTAGACCCGTGCCGGATTGCTGCCGGCCGCGCCCGGAATCATGATGTCCTGCGTGCGCACCGCCTCCAGTTCCAGCGCAGGCCGCGCGCTGAACGCAGGGTCCTGCATCAGCTTTTTGACGGCGTCGGCGGGCGTGGGCTGCCGCCTCGCCTCCTCCACCGTGCAATCTTCAATGGGCTTCGGCTCGAGACTCCTGAGCGCGTCGAGCACCGCTTTCATGTCGGGGTCGGCATGTGCCGTTGGATCCATGCCGACCATGCCTTTGATCGTATCGCCGGGTGTCATGTCCATGCTCCTGTAGAAAATGAAGGGGCACGGACTCATCGGAGGCTTTCAGGATCGGCGCTCGACAACCGTGCATGCGGTCAATTTCAGCAAGCGCTATACCTATGAACGGCATGCAACTCGGGCTACGTCTGCATTACTGCCCCTTCGTATCGCTGCTGGCATCCGCGCCCGGCATATTGGTGGAGTCGGTCGCCGGTTTCGTCTTGGACGACTTCATGTGATGCTTTTTAGTCGACTTCGAATGCGCCATCGCGCCGGATGCCTGCATGTCGCCGCCTTCACGCGTCGCCCCGGCATTGGTGCCGCCGCTCGGGTCGTTGCCGGCCGGACCTCCGCCGCCACCGCCGCCGCTACCTTGCGCCATCGCGATTGAGGAAGCGGCGAGCAAGGCCGAGATGAGAACTGCGCTGCGCGTCCTGTTTCTGAGGTTCATGACTTTCTCCTGTGCGAATAAGAAGCGGGTTGCGCCGGCCGGGACTGCCGGGATACGCATACCTCGTTCTCATCTCAGCAAGGGCTGTGCCGCGAGTCATGAAACACTTCGAACATGCAAGGCGGTGCGCCGCGAATGGCGAGCCTTACGGTTGACAAGCCACCAGAGCGTGCAACTCGTCGATATTGAACGGCTTGGCGAGTATCGCCACGCCCAGCCGCCGCGCGCGGTCTAGTTCGTCGGCGTAGCCGGTCATCAACGCGATCTTCTGCGACGGCCACGCGCTGCGCACCTTTTCCGCGAGGTCGATGCCATTCAGCTTGCCCGGCATCTGGATGTCGGACAGCACGAGCTCGAAGCGCGCGCCGCCCGCGAGGACGTCGAGCGCCTGGTCGGCGGTCGGTTCATGGCGCACCTCGCAGCCGAAGGTTTCCAGCACCGCCGCCACGCCCGCCGCGACATCTTCGTTGTCTTCCACCAGCAGCACGACGCCACTCGGCGCAGGCGCGGGCGCTTGCACCGTCTCGACTTGCGCGGCCGACGTCTTCTGCCGTTCGCGATAGCGCGGCAAATACAATCTGACCGTCGTCCCGCTGCCCGGCACGCTGTCGATCTTTGCCGTGCCGCCCGCCTGTTCGCACATGGAAAGCACCTGCGCGAGACCGAGGCCCGTGCCCGAGCCGCGCAGCTTGGTGGTGAAGAGCGGCTCGAAGGCGCGCCGCGCGACGGCCTCGGGCATGCCCTCGCCGTCGTCGGAACAGGCAAGCAACACGTATTCGCCGTCGGGCAGCAAGGTATCGCTGGCGACCAGCCGGTGGTTCTGACAACGGATCACGAAGCGTCCGCCGCGCGGCATCGCGTCGCGCGCGTTGACGGCCAGGTTCATGAACGCGAATTCGAGGTCGGTCGGATCGGCCAGCACCTGCCAGACCTGATCGACCATGTTCAAGGCCAGCTCCACGTTGTCGCCGAGCGCCGCATCGATCAGCGGCGCGGCGGCGGGCAGCCACGTGGCGAGATCGAGCGCTTGCTGTTTGAGCGGCTGCTTGCGCGCCACGCTCAGGAGGCGCCGCGTAAGGGATTCGGCCGTAGCGGTGGCGCGCTCCACGGCGAGCACTTCTTTCTCCACGTTGTTGAAGCGCTTGAGCCGCGCGAGCTCCGTGTTGGCGGAGACCACCATCAGCAGATTGTTGAAATCGTGCGCGACGTTGGCGACGAGATTCCCGAGCGCGCCCATGCGCTGCAGTTGCCGGCTCGATGCTTCGGCCGAGAGACGCATCGCCACTTCGCCCTGCCAGCGTTCCCACGCGCGGCGCTCGCCTTCCAGTTGACGCAGCGAGTAGAACACCAGCAGCCAGATCGCGATACAGGGCACGGCCGTGAGCGCCGCGATCATGATGAAGTGCTGCTGCCATGCCGCGCCGATCGACGAAGTCGCGTAGGCGCTCATCACATAGAGCGGATAGTCGCCAACGCGGCGAAACGCCAGCAGGCGCTCCACGCCGTCCACCGTCGAATTCAGACGGACGTGGCCGAACAGCTGTTTGTCGCGCAACGCCTGGGTGAATTTGCTCTGCGCGCTGGGCTGCGCGCCCGGCGGCCACGGCGGATAGCGCACCAGCAGGTTGCCGTCCTGGCGATACAGGCCGAGCGCGAGCGACGAATCGCCGTTGGTCAGTTCACGATAGAAGCGCGAAAAGTACTCGTTGCGCAGCGCTACCGAGACCACGCCGAGGAACTGGCCGTCCGCGTCCGAGCGGCCCGTCGCGGTGGTGAACACATTGGTCTGCGAGAGCGGGCCGAACATCGGCAGCGAAAAATACGGCTGCGGGCGCATCGCTCGCGCGCTCGTGAAGTCTTCGCGCTGCCCGATCGACATGGCGGGCGCGGGAAAAGTGCGGCTCGACACCAGCAGGTCGCCTGTCGCGCCGAGCACATAGATGGACGCGACCTGCGCAAAGTCGCCGCCGATTCCGCGCAGGCGATCGTGCAACAGCGCTTCGCGCTCGCGAATCTGCGCGTCGTCTTCGTTGCCGAGCAGCTCCACGATGCGCGAGGACATCTGCTGGTTCAGATCCAGCACCTTGACAGCCTGCTCCTCGGCCACGCGCGCGAGCCGGTCGATCATGTCGTTCGAATCGGCGATCCGGCGCTGGTAATCGAAGTAGCCGTAGCCCGCGAGACAGACCAGAGGAAACACAACCGAAACGGCGAGCACGATCAGCAGCATGCGCCGCGTCGCCGCGAAATTGCGCGACGGCATGGGGAAATCGACTGCGGCACGTTCCGCACGCTGCACGGTCACGATCTCCATGAAAGGTCGACACACGTCAGGGACGCCATGGCACGACATGCGCGGTGCATGGTCGTGTGCTATTTCCTGTTCCGGAATTTACCGCACTTCGGCCGTTCTCCATAGCGTGATGGGTAAGGAAACAGCGCTTGTGGCGATGCGTGCATCCAGGCACATGGATTGCTCGACCATTGACGATTGATTAACGGCTTGAAGGACGCGCCGCAGCGCGACGTGCTGACGCGCGTTGCGCCGCCTGTGCTGCTATTTGCTCATTTCACCGTCCGCGAGGAACCGGCCATGCCCACGATTGCCCGATGCGTCGCTCAGCTCTCGCAATTGCGAACCGACCGCGCTGAACGTGTCGTGGTGGACGGCGAAAAGATTCTGCTGGTGCGCGACGGCGATACCGTGCGCGCCTATTCCGCCGATTGCCCGCACGCCGGCGCGCCGCTCGAAGAAGGCGCGCTATGCGACGGCCGGATCATCTGCCCGTGGCACAAGGGGACGTTCGACGTCTCTACAGGCAACGTACTCGAACCGCCCGCGCTGGTCGCGCTCGACCGTTATCCCGTGGTCGTGACAGGCGACGACGTCATGGTCACGCCGGAAAAACTCCCGCAGCCGGCGCGCAATGCCAACGCGCCAGAACCGCATTACGTGGTGATCGGCGCGGGCGCGGCGGGCGCAGCCGCTTGCGCGACCCTGCGCGAATGCGGCTTTGGTGGCCGCATCACGCTCGTAGGCGATGAGCCCCATGCGCCCTACGACCGCACTTCGCTGAGTAAATTCGTGCCGTCCGGTGAAATGGCGCCCGCCGATGTACCGCCGCTTCTCGCGCCGGACTGGCTCGAGCGGCACGACATCGAGCGAATTGTCCAGAAAGTTGCACGGCTCGATGTACCCGCTCGCACGATTCATTTCGAAAGCGATGGCGAACTGACATACGACACCGCCTTGCTCGCCACGGGCAGCGTGCCGAAGCTTCCCGCGATTCCCGGTGTAGAGCTGGGCGGCGTGCACGTGCTGCGCAGTCTCGACGACGCCGCCGCGCTGGTGGACGCAATCGACGACGATTCAAAGCAAACCCAGGTCGCGATTCTCGGCAGCAGCTTCATCGGACTGGAAACGGCTTCGGCGCTGCGCAAACGCGGCGCGCAAGTGACCGTCATTTCCCCGGAAAAAGTGCCGTTCGCGAGGCAGTTCGGTGAGCGCGCCGGCGCGATGTTCCGCGCGCTTCACGAGCGCAATGGCGTGGTGTTCCGTTTCGAAGCAAAGGTCACCTCGCTCGAAGGCGAAGAAGGCAACGTGCATCAGGTGATGCTCGAAAACGGCGAGCATGTCGCTGCCGACATCGTGCTGCTAGGCACGGGCGTCGCGCCGGCCACCGGTTTTGTCGAAGGTTTGCCGCTGCAAAAAGACGGCGGCGTGCTCGTCAACGCGGGCATGCAAGCCGCGCCTGGTCTTTACGCCGCAGGCGATATCGCCGTGTTTCCGCTGCATGAAGATCAGGAACCGATGCGCATCGAACATTGGCGCGTCGCGCAGCAACACGCGCGCATTGCCGCGCAGAACATGTGCGGCGCGCGTCATCGCTACGCCGGCGTGCCGTATTTCTGGACCTATCACTTCGGCAAGAACTTCGAGTATCTCGGCCATGCGAGCGAGTGGGACGAGATCGTGACCGACGGCGAACTCGATAACCAGCAATTCGTCTCGCTATACGTGAAGGACGGCAAGGTGGTCGCCGTGCTGGCTTGCGAGCGCGAAGCGCAGACCGCGCGCCTGATCGATGCGATGAGATGCGGCGTGTCGCGGGCGGATGCGATGGCGATAGTCGGCGACGCATCCTCCGTCACGAAATGAACAACCCGGTAACCTGAAGGAGAAAACGCCATGACCGAAAACAAGGAAAAGCACCCGCACTCGAACAAGAGCGAAAAGCAGATCGACAAGCAGGTCGAAGACAGCTTCCCCGCGAGCGATCCGCCTTCCACCGGCGGCACCACGAAGATCGTCCCCGATAAGGATGCCGCTTCGAAAGACAAGTCAGCCGCCAAAAAACCGGCCAGGCACTAGGCCTCGCTGACCGGATGTGAACCGCCCGACGCGCTGCCGGCGGCGGTTTTCATCCCTCTGCAAGTACAACCCTTCTGGACGATACCCACCCTCTTCGCTTCGGTGCCGCACGCAAGGCACGCGGCATGCCACGTCGCATCACGGTGGATGACGTCCGGAGATTCCTGGCACGTTAGCTATTGACCACACGCGACCACAAGCGGCAGTTCTTCCTCGGTTCGCGTTCTAGCCGCTTCGACACGCCGGCAAGCAGCGAGGATTTCCTGCAACGAGGTGGCATAACATTCCGCGCCCATTGCGCTTTGCAGATCCGCGCTCCACTTCTCCGTATCCTCGGCCACCCACAATCCGACGACGATCGACACGTTCGGCAACCGTGCACGAATGCGCCTGACCAGATAGCGCAAATGCGACGGAATGCCGTCGATCTGCAAATAGAGGATGCAGACGACGCCGACATCGTCCGCATCGAGACTCTCGATCGACGCGCGCGACGCGGCTTCATGCGGCACCGCGCGTGACGTGAACCCATGCTTCCCGAGCAACTGCAACAGGATCGTTGTCGCCAACGCGTCGAGCGGGCCGCGTCCGGGAATGCATAACACCCGGTTGCTGGCCGCGAGCGGCGACTGGTTCGTTGCGCGATCTTCTTCCGCATTGCCGGCAGGCGCCGATCGCGTGCTCGACGATTCAGCTTGCGCATTCTCGGACGCATCAGAAACTGAAGGCGCAAGCGGCCCTGTTGCACTCCAGCTTTCTTGCACCGGGGACGTCGCCGGCTCGCGGTCTTCGTAGCCGTCGAGGCCGTCCACGAGGTCATTCGTGGTCGCCTCGATGCGTGCAAGCTGCGCCTCTGTCACGCTGCCGCGCATGACGTCGTTTGCCGCGAGTTGCAAACCCTTGATCGCAACCTCGTCGTAGTACGCCGACAACGAGCGGTCACGCAGCAGGGTTTCGGCTTGTTCGATCGCTTCATCCGGGTCGCCTGCCAGCGCCCGCTGGTAGAAGTTTTCGACCGGCGTCAGCGCCGGCTGATCGCCGAGCAGCACATCAAGAAATTCCAGACGCCGCACATGCCGGCCAAGCACCAGCAGACAAAGCGTCAACGGCGTCGACAGAATCAGCCCTATCGGCCCCCAGATCCAGCTCCAGAAAATCGCGGCCACCACCACCGAAAACGGCGAGAGTCCTGTGCTGCGTCCATACAGCAGCGGCTCGACGATCTGCCCCACCAGCAGTTCCACCGTGGCGAACAGTGCCAGTGACCAGATCGCCATGGCCCAGCCCGGACTCACGGCGGCGGCGAGCGCGGTGGCGAGCGCCGCCGAAATCCAGATGCCGACATAGGGCACGAGCCGCAGCAACGCCGCGAGAATGCCCCACAGAATCGGACTCGGCACACCGATCATGAAAAGCCCTGTGCCGATCACCACGCCGACGCCCGCATTCAGGCCGAGTTGCGAAACGAAGTAACGGCTCAGACGCCGTGCGGCCTCGTCCATGACCATGGTCATGCGGTGCAGGTCGCGCGAGCCGAAAAGACGTATCGCGCGATCGCGCAGATCGTCGCGTTGCAGCAGGATCACCACCATCACGACGAACACGATAAACGCCGTTTCGAGCGGACTGATGGCCGGCGACAACACACGCCTCGCGAGTTCGAACGGCGTCGGGACCGGCTCGCGCACTTCGACCGGCACAGCGGCGGGCGCACTGGCCGTCGGATGCGCGCTGCCGGCCGAAGCCGCGCCGCGCTGCGGTGCAGGTTGCGGCGGCTCGATCGTCGCGCGTTGCAACGCCTGGCCGGCTGCGTTCGCAAAGCGGTCCAGCTTGCCGATAGTCAGGTTGTGCGCCGTTTCCATCTTGTGCTCGATGGTGGCCTGATAGCGTGGCATGCCGGCTGCAAGATCGGTCAGCTGCGTGGCGATCACCGCGCCGAGCATGACGATCACCGACACCGACATCACGACCGCGGCGAACACGGACGCCACGTGGCCGAGCCGCAAACGCGTCAGCACGTCGGCAAGCGGCGCAACGAGGAAGCTGAGCAGAATGGCGAGCGTTATCGGAATCAGCACGGCGCTCGCAAAGTACAGGCAAGCGACCACCGTCACGCCCACGGCGAGCGCGATCAGACTGTCGACGCCGAAGGCCGCGGCGGGAGCTTGAATGCGGGCGGCCGGCCTCACGCCACGCGGTTCGGGTAGGTCCTTCATTTGCGCTGTTCTGTGCGGATCCTGTTTTTGTCGGCTGTGACAGGCGAGGCGAGTTGCGCACGCCGATTGGCGGCAACATTGCAACTCACTGCTGCGCCTCGCTCATGCATGCAATCCTTTGTTCAATTTGCCACTTGATACGGCAATCGCCAAAGTCCTGTCGGATAGCGCACTTACTTTAAAGGCTCGTCGGCAATCGGGCCGCTTTCAATCGGCGGCGCTTCCTTCTCAATCTCGGCGCGTGCCTGATCCCAATACTCGTCAGGCGTGCCTTTCGGATCGCCTGCCTGCTCCCACAGGTAATAAGCGCGCATGCGGATCTGTTCCTCTTGAGAGGTTTGTTCCTGTTCCATTTGATCACCTCGGTTAAACCTGGCGTGGGCCGAAATAGGCTGCGCTGCACGCACGCCGAAAAAAAAGCGGCGTGCATGCAGTCATTCGGAATCGAGCAAGCGCTATACCCGGCAACGCGGCTCGATGCGGTTGACGGTTGGGTCCGTCAGGCTCCGGCAGAGGGTTCGCTTTCGTCCGTGGTGAGTTGCTCTTCGAGGCGGTCGAATACACGCTGCGTCGCGTGGCTCGGCGCTTCGAGCGCGAACACCAGCATCGAACGCGCCGTCACCTGATACGCGTCGCCCGCGGCAAATTGCGGCAACTCGGCACGCACGGGCATGTTGGTATCGAGCAGGCAGGTCCACTGATCGCCCTCGGGAATATCGGGCAGCGTAAAGTTGACGACATCGTGATGCGCGTTCAGCACCAGCAACAAGGTTGCGTCCGACGCCGGACGGCGAATGCCGCTCGCCTGCGCGCGGCCGTCGATCACGAGGCCGAAGCAGCGCATCGACGGATCGTCCCACTGTTCCTGCGAGAGATCCGTGCCGTCCGGCGAGAGCCAGCGTGCGTCGGTCACGTCCAGCGCCTCGTTATATTCACCTGTGATAAAGCGGCCGCGCCGCAATACCGGCAGACGGTGGCGCATCGTGGTCAGATTCTTGACGAACTCGGTGAGCGCGCGGCCGTCATCGTCGATGGCGTCCCAATCCACCCAGCTGATCTCGTTGTCCTGACAATATGCGTTGTTATTGCCCTTCTGCGTGCGGCCGAATTCGTCGCCCGCGAGAATCATCGGCGTGCCTTGCGAGAGCAGCAGCGTGGCCAGCAGATTGCGTTTCTGCCGCTCGCGCTGCTGACGAATGTCAGGATCGTCGGTCGGACCTTCCACGCCCATGTTCCAGGACTTGTTGTCCGAGTGGCCGTCCTTGTTGTCCTCGCCGTTGGCGTCGTTGTGCTTGTCGTTGTAAGAGACCAGATCGTTCAATGTGAAGCCGTCGTGCGCGGCGATGAAGTTCACGCTGGCCCACGGGCGGCGGCCGCGATGATTGAACTTGTCGCCCGAACCGGTGAGGCGCTTGGCGAGATCGGCGACCTTGCCTTCATCGCCCTTCCAGTATTCGCGCACCGTGTCGCGAAAGCGGTCGTTCCACTCGGCCCAGCCCGGCGGAAAGCCGCCGACCTGATAGCCGCCTGGACCGCAGTCCCACGGTTCAGCCACGAGCCGCACACTCGAGAGCACCGGGTCCTGCCGGCAACTGTCGAGGAAACCGCCGCCCTCGTCGAAGCCATGCAATTCGCGGCCGAGTATCGTGGCGAGGTCGAATCGGAAACCGTCCACCTTCATTTCCGTCACCCAGTAACGCAGGCTGTCGGTCACCATTTGCAGCACGCGCGGATGCGACAGGTTCAGCGTGTTGCCCGTGCCGGTATCGTTGATGTAATAGCGCGGCTCGTCAGGCATCAGCCGATAGTACGACGCGTTGTCGATGCCTTTGAACGAGATCGTCGGGCCACGCTCGTTGCCTTCGGCGGTGTGGTTGTACACCACGTCGAGAATCACTTCGAGGTTGGCGTTGTGAAAGCGGTCCACCATTTCCTTGAATTCGCCTACCGAATCGATCGACGACGCGAAGAAGCGCGGATCGGCCGCGAAGAAGCCAATCGTGTTGTAGCCCCAGTAGTTGGTGAGCCCCTTGTCGAGCAGATGGCTGTCGTTGACGAAGGTCTGGATCGGCATGAGTTCGACCGACGTCACGCCGAGGCTTTTGATGTAATCGACGACGACCTGCTGCCCGAGCCCGGCGAAAGTACCGCGCAGATTTTCCGGTATTTCCGGATGCCGTTTGGTAAATCCGCGCACATGGGTTTCATAAAAAATCGCGCGCTCCCAGGGCAGCGCGTTGCGTTCGGGATGACTCCACGAAAAATTGGCGTCGACCACCTTGCACTTGGGCACGAAGGGCGCGCTGTCGCGCTCGTCGAAAGACAGGTCGCCCTCTTCGGAATCCAGCGTATAGCCGAAAATTTCCGGCGCCCATTTGAGTTCACCAATATGCGCCTTCGCATACGGATCGAGCAGCAGCTTGTTCGGATTGAAACGATGCCCGTTCTCCGGCTCATAAGGGCCATGCACACGATAACCGTAGACCGCGCCCGGTTTGAGATTCGGCACGAACACGTGCCATACCTCGTCGGTGTATTCCGGCAGTTCGATGCGTTCGATTTCGTTTTCGCCGGTCTCATCGAACAGACATAGTTCAACCTTGGTGGCGTGCGCCGAGAAGAGCGCGAAGTTGACACCGCTTCCGTTCCATGTCGCGCCAAGCGGGAAAGGCGTGCCTTCCGCAATGCGCGTCGAGTAGTTAGCCTGGGATGACATAGTGGTTCCTGTGGAAGCTAGAGGCGCTGAAGCGCGTGTTTTAGTGCGGACAGTGGATCAGTCGATGCAGGAATTCCGTCTGCATGAAATGCACCATCGGAATTTCGAACAGCAAGCCCGCTGATTTAGCAAGTTCCGGACCTGATGGGATCGACATGAGTATTTGAGCCGCGCGGCACAACTTTTGCAGCAGGCAAGGTGAAAGCTGCCTCAGTGAAGCGGCGCGGGACAGGAAGCGCCGCACATGCCATCAGGGAGAAGAACCATCATGCAACGAATCCAGATCAATTCGCTGGCCGCAACCGCCCTGCTCCTCGCCACGCTAGCTTCGTATGGCACAGCCTACGCTCAGGGCGCCCCTCAGGCGATTACGGAAAGACGCACGGACGTGGTACAGCTCGCAAGCGGCTACCGCGCGTCGAAGCTGAGTGGCGCGGATGTCTATAACAAGAACAAGGACACCATCGGCACGCTGGACGATCTGATCGTCTCGCCGAGTGGCGACCGCAGCACGTACGCGATCCTGTCGGTAGGCGGATTCCTGGGCATGGGCAAGCACCTGGTCGCCGTGCCGTTCAACGATCTGCAGATCAATAACCGTCGTGTGGTGCTGCCGGAAGCGACCAAAAAATCGCTTGAGTCGCTACCTGAGTTCAAGTACGCGCCGGATTGAACGAGCGTTATTGTTTCGATTGACCGGCTGCAAGGGCTTGACCTTGCAGACCTGTCAGCTGCGCTGCTGTCTGCAATAGATAAGCCAACCGGCACGGCGATATATTCAATAAGCCTAAATATATTTCGCGCTGCTCGATATCCGGCACAGCAAAACTATTATTGAAGTCACGCATTCGACATCGTCTCGTCCGCGTCAATCCGCCTTGAATTCCACGGGCACCCTATGGGGAATTTCTTTCAAACCGCACGCAGCCTTTACGGCTGGCCGCCGGCGTGTAGCGCGGCCGCCGATTCAAGCACGCGCAGCAGGCGCTCCGGCGTCAGCGGCTTCGCGCAATGCGCATCGAAACCAGCGGCCTTGGCGCGTGCCCGGTCGTCGCGCGAAGCGAACGCGGTGCACGCCACCAGCAACATATGCGAAGTCGAAGGATGGGCGCGCAGGCGCCGAGCTAGCTCCAATCCATCGAGGCCCGGCATCTTGATGTCCAGCACCACTGCGAACGGCTGCCATTCGTGGGCCATTGCGCAGACCGCAAATGGATCTTCGAGCGCGCGGCATTCGAAGCCGTCGGCCGTGAGCAACATTTGCAATGCCTCTGCCGCCTCCCGGTAATCGTCCACCACGAGGACGCGCCGGTGCGATGCCATCGCATACTGGATAGGCCGCCACACTACGACGTCTTCGTTATCGTCCATCCGGTCGTCGAACGTCACCATCTTCTCCTTGGCTTTTTCCGTGCGCCACTCGCGGGCACTTCGGAACATGCGCGCAAGATTCGCTCCTGAAGCGCGGACAAAGCTCATCGTTCGCCAGGCGATGGCTTCTGTTTGCGTCGCGCCGCGCTCGCAGCGCAGCCGCGTACGCCTTACCTCACCACCATAGCTCACGCAATAAAACGCTGCTGGCTAAAAACCCGGCACCGTTTTAGGGATTTGTACTCAGCGGGTTATCCCGCACGCTCGTCGATGAAGCCTTTGAGCATCGCCAACGTATCGGCGTCGTCGATATGTTTGTCGGTGCGCCAGCGCAGCATGCGCGGAAAACGCACCGCCACGCCGGATTTATGACGCGGACTCGCCTGAATGCCCTCGAAGCCAATTTCGAATACCAGCGTGGGCGTGACGCTGCGCACGGGGCCAAACTTTTCAATCGTGGTCTTGCGCACGATCGCATCCACCTGGCGCATTTCTTCATCGGTCAGACCGGAATAAGCCTTGGCGAACGGCACCAGCGTGCGCACACCGTTCGCTTCATCCCACACCGCGAAGGTGAAATCGGTGTAGAGACTCGCGCGGCGGCCGTGGCCACGTTGCGCGTAAAGCAGCACGGCATCCACTGCATACGGATCGATCTTCCATTTCCACCATGTGCCTGATGCTTTGGTGCGGCCCACGCCGTACATCGATTCGCGTTGCTTGACCATCAGCCCTTCCACGCCGCGCGAGCGGCTCTCGTCGCGTAACGCCGCCAGCGCCTGCCAGTCCGCAGCGCGCACTAGCGGCGACACCCGCAGCAGATCGCGCGCGAGCGTGCCGTCGATGGAACCAGCCAGCGCATCCAGTTGCGCGCGCCGCTCCGCGAGCGGCGTCATGCGCAGGTCCTTGCCGTGGGCTTCGAGCAGGTCATAGGCGAGCAGCGTGGCGGGCGAATCGGCGAGGATTTTTTTCGTCAGCGTTTTGCGGGCAATGCGCGGTTGCAGGCGCGCAAACGGCAGCGGCGCCATAGCGCCCGGTTCCCACGCAAGAATCTCTCCGTCGATCACGAAGCCATCCGGCAGTGCCACGCCCAACGCCGCGACTTCGGGGAATCGATCGGTGATCAGGTCCTCACCACGCGACCACAGCCAGACCCGTCCGCCGCGTTTGACGAGTTGCGCGCGAATGCCGTCCCACTTCCATTCGATCTGCCATTGCGATGGATCGCCGAGCGTCGCCGGATCGGTCTGCAACGGATGCGCGAGAAAGAACGGATACGGCAGGCCGAGGTCGCTCTCCTGCTGGGGCTCGCCGGGCTGCGTCTCGTCAGCGGTCGCCTCGGGTGCGATCAAACGCAGATAGCGCGCGGCATCGGGCTTCTGTTGCGAGTCGGTCCAACCCACCATGCGTTGCGCGATCCGTTTATGATCGACGCCCGCTACTTCCGCCAGCGCCCTCACCACCAGTTGCCGCGCGACGCCGACCCGAAACCCGCCACCGATCAGTTTGGTCAGCAGAAAGCGGCCGCCCCAATCGAGTTCGTCCCAGTAGCTGAGCAAACGCGTGCGCAACTCTTCCGGCGCCACGCCACGCAAGGTCAGCACGCGTTGCTCGATCCACTGCGTGAGGCCCAGTTCGGAACTGCGTTGCGCGGGCGGCAGGATATGGGCGATGGTTTCGGCCAGATCGCCCACCGCGTGATAGGACTCCTCGAATAACCACGCGGGCAAACCGGCGCGCTCGCGGGCAATCTCGGTCAATAGACGCGTCGGCACTGACTGACGCGGTTTGCCGCCGGCGAGAAAATACGACGCCCACGCCGCATCTTCCGGCTCGGCTACGGCAAAGTAGCTCGTGAGCGCTTCGAGTTTGTCGTGTGTGGACGTGGTCGCGTCGAGCGCGGTATAGAGGGCGGCGAAGCGTTTCATGCGCGGCTCGGCGGGTTGGCCGGGTCGTCAGCCGACGCATCGTGCTGGCCCGCCTGTTCGAACTCGGGCGGCACACTGCCCGTCGTGGCTGTTTCATCCCCACCCGCAGCGTCGGCTTCCACCGTATCGTCGCCATATTGCGTTTCAAACGCGCCGGCCTCGAGACCTTGCTCTCGCAACCAGCGCACCATCGGTTCGACCGAGCCATGCGTCACGATCACGCGTTCGGCGCCGGTCGCCTGAATGGCCGTTTGCAGGCTCGGCCAATCGGCGTGATCCGACAGCACGAAGCCACGGTCGACGCCGCGCCTGCGGCGCGCGCCACGCAGACGCATCCAGCCCGACGCGAACGCATCGCTATAGTCGCCGAAGCGCTTGAGCCATGCGCTGCCCTGGGCGGACGGCGGCGCCACGATCAACGCCTGCCGGAACGCCGCCTTGTCCTTGCTCGCTATCTCGCTGACGAGACGCACCGGAGGCAAACGCACGCCGGCGTCCCGATACGCGCGATTGAGCGGCTCCACGGCGCCGTGACAGAAGATCGGCCCGATGCCGGCATCGACGCTCGCCAGCACGCGCTGCGCCTTGCCGAACGAATAGCAGAACAGCACCGATGCGCGTCCTTCGGCGGCGTTATGACGCCACCACGAATCGACACCGTCGAACACGGTTTGCGGCGCGTCCCAACGATAGATCGGCAGGCCGAAGGTCGACTCGGTAATGAAGGTATCGCAGCGCACCGGTTCGAAGGCATCGCAGGTCGGGTCGGGGTCGAGCTTGTAGTCTCCCGAGGCCACCCAGACACGCCCGTGGGACTCGATCCGCAGTTGCGCCGAGCCGAGCACATGCCCCGCGGGATGCAACGACACAGTCGTGCCGTTGAGGTCGAACCGCTCGCCATACGCCAGGGTTTGCAGGGATATGCCAGGCAAACGCGACAGCAGCACATTGGCCCCCGCATGCGACGCGAGGTAGTGCCGATGCCCAAAGCGCGCGTGATCGGAATGCGCGTGGGTAATCACGGCACGTTCCACCGGCCGCCATGGATCGATGTAGAAGTCGCCCGGCGGGCAATACAAACCCTCCGGCCGCGCCACCACCAGGTCCGCGAGGACTGCTTCGTCAGAGGCCATAGTCAATGGGGGTTCCGATGGGAAAGCGCGCGTGTGGATGTGGCACACCGCGCTTGCGAATGATAGATGCCATATGACAACGCGCTTTTCATACGCGCTGAAGCATGTCTATACAACGGCGATACAGCCGGCAAGCAAACTGCATTCCTGCGACAGTGTTGCGAATCGGCGTGCCAGAGAAAAACGGCACTGCCAGCGTGGCTGCATTCTTGCTTGAGTATGCAGGAGCAACAAGGCATGCACGTCGGCAAAGCCAGCATTCCCGCAGGCCGGCCACGCGCGCTGTGAGGTCCCATGCATTCCATCATCGACGACCACGCGTTGTATGTGGCGAAACATCCCGGCACCTTCGCTCTGCAGACCTTGAAGGCATTCCGTGCAAACCAGGGCTTGCTGCTCGCGGGCGCGGTCGCGTATTACGCGTTGCTGTCGATCGTGCCGCTCATGATCCTGATCGTGATCGCCCTGTCGCGCTTCGTGCCGCAACATGTTCTGCTCGCGGCGCTCGCGCATCTGTTGCAATGGCTCGTGCCGGGCCAGTCGAATGCGCTGGTGCGCGAGCTCGCCAATTTTCTCGCGCATCGCGCGGTCATCGGCTGGGTGTTGCTGCTCACCATGATCTTTTTCAGTTCCCTCGCCTTCACCGTGCTCGAGAACGCGATGTCGCTGATCTTCGTCCACCGCGTGGTGGTGCGGCGGCGACACTTCCTGCTCTCCGCGATGCTACCGTATTGCTACATTCTTTTTCTCGGCGTGGGCCTGTTGATCGTCACCTTCGTGTCGAGCGGGCTCGAGGCGATCGGCGCCGAAGGCATCGATCTGTTCGGCCTGCATGTTTCGTTGCAGGGCCTCTCGCGCGTGGTGCTGTATCTGCTCGGCCTCGCGGGCGAGGTCTTCGTGCTGACCTCGATCTATATGGTCATGCCGGTCGGACGCCCTTCGCTCAAACATGCGCTGTTCGGCGGCGTGGTCGCCGCCGTGCTGTGGGAGATTACGCGGCACGTGCTGGTCTGGTATTTCGCGACGCTCTCCCAGGTCAGCGTGGTGTATGGGTCGCTGACCATGGCCATTGTGATCCTGTTCAGCCTGGAATGGCTGGCGACCTTGCTGCTGCTCGGCGCCCAGGTGATTTCGCAATACGAACGATTTGGACACGAGCCGCTGCAGGCGCCGCAGCCGGAGATCAAGACCGAATGAGTGCTCGCCGCGATTCCCCTTGTGACACGGCAACATGGCTGAACGGCAAGACTGGGGTACCATTCTCCTGAATACCGGCCGAGGCGCACGCCTGGCGTAATCGCCGCGCTCACCCCCGCAGGCTTCAGGACCCGACAATGAGCATCACTCAACGCAACAACATACGGATTTCCGGCAGTGGCAAACGGACCATGGTGCTGGCGCACGGCTTCGGTTGCGATCAGAGCATGTGGCGCTGCCTCACGCCGTCGTTCCATGACGAATACCGCACCGTGCTGTTCGATCACGTCGGCAGTGGTTCGTCGGATCTGAGCGCCTACGACATCGACAAATACGATTCGCTATACGGCTACGCCAGCGACCTGATCGAGATCATCCGCGAGGTCGCCGAGGGCCCGGTGGTGTTCGTCGGCCACTCCGTCAGCGCGATGATCGGCCTGATCGCGAGTCTCAAGGCGCCGCAACTCTTTTCCGCTCATGTCATGGTCGGCCCATCGCCCTGCTATGTGAACGACGGCGATTACGTCGGCGGCTTCTCGCGCGAAGATATCGAAGACCTGCTGCGCACTCTCGAAAGCAATTACCTCGGCTGGTCGAGCACCATGGCGCCGGCCATCATGGGCGCGCCGGAACAGCCGGAACTCGGTGTCGAACTGACCAACAGCTTCTGCCGCACCGACCCCGAGATCGCGCGGCAATTCGCGCGCGTCACGTTTCTCTCGGACCATCGCGCGATCTTGCAGCGCTCCACCACGCCCACGCTGATTCTGCAATGCAGCGACGACATCATCGCGCCGCGCGCGGTCGGCGAATACCTGCAGCGCATGATTCCCGGCAGCACGCTGCACCTCATCGAAAACGTCGGCCATTGTCCGCACCTGAGCTCGCCGAGTGCAAGCGCGGCCGCGATGAACGCGTTTCTCGGGCCGATGAGCCTGTAGCACGATGCAAAGCACGGAGCGCCCGTTGCCCTCAGCCGACGCGTTGTTCGAGCACGCCGCCTGCGGCCTGCTCGTCACCGATGCCGACGGCCGCATCCTGCGCGTGAACGCGACCTTCTGCGGCTGGCTCGGCTATGAGACCGCGGAGCTCGCCGGGGCGAAGCAAATCCAGGATCTGCTGAGCGCCGGCGGCAAGGTGTTCTATCAGACGCATTGGGCGCCGCTGCTGCAAATGCAGGGTTCAGTGGCCGAAGTCAAGCTGAACATGATGCATCGAGACGGCCACATGGTGCCGATGCTGCTCAACGCGGTGCGCCGCCGTCATGGCGACATGACCTGCCTCGAAGTCGCGGTGCTGATCGTCGCGGATCGCCATAAGTACGAGCAGGAGCTGTTGCTCGCGCGGCGCAATGCCGAGGCGTCCGTGGCCGCGCATCAACTCGCGCAGCGGGAGTTGCAGGAAAGCCGCGACGTGCTGAGTCTCGCCATGCGCGGCGCGCGTATGGGCGCATGGTCGCACGAGCCGACGTCGGGCAAGGTCTGGTGGAGCCGCGAGCTGGAAGCGCTCGCGGGCTATGCCGAAGGCCGCTTTGCCAACACGTCCGGCGGTTTTTTCGAACTGATTCATCCGGCCGATCTGATCGCGCTGAACGAAGCAGTGGACCATGCGGTGGAAACCGGCGACGACTACGTCGCCGAGTTCCGCTTTCTGCATGCAAGCGGCGACTGGTGCTGGATGGAAGGCCG